>NZ_JBKEED010000010.1:0-224909 GCF_047975725.1 Demequina sp.
ACCTACCATCCGTATGGTAGGTTTCTTCAGTGGCGACCAAACCAGAAATCCTCGATGCCGCGCTCAATGTCCTTCGCGCAGGCGAAGCGCTGACGCTCGACGCCGTGGCCCGCGCATCCGGGCTGACCAAGCCGGGAGTGGTTCACCACTTCCCCACCAAAGAACGCTTGAGCGTTGCGGTGCTGGACCATCTGCTCGAAAAATGGGAAGCCGACCTCACCGAGCGCGCGGGGGCCAATGCCGACCCGATCGGCCGGCTGCATGCCTACATCGAGTACGCGCTCATGGGCGACTTGGACCCCGCCGACCTCGCCCTCATGGCGGACCTCCGCCTGCGCGACAAGCTCACTCTTCAGTGGACCGAGCGCATGGACTCCTGGTTCGGTCAATCAGACCACCCGCACATTGTCGCGGCACGGCTGATCGCGGACGGCGCTTGGTTCGACCGCTGCCTTGACATGCTCCCGCTCGACGACTCGCAACGCGCCGCCGTCGTCGATGTCGCCCGGTCTTTGCTCCCCGAGGACTCGCGCTCATGACCCACTGGCTGTACCTCGCGCTCGCCATCGGGTTGGAAGTGACCGCCTCCCTGTGCCTGAAGGGTGCCCTCGACGCCACGTGGCTGTACGTCCCCGTGGCCGCTGGCTACCTCGGCTCGTTTTCCGCACTGTCCATGTCGCTGCGCCACGGCATGAACCTGGGCGTCGCATACGGCATCTGGGGCGCGAGCGGCGTCGCACTCACCGCGATCATGTCCCTCATCATCTTTGACGAACCCCTCACCCTGCTGATGGGCATCGGCATCGCCGTGATCATGGTCGGCGTGCTCCTTGTCGAACTCGGCTCTCAGGCCGCCCGCAAGAACGCGCAGGCCACGCTGTGACCTCCCTTGCCCTCACCTGCCTGGTCGCCGCGATCGTCACCGAGGTCACTGCGACCCTCTCGCTACGCATGGCAACCTCCGGACGCAAGCTCTGGTGGTTCGCCGTCGCAGGCGGCTATACGTTCGCCTTCACCATGCTCTCCGTCGTCCTCGCCGAAGGTGTCGCGCTCGGCGTCGCCTACGGCATCTGGACTGCGGCCGGCGTCGCTCTCACTGCCATCCTGAGCCGCATCTTCTTCGAAGAACCACTGACATGGGTCATGAGCCTCGGGCTCATTCTCATCATGGGCGGAGTCCTGCTGGTTGAGCTTGGCGCCGCCCACTAGAGCTGCTGCCCAAACGGTGACCGGGCCGCGGCCCTCACCCCCGCGCGAAGGGATACGCCACCGAGGCCACCACGTCGTCCATCCCGGCGGCGAGCACATCGGCGAAATACACCTCCCGCGACGGCATGCCCTCAAGCACCGTGCCGTGCTGGGTCACCCACATGGCCACGGCGTCGTAGGCGGCAAGGATGTCCGGGAACTGCAGGCCGGCGCGCGTGACCTCGACGTAGGCCTCCTCGTGTGCCGCTTCGAGCCTCAGCGTGATGTCGCCTTCGGGCTCGGCGGGCCCGTCGATGACGATGCAGACCTCCACCCGCGCACTCTGATCAGGGGTGACGGGTCCATGGAAGATCACGTAGGTCGGACTGTCGGGGGTGGTGGTCTGGTCGCGCAACCCAGGATGGCGCTCGGCCCACTGGAAGAGGTCGTGGAACGCTCGCATGATGAAGGAATCGAGCTCGGGTTGGAAGAGCTCGGCGGCGATGACCGCGAGCTTGCGCTCGGGCACGGTGCGGGTCTGAATGTCCATGGGCGGCTGCCCCTCTCTGCGCAGGCGCGCTGTCACGTAGCGGCCGATGCCGCGACGGCTGGTGTGGCGGCGTTCCTCGCGCGACCACCACTCTTGATAGATCTCGACGGCCTCGGACGGTGACGCGTCAAGGATGCTCGCAATGGTGACGAGCGGCACGTCCACCCTCCGCAGGTCGCCAATAAGCGTCGCGCGCCCGATCTGATCTGACGTATACCGCCTGTACCCCGTCACCGGGTCGACGAACGCGGGCGCGAGGATCCCGTGTTCGTCGTAGTGACGCAGGGCCTTGATCGACAGCCGCGTGAGGGCCGCGAACTCGCCAATGCCGTACAGGCTTTCACTCATACAGCCGATGCTGGTCTCTGCCCCCGGGGGAGTGTCAAGCGGTCGTGTTGCTGGGTGGCGCACCATCCGTCACAGGGCGCGATCCACCAGGCCGTCCGGGCCCATCTCCCACACCCGCTGGACCCTTAGCTCCTCGACAAAGGCCGCGTCATGACTGACGACAATCAGCGCGCCTCGATAGTCCTCGAGCGCCTCGATCAGATGCGCGCGAGAGGCGAAATCGAGATTGTTGGTCGGCTCGTCGAGCAGCAGCAACTGCGGGGCCGGCCGCGCCAGGAGCACCGCCGCGAGCGCCGCCCGCAGTCGTTCGCCGCCCGACAACTGCGCCGCGAGCGCGTCCCCTGCGGCACCGCGGAAGAGGAACCGTGCGAGCGCCTCGCGCACCTCGTGCGGGCTCACGTCGGCGGCGCGGGCCCGCACGTTGTCGACCACCGTGAGGCGAGGGTCGAGCACGTCGAGCCGTTGCGGTAGGTATCCCGTCGGCACCCGCAAGTCCACCGTCCCAGACTGGGGTGCAAGGTCGCCCAGCACGGTGCGCAGCAGTGTCGTCTTGCCCGCACCATTACGCCCCGCCAGGACGATGCGCTCGGGGCCTTGGATACTCGCCGTCACCTCTGTGCCGGTCGCCAAGACGCATCGGTCGAGCGCGAGCACGTCCCGCCGGCCCGGCACGTCGGTGTCGGGCAGCAGCACGCGGATCTCGCGGTCCCGGTCGGCCGCGTCCTCGGCGCGCTGGAGGCTCTCTCGCGCATCGGCCAGACGGTCCTCGTGCATCCCCCTCACGCGACCCAGCGTGACCTGGGCCTGACGCTTGCGGGCATTGGCGAGGATCTTGGGCATGCTCTCTGCTTTGGCCGCACCTACCTTGGAGCGCCGCGCGGCACCCTCAACGTAGGTACGCAGCTCGCGATGCTGGCGCGCGACATCGGACTTCGCGGTGCGCACGGCTTGCTCCGCGGCGGCTCGTTCTCCCGCGAGGGCGTCCTCGTAGGCGTCGATCGCGCCGCCGAACCAGCGCAGCGATCCGCGCCTCAGTTCGCCAATCGCGGACACGCGCTCGAGCACCCTGCGGTCGTGAGAGACCACGAGCGTCGCGCCGGAGCGGGCCACGAGGGCGTCGAGGACCTGCTGTGCGGCCTGGCCGTCGAGGTTGTTGGTGGGTTCGTCGAGCAGCAGCACGTCGGGACGGGCATGCAAGGCGGCCGCGAGCGCGAGCCTGGTCATCTCACCTCCCGATAACTCACCCACCGTGCGGTCGAGGGTGTCGGGAGGCAAACCCAGCGACGCAAGGGTCGCGGCAGCCCGCTCCTGAGCGTCCCAATCATCGCCGATCACGTCGAAGTGACGCTGATCGACGTCGCCCGACTCGACCGCGCGGATGGCGGCGCGAATGAGCGCGAGCCCCATGGCCGCATCGGCCCTGGCAGACGGGTCAAGCGCGACGTCCTGAGGTACGTACGCGAGGCGGGGCGGACGGGTGATGGCGCCGGAGTCGGGGGCGAGTTCACCCGCGAGGAGCTTCAACAGCGTGGACTTGCCCACGCCGTTGGCCCCCACGAGGGCGGACAGGCCTGAGTCGATGGCGCCCGTAATGTCGCCGAACACAGGGGTGCCGTCGGGCCAGCAAAAAGTGAGGTGGGAAAAGGACAGGGCAGGCATAGGTTCTCGCAAATCGTCTGGTGGCTACAGATGCGCGTGGCCAGACTGAGCGTCTGGCGAACCTAGATCTTCAACGGAGTGTCCTCACGGCCGGGAGTGCAACGAGGCCAGCATACGCCCACTTCTGTGAGCATCACTTGCCTCGAAGGGCGGATGGGCGGCGATCCGTGGACCTCACTTGCCTCCAGGGAGTGGGCGGGACGGGGAGGGGCCAGGCGGGAGATTGGGGCCAGGCAGGGCGGGCTATTGCAGGTGGGACTTCGTGTAGTGGACCACCGCGTTGGCGTGGCCGTGGCCCATGCCGTGCGCCTCTTTGAGTACGCCCACGACTTCCATGTGCGCCTTGCCGGCCGCGAGTTCGTCGGCGACCAGGTCGAGCCACTCCTGCATGGGCTTGCCGTACTTGGCCTCGATGTTGGGGAAGTACGACTTGGGGCCAGCGAGCTTGGCGCCGGGCTCGATCACGGGCGCCGGCACCCGAGGGTTGCCGGCGGCCGTGGTGGGCGCGCTCACGCGAGCACCTCGCGCTCAAGCCGGGCGTACGAGGCCTCCATGCCATCGACCATGCCGGTGCTGACGACCATGTCGCGTACCTCGGAACTCGGGTAGGTGATGACGAGCGTCAGCAGGGCGCCATCGGTGTGGGGGGTCAGCGTGAGCTCGTTGATGCTCGGCTCTCCCTCGATGCCGATCATCTGCTCGGTCGTGACCTCGCGGAACGGCGCGTCGACCTCGAGCAACTCGCCGGTGAAGCCGAACGGCTCGCCCTCGACGCCTTCGTTGGGCGCCCACTCCTGTCGGAACGTGTCGCCCACGGACACCGCAGGCTCCGCCACGGTCATGGTCCAGCCGTCGGGACCCAGCAGCCACCGCTTGAGCAGCTCGGGCTCGTGGTGGGCGCGCCACACCTGCTCGACGGATCCGCGGATCACGCGCGAGACGCGGATCTGGGTGTCGGACAGGACCTGCAAGTCCGCCCCCTTGCCCGCCGCGAACGAGGCAAGGTCCGCGAGCACGTCATCGATCTGGCTCATGGCGGAGGCCATGCCCTCTTCCATGCCCATCGCGAGGAGCTGCTCGAGTTGCTCGGCCGATCCGAACCACGTGGTGGTGGTCATTCGCGAGCCGCCCTCGCGCTCTTCGAACACGAAGGTCATGCGCATGCTGGGCATGTCCGTGTTCTCGTTGCCTTCGCCGTCGGCAAAGGCGTCGCGGACCTCGAAGGAGTGCCCGGGGTCCACGGCCAGGAACTCCCACACTCCCCCGGACTGCTGGCCGTCGGGCCCCGTCATGTAATAGTGCGACCGGCCGCCGGGGAACACGTCGTGGCGGGTAAAGGTCGCTGGCCACTCGACGGGGCCCCAGAACTTCTCGATCTGGCGCGGATCGGTGTACGCCTCCCACAGGCGTTCGCGGGTGGCGTCGAACTCGGCGACCACGGTCATCGTGAGGGACTCGGGGTCCTTCGACACAGAGGTGATTGGCATGATGGGGACCTTTCGTGAGGGGTGCTACTCGTCAGCGGCGAGCAGCGCGTCAAGCCGGTCGATGCGCGCACGCCAGATTTGCTCGTAGCGGTCCAGCAGCGCCTGCGCGCGCCGGATCGCCTCAGGGTTGCCGCGAACAATGCGCTCACGGCCGTGGGGATGCTTGGTCACGAGACCCGCTCCCTCCAACACCGCGACGTGCTTTTGCACCGCCGCGAAGGACATGTGGTAGGCGCCGGCAAGGTCGGAGACGGACGCCTCTGCTTCGAGGGTACGTCTGACGATGTCGCGGCGCGTGGCGTCGGCGAGTGCCCGGAAGATCCGGTCCACCTCGTCGTCGGTGAGCTCCGTGGAGTGTCGTACAACCATTTGGTTGTACATTACGCCGGGCCGATGCGGGTGTCAACAGATCTCCCACCGTCAGCCCTCGCCGCGCGAGTACAGCCGCTGCAGTTCCTCAAAGTGCTCGTCGGAGTACACCGCCGCAGGCGTCCCGCCCTCAAGGAGCTCCCCGAGCCGGTCCAGGTGCCAGTGCCATCCGGCCGCGAAGTCGGGCGAATGAGGGTGCGGCGCGAGGTGGTCAAAGGTGAGCCACGTACCGTCGCCGTCAGCGTCGAGCATGAAGCACACGTGCCAGTGGCCCTCGTGGCCACCCCACGCGTACTCGAGCACCCGCGGCTCATCGCAGGCAATCACGTCGCCCACGATGGGGGTGTCCGGCGCATCGAAGCGCACCGTGCCGCCCGGTCGCGGCTCGAGTTCCATGCGAAACGCCCACGCCGCTGTCGCATCAGGCTCGACGAGCGCGCGCCACACCTCGTGCGGCGCGTACGGCAGGCGCCTTTCAAACCGCAGCACTGCGACGCCGTCGACGTCGATGACACGGCCGTATTCGGCAGGATCCATCGGTGCATCCCCCATGCGGCCAGTGTGCCCCAGCAGCGCCCGGTGTGCAGGACGGGGGAAAACCCCACCCCACCATGGCGGAGCGCACCAGTGTCCCTTCTCGCCGCCGCCGGTTCGATGGAATCATGACCACTACCACCATGAACACCTCCGCCCCCACCGCCACCGCGCCTGTACGCGATGACCGCCCCTACCTCGCCCGCACCCTGACTCGGCTCGGGCGCGAACTGGGCTATCTGCTGCTCTCACTGCCCATCGCGCTCGCCGCGTTCGTCACGCTCGTGACCCTCGCCGCTCTGTCGCTGGGCACGCTCGTAGTGTGGGTGGGCCTGCCCCTCGGTGCCGCCACCCTGGGCACCGCGCGCGGCTTCGCACAACTCGAGCGCACCCGCCTGAGCGCCCTGGGCGACGGCGAGGTCCATGGCCTCTATGCGTCTCACCCGGCCGATGCGGGGGCCATCCGCCACATGCTCGCCACCTTCCGTGACCCGCAACGGTGGCGAGACCTCCTGCACGCGGTCGCCACGTTCCCCTTGACGGTCGCCACGTGGAGCATCGCCCTCGCGTGGACCGTGACCGCCGCCGCAGGCATCACGGTGTACGCCTGGCACTGGGCACTTCCCGAGAACCCCCCGACGGACGTGCTCATCCTGGAGTGGCTCAACTCTCCCGCCGGACAGTTCATCATTGGCGTGATCTTCCTCGCCTCGCTGCCTTGGGTCATTCACGCGCTGGCCTCGCTGCACCTGACGGCAGGCAAGGCACTCCTGGGATCCACCGAGGCCGCACGCCTGAGCGCAGAGGTCAACCGACTCAAGGACGCCGGACGTGCCGCAGCATCGGCAGAATCGACGTCCCTGCGACGGATCGAACGCGACCTCCACGACGGTCCCCAGCAGCGCCTGATTCGCCTCCAGATGGACGCGCAGGCTGCCGAGCGGCGACTCGAGTCCGACCCCGAGGGCGCCCGCGCGGCGCTCGCGTCGATCCGCGAACAAAGCGCCGAGGCCCTCGCCGAACTGCGCAGCCTCACACGGGGATTTGCGCCTCCACTGCTCACTGAGCGCGGCCTGACCGCCGCCCTGGAGTCACTGGCGGAGCGCTCCACCGTGCCCACCACGGTCACCGCCCGCCTCACGGAACCGCTCGGTATCGCCGCAGAGACCGCCGCCTACTTCACCGCGTCCGAGGCGCTCGCGAACATCGCCAAGCATGCCGGCGCATCGGCCGCTACCGTGACCGTCACCACGAGTGCGGGACGGTTGACGCTCACTGTCACCGACGACGGCAAGGGAGGGGCGAGCGCGGCCAAGGGTCACGGCCTCCAGGGCCTCAGCGAGCGCATCGAGGGCGTCGGTGGCAGGCTGACCATCGCCGACAACCCGACGGGAGGCACCGTCGTGACCGCGGAGGTCCCGTGCACGTAGTGATCGCAGACGACTCTGCACTCTTGCGCGAGGGCCTGGTGCGCCTGCTCGACGAGCTCGGCCACCAGGTTCTCGCGTCGGTATCGACCGCCACCGAGCTCGTCGACGCCGTGCGCCGCGGCCCACGACCGGACCTCGTCGTGTCTGACATTCGCATGCCTCCCACCCGCACCGACGACGGCCTGCGCGCGGCGCTCGCACTCCGCCAGGAGTTCCCTGGCCTGCCCTGCCTGCTGCTGTCACAACACACTGAGCGCGCCTATGCGGAAGACCTGCTCGCGGATGGAGCCGGCGGCGTGGGATACCTGCTCAAGGACCGCGTCACCGACCTTGAGGCCTTCGAACGCGCGCTTCAGACTGTTGCGGCCGGCGGCACTGCACTCGACCCCGACCTCGCCGCCCGGCTCGTCCAACGACGCTGCGATCCGCTCGAGGCTCTCACGGCTCGGGAGCGGGAAGTCCTCACCCTCATGGCCGAGGGCCGCTCCAACGGGGGCATCCAAGACGCCTTGGTGCTCTCGGCCGGCGCCGTCGAAAAGCACATCTCCGCCATCTTCTCCAAGCTGGGTCTCATCCCTGCCAGCGACGATCACCGGCGCGTGCTCGCCGTCCTCGAGTTTCTGGGTGAGCGCCCGCACGGCAGGAGCACGCAGGTCTAGTCTCGGACCATGACCTTTGCAGGCACCTTGGTCGTCATCCTCGCCGCAGGCCTTGCCGCGCAGTTGCTTGCCACGCGCCTCAAGATCCCCGCGATCGTCGTCCTGATCGCGACCGGACTCCTGCTGGGGCCCCTGTCGGGAATCATCGAGGTGCCGGCCAACTCCGAGGAAGTGAGCGCCCTGATCGGCCTGGGCGTCGCCGTGGTGCTGTTCGAGGGCGCGATGGACCTGCGCTTCCACGAGATCAAGGACGTCAAGGTCGGCATCCGCAGACTCACGATCCTTGGCCCGCCGGTCGCGATGACGCTGGGAGCGCTCGCCGCCTACTTCATCGGCGGCCTCGAATGGCCCGTGGCTTGGGTGCTGGGCGCGCTCCTGGTGGTGACCGGCCCTACCGTCATCATCCCGCTGTTGCGCCAGGCCCGCCTGAACAAGCAATCCGCCTCCCTGCTCAAGTGGGAAGGCATCATCAACGACCCCATCGGCGTGCTCCTGGCATTGCTGACGCTTCAGTACTTCCTCATCGCCGACGCCAACGCCGACCCCGACCTCGAAGAAATCGCCCGTGCCCTGGGGCTTGCCTCGGTCGTCGTGACCCTCGCGGGTGCGGTGCTGATCGCGATCGTCCTAGGCGGCGCCGCCGGCTACGGCATGGGTCTCATGTTCCGTCGCGGCTGGGTCCCCGCGCACCTTCGCTCGCCCCTGCTGCTCGTGCTGGTCCTCGTCGTGTCGACCGTCGCCGATCACGTGGTCAACGAGTCCGGTCTGCTCGCCGTGACGCTCATGGGCATCGTGCTGGGAAACATGAACCTCGCGGACCGCGAGCGGTTGCTGGACTTCAAGGAGGGCCTGTCCGTGGTCATCCTGTCCGCGCTGTTCATCATCATT
Organism: Demequina sp.; assembly: GCF_047975725.1. Lineage (GTDB taxonomy): Bacteria > Actinomycetota > Actinomycetes > Actinomycetales > Demequinaceae > Demequina. Next base: position 9,113 of record NZ_JBKEED010000010.1, read on the forward strand.
CCCGCGCAACTTGAGCTCGATCAGTTGGGCCTCATCGACTGGCGCATCATCGGCTTTGTGCTCGCGCTCATGTTCGTGGTGCGCCCGCTCACGATCGCACTCGTCACGATCGGCAGCCCCATCCGCTGGCAAGACCGCGTGCTCATGGGGTGGATTGCGCCACGCGGCATCGTGGCCGCCGCCACAGCCGGTGTCTTTGGCCCCGAACTCATCGAGCGGGGAGGCTACGAAGACGGCGCGGTGTTCCTGCCCACGGTCTTCCTGGTCATCATCACGACCGTCCTCGCCCACGGCTTCTCCATCGGTTGGCTCGCACGACGCCTGGGGCTCGCCTCGGGAGAGGCCAACGGGCTGCTCATCGTTGGGGCCTCGCCGTGGGCACAATCGCTCGCGACCACGCTCACGGACCACCAGGTGGCCGTGGTCGTGGCGGACGGCTCCTACCAGCGCCTTCAGCCGCTGCGCATGGCCGGCGTGCCCACGTACTTTGGCGAGGTGCTGTCCGAGCACGCCGAGGAGCACATCGACACCAACCGCCTGTCCTACGTGTTGTGCGCCACGGACAACGACTACTACAACGCTCTGGTCTCGCGCGCCCAGGGCGCCGAGGTGGGATACCACCGCACCTTCATGATCGCCACGCACGGCGAGTCCCCCCACCAGGAGCGTCGCCTGCCCTTTGAACGCCGAGCCTCCTTCGCATTCGACGGCGCGTGGGACTACTTCCAACTCAACGAGCGCACCCAGCACGGCTGGTCGGTCCACACCACGAAGCTCACCGCCGACTTTGGGTGGGACCAGTGGCAGGAACGCCAGCGCGAGCGCAACGTCGAGTGGGTGCTCGTGGGCGAGGTGGGCCCCACGGGGTCCTTCAGGCTCTACTCCGAGGAGCAGCCCTTCATCCCCCTGGCGGGCTCCACGGTGCTGTACTTCGCGCCCGACCAGTCCAAGCGGGCGCGAGCGCTCGAGCGCGAGGCTCCCGCCGCATCGGCCCCCAGCGTTCCCAAAGGCGAGAACGCGAAGTAATTGAGGCGATCAGGCCCGCACTGACTCCTCGTCGGCGGCCCGCTGAGCGGCGACCTGCTCGATGATCTGGCGGTACTGGTTGGCCTCGACGCAGCCAGGGATGGCGATCCGGCCGCCCACGACGGTGAACGGCACGCCTGTGGCCCCCAGTTCACGCGCCTGCTCCTGGTCCCACAGCACCGCGGCCGCGTAGTCCTCGCCGTCCAGCACCCGCGCCGCGAGGTCGCGGTCGAGTCCCGCCGACACGGCAGCGGCGACGAGGTCATCGTGGCTCGACAGGTCGAGTTCGCCACAGAAGTGGCCGCGCTGGATCGCCGCTCGCACCTCAAGCCCACGCCCCGCCTCGGCGGCTGCGGCGATGAGCCGATGCGCGTCGAAGGTGTTGGCGGTGACCCGGTCAGACACGTAGGGCAGGCCCTCGGCACGGGCGAGCGCCGCGACCCGCTCGTCCATGGACTGGGCATCCTGCTCGGACACGCCGTACTTGCGGCTGAGCATGTCGAGCACCCGCTCGGGGCGCTCCTGGTGCGGATCGAGTTCGAACGCGTGCACCACCACCTCGATGGGCAGCCCCGAGTCGAGCGCCGCGCGGTGCAGGCGAGCCTCGCCTACGTAGCACCAGGGGCACACGATGTCGGCCCACACGTCGATACGCAGGCGCTCGGGGGAAGTCTCGGGCTGGAGGGCGTCAGTCATGGGGTTCATGGTGGTGTCAGTCACGGTGACCCCAACGCGCGCCATGCCGGGGTCATTCCAGATCAGGCGCCAAAGCCGTCGTCGGCGCCGTCCGCACCCACCGCCGCGTCCATGATCCGGTAGGCGTTGGCGATGATCGTGAGCACCGGGTCCACGCCCCCGTTGGTGACGAGCGCAGCGCCGTCGACCACACGCAGGTTCTCGTGACCCCACACCCGGCCCACCGGGTCGAGCACGCTCGACTCGGGGCTCACCCCCATGCGGCACGTGCCCGCCTGGTGCGGACCCACGCTCGGACCTTGGCCACGCGTGCGCTGTGCGTACGGCACCACCGTCAGCGCCCCCGACGCCCGCAGCCATTCCTCGGCTCGGCTCGTCAAGAAGCTCTGCACGCGCAGATCCTCGGGGTGCACGTCGCCGCTCAGCCGGGCCGCGGCCATGCCCCGAGCATCGGTGACGCGAGGGTCCAAGGTGACCCGCGCATCGGCCGTACTCATCTCGTGCACGGGCCCCACCACGCGCTGCAAGCGCGGCAGAAGGTGCGCCAATCCGGTCAGCAGTTCTTCGCCCGCGAAGGGCAGCAGGCGCGCATCTTGCAGAATGCTCAGCGCCGATGCGGGGGTCGGCACAAAGTCGTTCGCGAGCACACCGCCGCCCACCAGGCCGGGGTTGCCGTGCCGGAAGTCGTTGGTCGCGACGGCCGGACCGGGTCCCATGCCTTCCTCGACCTCGTCAGCGAACACCCCGACGGCGCCCGCGTAGACGTGCGCCTGCAGGTGGCGTCCCACCTGGTCGTGATTGTTGCCGATCCCGTGGGGCTCGTGGTCCGTGGGGCTGGCGAGGAGCAGGCGAGCGCTCTCGATGGCGCCCGCCCCGAGCGCGATCTCGTCGGCCTGGACCGTGAGCTCCCACGGTGCGTCGTCGACGCCGCCGCGCAGCACCACGCCAGTGACCCGACCCTGAGCCGAGGCCGTGAGTCGCACCGCCTGCGCGCCCATGACGATGGTCAGCCTGCCGGTGCGCGCCGCCCGCCACAGGGTGGTGTTCTGCGAGCCGGCCTTCGCGCCCACGGGACAGGAAAAGCCCACGCACTGGGCGCATCGGATGCATGCGGCACGTCCGCGATACGGCTCGGAGTTGACGAGCATCGGCACGGGGAGCGTCCCCCATCCCAGGTGCTCCGCGCCTTCGCGCAGACGCTGGGAGGCAGCGGTGCGCGACAACGGCGGCAGCGGGAACGGCCCAGAACGGCGGCCCTCTACGGGCGGCGGCCCCGGCGCCCCGCTCACGCCCCACTCGAACTCCGCGTGAGCGTAGTAGCGCTCCATCTCGTCATAGGTGACGGGCCAGTCCGCGAGCGCTGAACCCTCGGGCACCCCGTACGTGCTCGCCATCCGGAAGTCCTCGGGGGCGAATCGCCATGCCTGCCCGCCGGACACTCGCGTGCCCCCGCCCAGGGTCATCGCGTTGTTGCCCCAGCGCGGGTGCGACGGCGCCCACTGCTCGCCGGCACCGCCCATCCTGGGGTTGCCGGTCAGCGGGGGCCCGGACATGGCCTCAAGTCCCGAGTCCGCGTGGGCGCTGCGTAGGTGGTCGCGTGCGAGGGTGTCGGTCAGGGGCGCGTCGCCGCGCTCGACCACGAGCACCGAGCGTCCCGCCTCCGCGTACTCCTGGGCGGCCACGCCCCCGCCGGCCCCCGAGCCAACGACAATGACGTCGTAGCGCGCGCCCAGGTGGTCGTAGGGCACCACGCACGCGAGCACCTCGGAGGGAAGGTCCGTGCCTTCGGGAACGGCTTGCGGGGACTCGCGCCAGCCGATGTCCGGCCACGTCGCCGGGTACGACACGTGTACCTGGGTGATCAGTCGCGCGAGCCACTGGGCGTCGGGGTCGTGGTGCAGCGCCGCAGTGCTGACCCGCTTGGCGCGGCGGTTGAGGTCCGCGAACCGCTGGGCCCAGTCAGGGTGCTCGGTGGCAAGAATGCGCGCCACGCGCACCACAGTGCCGTCCTGGCGCGCGGCGCGCCGGTGCGCCTCGGGCAAGACCGCATCGGCCCACCCTGCCAGCGCGTCATGATCTACCCCCGTCATGCGCCCAGCGTAGGGCGGTGACGTGACACCAATGTTTCACCCCCTCTCTCGCCAAATGGATCCATTTGCTCGGGTGGGGAGGGACGCGAAGCGGTCAAATGGATCCATTTGCTCGGGTGGGGAGGGGCTCTGCGCCGTCAAATGGATCCATTTGACGGCGTAGGTTAGAGGGCATGCCCACACCTCGTACTGGCCGGACTGCATGAATCGCACCTTTGCGTCGCTGGGCTACTTCAACTACCGCCTATGGTTCGCCGGAGCACTGGTCTCCAACGTCGGCACCTGGATGCACCGCATCGCCCAAGACTGGGTAGTGCTGACCGACCTCACCGACGAGTCCGGCACCGCCGTGGGCATCGTCACCGCACTGCAGTTCCTGCCGTTCCTGCTCCTGGGGCCCATCGCGGGAGTGGCCGCCGACCGGTTCAGGCCACGGCGCCTGCTCATGGCCACCCAGGGCGCCGCCGCGGTGCTGGGCATCGCCCTTGGCGCGCTCATCATGCTGGGCCACATCGAGTTGTGGCACATGTACGCCTTCGCTTTCGCGCTGGGCGTCGTGAGCGCCTTCGACCAGCCGGTCCGCCAGACCTTCGTGTCCTCGCTCGTGCCCGAGGACTCACTCGCCAACGCGGTGAGCCTGAACTCCGCATCGTTCAACGCCGCCCGCCTGCTGGGTCCTGCCGTCGCGGGTTTCGCGGTCGCCGCGGTCGGCCCCGGCTGGGTGTTCGTCATCAACGGACTGACCTTTGTCGCCACCATGATCGCCCTGGTCGCGATGCGCATGAGCGAGTTGCAGGTGGTCCCCCGAGCCCCGCGTGGCAAGGGAGCCGTCCGGGAGGGCTTCCACTACCTGCGCGAGCGTGCGGACATCATCGTCATCACCGTGACCGTCTCGATCGTCGCCATGCTGGGACTGAACTTCCAGATGACCTCAGCGCTCATGGCGCGCGTCGAATTTGGCCGCGGACCCGCGGACTACGGAATCGTCGGCTCCGTGCTCGCCATCGGCTCACTCACCGGCGCACTCGTGGCCGCCCGCCGTCGGCGCCCCCGCATGCGCACGGTGCTGGCTGCCGCTGGAGCCTTTGGCGTGACCAGCTGCGCGATGGCGGCGATGCCCACCTTCGCGACCTACACCGCGACGGGCATGCTCGTGGGCTTCTTCGCCCTGACCATGCTCACCAGCGCCAACGCCTACGTCCAGACCACGACCGCCGCTCAGATGCGCGGCCGCGTGATGGCGCTGTACTCGATGATGCTCATGGGCACCACACCCATTGGTAGCCCACTCATCGGATGGATCGGCGAGAACGTCAGCGCGCGCTGGGCCGTGGGCGTGGGCGGCATCGCGTCGCTCGCCATCGCGCTCGTCGCGTTCGGCTGGTCGCTGCGCTATTGGAACCTCGAGGTCACGTACCACCGCAGCCGCCCTCGCTTGCAGTTCACCTATCCCAGCAAGATCAACAACAGGGACGATGCGCTTCTCACCTTGCGCGCCCAGCACGTCGAAGACGTCTCGAGCCAGCCGTAGTTGGCCGTGAGTCCCGCCTCAACGCACTGGAGCCGCGCCCCCAGGGACCAGGGGCGCGGCTCCTCGCACCACTTCCCACGCGGCTGAGAGCCGCGCGACCTGCTAGACGGTGGACGGGCCGCCGGTCTCTTCACGACGCTCGGAGACGTAGCCGCCCTGCTGAGCGGGCGCCTGAGCGGGCGCCTGTGCGGGCGCCTGAGTCTGCTGCACGGCGGGCGCATCGGTGCGCTGCTCCGTGACGGTGGTGCGCTTGCGGTTCTGCGCGTTCATGACGAGCGAAATGATGATCGCGAGCACACCCGCGCCCATCAGGATCCACCCGACGAGGTATAGGTCGACTGCCTCGACGCTCTCGTTGAGCGCGAAGGCGAGGATCGCGCCCAACGCGATCATGAAGATGCCGGTACCGATGGCCATGACTGGTCTCCTCCCGTAGGGCGGCGCCGCCATCTGCGCGATGCGCCGGGGACTGTCCCCAGGCGACGCCTGCTCCCCTCCCAACCCGCCCGGGTGCACGCATATTCCCGGGTGATTCGCGCATCGGCCGTCTAGCAGGGCCGATGCACGGGCCGGCTACCGCTGTGCGGTCGCCGTGAGGGTCGCGGCGAGCACGTGCTTGCACGGCCCCCGCTCGCCCCGATGCTTGGCGAACCAGGGGCACAGGCAGCGGTCGCCCTCCGGCGCGAGAGTCACGGGGTAGCGCGTGCCAGCGGAGTTGACCACCCATTCGCCCTGTCCCGTGCCTGCCGTGACCGCGCCTGCCGTGACCAGCTCCCACGCGTCGCGCAAGCGCGGCTGGGCCTGAGCCAAAGCGGATCGGTCATAGGGCAGGTCGCGGTGGAAGTAGGCGCCTGCGGTGAGGTCGAAGCCCACCCGGCCAGCGGCGCCCAGCACCGCGAGCGCCGCACCCGCCGTGGCCTCGTCGAGCCCGGTCGTCGTCGCGAGCGCCGCCGGATCGAGCGCCGCCTGGCCTTCGAGCAGGCGCTCGACGCGTGCCACATGGGCCTCGTCGACCCCGGCCAGCGACGTGAGCACGTGCCCCTCGCCTGAGAAGCCTCGCCATTGCTCGGGCGAGATCACGAGCGTGTAGCGCGCGCCCTCCAGCTCGACTACCCAGGCGGACGGCTGCAGCGCGGCAGGCGCGGCACCCGCGCCCGCGAGCGCGACCCGCGATCGCATCGGCGGGGCATACACCGTGAGCGAGCGCGCCCAGCGTGCGACACGGCCCAGCGTCTCGAGGCGACGGGGCTCGACGAGCGCGGCGACCTGCCCCGTCGAAACCGACGTGACCCGTACGGGCCCTGTGCCAAAGCTCACCCAGGGCGTGCGACGGCCGGTGCGCAGGCGCGGCAGGTCGCGAATGGCGGCGCGGGCGGCGGCCCCCTCGAGACGCGCCACTGGCGCCATGTCGGCCTGTGCGATCTGTGCTTCGGAAAAGCCACGCAGCCACCGCTCTGGCAGCGGCACGCGCTCCTCGACGGCGGCACCCGTGAGGGTTTCCACCCCCAAGGATTCCGCTCCGACGGTCAGGCGAAGAGGCTCGCCCGAGCCCACCCCTGCGAGTGCCGCGCGCACCGGCTCGTTGAGGTCCACATTGGTGGTGCCCCAGTCGAGGTGCTGGGCGTCGAAGCCCGCCGCGTCAATGTCGAGCCGCGCATAGACGCCGTTGCAGCTCGAGAAGCTCTCGAAGCGCAGCACCGTGAGGTTAGAGGTGACGACGGGGTCTTTCATGCGGGCCCGCACGCCGGGATCGAAGTACCGCGTGCGGGACACCTCTGCGATCGCGAGCAAGGCTCGGGCCACCTGCTCCGGCTGCTCAAGGAATCCCTCGAAGAAGTGGGGATGCGCCTCGCGCCCGCCGCTCGTCGCGAGCCCAAGCCCGCGCGCGTCGAGGGTCGAGCGGGTGGCGTACGCGATGGCGTGCTCGGTGGTCATGGCGTGAGTGCTTTCGCATGGGCCAGCAGCCGCTTGGCTGCTTTGGCTCGCTTGCTGGAACCGGCCGATGCGCCCTCCAGGGCCGCACGACTCTTGGGGTCCGCAAGACTCGCCAGGGCGGGTGCGCCACCGCGATCGAGGGCGACTTCCCAGGCCTCGAGCAGCGCACCCAGGTCGCGGTGGGAGCCGTCGATGCCCGCCACCGTTGCCTCGCACAGCGCCGCTACGTGCGACGCCGCGTCAGTGCGGGCCATCTGGGCAAAGAGGGTGGCTGCGCGGGCGAGCCCCGGCGCGCCCTCGTTCGCCATCCTCGCGAGCAGGGTGCCTGTGGCGTGGGGGTCGACGGCAGGCAGCGCGAGCGCCCCGACGTCGACGAGCGCCGCGCGCGGCTCGGGCAACGCGCTCAGGGCGACGGCCACCACGAGCATGCGGGCACCCGCCCCCAGGGGCGAGCCGCCTTGCCCGAGCGCGAGCACCGCGCACACCTCGTCGCGGTCGCGGCGCGACGAATCGGGATCCTCGATGACGGCGACGGCCAGCTCTGCCATCACCAGGTCGCGATGACGCGGGACGAGCGTCAGTGCCCAGGCGTTGCGCCCGCCGTCCCAGTCGCCTGTGCCCGTGAGTTCGCGCACGTGCGCCTGAAAGCTCCCGTGAAGCGCCCTCGAGGTCACCGCAGCCAGCGGCCTCGAGACCGGATCCGTCACGTGCAGCGTGGAGCGCTTGCGTGCAGGCTCGACCAGGGGCAGCGGCGCACTCATGAGGACACCCCACTGCGTCCGCTCGGACTGCAGTTCGACGTCCGTCACACGGTCGTGCTCGGCGGCAACCTGCGCAGCGAGCGCCGCCTCCTGTGGTCCCGGGCCGTCGCCCACGAGTGCGAGGGCCGCGCGAGCAATGTCGTGGTCCAGCGCCGTGAGCTGGTGCGCGAGCGTGCCGTCGATGCCGTCCACATCGAGCCGCGCGAGCGCGTGGGCGGCTTCGAAGCGACCGGCGCGAGAGCCGCTCGTCACGAGCGTGGCCAACCGCTCAACGAACTCGGGCGCAGCGATGAGTCCATCGCTGCGGGTGGGCAGGGCGAGGCTCGGTCGAGGCGCGACAGCACTGGCAGCGGCCGCTTCCCACCACCGCGCCTCGAGTGCTCCGCGCCCGCCCGGATCTGAGCGGCGATGTGCGTAGCGGGTGTCGTCTACCGCCACGGTCGGGACCACCAGCGCATCGAGCCACGCCCCCGTCGCGGGGTACAGATGCTCCGTGGTCACAGGAGCCTCGCCCTCGAGCCACGCCAGGACTGCGGCGTCTTCAGGCCCAGCGGCGACGGTGACGACCGCACCGTCGGCGGCGTGCGCGCGCACGCAGCGGCGCCTGACGGCGGCGCGCGCCGGCGACAGCAACGTCGAATCCAGGTCCTGGGCGCGGTACCGACAAAGGCCATCGAGCAGCCGCTCAAGATCCTCTGGCGAGGCGCCGCGTCCGCCGGGCACGGCACAGACGTGCGACAGCACCTCCGCGAACTGCTCGGGGGTCAGCGCGGGCTCGACGGGCGTGGGGGCCACCAGTGCTGGCGCCTCGGGCGTGCCGCCTTCCTCTGCCTCCGGCTCACCGTCGTGGCCGCCGTGGCCGCCGTGGCCGCCGTGGCCGTGGTCCTCGCCGAGCCGCCCCATGACCCGCAGCGCTTCCTCAAGCCCCACCCGCACCCCAGGCGCCACGAGCGTGCGGTACTCGGCAAGCGCATCGGCGCCCTCGCAAGCGACCGCGCGACGTACCCCCTCGGCCTGAAGATCGGCATGCGCGTGAGCGAGCAAGGCCCGCGCGACCTCTGGGGCCCGGACGGCGGGCGCGAGCGTGTCGAGCAAGCGCAGGACCGCTCGGCCGCTGGCCTTAGTGCCGCCCTCGATGGCCGCGGCGCCGGCCATCGCGATCCTGTCAACGTCGAGGTCGACACCCCCATGGGCGATGGCCAGAAGCCACGCGCACACCTGAGCGTGCTCGGCGGCGCGTCCGTTCTCAAGGACGGAGACCAGGGAACTCGCGTGCGGAGCGAGTTCGTCGGGTGTGGGGTCGAGGGCCACGACCAGGCGGCGCAGCGCGCCCGCCGTGCCGGGACGAGGGTCGGCCGCCAGACCCGTGAGCGCGGCCTTCAGCAAGGCGAGCCGGTCAAGCAGACCGGCCTCCACGTGCGGCAACACGACGGCGGCCAGTTGGTCTCCCGCGAAGCCGGCGAAGTGGTCCGCGACGGTGGGGATGGCGAGCGAGGTCGCCATCCCGGCGCGCAGCTGCGCATCAGCCGCCAGTTGCTCCCCTGCGAGCGAGACCTCATCCGCACGCGACCAGCGCGAGGCTGTCGCCTCCCACGCCGCCCGCCAGTAGGCCGCGTCGCGCGACGGCATGCCGTCGGTGAAGCCCGCTTGCTCGCACGCCCTGATCGCCCACCAACCCGCGGTTCCCTCTTGGTAGCGCGCGCACTCCTTGAGCCAGGCGGCCCTCACGCGAGCCGGACGAGAGGCCAACAGCCGTACCGCCTCAGGGTGCACGGGAGCGCCGATGCGCGCCGGTCGCAGCCACAGCAGCTCCCGGTCTGCCGCTGTGACGGTCGCCGCGCCGAAGAGTGCGATCTGGCGCACGTGCTCACCTTGGATGTCACCCGTCACGGCGCCTTTGACGTCCTTGCGCCATGGGCGGGCGAACTCGTACAGGACCGGCGCGAGCGGAGCCCGCCGAGACTCGGGCAGGGCCTCCACCGCCAGTGCGACGGCCTCGGGATCGTCGAGGTCTACGGGCGAGCCAAACAGTGCGCTGGCGGTCTCCCTGAGTGCCCGCCGGTCGGCCGCTTCGCGCGCGCCGAACACTCGTCGTGCCGCCCACTGCACAATCTCGCTCACCACACCCCCTCGTACCTGGGGTCACGGTAGCGACGGGGGCGCGCTGCGACAAGGGTGATGTGGCGCACGTCGCGTGACGGCCCCACCCTCGCGAGTCAAATGGATCCATTTGACCGCAAGGGGCGGCACAATGACCCCATGGCGGACACCGTGATCATCGAGAACGACCACTGGCGCGTGGGGCTGCTGCCTTCTTTGGGCGGATCGGTCGGCTTTGGCCAGGCGCGCGTGGCAGGTGCCTGGGAGGACGTCCTACGCCCCACCCCCGAGGACCCTGACGGCCCCGGAGCGACGGCGTCCTACCCGCTGGTGCCCTGGTCCAACCGCATTCGCGGCGGCCTGCTGCGCTTCGCGGGCCGCGAGTACCAGTTGCGCGTGAACTTCCCCGACGGCACCGCGATCCACGGCACCGGCTGGGACTTCCCCTGGACCGTGGTCGAGCACACCGACACTCGCGCGGTGCTCGAGTTAGTCTCGCGCGACTTCTACGGCGTGAACTGGCCGTGGACCTTCACGGCCCGCTTCACGTATGAGCTCGACGGCACCGCCTTCCGGTGGACCTACGCGCTGACCAACACCGACCACGAGACCTTCCCCGCCGGGTACGGGCACCACCCGTACTTTGTGCGTTCGGTCGCCGGATCGGCCGATGCGCTGCTCCAGGTCGAGGCGGACAAGGCCTACGCGCTGGTCGACGCCATGGCGGCCTCCGAGGCGGCCGAGATCCGCCCCGCCGCGGACTTCCGTTCGGCGCGTCCCCTCGGTGAGGCGTTCGTCGACGACTGCCTCACGGGCAGGCGGGGCGAGCGCCTGGCCACCATTGACTGGCCCGGCGCCCTCGCCGTCGACGTCACCGCCGACGCGAACCTCAGCCACACGGTGCTCTACATCCCCGAGGGGCAGCCGTACTTCGCGCTCGAACCCGTCTCGCACGCCAACGACGGCTTCAACCTCGCCGAGGACCACGTGTCCGGCGCCGGGATGTTCCTGGTACAGCCGGGCGAGACGCGCTCCGCATCGTTCACCCTGACGGCCCGCACGGCCTAACGGGAGGGCGGGGGTGTCGGCGTCGCGTCACGAGGCCGCAGGCGCACGCCGCCCCCCCAGCGTCCTCGCGCTCATCGGGCTGACGCTCCTCACGGGCGCCGCCTCCCTCGCGCTCGGCTTCGTCTTGGCCATCGAGGGCTCGGGGCTCAGCTCCCGCGCGCCATGGAGCGCCAATGCAGTGGTCGTGTCCGCACTCTTTGTCACCGTGGGTGCGGCGCACGTTGCGCTCGGCGTGCTGCTCGTGCGCGGAGCCAACACCGCGCGCGTCATCCTTACGGTGCTGGCCGCGTTGACCGTCCTCGCCACCTGGTACGACGCCCTCGGGGCCGGTAGCGACGCACTGCGTGTGGGCTTAGGACCGGTGGCGATCGAAGCGACGCTCGTGGCCCTTGCCTGGGTGCGCCCCACGCGACGGTACTTCCAGTCGGAACAGGGCAGGCGCATCGGCCGGGCGGTGCAGACCACCACGCGCAGCGGGTGGCGCCGGGCGGCAGAGGTGCTCGCCCAGGTCGCGATGCTGGGGCTGACCGTGTGGATCACCCCAGGCGTGGGCGCCGACCACTGGTTCGCGGTGCCCCTCGCCGCGGTCGCCGTCGGCGTGGTGTCCTGGGCGTTGCAGCCGTTGCTGCTGCACGTGGCCGGACGGTTCGGGTGGGTAGGCGCATTGTCCACGGCGCTGCTGGCCCAGGTGACCACCCTGGGACTCGCTCTGTGGGTCACGCCTGGCATTGTGGTGTCGTCACTGTGGTGGGCGGTGGTGGCAACGTGGGTGTTCGCCATCGGTTCGACCCTGGTCGCGTGGGGCTTCTCCGTGGGCACCGAGGACTACCTGCTGGTGCATGCGGCGCGCATGGCGGCATCGGCGCCCGCGCTAGAGGACGCCCAGGTGCGCGGCGTCGTCTTTGTCCAGCTCGACGGTGTGCCAGCGCCGTTGCTCGAATCGCAGTTGCGCGCAGGCAACTTGCCGACCATCTCGCGCTGGATCCGCTCCGGCAGTCACACGTGGACCGAGTGGACCGCGCGCGTCCCGTCGACCACCCCCGTGTCCCAGGCGGGCATCCTGCACGGCTCTAACGAGAACATCCCGGCGTTTCGCTGGTGGGACCGCTCGCTGGGGCGCCTGCTCGTGGCCAACCGGCCGGCCGATGCCACGCTCATCGAGGCGATGGTCTCCGACGGCCGCGGGCTGCTCGCCGACGACGGGGTGTCGATCTCCAACCTGTTCACTGGCGACGCCCCCACGAGCCACCTCACGATGAGCGCGGCGGGCTCAGCCAATGCCGCGCTGGGCGGCACGGAGGCCTACGCCACGTTCTTCGCGCACCCTGCCGGATTCTCGCGCGCGCTCGTGCTGACCCTCGGCGAGATGGTCAAGGAGCGGGTGCAGGCCTGGAGACAGGAACGGCGCGACGTGCAACCCAGGGTGCATCGCGGAGGCGCCTACGTGCTGCTGCGAGGCGTCACCAACGTGATGCTGCGCGACCTCAACGTGTCGCTCGTGGTGGGCTCCATGGCGCGCGGCGCGAGGTCCATCTACGTAGACTTTGTGGACTACGACGAGATCGCCCACCACGCGGGCGTGACCCGGCCAGAGTCGCTCGCGTCGCTGTATGGGCTCGACGGGGTGCTGTCGACGCTCGAGCGTTTCGCGGAGTCCGGGCTTGCGGCGCGGCCCTACGACATCGTGCTCGTGTCCGACCATGGCCAGAGCCAGGGGGCGACGTTCCTCCAGCGCGCGGGGGTGTCTCTCGAAGAACTCGTGCGGTCGAGCACGGGGGCTACATCGGTGGCGGTCGCAGTGGACCGCGAGGGCGCGGGCGCGCCCGCCGAACTACTCGTGAGTGAACTGGCCGGGACGGGTTCGCGGACGGCCAGGGCCGCGCAGCGCGCCATCGCTGGAGCCGATGCGCGGGCTGAGTCGCGAGATTCTCCGCCTCGAGGGGTGGCCGGCACCCCCGAGATCGCCGTCGTGGGATCCGGCAACCTGGGAGGCATCTGGTTCACCGACGCCGACCACGGCCTCGACCTGACCGAAATCGACGAGCGCCACCCCGAACTGGTCGCGACGTTAGCCGGCCATCTGGGCATCGGCTTCGTGGTGGTGCGCACCGCAGACGGTCCGGTCGCCATCGGCGAGCGCGGCACTCGCGACCTCCACACCTCAGTGGTGACCGGCGAGGATCCGCTCGCCCCCTACCCGGCCCACACGGCCGCGGACTTTGCCCGCGCATCGGCCTTCTTGGACGCCCCCGACATCTACGTGAACTCGGTGTACGACGCGCAGCTCGACGAGGTCGCGGCCTTCGAAGAACTCGTCGGATGCCACGGCGGCGTGGGCGGTTGGCAAACCCGGCCGCTGCTCGTGTACCCCGCGGCGTGGCATATGGGCCGGGACTTGGTCGATTCCAGCGGCCGGCTCTACGGCGCGGACGCGGTGCACCGCCAGCTCGTGCGGTGGCTCGAGGAGTTGGGGCACCGGTCAGCGCTCGCGGGTCCACCCGGCGAGCCCGGCTAGTATGGTGGCTGGTGTCGCCTCTGGCGGCGCACGCGGGTGTAGTTCAATGGCAGAACTTCAGCTTCCCAAGCTGATAGCGCGGGTTCGATTCCCGTCACCCGCTCTCTTGTGACATCTCGGCCGCCTTCGCTGCCTCGCGCCGCCCCCTCTCGGTTCGCCCTGTCGCGGTTCGCTCTGCCTCGCCCCGCCTCATCCCCGTTCACCCTGTCTCGCGCCGCCCCCTCCAGGTTCGCGTAGACCTGGCCCACTTTCGAGGCGCGCGTGCGTCCTGCGCGTAGGTCGCGGCGGCCGCGCGGGCCTCATCTACGCGCAGCGCGCAGCGGCCGCGCGAATATGGGCGACGTCTACGCGAACACCGGGAGCGGGGTGCGGTGCCGCAGCGCAGATGTCAGCCACGTGAATTCTGGTGGCCGCGCGGCCACCCGGCACCCGCATTGGCCCTGACCCCTCTACGCTCGAAGGCATGAGCGCTGAAGGACTTGCCCAGGCACAGCAGAAGATGCGCGACGGAGGCGTCAGCGACGCCGCGATCGCCGTGTTCAGTCACTACTACGAGGCCCTCGAGGCCGGCGCGACCGGCCTGATCCCCGAGGAGACCATCGAGCCGTTGCTCGATCCCGACCGCCTCGAGGACGTGGACGTCAATGACGACGCGGCCGCGGACGCCCTGTCCAAGACCGTCATCATCAAGCTCAATGGCGGGCTCGGCACGTCTATGGGCATGGACCGCGCCAAGTCGCTGCTGCCCGTGCGTGACGGCAAGAGCTTCCTTGACCTCATCGCAGGCCAGGTGCGCCAGGCCCGCGAGGCCACGGGTGCGCGCCTGCCGCTGGTGTTGATGAACTCGTTCCGCACGCAGGAGGACTCGCTCGCGGCGCTCGCCCAGCACCCGGACATCGAGGTCGACGGGCTGCCGCTGGACTTCCTGCAGAACCGCGAGCCCAAGATCCGCATCGACGACATGACGCCGGTGGACTGGCCCGCCGACCCCACTCTCGAATGGTGCCCTCCGGGCCACGGCGACATTTATACGGCGCTGCTGTCCTCGGGCGTTCTTGAGCGGCTCCTTGAGGCGGGCTTCAAGTACGCGAGCGCTTCGAACTCGGACAACCTGGGGGCCGTGCCGAGCGCGCGCATCGCCGGTTGGTTCGCTGCCTCGGGCGCGCCGTACGCCGCGGAACTGTGCCGCCGCACCGCCGCCGACCGCAAGGGCGGCCACCTCGCGATCCGCCGCTCGGACGGCCAGCTGATTCTGCGCGACACCGCCCAGACGCCGCCCGATCAGATGGACTACTTCACCGACGAGCACCGCCACCCGTACTTCCACACCAACAACCTGTGGTGGGACCTCGAGAAGCTCCACGCGGCGCTGACCGAGCGCGGCGCGGTGCTGGGCCTGCCGCTGATCCGCAACGAGAAGACGGTGGACCCCACGGACTCGTCGTCCCCCAAGGTGTTCCAGATCGAGACCGCTATGGGCGCTGCCATCGAGGTGTTCGAGGGTGCGACGGCCATCGTCGTGGGCCGCGACCGGTTCCTGCCCGTCAAGACCACCAACGACCTGCTGCTGCTGCGGTCGGACGCCTACCGGCTCGAGGAGGACGGCGCACTGCGCCTGGCAGTCGACGCCGCCCCCCTGATCGACCTGGACTCGCGTTTCTACAAGACCGTGGGCGACTTCGACGCGCGCTTCCCCGCGGGCGCGCCGTCGCTGCGCGCCGCCTCGTCTCTCACCGTTGCAGGCGACTGGACCTTTGGGGCCGATGTGGTCGTCACCGGGGATGCGTCCCTTGACGACGCCGATGCGCCCGGCACCATCGCGGATGGCGTCACCCTCGAGGGGTAGTCAGCAACCGTACGCTGGCGCGTTGCCGCGGGCGTCTACTCGACGCCCGGGCACGGGCCCGCGAACATGCCTTCCATCGCGGAGTACGAGAAGGACGGCTCGTTGCCGCCCTTGTAGCCCACGGTGAAGCACCAATCCGATGCGGTCGTGCCGGACATGTACAGGTCGGCAAGCCCAGTGAGGTGTGCATCGAGGGTCTCGCCGGCGACCGTGTAGGAGTCGCCATTGCGTGAGACCTCGGGCAGCTGGCCCGTCTCCACGGCGTAGGTCGCGGCCGCGGCGCCCACGGCGCTGACGTCCTGCTGCGCTTGAATGTCGATGTCGTCGGCCGTCACCCGATCGGTGAGCAAGAAGTACAGCCCCACGCCCGTCGCGACGAGTCCGATCCAGCCCAGCACCGCTCCCGCCACCGCGAACGAGCGGTGTCGGGCACGGCCCTTGCGCGCCGCAGAGATGCCCAGGTGGCCCAGCACGATGGCGACGGGGCTGAGCAGTAGCAGCGCCGAAGCGTAGGCGGCGATCCCCATCCACTCGCGGTCGGGATGGGGCTCGGGCTCCGTGGCCGTCGGCTCGCCGGGTTCAGCGCCCTCTCCGTCGGGTTCGGAGGTGGGCTCCGGGTCGTCGATCACGACGTCGGGGCTCTTGGGCGTCGGGGGAAGGGACGGCGACGGCTCAGAGGGGTGCGCGGGCGGGTCCGTCTCGGTGGTGGTCGATGCCGCCGGAGAGGCGCCGCTTGCCCGGTCGCGAGAGTAGCCCGGCGCGATGGCCGATGCGCTGGTGGGCTCCGCGAGGATCGCGTCCCATGGCGCGGGTTCAGCGGCACGGGTCGGCGCGCTGCTGCCGGTCTGCGTCACGTCGCTCATCGTTCCTCCTGGTGAGTGTCGCCCCCTCCGGGTTTCACGGTACCCCGGGTGGCGTGGGACGGGGCGAACGTGGCCCCGGGATTCGGGCGACACGGGTATCAGGCGCGCAAGCAACGACCGACACGCGTCGAGACGGGTATCAACCGGGAGGGAGCACGGGTGTCCACGCGTGTCGGTCGCGGGCCGCGCTGTCGCACCCGTCTAGCGTGTGGATAACGGCCCCACCGAGGGCCGGGCAAGGCTAAGGCCCCCCGCAATTCGAGTGCGGGGGGCCTTGCCATGACCGAGAAGTTCTCGCGATCTGGGGATAACTCCCCTGACCACGACGGCCGCGATTGACGATGCGGCTACACCCCTCGAAAGAGATGTCCTCCTGGTCGACGCCCCGGGCCGTCAAGCCCCTGTGCCGTCACCCACAGTCTGTCGCAGGGCTCCCGTGAGAGCCCCCGACAACGTGGACCGACGTTGTCCGAAGCGTCCGGTTCTTCACACCCCACCACGCCGATCTACCAGGCATGTCGGCTCGTATGACCCGAGTCGCGCAGCTGGCCCGCCGGCCCCTTTGCCGATCTGACGACCTGCGCTGGGCGGTGGAACTGAAGTTCCGATGGCACTAGTCGTACTCGGGTCCGGCAGGCCGCGCAAGCCCAATCGGGAACTTTTTTTCATCCACCGTTTCCCCACAGCTTTGTCCACCGCTTTTGCTCCATGTTTACCCGAACTTCACACCCCTGTGGACAAAATCTGTGGATAACGCAGGGCTGTGGAAAGCGCTGGGGATCACTGCTCGCGGTCGCGCTCGGCCACCTGCGCGAGCATCGCGTTGTACGCCTTGAGTTCCGCGTCATCGTCGCGCGCGGCCTGGCGGTCCTTGCGCCGGCCTTCCTTCTCATCGTCGCGACGCCACGACACGATCACGCCAATGGCCAGCAGGACCACGGGAAGCTCGCCGATGCCCCACGCGATGGAGCCGCCATATTGCTGGTCCGTGATCGCGTCGGGTCCCCAGTCGCGCCCCATGAGCCCAAACCAGGTGGGCGCAAGCAGCACCTGCGAGGCCATGATCGTGACGCCAAAGAACGCATGGAAGGCCATGGTCGCGAACAACATCACGATGCGCATGGGGTAGGACGGCCGGTTCGGACCAGGATCGATACCCACAAGCGCGTTGGCAAAGAAGTACCCCGCGAGCGTGAAGTGCACGATCATCCACAGGTGACCCACGTGGTTGCGCAACGCAAACTCGAACAGGGGCGAGTAGTAGAAGATCACCAGCGAGCCGGCGAAGTTCACGGCCGCGAAAATGGGGTTCGACAGCAGCCTGAGCAGCCGTGAGTCGATGACTCCGCGCAGGTACTCGCGCGGCCCACGCGAGCCATCCGTGCGGGCAGGCAGCGCGCGCAGCGCGAGCGTCACGGGCGCGCCTAGCGCGAGCGGGATGGGCGCGACCATCACCAAGAGCATGTGTTCGACCATGTGGGCACTGAACGTGACCATGCCGTAGATGGTCGGGGCGCCCTGCGTGATCCACAGCATGGCCGCGATGCCCAGCATGAACCAGGCGGTGCGATACCAGGGCCAGGTGTCGCCGCGGCGGCGCAGCCGTGCGACCCACAGGGCGTACATCACGCCCGCGGTGATGACCGCGAAGGCCGTGAGAATTTCCAACCGCCACAGCGACACCCAGTGCCAGGCCGACGGCGCGGGCGGCAGGGGATAGCCGGTGAGGGAGTAGGCCGGGGTGGGGTCCTCAAGCGCCTCGATGGGCACGGGCGGGGCGGTGCCCGACAGCACCACGGCGACCAGCACGACCGCGACCAGCGCGGCGACGTCGACCATCATCACGCGCCAGAACCGCTCGCGCACATGGGCGTCGCTCAGGCTCGGCAGCGTGGTGCGGCGGTGCCAGGCCGCGAGCGCGACTGCCACGGACATGAGCGCAATCTTGAGCACCAACAGCCACCCGTAGGTGGTGGTCCACAGGTCCGCCACGCTGCCCAGCCGCACCCACGCGTTCGCGACACCGGACACGATGATCGCGACGGCGGCCCACAGTGCGATCCGGGACCCGCGCTGGACGGCGAGACGCGCATCGGCCCCGAGCGGCCCCCTCATGAGCATCAGTACACCAATGGCGCCAAGCCAGACTGCGGAGGCGGCAAGGTGCAGGAACATCGCCGAGGTGGCGAGGTGGTGGTCGGCAGCCCCCGCCGCGTGGCCCGTCTGCGCCTGCCAGCCCAGGGCCCACACCACCGGGCCAAGGGACCACGCCGCGGCCACGGGAGTGCGCACCATCGCGGCCAGTACCGACGTGACCAGCGCCGCGAGCGCCATCTGCGCGTAGGCAATACCCAG
The DNA here is from genome assembly GCF_047975725.1 of Demequina sp. Taxonomy (GTDB): domain Bacteria; phylum Actinomycetota; class Actinomycetes; order Actinomycetales; family Demequinaceae; genus Demequina. The sequence goes on from NZ_JBKEED010000010.1 coordinate 27,899, forward strand.
GTCGATGGTGGTCACGAAGGCCCACACCTCTTCGACAAACCGCTCGGGCTCGACGGAGTCGTTGCGAATGTAGGCGTAGGAGACGAACACATAGGCGACGGCGGACACGGCCCACGCGATGGACGACCAGCGCGCGACTGCCGCGGCGCGGTCGACGGCCCGGTGGGCAGTGGGCAGCATCGCGGCGATGGCGAGCAGACCGCCTACGGTGAAGGCCAGCGCCACGTCGCGGATGCCGCCAGTGAGGGCGACCAGGGACTCGACTGGCATGGCTCAAGGGTACGCGCGCGCACCCAGGGTCCCCGCCCACTTTCCAGGCACGCCGCCGCGAGGGCGGGGCACCGTAGAATCCGGACATGCCTCGCAAGAAGCGCAGGGACGCGGTGGAGAACCGTGAGCGCCTCATTACCGCAGCCTTCGACCTGTTGGCGGACCGCGACCCGGACCTGTCTGTGCGCGAGCTCGCGCTCCACACCGGGCTCGGGGTCGGCACCGCCTACCGTCACTTCCCCACCCATGCAGACCTGTTTCGCGCGCTGTACGACGCGGCCGTCGCACGCATGGGCGAGGCCATGGGCCAGGCGCCAGAAGGGGCCGATGCGTGGGTCGCCTTGGCGGACATGCTCGAGTCAGTCACGTTCGCCTTGGCCGACTTCCCTGCGCTCAGGGCCGTCATGCGCCGCATGTACGACATCGATCCGAGCTACATGCCCGCGGGTGCACTGACCCCGCAGTTTCAGGACGTCGTGGAGCGCGCGCAACGAGAAGGCGCGCTCCGACAGGGAGTGGCCGGCGAGGACATCACCTCGACGGCGCTCGCACTGGCCGGACTCGTGGGCCGGCCCACCGGCGCCGAGCGCGACATGATCAAGCGCCAGTTGGTGATTGTGCTCGACGGCCTGCGGGCCCGCGACGACGCTAGCCCGCTGCCCGGAGTCGCCCTCAACCCCGACGAGTTCCACGTCTTCACGCATCGGGCCAACGGCCCGGCTGCTGTGCAAGAGTAGGGAGCATGAGAACCGCTCCGCGCCTGCTCGCGATCGCCGCCGTCTCCCTGCTCGCCCTCACGGGGTGCGTGAAGATCGAGATGAACCTCACGCTGAGCGAGGACGACACCGTCTCCGGTGAGTACATCGTCGCGTTGACCAAGGACTCCGCCGAGACGCTCGGCACCGACGGCCTGGACGAGCTGCTCGCGACCGAAGACATCGAGGGCGCGACCGCCGAACCGTACGACGACGGCGAATACGTGGGCACTCGCACCACGTTCGAGTCGGTGGAGCTGACCGAGGTCTCCGACGAGACCATGACCATCACGCGCGAGGGCGACAAGTTCATTGTGACCGGCGCACCCGTAAATGCAGGCGAAGAACTGGGACTCGACGAGGCTCCCGAGGGCGCGGTCGCCACCATGTCGGTGACGTTCCCGGGCGAGGTGACCGAACACAACGGCACCCTCGAGGGCAACACGGTCACGTGGAACTTGCTCGACGCACCCGAGACCATCGAGGCACGCGGTGGCGCAAGCGCGGGCGGCGGCTTCCCGCTGGTGCTGTTGCTGGTCCTGCTCGCCATCGTCGGCGTCGGCATCGGCGTCGCGGGCGTGCTCATCACGTCGACGCGCCGCAAGGGCCCCCGTACGGAAGCCGCGGCGGACGCCGAGGCTGCTGCCGCAGAACTGACGCACCCCGACAACGAGGCCGATGCGCCGGCTGAGCCGGTCGTGCAGGACGCACCGGTCGCAGAAGACCAGCCGGTCGTGGAAGACGAGCCGGTCGTCGAGGCCGAGGTTGAAGCCGACGCCACCACCGACGAGGGCGAACAGCCCAAGCCGTGATGACGGCGCACGCGACGCGACGAGCGGCAGCCCTCGCCGCCCTCGCGACCGTGCTGCTCGCCGGGTGCGTGCGTGTCACGTCGGACACCGCGTTCCACTCCGACCAGACGTTCTCGCAGCACGCGATCGTCGCGGCCGACATGGATGCGCTCGGGAGCCTGCTCGCGGGTCAAGGGCTAGACCTGGACCTGGAAGGCCTCCTCGGCGACCTCGATGAATCCGCCGCGTTGTCCGACCTGCAAGAGCGCTACCCCGGCAAGATCGAGGTCGCAGAGTACGCCGACGAGGACCTCACCGGAGTCGAACTCACCGTCACCGACATGCCGCTCGACGAGCTCACCACGCTGAGTCAAGAGGCGGCCGGGCTCGGCGCCCAGGCAAGCGTCGACGTGGTCGACGGCCAGTACGTGGTCACCATGACCATGCCCGACGAGCTGGACCTCACCTCCTCCGGCCTGACATCAAGCAACCTCGACCTCGCCGCCAACGCCGTCGACGTCGAGGTGACCTACTCGTTCCCCGGCCCCGTGACCCAGGCCAGCGCGGGTGAGATCGACGGCCACTCGGTGACCCTGTCACTCGCGGACCTCCTGGCAAGCGACCAGATCACCATCGTCGCGAGCGCGAGCGACCAGATCGATTGGGGTCCGTGGCTCAGGTGGGGCGGCGTCACGCTGGCCCTGATGCTGATCATCGGTGGCGCCGCTGCGCTCGTCCTCCAGGATCGACGCAAGCGCACCACGACACACCTTCCCCCGCCGGTCACCGGCACCACGCCCAGCGGCCCCGGCGTGCTCGGTGAGAACCCCGAGCCGCCGCACGGCGACGGCAGCCAGCCGCCGCATCGGCCCTCCTGAGCCCGCCAGCAGTGAGAACATGAGGGGTGCTTTCCCCCTACCGCTCCATCCTGAGTCACCCCGGTACCAAGGCGTTCGCCGCCGCCGGCCTGCTGTCGCGTCTACCCATCGCGATGTTCAACATCTCGTTCATCTTGATGATCCAGATCGAATACAACAGCTACGAGATGGCAGGCCGCGTCGCCGCGATTGGCATCGTGTGCTGGGCGCTGCAGACCGTGCCGACCTCGCGTCTGGTGGACCGGATCGGGCAGCGTGCCGCGATGATCCCGCTGGCGGTGGTCCACGTGATCGGCGTCGCGCTTGGAGTCTGGGCGGCGACGTCCGGTCAGGCGGAGTGGGTGCTGTGGATCGCCGTGATGCTCGCGTCGATCCAGGGACCGCTGGGCTCGCTCACGCGTGCACGCTGGTCCAACATCCTGCACACCGACAAGGACATTCACACCGCGTTCGCGCTTGAGGGTGCGCTCGACGAGGTGCTGTTCATCTCGGGCCCGGCTCTGGCCACCATCCTCGCGACGACGGTGTGGGCTCCCATGGGACTCGTCGTCTCGGCGGTCGGCATGGTGGTGGGTCTGGCGATCCTGCTCGCGCAGACCGCGACGGAGCCGCCCACGCGCGCGCACACTGGCGGTTCGAGCCTGGGGCTCAAGGTCCCTGCGGCCGTGGTGGCCGCGACGTTCATCGCGTTCGGCCTTGGCCTGATGTTTGGTGCGTTCGATATCTCCGTCGTGGGCTTCTCCGAGGAGCAAGGCTTCAAGAGTTGGTCAGGCGTTCTCCTGGGCATCGTCGCTGCCGGCTCGTTCGTGGGCGGCCTGCTGTACGGCACCCGTCATTGGCGCACAGCGCTGTGGAAGCGCACCGTCCTCGGTACCGTCGCGCTCGCCGTCGGCATGACCGCCGTGGCCTTCGCGCCCAGCGTGTGGGCCTTTGCCGTGATCGGCTTCCTGGCTGGTCTCGCGATTGCACCTACCCTCACCAACGCGGACACCATCGTGCAGCGCATGGTCAGGCGTGACCAGATCACTGAGGGCATGTCGTGGCTGCGTATCGGCATGGGCATTGGTGTGGCCATTGGCGCTTGGGCCGCTGGCTACCTCGTCGACCACGTGGGCGCGCACGCAGGCCTCTACTTGGCGGCCGGCTCCGCCATCGCGATGTTCGGCATGGCGCTCGTGGCCGCACCGGTGATTCGCAAGGGCACCGAGCGCCCCGAGGTACGCGACAGCGACGACGTTCATCCGCCGTCGCAACGCGACCCCGACGAGTGGGTCGAGCAGCCGCCCATCGGTCCCAACGTTTAGCAGGGCCGATGCGCGGGTCGCCCGCGCGGCAACGTCACCAGTCGTGCAGGTCACCAGTCATGCACGTCACCAGTCATGCACAGAGCCGTCGTGCAGGCGCGCGACGGGCAGATATCCCGGCTCGTAGGCGTGGCGGCGGGCGGCCTCGCGGTCGATCTCGACGCCAAGGCCAATGCGCTCGCCAGGGTGCAGCAGACCGTCCTCGAACCTGAATGAAGTCTCGAAGACCTCGGCGGTGGCCTCGGAGTGAATCATGTACTCCTGAATGCCGAAGTTGTGCAGCGCGAGGTCAAGGTGCAGGTGCGCAGCCTGCCCCACGGGGGACACGTCGGTGGGTCCGTGGAAGCCGGTCCGCACGCCGTAGATCGAGGCGAAGTCCGCGAGCTTCTTGAGGTGCGTGATGCCGCCGGTGTGGGTGACGGCCGATCGCACGTAATCCACGAGCCGCTCGGTGACGAGCGTCTGATAGTCGTGCACCGAGTTGAGCACCTCGCCGATCGCGAGCGGCGTGGTGGTGTGCTCGCGCACGTACCTCAGCGCCGTCGGGTCCTCGATGGGGGTCACGTCCTCGAGCCAGAACAGGTCGAACGGCTCGAGCGAGCGGCCTAGCTGCGCGGCCTCACGAGGGGTGAGGCGGTGGTGGGCATCGTGCAGGAGCGGCAACTCCGCACCAAACTCATGTCGCACGGACTCGATCTCCGTCGGGACGTGGCGCAGATACGCCCTGGTGTCCCAGGTCTCGACCTCGGGGAGTACGCGACTGGCGCGTGCCCCCGCGGGGGTGGCCGGCGCATCGGCCGTGGGGGCGTTGCTGTGAACGCCATAGACGCTGTCCGCTCCGGGGATGCCCGACTGTACGCGAATCGCCTTGAACCCGGCCTCAAGGTTGGCCCGGATCGAGTCGTGCAGTTCCTCGGTGTCTCGCCCGCTCGCGTGGCCGTAGGCCAGCGCCCCGGTGCGGGATTGGCCGCCCAGCAATTGGTACATCGGCAGTTCGGCGACCTTGGCCTTGATGTCCCACAGGGCCATGTCGACCGCGGCAATCGCCGCCATCGTCACCGGTCCACGGCGCCAGTAGGCGCCGCGATACAGGTATTGCCAGGTGTCCTCGATGTTCATCGCATCGCGGCCCTTGAGTAGGGGAATCACGTGGTCCGCGAGGTAGACCGCCACAGCGAGCTCGCGGCCGTTGAGCGTCGCGTCGCCCAGGCCCGTGGTGCCGTCCTCCGTCGTGATCTGCAGGGTGACGAAGTTGCGGCCGGGCGAGGTGACGATGACCTCGGCGCTCTTAATGATGGTCATGGTCGAACCCTAGGCCGCGGGCCAGACAACGCCACAGCCCGCGAGGGTGGCGTGCGACCAAGGTCACACGCCACCCCCACGGGCAGGCGCATCGGCGCTGTGCTACCTGTCAGCAGCCGCAGGCCTCACTCCCGGCCCCCAGCGGCGAGGCCAGGCCATAGCCCACGGGCCCGCCGACCTCGCTACCGCCAGACTCAGGAGCCTCCGTCGCGGTCGAGTAGCTCCCCGTTCCATCGAGCGTGAACTCGAGTTCTACGGCGTCGTACGTGTGCTCATTGTCGGCAGTGGTGTCCGGGAACATCAGCCATCCGTAGAGGGTCTCGGAGTCAGCAATCCGCGCGAACTGGAACCTCGCTCCCGGCGGTAGCCCTGTGAACGGGAACGAGGTGATCTTGTCTGCCGCCAGGTCGTACGTCACCACCGTCAGGTCCGTCTGCGTCCGGGTCACCTCAGCGGTCGGTCGCAGGAACACCCGATCTCCCCCTTCGGCTACCGTGAACTCGTCGACTCCAGTCTCGCTCCCAAGGTCGTCGGCATCGGGTACCTGATCGACGAGCGCGCTCGCCACCCAGCCGTCCTCGTCGGCGCCGTCGCTCCAGCGGTAGTACTTGAACCCCGCGGAAGACTCAGCGCGCCACAGTTCGTCGCCAGCAGCATTAGCTGTCACGAACCGCATGTGGTGCGCCGTCTCGCCATTGACGCTCATCACCAGGTCGTCCAGCGCACCCGTGCGCAGGTTAACCGCGCCACCCTTGCCATAGCGGCTGCCGTCATTCTTCTCGGACCACCAGATCATGGCGGTGTCCTGGTCCTCCCGCCAACTCGTCACCCGCGCGTCGTCCCACGCCCGCTCGGGCAACTCGAAGAGCTCAAAATGCACGTCCTCGGGACTGATCAGGTACAACACTGCCGCGGGCTGCACCCACGCATCGTCGTAGGGGTACCACTGCTCGGAGGCGATGTCGAGAGACCACCCCTCCCCCACAAAGTCCCACACCCAGTCCTCCATCACGTGTGCTTGGGGGTAGGGATCACTGGTCCAGTCGTTCGTGGCGGCCGACTCCCGCTGCGCAGCCATCGCCGGCAGCGCGTCCTCCGCGATCCCATCGGCGCTGTCATCGGCGCGCGGGTCCTCGGTGACGGCGGGCTCGGGTGATGTACTCGTCACCGGTTCGCCAGTGGGCCCGTCAGTAGGCGAGTGCGTCAGCCCCGGCCCCGCCGGCTCGGGCTGCTCCTTCATCACCGAGGTGATGCCCCACGCCCCAGCACCCACCGCGGCCACTCCCAGCACCGCGACCGAGGCCGTCAGCATCCCGCGCACCTGACGGCGGCGCCTTGCCCCCGACCGCACGGCCGCATAGACCTCAACGTCGCGCTCGGACACGTCAGACCTCAACGTCTCGTACTCGCCGCGCAGGCGGTCACCCAAGTCGTCCATCACACCCTCCTCATCTCGACCGCGATCACGTCCATCTCGCTCTGGTCCGCCGTCGTGCCCAGCTCCGTGTTGAGTCGCGCCACCCCGTCGTGGACGTAGCGCTTGACCGAGCCCGCACTCAGGCCCAACTGCTCCGCGGTCTCCTCGATCGTCAAATGCTGCAAATAGCGCAGCACCACGCACGCGCGTTCGCGCGCCGGCAAGGTTTGCAACGCCCGCGTCACGTCGGTGCGATGCTCTGCCAACAAGTCCGGCCCCGCAGCGGTGTCGACCTCCGGCCGCCTCAAGCGGCCCAGCGCTTTGCGTTCAGTGGCTTTGCGTCGCGTGCCGTCGATAAACCGCGACGCGATGACCTTGCGGGTATACGCCTCCGCTTGGGCCACGTGGGTGAAACGCGCACGCCCACCGAAGGCCTCCACCAACGCGTCCTGAACCAGGTCCTCCGCATCAGGCAAGGACCCCGTCAACATCCGCGCATACGCCACCAAATCGCGCCGCCGAGTCTCGATGAGCTCGGCGAGCAGCGGCTCCCATTTAGCCATGATCCCCCTCGAATCTGACGTCTCAACAACCCTAAAGCGCACCGACGCCCCAAGAAGTTGGGTCCCACTCTCCCCCCACGAGTCAAATGGATCCATTTGACGGGAAGTTGCCTGTCCCCTCGCGTGCAAATGGATCCATTTGATGGAAAGCGGCGGGACCTACGTCCCGTCGGGCGTCCCCAGGCGGCTCGTAGAGTCATTCATGTCGTCAGGTGACAGCGTGGTCACCGTCAAGAAACGTGGCGCAGGCGGCCATCCGGGGACTAGGTCGCCTGCGCCGCACCCTTGTTCGACGCGACGCCCCTTCGGGGTAGCGCAGCGTCGGCTCAGGTTTGCGACGGGGCCCCCGCCCCTCTCCTCCCCCCGTGCGGAGGGCCTCGTCGCATCACCTGCCTTACTCTCAGCCCATGGAACCCGAGATGGTCCTGCCCGGTGGCAACATGAATGCCGTCGTCCGCATCGGCTCCCGCGTGCATCGTGCCGCCGCCCCCCACAGCCCTACCGTGCATCGGCTCTTGACCCATGTGCGCGCGCAGGGGATCACGTGGATTCCCCAGGTGCACGGCTTCGACGACGCGGGCCGCGAGGTGCTCGACTACCTCCCCGGCGACGTTCACCACGTGCTCGAACCGTTCATGACCACCGACACCAACCTCCGTACCGTCGGCGCGAGGTTGCGCGAGTGGCACGACGCCGCCGCGACCTTCGAGCACCGCGACGACGACGTGTGGTGGCAAGCACCCCTCGCTCCCGTGGAGACGGTGTGCCACGTCGACTTTGCGCCCTACAACCACGTCTACCGGGGTCACGCCTGGGCCGGCGCCATCGACTTTGACCTGTGCACACCCGGACCGCGCCTGTGGGACCTCGCGTACACCGCCTACCGCTACGTGCCGCTGACGCCGCATAGGGACGATGCGGTGGCCGACGGGGAAGGCCCCGATAGGACCGATGCGCCCGCCCCCGAGCGCGCCCGTCGCCTCGCCGTGCTGCTAGAGGGCTACGGGAGCCTCGTCATCGACGACGCCGCGCGCGCATACCGCCCACACGAAGTCCTCGCGTGGGTGCCCCGACGTCTCGACGCGATGGCCGACTGGTGCGCCACTCAGGAGTCACCAGACCTGCAGCGCAACGGCGTCATGTACCGCGCCCACGCCCGGTGGCTCGAGCGACCCGACGTGCTCGATACCCTCAATTCATGACTGCCCGCATCGCCATCGTCACGACCGTCGAACTGCCCGTCCCCGATGCCGACGAGGAGTTGCTGCTGCCGCACCTTCCCGAGGCCGAACTGGTGGGCTGGGACAACCCCGAGATCGACTGGGCCTCCTACGACGTCGCGGTCCTGCGCAGCACCTGGAACTACACCGACCGGCTCGACGAGTTCCTCGCCTGGGGCGAGCGCGTGGGCCAGGTCACGCGGCTGGTCAACCCCATCGACACCGTTCGCTGGAACACCGACAAGCGCTACCTCGACGACCTCGCGCGCCAGGGCTTCGCGACCGTCCCCACGACCTTTATCGCACCCGGCGAGAGCGTCCCGGCCGATGCGCTCGCTGGCCACGTGGTCGTCAAGCCCTCCGTCGGTGCCGGCTCCAACGGGGCTGCGCTGTTCGACGGTGACCCAGCCGGAGCATCGGCCCACCTGGCGAGCCTGCACGAGCGGGGCCTGACCGCCATGATCCAGCCCTACCTCTCCCAGGTGGATACGCAGGGAGAGACCGCACTGATGTACCTCGGCGGCACCTTCTCGCACGCCGCCCGCAAGGCCGCAATCCTGTCGCGGGGCATGTCGTGGTCCACCGGCCTGTACGCCGACGAGAAGATCACGCCGTGCCAGCCGACCGAGGCCGAGCGCGCACTCGCCGACGCCATCGTCGCGACCTTGCCGGGCCTCGCCTACGCGCGCGTGGACCTGCTGCCCACGCCGGACGGACCTGTGGTGCTCGAACTGGAACTCACCGAGCCGAGCCTCTTCCTGGGCATGGACGCGGGCGCTCCCGAGCGCGCAGCGCAGGCGTTCCGCGCACTGCTGGGCTGAAAATGGCCGCCTAACGTCGCTGCGGCTCGCCGCCCGCGTACGGGTCGAGCAGCCACTCTTCACCGTCACACATCGCGACGATCCTGTCGCCGTCGAACAGGCCGGCATGCCCGCCACCCAACGGTCCGCAGTCGTCCGAGGGCACCGCGACCGTGGCCTTCGTGACGGTGTCGGCCACCATGTCGTGGACCAGCCATAGGTGGTCGGCGGTTGGCGTAGCGCTCTCCGTGGAGCCGTCCACACCCCCCGCCGCTGCGGTGTAAACGCCGTGGTAGACGGCACGCCCGGTGTCCACATCGAACCACGCGGGCAAGCCTCGATCCTGGGAGTACGCCTGCAGGACGGCCTTGCGGATGTCGTCGCGCACCAGGCTCGCGCGCCACTGCGTGCCGTCACGCCACGCCACCCCCGTGGTCGCGCCCGTCCCGTCATAGGTGACCCAGGTCTCCTGGCCGTCGGGCTGAACCCCCAGGTAATTGAGGTTCGCGATGCCGCGGTCCACGCGATTCGCGGTGCTCAGAGCGGTCCCGGCGAAGTCATAGGTGTTCTCCTGAGTGCGCAGATCGAACTCAATCACCTGCTCCCACTGGCTTCCGTCGGCCCGCCTGATCCAGGCCACCGTCAGCTCGGGGTCCCAGTGGACCACATCCCTGTTGACCGTTGTGTCGAACTCGGAGACCTTGAAGTAGTCCTCCGTGGGGGAGATCAGATACAGCTCTTGGACGTCCGAGAACCACGTGTACTGATCGCCCTCGCCCACCCGAATCACGCTGAGGTCCCAGTCCTCGTCGACCTGATCCCACACCCACGGCTCAAGGGTCCGTGCCACGGGCATGCGCTCGTCCTCGGGCTCGACTGCCGCTGGCAACGCATACTCCGTGTCCTGGAGCCACTCGGGGCGGGGGTCATCGTCGTCCTCGTGGGCACCCGGGCTCGCAGAGGTGGTCACCTGCGCCTGAGTTGCCCCAAGAAAGCCCATCTCGCCCAGCAGCCAATAGGCGCCGAAGCCGGCCGCAGCGACCACCGCAATCGTGATGAGCGCACCTACAGGAAAGCGCCCCTCGTCGCCACGCATCGTCCTCATGGCCAGGAGGATAAGCCAGGCGTGCGGCCCACCCAAGGGACCGCGCCGCGCCCACCCAGGACTGGCTCACACTTGCGTGACCGGGACGTCATTGCCACAGTGTGGGGATGACCGTCCCGGCTGCCGCCACCGTACCCGCCCCTGCCCTCGCTGATCCCCTGTCCGAGCTCACGCTCGCGCAGCTACGCTCGCGCACGAGCGCCAAGTGGCGGCGGTACGAGCCGGATGTGCTTCCGCTGTGGGTCGCGGAGATGGACGTCAACCTCGCCGCGCCCATCCGTGAGGAGCTCGAGCGCGCCATCACCGACGGCGACATGGGGTACGCCGCGGGGACGGGCTACACGGACGCCTTCGCTGCTTTTGCGGCCGAGCGCTGGGGCTGGTCCATCGAAGCCGACCACATCACCACGGTCGCCGATGTCATCACGGGCTACACGGACGTGATCTGCATGCTCACCTCGCCCGGTGACCAGGTGGTCGTGAACTCGCCGGTGTACCCGCCGTTCTACTCCTACCTGCGCGCCGCAGGCCGCGAGGTGATCGAGGCGCCGCTGGGCGAGGACCTGCGGCTCGACTTCGCCGCGCTCGAGGAGGCGTTCGCCTCGGCCACCGCAGGCGGCCGGTCCGCCGCGTACCTGCTGTGCAGCCCCCACAACCCCACGGGCACCGCGCACACCCGTGACGAGCTCACCCGGGTGGCGGCCCTGGCCGACCAGCACGGCGTGCGCGTGGTGGTCGACGAGATCCACGCTCCCCTGGTCTACGCCGACCACGAGTTTGTGCCGTACCTGACCGTTGACGGCGGCGAACATGGCTTCGCGTTGCACGCCGCTTCCAAGGCCTGGAACCTCGCGGGCATTCCGGCCGCGCTCGTCGTTGGCGGCAGCGCTGTGCGTTCGGAGCTGCGCCAGTACGCCGCCTCGCCTCACCACGGCCCCACGCACTTTGGCACGCTGGCGCAGACGGCGGCCTACCTGCACGGTGGCCCGTGGCTCGAAGCGCTCCTGACCGGCCTCGAGCGCAATCGCCACCTGATGGGGACGCTCGTCGCCGAACATCTGGCCGGCGCCGTCTACCACCTGCCGCAGGCGACGTACCTGACGTGGATCGACTGCCGAGGGCTCGACCTCGGGGCCGACCCATCGGCTCACTTCCTTGAGCACGCGCGGGTGGCGTTGAACCCCGGGCCGACGTTTGGCACCGGAGGCGAGGGACACGTGCGCCTGAACATCGCCACGCATCCAGACATCATCACGGAGGCCGTGAGGCGCATGGGGGCGTCCACCCACGTGGGCTAGGCGCGCCCTCCCCTTCCCCCCTCCTTCCTTCCCCCACCCGCCCCCTCCCCCCCTGTTCGCGTAGACCTCGCCCACTTCTGGGCCTCTGGTGCGCGCTGCGCGTAGGTGGCGCCCACGGGGGCGTGGGCGGTGCGCCGCGCTCGGGTTGCCACTCCTGCACCCTCACCTACGCGCAGCGCGCGCCGAGTTCGCGAATGTGGGCGACATCTACGCGAACCCCGGGGCGGGGAGGAGTACACGCCACCCGGGACCTAGGTCCGGGTCGCACATGAGAAGATGCGCTCGTGTCCCTGAGCCATGCCGAGCGCATCACGCGTGCCCTGCTGGGCGCGAGCGTGTCCACGTTTGTGGCGCTCGGCTCGCACATCCTGGGAGGCGGGGACCTTCCCGCACTCGCAGGAGTGCTCGTGCCGTGGGGACTCTCGGTGGCCGTGTGCCTGCAGTTCGCCGGGCGTGCCTTGTCCCTGTGGCGGCTCGCCATCGCGGTCGGCGTGAGTCAAGCGCTGTTCCATTCGCTCTTTGTGGTCGGCTCGGGCGGCGCGCAGATGAGCGCCTCGGGCCACGCTCACCACGGCGGGCACCTGGAGGTCGCCACGACGGCAGCGTCCACACACGGCGCCCACGGCGGGCTTGCCATGACCGCCGCCCACGTGGCCGCCGCAGTCGTCACTACCGCCGCCCTCCACCACGCCGAGTGGCTCCTGACCCGAGCCACGCGCGGCATCGCGTGGCTGTGTGCACACCTGCTGCCCGCCGCGCCCGCCAGCACCCCCCTGACTGTCGCCGCCGTGCGCACGGTGACCCGCGCATCGGCCTTCCCGGCAATCTTGGACGCCGCCTGCGGCGTTCGCTCGTTGCGCGGTCCTCCCGCGCTGTCTGCCTAACCCCACACCGGACCGCCCGCACGGGTGCCGCCGGTGTCTTGGCGCGTTTGACGCCACACCCCGGACAGGGGCGCACCGCCCCACGCAGACAAGAAAGAGACATCATGCTTCGCACCGCTGCGCGCCTTGGCGCGCTGACCCTCCTGACCGCCGCTGCCCTGGCGGGCTGCTCGTCCGCCTCGGAAGGTGACGGCGAGATCACCATCACCGACCCGTGGGTCAAGTCCGTCGACGAGGGCATGACTGCCGCGTTCGGCGAGCTGGTCAACGGCACCGACGAGCCGATCGTGCTGACGGCGGCCGCCGTCGACGTGTCGCCGATGATCGAGTTGCACGAGACCGTCACCGGCGACGACGGCATGGCCACCATGCAGCAGAAGGACGGTGGCTTCACCATCGAGCCCGGCGAGTCCCTCGTCATGGAGCCCGGCGGCAACCACATCATGCTCATGGGCGTCGAGGAGCCCATCGCGGCCGGTGACGAACTTGTCTTCACCCTCACCTTCGAAGGCGGCGACACGTTCGAATTCACCGCTGTCGCCAAGGAGTTCTCCGGCGCCAACGAGGAATACGAGGGCGACCACGGCGACATGGACATGGATTCCACGTCCGACGCCGAGGCCACCTCGGACGCCGAACACTCCAGCGACCACTGAGTCCGATGCCTGACCACCAGCTTCACGACAACCGGGACGGATCCGGCCGTGCGGGGGTGAGCCGACGGTCGCTCCTCTTTGGAGGAGCGGCCGCCGGCGCCGGCGCCGCGGTGGCGCTCGCCGCCGACCGGGTGGGCGTGTTGCCCGCCTCCCGCGAGGTCGAACTCGACGCGGCCGGCCTCAACGGCGCGCGCACCCTGCCCTTCCACGGGACGCACCAGGCGGGCATCGCCACCCCCATCGCGGCACACGCGAGCTACGTCGCGCTCGACCTGCATGCCGACACCGACGCCGATGCGCTCGGGCGCATGATGCGCCTGCTCAGCGACAATGCGGCGCGGCTCGCGCAGGGTCGCGGCGCCCTGGCCGACACCGAGCCAGAGCTGGCCGAATCGCCGGCGGCCCTGACGGTGACGTTCGGCTTTGGTCCGGAGTTGGTGCGCCGGGCCGGTGGCGCGAGCGCCGTGCCCACTTGGCTCGCGCCGCTGCCACCGTTCTCGATCGATGCCCTCGAGGACCGTTGGAACGGCGGCGACCTGCTGCTGTTGGTGTCCTCGGACGACGCCGTGACGACCGCGCATGCGGTGCGCATGCTGCTCAAGGACTCGCGCGCGTTCGCCCAGGTGCGGTGGCGTCAGGACGGCTTTCGGCGCGCGTACGGCTCCCAGGTGTCGGGCACGACCATGCGCAACCTCTTTGGGCAGATCGACGGCACCACCAATCCCGAGCCGGGCACCGCGGAGTTCGACAAGGTCGTGTGGAGCTCGGACCGGTGGCTCGCTGGCGGCACGTCACTCGTGATTCGGCGCACGCGGCTCGACTTGGACACCTGGGATGAGGTCGACCCGGTGGCCCGCGGCTTCTCCGTGGGCCGGCGCTTTAGCGACGGGGCACCGCTGACTGGAGATCGCGAGGCCGACGAGCCGGACTTCGACGCCCGCAACGCCGCCGGACTGACGGTGATCTCGCCCGTGGCCCACATCGCGCGCGCCCGTCCGGTCGAGGACCACGAGGTCATCTTCCGTCGCTCCTACAACTACGACGTGGAGCCCTCGGGCGACTCGGTGTCGGAGTCGGGGCTGATCTTCGCGTCCTTCCAGGCCGACGTCACCCGGCAGTTTCTGCCCATTCAGACGCGGCTCGCCGAGGTGGACCTGTTGAACACGTGGACCACCCCGGTGGGATCAGCAGTGTTCGCGATCCCCCCGGGGTGTGCCGAAGGCGGGTTCATCGGGGACACACTTCTCGCGTGACACCGAGGGTGCTCACGGGCCCACCAGGGGGCTCACGCGCCGGCCGCGGCGAGCTCCTCCACCTGCGCGGGCGTGAGCTGAACGTCCAGTGCCTCGATGCACTCGAGGTACTGGTCGAAGGTGCGCGCGCCGATCAGCGGCAACACCTGCGGTGAGGCCTGCGCGAGCATCCACGCCAGCACCACCTGATTGCCAGTGCCACCGGTCTGCGCCGCGACCCTGTCCACCGCAGCCAGTCGGGCCAACGCATCCGGGCCCTCGTACGGCTCCATCGCCCAGAACTGGTCCCTGCGCTCCCGCGCCGAGAACAGCCCCTTGAGCACAGGCGAGTACGCCACGAGCTGCAGGTCGGGATGCGCATCCAAGTAGTCCAGCTGCTCGTCACCCACGATCGACCCATGGCGCAGTCCCGCCCGTCCCCGCAGGTAGGAGTGCTGTTGCTGCAGCGCGGCTGGCTGAGGCCAGCCGTTGGCCTCGCACAGCGCACGGATCCGGGCAAGCCGCCACGTGCGCACATTGGAGTATCCATAAGCGCCGATGCGCCCGTCACCGACCGCTCCCGCCAGCCACTCGAGGGTCTCCTCAAGGGGGGTCGAGCGGTCATCGACGTGCACGTAGTACAGGTCGATCGAGTCGACGCTGAGCCGTGCCAGCGAGGCCTCGAGGCTGCGCTCCAGCACTGCGGCCGAGGCTCCCACAAAGTTCGCTCGCGCATACTCCCAGTCGGCTTCGCCGCGAGCGGTGAACGCCCGCTCGAACCCGGCCACCCGTGCCGAGCCCTTGGTGGCGAGATGGACGCTTGGCCGTGCACCCGCATCGGCCATCCAACGTCCCAGGAGCGCCTCGGAGTGGCCGCCCTCATCGCCGGGCGCCTCCCACCAGCAGTAGCAGTCGGCGGTGTCGATCATCGCGCGGGCCGGCGTGCCGTCGGGGGCCGCGAAGCGTGGTGCGACCTCACCCACGTAGTGGTCGAGGATGAGTCTGGCCTCGGGCTCGGGCGTGCGGGTCCCCATAAGCATGGCGCCCAACGCGATGGGCACCACATGCGTGCCGGTGCTGCCCAGTGGGCGGGCGGACTGGGCGGTGGTGGTCGTGGTCATGGCTCCTCCTCGACGGTTCGAGACGCCCCGGGCGGGGCACCCTCGACCGACGCTAAAAGTTCGAGCGCGCACGAAGTCAAGGGCTGAAAATCGGGTCTTGACTTCGAGTGCACTCGAAGTCCTACGGTGGCCGCATGACTGGACAGAGCATGACTGGACAGAGCATGACTGGACTGAGCATCGACGCGGCGTCGCGAGAGACCGGCTGCTCCAAGCACACCCTGCGCTACTACGAGCGCGAGGGACTGCTCGCGCCGGTGGAGAAGGCCTCGAGCGGGCATCGGCGATACTCGGAGGCCGACCTTGGGTGGATCCGGTTCCTGCAGTTGCTGCGCGCGACGGGCATGCCCATCCGGGAGATGAAGGCGTTTGTCGCGCTCACCGTGGCGGGCGACCACACCATCGCAGACCGGGTGACAGTGCTTGCTCACTATCGCGAGGCGCTCGTGGCGCGAATGGCGTCCGACCAGGAACACCTCGAGCGGCTCAACTTCAAGCTCGAGTACTACCGCGGCGTGCTTGCCGCCGAAGACGTGATCCCCGAGGACATCACGGGCAACGTCCGCGCCTAGTCCCTTTGCCGGTCAGGTCCGGAGTACTGGGCGTGGGTTGCGGCCTGCCTCAGAGCGCGCGCATGTACAACGTCTCGATCACAGCCGCGCCACCGAGTTCCTCGGTGCGTTCCGTGCCGTCGGCCACCCACCCTTCGCGCTCGTAGAACCGCCGCGCACGCGCGTTCTCCCGCGCCACCCACAGGTAGGCCTGGGACGCACCTTGCTGAGCGAGTAGCGCGATTGCCTCAGCGTGGAGCGCCGTCTCCGGCGAGGTTCTGCGTCCACCACTGACCGACGGCGATCGGATCTCTCTTCGCCAGGAAGTCGGCGTCCATGATGTCCGCGTAGGCGTGCCGCCAGGCAGCGACGTGGATGTCGCCCATCGCAGGACCGTCCTGAGGCACCGCGGGCCTGATCACGTGCATGGCACCAGGCTTCTGGCGCGCCGGCATCCCGGCCCGGATGGGCCTGAGCGGCGCGCAGGGCGCACCGTTGTCGCGAAAGTGGGCGAGGTCTACGCGAACCCGGGGGGTGGGTGTGCTTACTCTGAAACCGTGACGACGATGCCCACTCCCGAGGCCGAGATCGATCTCGAGCCCACGCTCGTCCAGGCCTTGCTCGCGCAGCAGCATCCCGACCTCGCGGATCAGCGCATCGGCCCGCGCATCGACGGCTGGGACAACGCGATGTTCCGTCTGGGGGATCAGCTTGCGGTGCGGCTGCCGCGACGGGCGATCGGGGCGCAGATCGCGCACGTCGAACTCGATTGGCTTCCGCAGATCCGGCGCGACTGGACGTTCCCCGCTCCCGTGCCTATTCGCGTGGGCGAGCCGGGCTGCGGCTACCCGTGGCGGTGGTCGGTCGTGCCGTGGCTCAGGGGCGTGCGTGCCTTCGACGAGCCCCTGACCGACGCCGGGGCGCGCGACCTGGGTGCCGCGCTCGCGCAGGTGCACCGACGCGCCCCCGCAGGTGCACCGTCGAACCCGTTCCGCAGCGGCACCCTTCGCGAGGTGGCGGAGATCTTCGACACGCGCCTGGCCGCTCTGGAGAACACGGGCGACGTCACACCCCTCCAGGCCGATGCGCTGCGGGCCCTGTTCGAGGACGGCGCCGCCACGGACGAGCCCGAGCGCACGTGGGCGCACCTCGACCTCCACGGCGCCAACGTGCTGACCCTGCACGGCAGGCTCGCGGGCATCCTCGACTGGGGCGACGCGGCCGTGGGCGACCCCGCCACCGATCTTGGACAGGCGTGGACCCTCGTCGGGGGCCTGCACGCCGACGCACTCCTCGAGGCCTATGGCACCGCCCACGGCACCGTGCGCGTGGGCGCGGGCAGTCCCGGCCGTCAGCGCGTGCTCGCCCGCGCGGCCGCCTATGCGCTCACGTTGGCGTCCATGGAAGAGGACCGGTTCCGTGCCGCTGGCCTGGGCGCCGTGGCGGACCTCACGGGGACGTACAGCTAGATGGGGACGTCGTTCGAGCCGCTGATGACCGAGCGCCTGATGCTGAGGGCCATGACGCTCGACGACGCGGAGGATCTCGCCGAGCGCCGGTCCGACACCGCGACCGCGCAGTACCAGGATTGGCGTGCGCCGTACCCGGTCGAACGCGCCCGCGCGCTCATCCAGGACGTGACCAGCCGGCCCGGCCCCCAGCCCGGCCACTGGTATCAGTTGGCAGTGGTGCGCCAGCGCGACGACAGGGTCGTGGGCGACGTCGCGATCCACCTCACCGAGAATGGCCGCACGGCCGAGGTGGGCTACACGCTGCACCCCTGGGCTCGCGGCCACTATTACGCGACGGAGGCGACCGCGAGGCTCGTCGACTACGCCGTGTTCGATCTCGGGGTGCACCGGATCGAGGCGTCAACGCACCCGCACAACGTGCAATCAATCAAGGTGCTCGAGCGCATCGGCTTCATCCACGAGGGCATCCGTCGCGAGCGCTACTGGGTCGACGACGAGGTCTCGGACGACGCGATGTTCGGGTTGCTCGCGCGCGAGTGGCGGGCGCGTCGAGCGCAGGACTAGGGCCGATGCGCGGGCCCGGTACCGCTCAGAAGTCCCCCGGCGCGACCTGGAGGCACGTGAGGCCCAGCTCGTCGCGCCACATGTCGACCACGTGGTTGCGGTCGTCGAGCACGCACAGCACCTCAAAACGTGGCGCAATCTCCCGCTCGTAGATCTCGCGCTTGACGATCCCGTCGGCGCGGTCGTCGTCGTCGGGACGCAGGTGCAGGCCCTCGAACGGCACGGGAAGGTGAGTGCCCAGCCACCACTCGGTCTCGGTGCGCGAGACCTCCTTGCGCCCGGACACGATCACGATGGTGTGGCCCGCGAGATGCAGCGCGCGCACCACCTCGATCACGGGGTTGTTGGGCGTGTCGAGGTCGTAGCCGGAGGTTGCGAAGGGGTGACGGTCACCCATGTGGGCGAGGGTGCCGTCGAGGTCAACAATGACGGCCGATGCACGCTCGCTCATGCGCAGACCTTTCCGCCCGTGCGGGCTGGCTTGCAGGGACGATACCGCCGGGCAACGTGAGAGGTGACCACGAGGACATCTTGCCCGATCCGCCCACGACGCGACGCGACGCGAGCGTCACAAATCCCACGAAATGCCTCACCTTCGCCGCTAGAGTGACCGCCATGGTGGCAGCCCCGGAAGAGCCCTTCTATGTCCCCGACGCGATGGCGCGGAGCCTGATCGACGAGCAGTTCCCCCACCTCGCCGGCGAGGAGTTGGGGCGACGCTACACGCTCGAGGACCAGTTCGCGATCCGCATTGGAGACCACTGGGGCGCCATCTTCCCCCGCCACGCCCGCGACGACGCGCTGTACGAGCGCTGCAGCGACCTATACGCGTCGGCCTCGCGCAAGTGGACGTTCCCCGCGAGCATGCCCGTGGCGACCGGGACGCCCGGGCACGGCTTCCCGTGGCACTGGGTGTTGGTGCGCTGGATCTCCGCCTCGACGGCAGCGTTCGTGCCGCTGCACGAGCACGCGCTCGCGCCCTTTGGTCGCGCCCTTCGGGACCTGCACAGCCCGGCTTCCCGCAAGGCGCCTGTCAATCCGCGCGCGGGAGCGGGGTTAGCAGCACTGCGCCCGTGGTTCGAGGAACTGCTCGCCTTCGCTGTGGCGAAGGAGGCCCCCGAGAACCGTGTGATCGACCAACATATGGTGCGCGCAATCTTTGAGGCGGGCGCCGCTGAACGCGTGGACCTCGCCCCCACGTGGACGCACGGGCGCCTCGAGCCGCGAGCGGTGATGTCGGATCGTGGCTCCTTCGCCGGCATCCTGCTGTGGCACAACCTCGGCGCCGGCGACCCCGCGGCCGACCTGGGTTACGCGGCCAACCTGGTGCCGCTCGACGGACTTGACGAGTTTTGGTCGGGCTATGGCCCCATCAGCGGGGCGACGGCCTCCCGGGCCGCGGCGTACCAAGTGTTCGCGGCGCTGGGGTACATCTACTTCGACGATCCGTTCCTGTTGCGCATCGCGTGGGAGCGCCTCATCGAGCTAGAGGCGGCGCGTGAGGCCTGATCCCCCCACCCCCTTTCCCGTCAAATGGATCCATTTGGTTGTCAGTGGCGGGCCGCAACACGATGAAAATGGATCCATTTGACGGGAGCGGGGAAGACCTGCCCCTAGATTCCTGGGCGGCCCCGTGCCAAGGTGAGGCTTGTGCGAGGGGCAGAACGCGCATCGGCGCTGCTGGTGGCCGCGGTGCTGGCGGTGAGTGGATGCACGACCGAACCGGCCCGCGACTGGGACGAGCCCGCCGACTACACCTATGAGGCGTCCATCACCGTGTTCGGGCCAACCGCGGGTGAGTGGCGCGTGACGGTGCGCGATCACGAAGTCGCCGAGGTCGAGGGCCTTGACGAGTGGAGCACGCTCGAGGGGTCGGGTGGACCCGAGAACTTCGACACCCTCTCCCAGGTGATCGAGCGCTACGAGCAGGCCCGTGCTGCTGGCGCCGACGCGGTGTCCCTCAAGCAAGAGCGCGACGGCAGGCCCTCCCAGTATGCGGTCGACATGGACAAGGATGCGGTCGACGACGAGCTCACGATGGTCGTCACCGCTTTCACCACCCCGTAACGATGAAAATGGATCCATTTGACGGGGAGGGGGAGGGGAGAATGGGCGCATGATTCGCGACGCCTCCCCCGCCGACGCCGACGCCATCGCGGCCCTGTACAACCCGTACGTGCGCGAAACCGTCATCACGTTCGAGTACGACGAGGTGAGCGTCGAGGACATGGGCGCCCGCATCCTCAAGGTTCAGGAGCAGGGCCTGCCGTGGCTCGTCTCGGTGGAGGCCGATGCGGTGGTGGGCTTCGCGTACGCCGCGCCCTACCGGCCGCGCGCCGCATACCTGCACTCCGTCGAGACCACGATTTACCTGGCACAGGGCCAGTCAGGACGCGGCCTCGGGCGCGCGCTGTACGACGAACTGCTGACCCGGCTGGAGGCGACCCCCGCTCACACGGCACTATCCCTGGTCGCCGTGCCCAACGACGCATCCATGGGGCTGCACCAGGCCGTGGGCTTCCGTGAAGTGGGCGTGTTGCGCGAGGTGGGCCGCAAGTTCGACCGTTGGATCGACGTCGCCTACCTGCAGCGCGACATCCACCACTCGGCATAGCCCGCCGGGGCGTCCAGGGCATTTGCCCCGCTTTGCCTCCCTTGCGCGGGACCTGTGAGGTCCGTCACCATAGAGCGTCGCCCATGGCATCACCGCCATCTTGAAGGGCGGCCCCCGCCTTCGGGCGGGTGTGGAACTGAAAAGAGAACACCATGACGGTCCCCACCGCGAGGCGGGGGTCCGATGCGGGCTATTCGATGGTCGAACTGCTCGTCGTCATCGTCATCATCGGAATCCTGGCAGCGATCGCCATCCCCTTGTACCTGGATCACCAGCGCAAGGCCAACGACGCTGCCGCGCAGTCCGATGCGATGAACCTGGGCACCCTCGTGAGGGCCGCCTGGGATGAGAGTGCTGGCACCGTCACCGTCGCACAGACGGATGACAGCTACACGATCAATGGGGAATCGGTGCTGGGAGTCTCGCCCGGCGTCGACCTGGTGGAGTATCGCGGCACCACGCTCGAGAACTGGTGCCTCGAGCTCAACCACCCCCACGGCGACAAGGCCAACAACCCCGCAGTCCGTTTCGACGCCCAGAACGGGTATGTCGAGCAGGCTTCCTGTTAGGGATCGGCGCTCCTGTCACAGACCTTGGCCCGGTCCTCGCCTGAGCGAGGGCCGGGCCTTGTCAGGTGTCACGCCCCAGCGGCGTCGTACGTCATCCGCAGCACCCGCACCGGGGCGTCGATCGCCCGCACGCCCCACACACGGCCAGTGAATCCGCCGGCGACCTCGGTGGAAAGGTAGCGGCCATCCAGTCGCCCGAGCGAGGTCTCCTCGCCGCCGTCGATCACCCAGAAGGCGAGGTCGTCGGGACCGGCCGTGGTGGCCTCGACCGCGGCGGCCCGCAGGGTGAGCGGGCCACCTGCCGCGCGCTCGATACTGGTCACTACCGTTTCCAGGTCGCCGATGCGTGCGACCAGTTGGACGGCCGATGCGCTGGCTCGCACCGCGTACCAGTGCCGGCCGTCCGAGTGGACACGGAGTTCGGCGGTGCCGGCTTGGGGATCGACGTCCGCCTGGGCAGTCCAGTACGGGTCGAGGCAGCGCGCCGCGAGGAACGCTGGCAGCGGCTCCGTCTGGGAGGGGCTGATCTCGAGGCCGCCCTGCGGGTGGGGCGCGGTGAAGGTCTCGAGCCGCGCACTCGGGGAGATCCACCGCAGGTCACGGCGGTCACCCTCGAAGCGATCCTCGAACGAGGTCGCCGGCGCGGGGACGGTGAAGGCACCTTCGTTGACCACGGGCCAGCCGTCCTCCCAGGTCACCCCAGCGAGGAAGGTCTCGCGGCCGTTGACGTGAAAGCCGGGAGTGGTGCCTCGGGGCCGAACAGCGAGGTACACCATCGCCCACTCGCCCTCGGAAGTTTCCACCAGGTCCGCGTGGCCCGTGTTCTGCACGGGGTGCGGCGTGGAGCGGTGCGACAGGATCGGGTTCGCGGGGCAGCCGTCGAACGGTCCGCGCGGGTTGTCGGCGCGAGCGATCGACACGCTGTGGCCGCGCTCCGTGCCGCCTTCGGCGATCAGCAGGTACCAGTCGTCCCCCTGGCGGATCAGGTGCGGCGCCTCGGGGTGCGACATGCCCGTGCCGGACCAGAGCTTGCGAGGCTCGGACAGCAGCGCTCCCGTCGCAGGGTCCACGTCGACCTGCATGATCGCGCCGTGGCCTTCGTAGGTGCCGGACCACGTGACGTAGCAGCCGCCGTCCACGTCCCACGCGATGTCGGGATCGATGCCGGGACTGGCAGGAATCGACACGGGGTCGCTCCACTCACCGCGCGGATCGTCGGTCGTGACGAGCATCTGCCCGCCGTCGCCGCCCACCACGTTGGTGGTGATCATCCAGAACCGGCCGTCGTGGAAGCGCAGCGTGGGCGCGTACACGCCCAGGTTGGCGCCTACAGTGCCGGCAGGGAACTGCGAGTCGCGAGTGAGCGCATGCCCGATGAGTTCCCAGCTCACGAGGTCTTCGCTACGCCAGATCGGCACGCCCGGCGAGTACTCGAAGGTCGAGTGCGCCAGGTAGAAGGCGTCGGGCCCGCGGCAGATGCTCGGATCCGGGTGAAATCCCGGGACGATCGGCGTCGTGGCGCTCGAGCGGGGGGCGGGGTCCTGGGCGGGGTGCGTCATCGTCGACGGATCCTGTTCTTCGTAGGGGGCGAGTGCATCGGCCGGGTGGCTGGGCCATTGTCGAAGCGCTTCGCCTCATGCTAGCCGCTACCTGGCGTGCCGTCATCACCGATTGCTGGCCGATCCGCGGGTCGGGAGCGCACAGCCGGAGCGGTGAGCGAACCAAGCCCACCCGCGCATCGGCCGTCCGACAACAACTCAGGCCCGGCTCCCCGCGAGGGGAACCGGGCCTGACCTGAGAACGACGCGGCGGTTACGCCGAACGCACCGCGCGAGTTGCCTCGAGCATGTTGGTCAGCGACGCGGTGGTCTCCGCGTAGCCACGGGTCTTGAGACCGCAGTCGGGGTTGACCCACAGCTGCTTGCCGGGGATGGAGTCCTTGGCCAGCTGGAGCAGCTCGGTGACCTCCTGGGTGGAGGGCACGCGCGGCGAGTGGATGTCCCACACGCCGGGGCCAATCTGGCGCTCGTAGCCGTGGTTGCGAATGGCAGGCAGCACCTCCATGCGCGAACGGGCCGCCTCGATCGAGGTGACGTCGGCGTTGAGGCCGTCGATCGCGTCGATGATCTCGCCAAACTCGGAGTAGCACAGGTGCGTGTGGACCTGGGTGTCGTCCTTTGCACCGGCGGTCGCAAGGCGGAACGAGTTGACCGACCACTCGAGGTAGGCGGGCTGGTTGGCCTTCTTGAGCGGCAGCAGCTCGCGCAGGGCGGGCTCGTCGACCTGAATGATGCCAATACCTGCAGCTTCAAGGTCCGCGATCTCCTGGCGCAAGGCAAGGCCCACCTGGTTGGCTGTGTCGCCGAGCGGCTGGTCGTCACGCACGAACGACCACGCGAGGATGGTCACCGGACCGGTGAGCATGCCCTTGACGGGCTTGTCGCTGAGGGACTGCGCGTACTGCGCCCAGCGCACCGTCATGGGCTCGGGACGAGCGACGTCACCCCACAGAATCGAGGGGCGGGTGCAACGCGAACCGTAGGACTGGACCCAGCCGTTGACGGTCACGTCGAAGCCGTCGAGCAGCTCCGCGAAGTACTGCACCATGTCGTTGCGCTCGGCCTCGCCGTGGACCAGCACGTCGAGTCCCAGGTCCTCCTGCAGCTTCACGACCTGGGCGATCTCGTCCTTCATCGCCTGCTCGTAGTCGGCGTCCGACAGGTTGCCCTTGGCCCACGCGGCACGCGCCTTGCGGATTTCGGGGGTCTGGGGGAACGAGCCGATGGTCGTGGTCGCGAGCTCGGGCAGGTGGAAGCGGTTCTCCTGAGCGGCGGCACGCACCGAGTACGGGCTGCGCTCGAAGGCCGTCGAGTCCACAGCCGCGAGCGCGTCGCGGACCTCGGCGCGGTTGGTGCCCGGGTGCTCGGCGCGGGCCTTGAGCGCGGCACGGGCGTCACCCAGCGCACCGGCGACGGCGTGCTCGCCCTCGCTCAGCGCCTTCGCGAGGGTCACGATCTCCCCGACCTTCTCGTCGGCGAACGCGAGCCAGCTGATGAGTTCCTCGCCCAGGTGCTCCTCGCCCTGCAGGGTGTGCGGGACGTGGAACAGGCTCGTGCTCGACGCGATGGTGACGGTGGCGCCCAGGGCGGCGACCGCATCGGCCTTAGCGAGCGCGGCGTCGAGGTCGGTACGCCAGATGTTGTGGCCATCGACCACACCGGCGACGACGGTCACGCCCGTCAGGTCGATGTCCGTGGGGATCGCGCCGCGCACCAGGTCGAGGCCGATAGTGTCCACGCCTGCGTCCTTGAGGACCGGCAGTGCGTCGTCGAGGCTGTTGTACGGAGCCGCGACAAACAGGGCGGGGCGGTTGTCCGCCGCGACCAGGGCCTCGTAGACCTTGGTGGCGTTGGCGAGCACCTCCGCACGGTCGGCGTCGATGTCCGCGACCAGCACGGGCTCATCGATCTGGACCCACTCGACACCCGCGGCCTTGAAGGCGGCGAGCAGTTCGATGTACACGGCCAGCAGGTCGTCGAGGCGCTCGATGGGCTGGAAGCCCGTGGGAGCGTCATCGGAGGCCTTGGCCAAGTACAAGAACGTGAGCGGACCGGTGATGACAGGGCGCGTGACGAAGCCGGCGTCCTTGGCCTCGACGAACTCGTCCACCCAGCGGGTGCTCGACAGCGCGAACGCGGTCTCGGGGCCAATCTCGGGCACCAGGTAGTGGTAGTTCGAGTCGAACCACTTGGTCATCTCGAGCGGGGCCTTGTCGCCCACGCCGCGGGCGATGGTCGAGTAGCCGGCGAGGTCGACGGAGCCGTCCTCCGCACGCAGGTCAGCGAAGCGGGTGGGGATGGCGCCAAAGGTCACGGCTGCGTCGAGCACGTGGTCGTAGTACGAGAAGTTCGACGGGATCGAGCTGTTGGTGCGGCCCAGTCCGAGCGCGGCCAGACGGTCGCGGTTGGCGGCACGCAGGTCGCTCGCGACGGACTCGAGGTCGGCCTCGGTCGTGGCGCCCTTCCAGAACTGCTCGAGTGCCCGCTTGAGCTCACGCATTCGGCCGATGCGCGGGTAACCAAGGATGGTGCCGCCGGGAAAGGCGGGCGCAGGGACAGAGGGCTGGTGGTGATCAGTCATGTTTCCTCATGGAGGTTGTTGCGCGGCGGGCTCGCCATTGCGCTTGGTCGACGCGGGTTGTCAGCGCCGAGGAGTGCGTTCGCGAGTCTAGCGCTCTGTTCGCCCTGTGGCTACGGCTGTCCGCATGCTGAGATGCGTTCGGCGCGATGTCATGATGGCTGGCATGGCTGAAGAGATCTCCCCCAAGCAGGTCACCCTCACGCGCGAGGCAGAAGGCGTCTATGTCGCCCGCAACCCCGCAGGCGCCGAGTACCGGTTCGGGTACAACGTCGACGGCGCATTGAGCGCAGTCGAGTTGCTCATGGTCGCGATCGCCGGCTGCTCTGCGACGGACCTGGACATGATGACCTCGCGTCGCGCCGAGCCCACTCGTTTTGACGTCACCACCACCGCTGACAAGGTGGGCGGTTCGACCCCTGCGATCCTGCGCAACATCGACGTGCTGTTCGACGTCGCCTTCCCCGAGGGCGAGGCCGGCGACAAGGCGCGCGCCCGCGTGGACGCCGCGCTCAAGGCCGCCGAGGAGAAGACCTGCACCGTGTCGCGCACCGTCGCGGCGGGCGTGCCGGTGACGCTGCGCACCACCGAGAGCGCGTAAGGCGAGGATCGGGGCCGGCACGCCGGTTCCTGCCCGACCCCCACCCCTCGAA
Source organism: Demequina sp. (assembly GCF_047975725.1). GTDB lineage: Bacteria > Actinomycetota > Actinomycetes > Actinomycetales > Demequinaceae > Demequina. The sequence continues at coordinate 54,055 of NZ_JBKEED010000010.1, forward strand.
CTGCGCACCACTGTCGCGAGCGACACACCGCTCGCGGAGCCGGCGGGCGCTCGACACGCCGCGCGCCCGCCGCACAGCGGTTCGCAGTTCGAGGGCAGAGCCGCCTAGCTCGGCAGCGCGGTTGCCGCGGGCGCGAGGGCGGCGAGCAGCCCCACCAACTCATCGAACGAGTCGATGACGTGCGCCGCGCCTGCATCACGCAGCAGGTCGACCGCCGTGTACCCGCCGCTGACGGCAACGGGTATGTAGCTCGCCTCGACCGCGCACCGCATGTCGTAACAGGTATCCCCCACGTAGAGCGCGAGCGGTTCGTCGCCCCGCCGCTCCCGCAGCACCGCGAGTTTGTCGCTCACCGAGGTATCGACGGTGTCCCACACGGCCGCCAGCCCGTGGGCGGCAATGTCCGCCCCCACGGCACCGGCCGATGCGGCAGAGATCACTCCCAACCGCGCACCACCGCTCGAGGCCAGTTCGTGCACGGCCCCCATGCCGGGCCGCAACGCAGCAGGAGAGGCCGCCATGCGTGCGTTCCACTCCGCCTCGGCGACGAGCGGGTCGGCGACCCCGAGCCGCACGAACATGTCCGCCATGGGCAGGTGGAACTCCCGCGAGAAGCCCTGAGCGTCAAGCGAAACGAGCCCCCGAGCGCGCAGTACCCCGTTGAGGGATTCGCGCGCACGCACGGTGTCGAGCACCACGGTGCCATTCCAGTCGACGAGCACCACCACTGGACCCGAGGAGGCCGTCATACGCCCACCCCTGCGCCCCGGCGTGCCACCATCGGGGCCGTCACCGCGTTCCCTTGGCGCAGACCCGTGGCGGAGTCGTACACGTGCACGTCCTCGGGGCGGGCGCGCACCGCCACGCGCTCGCCCGCCGCGGGGGTGCCGCGCACCTCGCACCGGAAGGCCACGGTGTCGCCGTGGTCGGTGGTCATTTGCACCACGCGGTCGCGACCGGCGGGCTCGATCAGTCCCACGACGCCGTGCAAGGTCCACGCCCCCACGGAGCCATCGGACACGAGCGCGAGGTCCTCGGCCCGCACCCCGTAGGTCACCCCAGGCCCCGCCCCCTCAACGGCAGCGAAGAACGAGGACTCGCCTCGCGCATCGGCCGGGAGGAGGTTCATGGGAGGGGCGCCGATGAACGACGCCACGAACAAGGTCTGAGGCGCGGCGTAGAGCTCGTCGGGCGTGCCGACTTGCTCGATACGGCCGTGGTTGATGACCGCGATGCGGTCGGCCATGGCCATGGCGTCGAGCTGGTCGTGGGTGACGTTCACCCCCGTCGCGCCCACGGAACGCAGCAACTGGGCGATCTCGAGTCGCAGCACCGCGTGAAGTTGGGCATCGAGCCCGGACAGCGGCTCGTCGAGCAAGACGATGCTCGACCTGCGCGCCAGCGCGCGGGCCAGCGCGATGCGCTGACGCTGACCGCCCGACATGTGGCCAGGACGGCGCGAGAGCAGGTGTTCCACCTGCATGCGCCGGGCGATGTCGTGCGCACGGTTCTCGGCCTCAGCCTTGGGCAGACCCAGCCCGTGCCGCAGCCCGAGCGTGATGTTCTCGAGCGATGACAGGTGCGGGTAGAGCGCGAAGTGCTGGAACACGATCGCGCAGTCGCGCAGGTGCGGCGGCACGCCTCGCTGCGAGACCCCGCCAAAGCGCACCTCACCCTCGGATTCGGTCTCGAGCCCGGCGATGATGCGCAGCAGCGTGGACTTGCCCGAGCCCGAGGGCCCCAGCACGGCCAGGTTCTCCCCGTCGCCGATCTCGAGGTCGATCCCGTCGAGCGCGACCACGTCGCCGAACGTCTTGCGGATGCCGTGCAGTTCGACGCCGGCCATCAGTTGCCGCCCACGATCGCGTCGATGGCGGCCGCGGCGGCGGGCACCGCGTCCTCGGCGGCGGCGCCCAACTGCAGCTCTTGGGCCATGGTGTTGATGGCGTCGTTGACCTGGGCGGTCATGGTGCCGTCGAAGCCGCCCCAGGGGGTGAGCGCCTTGTCGTAGGTCCACGCGTAGGTCACCGCCTGGCTCAAGCCCTCGGTCGCGAGCAACTGCTCGGCGGCGGCGGAGTCCACGGGGATGTAGGAGTACTCGGTGCCGGAGGCCTTCAGGACCGCCTCGGTTCCCAGCAACAGGCCGATGTACTCGCTGGCGTACGCGGCCTCGCACGAGTCGTCGCTGAGCACGATCCAGCCGTTTCCTCCCGCGGGAAGGTCACCTTCGGTGCCGTTGGCGCCCGGCAGGTCCACGGCGGTCAGGGCGAAGGCCTCGCCGACCATGCCCTGGAGCGTGGCGATCATCGAGGTGGTCGCCACGACGAAGGCGGCCTCGCCGGAGGCAAAGGGTGCAATCGCCTCTTGCACGTTGAGGACCCCGAGTTCGAGGCCCTGCTCCGCCATCGTGGGCCAAATGTTCAGCGCCTCGATCCCGGTGGCGTCGTCAAACCCGGCCGTGCCGTCCTGAGCCACGAAGGTTCCCCCAGACGCCTGGACAAAGGCCTGCGAGTACCAGTCGGCCAGTCCCACAGATGCGATCGACACCGACGGCGCGCCCGTGGCCTCGGTCACCTTCTGCGCCGCCGCGATCCACGAGGCGTAGTCGACGATGTCCTCGGCCTGACCTGCGCCGGCCGCGTCGAGAGCGTCCTGGTTGACCAGCAGCACCGGCGCGGAGATCTGCGCGGGGGCCAGGTAGACCTCGCCATCGACGGTGCCGGCGGCCAAGAACTGGTCCTGATAGGTGTCCGCGAGCGCGCTGGGGTCGATGGGGGCGGCGTCGTACTCCTCGACCCAGAATCCGAGCTGTCCCAGGCCGGACATGATCACGTCGGGCCGCTTGCCCACGGCGATGTCGGCCACGACCTGCTGCGTGAGTTCGGCGTAGCCGGACGTCGCGGCGGGCTCGGCCTCAATGGTGAGCTCCGGGTACTTCTCTTGGAGGGCTGCGGTCGCGACGGCCATGGCGTCGGTGGCCTGGCTGCCACCCACGACGCTCAGAGTGTGCTCGCCGGGCACGCAGGTCGTGACATCGGCGGCCTCGGCGATCGCTGCGTCGAGGTCGGTGTCTGCGGGGGTGGAGGTCGAGCATCCGGCGAGGGTGAGGGAGCCGGCGGCGAGGGCCGATGCGGCGGCGGTGATGCGCTTCATGATCAGGTCCTTACGGGTTGAGTGGGGATACGGGGAAGGCTGGGAGGGTGACAGGTCACCCGGGGATTTCGGCGCCGCTCATGCCTTGCACGAAACGCTTCTGGGCGAACAAGAACAAGAGCACGACGGGGGCGGTGACGATGACGGCTCCGGCCGCGAGCGCGGCGTAGTCGAAGCCGGTGTCCGCTTGCTGGAACACGGCCAGCGCGAGCGGTGGGGTGCGCAGGTCCGCGCTGCGTGCCACGAGCAGTGGCCACATGTAGTCGTTCCAGTGGACGAACACCGCGAACACGCAGAAGGCCGCGATGCCGGGCGAGGCCATCGGGATCACCACCTTGGTGAGCGTGCGCAGGTGGCCTAGCCCGTCGGTGCGGGCGGCCTCCATGAGCGTGTCGGGGATGGCCACCATCTGCTGGCGCAGCAGGAAGATCCCGAAGGCGCTCGTGACGAACGGCACGATGAGCGCACCCATCGAGTCCGCCAGCCCCACGGCGTTGATCCCAATGAACGTGGGCACGAGCGTGACCTGGCTGGGGATGAGCACTGAGCCCAGGATGATCGCGAGCACCACACCGGTCCACCGGGCGCGCACCTTGGACAGCACGTAGGCGGCGGGGATGCAGGTCGCGAGTTGGATCGCCACGATCGCCGCGGTGACGACCAGGCCCACCAGCATCGAGCGGCCCAGCCCGCCTTCGGTCCAGGCACGCGAGTAGCTCGACAGGTCGAACGAGGTGGGCAGCAGCGCGATGCCGTCGAAGAACACTTGGTCTTGTGGCGACACCGAGGTGCGCAGCATCCAGTAGAAGGGGAACAGGGCGACGAGCACCGCGATCGCGATGGCGATCCACGTGGCGGTGCGACGGACGGCGGTCATGCGCGGCCTCCGGTCAAGAGTCGACGCTGCATGATGCCGACGCCGACCAGGGCGAGCAGGAGCAGCAGGGACAGCGCCGAGGCGGCGCCAAGGTCGTAGTAGGTGAAGCCCAACTTCCACACCATCGTGAGGATGGTTTCGGACGAGCCGAGCGGCCCACCTTGGGTCATCACGTTGATGGTGTCGAACGCCTGCAGCGAGCCGAGCACCGAGATCACCACGGCAAACACGACCGTGGGACGGATCATCGGCAAGGTGATGCGGCGCAGCTTGGTGAGACCGCGAATGCCCTCCGCGCGGGTGGCCTCGTCGATGGTCGTGGGAATGGTCGCGAGCCCGGCGAAGAAGATCATCATCGCGAAGGACGCCCCCCGCCACACCCCCACGAGGGCGACGGTCAGCAGCGAGGTGTCCGGGCTGCCGAGCCAGTCCACCGGACCCACGCCGACGAACGACAGCAGTTCGTTGATGAACCCACCACGGGTGGCGAACATCCATCGGAACACCACCGCCATGGCGACGAGGTTCGCGGTCATGGGCAAGAACAGCGCGGTGCGCACCCACGGCTTGGCGCGACCCGCCTTGTCCGCGAGCAGCGCGAGCCCCAGACCGATCCCCAGGCTCGGGACGATCGTCAGCACCGAGTACACCAGCGTGTTGCCGATCGCCTGGAGGATCTTGGGGTCGGTCACCACGCGCTCGAAGTTCCCCAAGCCCACGAACGTCCATGGCCCCCCGGCCAGCGGCACGGAGAAGAACGCGGCAATGAACGACAACACCGCTGGCAGCAGCACGAATACGACGATGCCGAGCACCGCAGGGGCGATGAGCAGCGCGGGCATCCAACGATCGGAATGCTCGCGCCGGCTCGCCCTCGCCGCCGTGCGGGCGGGCCCCTCCTGAAGGGCCGATGCGGTGGCCGCCTGAGGCGCCGAGGTGACGGTGGTCATGCGCCCACCGCCGCGACCTCGGCGCTCGCCTGGGCGAGCAGGGCCGTGGCGGACAGCGCCACGACGGCGCCGTCGGTGCCGAGCCCCACGAGCAGGTCGCCGTCGCGCGTGAAGGCGGCGCCGAACGGGGTGTCGAGCTGGACACGGCCGCGCTCGGCACCGTCCAAGCCGATCACCCGGATGGTGCCGTCGAGGCACGGCAGGACCAGCGCATCGTCCACGAGCGTGGGAGGAGCCACGACCGGGTGAGGGTTCTTGCTGTAGGAGGCCATGGGGAACGGCGCGGCGCCGTCGATCGCCAGTTCCCACCGCACGGAGCCGTCGGCGGGGTCGATCAGGCGCAGGCCCTGCCCGGTGGCCGTCACCACGTAGCCGGCCGGCGTCACCACGGGCGCGGCAGGGCTGAAGACGCTCGTGTGGCGTGACACCCAGCGCACCTGCCCCGTCGCGCGATCGACGCACGCGGTGGAGGCAAAGCCCGGCATCAGCACGGCGTCGCGGCCCTGGTCGTAGCCCGCGGTGCCGATGACCATGAGCGCCTTGGCCATGTCGAAGGTGGGCTGGCCCATGGGCGCGCCTTCCCAGACGCGTTCGCCCGTGTGGCGGTTGAGGCCAATGGGATGCGAGGGCGTGGGCCAGAAGCCCATGATCAGCAGGTCATCCACGATCAGCGGCGCCGCGTGGTTCACCAGGTTGTGGTGCGGTGCGAGGTCGTGGCGACGCCACAGCACCGCGCCCGTGGCGGCGTCGATGGCGCGCAGGTCCGCCTGGTCCCCCACGTAGATGACGCCGTCGGCCGCCGCGGGACCGTTCCACGCGAACCGGCGCAGCGGGTCGGACGACTCGACGCTCCAACGAATCTCACCCGTCACACGGTCGAGGCCGTGGACGGTGCCGGACACCTCGGTCACCGCGACCACGTCGCCGGCCACCACCGGGGCGGTCTTGACGGCAGAGCCCACCGCGGTCGCCCAGCGGCGGTCACCGGTCACGGCGTCGAAGGCTTCGACCCAGCCCAGGGGCTCGTCCTCGATCTGCGATCCCACGTACACGGTGCCATCAGCGATGGCGACGGCCTGGCGGTGCCCGGCGCCAGAGGCGACGGCCCTCCATGACACGGCACGCGCATCGGCCCCAGGGACGCTGGGCGCGAAGGTCGAGCGGGACACGTCCCCGAGCTGAGCGGGAGCGTCAGCGACCAGCGCCGTACGCGTGCGCAGCGAGATGCGCTCGCCATCCCACGTGACGTGGCGGTAGGCCGGGGGCGTGTAGTCGAGGCTCGCAAAGAACGTCGTGGGGCTGTTGACGTGCAGGGTGTCGCCATCGCGCACCACCCGCGACGTGTGCCAGTGCCCCGAGAATGCCGCCACGGGGGGCCACGGGGCGTGCTCGAGGATGGACCGCCCCGGCTGGTCGTGGAACAGCAGAATCCACGGGCTGCCCGGCTCGATCCGTGCGAGGTCGGCCTGGAGCCAGGCGTTCTGAAGCTCGTGGTCGAGCCCGATCTCGTGGGACAGCCAGTCGAGCGTGACGACATGCGCTCCGGGGATGTCGAACGAATACCAACGCGGTCCCAGGTACTGCTCGTACAGCGCGGGGTCGCCGTCGTGGGTCAGGTAGTTGTTGCGGCTCACGAGCGCCTGGTGGGCGCCGTTCATGTGGTCGTGATTGCCCGGGATCACATGAACGGGGACCGGCGAGTGCGCGAGGGCAGGCACAAACGCCTGGTACTCGGCTTCGAAGCCGTGGTCGACCAGGTCTCCCGTGATGAAAACTGCCTGCGCCTGCGGTGCGCGTCGCGGCAGGTCAGCGAGGAAGTCGGCGATCTCCTGCGGCATCGCGCCGTCCTTGTACAACCCGAACCGACCCTCGTCGCCCTCCTCGCGCGGTAGCGACATGTGGGTGTCCGTGAGGTGGATGAACTCGTACGGCAAGGTGGGCGCGTGCTCGGTGAGGGTGAAGCGCAGCGGCTCGTCGTCGGTCGCGGGAAGCCACCACGTGTCGGACGTGTGGGACGCCGTGCGCGTGAGCGTCACGAACGGGGTGACGCGCTCGAGCTCAAAGCGGCCCTCAGCGTCGGTGGCGACAACGTCGCGACCATTGGTCACGGCGATCTGGGCCAAGGGGGTGCCATCGGCGGCGGTGACGAATCCATGCATCGGTATCTCCTGTGGTGGCGGGTAGGGGCTGTCTGAGGGCGCGCTCGACCGCACGAGGTCAGTCGTGGGGCTGGCGGCGGGGCGGGGGTCGGGGGTCGCGGGGCGTGAGGCGGGGGGCGGGGGGCGCGGAGTCGGCGGTCGTGGAGGCGGCAGTCAGATGCGGTGTTGGACGAGCACGTCCTCCGTGAGGGCGAGCGCGGCGGCGCTGCGCTGCCTGCGCAGCGCGAGCGTGACGTGCAGGGCGTCGAGGACTGCGAGGTGCACGATCCGGCTGGCCATGGCCTCGACGCGGTAGGCAGTCTCGACGGAGCCGGCCACCAGCACCGCGTCGACGAGGTCCGTCAGCGGCGAGGTGCTGAAACTCGTGATGGCGGCGGTGGCCGCACCAGAGTCGCGCGCGGCCCGCGCCGCTGCGAGGGTCTCGATCGTCGAACCGGTATGGCTGATGGCGAGAAACAGATCGTCGGGTCCGAGCATGCGGGCGGCAACGTGCTGGGTGTGAACGTCGGCGACGAAGGTCGCGTCGATCCCGAGCGTCATCAACCGGTAGGCAGCGTCAGCAGCGAGCGGCGCGGAGGTGCCCACAGCGCCCACCTGCACACGCCTGGCGGTGAGCACCGCATCGGCGATCTGCTCGAGGCGAGAGGCATCGAGCGATGCGGCAGTCGCCTCCAGCGCCTGCGCGGTACTGTGCAGCACCTTGTCCACGACGGCCGCCGCGTCGTCGGAATCGTCGACGTTGCCCAGCACCCGCCGCGACTGCGGCATCTGCTGCGTGGCGAGGGTGATCTTGAGGTCCTGGTAGCCGCGCAGGCCCAGGGTGGCGCACAGGCGCACCACCGAGGCTGTGGACGTCTCGGCCAACTGAGCCACCTCTGACACGGAGCGGTGGATCAGGCCAAGCGGGTCGCGGAGTACTTGGTCTGCCACGCGGCGCTCAGCGGGGGTCAGGCCTGCAAGCTCAGCGCGCAGCCGCTCGAGCAACGGCGTGGTGCCGGCTGCTGTCAGGGCTGCGGTGTGGGCTGCGGTGTGGGCTGCAGCGTCGGCCGCGGTGGACGTCATAGCTATGACGCTAGGCACCCCAGGTAAACGTCACAGGGTGCCGCCGGTGAACAGTGAATGAAGTGTTCGTACAGCGCTGTGCCGTGAAACTCCGTGACGCCCAGGTCCGGGCCCTGCGCCCCCGCGCCCGCCCCCGCGCCCCCGCGCCCCCGCGCACGCCCCCGAACTACGAACCACTTTCACGAGCGACACGCCGCGTGCGGCGTCGTAGCGCCCACGACACGCCGCACGCCCACCGAAAAGTGGTGCGTAGTTGCGGCGAAGTGGGCGCCGGAGGCGAAGAGCGCTCAGGCTGCGAGCGAGCGAGGTCCCCAGCAGTTAGCGGGCGTGAGTCGCGCCGCGCAGCGGCAGCCGCGACACCAACTCCATGGCCGCCTCGTGGCGGTTGAAGGTGATGACGTGGATGCCCGGTGCGCCGGCGTCGAGCAGGTCACTCGAGAACGCCGCAGCGTGCGCGACACCCGCCGCGAGCGCGGCCTCATCGTCCTGGGCGGCCTCGAGGTCAGCGAGCAGGGCCTCCGGGGTCTCGACACCGGTCAGCTGCGCCGCGCGATGCGCACGGGTCACAGACACGAGCGGCATGACCTCGGGGATGATCGGCAGGCCAATGCCCTGCGCCGAGGCGTCGTCTACGAGCGCCGTGTACTGCGCGACTTCGTAGAACACCTGGGTGATCGCGAAGTCGGCGCCCGCATCTTGCTTGGCACGCAGCACGTCGAGGCCCTGCTGCTTCCACTGCGGCATCGCGTGCTGGGCAGGGAAGGCCGTCACGCCGATGCTGAGGTTGTCGACTCCATTGCCGTGCGCGACCTCGCGCAGCAGCGACACGAGTTCGCTCGCGTACAACAGGCCGTCGGGGTGCGGGCGCCAGTCCGTCTGGCCCTTGGGCGGGTCGCCACGCAACGCGAGGAAGTCGCGCACTCCCTCGGCAAGGTAGCCCTCGATGATCTCGGTGAGCTCGGCGCGCGACTGGCCCACGCACGTTAGGTGCGCGAGGGGCGGAATCGTGTGCGACTGTGCCAACTTGTGCACCACGCTGCGGGACGTGCTGCGGGTGGTGCCCGAGGCGCCATAGGTGATCGAGATGAAGTCCGGGTTCGTGTCCACGAGCATTCGCATCGTCGCCTCAACCGTGGTCTCGGCCGCAGGGGTTCGCGGCGGGAACAATTCGTAGCTGAGGGTGGGCGCGTTGGCGCGCAACAGGTCACGGATAGTCATGGCGGGGCCACCCTACTGGCGCAAGCGCGGGCGCGCCAGGCCCTGCCCGGCCGATGCGCGGGTCCAGGGCGTCCCCAACCCCACCTTGGGTGCGGCTTGTCCACCGGCGGCGCGGCTGCCACTCGCAGGCGTCGTTGCCGCCAGCCACACTGGTGGACATGATCACGCAACCCCATGACCTGCTGCGGTGCTTTGGTGCCGGCGACCCGCTCTACGAGCGCTATCACGACGAGGAGTGGGGACAGCCGGTGCACGGCGATGCCGCACTGTACGAGCGCATGGTGCTCGAGGGCTTCCAGTCGGGGCTTTCCTGGCTGACCATCTTGCGCAAGCGCGAGGGCTTCCGCGAGGCGTTCGCGGGGTTTGATCCGGCGGCGGTCGCCGCCTTTGATGGCGACGACGTCGAGCGGCTCATGGCGGACGCCAACATTGTCCGCAATCGCCGCAAGATCGAGGCCGCCATCACGAACGCCCAGGCCGTGGTGGACCTCCAGGCTCAGGGCCGTTCGCTCGACGAGGTGGTGTGGTCGCATCGGCCAGCCGCGCGCGAGGCACGCCCGGCCGACTGGACGCAGGTGCCCGCCTCCACCGACGATTCCAAGGCACTCGCCAAGGAGCTCAAGTCGCTGGGCTTCGTGTTTGTGGGACCCACGACGATGTATGCGCTCATGCAAGCATGCGGCCTGGTAGACGATCACATCGCCGGCTGCATCGGGGCTCGTTGACCCAGACGGCGCCTCAATGTCAGACCCCGATGATGTGATGTGACTATGCCCTTCTCCACCGGCACCTTCGACCGCGAGGCAGCGACGCTGCGCGGCTTCGAGGGGCGCGACCTGGAGGGCTTGTCGCGCGCGGAGTTCGAGCAGTTGCGTGCCGCCGTGGGCGCCACCAAGCGCACCTTCGATGCCCTGGTGGCCTCTGTCGCAGGCGAGGTCGCCCGGCGCTCGACTCCGGACCTGGGCAGTGCGGGACTCGCGCGAACGGCAGGACACCGCCGGCCTGAGGGCATGATCGCTGAGGACCTCGGAGTCTCCCAAGGAGACGCCGGGCGCATCATGCAGGTGGGCGAGGCCTTGCGCCGCGCGGACGCTCCCGTGGCACCCACCGAGGACGGCGCCCCCGCAGCGCATCCCCACGTCGCGGCAGCGGTGCGCGGCGGACTCATCGGACTCGAGGCGGCGCGGACGATCACCGCATGTCTCGACGCGATCGATCCCACTCGGTCCGAGGCTGGCGACCTCGACGCACTCGAGCGCAGCCTCGTCGCCAAGGCCCAGCGCCTGACACTCAAGGACCTCCGTCGCGCCTGCCAGCGCCAGGTGGCATTCCGATCGCCCCGCGACCTAGCCGAGCGTGACCGGCGACTGCGCCGCGAGCGCTACCTGAGCTTCTCCGATGATCCGGGTGGGATGGTCATCATGCACGGCAAGCTTGACCCCGCCAGCGCGGCCCCCATCCGCGCCTGGGTCGATGCCCAAGTGCGCGACGCCCTCCAACGCAAGCGCGACGAGCCCGGCGGCGACGACCGCGACGCGGGCCAGATGCGCCTCGACGCACTCACCATGCTCGCGCAGCACGGAATGGGCTGCGCGGCGCCCACCTCGGGCGTCAAGGCCGCAGTGGTGCTCCGTGCCGATTTCGCGGACATCGAAGCGGGCATCGGAGTCGGCGAGTGCGATCAACTGTCTGGCCCCATCGCCATCGAGACGCTTCGTGCCATGGCCGTCGACGCGTGCGTCATCCCCGTCGTGATGGGCGGGGCAAGCCTTCCTCTCGACGTGGGGCGTGCGCAACGACTCTTCACGCCAGCCCAACGGATCGCGCTCGCTGAACGCGACGGCGGCTGCTCCTGGTGCCACGCGCCGCCAAGTTACTGCGAGGCCCACCACATTCGCTGGTGGTCCAAGGGTGGAACCTCGGATCTGTCCAACGGCGTTCTGCTCTGCACTGCCTGTCACCACCGCATCCACAACGACGGGTGGGAGGTCGCCGTCGTTGCCGGCGAGGTGTGGTTCACGCCGCCCCAGGGCGTCGATCCCACCCGCACGCCAAGGATTGGCGGCAAGGCTCATCTCGACGGTGCCGAAAGCCCACCCAGACGCGACGGGAGAACTCTGCCTGCAGCCGGGCACAAGAACCGGGCCGGGCAGTGCGCCGAGCGGGCCAACGGCCTCGCCAGCGCGCGGTAGCAACACCCAGGGCTGGCAGCAGCACGCGGTAGCAGTACGCGCGGCGGTCAGCAGCACGCGCCACGGTCAGCAGCACGTGCGGCGGTCAGCAGCACGAGCGCGCGCTAGCAGTACGCGCGGCGGTGACGGTCCTTCGCGTCTTCGAGCAGCGCCTCGACAATCCGCTTGTCGGCGGGAAGCCAGGCGACGTCGCGCCAGCCACCCGGCTCGAGCCACCGCAGCGCATCGTGATCCTCAAGCGGACGGGGCTCGACGCGAGCACCATCGGCGCCCGGCAGAATCGTGGCCCACCACACGCGCATCACCAACCGCTCGACGTCCGCGTCGCCAGGACGGAGCATCCACACGGGGTGGTCCCCGCACTGGTCTTCGACACCGCGGCCGTCGTCGGGACCCACGACCTCGTCGCCAATCTCGACCTCGACACCGAGCTCTTCGCGCAACTCACGCCGCAACGCGTTCTCGGGGTTTTCGCCGCGCTCGACCTTGCCCCCAGGGAACTCCCATAGGCCCGCGAGCGCCGAGGGAGCCGAGCGCCTCGCGGCCAGCAGGGTCCGCGGAATCAGGAGGTCATCGGTGATGGCGGCCGCCACCACGAGGCGAGTCGAGCTGCCGCCACCCATCGGTCTACTCCGTGACGGCCGCGTAGCCCGCGGCATCGAGCAAGGCGGTCGCGTCCTCGGACAGCTCCACCTTGAAGATCCAGCCGGCGCCGTAGGGGTCCGCGTTAATGACTTCGGGTCCAGACTCGAGGTCCGCGTTCGACTCGGTGACCACACCCGTCACGGGCGAGTACAACTCGGACACTGCCTTAGTCGACTCGAGCTCGCCGCACACCTGACCGGCGGTGACCTGGTCGCCCACCGCGGGGGCCTCGACAAAGACCACGTCGCCCAGCGCATCGGCCGCGTGAGCGGTGATGCCCACCGTCACCACGGTGCCGGAAGTCGCGTCACCCGCGACCCACTCGTGCTCCTTGGAGTAGTTCAGCTCCTGGGGGATGCTCGCCATGTCAGTCACCTCTCGTTCGGGGCCGGCACCCGTGCCGGTCATGCGTCCCGCTGGTAGAACGGTAGCGCGACCACACGCATGTGCTCACGCCTGCCGCGGACGTCCACTGTCACCGGCGTGCCGGGCTCCGCGAGGGCGGGCGGGACGTACGCCATTGCGATGGGATGGCCAAGCGTCGGCGACGGCAGACCCGAGGTCACGATCCCCACCTGGTTGTCGTCCTCGTCGGTCACGGCATAGCCCGTGCGCGCGGCACGGCGACCGTCTCCGACGAGTGCCACGAGCGTCTTGGCGACACCCGCATCGCGGGCCGCCTCGAGCGCGGCACGCCCCACGAAGTCGCCTCGCACCGGCGCGTTCGCAGGGGCCTTGAAGGCCACCACCCGTCCCAGACCTGCCTCGAAGGGCGTCGTGTCGCGGCTCAGCTCATTGCCATACAGCGGCATGCCTGCCTCGAGGCGCAGCGAATCACGCGACGCGAGGCCGCATGGGTCGAGCGCGTCGGGCTCGCCCACCTGCTGCGCCAGGCGCCACACGGCGACGGCATCCTCGGCCGAGACAAACAGCTCAAAGCCGTCCTCGCCCGTGTAGCCGGTGCGCGCCACGTACGCGTGGATGCCGCCCGTCAGCACCACGTTGGCAGCGGCGTAGTACTTCAGCGGCTCGATGTCGTCCGCGCCCAGTTCACACATACGGGTGACGATGCCCTCAGAGCGGGGCCCCTGCACCGCGATGAGCGCGATCGCGTGCGTCTCGTCCTCCACCCACGCATCCAGGCCAGCCAGGGCAAAGCGCTCGGTCAGTTCCTGCGCGACCATCACGCGATTCGCGGCGTTGGCGACCACCATGAAGTGATCGAAGTCGCGACGGTAGACGACCAGGTCGTCGAGTACGCCGCCGTCGGGCGCGCAGAGCATCGTGTACTTGGCTCGGCCCAACGCCATGCGACTCATGTGACCCACGAGGGCGTAGTCCAACGCGGCCGCGGCGTCGGCGCCGCGCACCATGAGCTCGCCCATGTGCGACAGGTCGAACAGGCCCGCAGCGGTGCGGACGGCCGCGTGTTCGGCGACGTCACCGCCATAGCGCAACGGCATCTGCCAGCCGGCGAAGTCCACCATGGAGGCGCCAAGCGCAACGTGCTCGCCGTGCAGCGGCGATTCGAGAATCCTCACTCGACCAACCTACGCGTTCCGCACGCGCCCGCGGAACGCCTGGTCACCTGCTCCCACGCTCGAGCGTGTCGCCGTCTTCGTCGTCCTCGTCGATCCCCCACACCTGCCACGGTCCGGCGGCGGCATGCGCGGGCGTGCGGGCATGCAGCGTGTCTGCCACGACCACCGTCACGTTGTCATTGGTGCCCAGTTCGATGGCCTGCGCCACCAGGGCGTGAGCGGCCGCCTGGGGCTTGCCTTCCCTCGCTGCCACGGCGCCGATGCGCTCGTCCGAGACCACCTTGGTGAGCCCGTCGCTCGCGATCACGAGGCGTAGGCCGGGCCTCGCGCGCACGAGCCAGCCGTCGAAACCAGGGAGCATGTCGCCGATGGCGCGCGTAATGATGTTGCGGTCGGGGTGATGTTCGGCTTGCTCCTTGGTGATGCGACCCAAGGTCACGAGGTCTTGGACATGGGAGTGGTCGATGGTGATCTGGTGCGCGCTCGCGCCGTCGATCGCGTACACGCGGGAGTCGCCAACGTTGATGACGAACCACCACGGCGCCCCCTCGTGCTCGACGGCGATTGCTCCGGTGAGGGTCGACCCGGGGTCGCCAAAGATCCGTTCCGCGACGTCCGCGACCAGGGCGCGGGCCCGCGACACCGCCTTCACCACGTCCGATGGGGCGACCAGGCTTGCCCCGGCCAGGCTTCTGAAGGCCTCCACGACGGCCGCTGATGCCTGGGCTCCGCCTGCGTGGCCGCCCATGCCGTCGGCGACAATCTGCACGGGGCCCTCGCTGAGGAAGGCATCCTGATTCTCTGCGCGGGGGCCAATGTCGGTGGCACCCGCACCCGTGAACCAGGACCCGGCCATCAGACTTGCTCCACCACGATGCGTGCGAGCAATTCGCCGAGCACCAGGTCCCCGTCGACCACCCTGGCCGTCTCCGTCGAGACCTCATGCTCCTGGCCGTCGGCCCGCACGAACGTTCCATTCGTCGAGCCCAGGTCGCGAATGCTCCAGGCGTCGTTCGCGAACGTCAGTTCGGCGTGAAGTTTGGACATGGTGCGCGTCGAGTCGGCGACGCCGAGCCTGCCCGTCACGGGGTTCGCCGTCGCCCTGCCGATCACGATGGTCCCCGGCTCGAGCACGTAGCGCGCACCGTCCGCCGTCTCGAGCACCCACGCCTCGCGGCGGCGCTTCACAAAAACGGTGTGGTCGTCGTCGTCCTGCCCGGCCGATGCGATGGCAGCCACCGCAGGGGCCGTCACCCGGGGGTCCGGCTGGGCCGCCGACTGCACGGTGGGCTGCGTGGCAACCTCTGGCACCGGGGCAATGACAGCAGCAGGCGCGGCGGGCGTAGAAGGCACGGGCGCACTCGGTGCCGCGGCTGGCGGGGTCGAGACCACGGGCTGCGGTGCGGGCTCGCGCTCAGGCGTGGGCTCGGGCGCGGGCGCGGGCGCGAGCGTGGGCGTGGGCGTGGGCGCGGACTCAGGCGCGTCACTCGCCAGCGGCACCGCACCGCTGAGCGGCGGCGCCGACTCCGGGGTGAGCGCCGCGGCCCACGGCACGTCGAGGATGTGTGCCGTCACGGGGATGGCACGCGTCTCGTCAGGGGCCTCGGGCACGGCCGGCACCGTGGGCGTCGCGGGCTTGAGGTACGGCGACACGGGGCCGCGGTATGGCGTGACGGTCTCGGAATCCGTCGCGGAGGCCGCCGTCACCGGGCTCACGGAGGACGCGGCCGCCGGCGCTGGAGCAGGCTCGGCAACGGGCTCGGCAACCGGCTGGACAACGGGCTCGGCGTTAGGCACGGGGGCCGTGATGGGCGCAGGCGAAGGCACGGAGGGTGAAGTAGCTTCCGGGGATGCCACAACGGGCGACGGCGCCACAGGAGACACCGACGAAGGCGACACGCTCCTCGCGGCGGGTTGCGAGGCCTCTCGCGCCCACGCCCACGCGGCGTCGCTGGCCACGTGCGACTCCGGCACGTCATCGAACGCCGGCGCCGGCGCGGGGCTCGGCTCCGACGGCCGCGCGCCGAACGGATCGCGCGGAAGATCGTCGCCCGTGGTCTCTGACGCCACGCTCAGGGGCATGGGCACGGCGGAGGGCGCGGACGCGGCAGACGCCGTCGTCCCTTGCCACCCCGCTTGGTCGCCCATGGCCGACCAATGCGCGCGGACGTCGTCCGCAAGAGACGCCACGGCCGCATCGCCCATCGGTTCGGCCGGCACACCAGGGGCGACGGGAGACACAGCAGGCGCGGCAGGCGCGGCAGCATCGGCCCTCATCCCGGCAGGGCGCAGCATGCGTCCGTAGTTGCCCCACCCCAGCACCGAAGCCCAGATGGGCGGTGCCACGGCCGCAAGCCACGTGAAGGTGCCTGGCGCGCGCAGCCGCATCTCGATGGTGCCCGCGCCGTAGATCCACAGCGCCCAGCCCACGAGCGTGCCCAGCAATCCCACCGTGAGGCCGCCCAGCAACAGCGGGCGCACCAAAGGCGGCATGTCGGGATCGGCGGCGACGGCCACGACCACTGCGGTCACAGCCGCGATCCAACCGGCCATCGCGACGGCTCGCGCGACCACCACCGGGGCGACGGCCATGCGGGCAGCCCGCGCGGCCTCCATCCACCTCAGCACCGGCACCCACGCGAGGCCCCCGCGCGCGCCAACCTTGGCAAGCAGCGCACCCAGCGCAAGCCCCATCCAGACGTAGCTGATCAGGCCAGCCCCCACCGCGATCGCGGCATAGATCACGAGCTGCTGCGCTACGGGCACGGTGTGCCACCTCCAGGCTTAGGGCTGTCGCTCGCGTAGGCGCTTGTGGCGCACCGGCGAGCACCGGCAGACCGCCACAGACTGCCACACACTGGACGCACGCGCGCGCACCTCACCGTGTGGAACACGTCACGTCGAGGCACAGCAGCAGCATCATCCCTGGTCGGCGAACGCCTCCATCGGGGGACAGGCACACACGAGATTGCGGTCGCCGTGCACGTTGTCGATGCGGGCCACGGGCGGCCAGTACTTGTCCTGGCGAAGGGACGCCACGGGGAAGGCCGCCTGCTCACGTGAATAGGCGCGGTCCCACGTGTCGGAAACCACCGCATCGGCCGTGTGGGGAGCGTGCCGCAAGGCCGAATCCTCGACGGCGATGTCGCCACGCTCGATCGCGTCGATCTCCGCGCGAATGGTGAGCATCGCGTCGATGAACCGGTCAATCTCCGCGAGGTTCTCCGACTCCGTGGGCTCCACCATGAGCGTGCCAGCGACGGGGAAGGACATGGTGGGCGCGTGGATGCCAAAGTCGATGAGTCGCTTGGCGATGTCCTCCGCCGTCACCCCGGACGTCTTGGTCAACGGGCGGATGTCGAGGATGCACTCGTGCGCGACCAGGCCGCCGGGGCCGCGGTACAGCACCGGGTAGGCGTCGCCCAGGCGTGCCGCGACGTAGTTGGCCGCGAGCACCGCGGACTGGGTGGCGCGGGTCAGACCCTCGTGACCCATGAGCGCGATGTACGCCCAGGTGATGGGCAAGATTCCGGCCGAGCCGAACGGGGCGGCGCTGACCGGCGCTCCTCGGCGGCGCAACTCGGCAGGACGCTGAATGGTCTGGCGCAGTGCGGGCAGGTAGGGCACCAGGTGCTCCGCGACCGCGACGGGGCCCACACCGGGTCCGCCGCCACCGTGCGGGATGCAGAACGTCTTGTGCAGGTTCAGGTGCGACACGTCGCCGCCAAAGTGACCGGGCTTGGCGATTCCCACGAGCGCATTGAGGTTGGCGCCGTCGATGAACACCTGACCGCCCGCGTCGTGGACAGCGGCGCACACCTCACTCACGTGCGCCTCGTAGACCCCGTGCGTCGAGGGATAGGTGATCATCATGGCCGCCACCCGACCCTCGTGGGCCGCAATCTTGGCGTGCAGGTCTTCGAGGTCAACCTCGCCGTCGGCCGCCGTCGCCACAACGACCACGCGCAGGCCGGCCAGCGCCGCAGAGGCGGCGTTGGTGCCGTGGGCCGATGCGGGAATCAGGCACACATCACGCTCGCCCTGGCCATTGTCACGGTGGTACGCACGAATCGCGAGCAGGCCCGCATACTCGCCCTGAGCACCAGAGTTGGGCTGCACCGAGACCGCCGCGTAGCCGGTGATGTCCGCGAGCCAACTCTCAAGCTGGGCGATCATGTCGCGGTAGCCCGCCGTCTGGTCGGAGGGCGCGAAGGGGTGGATGCGCGCAAAGCCGGGCCAGCTGATGGGAGCCATCTCGACGGCCGCGTTGAGCTTCATGGTGCACGAGCCCAGCGGGATCATGGTGCGGTCCAGCGCGAGGTCGCGGTCAGACAGGCGGCGCATGTAGCGCATCAGGGAGGTTTCCGAGCGGTGCTCGTGGAACACCGGGTGCGTGAGGTACTCGCTCGTGCGGCGCAGCACACGCGGGATCGCCACGCGAGGGGCAATGTAGACGGCGTGACGCTTAGCGGCCGTGACCGCCTCCACGAGGTGGTCGATGATGTCCAGGCTCGTGACCTCGTCGCATGCGATGGCGACGTGGTCGTCGTCAACACGGCGCAGGTTGATGCGTTGTGCTGCCGCGCGCGCGATCACCGAGTCGGCCCCACCCGGGACCTGGGCGACCACCGTGTCGAAGAAGTGCTCGTGACGCAGCTTCACGCCCGCGGCGGTGAGCGCATCGGCGAGCGTGACGGCCGTGGCATGCACCTGCTGGGCGATGGCACGCAGGCCATCGGGACCGTGGTGCACCGCGTAGAAGCCCGCGACGATCGCGAGCAGTGCCTGCGCCGTACAGATGTTGGACGTTGCCCGGTCCCGACGGATGTGCTGCTCGCGGGTCTGCAAGGCGAGACGGTAGGCCGGACGGCCATCGGCATCCACACTCACGCCCACCAGGCGGCCGGGGAGCTGGCGCTCGAGGCCCTCGCGCACGGACATGAAGGCGGCGTGTGGACCACCAAAGAACAGCGGCACGCCCAAGCGCTGGGCAGATCCCACCGCGATGTCCGCACCCAACTCACCCGGCGGGGTGACCATGGTCAAAGCGAGCAGGTCGCACGCGATGGTGACCAGCGCATCGGCCGCCTTGGCGGTGGCAATCACCGCAGCGGGGTCGCGCAGCACACCCGTCACGCCTGGTTGCTGGATGACGACACCCACCAGGTCCTCGGGTGCCTCCCACCCCTCAGACAGGTCCTGAATCTCAAGGCGCATCCCGATGGCCTCAGCGCGAGCCTGCGCGACGGCGATGGTCTGCGGAAGGCACTCGGCGTCGAGGACGACGACGCCGTCCTCCTTACCCTTGACCGCGCGGCGCATGAGGAGCACCGCCTCGGCGACCGCCGTGGCCTCGTCGAGCAGTGACGCGCCGGCCACCGGCAGGCCCGTGAGGTCCGCGACCACGGTCTGGAAGTTCAGCAGCGCCTCGAGCCGGCCCTGCGAGATCTCCGCCTGATACGGCGTGTAGGCCGTGTACCAGGCCGGGTTCTCGAGCACGTTGCGCCTGATGACCATGGGCGTGATGGTGTCGAAATACCCCTGGCCGATCATCTGAATGTTGACGTGGTTGCGCTGCGCGAAGGCCTGCAGGGCGTTGAGCGTGTCGTTTTCGGTGAGCGGGTCCGGCAGCACCAGCACGTCGTCCTGACGGATCGATTCGGGAACGGCCGCCTCCGTCAGCGTCGCCAACGAGGAGTGCCCGATCGCCTCCAACATGTAGTCGGTGGCGGTCTCGTCGGGCCCGATGTGGCGATCAGCGAAGGAGGTCACTTGCCCATTGTGGCGCAAACCTCCTGGACGCGACAGGGTGCCGGGGCGCGCCGTCTCGCGGCCTGCGCCTGGCCGCCCGACTGTGCCACGATGTGGGCCAGGAGGTGCACCAATGGAGTCGCTGGTGTGCGTCGCTCTGGGCGCGATGCTGGGATACGGAGTGATCAAGGTCCACGCGCTGATTGACGGTGGCGCCTTGATCGGAATCGCCGCGGGAGCGCTCGGCGGATGGCTGGGCGCGCGCTGGTGGGGACCGTCGCTGCAAGAGCCGCTCGCCGACAGTTCCTTCGCGGGGGCCGTTGCCGGTGGCGCGATCGGTGCGGTGGCGTTCGCGCTGCTCGCGGGCATTGGCGTGGGAACCTTCAAGGCCTGGCGACGCAGTCAGGCCGCCGCGCGTCGCTAGGCTGAGCGACGTGAAACTCGTCGTCCAGGTGCCGTGTCTCAACGAGGAGGCCACCCTCGCCACGGTGCTCGAGGCCATTCCCACCCAGATTGACGGCATCGACGAGATCGAGGTGCAGGTCATCGACGACGGCTCCACGGACGCCACCGCCGCCATCGCCGCTGCCCACGGCGCCGTCGTGATCCGCCACACCCGCACCATGGGGCTGGCGCAGTCCTTCCGCGATGGGGTCGAGGCGGCGCTCGCGCGCGGCGCGGATATCGTCGTCAACACCGATGGCGACAACCAGTACCCGCAAGAGCGCATTGGCGACCTGGTCGCACCCATCCTCGCCGGCACCGCCGAGATCGTCATCGGCGACCGTCAGACCCACCAGATCGCCCACTTCTCGCCCTTCAAGAAGCGCATGCAGCGCTTTGGGTCGTGGGTGGTCAACAAGGCGGCCGGCACGCGCCTGCCCGATGCGGCCTCTGGGTTTCGCGCCTACTCCCGGTTTGCGCTGTATCGGCTCAATATCCTCACGCGCTTCTCCTACACGATGGAGACGATCATCCAGGCGGGCGATAAGCGCCTGGCGATCACCTCGGTTCCCATCGACACCAATCCCAAGACGCGCGAGTCGCGGCTGTTCGCCAACATGGGCGAGCACATGTGGCGTTCGGCTCAGGCGATCATGCGCTCGTCGGTCATGTACCGGCCGTGGCCGCTGTTCGCTTCGCTGGCGGGAATCCTGGGCTTCGTGGGGCTCATCCCGTTCGTGCGCTACGCGATCCTGGTGATGATTGGCGACCACGGCAACCACCTGCAGTCCCTCATCCTCGGCACCACCCTGCTGGTCGCGGCCGCCCTGTGTCTCGCGCTCGGCGTGATCTCAGACTTGCTCAAGTCCAACCGAATCCTCGCCGAGCAACAGCTCGAGCGCCTCAAGGAGCAGCAGTACGGTCCGGCCGTCTCCGCAGCCGACCGTGCTGCGGGCCGCTAGGCACTGCCCGGCCATCGCCATCCACCCCCGGATCGGCGCGTCGCCCGGCGCGTCGCGTGGTCTTGCTCACATTGCGGACTCGATAGTCCGATACGCGTTCGCCTAGGACCAAAGTCCCGCTTAGCCTGCCTAGAGTCCCCACCCCCGGATTCCCCGATAGGCGGCCCCACCCCACGGCCGCCCGAGCAAGGAGGCTCACCCATGCCTATGAAGGCTGTCGTGCTGCACGGCAAAGAAGACGTTCGCATCGACGAACTCGACATCCCCACCCCCGGCCCCGGCCAGGTCCTGGTACGCAATGCCTACAGCGGCATCTGCGGCTCCGACCTGCACGCCGTCTGGGCTCCTGAGTCGCTCGGGCTCAGCCACGACGTTCCCCACCCCATCACCGGCTCCACCATGCCGCAGGTGTTGGGCCACGAGTTCTCCGCCACCGTCGTCTCGCTCGGCGAAGGCGTCGAAGGTCTGAGCGTTGGCGACAACGCCGCGGTGTACCCGGGATACGGCTGCGACAAGTGCCTCGCGTGCCTGGCCGGACGCCCCAACGCCTGCGCGATCATGAGCTCACTCGGTCTCGCGGCCGAGGCTGGCGGCATGTCCGAGTACGCCGTGATCGACGCCCACCGCCTGCACGTGCTGCCCGAGGGCATCGACCTCAAGATGGGTGCGCTCGTCGAGCCCATGGCCGTTGCCTGGCACGCGGTGCAGCGCGCCATCCTCACCCCCGACTCGACCGTCCTGATCGCGGGCGCCGGCCCCATCGGCATCGGCTTGTTCTTTGCCCTCAAGGCTCGCGGCATCACCAAGGTGCTGGTGTCGGAGCCGAGCGACGAGCGTCGCGCCCTCATCGCGTCGTTTGGCGCGAAGGTCATGAACCCCATCACCGCTGACCTCCAGGCCGAGGTCCTGCTCATGAGCGACGGCCTGGGCGCCGACGCGACCTTCGACGCCGCGGGCGTGGCACCCGCCTTCCAGGCGTGCCTCGACGCGCTCGGCCCCACCGGGCGCCTGGTCGTCGTCGCCATTCACGAGCAGCCGATGCAGGTGCCCGGCCTCCAGCTCAACATGGGCGAGATCGACATCGTTGGCGCCATGGGCTACCTGCCCGAGGACTTCGACGCGGTCATCCAGGCGATGGCTGACGGCGTCTACATCACCGAAGGCTGGGTCTCCGTGACCGACTTCGACGGCGTGATGGACGCGATGGAGGGCCTGCGCAAGGGCCAGGGCGCCAAGGTGCTCGTCTCCGCACGCGGCCTCGAGGACACCGCCCCCGCGCTGGAAGCGGCCGCTACCGCGTAGCCGCGGACCCCGGCTCCGCCGCGTTGGGCAGGCACCCACCTGCCCAACGCGGCGGCTCCTTGCCGAGCCAGCCCGCGCATCGTCCCTGCTAGAAGCGCCCGCTTGCGGGGCCTGTTCCCACCTCGCGCGACTCGCGGGTGCGATGTTTCTCACAGGTAAAACTGTGACGAACGGCCTCCCTGGACAGCGATGTCAACGTTTACATTGGGCGTATGAACGACATGTCCCCGCCCGTTGCGGCACCCGAGCACACCGTAGAGAGCTTCACCCGCGCCTTCTTGCGCGAACTCAACTTCGGCCAAGGGGTGGACCTTGACCGTGCCTCCGACAACGATCGCTACCTCGCGCTCGCCCGCACCGTCCGTCACTACCTGATGACGCGCTGGCTTGAGACGGCGCGCAACCAGCACCGCGACCAGGCCAAGACCGTCGCGTACCTGTCCGCCGAGTTCCTGCTCGGCCCCCAGCTCGAGAACGCCATGCTCGCGGCGGATCTCGACGACATCGCCCAGGAGTCCCTCGCCGGACTCGGCATCGACCTGGCCGAGGTGTGCCGCTCCGAGATCGAGCCCGGCCTCGGCAACGGTGGCCTTGGGCGCCTGGCCGCGTGCTTCATCGACTCGCTCGCGACCCTCAACGTGCCGAGCATCGGCTACGGCATCCGCTACGAGTACGGCATCTTCCGCCAGACCTTCGAGAACGGTCGCCAGGTGGAAAAGCCGGACCACTGGCTGCGCCTGGGCTCCCCGTGGGAGCTGCCGCACCCGGAGAACGCCGTCGAGGTGTGCTTTGGCGGCACCACCGCGAGTGCCGATGCTGGTTCGCCCGACGCCCGCACCTGGACCCCCGAGCTGCGCGTCACCGCGATCCCCTACAACTACATGGTTCCTGGCTACCGCAACGGCCGCGTCAACACGCTGCGCCTGTGGAGCGCTCGCGCCATCGAGGGCTTCAACCTCCAGGAGTTCAACGAGGGCGACTACGTCGAGGCCGTGCGGTCGCGCACATTCGCGGAGAACATCTCCAAGGTGCTGTACCCCGAGGACTCGACGCCGCAGGGCAAGGAACTGCGCCTGCAGCAGCAGTACTTCTTCGTGGCCGCATCGCTGCGCGACTTCATCGAGACCGTGTTGCCCGAGGACTACGACCTTCACCGCCTGCCCGAGCGCATCACGTGGCAGCTCAACGATACCCACCCCGTCATCGCGGTGCCCGAACTCATGCGCCTGCTGATCGACGAGCGCGGCTGGTCGTGGGACGAGGCCTGGGACGTCACCCAAAAGGTCTTCGCCTACACGTGCCACACCCTGCTGCCCGAGGCGCTTGAGGTGTGGCCCGTCGACCTGCTGGGCCGCCTGCTCCCGCGCCACCTCGAGATCATCTACCGCATCAACGAGCAGTTCCTCGAGGAGGTGCGCGCCGCGTACCCCGGCGACGAGCTGCGCGTGCGCCGCATGTCCATCATCGCCGAGCACCCCGTGCGTGCCGTGCGCATGGCACACCTGGCCACCGTGGCCGGCTTCAAGGTCAACGGCGTCGCCGCGCTGCACTCGCAGTTGCTGGCCGACAAGGTGCTGACCGACTTCGCTCAGCTGTGGCCGGAGAAGTTCACCAACGTCACCAACGGCGTCACGCCGCGACGGTTCGTGCGCCTGTCCAACCCCCAGCTCTCGGACCTCATCACCGAGGCGATCGGCGACGGCTGGGTCACCGACCTCGAGCGGCTGCGGGAACTTGAGCCGCTCGCCGACGACGCGGAGTTCCGTCGCCGTTTCCGCGAGATCAAGGGCGCCAACAAGCGTCGCTTCCAGGACGTGCTCCACGCCCGCGACGGCATCGAGATCGCCGGCGACGCGATGATCGATGCGATGGTCAAGCGCCTGCACGAATACAAGCGCCAGTCCCTCAAGTTGCTGCACATCGTGTCGCTGTACGAGGGCATTCAGTCCGGCCGCGTGCGGCTCGAGGACGTCACGCCGCGCACCTTCGTGTTTGGCGCCAAGGCGGCGCCGGGCTACGTACGCGCCAAGGAGACCATCGAACTCATCAATGCGGTGGGCGCCACGATCAACGCCGATGCGTCCCTTGAGGGCCGCTTGAAGGTCGCCTTCCCTGCGAACTACAACGTCACGCTCGCCGAGACGCTGATCCCGGCTGCCGACCTGTCCGAGCAGATTTCGCTCGCCGGCAAGGAGGCCTCGGGGACGGGCAACATGAAGTTCGCCCTCAACGGCGCGCTGACCATCGGCACGGACGACGGCGCGAACGTCGAGATCCGCGAACTGGTGGGAGACGACAACTTCTTCCTGTTCGGCATGGACGAGCCCGCTGCGGCCGCACTCCAGGCCGGCGGCTACGACCCGGGCGCCGTCTACGAGACCGACCCCGAACTGAAGGCGGCCCTCGACCTGATCGCGTCTGGCGCGTTCACCGGCGGCGACCGTGGTGGCGCCGTGGCGTCGATCTTCGCCTCGCTCACCGAGCGGGACCGCTTCATGGCGCTCGCCGACTTCCGTTCCTACGTGGACGCCCAGGCTCGCGTCGACGTGGCCTACACCGACTACGAGGCGTGGTCGCGCTCAGCGGTGCTCAACATCGCGCGCACCGGCTTCTTCAGCTCGGACCGCTCCATCAAGGACTACCTGGACCGCATCTGGGGCGCCAAGCCGGTGTCGCAGAACGCTTCCTAAAACCCCTGCTATCCCCCCTTCACGAGTCAAATGGATCCATTTGACTCGTGAAGGGCTGGCTTAGTCACGGCCCCTGAGCCGGTCGAGTTGGCGCCGCTCGCGCTTGGTGGGACGTCCCGTCCCCCGGTCGCGCACGCCAAACGCCGCGGGCCGCTCCGCCTTGGGCGGCGGCGGCGGCGAGTGGTCCACGTAGGCCGCCGCTGCGACCGGAGCGCCCACGCGCTTCACGAGTAGCTGCACCACCTCGACGATCCGTACCTGCGCCGGACCGCTGGGGTGCACCACCGTCACCTCGACCCGGTCGCCCACTCTCACGGGCGTGGACGGCTTCGCGCGGTCGCCGTTGACACGTACGTGCCCCGCCTTGCATTCCGACGTCGCCTGCGAGCGAGTCTTGGCCAGGCGGACGGCCCACACCCACGCATCGGCCCTCACGCTCGACTTGTCCATGCGCACGAGGCTACGCGCCGCGGCCAGCCAGCCGGTGCATCGGCCCTGCGTGCGGGCACAGTGCGGCAGGCATAGTGTGGCCCTATGCAGACGGCGCTGGAGGCGATCGGCTGGATCGGTTCGATCCTGGTGGTGTGGTCCCTCATGCAGGCGCGCGTGCTGCGGTTCCGCTGGATGAACCTCATTGGCGCCGCGCTCGCCACCGGCTACAACGCCGCGATCGAGGTGTGGCAGTTCGCCTTCATGAACTTCGCCATCACGATCATCGACATCTATTGGCTGTGGCGCCTGTACCGCGAGGCCCACGACGAAGCGGTCTACCAGGTGCTCGCCGTCGACGCCGACAACGCGTTCCTGCGTCACCTGCTCACGGTCCACGCCAAGGACATCGCCGAGCACGAGCCGACGTTCGACATCGACTCCGACGCGGGAACGGCCGCCGGCGGCACCCGCCACACCTTCCTGGTCGTGCGCGGCGACGAGGCCGTGGGGGTGGTCGCGGTCAAGGACCTCGGCGATGGCCTGGGGCGCGTCGAACTCGACTGGGTCACCGAGCGCTTCCGCGACTTCACCCCGGGCGAGTTTGTGTACCGCGAGTCCAGCGCGCTCGCCACCGCCGGCTTCTCGCGCCTGGAAGTGCTGCCCCACCCGGGCACGGACACCGCGTATCTGGAGCGCGTGGGCTTTGCGCTCGACGACGGCAGGCTCGTGCGCACGGTCGGCGCCTGAAGCGGTGCGTGCGACACTCAGCAGGTGAGCCAAACCCGTCACTTCGCCTCCGACAACTACGCTTCCGTGCACCCCGAGGTGCTCGCCGCGATCGCTGCCGTCGACGACGGCCACGAGCCCGCCTACGGGGCCGATGCGGCTACCGCGGCTTTCGATGAGGCCGTCGCCACGGTCTTTGGGGCCGATGCGGTGGGCTATCCCGTGTTCAATGGCACCGGCGCCAACGTGGTCTCCCTCATGGCGCTATCGCCCCGCTGGGGCGGGGTGGTCGCCTCCGAGCACGCGCATATCAACGTCGACGAGAACGGCGCCCCGGAACGGGTGGGCGGCCTGAAGATCCTTCCCGTGCCCGCGCCCGACGGTCGCCTCTCGCCCGCCTCGCTCGAACGGTGGATCGGCGACCTTGGCGACGAGCACCGCGCGCAGCCACTCGTGCTGTCGGTCACCCAGAGCACCGAACTGGGCACCGTGTACTCGCTCGACGCGATGCGGGCCCTCACCGACGCGGCCCACGCTGCCGGCATGAGGGTCCACCTTGATGGGGCTCGGATCGCTAACGCTGCGGCGGCCCTCGACGTGTCGCTCGCCGAGGCCTGCGCGGGGGCGGACGTGCTGTCGTTCGGTGGCACCAAGAACGGCGCCATGGGAGCAGAGGCCGTCGTGGTGCTCGCGCCCGATCTGCACGAGCCCCTCACCGCCGCGCTGCCGCACCTGCGCAAGGCCACGATGCAATTGGGCTCCAAGATGCGCTACACCTCGGCGCAGCTCACGGCGCTGCTGACCTCCGTGGACCACGCGGGAGTGCCGCTGTGGAAGCGCAACGCCTCCCACGCCAACGCCATGGCGGCGCGCCTGCGCGCCGCGCTCGAGCCCCTCGCCGCCGACGGCGTGCTGCGCTTCACCCAGCCCACGGAGGCGAACGCGGTGTTCGTCGAGTTGCCGCGCACCCTCGCAGCATCCCTGCGCGAGACCTTCCGCTTCTACGACTGGCAGCCCGGCACGAGCGCCGACACCGTGGAGGTGCGCCTCATGTGTGCGTGGGACACCCAGGCCGAGGACTGCGACCGGCTTGCGGCGCTTGCCGCATCTGCTGGCACCTCAGACGCGAGCCGCTAATGGCGCTGGCGTGCCCCTGCGGATCCGACGAGCCCTACCGCGACTGTTGCCGCCCGCTCCTGAGCGGGCAACGGGAGGCTACCGACGCATCGGCCCTCATGAGGTCGCGCTACACGGCGTATGTGCGCGGCGACGAGCCCTACCTGCTGCGCACCTGGCACCCCTCGACCAGGCCGCCACAGCTCGATCTGGGCGAAGTTCGCTGGCGCGGACTGGCCGTGCTGGATTTCACAGAGAATTCCGAGGATCCGCAGGCCGCAACCGTGACCTTTGTCGCACATTGGGAAGATGAGACAGGTCTACCAGGAACGATGCACGAGACGAGCAGGTTTGTGCGCGAGGATGACCGCTGGCTGTACGTCGATGGAGACGTGTCCTAGGCACCTGAAGGCCGGTATCGGCCAAAAGTCCCGTCACCGACGGTTCATCTTTCCGTCACAATGGTGGGCGTGACCGAACCAGTCCTCCTCGGTATCGTCATCGCGACTGCGCTCGCATTCGATTTCACCAACGGCTTCCACGACACGGGCAACGCCATGGCTACGTCCATTGCCACCCGTGCGCTGAAGCCTAAGCAAGCGGTGCTGTTGTCCGCTGTGCTGAACATGGTGGGTGCGTTCCTTTCGCTCACGGTAGCCGCGACCATCGCCACCGGCATCGTTGATGCCTCGATCGTCACACTGGAAGTCGTGCTCGCGGGTCTCGCGGGCGGCATCGTGTGGAATCTCATCACCTGGCTCTTTGGCATCCCCTCCAGCTCTTCGCACGCCCTCGTGGGTGGTGTGGTCGGAGCGGTGCTTGCCTCTGCGGGCGCCTCTGGCGTGCTGTGGACCGGACTGACCGCCAAGGTGCTCATCCCTGCCCTCGTCGCACCGGTCGTCGCGATCATCGTCGCGGCCATTGGTACCGCAATCGTGACGCGTCTGACCAAGGACGTGCCCGAGAAGGAGAACGACAAGATGTTCCGCTGGGGCCAGATTGGCTCCGCGTCCCTCGTCTCCCTCGCACACGGCACGAACGACGCGCAGAAGTCGATGGGCATCATCCTGCTCGCGCTGATCGCTGCGGGCGCCGTGCCGGCCGACTCGTCGGTGCCCTTCTGGGTGATCGTGGCCTGTGCCTCGGCCATGGCGCTCGGCACCTACGTGGGTGGCTGGCGCGTGATCCGCACCCTCGGTAAGGGTCTGGTCGAGCTGTCGAGCCGTCAGGGCATGGCCGCCGAGACCTCGTCCGCCGCCGTGATCCTGCTCTCCAGCCACTTTGGCTACTCGCTTTCCACCACGCACGTGGCGACCGGCTCGATCCTGGGTTCCGGCGTGGGTATGAAGGGCGCCTCGGTGCGTTGGTCGGTGGCCGGCCGCATGTTCGCCGCGTGGCTCATCACCGTCCCGTCCGCCGCCCTCGTGGGTGCGCTGTGCTACTCGCTCGACACCGCCTTTGGTGGCGGCACCACCGGCTCGTACGTCGTGTTCGGCGTGCTCGTTGCCGTGGCGGGACTCATCTACTGGGCCTCGCGCCGCAAGCCCGTCAACCACTCCAACGTGAACGACGAGTGGGACCCGCACCTGGACCGCGAGGCCTACATCGCCGAGTCCGTCGCGTCGCACCGCCCCGAGGTCATGCGCGTCAAGCGCAAGCACCTCAAGAAGTCCAAGAAGCGTGCCGCCAAGGCAGAAGCAGCCGAGCTCGCTCGACTGGAGGCCGAAGCGGCCGCCGAGGCGGAGCACATCGCTCACGAATCGCTCGATGCCGATCCGGCCCATGCTCGACGCAAGGACAAGGGAGAGTAGCGGCTCATGGACAAGTACATCGAGTGGGACGCCCTCGCCAACATCCTGGTCGTCGGCACCCTGGTGGGCGCCGGCCTTCCCGCGCTCTTCGCCATCGGCGTGCGCGTGCTCGCCGGTCCGGACTCCCGTGGCGCTGATGGGCACGTCACCACGGGCCGCAAGGTCATCGCGTGGGCGTGCTTTGGCGTCGTGATCCTCGCGGTGTTCGCCGCGATCGCCTTCTTGGTCTCTGGCGGGCACTAGGCCGGGCGCGGCGCTGCGGCGTGAGCCTGCGCCGCTGCCCCTGCCCTCGCCTCACCCACTGACCCCACCCCGCCCCCTCCCCCCTGGGTTCGCGTAGATGTCGCCCACTTTTGCGCGCCCGCTGCGTCCTACGTGTAGATCTGGGCGCGCGGTGAGTGGCTCGCGGTCAATGGCTTGGGGTGGCGGGCGCGGCGTGGCGGGCGCGGCGTGGCGGGCGCTACGTGGCCGGTCTCGGTGACGGCGCAGCACGGCCTGCGGCGGCCGTGGTCCTGGTCTACGCGGAGAACGCGCGGCGTTGCCAGAAGTGGTCCTGGTCTACGCGAACGCCGAGGAGGTGGGGGCGACGGCGCGGGCTCGCGAGGGTCGGGCTCACGAGGGGCGGGGCTCGCGGGCGCGGCGTACGAGAACGGGCCCGAACACGACGGAGGGCCCCCAGCGAACTGGGGGCCCTCCGGGTTCAGCGGGGACCTACTGGTTGATCACCGACTCCACCTCGATGCGCCACTGAGCGGCGGCATCGGCGGGGGTGAGGGTGTCGAACAGCACCTGCTCGTTGATACGGCCGGTGATCTCGGGAACGTCCGCGGCGCCGGTGGGCGGTGCGGGCGGGCCGTCGACGATCTCCGGGCCAATCGCTGCGAGGAATTCAGCGGCCTGCTGCTCGAGCGGCGAGAGCTTGTCCGCAACGGCGGCGCGCACGTCGGTGTTGGCGTTCAGACCGCGGTCGGAGAGGATGAGCGCTCCGGCCTCTTCGTCGTTGAGCAGGAAGTCCACGAAGCGGGCGGCCGCCTCGGGGTGCTCGGTGTCCTTGGCGATCGAGTAGAACATCGCGGGCTTGTAGTACAGGCCCGTGCGCTCGAACTCGGACTCGCCCGGAGGACGCAGCAGGACAAGGTCGCGTCCAGCGGCCTCGGAGATGGCACCCAGCTGGTTGGTCCACCAGAAGCCCATCGCGCCGGTGTTGGTACCCAGCAGCGACTGCTCCGGTCCACCCTCGGCGATCTCGACGCTACGGGCAGCGTCAGGCATGGCGCCGGACGCACGCAGGTCCGCCTGGTCCTGCCACCACTGAGCGAGAACGTCGTCTTCGTATCCCAGCGATCCGTCGTCGGCGTACAGCGACTGGCCATGCTGGCGGGCGTAGATGTTGAAGCCCGCCTCGTTGCCGCCGTAGTCCTGGATGCCGTACATGCCGTCACCCAGCGCCTCGGAGATCTCCGTCGCGATGTTCTTGAAGTCCTCCCACGTCCAGGTGGTGTCGTCCGGCATCTCGACGCCCGCGTCAGCGAACATCTGAGGGTCGGCCACGATGACGTAGGCGTTGATGCCAGTGGAAATGCCCGACAGCTGGCCGTCGATGGTGCCCGAGGTGAGCACGCTCGCGTCGATCTTGCTGGTGTCGATGTCGAGCGACGCGAGGTCGGCGACCACGCCACGGTGCGCGTAGTCGGTCAGGTAGCGCTCTTCCTGGGTCATGACGTCGGGGGTGTCGCCACCGGCCACGGTGGTGGCCAGCTTGTCCCAGTAGCCGCCCCAGTCGGTGAAGTCGGGGGTGACCGTGATGTCGGGGTTCTTCTCCTCGAACAGGTCGATGACCTGCTGGGTGAGCTCGTGACGGGCGTCGGAGCCCCACCACGAGAACCGGATCTCAACCTGCTCACCGGCGGGGGTCTCGGTGCCCGTCGTGTCGGAGGTGCCGGCCGGCTCCTCCGGGTCGCTGGAGCACGCAGCCAGGGCGAGCGCGCCCACGGCGAGCCCGGCGCCTGCGCGCCACCAGAGCTTCTGCGAGCGACTGTGCTCGCGGAACTTTCCTTCCATACTTCCCTCTCCTTTGGTTCGAACTTCGTTGTTCTTCGGTGGACTAGCCGCCCTCTGGGAGCCCTGCTACTTGATTCCCGTCGTGGCGATGCCCTTGACGAGGTACTTCTGGCCGAACAGGAAGACCAGAAAGATCGGAATGAGCGAGACCAGCGACATCGCGAACAGCGCGCCCCAGTTGCTCTCTCCCGTCGAGTCCCTGAATGTGCGCAGCGCGAGTGGCACCGTGTACATGTCTGGGTCGACCAGGAAGATCAATTGACTGAAGAAGTCGTTCCACGTCCAGATGAACGTGAAGATCGCCGTGGTCGCAAGCGCGGGCAGCGACAGCGGCAGCATGATCTGGAAGTAGATGCGGCCGTGACCGCAGCCGTCCAGGCGAGCGGCCTCGTCGAGCTCCTTCGGAATGCCGCGGAAGAACTGCACCATCAGGAAGATGAAGAACGCGTCCGTGGCGAGCAGCTTGGGCACAATGAGCGGCAGGAACGTGTTGATCCAGTCCAGCTGGTTGAACAGGATGTACTGCGGCACGATGATCACGTGGATGGGCAGCATGATCGACATCAGCATGATGGCGAACCACAGGTTGCGACCGCGGAACTCCAACCGCGCGAAGGCGTACGCGGCCATGGAGCACGACACGAGGTTGCCGATGAGCGATCCCGCGACGATGATCGCCGAGTTGATCAGGTAGTGGTCGAACGAGTGCAGCAGCGCTGACCAGCCGTCGGTGTAGTTGGCGAGCGTGTACTCGGAGGCGAGCAAACCCGGCTCACGGAAGATCAGGGCGTTGGGCTTGAAGGAGCTCGCGATCATCCACAGCAACGGATAGAGCATGATCGCGCCGAACGTGATCAGTCCCAGGTGCTTGAGGAACGAGCGCACTCGGCCACGCCACGGGGACGCCTTGGCCTGGGGCTCGGGATAGCGTTGCGCAATCTCGGCGACGGTCGGCTTCGCTGGCCCGGCAGGCGCGACGGCGGGTGCGGGCTCGCGCACGGATGACTTAGTCATTGTAGAAAACCCAATACTTCGAGGCGAGGAAGTTGACGGCGGTCATGCCGGCGACGATGGCTAGCAGCAGCCAGGCCATCGCGGAGGCGTAGCCCATATCGAGGGACGCAAAGCCCTTCTGGTACAGGTAGAGCGTGTAGAACATCGTCGAGTCGGCGGGCCCACCGGTGCCGCCACTGACCACGTACGCCTGCGTGAAGCTCTGGAACGCGTTGATGACCTGCAGCACCAGGTTGAAGAAGATGATGGGCGTCAGCAACGGGATGGTCACGGAGCGGAACTGGCGCCACTTGCCCGCGCCGTCGATCGAGGCCGCCTCGTAGTACATCTGCGGGATCTGGCGCAGGCCCGCGAGGAAGATGATCATCGGCGCGCCAAAGGTCCAGATGTTGAGGATCATCAGCGTGCCGAGCGCGTAGTCGGGGTGGGAGACCCAGCCCTCGCCCTGGATACCGAACAGCGACAGGAACCCGTTGACCAGGCCATCGGCGCCAAACACCTGGCGCCACAGCAGCGCGATCGCGACCGAGCCACCCAGGAGCGAGGGCAGGTAGTAGATCGAGCGGTAGATCGCCAGGCCGCGCAGTCCCCTGTCGAGCACGAGCGCGAGTGCGAGCGCCGCCGCCAACTGCAGGGGCACCGAGATGAACACGTAGGTGAAGGTCACCTTGAGCGCGTTCAGCAGGCGCGGGTCGTCAAACAGTCGCGTGTAGTTCTCGAGCCCGGTCCACTGCGGGGGCTGCAACAGGCTGTAGTCCGTAAAGGACAGGTACAGCGACGCGATCATGGGGCCCGCGGTGATCAGCACCAGCCCCACAAACCACGGCAACAGGAACAGGGCGGCGGCCTTGCCGTCACCTCTGTGGAGGGCCGACTTGTACTTCTTGCCGTTGGCGCCCTTCATTCCACGCAGCTCACCGACGATAGCCACGCGTCACCTCCCCTACTGGGATGCCTGCGTGGCATCGTTCATGGCTCTTCACCATGGAACCCTCCGGATCATCGTTGATCTGGTCGGATCACCGCATCGTTTGATACCGTGAAACCGCTTTCCAGTTGCGAACGTACCACATGGGAAAACGGTTGCCCAGTAGTGTACGGTCACAGCTAGGAAACGAAGCTCGCTGGCGCGAGACGGCCGCAATGGGGCGGACGAGGGAAAGCCGACGAGACAATGGAGGGCCCATGCCGAAGGTAGGCAGCCGGCGCCCGTCCGTGACCATCGCGGACGTCGCTGAGGCCGCTGGCGTGTCGCGCGCCACGGTGTCGCGCGTCATGAACGGACGTGCCTCCGTGGACGCGCAGATCTCCGCGCGAGTGCGGGACGCGGCCACGACGCTCAAGTATCGTCCCTCGAATATCGCCAGAAGCCTGTCGCTCGGGCGCACCGAGACGGTCGCGCTCGTGGTCCCGGAACTCGCCAACCCGATGTTCCAGCACGTGCTGAGCGGTCTCACCGACGCCGCCGCACTGCACGGGTACCGCGTGCTCGTCGCGGACACCGCCCAAAGCCCCGAAGACGAGGCCGCCATCGCGCTCGAGGCGCGCCT
The DNA here is from genome assembly GCF_047975725.1 of Demequina sp. Classification (GTDB taxonomy): domain Bacteria; phylum Actinomycetota; class Actinomycetes; order Actinomycetales; family Demequinaceae; genus Demequina. The sequence goes on from NZ_JBKEED010000010.1 coordinate 87,711, forward strand.
GCGCTGCGACGCCGTGGTGCTCGTCTCCCCCCGGATGCCCGAGAGCCAGCTCATCGATCTCGTACGTCAAGCCAGCCCGGTGGTGCTGGTCAACCGGGACAGTCCCGACGCATCGGCCCCCTCGATCACCGTCAACTACCGCACGGGCGCTGCGGCCGTCGTGCGGCACCTGGTCGACCTCGGGCACCGCCGCGTGGTCTACCTTGCCGGGCCCACGGGCTCCATCTCTGACGCCCGCCGGCGCGAGGGCCTCCACGAGGTCGCCGCAGCCGTCGCCGACCTCGACATCGTGGAAGTCCCAGGCGGCGCCACGGTGGCGGCTGGCTACGGAGCCCTGCACCGCGTGCTCGCGACCCGCGCCACTGCAGTCGTGGCGTTCAACGACCTGGCCGCCTTTGGCCTGCTCGCGGCGCTCAACCAGGCGGGCGTCGCGGTCCCCGGCGACCTGTCGGTGACGGGCTTCGATGACATCGAGCTCGCGCAGTACTCGACCCCCTCCCTCACCACCGCAGCCGTGCCCCAGCATGAGCTCGGCCGTCACGCTTGGCAGGAGTTGCACGCAGTGATCAACGCTCAGGACGACCACGCCTCCGCAGCCACGTGCTTCGAGCCCCGGCTTGAGGTGCGCGCGAGCACGGGCCCCGTACCGCGATCCGTGGCGGACGGAGGCCTGGCCCCCATCGCCCCTGAGCACGACACTCCGCTCGCTGCGCCTGCCACCGTCAGGAGCGCCGATGCGCGAGAGGCCTCCGCAGTACCCGCCACCCCACGCTGGCGCAGGGATGGCGACGCTGCCGTGCTCGAGTGGTCCCAGGAGCCGCTCGCTCGCTACGAGGCGGGAGACCGCCTGCCTCCCGTTCACTCGCGACGGCCGTTCCTGCACCCCGTGCACACGCTCGGCGGAGTCGTGGTCACCGATTCAGGACCGCTCGACCACCGCCACCACTACGGCGTGTCCATGGCCGTGCCTGACGTCAACGGGACCAGCTACTGGGGTGGACGCACCTTCGTGCGCGACGTGGGCCCCACGCTGCTGGACAACCACGGCCGCCAGGTCAGCGCTGGAGCCTGGGTCGACGCCCAAGACGCCCACGTACTTCACGACGCCGTGCGCTGGCACGACGCCGACGACGTCCCCCAACTCGAGGAGAACCGCACTCTCAGCGCCCACCTGGTCGACGACACGGCATGGGCACTCGCGTGGCGTTCGGTGTTGCGCGCCGACCACGGCGCCGTGACCATCGGCTCGCCTGCCACCAACGGCCGTCCCGGCGCGGGTTACGGCGGCTGGTTCTGGCGCCTGCCCATCAGCGACAGCTCCGCGGTGCTCAGCGAGCACGGTGAGGGCGAGCAGGCCGCGCACGGCTCGACCTCGCGCTGGCTCGCCTTCGTGCAGCGCCGTGGCGACGTCACGAGCACGTGGCTCGCCCTCCAGCACGGCAGGCCCCGGCCGTGGTTTGTGCGCGCGGCCGAGTACCCCGGTGCCGGGCCAGCGCTGGCGTGGGACGAGCCGCTCAAGGTGCCCGCTGGTGGCACCGTGGAGGTGGGACTCACCACTGTCCAGGTGGACGGGGCTCTCACCCTTCAGGAGGCCGCCGCGCTCGCCGCGCGCGTCGGGGACGTGCGGTGACGGCAACCACGACGGCCCCCGCGGTCGCCCTGGTCGGCATCCATGGTCACGGCGCCTCACACCTGAGCCGCCTGCGCGAACTGGCCGCGGCGGGCACGGTCCGCTTGTGCGCACTGGTTGATCCGCGCCCACTCGCGCGCGAGGGTGCGCCCGCGACGGGCGGGCCCGCGGGGCCCCGTCACGGGTCCGATGCGGTGGGCATCGGCGCTCCGTGGTTTCCCACGCTCGGCGACCTGCTGTCCGCCCCCGAGCCAGAGGTCCGCCCGGACATCGTCGTGCTGTGCACGCCCATCCACACCCACCTGTCGCTCGCCTCGGCGGCCATGCGCGCGGGCGTGGACGTGCTGCTCGAGAAGCCCACCACCGCCTCGCTCGCCGAGCACACCGAGCTTGTGAAAGTGGCCGACGAGACCGGCCGGCTGTGCCAAGTGGGATTCCAGAGCTTTGGCTCTCACGCGCTCCGCGCGATTGACCGCATGGTCGCGGACGGTGACATTGGCGAGGTCACCGGTGTGGGTGGGATCGGCCTGTGGGTGCGCACTGCGGCCTACTACGAACGGGCTCCGTGGGCGGGGCGGCGCCAACTCGATGGCCGCGACGTCATCGACGGAGTGGTCACCAATCCCCTCGCTCACGCGGTCGCGACGGCGCTGCGCGTGGCCGGCGCCACCCGTTCGGCCGACGTGGTCGACGTGGTGGTCGACCTGTATCACGCACACCCCATCGAGGCCGATGACACCTCGTCGGTGCGGGTCGTCACGTCCACAGGGCTGCGCGGTGGCTTTGGGCTCACCCTGTGTGCACCCGAGCGCGAGCCCGCCCGGGTGATGGTGTACGGCACCAAGGGCCGCATCGAACTCGCCTACGAGACCGACCGGGTTCGTGTGGTCACCGACACCGTCGACGTGGTCAAGGACTACGGGCGCGACGGCCTGCTCGAGGACCTCATCGCGGCACGCCGCGATCCCTCGCGCGCCCTCGCGTGCGACGTGCGCGACACGGGCGCGTTCATGCGCGTCATGGAGGCGGTACGCACCGCGCCAGACCCGCGGCCCATTGGCGACGAGCACGTGACCTGGCACGGGGAGGGCGGCGAACGTCGCCCCGAGATCAAGGACATTGGGCGGTGGTGCGAGGCCGCGGCCAGCCAGGCACGCACCTTCGCCGAACTCGGCGCCCCCTGGACCCACGGTTGACGGACGTCCTCGCAGCGCTGGCCACCATGGCGGCGGTGATCGCCGCCGGGTGGCTGATCCAGGCGCGCGGATGGCTCCCGCCGCATGCGCGCGAGGTGCTCGCAACCGTGTGCTTCAGCGTCGCAGGGCCGGCTCTGCTGCTGGGCACAGTCGCGCGCGCTGATCTGGACAGGCTCGCGTCCACCGGCGCGGCGGTGACGTGGGGCACGACCCTGGTGCTGGCCCTGGTCCTGGCCGCGATCGCCCGATGGGGGCTGCGCCTGCCCACCGGCCGCGCCACCATCACCGTGCTGTCGGGCTCGTACGTCAACGCGGGCAACCTGGGCATCCCGCTCGCGGTGTACCTCTTTGGCGACGCCCTTGCCGTGGTGCCCACCATGCTTGTGCAACTGCTCGTGATGGGGCCCGTGTCGTTCGCGATCCTCGACCGGGCGCGCGATGCGTCACCTGTGCGCGGCACGGCCTTTCGCGGGGACGATGCGCTGGCCGGCGAGGGCGACGCCGCCGCGCCACGGCGGCCTCACCCCCTGAGAACGGCCCTGTCGAATCCGCTCACGGTGGGAGCGCTCATCGGGCTCGCGCTGGCCCTGCTGCCCTGGCAGATCCCCGACGTCGTGCTCGAGCCCTTCGAGCTCGTGGGAGCGGCTGCCCCACCCCTGGCCCTACTCACGCTGGGGATGTCACTCGTGGGCGCATCGGCCGTCACCTCGGCCACGGGTACGGGGGGCGCACGCGAACGCATGGCGGGCCCCATGCTGCTTGCCGGGATCTCGCGAGCCGTGGTGCACCCGCTGCTCACGTGGGCAGTCGGCATGGCTGTGGGCCTCGACGGGACCGCACTGGCCGTGGTGGTGGCCATGGCGGCGTTGCCCACCGCGCAGAACGTGGTCGTGTTTGCCACGCGCTACCGCTGCTCGGTCGATCTGGCGGCGCGCGCGTGTCTCCTCACGACCGCCCTGTGCGGCCCAGTGTTGATCGTGGTCTCGGCGCTGCTCTAGTTGCACCCAACTGCGTGCTGCTGGGACATGAGTGCCACATTTGCCCCAAAAGTGACACTCATGTCCCACCACGCCACCAGTCCAGCGCGCGCAGGCCCGTGACCTACGTCCCTTTTACCCTTCCTTTTACATAGGCAGACTCACCCGGGGGGAGCACCATGCCTTGTGGTGCCGCCATGCACGTCGAAGGAGGCGAAAATGCTGGACCAGATCACCCTTGCACCGGAGGTGCGCGCCGCGCTTGAAGCGGCCCCGTCGCTCACGATCCCTGCCACGAGGGAGGAGCTGTACACGCTCTCGCTCGGGCCCGAGGGCGGCCCTCAGTTCTCGGTGGACTACGACGTCGACGGCGAGATCGTGACCGAAGCGACGGTCACGCGCTGCCGCAACGGCATGGCGGTCAACTACCCCGAGGACTACATGCGCCGGCGCGACCCGCAGTGCATGGTCATCGCGGACAGCCGTCCCACGGACAAGACCCGCTTCGCTGACCGGTTCGGCCACTCTTTCGCGGACACCCGCCACGACACCCTCACCTGGCTGTCTAAGCAGGACCTGGTCGTCGTGCCGTTCAAGGCCGGCGGCCTCACCTACGGCTCGCCGTCGCTGGCCATCGTGCCCGTCAACTCGGCGTTCTTCGCGACCGCCCTCGTGGACCTGCAGGGCTGGGTGACGCTCGACGAGCTTGGCCCGTTTACGCCGCGCTCGATCTTGTACGTCGCGCCGCCGTTCCGTCACACCCACTTTGACGGCAAGCAGGTGGTGGTCCACGACCGCTCCGAGACGCTGCACGAGATCTTCGCGTACAACCTGTACCCGGGTCCCAGCGCCAAGAAGGGCGTGTTCTCCGTGCTGCTCGACATTGGTGAGCAGGAGGGCTGGATCACCGCCCACGCCTCGTCGGTGCGTGTCACCACGCCGTACGACAACGAGACCGTGATCATGCACGAGGGCGCCTCTGGTGGCGGCAAGTCGGAGATGTGCCAGGACCTTCGCCGCGAGGACGACGGCCGCATCCTGCTGGGCACCAACGTCGTCACCGACGAGCCGTATCTGGTGACCCTGTCGGAGACCTCCGACCTGTCGCCCGTCACCGACGACATGACGCTGTGCCACAAGGACATCCAAGACGACTCTGGTCGCCTGGTGGTCGCGGACGCCGAGGACGGCTGGTTTGTGCGCGTCGACGGTCTCAAGAACTACGGCGAGGACCCTCACTTCGAGCGCGCGGTCATCCACCCCGACACCCCGTTGGTGTTCTTCAACATCGATGGCGTGGCCGACGCGACCGTCCTGCCCTGGGAGCACACCCTCGACTCCACCGGCAAGCCGTGCCCCAACCCGCGTGTGGTGATTCCCCGTCGCATGATCGAGGACGTCATCGATGAGCCCCAGGCCGTCGACGTCCGCACCTTCGGCGTGCGCATGCCCGCATGTACGCGTGAGACGCCGTCCTACGGAATCATGGGCATGACCCACTTTGTGCCGCCCGCCATCGCCTGGCTGTGGCGCCTGATCGCCCCTCGTGGCGACAAGAACCCCTCGATCGGTGAGGCCGCCGATGCGGTCAAGACCCTCGAGCACGGCGGCATGGTCTCGGAGGGCGTGGGCTCGTACTGGCCGTTCTCGACGGGCACCCAGGTGGAAGCGGCGAACCTGTTGCTACGCCAGCTCACCTCCGCTCACCGCACGCGGTACGTGCTGACCCCCAACCAGCACATCGGCGCGTACAAGGTGGGCTTCTCCGCCGAGTGGCTCACGCGCGAGTGGCTCGCCCGTAAGGGCGGCGGCCGCATGCGTGCGGACCAGCTCGCGCCTGCTCGCTGCGCGCTGTTCGGGTACGCGCCCAAGGAGATCTCGCTCGACGGCCAGCCGGTGCGCCGTACGCTGCTGCGCCCTGAGACGCAGTCGCAGGTGGGCCTCGAGGCCTACGACGCTGGCTGCGCGATCCTGACGGGCTTCTTCAAGGCGGAGCTGGCCAAGTTCCTCACCGATGACCTGGACCCGCTGGGCCGCGAGATCATCGAGGTGTGCCTGCGCGACGGCTCCGTCGAGGACTACGAGGCGCTCACGCCCATGTACCTGTAGGCGATCGTCACAGTGCCGAGGGCACGCTCCGCGCTTGCGTGGGGCGTGCCCTTTGGCATTGTCCGCCGGGCCGATGCGCGGGCTGGGTCCCGTTGCCAGGCACCTACGCTGGTGGGGTGCCCGATGACGTCACTTTGTTGCCCACTCAGCGCGCCCTGACGCGCGCGGAACTCGCGGCCGTCCTTGCGCCGCTGGGACGCGTGAGCGACCACTGGACCCTGTCGGGCGGTACTTTCGCGAGTGTCCAGGGCGTGGCGTTCTCCGATGGCACCACGGTGGCGGTCAAAACCGCGGTGCCCGACGCGGCCCATCCTTCCGGCCGCTCACGGCTGCTGGGCTACGAGCACCACCTGCTGCGCACGGAGCGGGACTTCCTCGCCCTCCTCGAGCGCATCGATGGCGTGCCAGCACCTGCGGTGCTGCTGTGGGACGACTCCCTGCAGTGCGTGGACGTCGAGGTCCTCGTCATGTCGCTCATGCCAGGCATGTCATGGGCGGACGGTGTCGAGGTCATGACGGCCGACGCGAACGCTCGCGCGTCCTCACAGGTGGGCGAGATCCTCGCGGCGGTGTCGACCGTGCGGGGGCCTTCGTTTGGCATGCCGGCCCAGGGCTTTCGCCTGGGCGGCTCAACGTGGGCGAGTTTCCTCGAGCGGCTCCTGGCCTCGGTGCTCGCCGATGCGGCGGCGTGGTCCGTCGACATCGCACCCGAGCGGCTGCTGGCCGGGTGGGAGGTGGCGCGGGAGGCGCTTGATGAGGTCACGACCCCTGGCCTGGTCCACGCCGACCTGTGGCACGGCAACGTCTTGGTTGACCCGCAAAGCGGCGAGGTGACGGGAGTCGTCGACTTCGAGCGCTCGCTGTACGGGGACCCGCTGTGGGGATTCTCGGGCGCGGAGACTCATGCGTCGGGCCCCTTCGACCCTGCGAAGGTGGCTGGCTACGAACGTGCCATCGGCCGCAGCCTGCCCAACGATGCACGCGCACGACAGCGCGTCGCGCTGTACCGACTGTGGTCCATGGCAGTGCAACTCATCGAGATCGAGCCACGTGGTTTCACGGGGGGCTGGGTCGACGGCCACCGCGCATCCATCGTGGCCAACCGGGAGCGGCTCTTCGCGATTCTCGGGGTGTGACGCGCACCCCTCCCCTTCTTACGTCAAATGGATCCATTTGACTCGTGACGGGAGTCGGGGCGCGCGTCACGTCGCGGCCTGGGCTCGTGCACTGGTGGGACATGGGGGTCAGATATGGCCCAAATGTGGCAGCCATGTCCCACTGCGACGCAGTAGCGGCACATCGAATCCGTCGCGGAGTGCTGTGCCCCCCCTCCCCACGCATAGTTGACGCCCGCGGCCCGCACGTCGTTGTCCAGAGCCTCAAGCAGGTCGCTGAAGTGAGAGTCCACGACGGCTGGGGCCGAACGCCGGTCGAGGTCGAGACGCACGGTGACTGGCACCGACTCACTCGCCAACGCCCACAGCCGGACGTCGAAGGCAAGCATGTGTTTGCGTAACCTCGGCACCAGCCACGGTGGCACCGCATGCGACACCGCCTCGGCGATCAGGGCCAGCGCCCGCTCCACCGGCAGGTCCAAGGTGAGGTCGCGGCCGGGCCGTGCCATGGCGCCCACGATTGGCGTGTGCCCCCTTGTCTCGCCGCGCGACGGGCAGCTCGGTCACGACTCTACTGAGGGGTGTTCCCTGAAGGAAGGCCCAACGGGTGGTCGTACCCCGGGGGCCGCTTGCGCATCGGCCCTGCTGAGGTGCTACCAGCGAGCGGTACGGAGGAACTGAGCGATCCTTGCGCGGTGGGGCTCGAGGTCCATGCCCTGCTGCTCGACCCAGGCGTCGTTGAAGTAGGTCTCGGCGTAGCGCGCGCCGCCGTCGGCGATGAGCGTCACGACCGAGCCGGACTCCCCGCGCGCGACCATGTCGGCAATGATCCCGAACGCCGCGTACAGCGAGGTGCCCGTCGAGCCACCCGCCCAGTTCATGGTGAGCTCGCGCAGCACCCGAACGGCCGCGATGGATCCGGCGTCGGGCACCGCAATAACGTCGTCGATGAGGGTCGGGATGAACGACGCCTCCATGCGAGGCCGCCCAATCCCTTCAATCAGGGACGATGCGCCGGTCGAGTAGGAACGGTCGTTGCGCCGCCATCCCTCAAGGAAGGCCGAGTGCTCCGGATCGGCCACCGCGACCCTGGTGTGGTGACGCATGTAGCGGGCGTAGCGGCCGAACGTCGCGCTCGTACCTCCCGTGCCCGCGCCCACCACGACCCACGCGGGAATGGGGTGGCGTTCGAGGCGCATCTGCGCGAAGACGCTCTGTGCGATGTTGTTATTGCCGCGCCAATCGGTCGCGCGCTCCGCGAGGGTGAACTGATCGAGGTAGTAGCCGCCACACTCTGCGGCGATGCGCTCCGCCTCCGGGTAGACCTCGAGAGGGTCATCCACAAAGTGGCAGCGCCCGCCGTGGAACTCGATGAGCGTAATCTTCTCGGCGCTCGTCGAGCGGGGCACGACCGTCACGAAGTCGAGGCCGAGCATGCGGGCAAAGTACGCCTCGGAGATAGCCGTCGAGCCGCTGGAAGCCTCGACGAGCGTGGTCGACTCGTCGATCCAGCCGTTGACGATGCCGTAGAGAATCAGCGAGCGCGCCAGCCGGTGCTTGAGGGAGCCCGTGGGGTGGACCGACTCGTCCTTGAGATACAGGTCGACGTTCCACTCGGACGGCAGCGGGAAGCGGTGCAGGTGGGTGTCAGCGGTGCGGGTCGCATCGGCCTCAAGCATGCGGATCGCGTCGTGGACCCAGGCCTTGCTCGCGTGGGGGCGAGGGTGTGTGGTCATCTCACTCCTGGTGAACGTGGCGCGTGCTGGTGGGACATGAGGGTCAGATTCGGCCCAAATGTGGCAGTCATGTCCCACTGGGACGCAATAGCGGCACATCGAACCTATCGCGGAGTGCTGTGCACCCCTCCCTTGTTGAGTCAAATGGATCCATTTGACTTGCGACGGGGGCGGGGCGTCCACCGCGGGCAAGCAAAAGGCCCCACCCCGGTCTCCCCGGGTGGGGCCTTCTGAACACGTGCGCGAGGGGGGATTTGAACCCCCACGCCCTTTCGGACACTGGCACCTGAAGCCAGCGCGTCTGCCGTTCCGCCACTCGCGCGTGCCGGGCAACTTTAGCACGGCTCGGGGGCAAGTCCCCAACCGCCGCCAACGTTGCCCGGGTGGGTCTTAGTAGGTGAAGACCTCGACGCGAGTACGCAGGTGCGAGGACAGTTCAGCGAGCTCGTCGACCGACGCGCCCATCTGCTCGAGAACCTGCGAGGCCTCGGCCGACGCCTGGGCCACCGCGGCGATGTTCGACGCGATATCCCCCGAGCCAGCGGCCGCCTCCGCGATCCCGCGGCTCATCTCCGCGGTGGTCGCCGTCTGCTCCTCGACCGCTGACGCGATGGTCATCTGGAAGTCGTTGATTTGGCCCACGACCTCGGCGATCTCATTGATGGCGTCCACGGCCGAGCCCGTGTCTTCCTGGATGGCTGCCACGCGGCGCGCCACCTCCTCGGTGGCCTTGGCCGTCTCTTGGGCGAGGTCTTTGACCTCACCGGCGACCACCGCGAAGCCCTTGCCTGCCTCGCCTGCGCGCGCGGCCTCGATGGTGGCGTTGAGCGCCAGCAAGTTGGTCTGCTCAGCGATCCCGGTGATGACCTTGATGACGTTGCCGATCTCCTGGCTGGACGCTCCCAGCTTGGCGACCTTGTCGTTGGTGGAGGCCGCCACCTGAGTGGCCTGCGCCGCCACTCGGGCGGCCTCGTTGGCGTTGTGGGAGATCTCCTTGATCGAGGCCCCCATCTGTTCCGTGCTGGACGCCACCATTTGTGCCGAGCGGTTGACCTCGTCCGAGGCATTGGCGACCACGCCGGCCTGGCTCGAGGTCTCCTGCGAGCTCGCGGCTACCTGCGCGTTCGCGGCGGACAGCTCCTCGGCCGCGGCTGCGACGGTCTGTGCCGAGCTCACGACGTCAGCCATCGTGGTGCGTAGCGACTGCTGCGCGGTGGCCAGCGCCGCCGCCATGTCGCCAATCTCGTCGCGGGTCTTCACCGCGGCCTCGACGGTCAGGTCGCCCTCCGCGAGCCCCTCAAGCGCCACCTTGACCTTGCGGACGTTGCGGGTGATGGTGCGGCCGATCATGAGGCTCAGCGCAATCGCCACAGCAGCGCCCACCACGACGATGGTGATGAGCAGCTGCTTGGTCGCGGCCGACTGCGCGGCGCGATCGACAAAGCCCTCGTCAATGCGGGGCGCGATCAGCTCGGTCAGCGCGGTGACGGACGTGACCAGGTCATCGCCCAGCTGCTCGCGCTTGGCGGCGGTGACTTCGTTGCCCACAAAGGCGGGGTCGAAGGCCGAGGCCTGGGCCGCCTTGTAGTCCTCCCACACGGCAGTCCCCTGGGCGACATCGGCCGGCACCGGCTGGCCAAAGGTCGCCTCGTAGGTGGCAGAGAACTCTGCGAAGGCCTGCTCAAACGCCCCCTGCAGCCCCAGCAACTGTGCGTACTGCAAGGCCTGCGCGGTACCTTCGGCGGTCTGCAGGTTGAGGCTCTGAGCACGGACCTCCCACAGTGCGTTGGTCACATGCGCAGCGGCGTCCTTTGAGGCGAGGATGTCCTGCGCCATGCTCTCGCCGGACTCCTGTTCGCGCGCAAACTCACGTAGCCCGATCACGCCCACGAGGGCCAACACGAGCAGCACCGACCCCACTGCCGCTGCCAGCTTGGTGATGAGCGTCACGCGCAGATGCGGTCGCTTGCGGGTAGGGGTCACTGGCTCGTCCATGGTTCTCCGTCCGTGGTGGCTGGCCGAGGCTGGCTCGGGTCACGGCTTCCTGCCGTCCTACTTCTCCCATCGGGCGCAGGGGCGTGCGGTTGAGATGTCGTGCCCCGCCTCAACAGCGCGCCGTGGAGGCCGATAGGACCAGGTGGACGCCATCGCCGCGATCAGTCAGCGCATTTCCAACCTCGAGTCCCTCTTAGCGGGCTCCACGTCGCCCGTGTGGGCCACCTCGAGCGGTGTGGTGCCACTCGGCGGCCTTGCCGGCTCGACCGCAACCGCAACCACAACCGCAACCGCGGCCACGTCGTTCGACGCCATCCTCACCTCCGCGATCGGCGCCGACTCCACCGCCTCGTCCACCGGCCTCAACGCCGACGGTGTCCCCCGCGATCTCGCGGCCTACGGCAACGGACAGATCCCTGAGGCGGCCCTGCAGGCGGTGCCGGGGACGTCGGAGCGGCTGTGGGCCCCCGCCGCGACCCAATTGACGCGCTTGTTGGACGATGCGCGCGCGGCCGGGGTGACTATTGGCGTCACCGATGGGTATCGCGACTACGCCTCTCAGGTAGCGCTCGCCCAGAGCAAGGGCCTGTACTCCCAGGGTGGCCTCGCCGCAGAGCCGGGCACGAGCCAGCACGGGTGGGGTCTTGCCGTCGATCTCGCGCTCGACTCCACGGCCCAGGCCTGGATGCGGGACAACGCTGGCAGGTACGGGTTTGTTGAGAACGTGGCACGCGAACCCTGGCACTGGGAGTACGTGCCGTGACCCCCGCCGGCGGCTAGAGGTCCACCACGATGCTCAGCCGGCCCGGCCCGTAGCCCTGAATGTCGAGGGTGCCGTCGATCCGGCCGCCCTGGACGAGCGCAAGGTCCCGGACGTCGGCGGGCAGCGCCTCGCGCGGGGCGTACGTCTCCCGCAGGCGCAGGTGAGGCGTGTCCGCCTTGTTGAGCAGCGACGCCGCCACGTTGAGGATCTCGCTGAGGTTGTCGAACTGCATGGGCGTCACGAGCCCCTCAGCGATGGCGCTGAGTGCCGTGGCGGGGGCCATGAGCCCGATCGCGCTGCCGGCACGCGCCACCAACGGGATGTCCGCGAGCGCAAGGGCTGCGAGTCGTCCCAGGTCGTCGACGTAGGCGGCGACAGCCGCGCCGTCGAGGACATCGACGGGACCGCCGCGGCTCTCCCACGTCACGTCGCGACCGAGCATGCCTTCAAACAGGTCGCGCACCTCGAAGGCGCTCGGCACCGGCGTGGGGCGGGTCACGTCGCTCATCCGATGAAGGGGTCGATGGTGTCGCGGAAGGTGTCCGCGGTGAACGGCTTGGCGATCAGAAACAGAGCGCCTGCGGCGGCAGCCTGCTCACGCATCTGAGGCGAGCCCTCGGACGTGACGAACGCGAACGGAGTCTCGTTGCCCTCGGCGCGCAGGGCACGCAGCAACTCGATGCCCGTCATCTCGGGCATGTTCCAATCCGACAACACGAAATCTGGTGCGGTCGCGCGGATCCGAGCGAGCGCATCGGCCCCGTCCTCGGCCTCCTCAATCTCCCACCAGTCGTACCCCGCCTGCCGCAGGGTACGGATGACAATTTGCCGCATGACCCGACTGTCGTCGGCGACGATCACCTTCATGCTGTTTCTCTCCTTCGTGGCGCCGCTGAGGGCAGCGCCGTCAGTCGTACGTGGACAGGCAGGCCTCGCCACGGCACGTCTACCGCCGTGGATAGGGCCGATGCGGGTGAGGCCGGCGGCACCAGTCCAGTCGCGGGGATCGACAGGGTTCCGCCTGCGGCAAGTACCGATTTCACGTTGCCTCCGAGCACGTTGACGAGTTCGCCCAGCGCATCGCTGACGTCGGCGTCGCTCACCGGCGCGTCGTGACCCAGCCCGAGCAGCTCGCGAGTGATGGCCTCGGCGGCCGCACCAGCAACGGAGATCACGACCCTCGCGCTCACGTCACCAGTGATCTCCACCCACGCGTGGCGCACCGGCTGGGCAGGCGCTGCCAGCGCCCCACCCGCATCGGTCCCGACTTTGGCGTGACTTGCCATCGCGACGAACACGTCGTCGACCAGCGCGCGAAGGTGCGCGTCGTCCATCACGAGGGCGTGGCTGCCGCTCATCGGGAGACCCCGGTGGGCATGAGCCCCAACAGCTGCAACTTGTCGACGATGACGTCGCGAGTGAACGGCTTGATGACGTACTCGTGTGCACCCGCGGCCAGCGCCCGCACAATCTGGTCGTACTCGCCTTCCGTGGTCACCATCATGAGAGTCACATCGCGCAACTGGTCGTGCTTGCGCGTCTCGACCACGAACTCGAGCCCCGTCATCACCGGCATGTTCCAGTCGATGCAACACAGCGTGACGTCGGGGTGTGCCTCCAACTGCTCGAGTGCCTCACGACCATCGCCGGCCTCGACGGTGACGAACCCCAGGTCAACCAGGATCGACGACACGATCCGTCGCATCACTCGCGAATCATCGATGACGAGCGCTTTCATGAGGTCTCCCCCTCGTGAACTTGGTAGATGGAGGTCCCTTCGACCTCGACGCGGGACCAAGCGGTATCGATGCCGATGGTGCTTTCGGCGGCTCCGAGGATCAGCCATCCGCCTGGTGCGAGCGCCGAGCGAACGCGGGCCAACACTGCTCGCTTGGTGGGCACGTCAAAGTAGATGAGGACGTTGCGCATCAGGATGACGTCGAAGGGCCCGCCCATCGGCGGCGGGTCAAGCAGGTTGTGGTGGCGAAAGGACACGGCGGCGCGCAAGGACGCCGAGATCTCGAACGCCGCGCCCGTTCGCCTGAAGTGCTTGACGAGCGACGGGGCTGGCAGGCCGCGGTTGACCTCGAGCTGCGAGTAGCGTCCCGCGCGGGCCTGGTCGAGCATGCGCCCGGACAGGTCCGTGGCGGTAATGGAGACCTGGAGACGCGCGAACTCGTCGGCCACGAGCATGGCGAGCGAGTACGGCTCCTGCCCCGACGAACATGCGGCCGACCACACGCGAATTCCCGTGCGGCGCTGGGCCTCGTAGGAGGGCAACACCGTGGTCCGCAATGCCTGGAAGGGGGCCCGGTCCCGAAACCACGAGGTTTCGTTGGTGGTCATCGCCTCCACCACATCAGAGTGCAAGTGCGAGGCGGTCCGCAAAGAGCGAATGTAAGCCGTCACATCGGCCATCCCCGCTGACCGCGCCAAGGGGGCAAGCCTGCTTTCGACCAGGTACTCCTTGCCCACGCCCAGGTCGATCGCGGAGCGATCTTTCACCAAGGTCGCCACAAACTGGAAGGCATCGGGGGCGAGGGTCACGGCAACCGCCGATGCGGGCGCAGCGAGGCGCTCACCGCCGCCGCGACGGCGGGCCCGACCCGATCGATGGGCAGTACCTGGTGGGCAAGACCAGCGTTGACCACTGCGCCGGGAATGCCCCACACCACCGATGTGTCGCGGTCCTGGGCGATGACCGTGCCGCCCGCGTCCACGATCGCCTTGGCGCCGTCGCGTCCGTCATGCCCCATGCCGGTCAGGACCACCCCCACGACATCGCCGCCCCACGCCCGCACAGCGCTGTCGAACAACACGTCCACCGCGGGCCGGCAGTAGTTCACTTGGGGGCCGCGGTGAAGGGCCAGCCGCTGCCCCAGCGACGGAGCATCGACCTCGAGGTGGAAGTCGCCTGGAGCGATGTACACCGTCCCTGGCTCGAGCCTTTGATGGGCGCTCGCCTCCACCACCCGATGGGGTCCGTGGCGATCAAGCCGAGCGGCCAAGTGCGCGGTGAACACCGGTGGCATGTGCTGGACCACCAGCATGGGCACCGGCAAGGGCTCGGGGATGCCACGCAGCAGGGTCGACAACGCCTCCGGTCCCCCCGTGGATGACCCCACCACCACTGCCCGCACTGGACGCGTGCGAGCGACCGCGGTACGCGCCAATGGCAGAGGCCGCGACGGCGCGGGCCTGCGACACAACGCGATGATCTTGGGAACAAGGCTGTGCGCGACGGCGTCAATGGCCTGCTGCGGGTCAGCGACCCGGCTGGGTTTGGTCACGTAGTCCGTCGCACCGGCCGCGAGCGCGTCGAGAGTGGCCGCGGCGCCGTGGGCCGTGAGCGTCGAGAACATGATGATGGGGCAACGCACCCCACGGTCTCGCAACTGCGTCACGGTGGCGATCCCGTCCAGGACGGGCATCTCGATATCCATCGTGATGAGGTCCGGCCGGAGCCGCTGCACCAGGTCAAGCGCCATCTGGCCGTGGTGGGCCACTCCTGCCACTTCAACCCCCGGTGCGGCCGTCAACGCATGGGTGACCATGCGGCGCACCACCGCCGAGTCGTCGACCACGAGCACGCGGATAGGCGCGTCATTCGCGCGAGGGGCGTCACTCACGCGCTCACCTGTGTGGCCTGGGCCACGTCGAGCACCAGGAGCAGTTCATCGTCAAAGGTGAGCACGCCGGTCACCACGTCGCGCAGCGCAGGCTCGAGGGTCGGCGGTGGTGCCACCACGTCCGACAGGTCAGCATCGATCACGTCTTCGACGGCGTCCACCATGAGCGCGACGGGTTCCGTGTCGACCTTGACGACGATCATCATGGGCTCGGTGTCCGCGGCGAACGGTTCACGGCCCAGGCGCGCACGCAGGTCGATCAGCAACACCACCTGGCCGCGCAAGTTGACCAGGCCCGCCACCGCGTGGGGAGCAAGCGGGACGGGAGTGTGTGCCTGCATCCGCAGGGCCTCTTGGACGCACGCGACATCGACGCCGTACAGGCGTCCATCGAGACGAAAGGTCGACAGTTGGCGCGGCATCTCAGGCCCCCGCTCCCAGGAGAATCTTGTCCTCGTGGGTCGAGAACGCGGCGTCCGCGGTGGCCACGGCGAGGTCAAGGTCGAGCAGCTCGGTGACGCGGCCCTTGACGATCGCTGATCCCAGCAGGGCGTACCCGCCCACGTCCGCACGGTCCTCACGAGCGATGTCGACGATGTCGACTACCTCGGTCGCGACCAGTGCCACCACTTTCTCGTCTCTGGCGCACACGACGACGGCGCGCTCGTCACGCGAGGTGGCGGGCTCGCCCAACAACCGCGCAAGGTCAACTGCGGGCGTAATGCGCCCGCGATACTGCATGACGGTGGCCCCAGCGACGCTCTCGAGGACGGAGACGTCGATGCGTTCCAGGCGGGTGACGGCGTCCAGGGGCATCGCCACGTGGCGATCATCACCCACGGACACGACGAGCATGCGCTCCGCCTCGCCTCGCCCGGCCGCGAGGTTCGCCGTGTCCGTCTCGCCGTCCTGGAACTGGACGGAGCGCCGCGCGACCGCGGGAATGTCGAGGATGAGCGCCACCCGGCCGTCTCCCAGCAGGGTCGCCCCGGCGTAGACCCCCACGGCCTTGACGGCACCGGCCAGCGGCTTGGCGACCACCTCCTCGGTGTTGCGGACGTGATCGACGATGAGTCCAAACCGGCCTCCGTCGCCCTGCATCACTGCCACCACGGTGCCCGCGAGAGATGCCCTGGCAGGCCACTGGAGCACGTCCCGCAGGTCCACCAGCGGCAGCAGCGCTCCCCGCAGGCGGAGCACGAGCGCCTCGCCCACCTGGTCGATCCCCGAGCACTGCGCGTCGATGGCGAGCAACTCCAGCAAGTTGGCCTGGGGGATGGCATACGTCTGGCCCGCACAGTCGACGGTCAGTGCGGGCATGATGGCCAGGGTGAGTGGCAGGCGCAAACGCCATGTGGTGCCAGCGCCCAGCACGGACTGCACCTCCACCACGCCCCCGATCGCATCAATCTTGGTCTTGACCACGTCCATGCCGACGCCGCGTCCAGACACGTGGGTCACGGCCTCAGCGGTGGAAAAGCCCGGCAAGAACAGCAGTTGCAACAGGTCCTGGGCGCCCAACTGCGCCACCTGCTCCGGCGTGCGCAGGCCACGGTCGACAGCCTTGGCGGCAATCACCTCGTGGTCAATGCCCTTGCCGTCATCGGTCACTTCAATCACCACCTGCCCGCCTTGGTGATAGGCGCGCAGCGTCAGGGCTCCGGTGGCAGGCTTGCCGGCCGCCTCGCGCACCTGGGGCACCTCGATGCCGTGGTCGATCGCGTTGCGCACCAGGTGGGTCAGGGGGTCCTTGATGGCCTCGAGCACCGACCGATCAAGCTCGGTGTCCTTGCCGACCATCTGGAGTTGGACGGAACGTCCCAGCGCCGCAGAGACCTCGCGCACCATCCGGGGCACCTTGGCCCACACGTGGTCGATGGGCTGCATCCGGGTCTTCATGACCCCCTGCTGCAGCTCGCCCGCGATCACAGACAGGCGCTGCACGGCACGCACCAGCGGCACGTCGTCCGTGCCGTGCGCGAGGCTCACGATCGCATTGCGCGCCAACACCAACTCCCCCACGTGGCGCATGAGCGCGTCGAGCACGTCGACATCAATGCGAATCGACGTCTCCGCGCTCGAACGCACTGCGGGCTCGTCGCCGTCGGAGGAAGCCTCACTTGCCGGCGGCAGCGCGAGCGCCGTGCTCGCGTCACCCTCCTGAGCGAGCGTGCCCTCCTGAGTGGGCGCGGCCTCCTGAGCGAGCGCGCCCTCCTGAGTAGGCGCGGCCTCCTGGTTGTCGAGGATCGCCTGGATCGCCGTCACCACCGGGGACACCTCGTGCTCGCCTTCGGCGCCCGTGGCGTCGATGACATCCACGATGTCGCGGACCGCGTCCACCATCTCCAGCAGCACGTCGGTGGTGCGCTGGCTCATGTCTCGCCTGCCGTCGCGCAAGTCGGCGAGCAGGCTCTCGCCCACATGGGTCACGGCTTCGAGCGTGGAGAACCCCAAGAAGCCGCTCGTGCCCTTGATGGTGTGAATGGCGCGAAAGACCGAACTGAGAAGTGGGCGGGTGTCGGAGGCCGATTCGAGCTCGACCAGGTCACGGTCCAGCCGGTCCAGGTTCTCGCGGCTTTCCACCACGAATTCGCGGACGATCTCGTCCATCTCGTCCATCGCCGCGCTCCCGGTGCCGTGGTCCTGGCCGTCAGGCCCCTTCGCACGTCACATCGGCCGCCGAGCGGTGTTGGTGAGTAGTCCCCTCCGGCTCGTGCCGGGCCCCGACCTACGCCTGGGTCGGTGGCGTGGCAGGCGCTGGGAGCGTCGGGGGTGCAAGCCGCCGCAGAGATTCAGCGGCTGACTCGTCGGCGGCGATGGCGCCTTCGTTCTCGCGTGCGACCGCCTCAAGGATCTCGGCGCGCGTGACCTTGACGTCTCGTGGCGCGTCGATGCCAATCCGTACGCCATCTGAACGCACGTCGATGACGGTCAGGACAATGTCAGCGCCAATGACCAACTTTTCTCCGACGCGACGTGACAGGACGAGCATGGACTGAGGCTAACTGTTCGCGGCCATGCGTCACGACCACCGTCTGTGGCCGGGCACGCTCGCGGGAGCCACGACGGGCAGCTGCCAGGACGAACGGCCGCGCGACCCATCCGCTCGACCCCTACGACGCAATCGCGGCACCATCGCTCACCACCCCCACGGCCTCGACGGTGAGGCCAGCGTTCGTGACCTCGCCGTAGGACAGGACATTCACCTCGGGCATGGCGGTGACGAGCAGGCGGTGAAGCGCGGGGCGCAGGGCAGGTGCACAGGCGACCACCGCATCGTGCCCGGATCGTTCGACAGCATCGAACTGGGTCCGCGCGGACGTGAGAACGCGCTCAAGGCGGTCCGGGTCCATCGACAGGTGCGTGCCGTCTTCCCCTGTGCGGCGGGCCTCGACCAGCAGGTGCTCCAAGACGGGTTCGAGCGTGACGACGCGCAGGAGACCCCCGGCCGCGAAGGGGGCGGCCACGGCCGGGCCCAAGGCGGCGCGGGCGGCCTCGATGAGACCTTCCGGGTCCGTCGACTGCTTGGCACGAAGGCTGAGTCCCTCGAAGATCCGAGCCAAGTCGCGTATCGACACGCGCTCCGCGAGCAGGCCCTGCAACACCCGTTGCACCTCACCGAGCGACAGCAACGAGGGCATGAGTTCGTCGACCACGGCGGGGCTCACCTGCTTGAGCCCGTCGACGAGCACCCGCACGTCTTCGCGGCTGAGCAGGCGCGGTGCATGAGCCGAGACAATCGCACCCAAGTGCGTGACCAGAACGGAGACCCTGTCCACCACGGTCGCGCCCGCGAGTTCGGCCTGCGCTCGCGCCTCTGCCGGAATCCACTTGCCGGGCAGGCCGAAGACGGGCTCCTGGACGGGCTCGCCCACCAGGTGGCCCAGGTTCTCACCCAAGGCGAGCATGCGGCCGGCGGGGGCGGTGCCGCGCCCCACCTCGACGCCCGCGATGCGCACCACATACGTCGACCGCGGCAGGTCCACCGAGTCCCTGGTGCGCACCGGCGGCACCACGAGCCCCAGATCGAGGGCGATCTTGCGCCGGAGCCCACGCACCCGCGCCAGCAGGTCGTGGTCGGCGCCGCCGCCCACCAGGTCCACCAAGTCGGGCGCGAGCTGGATCTCGAGCGCATGGACCCGCATCTGCTCGAGGAGCGCCTCGGGGGAATCGGGTGCCACGCCGGCGGGCGCCGTCGCGGCCGCCTCCATCTGTGGAGCGCTCGCCGCCTTGTCGCGTTGGCCCGCACGTTGACCGGCGAAGATCAAGGCCGCACCCATCAGGATGAAAGGCACCTTGGGTAGGCCCGGGACCAGCGCGAGCGCACACATGGCTCCGCCTGCGATCAACAGGGCGGCGCGTGACTGGAGCAGTTGCTCTCCCGCCGCCGTGCCCATGTCGGCCGATGCGGTGGCACGGGTGACGATCAAACCGGTCGAGACCGACATCAGCAGCGCAGGAATCTGGGTGACGAGGCCGTCACCCACCGTCAGGAGGGCAAAGCGCTCGAGCGCCTCCCCGGCGGGCATCCCCATTTGGACCATGCCGATGGCAAGGCCGCCCAGGAGATTCACGATGGTGATGATGATGCCGGCGATCGCGTCGCCCTTGACGAACTTGGAGCCGCCGTCCATGGCTCCGTAGAAGTCGGCCTCGGCCGCGACGTCGGCCCGTCGCTTGCGCGCGGTGTCCTCGTCGATCAACCCTGAGTTGAGGTCAGCGTCGATCGCCATCTGCTTGCCGGGCATCGCGTCGAGCGTGAAGCGGGCGCCCACCTCCGCGACTCGGCCCGCGCCGTTGGTGATCACGGCGAACTGAATGATCACCAGGATCAGGAAGATCACCAGGCCGATCACGAGCGAGCCACCCACGACGATCTCGCCGAACGCGCCAATGACCTCCCCGGCGTATCCGTTGCTGAGCACCAGCCGGGTAGAGGCGACGTTCAGGCCCAGTCGGAACAACGTCAGGACCAGGAGCAACGAGGGAAACACCGCGAAGTCGAGCGGCCGCTTCACGTACATCGATGTCAGCAGCACCACGAGCGATAGGGCGATGTTGGTGACGATGAGCACGTCAAGCAGGGCGGCGGGCAAAGGCACCACCAGCAACAGCACAATCCCCACGACGCCCACGGGGACGGCGAGGGTCGACATCCGGCCTTTCACGAGCGGTCCTCCTTGAGGGCGGGCATCCATGGACGAGTCGCGGTCACAGCGACACCTCTTCTGCGTGGGGGTCTCGATGGAGTCCCGCGGCCGCGCCGCGGGCTTTGAGGGACATGACGAAGGCGAGCACGCGGGCGACGGCCGCATACAGGTGAGTCGGAATCGGCTGGCCCAGTTCGCACGCGTCGTGCAGCGCCCGGGCGAGTGGGACGTCGGCCACCAGCGGCACGCGGTGATCCATCGCCACTTCGCGAATCTTGGTGGCCACGTGGCCACGCCCCTTCGCAACTACCGTCGGCGCTCCCGAGCCGGGCTTGTAGCGCAGCGCCACGGCCACATGGGTGGGGTTGACCATCACCACGTCGGCCGAGGCGATCTCCGCCATCATGCGGTTGCGGCTCATCGCGAGCTGGCGGGCACGAATCTGACCCTTGATCCACGGGTCGCCCTCCAGCTGCTTGTGCTCGTCCTTGATCTCCTTCATCGACATGCGGGTCTGCTTGCGGTTGCGCCGCATGACGACCAACACATCCAAGAAGGCGAGCACGAGCCCGGCCGCCACGGCGATGCGCAGGAGCGACCACGCACCGGACTTGGCCTGGTCCAGGATCGCGCCGAGCGCATGGGTGCCAGTGCCAAGCAACTGAGGGATGGCTCCTTGCACGACGGTGTAGAGCACCACCCCAATCGCGCCGGCCTTGAGCGCAGCCTTCGCGCCGTTCCACCAGGCCTGTCCGCCAAAGACCCGCTTGAAGCCCTGCTGGGGCAGCATGTGCTTGGCCGTGGGCTTGAGCCGTTTGGGCGCAAAGTGAATGCCGCCCTGCGCGGCGCCCACGACGATCGTGGCCAGCACCACGGCAATCAACAGCGGCGCCATGGTGCCCAGCATCGACAGCAGGCCCGAGCGCAGCAGGCCTTCCACCGCCGCAGCATCGGGCTCCCGGGCGATCCGGCTCACCGCCGCAAGCTGACCCGACGCGGCCTGCGCGGCGTGGTCGATGACGAGCGGCAGCGTCATCGCTGCCGTCCCCACGACCACCCATGCGGAGACGTCTTGTGAGCGCTGAAGCGAGCCTTCGCGGCGCAGCTCTCGCATGCGCTTGGGAGTGGCCTTGTGCGACTTGTCGCCGGAGTCTGCCGCCATCATGCACCGCCAGCCATGAGGGCAAAGGCGCTGTCCGCGAGCGCTGAGACCACCTGGGGCAGCGCCAGGAAGGCCACCGATCCCAGGGACAACGTGATGAGGATCTTCAGCGGAAAGCCCAAGGCGAAGGCATTCAGCGCGGGCGCCACGCGCGTCAGGAGGCCCAGGCCAACGTCGGCCAGGAACAGCACCACCAGGAGCGGGCCGGCAATCTGCAGGGCGGCGACCATCAGTTGCGACAGTCCCCCGCTCATCAGGGACCCCAGGCCGTCGAGGCTCATCCCTGAGCCCACTGGCACCGCGTCGAACGACCGCACCATGCCCAGCAGCACCACCTGGTACGCATCCGTGGCAAACATCAGCGCCAGGGCGGCCATGTAGTAGAAGCGCGAGAACACCGCACCCTGCGATCCGGTCACGGGGTCGAAGGCCTGCGCAAGCTCGAAGCCGCCAAAGACGTCGATCAACGCACCAGCGGACTGCACCGCCGCGAACACCATGCGCACCGCGAATCCCAGCGCGAGCCCCAGCACGGCTTGGACCACCAGCGCCCCGATGATGCCTGCCGTGGGGCCCGTGAGCAGCGCGCCGGGAGGCACCGTGGCACTGGCCTGCACGCGGGGAGCGATGGCCAGGGCCATGCCCAGCGCGATCGCGACTTTCACGGAACTGGGAAAGGCCTCGACATGGAATGGCGGCGCCACCACAAGGAAGGCCACGAGACGTACCGATGCCAGCATGATCGTCTCGACCAGCGCCATGTCGAGGGCCCACTGCACGCTACATCCCCAGCAGCGCGGGGATGCGCTCGAACAGTTCATGCGTGAAGGCCACCGTCTCTTGCACCATCCAGTGGCCCGAGACCAGCAACGCCACTCCTACGGCGACGGCCTTCGGCACGAACGACAGGGTCACTTCCTGAATCTGGGTCACCGACTGAAACAGGGAGACCGCGAAGCCCACCGCGAGGGCGGTGATGAGGAGTGGCGCGGACAGTGTGGCGGCGAGCACGAGGGCGTCCAGCCCCACATCGAGGACGGCGGAGGTGTCCATCAGCCGTACGTCCCGATGAGCGCGGTCACGATCAGCCCCCAGCCGTCGACCAGCACGAACAGCAGCAGCTTGAACGGCAGCGACACCATCACGGGCGGCAGCATCATCATGCCCATCGACATCAGCACGCCCGAGACCACGAGGTCGATGACGAGGAACGGCACAAAGATGACGAAGCCGATGATGAACGCCGCGCGCAGTTCCGACAGCATGAAGGCGGGCATGAGGGTCGTCATGGGGACGTCGGCGGGAGTGAGGGGATTGTCGAGCCCTGCGGCCCGGGTGACGAGAGCGATGTCCGACTCGCGTGTATAGGACACCATGAACTCACGTAGCGGCTGGATGGCCGCGTCAAGTCCCTGCGCGAACGTCACGTCGCCGTTGAGGTAGGGCTGAACGCCCAGGTCATTCATGTCGCTGAGCACCGGCCCCATCACAAACAGGGACAAGAACAGCGCGAGCCCCGCGAGGACGGACGTGGGTGGCGTCGACTGCAGGCCCAGCGCCTGACGGCTGAGCGCGAGCACGACGAAGATCTTGGTAAAGCTCGTCGTCATCAGGAGCAGCGAGGGCGCGACCGACAGCAGCGTGATCGCGATGAGCACCACGACCGAACTGGAGGGCCCACCGTCGACGCCAAAGATCTCCACTGACACCCCGGAGCCGTCGGTGGTGGGCGCAGCGGGATCGGCAGGGTCGGCGGGAGGCACAGGGTCAACGACGGCGCCCGAGGGCGCTCCCATGACGACCATCAGCGCGATGGCGAGCGCCGCACTCGCCAGCACCACTCGCAGCGTCGTGACGACACCGCGAGGGTAGGGGTGGTTCATATCCGGTGGGTGGTCCGTTCTTGCAGCGCCGCCGCCGCCTGACGCCAGGTGTCCGGCGACAGGATCGATCCTTCGAGGGGCGTGCGCTGCTGTGGGGCGGCGGCCGTCCAGGCCTCCACCGGGTCGGGGTCGTGAAGGGCCGATGCGCCCATGAGGTCCGTGTCCCGCTCGCCTGGGGGCGGGCCGGGTGGGAATCCCGCGTCATGGAGCAGGCTCACGCCGTGTTCGCCGAACCCCACGACGAGCCTGCGGCCGTCGGCTTCGATCACGGCGACGCCTGCGCGCTTGCCCAGGTGCTGACGAGCGAGCACGGTCAGCGTGCTGTGCGGACCCTGGCCGCCAAGGCGGGAGTGCAATCGCCGCGAGATCCACCACAGCAGGCCCAGCACGGCGGCCAACGACAGGCCCACGCGCAGGACCAGCAGCAGAGTCGGCATGTCTAGCCGCCGTGGTCCGAGGTGACGATCTCGGTCACACGCACGCCGTAGTCCTCGTCGATGACCACGACCTCGCCGCGGGCCACGAGCCGGCCGTTGACCATGATGTCTGCCGGTGCCCCGGCTGCGCGGTCGAGTTCGATCACGGTGCCCGGCACCAAGCCCAACACGTCACGCATCGGCAGGCGCGTGCGACCAATCTCAGCGGTCAGCACCAACTCGATGTCGTGCAGCACGCGCAGCCGGGCGCGTTCGGTGACGGCGTCCAGGACGGCTGGCGGCTCGCTTCCCGCCGGCTGGGCCGTGCGCGTGCGCAGGCCAAACCAGGCTTGCGGCTGGCCCGCGTCATCGACCAGCGCGAAGGCTTCGATGTCCGGGTCGTCGAAGGCGGCGCCCACGGGCTCGGTGCGGGCGGCGTCGAGCACTCCCGGTCCCAAGGTGGACGCGGCGGCCTCGAGCGCGGGGCGTAGCAAGTCCTCGACGAGCGCACCGTCGCCGGCCGCGGCAAGCGCCTCGTGGGTCGAGGGACCGGTGACGATCACCAGATCCACGCTCTCGGCACCCACGTGGTGCGCTCGTACGGCGAGCGTCTGCGGGGCCGGAGCCGACGCCGCTGCGAACGCGGCGACGCTCAGCGGCATGGCCGTGGGCAGATGGAGGGCGGCCTGGCCCGCGGCGGCGTGCGCCACGGACGACGGTTCGGTGGTGGTCAAGATTCCTCCTTTGTGGAGACGACAAGGCAGGCGGCTCGCGTCCCGCTCGCGCCAATGGCGCCGCGGGCCAGCGTCACTCCGCCCACGACGATGTCGAGGGCAGTGTCGGCGCGGTGGTGCAGGGGGATCACGTCTCCGACCGCGAGGGCGGACACGTCGCTGGCGCTCATGGCGCGACCGCGAAAACGGGCATGAACCTCGACGGGAACGTCCCTGATCCCCTCGACAAGTCGCGTTAGCGCGACCGCATGACTCGCGTCCTCTTGGGCCGAGCGTGCGCCCTGCTCTTCAGCACTGCGCAGCAGTCCCAAGAGCGGATCGGCAGGCAGCATGAGCGTGACGGGGCCCGACACCGGGCCGACATCGACCGTGAGGCGCGCGACCAGCACCTGATCTGAGGCGCCGACCAACTGAATAAACCCGGGGTTGTAGCGCAGTCCCTTGACGCTGAAGGTGACGGGAGCGACGGACGCGAAACCGTAACTGAGGTCGGCGCACGCGTGGTCCAAGAGGTCCCCCATGAGACGGCTCTCGATTTGCGTCAGTTCGCGAAAGGCGATGTCGAGGTCCGTCGCGGGGCCGCCCAGCAGGCAGTCCACCATGGTCATCGTCAGGTGGGTCGGGATCTGCAAGAGCGCGGGCGCGCGTTGCGGCTCGCTATGGAGGACGACCGCCGTCGTCGCAGCCGGAAGCGAATCGATGTAGTCGGCGTAGGGAGCCAACTCGAGCCCATCAAGGGCGACGCCAGCGCTCGCGCCCAGCCGCGAGGTCAGCACGGTGGTCCATTGCCGCGCGAAGTTCTGGACAGCGACCTCGAGCGCACGGGCGTGCTCACGCGTCAACGTGACAGGCGAACGAAAGTCGTACGCCACAGGAGCGGCCGAGCCCCGGCGGCGACGCATCGGTGAAGTGACACTCACGCGTGCCACATCGACGCACCCCTGCGGGTGGTGAGCGTTTTGGGCACGCGAGCCGCGCGCGGATGCGGCGAGTGTGACATACGCCTCGCGAGTCGCGGCTCTACTGCGTGACGAAGTCTGTGTAGTACACCCCCAAAACCTCGCCGTGGTACGCGTCGCCCAGCGTCGCGATGAGGTCCCCCTTCAGCTCCTCGCGCGTGGCGGGATCCGCCAACTCCTGCACCGTGCGGCCCGTGAACAAGGAGATCGCGGCGTCGAGCGCCTTGGCGACATCGAGGTCTCCGTGGCCGCTGGCCTCAGCCGACAGTTGCAGGCCCAGCCCCAGCCGCAGGTAGTGACCGTCCGCGAGATTGATGGAGATCGACTCCACCAACTGGACGTCGCCCAGCGCCGGGGCTTGTTCCGTCGCCGCGCTGTCACTGGCTGCCGCACCGGGACCCGCCAGGAACCAGTACCCACCACACGCAAGCGCGACGATGATCACACCGACCACGACAGACCAGCGGCGGCTACCGCCTCGCGCCGGGGCGGGTGCTTGCTCTGCAACTGGTGGTGCCGTGGCGGCCGTGGGCCGCACGCCAATCTTGGTCTGGGGCGCGACCACGCGGGAGTCGGTCATGAGTTCTGCCCCTTCTGCGAGTACCCGCTCACGATCTGCTCGCGCAGTTGCTGGGGCGTGAGGTCTCCCGCCTCAAGGGAAGCGACGATCGTCGGCAAGATGGCCCGCGCTGCCTCCGAGGCCTCCGAGCGCACGACGATGTCCACGCGCCTGTTGGTCGCGAGCGCCGCGTCGTTGTCGCCTTCCTCCTGAGGACGCGCGTCGCCATAGCCCGTGGCACCAATGAGGTGCGGCTCGATTCCGCCTGCCTCGACAAAGTGCCGCAGCACCTGGGTGGCCCTGGCGCTCGACAGCTCCCAGTTGCTGTCGAACTTGGACGACGGCAGCAGGTTCGCGTGACCCTCCACGGACAGCTCGCGTCCGCGGTCACGCAACGGTCCGGCAAGGGACGTCACCACGCGCTGCGCCACGTCCGTCAAGGTGGCGCTGTCGGCGGAAAAGAACACGCTCGACCCCACGAGCCCGATCACCAGGCCCCTGTCGTCAATCGAGAAGCGCACGTAGCTCTCGAGCCCCTCGGCCTCGACCGCAGCACTGAGCGTCGCCAGCATGTCAGCGAGCTGCTCGTACTCACGGGCGGCCTCGAGGTATGCGGGCGTGTGCGCCTCCCCCTGAGCGCTCGAGGCCATAGCGGACTCGTCCGACAGCGCAGTGAAGTCCGGTGCGATCTCAAAGGCCTCGAGTCCGGTTAGAGCGCCGGTGGAGCCTTGGGCAATGGAGGTGCCGTTGTCGCCAAACCCGGCTGCGAGCGACTGACGCAACTCTTCAAACTTGACCTGATCCACCGTCGAGATGGCGTACAACACGATGAACAGCGCCACGAGCACCGTCATCATGTCCGCGTACGACACGGCCCACCGTTCGTGGTTCTCGTGCTCTTCGGCGTGGGCCCGGCCACGGCGGTACGAACTCATGCTGCCTCCCTTGAGGCGGGCGGCTCCACGCCCGCGAGCGTCCACAGGCGCTGGCCGACCACGCGGGGGCTGGCCCCCGCCTGCACAGCCAGCAGGCCTTCCATCGTCATGTCCATGTGCGCGCACTCGAGGTCGCTGACACGCTTGATCCTTGCCGCGATGGGTAGCCAGACAAGGTTGGCGCTGAGCAAGCCCCACAGCGTGGCGACAAAGGCGGCCGCGATCATGTGACCCAAGGTCGACGGCTGGTCGAGGTTCTCCAGTACGTGGACGAGCGACACGACGGTGCCGATGATCCCGATGGTGGGGGCAAAGCCGCCCATGTCGGTGAAGAGCTTGGCCATGGCGCGTTCGCGGGTGCGCCGAGCATCCACCTTGGCTTCGAGGGCGTGGCGCAGGTCCTCGGGATCGGTGCCGTCGATCGCGGCCTGCAGGCCGTCACGCAAGAACGTGTCGTCGAGGTCACGAGTAACTTCCTCAAGCGCCAGCAACCCCTCGCGCCGCGCGCGATCCGTGAGAGAGACCACCAGTTCCACGGTCGTGGCCGCCTCACGCGGTCGGTACAGCAGGTACTGAGGAAGCGCCTTAAACGCGGCCATAAAGTCCGTCAGCGTGGTCGTCGCCAAGCCAGCGCCCAACGTCCCGCCGATGACCAGGATCATCGGCGCGGGCAGCATGACCGACATGGGGCTCGAGCCTTCGAGGAAGATCGCGAGAATCACAGATCCGAAGGCGGCACCCAAGCCGATGACGACGGCAAAGTCCATCAGTCGCCTTCCCCCGTGAGGTGCAGGTGCTTGCGTTTGGGCAGGTCCGTGACGGAGGCGCTGCGTTGCAGCACCGGCGCATCGGACATTGCAATGGCCCGGGACGCGATCGACGCCCGATGGTTGAGCACAATCTCCGACACGTCGTCGAGCGACTCCGCGATGAGCAGCTTGCTGCCATCAATGAGGGTGACCACAGTGTCGGGGGTTGCCTCGATGCGCTGGATCAGGTCGGGGTTGACCGCAAACCGATCCCCGTGAAACCGGGTCAGGAAAATCACGATGCACCATCCATGGGCTTGTCCTGCGAGCCCATCCGTGAGCCCGCTCAGTGGTCCTATCGGCCACGGCGTACCAGGTGTAAGCCTTCTTCGGCTCGCCCGGGCCCCGCGTGGGACCCGGGCGGGGGCCTTAGCGCTTGAGGTTCACCAGTTCTTGCAACAGCTCGTCGGAGGTCGTGATGACTCGCGAGTTGGCCTGGAAGCCTCGCTGGGCGACGATCAGGTTGGTGAACTCGGCGGACAGGTCGACGTTGGACATCTCGAGCGAGCCCCCCGCGAGGGCGCCCCTGCCGCCGGTGCCCGCTGCACCCACCTGAGCCGCGCCGGAGTTGACGGTGGCCGCCAAGAGTGACGCCCCGGCCTTCTCGAGACCCGACGGGTTAGAGAAGCTCGCCAACGCGACGCGCCCGATCGCCTGCTTGAGGCCGTTCGAGAACGAGCCCATGAGCGTGCCGTCGGAGTTGATCGAGAACGCCTGCAGCGTGCCAGCGGCGCGGCCATCCTGGCTCGCAGCGGCCACGCTCTCGACACCAGCAAAGCCCGTCAGGGCGGACAAGTCCACCGTGATCGCGCTCAGACCGAGCGCCGCGTCCGCCGGCAGCGGGGCAAAGTCAAGCACGTCGATCGCGCCCTCGGAGGTAAAGGAAATGGAGCCCGTCTGCGTCGCTCCGGTACCGGCCACGCTGGCGGAAATGTCCCACCCCGTTGCCGTCCGGGTGAACGCCACGTTCATCGCGTGGCTGTCACCGTTGGCGGTGAACACGTCGATCTGGCGGTTCAGGACCGTGCCCTCCTCCGCATCGGCAGGAAGGTTGCCCTCGTAGGTGGCCGAGCTCGACCCACTGGCGCCCATGAGCGCCGACACCGGCAGCCGCAGGTCATTCAGCGGCCCGTTGAGGTCGACGTTCCCGGTGGCGTCTGCGCTCCACCCCTGCACCAGCGCGCCATCGGGGGTCACCAGTTGACCCAGCGCATCGAACGTGAAGGCCCCGGCCCGCGAATAGAACTGTTCGCCACCCTTGTTCACCACAAAGAAGCCATCGCCGGAGATCATCATGTCCGTGGCACGGTTGGTGAGCTGCGCGGCGCCCTGCTGAAAGTTGGTGGTGATACCGGCGACCTTGACGCCCAGGCCCACCTGGGCGGGGTTGGTGCCACCCGCGCCGTCTTGCGGTGCGCCCGCATTGGTGAGTGCCTGCGAGAGGGTGTCCTGGAACTGCACTTGCGAGGCCTTAAAGCCGGCCGTGTTGACGTTGGCGATGTTGTTGCCGGTCACGTCGAGCATGGTCTGGTGAGCACGCAGGCCAGAGATGCCGGAAAACAAAGAGCGGAGCATGGGAGGTTCCTTGAGGTCAGGGTCAGTCGGTGCTGGGCTGGATGGACAAGATGCGGTCGAGAGCAATGTGCTCGCCGTCGACATCGAGGGTGGGAACGACATCAGCAAATGACGCGGCGGCGGCGTGGCCCTCGACCACCGTGCCGTCAGCGAGCAGATACGAGACGTCCTGGCCCACCACATTCATGGCCGCGACGCGCATCGACAGTGCGAACTGCTCTTGGGACACGGTCGACATCTCCGTGAGCTTCTCGAGCGAGGCCAATTGCGTCTGCTGGGACATCATCTGGTTGGTGTCCATGGGGCTGGACGGGTCCTGGTTGCGCAATTGCGCCACCAACAGCGCCATGAACATCTCCGAGTCAAGTTCCTGCTTGGCCGTCGATGCGACAACGCCGCTGGTCAGCGAGGCATAGCCCGTGGGGTCAATGGTGGTCATGAAGCTCCTGTCACAGGTAGAGGTCAACGCCGCGCAGCGATGAGGCTGGCGGGTGTGCTGAAGTCACGGCCGCGCGGCCAGTGCTCTCGCCCAGTCCGGTTCCCCGGCCTCCGGGACTCGCGCCGGGTGTCCGGTGCCCATCGCGTGGGGACGAGTCCGACGACTGGTGCGAGGAGGCGCCGCTGTCGCCACCGACGTTGAGGTCTGCGCGCAGTCCGGTGGCGGCGAGGTCGCGCCTGAGGTCGCCCAGCGCCACGCGCAGGGCCTCACGTCCCGCGTCGGTCGCGCTGTGCAGGTTCACGGTGGTGGCGTCTGCGGTGATATGCGCGACCACTCTCACCGGACCAAAGTTCTCCGGCTCGACCACGATGGTCAGGACGTGCTCGCCAGCGGGCAAGCTTCTGACGGCGGCCAGGCGGGGGGTGAGTTGATCGACCAGCGGCGGCGAAACCGTCGGGGTGCTCGCTTGGCCGGGCGTCGAGGTCGACACCACCACGCCCGCGTCCACCGTGACCGCGGGCGCCGCCGTCGGCAGTGCCTGGCTCGGGCGCGCGACACCTGTCGCGGGCTCCGGCTCCGCGAGTGGGGCAGGTACCGCCAGCACGGACACCGGGGCGTTGTCCACGGCCTCGCCGGGGTTCCCCGTGGGGTTGGCGGCGGCGTGGCCTGGCATGGTCGACTCCCCTTCGCGGTTCGCTGGCGCCACCATGGAGTGGCGCGCCTGCGCGCCCTGCAGGGCCGATGCGCTGGTGGGCTCCACGCCACCGCTCACCCGGGCAGCGGCACGGTCGGCGTCGGCGCCAGCCTCGTCTGGCGCGGGCGCGCCTGCGAGGTCGGTCTCCTGCGCGGGCGCGGCGCCCGTCAAGGCGAGCGAGTCCACGTCAGCGCTCGACTCGGCCGCCACGGCAGCGGCCGTCACCTGGATGGCCAGAGGGGCGCTCGGGGGAAGGCCCGCCACCGGCGCGCCCGCTGCCTCGCCGTCCTGATGTGGAGTCGACCCTTCATGGCTGGGCGACTCAGCGGTGAGCGGCTCGGTGGTGGGAGATGCGGTGCCGACTGACTCGGCGCTGGCTGACTCGTTGCTGGCGCGCTCCGTGCTCGACTCAGCGGCGCCGCTCGCCTCCCGGGCGCGCGCGACCGCCTGCTCCCACGTGTCGACCTCCTGGCCCGCCCCCGTGGCGTTCGCTCGCGACGCCGCTCGCGGCGCAAGGGCCGGGACGGCCACTGCGACGGCGGTCATTCGCCGCGGTCCTTGTCTCGCAGCGCCACCTCGTCGAGCACACGCTGCTCGTGGCGCTGGTCCTCGGCGGCAACCTCGTCTTCGTGGCGCTCGCGCAGCCGTTCGATCGCGGCGGACTGCTGGCGTGCGTGATCCCACTGCACCGTGGCGTCGAGCACCGCCGCCGTCGCGACGTTGACCGCCGCGTCGAGTTCACGCACCCGCGCGGCCGCCGCCGCCCGTAGCGCGAGCGCGACGTCTACCTGGGAGGTCGCCGTGGCAGCGGCACACTCGCGGGTTCCGGCGAGCCCCGCGAGGCCCGCGCGGGCGCTCTGTGCCGCCCGGGCCGCCTCGGTGCGGGCACCATTGTGGTGCGCAAGTTCAGCGGCGGCCCGCTCTTCGGCAAGCGCGCGGGCCCGCAAGAGCCCTTCGAGTGGGAACTGGCGATCCATCACTGCACCTCCAGGCGCGCGACAACGGTGGCGAGGTGGGTCCACGACTCTTCAGCAGTGGTCTGGGCCGAGATCTCTTGACGCAAAAACTCGTCGATGGCGTCGGCGTGCGTGACCGCCGCATCGACCAGCCGATCACTGCCCGGCTGGTAAGCGCCCACGTCGATCAGGTCCTGCGCGCGTCGGCGTGCTGCCACCACCCTGCGCAGTGTCATGGCGAGGTGGCGCTGCGGCGCCGTGGTGACCTGCGAGGCCACCCTCGAGATCGAGGCCAGCACGTCGATCGAAGGAAAGTGCCCCGCGTTGGCCAGCGCGCGGGTGAGCACCACGTGGCCGTCGAGAATCGAGCGGGCAGCATCGGCGATGGGCTCATTGTGGTCATCGCCGTCGACGAGCACGCTGTAGATGCCGGTGATCGAACCGTGCGCGGACGTGCCCGCGCGCTCCAAGAGCTGCGCGAGGACCGAGAAGGTTGACGGCGGGTAGCCCCTGGTCGCGGGCGGCTCGCCCGCCGACAAGCCGATCTCGCGCTGCGCCATCGCCACACGCGTCAGCGAGTCCATCATCAGGACCACGTCGTGGCCTTCATCGCGAAAGGACTCGGCGATTCGCGTCGCGACAGATGCGGCGCGCAGCCGGACCATCGCGGGCTGCTCGGCCGTCGCGATCACGACAACGGACCGTGCGAGCCCGTCCGGTCCCAGATCATCTTCAAGGAACTCCCGCACTTCGCGGCCGCGCTCGCCGATGAGGGCAATGACGTTGACGTGGGCGTCGGTGCCCCGAGCGATCATCGACATCAGGCTCGACTTGCCTACGCCCGAGCCCGCGAACAGCCCGATGCGCTGGCCCCTGCCCACCGTGGTGAGCGTGTCGAGCGCCCGCACCCCCAGCGACATCGGCCTGTCGACGCGCTGACGGTCGAGCGGCGCGGGCGCCTCGTGGGACAGAGGGACCCGGCCGCACGCGGCGCCGAGCGCGCCCTTGCCATCCATCGGCCGGCCCAGTCCATCGAGGACTCGCCCCAACAGTGCGGGACCGGTCGGCACCAGGAGCGCCGTTCCCGTCGCCGTGGCGGTCATCCCCACGTGCAGCCCCTCGACCGCACCCAGGGGCATGCACCGCAGCATGGACGCATGGGCAGCGACCACCTCAGCCAGCGTCGGGCCCTGGCGACCGTCACCCAGTTCGATGACGTCTCCCACGGCACCCGGGAGCCCGGCGACGTCGAGCGACAGCCCCACCACGCGCGAGACCTCCCCTCTGTACTGTGGCGCCGCGGCCCGCACGGCCGCCTCAAAGTCGGCTCCCAGGACCGCCGTCGTCATGGCTGTCCCCTCAGTGCCGCTCGCGCGCGGGCGAGCGCCTCACCTACGCGCCCGTCCACTGACCCCGCGGAGTGCACGGTGACGTAGTCACCGGCGCTGAAGTCCGGATCTACCTCGACGGTGACGCCCGTGGGAAGCAGACCGGGCGTGGCCGCGAGCGCCTGCTCAAGATGGGGATGATCAGACGCGCTGACACGGAGCACCACCGCCTGGACGCCAGGCGGGACGGCGAGTGCGCGCCCCACGAGCGTGCGTGCAGCGTCGGGCCCGGGCGCGAGTGCGTGGCCCAGCACAGCCTCGGCAAGCTCGATCGCAGCCTGGGCCACCAGCCCTTGCACCTGCGTGACGGCCGGGGCCTCGCGGGCACGCCACCGCTCGATCTCTTGCCCCAGTGTCGACACCGCGCGAGCGAGCTCGCGGTCACGCGACGCCTCGCGGGCCGCGAGCGCGGCGCGCTCTGCTTCGCGCTCGGCGAGTGCGCGAGCGGCCGCCTCGCGGGCACCGGCCGCCCACCCCGCTGCGAATCCGGCCGACTGCGCCGCGTGCGCACCTGCCCGCGTGCCGGCAGTGAGGGGCGCGGGCACAAAGCTCGCTGCACCGTCACGCGACATAGTGGTCCTCGGAGTCGCGGCTAATCATGATCGCGCCGGTCTCCTCGAGACCACGGATCACCTGCACCACCCGTGAACGGGCCTCTTCCACCAGGGACATCCGCACCTTGCCCAGCAGGTCAATCTCCTCGACCAAGCTTTCCCTGGCGCGCTCGGACATGTTGCGCAGCACCTTGTCCCTCACCGCATCGTCGGCCCCCTTGAGTGCCGTCGCGAGCGTCGAGGTCTCCACCCCCCGCAGCACCAACTGGATCGCCCTGTCCTCGAGCAGCGTGATGTCGGCAAACACAAACATCATCTGGCGAATCTGGTCCGCCAGGTCCGGGTCTTGCTCGGTGAGCCCCTCGAGGATGAGCTTCTCCGTCGCGGCATCGGCGCGATTGATGATCTCCACCAGGGGCGCCAGGCCTCCCACCGCGCTCATCTCATGGGACGTAATCAGCTTGGTGGCCTTGCGCGCCAGTTCCTCGGCGACCAACGTCACCACGTCCGGCGACGCACGCTCCATGAGGGCGATGCGACGCGCGACGATGGTCTGCGTTTCCGGGCTCAGTCCGGCCATGATGGCGGACGCATGCTCGGGGCGCAGGTGCGCAAGCACCAGCGCGATGGTCTGGGGATGCTCACCGGTGAGCAGGGAGACCACTTGACGCGCATCGGCCCTTCTCAAGAACTCGAAGGGCTGCACCTGCACGCGGCTCGAGAGCCGCTCCATGACCTCGGCCGCCTTCGCGGGCCCGAGGGTGGATTCGAGCAGCCTCTGTGCGTAGGCCAACCCCCCTTGAAAGTTGATGCCCGCCGCTGAGGTGCGGCGAAACTCGTCGAGCACGTCGGAGACGATGCTGGGGTCGACGGCCCCGAGTTGCGCGATCTCCGCGGTGACCTGGTCGATCTCGGCCTCGCTGAACTGGGCCATGACCTGCGATGCCGCCTCGGGGCCCATCTGGACCAAGACCAGGGCGGCCTTCTGCGCTCCCGTCAAGGTGGTCACGTAGCGCTCCCCGCACCGATCCACCCGCGCAGCACATCCGCTACCTCCGCCGGCTGCTGGGCGGCAAACTGTGCGATCTCCTCACGCACCACGGCCGTCACGGCACCTATGTCGGGCACCGGCGCCGCCTCAAGCACCAGCGTCTCGTCGGTCAACGAGACGGCGTTGGCCTGCTCAAGGAGGGCCTGCGTGCGTGCCTCGAGCGCAGCCTGGGCCCGGGCCTCCAGCTCCTCAACGGCCTCCATGCTCAGCGCCCCCTCGCGCAGGCGACGACGGCGCGTCATGACCATGAGCGTCACCAGCACGGTGACCAATGCCAGGCCGATCGCCGCCCAGGTCGCGACCCGCCCATAGAAGTCGCGCGATGCCGCTTGCTCAGCGAGCGCATCGGCCTGCGTCAGTGCCTCCTGAGCGGCGTCAGCCGCGCTCGTGTCAAAGGCCATGCTGGTCACCGCGACCACGTCGCCGCGTTCGGGAACGATGCCTGCGGCCGCCATCACCATCGTCTCGAGCGCCGCCTGGTCGAGAGAGCTGGCGACGGCCCGATTGGTCACCACAGACACGCTCTGACGGCGCACGGCTCCCTGCGCACCTTGGGTGGTCTCCGTGACCTTGTTGACCGCGTTGTTCTGGACGGTCTCTTCCTTGCGGTACGACCCTGTTCCCGTATCGCCGTCTGGAACCGAGATGTTGTCCGGCCCCAGCACGCCGGCCTCCGTCGTGCCCGTCCCCGTGTACTCCTCAAGGACGCTCGACTCTGACAGCGGCTGCACGTCAGGGTCGGAGGCGAAGGTCTCTGAGGTGGTCTGGCGCTGGTCGAAGTCGAGCTCAGCGCTCACCGACACCATGGCGTTGCCCACCCCCACCACGCGATCAAGCATCTCTTGCACGTTGGCGGCGATGCGCTGCTCGTACTCGGAGGTTTGGCCGGCGTGCTCCAGGGGGGCCGATGCGCCACCGAGTGCCGACAGCACGATTCCTTGGGCGTCAATCACCGCGACGTCGGCGGCGCTCATGCCCTCGATGGAAGCCGAGACCAGGTGGACGACTGACTGCACCTGGGCAGAACTGAGCGATGCGCCAGGAGAGGTCTCCACAAACACAGAAGCGGTGGGCGCCTTCTCCTGGGCCGCGAACACCGTCTCCTCCGGCAGGGCGAGCTTCACGCTTGCCGCCGTCACCCCGTCGATCGCGCTGATGGTCGCCGCGAGCTCCCCTTCGAGCGCACGCTGATAGGTCACGTGCTGCTGGAACTCCGAGCTCGTGATGGACATGCCATCCAGCAGCGCGTAGCCAGCCTCGGTCCCGGTGGGCAGGCCCGCCGCCGCGACCGTCAGGCGCGTGTCGTACAACTGATCGTGCGGCACCAAAATGGTGCCCCCGCCACCCGTGAGCTCGTATGGCACGCCCGCGGCCTCCAACTGCTCGACCACGGCGGCGGCGTCCTGCGCAGCCAGGTCCGTCAGCAGCGGCGCCATCGCCGGCTTGCTCGTCCACGTAACCAGCGCCACCACACCGACCGCGACGAGCGCGGCGAGCAGGACGGCAAACACCCGCTGCGCCATCGACATGGCCTGGACGCTCGCGCGCAGCCGCTCGAGCGCCGACTCCACCTGTGCCGGCATCAGGCCTGCATCCTCATGATCTCTTGGAAGGCGGCCACCGCGCGGTTGCGCAGTGCGGCCGTCAGTTCAAGCGCCACGGCGGCCTCGGTCGCGGCCACGGTGTAGTCATGGACGTCGGCCAGGTCACCCGTGACGGCCTTGACGCCGAGTGCAGTGCTCGTCGACTGGAGGGCACTCACATTGTCGACTGCACCCGCCAGGACCGACGCGAAGCCGTCGTTGTCCGAGACCGGCTCGACGGTGCTGAGGTAGGACGTCGCCTGGACCCCCTGGATGCCGATCGCCTCCACAGGAAGCACGCTCATGAGGACCTGCCAATGGTCAGCGCGGTGGAGTACATGTCGCGGGCCCGGTCCACCACGGCCGCGTTGGCCTGGTAGCCACGCTGGGCAAGGATGAGCTGGCTCATCTGGCTCGACATGTCGATGTCGGGGTAGCGCACGTAACCGTCCTCGTCCGCCAAGGCATGCTCAGGCTCGTAGACCAGGCGGCCTTGAGCCGAGCCCAGGACCGCACCCGCCACGTGCACCCCGCCGGTCTGCCCGCCCTCGGTCGCGTTGGCCTGCGCCACGATGTACCGGGCTTGGAACGCCTCGTCATCGGTGGACGCGACGGTGTTGACGTTGGCGAGGTTGTCCGCGATCGCGTCAAGCCAACGGCGGTGCACGCCCAGGCCCGACCCCGCGATACCGATGGCCGCAAAAGTCCCCATCAGCTGGTCCTCAAGGCCGTACGAATCGAGGTGAACGATCCTTCGAGCGCCCTGGTGGCCACCTGGTAGCGCAGCGTGGTGTCGGTGTTGGAGATCACCTCGGTGTCGAGGTTGACGTTGTTGCCGTCTTCGCGGGTGGGTTCGAGCGACACCCCCACCGAGGCCTGAACCGCGCCGGTTCCGTCGGCCACCGCCGCCGCCAAGGCGTCCTCAAACGCAACCTTTCGCGCCTGGTAGTCAGGGGTATTGACGTTGGCGATGTTGTTGGCGATGACCCGCTGGCGCAGGGAGAGCGCGTCGAGTGCGCTGTTCATCGCTACGTAGCTCACGGAATCGAACACAGGGAAAGGCCCTTCGTGGTGACGTAGGCCCATCCCTGGCCAAGGCAGCGAGCAATCCGTGCTCACCGGCCATATCGACCCACCTGGTCGGTCGGTGAGGAAACGCGGCAGTGGTCTATGTCACCAAGGACGGTGGCGCACGGCGCTACGCGGGGGTGTCGACGTAGACCGGTGCCCGGGGGCCGCCCAGATCGAGCGCCGCGATGGCCTTGTCATGCCTGCGGGACAGGCGCGCTGCAGCCGCCAGCTCGCGGCACACCCGCGTCTGGCGCTCGAGCAACGCCCGGGCCCTCACGTCGAGGTCGGCAGGGATCAGCCCAATTCCCTGCGGAGGGCTCCAGGGTTGCTTGCGTGAGCCGTCGGGGGCACCGTCGTGGACACCGTCGGGAGCGCTGTCGTGGGTACCGTGATGCGACGCGAGCATGGCTTCGGCCACTGCGACGTCCATTTCCAGGTCGCTCAGCGCCTGTTCCCATGCAGCGCGCCACGGCGACGGCGCGGTACTCATCCGACGCGCAGGGCGCTCACCGCGTGGGTGTCGCTCCCGGCGACCACCTGCGCGGCCGCTTGGGTCCAAGCCTCATGGAGGGGCTGGACCAGGGCGCGGGCCGCGGCCACCTGATCCGGACTCGCCGCGACGTTAGCCTCCACCAGCGACGTCCCCAAGAAGGCGTAGATGCTCATGAGCTGGGGCGCACCCGCCCATGCGTCTTGGTTCAACGTCGCCGCGAGTTCGGAGACGATGTCCTGTGCGTGGGTGAGTTGAGCGTTAGCGACGTCACGGTGGCCCGCGCGCAGGGCCACTTCGGCTCGCTCCAAGTCAGCCAGGAGCCGGTCGTACAGCATGGTGAGCAAGAGCGCGGGCGACGCGGTCGAGACGGTGTCATCGAGGTACCGCGCACGTGCGGACTGGTAGCTGAGCAAGGTGGCCCCCTAGCTGGTGGTCAAGGCGGACAGTTGGCTCTCGAGCCAACTGGACTGGGAGTTGAGGTTCGACAGGGTGACCTCGAGGTTGGTGTAGGTCGCTTGGAGGGTCGCGCGGCGCTGCTCGAGCCTCACATCCCACTGGGCGATCTGCGTCGCGTAGCGATCGACCAACGACTGCTGGCTCTCGACCTTCGCGGTGAACGTGCCTTCGTAAGGATCGGAGGCGGCGGTGGTGGCCGTCTCGACACGCGCGGCGAGTTCTTGGACAAATGCCGCCGTGCCCTCGGGATCGTCGGCGACTGCCTGGGCAAACGCCGCTTCGTCGAAGGTCACGGTGCCGTCCCTGCCCAGGACGATGCCGACGGACGACGGGGAGACCCCGTCAACGGGGTACGAGGCTGCCTGCAACAACTGCGTGCGCAGCATGCGCACCCCCGCGTCGCCACTGAGCAGGCCACCGGTGACGGACGTGGTCCCGTCGTCGTTGGTCACGGTCGTCGTGGCCGTACGGGAGTCCATGTCGGACAGCACCACCGCAAGCGCGCCCACGAGCCCGCTCGCGAGGCTCTTGACCGCCGAATGGTCGGCCGCGACTGTCACCGTGACGGGGTCGTCCGCCGCCGTCACCTTGGACACGGTGACGTCGACGCCCGTCATGAGTCCCACGAAGGTGTTCGACGACTGCGTGTAGGTCTGCTCGTGTGCGCTGCCCTTCCACAGGGTGATCGCAGCGTCGGAAGCTTCGCGCGCGATGGACGTGTCGATGCGCGTGGCGGTGCCGGCCGTGGCCGCCGCCTCGTCGCCAGCGAACACCTCGAACGTGCCGTCGCTACCGGTGGCTGCGGAGGTGAACTGCACGCGGTACTCCTCGCCGCCACCAGAGGGCACTCGCACCACGGTGGCGATCACGCCAGCATCGGCGTCGTTGACCGCCTTGGCCACCTCTTGGGGTGACCCACCTGCGGCAGTGATCTCGCGCATCGTCCCGTCGGCGTGGCGGATGGTGAGGAGGGGCGGGTCCGGCACCAGAGGCGAGCCGTCAGCCACCGCTTGGCTGAGCGACACTTGCGCGGTCGCCACCGAGTCCACGGAGAACGTGAGGCTGGCCGCCGTGCTCGCGCCCGAGGCCTTCGCGCTCACGGCCGAGTGGCTCGAGGTCGCGCTAAAGACCGCCCAGTTCTTGGCCGTGCTCGCGCTCGTCGCGGCCTCGGCAAGCGAGCGGAGCTTCGCGTTGATGGACTGCAGCGCGGTGACCACGTCTTGGGTGGTCGCCTGCTTGCTCTTGAGGAGGGTCTGCGGCGCGGCCTCGATCTGCATCAACTGCGAAATGATCGTGGTGGTGTCGAGTCCGGAGACGAGTCCGTCGATGCCCAGGCTCGCCATGCGAGACCTCCTTGTCGTGTGTTCTTGACGGGCCCTGGGGCGCGAGACAGGCATGGGTGCGCCTGTCTCGCGCCGCCACCGCCGGGGCAATACCCGTCACCACCGGCGGCCAGAGGTCATGTGCTAGCGCAGGAGCGAGAGCACACCCTGGGGGATCTGGTTCGCCTGGGCGAGCATGGCCGTGCCGGCCTGCGACAGGATCTGGGCACGCGTGAACGAGACCATTTCCGACGCCATGTCGGTGTCGCGAATGCGGCTCTCGGACGCGGACAGGTTCTCCACCGCGACGTTGAGGTTCTTGATGGTGTGCTCGAAGCGGTTCTGGACAGCACCGAGGTTGGCACGAGCGGTCGACACCGTCTCGATCTGGGTGTCGATGAGGTTGATGGCCGCCTGAGCGCCCGCCGCCGAGGTGAAGTCAAGTCCACCCGCGATGGCGGTCGCGGTCCCCACACCGGTTCCCGCAGCGGCAGGCGTGGCCGCCGTACCGCCGGTGACGGTGCCACCGGTCTTCGAGGTCACGACCAGCTCGTTGTCCCCGTTGACGGAGGCCGAGAAGGTGTTCGAGAAGTGAGTGTCCTTGTTCAGGGCGTCCGCAACGTCCTGAACGGTGTTGTAGGAGCCGGCTGCACCGAGGGTCACCGAGGCGTCCACCGCACCGTTGGTGAACGACATCGCGCCGGTCACGTCGGTCGGGGTGAGCACCTCAAACGACGCGCCCGCGTTGCCCAGGTTGGACGAGATCGCCTTGACGTTGACCGAGGCGAGGTTGACCTGAATCTGCGAGTTGGCGTTGCCATCTGCACCCACCTGGAAGTTCAGCGTGCCCGCAGAGCCGTCGAGCAGCTTGGTGCCGTTGAAGTTGGTGGAGTCAGCGATACGCGTCAGCTCGGACTGGAGGCTCGTGACCTCGGTCGCGATGTTGGCGCGCGCCTCAGCGTTGTTCGAGTCGTTGGCGGCCTGAACGCCCAGGTCGCGCATGCGCTGGAGGATCGCGTGAACCTCGGTGAGCGCACCTTCTGCGGTCTGGACCACGGAGATGCCGTCCTGGGCGTTGCGGGCGGCGACCTTGAGGCCACCCACCTGCGAGCGCAGGCCCTCGGAGATCGCCAGACCGGCTGCGTCATCCGCCGCCCGGTTGATGCGGAAGCCGCTCGAGAGCTTCTCCAGCGACTTGCTGAGGTCGTTCTGCGTGTTCGAGAGGTTGCGGTAGCTGTTGACTGCCGCGATGTTCTGGTTGATCGAGAGTCCCATGATGGTGCTCCTCCTTGAGGGTGTTGGGAATGGCACCCATCCGTGGGTGCTCAGGACCCCCATCGGAGCCCGTCAAGGGAAGTTGAGGAATTGTCGCCTCCTCATCGTCATCCAGGGATGACGCCCGCGATCAGCCGATGCGCACCGCGTCTTCTGGGGGCAACGCGGCCTGGCGCATGGGCACCACGGTGCGGGCATGGCCCGCTTCTGAGGCGCGCGCCGCCATGGCGGCGTAGAACGCCTGGCGCCGGCGCACGGCGACGCCGGCGTCCGGGTCCACCACAGGGGCGGCATCGGCATCAAGGGTGGACCGCATGCCGTCCTTGAGCAGCGTGAGCGCCTCGGTGCGAAGTTGACTGATGCGTGAGCGCGTCACGCCCATCTCCTCCGCCAACTCTGCGACGGGACGATCCCGGAAGAACAGCTCCTCGACCACGTGGCGCAGCTTCTCCGGCAGGGCTTGCACGCCAGCGCGCAGGTAGTGCACCTGTTCCGCGCCCAACAGCGCCTCCGCGGGCGTCACTGCCGGATCCACAACGCTGTGCGCCACGGCAGAGTCGAAGGCGTCCATAGACAGCACGCGCGAGTCCAAGTCGACCCGCGCGGCGAGGACCTCCGCCTCCGTGATGCCGAGCGTCTGAGCCACCTGCGCTGTTGAGGGCGCTCGACCGAGCTGGCCCGTCAGTGTCTCGACGACAGAAGAGACGTCGCGGGCCCTGCGTCGAGCCGATCGGGGCACCCAGTCCATGGAGCGCAGCTCATCGACGAGCGCTCCCCGGATCCGCATCGAGGCGTAGCGCGCGAAGGGCACGCCCTTGTGGGCGTCGTACGCGCGCGCAGCCAATACCAGGGCATACGATCCCGCCGACGCGAGGTCGGATCGTGACACGTGGGATGGGACTCGTGCGGCGATCTCGTTGACGCAATAGCCGACGAGCGCAAAGTTCGCCTCCACAAGGGAGCGAACTTCTTCATCGGCGTGATCCATGGCGACATTGATACGGCAAAGGGCGCTGGGACCCGCGACCCGCACGTCGTTGCCGCCGTTGTGTAGCGTCGAAACCGGAAATGTCACGGCGCTGCACCCTTGCCGCACAGGGACGGCGCTCATTCCCCATTTTTTTGGGCAAGAACACTAACACCCCTCGTAAAGAAGCCTGAGAGAGCGAAAAACGAAAGAACGGAAGAAAGGGAAAATTGCCGCCAATCACGGCCGGATTCTCACCATGTGAACATTCTCACACTTGGGACCGATTCGAGCTTTTGGGTCGTTGACGCGGACGGTTCCCTCCGAAAAACCTGGACTGTAGGCCTAGACCCTAAACTCGGCTCGACCTGGCCGATGGGTGTGACACCAGGCCGTGCGCGGCCAGCACAGAAAGACGGGCCCCCGGGCTCGGGAGAGCAGGACCCATGGGACTCGACGCACTGTCGAATGTGCTCTGGAAGGAGCGCGAACTCCTCGACACGTTGCTGTTCAAGCTCGAGGTCGAAGAGCTCATCATCGCCCACGGGCGCACTCGGTGGCTCGGGCGCGCGGCGCACGACGTCGAGCGGGTGCTCGACCACATGCGCGAACTCGAGGTGGGCCGAGCCGTGGAAGCGACCGACGCCGCAAGCCTGCTCGGCCTCGGAGCTGATGCCAGCCTGCTCGAGATTGCTGGCGCAGCGCCTGAGCCCTGGAACGACATGATGCACAGCCACCACCTCGCCCTCACCACCGTCACGGCGCAGATCGACGCGCTGAGCCACGCCAATCACGCGCTGCTCGAGCAGACCCTGAGGGCAACTCGGGAAGCACTCGTGGGGATCGAGGCCGCGGCCGGCGAGTACGACCCCACCGGCACTCCGCGTGGCTCTGACGGCGGCGCGCTGCTGTTGGACCAGGACATCTAGATGAGTACCTTCTCCGGACTGTCGACCGCCCTGTCGTCTCTCATGGCGCAACGCATCGCCCTCGAAGTCAGCGGACAGAACATCGCCAACGCCAACACGGCCGGGTACACCCGCCAGCGTGCGGACCTGGAGGCGCTCACCGCCTCGTCCGTGTCTTCGCTGTTCTCCACGCCGGTGACCTCCGGCAGCGGTGTCAGTGCCACGGGGATCGCGCGGCTCGGCGACCAGTTCGCCGACTCTCGCCTACGCTTCGCCACCGCACAGGCCTCGCACCATTCATCGATCGCGACCGCCTTCTCGCGTCTCGAATCGGTGGTGAGCGAGCCGGCGGACACCGGAGTGGCCTCTGGTCTTCAGGCGTTCTGGAGCGCATGGGAGGACTTGTCCAACGGTCCCGACAGCTCAGCCAACCGCACCGCAGTGATGGGAGCCGGCCAGGCGCTCGTGGGGCAACTGGCAGACACGTACCGGGCGTACGAGGCTCAGTGGAACGCCGCTCGCAGCGACGGACAGTCACTGGTAGCGGAGGTCCAGGCCTCCGCCCAGGGAGTCGCAGAACTCAACGAGCAGATTCGCTCCGTGCTCGCCGCGGGGTCTTCCGCCAATGAACTCATGGACCAGCGCGACCTGCTTGTCACCCGCCTGTCGGCGCTCGTGGGGGCCACCGCCACCGCCCAGCACGACGGCACGGTCACCGTGATGGTTTCCGGCAACCCCCTTGTCCAGGGCGACAGGGCCACGGGTATCACACTCGGCGGATCAGCGGTGATGACGCAGGCGCTCGGCGAGCCCGCTCCCACCGCTGCCACCGCACACCTCGAGTGGGCCGACGGCACCGCACTCGTCCTCAACGGCGGCGAACTTGCCGGCATCGTGACCGCACTCCAGCCCACCTCTCTTGGTGGCCCGTTGTCCTCCTCCCTCGACGCCGTGAACGGTCTCGCCTCTGACGTAGCCGCGCGCGTCAACGCCCTGCATAGCGCAGGCACCACCCTCGCAGGGGCGCCATACGACACGGGCGTCGACTTCTTTAGCTTTCAGGACGGCATGCCGCCCGCACTCGGCCTCGCCGTCGCTATCACCGACCCTCAGCACGTTGCGGCCGCTACCGCAGGAGCGGGGGCCTTCGACGGCTCCGTCGCGAGCGCACTGTCTCAGATCGGCGCGTCTCAGGACGGGCCCGATGCCACCTGGCGGGAGTTCGTGGTCGAACTCGGCGTGACCGCGGCGGCTGCGACGCGTCGCGCCAGCGTCTCGGAGACTGCCCGCACCACCGCTCAGTCGGTGCAACTCGCGGCGACCTCGGTCGACGTCGACGAGGAAGTCACCAACATGCTCGCGTATCAACGCGCCTATGAGGGAGCGGCCAGGGTCCTCACGGCCATGGACGAGATGCTCGATACCCTCATCAATCGCACCGGAGTAGTAGGAAGGTAGCGCCGTGATTTCTCGCGTGACACACCAGACCATGCAGCGCTCAACCCTCGGCAACCTCCAGCTGAACCTGCGGTCCATGGCCGACCTGCAGGCGCGCCTGTCGTCGGGCAAGAACCTCTCTGCCGTATCGGATGACCCGGGCGCAGCGAGCCGTGCCATGACTCTGCGTGCCGAGCAAGCCTCCTTGGTGCAGGCCAAGCGCAACGCAGACGACGGCGCGTCGTGGCTCACACAACTCGACACTGCTCTGCAGGGCTCTGTGAATGTCCTGCACCGCGTCAGGGACCTCACGGTGCGGGGCGCAAACTCCACCACCGCGGGCAGCGCGGCCGTCGAGGCGATCGCCACCGAGCTCGAAGGCCTGCGCGACTCCATGCTGGACCTGGCCAACACTCGCCTCAACGGACGGCCAGTGTTCGCGGGCACGGCCGCGGGCGGCACCGCCTTTTCGGATGCAGCGGCGGCCACCCCCTACGAGTGGCAGGGCTCAGCGACGGGGTCCGTCACTCGGCGCGTGGGCGCCACCACGACGCTGCGCGTGGACGTGGCGGGGCCTGCGGCCTACGGTTCCGGCACCGACTCGGTCTTCCAGCTCATCGACGACATCGCGGCCGACCTGCGTGCCGGCACAGAGGTGTCCGGTCGCCTGACTCAGATTGACGACAGATTGAACACCATGCTGGCCTCCTTGACCGATGTCGGCGTGCGCCACAGCCAACTGACCGATGCCCAGGACGCGCTCGCGCTGTCGCTCCAGGACGTCAAGGGGGCCATCTCTCAGATCGAGGACGTCGACCTTGCGCAGACGGTGATCGACCTGCAACTCCAAGAAGTGGCGTACCAGGGCGCGCTAGGAGCGACCGCTAAGGTTCTCCAGCCCACGTTGTTGGACTTCCTGCGATGACCGGCCCCCTGCCCGCCCCCATCTCCGCTGCCTGGCCAGAGCGGTTCACGTTCGTTGAGGCGCCCCCTGGATTGGCGGGACTCACCACCTTTGAGGTGGCGGCGTTGGACGAGTCGGGC
The DNA here is from genome assembly GCF_047975725.1 of Demequina sp. Lineage (GTDB taxonomy): Bacteria > Actinomycetota > Actinomycetes > Actinomycetales > Demequinaceae > Demequina. The sequence goes on from NZ_JBKEED010000010.1 coordinate 132,681, forward strand.
CTGCTGGTCACCCTGCGCGCGGTGGACGAGCCGTCGGTGCGGTTGTTTGCCCTGCTCGCAGCGCCCTACTTCCCTGACTACCGCCCGACCGTTGACGCTGCCGTGCTGGAGCGCTTGGGACTCGGACCCCAGGACGCCGCCACGATTGCGGTGATCGTCAGTCCAGGCGCAAGCTCTGATCACACGGCAAACCTGCTCGCTCCCGTCATCGCCAACGCCCGTACCGGTGCCGCCCTCCAAGTGGTCCTCGATGGCGACGCCTGGCCTTTGCGGGCGCCGCTCGCCGCCCCGGGGCAAGCCCACTAGCGTCCGCGCAGTCGTGTCGCGACCGGGCGCACTGTAGTCCTAGGGGACGGTCCAGATACGATGCATCTCATGGGTGTGCTCGATCGCTTCGAAAAGGGCGTGGAGAACGTGATGCAAGGCGCGTTCGCCAAGACCTTCAAATCAGGGGTCAAGCCGGTCGAGATCGCGAGCGCAGTGCGGCGTGAATGTGACGCGCGTGCCGCCGCGGTCGACCGGTCACGCACTGTCGTGCCCAACGAGTATTCGGTGTCCCTGTCCTCGACCGACCACGACTCCATCGAGCAGTGGGGCGCAGAGGCCCTCACGCACGAGCTCGAGGACGCCCTGCGTGACCACGCCGAGCGCCAGCGTTACAGCTTCGTGGGGGCAGTGAAGGTCGAGTTCAACCTCGACGAGTCCCTGTCGACGGGCCGCCTCGCGGTACGCAGCCGCTCCACGCGCGGACCGGTCGCCCCCGCCACCACACGCGACCACCACTCGCGCTACCCGCTGCTCGACATCGACGGCGAGCGCTACCACCTCACGGGTGAGATGACCGTGATCGGCCGCGGCTCGGAGGCCGACATCGTGGTCGACGACACGGGCGTCAGTCGCCAGCACTGCCGTTTCGAGGTCACCGACCAGGGCACGATCCTCACCGATCTCGGTTCGACCAATGGCACCCAGGTCGAGGGCCAGCGCATCACCGAGGTCACGCTGCTCGACGGCAACGCGATCCAGGTGGGCCGCACCACGATCATGTACTGGGACGGCATGCCCGTCGACGAGGACCTGTAGTCGCATGAGCGAACTCTCGATCACCCTGCTGAGGTTCGGCTTCCTCATCCTGTTGTGGGCGCTGGTCCTGTCCGCGATCGGCGTGCTGCGTGCGGACCTGTACGGCACGCGCGTCACCACGCGCGGCCGCGGTCGCCAGGCGCGACGCCATGACGGGCCGCGCGACAAGGTCGCGGCAATGTCGCGCTCCGCGACGGGCGTGCGCACGGGCTCGATTTCCACGAGGGACGATGCGGTGGCTCACCTCGCGGTGACGTCCGGTGCCCTGAAGGGCACCACCATTCCGCTCGGCACGGCGCCCATCATGGTGGGCCGCTCCCCGACCTGCACCCTCGTGATCGACGATGACTACTGCTCGGCCAAGCACTGCCGCATTTTCCCCGAGGACGGCGGCTGGAAGGTCGAGGACTTGGGCTCAACCAACGGCACCTTCCTCGACAACCAGCGCGTGGACGACCCCATGCCGTTCAAGCGGGGCGACAAACTGCGCCTGGGTGCCACCACCGTCGAGCTGAGGGGATGACGTGTTCCTCGGTTTCCATTTTGCCGCGCGCTCTGACGTGGGCCTGATCAGGTCCAACAACCAAGACTCCGCCTTCGCCGGCGCCCACCTTCTGGTGGTGGCCGACGGCATGGGTGGCGCTGCCGGTGGAGACATCGCCTCGTCGATCGCGGTGGGCCGGCTCGCGGCTCTCGACGGCGAATCACACGGTCCCGACGAGGCGCTCGACGAGCTCAAGCGCGCCATCGCCGACGCCCACACCGACATCGTGGGCCGCGCCCAGAACGACCCCGAGCTGTCGGGTCTCGGCACCACGGTCACGGCACTGTTGCGTGCCGGATCCACCTTGTCGATGGCCCACATCGGCGACTCGCGCGCCTACCTGCTGCGCGACGGCGGGCTCGATCAGGTCACCACGGACCACTCCTTTGTGCAGCACCTGGTGGACACCGGCCGCATCTCCGCCGCCGACGCCGAGCACCATCCCAAGCGTTCGATGTTGTTGCGCGTGCTCGGGGACGTCGACGCCGACGTCCCCGTCGACATTTCCGTGCGCGAGACCCGGCCGGGCGACCGCTGGATGCTGTGCTCCGACGGTCTCAGCGGCGTGGTGAGCCGCGACACCCTGCACTCGACGCTCAAGGAGGTCGAGGACCCCGGCGATTGCGCCGATGCGCTGGTCGCCTTGGCCCTGGCCGCTGGGGCTCCGGACAACGTCACGTGCGTGGTGGCGGACGTGGTCGACATCGATGCCGATCCGGACGGTGTGGGGCCGTCGACGCACTCCCAGATCGTGGGGGCCGCGGCCCGTGACAGGCATCGGCCATCCGCTGGTGGAAACTCGGCCGCGGCGAAGGCCGCGCGCCTGTCCACGCCCACGGAGGCCGACGAGGAGGAGCAGCCGTCCGGCTGGGAGCGCGTGTGGCCCAAGATTCGCCCGTGGGTGCTGCCTCTCGTCGCCCTACTCGTCGTGATCGGCGGCGCCTGGGGCGCCTACCGGTGGACCCAGACCCAGTACTACGTGGGCACGTCCGACGGGTACGTCGCGGTCTTCCGGGGCATCCCGGAGGAACTCCCCTTGGTCACCACCCACACGTTGGTTGAGCGCACCGATCTGCGACTGCTCGACCTGCCCGTGTACCAACAGCAGCGCATTGAGGCCGCGATCCGTTCGGGCAGCCTCGACGGCGCCCGGGATGTGGTTTCTGCCCTGGAGGACGAGGCCTAGTGGCCACGGTCGCCGAGCTCGAGGTGCGCGCGGGCCGACGCTCTGAGCTGGCGTTGCTCGCGATCTCCTGGTCGATCATCGTGCTGGCGCGCGCCCTCGTCGACTATCACGCCGACTTCCTCGTGCTGTCCGAACTGGGCTGGTACGCGCTCGGCGCGGCGTTGCTCTTGGTGGGCTCGCACCTGATGCTGCGCCGCTATGCGCCCGCGGCCGACCCGGTCCTGCTGCCTGCGGTGTTCGCGATCAATGGCGTAGGCCTTGCGATGATCCGCCGCATCGACTTTGCCGAGGGCACCAGTTTTGGCGCGGCCCAGATCGGGTGGACCATCGCAGGTGTCCTGCTCGCGATGGGCGTGATCTTCAGTCTGCGCGATCATCGCAAGCTGCGACGCTTCACCTACACCGCAGGCATCGTCGGACTGGTGTTGTACATGCTGCCGCTGGTGCCGGGACTGGGCATCACGGTGAACGGCGCGCGCATCTGGATCGAGATCTTCGGTCGCTCCCTCCAGCCCGGCGAGTTTGCCAAGGTCGCCATGGTGGTGTTCTTCGCCGGCTACCTCGTGACCAACCGGGACACGTTGGCCCTCGCTGGCCCCAAGTTCTTGGGATTGCGTTTCCCGCGACCGCGCGACATGGGCCCGTTGCTGGCCGTGTGGGCGGCGGCGCTGCTGCTGATGGTCTACCAGCGCGACCTGGGCGCATCGTTGCTGTTCTTTGGCATCTTCCTTGGCATGCTCTACGTCGCAACCCAGCGCATCTCGTGGGTCATCACAGGCCTGGGGATGTTCGCAGTGGGCGCCGTGGCCGCAGGCGTGGTGTTCCCCCACGTGCGTGCCCGCTACGACGCGTGGCTCAATGCGCTCGATGCTGACCTCTACGCCGCAGGCACCTCCGAGCAGTTGGTGCGTGGCATGTTTGGCATGGCCTCCGGCGGCCTCTTTGGCACAGGTCTGGGCGAGGGCCGCCCAGACCTGGTCTACGCAGCCGAGTCCGACTTCATCATCGCCTCGGTCGGCGAGGAGCTGGGACTGACCGGCCTCATGGCGATCCTCGCGCTGTACCTGATCATTGTTCAGCGGGCCTTCCGCATGTCGATTGGCGTGCGTGACGGCTTTGGCAAGTTGCTGTCCGCTGGCCTGGGCTTCGCGCTCGCGCTGCAGGTGTTCATCGTGGTGGGCGGCGTGACCCGCGTGATCCCCCTCACCGGGCTGACGACTCCGTGGCTCGCCTACGGCGGCTCGAGCATGCTCGCCAACTGGATCATCGTGGGTCTGCTGCTGCGCATCTCCGATCAGGCCAGACGGTCCGCGCAGGAGGTGACCGCATGAACGAGCCCGCACGGCGCCTCAGCGTGATCGTCCTGATCATGTTCCTCGCGCTCATGGCGGCAGCGTCGTGGATTCAGGTGATCGGCGCCGACGACCTCAACCAGGACGCCCGCAACGTCCGCACTCTCTACCGCGAGTACGGCAACTTCCGCGGACCCATCGTCGTGGATGGCGAGGCAGTGGTGTGGTCCGAGCCCGTCGACGACCCGTTCAACTTCCAGCGCACCTATGCCAACGGCCCCCTGTACGCCTCCACGACGGGCTTCTACTCCGTGGTCTACGGCCGCACCGGGCTCGAGCAGACGGAGAACGAAGTGCTCTCCGGCACCGCCGACTCGCTGTTCTGGACCCGCCTGGGCAACCTGTTCTCCGGCGAGCAACAGCAGGGCGCCTCTGTCGAGACCACCCTGTCGGGCGTGCTCCAACAGACCGCGGCCGAGGCCCTGGGTGACCGCACGGGCGCCGTGGTCGCACTCGACCCGGCCACCGGTGAGATTCTCGCGATGGTGACGAGCCCCACCTATGACCCGGCCGCGCTCGCCGGGCACACCACGAGCGAGGTCAACAACGCCTACGCGGATCTGCTGAACCGCGAGGATGGGCCGCTCATCAACCGCGCGATCGCCGGCGACACGTACCCTCCGGGTTCGACCTTCAAGCTCGTGGTCACCGCTGCAGCGCTCGAGTCCGGGTACACGCCCGAGACCGAGGTCTACGCGCCCACGGAGCTCGACCTTCCGCAGACCACTTCCACGATCGGCAACTACGGCGGCGCGACGTGTTCGAGCACCGACTACATGTCACTCCAAGACGCACTGCGCATCAGCTGCAACACCGCGTTCGCTGACTTGGGGATGTCGCTGGGCTGGAGCGTCATCGAGCGCAAGGCCGACGCCTTTGGCTGGGGTGAGGACCTCGACATCCCGCTGTCGGTCACGCCGTCGCGCCTGTCCGAGGACCCCAACGCCGCTCAGACCGCGCAGAGCGCCATCGGCCAGTTCGACGTGAGGGCCACTCCGCTGCAAATGGCGATGGTCGCAGCCGCCATTGGCAACGACGGCACCCTCATGCGGCCCTATCTGGTCGACACGGTGCGCGCCCCCGACCTCAAGGTGCTGTCCACCACCGAGCCTGAGGTGCTGCGCGAGTCCATGACAAGCAAGGATGCCCAGGACCTTACGGACATGATGGTGAGCGTCGTGGCGGATGGCACCGGCCGCTCCGCGCGCATCGACGGCGTCGACGTGGCAGGCAAAACCGGCACGGCAGAGACGGGCCAGGACACCGCGCCTCACGCGTGGTTCGTGTCGTTCGCTCCCGCCGACGACCCGGTGATCGCCCTGGCAGTCATCGTCGAAGAGGGCGGCGGCGAGACCAGTGCCACGGGCGGGTCGCTCGCGGCACCCATCGCCAAGACCATCATGCAGCGCGCCTTGGAGTTGGCTCGGGAGGGAGAACTGTGAGCATCACCGCAGGCACCACCCTCGGGGGCCGCTACGTGCTGAACAGCTTGCTCGCCGTGGGCGGCATGGGCGAGGTGTGGCGCGGGCAAGACTCGGAGTTGGACCGCCCGGTGGCCGTCAAGGTCCTCAAGGAGGGCGCGGCAGCCAACGACACCTTCCTCCAGCGGTTCCGCAACGAGGCCAAGAATGCCGCAGGTCTGACACACGAGAACATTGCGCAGGTCTTCGACTACGGCGACCAAGAAGGCACCGCCTACCTCGTGATGGAGTTGGTCGAGGGCGAACCGCTGTCCACCGTGCTCGAACGCGAGAAGGTGCTCGCCGAGCCGCGGCTGGTCGCGATCATGGCCGCGACTGCCCGCGGCCTGCAGGCCGCCCACGACGCCGGCATCATGCACCGGGACATCAAGCCAGGCAACCTGCTGATCGCGGACGGCGACGCCCTGAAGATCACCGACTTTGGCGTGTCCCGCAGTACGGACCAGACCACGTTGACGCAGACCGGCATGGTCATGGGCACCGCCCAGTACCTCGCACCGGAGCTCGCACTCGGCAAGCCCGCAACGCCCGCCTCGGACCTGTACGCGCTGGGGATCATCGGCTTCGAATCCGTCAACGGCAAGCGGCCCTTCACCGCCGCCAGCGCCGTCGACATCGCGATTGCGCACGTCAACGAGCCCGTCCCCGCCCTGCCGAACACGGTCTCACCTGCTCTCGCACACCTCATCATGGATCTGCTCGAAAAGAACCCGCGCAAGCGGCCGCGGACGGCCGTGGCGCTTCTGGAGCGCCTGGCCGCGCTCGAACTCACTGAGCCACCCCGCACCCCCGGGTGGGGCGAGCGGCAGGTGGCCGATGCTACGGCAGCCGCTGCCGCATCGGCCCCTTCCGATGGCGCCCGCACCCGCACCAGACGAGGCCGTACGATGCCGCCCAGCATCGCCCCCAAGGAGTACCGCCCACGCCCGGACGTGCAGCCTCGCGGGCGCACACAGGGATCAGTGGGACAATGACCACCGAAGTGACCACCCACGTGGGAGACAAAGAGTAATGAACGACGACGCGAAGATCCTCGCTGGCCGATACGAAGTCGGTGAGCTCATCGGGCGCGGCGGCATGGCCGAGGTCCACATCGGGTACGACACCCGGCTGGGACGCACCGTGGCCATCAAGATCCTGCGCCCCGACCTCGCACGCGACCCCTCTTTCCAGACGCGGTTCCGCCGTGAGGCGCAGGCCGCTGCCGGGCTCAACCACCCCGCCATCGTCGCCGTGTACGACACAGGCGAGGACTCGACCTTCGGCGTCGACGGCTCTCACCAGGCCGTGCCCTTCATCGTCATGGAGTACGTCGAGGGTCACACCGTGCGCGACATCCTCAAGGGTGACGTCGCCGCTCCCATTGACGAGGCCGTCGAGATCACCACGGGCGTGCTGACCGCGCTGGACTACGCGCACCACGCGGGGCTGGTCCACCGCGACATCAAGCCCGCCAACGTCATGCTGACGCCCACCGGCGCTGTCAAGGTGATGGACTTTGGTATCGCTCGCGCCTTGGCCGATGCGGGCAACACCATGACGCAGACGCAGGCCGTCGTCGGCACCGCGCAGTATCTGTCGCCCGAGCAGGCACGCGGGGAGCAGGTGGACGCCCGTTCCGACCTGTACTCCGCTGGATGCCTGCTATTCGAGCTGCTGACGGGACGCCCTCCCTTCGTCGGTGACTCGCCCGTATCCGTGGCGTACCAGCACGTGCGCGAGGAGGCTCCCAAGCCGTCCTCCTTCGCGTCCGACGTGCCTGCCGAACTCGACGCCGTCGTGGGCCGTGCCCTCGCCAAGAACCGTGACCACCGCTACGCGACCGCCCAGGAGTTCCTGGGGGACCTACGTGCGGTCATGGGGGGCACGCCGCTGAGCCCCTCCACCGGGGCGATCGCCATGGGCTCCGCCGCCTTCGGGGCCGGCGCCGCGGGTGTGGCTGCGGCAGCGGCCGCTGGCGCGCACCCCACCTCCGCCACCGAACAACTCACGCCCGAGCAGTGGGCCGACCAGCCCACCCAGGCCATGCCAGCCCAAGACGCTCCCGTGACCGGTGAGACCCAGGTCATGACGTCGGCAGGCGCCCCATGGGCGGCCGTCGGTGCAGGCGATGGCGGGGTGATCCCGCCGCCCCAGTCCTCGACGGTGGCCGTGACGGATGAGCACGACCTTGAGGACGACGAGGACGCGCGCCGCCGCAAGATGATCCTGTGGATCTCGCTCGGGGCGGCCGCGCTGATCGCCCTGATCTTGGTCCTGTGGCTGCTGCTCAAGCCCGATGCGCCGACAGAGCCGGAGACCGTCATGGTTCCCGTGCCCGCCGTCGCCGGCCTGACGCAGGCCGAGGCCGAGACTCTACTCACCACCGACGGGCTCGTGCCCCGCGTCGAGACCGAGGCTTCCGCCGAGGTCGAGGAGGGCGTGGTCATCCGTAGCGAGCCCGAGGAGGCCGTGGAGGTCGAGGAAGGCAGCGAGGTGCTGCTCGTGGTCTCCGCCGGGCCTGATGCCGTGGAGGTCCCCTCCGTGCGGGCCATGCTCCAGGCGGAGGCTCGCCAACGCCTCGAAGACCTGGGCTTCAACGTCACGCGCGTCGAGACCGAGGACGACAAGGACTTGGAGAAGGACCGCGTCACCCGCACCGACCCCGTCGAGGGTGAGGAACTTCCCTACGGCTCCGACATCGTGCTGTACGTGTCGACCGGACAGGTCGAACTGCCTGACCTAGTCGGTATGGACGAGGACGCCGCACGTGCCGCGCTCACCGAGGTGGGCCTCATCCCTGACTTCACGGACGTTGAGGACGAGTCGGTCGCCCCCGGAACCGTGCTCAGCCAGAGCCCTTCACCCGGCAAGGTCGAGCAGCGCTCGACGGTCCAAATCGATGTGGCCGTCGCGCCGTCCACCGTGGCCGTCCCGGATGTCACGGGCAAGGGTCGCGCGGACGCCGAGCGTGAGCTTGGCACGGCGGGGCTGCGTTTCACCTACGGTGCCGAGCAGTACTCGAACGACATTCCGGCCGGATCTGTGATCTCACAGAACCCGAACGGCGGCACTCAGGTCGCACCCGACACCCAGGTCACTCTGGTGCTTTCGCTGGGCCCCGAGCCGGAGCCCGACGACACGGTGACACCGGCTCCCTAACCCCTCTTCCATCAAATGGATCCATTTGCTCGGTTGGCGGCGCGCTTCGCTCCGTCAAATGGATCCATTTGACTCGTGAAGGGGCGGGGCGAGCGTGACCCAGCGCTTGCAGCGCCGCTCCCTCTCGAATGCTCCGTAGCCACGCCGATGCGCACTCACCCGGGCAGTGTCCGCAGACAATCGCTCGTGGCGTGTAGCGACGCCCCCTGGGTAGCAGGTGGGCGTCGACTCCAGAGACTACTGACGTACGAGGGGCGACAGCCCTGCGGAGCGTGCCTCCGCATCGGGCATACCGCAGACCTCAAGCCAGTTCGCGAGCAAGCGGTGGCCGCCCTCGGTGAGCACCGACTCGGGGTGGAACTGCACACCGTGCAACGGCAGGTCGCGGTGCTTGAGACCCATGATGATGCCGTTGGCGGTAGTCGCGGTGACCTCGAGTTCGGCGGGCACGGTGGGGTTCTCGACAGCGAGCGAGTGGTAGCGGGTCGCGGTGAATGGTGACGGCAGGCCTACGAGCACCGACCCGCTTTCGTGGGTCACCTGCGAGGTCTTGCCATGCATCAGCTCGGGAGCGTGGGAGACGGTCGCTCCATAGACTTCAGCGAGGGCCTGGTGGCCCAAGCAGATGCCGAGCATTGGCGTGCCAGTGCGCGCGCATTCGCGGATGACGTCGTTGGACGCGCCCGCCTCGGCAGGAGTGCCGGGCCCAGGCGAGACCAGCACGCCGTCGTACTCGTCGATGTCGCCGGCATCGGCCACCGCGTCATTGCGCACCACAACCGTCTCGGCGCCCATCTGACGCAGGTAACCCACGATCGTGTAGACGAACGAGTCGTAGTTGTCGATCACCAGAATGCGCGTCATGTCTCCTCCACGGTGGTCTCTTGGATCGCAAGATACTCCGAGATCCACGGGAAAACGTACTCGAACAGCACCAGCACGACGCCGGCGATCACGATCAGCAGGATGAGCAGGCGCACCACGGTGGGTCCCGGCAGCGCGTTCCAGATCCACGTCGAAATCATGAGGGGAGCTCCAAGAGTTCTTCGGGCACGCCGTGGCCGGTGGGTGCCCAGTAGTCCAGGACACCATGGACGATCCAGCGCTCGGCAGCGGAGAACAGCGGGTGGCAGGTCGTCAGCGTGATGGACCGCTCCGTGGGTGCCACGCCCGGCTGGTTGGGTGTGGGGGCGATGACCTCGACGTGCTCCGGCGTCACGATGTGCCACGACTCGACGTGATAGACGAACCAGGCGTCCTCGGTCTGAATGATCAGGCTGTCACCGACCTCGAGCTCAGCAACCCTGTTGAAGGGCTTGCCGTACGTCGTGCGGTGGCCGGACAACGCGAAGTTGCCGATCTCGCCCGGCAAGGCGGTGTCGGGGTAATGGCCGATTCCCAGGGGGTCGAGCACATCGGGCCGGGTGACGCCCTCGGTCACGGGCCTGACGTAGTCCTCGCCCCAGCGGGGCACCATCATGGTCGCGAAGGTCTCCACAAACTCGGGGTACTCCATGGCCGGAGGGTCCCCGTCCGTGACCTTGAGCTCATCCGGGATGGTCTGCGGCCCCGTATCGGCGGTGACACCCTGCACCAGGTCATCGACGGCCGGGTCGACCCACTCGAGGCCCTCCACGACCTCGCGCTGCGCACGCTCTCCCTGGATGTCCGTATAGAACAACTGCCACACCACGAACAGCGCGAGCAGGGCCCCCGCGAAGATCAGCAGCTCGCCAATGATCCCCACCACGCTGAAGCGCGCACGCTCGGGACGCACGTGCGCTGGTGGGCGCCCGGCCGGGCCCGGAGGGGTCTGCAGGGGAGTGGCCATGGTGGCTCAAGCCTACGCGAGGACCGTTGGGGTATATAGACGCGTGCGCGCGGTAGGTAACCTGGTGCATGGACGCCCGGCAAGCGGGCACAGCAGAAGCATGGAGCAGCGACGTGGCCCTCAAGAAGAAGCCCCAAAATGGCACGCCTACCTACAAGGCCCCCAAGAAGTTGGGCAAGCCCGAGTCGGAGAACCCCAAGTGGCTCCTCCCCACGGCGCTGACGCTCTTGATCATCGGCCCCGCCTGGATCATCACGTACTACATCAGCGGCGCCCAGTGGCCGGCTCCTATTGGCGACCTGAACCTCGTGGTCGGCTTTGTGTTCATGGCCGCATCGATGGCGCTGTTCACCCGCTGGAAGTAGCCGCTCCCTGAGTTACACCTATGTAGTTATCCCCCGATGTGGACAAGGGTGGGGATAACTACACGCGTGTTATTCACAGTGGGGATGGAGATGTGGATAACTACACGGCGGTTATTCACACCTGGGGAAGAAAGCGTGAGAACTCCCTACGTGCCTCGAGGCACGTAGGGCTCATGAATCGAGGACCTCAGTTGCCTCGAGGCTTAAGCGGCTCGCGCAAGCGACTCCCGGGGCCGTGCGCGGCGGAACCTGGCCGGCAATCTGGCCCTGGACTGCAGGCACGCCGTCCGTGATGCCGCGCCGCCGCCCCCACCCCTGGAGGCAAGCTGCGCTCACGAATCTAGGCCACAGCCCGTATCGAGGCACATGGTGATCAGGCGCGGGCGCATGAGGTCGCGTGAAGGGAGATTCGGGGCACGCTACGGCCCGGTAGCGCCGATGCGGGCGGCGGCAGTCAGGCCACGCGCAGTCAGGCCGCAGAGAGCCAGGCTGGCAACTCGCCCATACGCGATCCCCAGTAGTCCTCACTTGCCTCGAAGCGCGAAAGAGCCGCGGAACGCAGACATCACTTGCCTCGAAGGAGGAGGGGAGGGCTAGAGGTGGGAGGCGCGCTCGCGCTTGTCTACACCGCGGAACATCGCGAGCATGATGACGGCGCCCACCACGGCGCCACCCAAGTGGCCCTGCCATGACAGTCCCGAGAAGAACCCGAAGCCGGGAATGATGGCGGACAGCAAAGGTCCGCCAATGAAGATCGCCGCGATCACCAACACCTGCGTGTAGGGCAAACGCAGGCGCTTGAGGATGATGCCGTACGCGGCAATGAGGCCAAAGATCGCGCCCGAGGCGCCGGCGACCGGCACGAGGTCCCCGCCAGTGCCCAACAGCTCCACCGCGAGGGAGCTGCCCAGCAGCGAACCTGCGTATAGGCCCAAGTAGCGCCAGCGACCCAGGGCCGGCTCGAGCACCTGACCCATCTGCCACAGTGCCAGCATGTTCATGCCGATGTGGAGCAGGCCAAAGTGGGTGAAGCCCGAGGTCACCCATCGATACCACTCGTTGCCCACGTCGATATAACTCGCGATCTCGATCGCCGTGGCGTCCGGCCACAACGCGAGGTAGTACTGCCATCCGTCGCCGCCCAGCAACACGGGCGCGAGCAGGAAGACCGCAACATTGAGCCCGATGATCACATAGGTCGCCAACGGCGGCCCTGCAGTCATGGTGAATCCCAGCCGGGAGCGCACGGGGCGCGCCTGGGCCTGCGCGGCGCGCAGGCAGTCGACACACAGCACTCCCACGGGAGCGGGGCGCTGGCACTCCGGGCACGCCGGGCGCTCACAGCGCTGGCAGCGTACGTAGGAGACGCGGTCGGGGTGGCGCGGGCACGTCGGTGCGGCGGGCGCCCCCGGCTGGTCAGTCACTCAGAATCTCTCAGGCGATGGTGACGCCGGTGATCATCACGTCCTCGAGGGGACGGTCACGACCGTCGACGGGGGTCGTCGCGATCTTGTCGACGACGGCCTTGGACTCGTCGTCGGCAACCTTGCCAAAGATGGTGTGGCCCTGGTTCAGGTGCGGCGTCTGGGCCACGGTGATGAAGAACTGCGAGCCGTTGGTGCCACCGGGACGGCCGGTGATGGGGTTCAGGCGCTTGCCCGCGTTCGCCATGGCGAGCAGGTAGGGCTGCGAGAACTGGTTGTTGGGGTGGATCTCGTCGTCGAAGGTGTAGCCGGGACCGCCGGTGCCGGTGCCTTCGGGGCATCCGCCCTGGATCATGAAGCCTTCGATGACACGGTGGAACACCAGTCCGTTGTAGAACGGCTCGTTGCTCTTGTCGCCGGTCTCGGGGTCGACCCACTCCTTTTCGCCGGTCGCCAGACCCACGAAGTTCTTGACAGTCGCGGGGGCGTCGTTGGGGAGCAGTTCGATGCGAATGTCGCCTGCGGTGGTTTCGATGGTTGCGATCATGCGGAACATTCTCCCACGGCACTCGCGTTCACTTCTCGTTGGTGACAAGATGAATGACCAGGACAGTTGTGGGTATGGACGGAGGCAGCACAGTGGGACGCAAGAAGCACCAAGCCAAGGACATCGACAAGTACCGGGCGCAGGCTGAGGGGGCGGCGGCGAGCGCCAAGGCCGCCGCTGAGCAGGCCGCTGTCCACGCCAAGGAGGCTGCCAAGCAGGCTCAGGCGTGGGCGGGTCCCCAGTACGACAAGGCCAAGGCCTGGGCGGGACCACAGGTGGGCAAGGCCATTGCCTGGGGCGCACCCCGTGCCGAGAAGGCGTACCACGCAGGAGCGCGCAAGGCCGAGCCCTACGTGCGCAAGGCCGGCCACCGCGCCATCGAGTGGGCCGATGTCGCCCACGCCGCGATCGTCGGTGCCGCCATTCCGGCCGCGATCAGCGCCGTCGAGAGCGCAGCCGCCGAGCCTAAGGCCAGCAAGGGCGGGGCTGGCAAGGTCATCGTGCCGATCCTGCTCGCGGGAGCCGCTGCCGCAGCGCTCGTGGTGTGGGCCCGTCGTGACCCGGGCCGCGACGAGTGGGCTGGCGAGGACGACGAGTGGGAGCTCGCAGGCGAGGGCGACTTCAAGCAGCAGCTCCGTGACAACGTCAACAAGGCCACCGATGCCGCGCTTGAGGCAGCGAAGAAGGCGAGCGAGGCGGCCACAGCCGCCGCTGCCGCGGTCAGCGAAAAGGCCGGCCCGTACGTCGACAAGGCCAAGGAGCAGGCAGGCCCCTACGTTGATGAGGCCAAGGAGGCCCTGTCCAGGGTCCGCGAGTCCGCCTCGAGCGAAGTCAACAAGGTGCGCGCGTCAGTGGACGAGACCCTCGACCGCGCCGGTGCCGCCGCCGAAAGCACTATTGAGGGTGCCGAGGACGTGTGGAACGACGACTCTCCCGCCACCGAGGAGACCCCCACCGCGAGCGACAAGCCCGCCAAGGAGTAATCCGCACCCCAGTCGTCACGGCGCCCCGTCCACATGCGGCCGGGGCGCCGTGCTGTGTGGACCCGAGGAGGGACGAGGAGGGACACCGCCGCCTAGCCAGCCCGTGCATCGGCGTGGTGAGATTTACCGCAACAGACACAAGGGAGTGGCAGTGGCGTACGTGATCGCGATCGACCAAGGCACCACGAGTACGCGCGCGATCCTGTTCGACCACGCTGGCGATGTGGCCGGCATGGGCCAGGTCGAGCTGACCCAGCACTTCCCGCAGCCCGGATGGGTCGAGCACGATCCCGAGGAGATCTGGCAGTCCGTCCGTGAGTGCGTGGGCCTCGCGCTCGCCCACGCTAACGCGACCGCCGAGGACGTCGCCGCGATCGGCATCACCAACCAGCGTGAGACCGCGGTGGTGTGGGACCGCGCGACCGGCAAGCCGCTGCACCGCGCGATCGTATGGCAGGACGCCCGTACTCAGCCGTTCATCGACCGCCTCACCGCCCAGCATGGGGCCGATGCGTTCGCCACCCTCACGGGACTACCTCTGGCCGCGTACTTCTCGGCTTCCAAGTACCGCTGGCTGCTGGACCACACCGGCAGCCAGGAGCGCGCCGAGCGCGGTGAGGTATTGCTGGGGACCATCGACTCGTGGCTGCTGTGGAACCTCACCGGAGGCGCACACGGAGGCATCCACGCGACCGACGTCACCAACGCGAGCCGCACCTTGCTCATGGACCTGCGCGAGCGCCAGTGGTCACCGCGCATGCTCGCGGAGTTCGCCATCCCCGCCGCCGCCTTGCCGCGCATTCGTACCTCGACGGCGGCGTACGGCACGGCCGCGGCGCCATCCTTGCTGCGCGGGGTGCCCATCACGGGGGTGCTGGGCGACCAGCAGGCCGCGACGTTCGGCCAGGCCGCCTTTGCCGCGGGCGAGTCCAAGAGCACGTACGGCACGGGCAACTTTGTGCTCGTCAACACGGGCGCCGAGATTGTGCGCTCCGCACACGGGCTGATCTCCACGATCGCGTATGAGCTCGACACCGGCGAGATCGCGTACGCGCTTGAGGGATCGGTCGCCGTGACCGGCGCCGCCGTGCAATGGCTGCGCGATTCGCTCGGCCTCATCACGACCGCGTCGCAGGTCGAGAGCCTCGCTGAGTCGGTGCCCGACTCCGGTGGCGTCGTGTTCGTGCCGGCTTTCTCCGGACTGCTCGCTCCCCATTGGAGGGCCGATGCGCGAGGAGCCTTGCTAGGGATGACTCGGTTCACGGGGCCGGGGCACATCGCTCGGGCCACGCTCGAGGCGGTCGCCTGGCAGACCCGCCAGGTGCTCGATGCGATGGCGGCCGACACGGGGGTATCGATCCCGCAACTGCGAGTCGACGGCGGCATGGTGGTCAACGACCTGCTGATGCAACTGCAGGCCGATGCGCTGGGGGTTGCGGTGGTGCGTCCCGCCGTCACGGAGACCACCGCGCTGGGCGCTGCCTACGCTGCGGGCCTCGCCGTGGGTTTCTGGTCGGGCCTCGACGAGCTGCGCCGCCAGTGGCGGGAGGGCCGGCGCTGGGAGCCGACCGCGACCGCACGCCACCGGGAGGCCGCCTATGCCCAGTGGTGCAAGGGAGTGGACCGCTCGCTCGGCTGGGTCGACTAAGACCCGGCCGCCGCATCGGCCCGACAAACGCAAAGGAGGCCCCGCCCGAAGGGGCGGAGCCTCATGTGGTGGAGCCTAGGGGACTCGAACCCCTAACCCCCTGCTTGCAAAGCAGGTGCGCTACCAATTGCGCCAAGGCCCCGTGCGCGAAACGCGCGGGATTTCAGAACTCGTGGTGGACATCGTCCCAGATGTCACGCTTGGCGTCACGGGCCAAGGCTCCGTAGACCAGCGTGGCCGCCGCAACCATTGCGGCGAGGATGACGATCTTCTTCATTCGACCACCTCGGTGGGCCCAGGAGGACTTGAACCTCCGACCTCTTCGTTATCAGCGAAGCGCTCTAACCGCCTGAGCTATGGGCCCGTTGCGGCAGTGCCGCGGCGACCAACGATACCCCACGCCAGGGCGACCGACAAAACCGGCCCCTCCTGGGTGGTGATGTGGCCGCGATTAGTCGTCGGTGAGGGTGACGTAGACGCCACCCACGACCTTCGACACGGTGTTGTACAGCAGTGCGCCCAGGGCCGCGAGGGCACTGAGCAGCAACACGTTGATGACGGCGACGAGGGTCGCCGCCGACATCCACTTGTTGAGCGCGAAGAACGGCATGATGTCGACCCGGGTGCCGCCGGTGAACAGATCGTCCACCCACTTCTGCACGAGTGCGAACACCTCCATGCCGTTGAGCGTCTGCCAGATCACGTAGACCGCGACCACGAGCATGATGCCCAGCGCCACCGACAGCAGGAAGCCCATCTTGAGGGCCGACCACGGGTCCACGCGCGACACGAGCACGCGCGCCTTGCGGGAGCCACCGCGCTGGCTCGCAGCGGCGATGTCGTCGCCAGCGGTCAGGTCATCCTTGGCCTTGAGGGCGAAGCCTTTGATCTTGTCGAAGCCGGCACCCACCGTGGCACCCACGCCGGTAGCGGCGTCCGAGAGGAAGGAGTGCTGCTCACCCTGCGTGGCCTGCTCGCCCGTCGTGGGGTAGGCACCGCTCACGGGCTGCGCCCCGCCGACCGGCTGAGGGTTCGACACGGGCTGCGGGGTGACAGGCGCGAAGGGAGAGGCGGTGGGCGCTTGGCCAGCGGGCCGGAACTGGTTCGACACTGGCTGTGAAGTGGAGACCGGCTGCTGGCTCGAGACCGGGGCCGATGCGCTGGGCGCCTGGGGCGCAGGCGAGTACGACGGTGCGGAGAAGGTGCGAGGCGCGACCGTGGGCACCTCGCCGGTCATGGGGCGCAACGACGAACGCTGGGGGGCGGCGCCCCCGTTCGCCTGCGGTGTCGCCTGCGGTGCGCCCTGCGGCGTGAAGGTCGAAGCGGCGCCGGTAGAGGCGCGGTGATCCGCGTTCATGACATCTCCTCTTGGCCCGCGCGGATGTGCGGACTCGGTGTCAAGGGTAACTGAGGCATAGAAGAAGCCGTCGCCTGGCGTCACCACCGGACCCAACTGCTCGGCTTGCCACGGTACCCGAACGTTTCGCGATGCGCGAGAGGTTCCCCGCAGAACGTCCCCGCGGGACAAAGGCATCGGCCGGACCGTCCTAGGGGGGTGGGACGGCCCGGCCGATGATCTGTGACCGGTCACGCCGCGCTCGTGCGACGCCCGGAAGTTGTGGGAGGCCCTCTGGCGGCGAACCGCCGAGTTCCTGGCGACTATTGTGCCAGGCCCCGGCGGTTCGCACCACCATCACGGGCATCCTTTTTCGAGGAAATCAGACCTCGGAGCCCACCTCGACGGGCTCGACACCCGTGCCAGGCTCGCCGGCCTCGACGGGGGCGCCCTCCGCGGCCAGGTTGGCGCGCAACTGCGCACCCAGGTTCGCGTCCACATTGGTCCAGTACTGGATGGCCCGCTCGCGGATCTCGTCCGACTTCACCGCGCCCACGTGGCCGGTGATCTGGTCGAGGATGTGCGCCTTCTGCTGGTCGTTGAAGACCTCGCGGTACAGCGTTCCTGCCTGACCAAAGTCGTCGTCCTCGGCGTGCAGCGTGGCAGCCGCGCGCACCATGGCGCCGTCGGACTCCCAGTTGCCCGCGTCGCCCGCACGCGCCGGGTCGGCGTGAGCGCCGCCGCGAGAGTTGGGGGCGTAGACCGGGGTGTCTGCCGACGCGAACGAGTAGCGCATGGCGCCGTCCTTCGAGTAGGAGTGGCCGTGCGCGCTGGCGGCGTGCGGTGCGTTGACAGGCAGGTCGGCGTGGTTGGTGCCCACGCGGTACCGGTGAGCGTCCGCGTAGGAGAAGATGCGGGCCATCAGCATCTTGTCGGGGGAGGCCCCGATGCCGGGCACAAAGTTCGACGGGGCGAACGTCGCCTGCTCGATCTGCGCGAAGTAGTTCTCGGGGTTCTTGTTGAGCTCCATGACGCCCACGGGGATCAGCGGGTAGTCACCGTGCGGCCACACCTTGGTGAGGTCGAACGGGTTGAAGCGGTAGGTCTTGGCGTCCTCGTAAGGCATGACCTGGACAAACAGGTCCCAGCGCGGGAAGTCCCCAGCCTCGATGTGCTCGTACAGGTCGCGAATGTGGTGGTCACCGTCGGAGCCCGCAAGCTGGCCCGCCTCTTCGATGGTGAGGCCGTGCACGCCCTGCTGGCTCTTGAAGTGGTACTTGACCCAGAATCGCTCGCCTTCGGCGTTGGTCCACTGGTAGGTGTGCGAGCCGTAGCCCTGCATCTCGCGCCACGAGCGGGGCAGTCCACGCTCACCCATGAGCCACGTCACCTGGTGAGCCGACTCGGGCTGCAGCGTCCAGAAGTCCCACTGCATGTCGTTGTCACGCAGGTGCGAACCGGGAAGGCGCTTCTGCGAACGGATGAAGTCGGGGAACTTGATGCCGTCGCGGATGAAGAACACGGGGGTGTTGTTGCCCACGAGGTCGTAGTTGCCCTCGGTGGTGTAGAACTTGAGCGCGAAGCCGCGGGGGTCGCGCCAGGTGTCGGGCGAACCCGCCTCGCCGGCGACCGACGAGAAGCGCGCGAGCATCTCGGTCTGCACGCCGTCCTGGAACAGCGCCGCACGCGTGTACTTCGCGATGTCGGGGTTGGTGGTCGTGAAGGTACCGAAGGCGCCGCCGCCCTTGGCGTGGACCACGCGCTCGGGCACGCGCTCACGGTTGAACTGAGCGAGCTTCTCGACCAGGTAGTGGTCGGTCAGCGCGGTGACGCCGTTGTTGCCCACGGTCAGCGAGTGCTGGTCGGAGGCGACGGGGGCTCCAGAGTTGGTGGTGGTGAACTTCTCGGTCACGATGACTCCTAGGTAGACAGAGGGGACGTGTCAGACGGGGGTTGCTGGGGCGTTCTTGCAGTCGCCACAGATTCCCCAGAATGTGACTTCGGCCTCAGCGAGGTCGAAGCCATTGGTCGTGTTGGGCGTCAAGCAGG
This sequence comes from Demequina sp., assembly GCF_047975725.1. GTDB lineage: Bacteria > Actinomycetota > Actinomycetes > Actinomycetales > Demequinaceae > Demequina. The sequence continues at coordinate 151,651 of NZ_JBKEED010000010.1, forward strand.
GCGCGTGGCCCGTGACGCAATCGACGTCGGCGACAGCACCGCACCGTTGGCACACGATGTGGTGGTGGTTGTCTCCCACGCGAAGCTCGTATAGGCCCGGCTGGCCGGCGGGCTCAATGCGACGGGCAAGGCCCGCCCGGGTGAGGTCGTTCAGCACGTTGTACACGGCCTGGCGGGACGTGCTCGGCAGCGTGCTCTCGACCGCGGCGACCACCGCATCGGCCCCCGAATGGGGCATGAGGGCCAACGCCCCGACGACGGCGACGCGGCTGTCAGTGACGCGTAGCCCGGCGTCGCGAAGCATCGCGGCGGCGTCGGGGGAGGTGGTCGTGTTCACGAGCACAACGGTAGCACTTGTTTTGACAAAGTCAAAACAACGACGCGCGTTCTATCGCCGCTGCGCCCTGCGTCCGAACGCCCATGCCGAGAACGCCAGGCCTACGACGGTGAGCCCCACACACCAGGCCAGCGCGAGCATCGGCTGGGCCGCGGCTGCCTCCCCGTGAAGGTAGGCGCGCAACGCATCGGTCACGGGAGTGAGCGGCTGGTGGGCGGCGAAGGGCTGCAGCCATGCCGGCATGGACTCCACCGGCGCAAAAGCGCTGGACAGGTACGGCAGGAACAGCAGCGCAAAGCCGTAGCCGCTGGCCGCCTCGACCGAACGCGAGGCAATCCCGACCGCCGCGAACAGGGTCGTGATCGCGAGCACGTACAGCGTCACGATGCCCAGCACCCCCAGCCACTCGAGGAGACTCGCACCCGGGCGAAACCCCAGCGCGAGGGCGACCATCAGCACCACAGCGGTCGCTACCAGGTTGCGGGCCACCGACGCGATCACGTGGCCGAGCACCACACCTGCGCGTGGCATGTCGATGGTGCGGAAGCGATCCATGAGCCCCTCGTTCATGTCGCGTGACACCGCGACGGCCGTCTGCGCCGCCCCAAATCCCGCGCACACCACGATGACGCCGGGCACCACGTAGTCGAGGTACTGGCCGGTTGACCCCGCGATCGCACCGCCAAACACGTAGGTGAAGATCAACAACAGCATCACGGGTAGCACGATCGCCATCAGGAGCGTCTCGACGTCACGCACGGTGTGCAGCACACTGCGGCGAGTCAGCGCGAGCGTCGCATTCACGATGCCACCTCCTCGGTGAGCGAGAGGAAGGCCTCGTCGAGGGTCGGTTGGCGCACGGCGATGCGGGAGTCTTCTCGCACAGCTCCGCGCGCCTCGAGGGAGTCCAAGGCGGCCCTGACACCGGCGGGCGTGCCGTCGGTGGGTTCGCTATCGAGCGTGCGGCCGTCGGGCGAGAGCACCTCCACCTCTGCCGCGCCGATGCGCCTCTTGAGTTCCGTAGGCGTGCCCGCCGCGACCACGCGACCGCCATGCAACACGAACACGGTGTCGGCCAACGTGTCGGCCTCCTCGAGGTACTGCGTGGTGAGAAACACAGTGGTGCCCTGGGCCGCGATGTCGCGCACCTGGTCCCAGAGGGCCATCCGCGCGCGGGGGTCCAGGCCGGTCGTGGGCTCGTCGAGAAACAGCACCGGTGCGGGGCGCACCAGCGACAGGGCCAGGTCCAATCGTCGGCGCATGCCGCCGGAGTAGGTGCTCACCTGGCGACTGCCCGCCTCGTCGAGGCCGCTGGCGCTGATGAGTTCGCGTGCTCGCTCCCGCGCCTGGCGCCGGCGCAGCCCCTGCAAGCGGCCCACCAATTCGAGGTTCTCGTGCCCGGTGAGCAGGCCGTCGACACTCGCAGACTGCCCGGTCACGGCGATGGACCGTCTCACAGCGCGGGGATCGCTGTGCACGTCGTGGCCCGCGACCACCGCACTGCCGGCGTCGGCCCTGATCACGGTGGTGAGGATGCCGATGGTGGTCGTCTTGCCCGCTCCGTTGGAGCCCAGCAAGGCCGTGACCTTGCCCGGCATGGCGTCAAGGGTGATGCCGTCGAGGACCTGGTGGCCGGCGAACGCCTTGGTCAGGCCGCGCACGTGGATGGCATTCATCGGCGCCTCCTTCTGTGTATGCAATACACGGTATGCACCCTGAGCTCACTGTGTCAAGCGCACACAGTTAGGGTGGGTGCATGAGCGACGCCACCCCAGACCTGCCTCACGGCCTCGCCCTTGCCTGGGGAGTAGCTCACGAGCCCACCCGCGGACCCAAGCGCGAACTCAGCGTCGAGCGCATCGTCGCCGAGGCGATCGCCATCGCGGACCGTGACGGGCTTCCGGCGGCGTCGATGGCCGCGGTCGCCAAGGCCTGCGGGGTCACCACCATGGCGCTGTACCGCTACCTGCCCGGCAAAGACGACCTGGTGTTGCTCATGCAAGAGGCCGTCGTAGGCTCGCCGCCAGACCTCACCGGATTGCCGTGGCGAGAGGCCCTCGAGCGCTGGACCCGCGCATCGTCCGCAGCCCTGCTGGCCCACCCGTGGACCCTCGACATCCCCATCACCGGATCACCCAACACGCCTCGGCCGCTGGCATGGGCCAATGCCGCGATGGGTGCGCTCGCCCCCACGTCCCTTCCGGTCTCGCACGGCCTTGCTGCCGTGCTCGCGCTGTCCGCCCATGCCCGCTGGCATGCGACCCTCGCTCGCCGCTGGCACGACGGGACCTCGGCTCTCGAGTCAGACAACCTGGGGCAGGTCTATCCCCTCATTGAGGCGCAATTCCCGCACTTCGCTCAGGCGATGGCGGATGACCAGTACAACCCCGACTTCGACGTGTTCGAGTACGGCATGGCGCTCGTCCTCGACGGGCTTGCCGCCCGCATGGGCTGACGCCTATCGCCACTGACCCCGCTCGATGAGCAGCTCCTTGAGCAGGTCCGCGCGGTCGGTGATGAGGCCGTCGACGCCAAGGTCGAGCAGGTGCTCCATGTGGTCGCGCCGGTTCACCGTCCAGATGTGGACCTCGCGGCCCGCCGCATGAGCCGCCTCGACGTGGCGGCGGCCGATCAGCGGAGCGGGGCCCTTGCGCCACGGGATCTGCAACGCGTCAACGTCCCCGAGCGTCGTGGAGGCGTTGACTCCCGCGAACACCCCGAGCCACCACGCGATCACCTCGCGCTCGGCAGCGGGCGTCGCCACGGGCTTGGACAGCAACTTGAGCGTCGCGCGGCGGCGAGCCGCCGAGAAGGACCCCAGACACACCCGGTCGTGCGCCTTGGTGCGCTCGATCACCTTGGCCACGGGCTCAATGCCAGAGGCCTCCTTAATGTCGATGTTGACCCGCACGTCGGGCCACGTACCCAGCACGTCCTCGAGTAGCGGCACCGGCTCCACGCCGCCGATGCGAGCGACCTTGACCGAACGCCAGTCGCGCTCTGAGACCAGGCCGGTGGCGTCCGTGGTGCGATCGAGCGTCTCGTCATGCAGGGCCACCGCGACGCCGTCGCGGGTGCCGTGAGCGTCCGTTTCGAGGTAGCGGTATCCCAGGTCGACTGCGGCCTGGAAGGCCTTCATCGAATTCTCGAGGCCCTCGAGGCAGAAGCCGCGATGCGCCAGGGCGATAGGCAGTCCGCCGTTGTCGAAGTAGGGGTGTCGAGGGCTCACTCCAGCACCCTATCCACGAAGTCCGCCACCGCGTCGAGGTATGTGTCACGTGGCCCGTCGGCGGACAGCGCCAAGTCATGGATGGCACCGTCGATCACGAGTTCTTCCACGCGCTCTCCCAGCCCAGGGGCGTGCGCGGCGATCGCGGCGGTATCCACCACGACGTCCTGTTCTTGGTGGCGAGGATTGTCGGCCCGGTCGGGACCGCAACTCGCCGAGCGCGCCACCAACACCGGCACGGAGATGGCGAGCCCGCGCGCCACCTCGCGGCGTGCGCGCAGCGTCGCGCCCAGCCAGCCCGCGGTCGCGGGCTGACCGCCCGGCCGCTTCCACGCGTGATCGAAGGCCCAGACGCCCTGATCCCGCAGTTGCTCGGTGTAGTGGGACGGCACGGGAACCACGACCTGGTGCGGTCGAATCCGCCCCAGGGTGGGCATCGCGTTCATCGCGGCCCTCTCCCACGGCCGTAGACGCAACCCGAACAGAGGGCTGTTGAGGATCAGGCCCGCCAATGCCTGGTCAGGGGTCCGATGCGCCCACACCGCCGCGGCCAGCGCACCCGTCGAGTGCGCATGGACAATCACGGGCAGGTCGCCCGCGTCTTCGCGCGCCGCCGCGACCGCTCGGCCAATGTCCTGGGCGAGCTCCGCGATATCGCCAATGTGGTGGGGCCGGTCTCCTGGCCGCAGCGAACGACCCGCTCGGCGCATGTCCACCGCGTAGAAGGCGCAGCCATGATCCGCGAAGACGTCGGCGACGTGGGCCTGGAAGAAGTAGTCGTTGTAACCGTGCACGTGCAACGCGATGGCCCGCGCGGGATGAGGCCGCTCCACGCGCCGCACGAGCGTGGCGAGCGGCGAGCCCTCGCCCACCAGATCGGCCCGCTCGAAGCCAGCCAGCGCATCGGCTGTCCACGACAAGGCGGCGGGGGCAGTGATGGGCTCCATCACTCGATCGTAGTAAGGCCCCACGAGACGCGCCGGGCGAGACGTAACCGGCCATTCACCAGGGACGGGCACACTGTGAGCATGAGTCCCCACGATGACGTGCTGCCCTCCGTCGCCGACGCTCCCGGCTATCCCGACGCGGACCGCGTGCCCCGCAAACAGGTGTGGGCGTGGGCCCTGTGGGACTGGGCAACGCAGCCGTTCAACTCGGTGATCATCACGTTCGTCTTCACCGCCTTGTACTTGACCGAGGACGGCTTCATCGATCCCGACATCGCGGCGCTGGGTGCGGGAGATCCTGCGTACGACTCCGCGATGGCCGCGCTCGACGCCAACCTCGGTTGGGGCATGACGGCCGCGGGCCTGCTCGTGGCGCTCCTCGCTCCCGTGCTGGGTCAGCGCGCGGACGCCAGCGGGCGGCGCAAGTCGTGGCTCGGCGTAACGACGCTCATGCTCGTGGCGTGTGTCGCGGGACTGTACTTTGTCGAGCCCACGCCAGACGCGTTCTGGCTGGGAGCCGGACTGATCGCGTTGGGCTCGGTCATCGCGGAGATCGCCAACGTCAACTACTACGCGATGATGGTCCAGGTCTCGACGCCCAGAACCATGGGCCGCGTCTCCGGCCTGGGCTGGGGCCTGGGATACATGGGCGGCATCCTCGCCCTCGTCATCGTGGTGGTGCTCGACACCTTCGACTGGTTCGGGATGGATACCTCGAATGGCATGGCGTACCGCCTGATCGCGTTGGGCTGCGCGGTATGGACCCTCGCGTTCGCGTGGCCGTTGTTCGTGGCCGTGCCAGAGGCGCCGCGAGCCGAGCGCCCGCGCGTGGGCCTGCTGCGTGGCTACGCCGTGCTGTGGAGCGACCTGCGCTCGCTGTGGGCCGATGCGCGTCCCACCCTGTGGTTCCTGCTCGCTTCCGCTGTGTACAGGGATGGGCTGGGTGGCGTGTTCACGTTTGGGGCCATCATCGCTGCTAAGGCGTTCGGGTTCTCCGATCAGCAGGTGATCATCTTTGGCATCGCAGCCAACTTGGTCGCCGGCGTGTCCACGATGATCGCAGGCCGGTTCGACGACGTGTGGGGGCCGCGCCGCGTGATCCTGCTTGCGCTGGGCGTGATTGTGGGCGCGGGCGTGGTGATCGTCGCGCTGCACGAGGTGGGCGCGATCGTGTTCTGGGTGTGCGGCCTGCTGCTGTCGGGCATGGTGGGACCCGCGCAGGCGGCATCGCGTTCGTTGCTCGCGCGGCTCACGCCGCCAGGACGCGGCGCCGAGATGTTTGGGCTCTACGCGACCACGGGCCGCGCGGCGTCCTTCATGTCCTCTGCCATGTGGGCGCTGGCGATCACGGTCTTCGGGGCCACCATCTGGGGCACGCTCGGAGTGATCTCGGTGGTCGCGTTGGGCCTGGTGCTCATGCTGTTCGTGCACACGCCAGCCGACAGGGGTGCGATGGCCGCCCCTGCGGAGGCCGCGCGGACCTGAGTGCCTTGCAGGGCGCATCGGCCGTCCGGAAGGCGACCACCACGTCCTGCTGGGGCGCTCAGAATGGGGGTGCCTACGCCTCGGGATCGAGGGCGTTGCTCATGAGGGTGTCGGACACGTGGGGCGCCAATAGTGCCCACGCGACGTACCCCACCAGCAGGCGGCCCGCAAGGACTATGTTCCCTGGTACGACAACGCCCACCCTTCCCACGGAAGACCGTGGCAAGGGTGGGCGTGCTGTCGTGTGTTACTCGGCCGACTCGGCCGATGCGGGGGTCGCCGGCGTGACCTCAGCGGTGGCGCCAGCCTCGGGGGCCTCGGCGTCGCCGGGCTCGTCGGAGTCCTCGGTCTCGTCGTCGAGCTTGCGCTCGACGTTGCGGGCAATACCGATGATCGTGTCTCCCTTGGCAGGCTTGGCGAAGGTCACACCCATGGTGTCCTTGCCCTTCGCCGGAACCTCGGTGACGGACGAGCGCATGACCTTGCCTGACGCCATGATCACGAGCACCTCGTCGGTCTCGTCCACGAGCATCGCGCCCACCAGGTCGCCGCGCTCCTCCGTGAGCTTCGCCACCTTGACGCCCAGACCACCGCGGTGCTTGGGGGTCCACGCGGACACCGAGGTGCGCTTGGCGAAACCGTTCTGGGTCACGACGAACGAGTACGGACCTTCGGAGTCGATGTGCTCGTCCACCTCGACGCCGTCCTCCACGTCCGCATCGTCGGCGGCCGCAGGCACGGAGGCGTCGATGACGTCCAGAGCCAGCAGCTCGTCGTCGCCGCGGAAGCTCATGCCCTTGACTCCCGAGGTGGCTCGACCCGTCGCGCGGATCTCCTCGTCGGTGGCGTGGAAGCGCAGCGACTGACCCTTGCGCGAGACCAGCATGAGGTCGTCGTCGGGGCCGGCCAGGCGCGCCGAGACCAGCTCGTCCGGGTGCAGCGTGCCGTCCTCGTCCTCAACCTCCCGCAGGTTGATGGCGATGAGGCCACCGGTGCGGTTCGAGTCGTAGGCCGTGAGCGCGGTCTTCTTCACCAGGCCGCGCTTGGTCGCAAGCACCAAGTAGGGCTTGTCCTCGTAACTCTTGAGGTCGAGCACCTGTGCGATTTCTTCGCCTGGCTGGAAGGCCAGCAGGTTGGCAACGTGCTGGCCCTTGGAGTCGCGGCCACCCTCGGGCAGCTCGTAACCCTTGACGCGGTACACGCGGCCCAGGTTGGTGAAGAACAGCAGCCAGTGGTGGGTGGTGGTGACAAAGAAGTGGTCCACCATGTCGTCGCTGCGGAGCGTCGCTCCACGCACACCCTTGCCACCACGCTTCTGCGCCCGGTACTGGTCGGAGCGCGTGCGCTTGGCGTAGCCGCCGCGCGTGATGGTGACGACCACCTCTTCCTCGGCGATGAGGTCTTCGATGTCGACCGAACCGTCGAAGGGGCTGATCACCGTGCGGCGCTCGTCGCCGAACTTCCGCACAATCTCAGCGAGTTCGTCCGAGACGATAGTGCGCTGGCGAGGCTCGTTGGCGAGGATGTCCTTGAGGTCCTCAACCTTGACCATGAGCTCGGCGTACTCTTCTTCGATCTTCTGGCGCTCGAGTGCGGCCAGGCGGCGAAGCTGGAGGTTGAGGATCGCGTTGGCCTGGATCTCGTCGACGTCGAGCAGCTCGATGAGCCCTGCTCGTGCCTCCTCGACCGTGGGCGAGCGGCGGATCAGGGCGATGACGTCGTCGAGCTGGTCGAGCGCCTTGACGTAGCCGCGCAGGATGTGGGCCTCGCGCTCTGCCTTAGCCAGGCGGAACGCGGTGCGGCGCTGGATGACCTCGATCTGGTGGGTAATCCAGTACCGGACAAAGCCGTCGATCGGCAGCGTGCGCGGCACGCCGTCGACGATGACGACCATGTTGGCGCCAAACGTCTCCTGCAGCTGCGTGTGCTTGTAGAGGTTGTTGAGCACCACCTTGGCGACGGCATCGCGCTTGAGCACGATGACCAGGCGCTGTCCGGTGCGGCCCGAGGTCTCATCGCGAATGTCGGCGATGCCGGAGATCTTGCCGTCCTTGACGAGCTCGGCGATCTTGAGCGCGAGGTTGTCGGGGTTGACCTGGTAGGGCAGTTCCGTGACGACCAGGCACTGGCGCCCCTGAATCTCCTCGACGTTGACCACCGCGCGCATCGTGATCGAGCCTCGACCCGTGCGGTAGGCGTCCTCGATGCCCTTGCGGCCAAGGATCATCGCGCCCGTGGGGAAGTCGGGACCCTGGATGCGCGCGATCAGCGCGTTCTGGAGTTCCTCGCGAGAGGCCTGGGGGTTGTCCAGCGCCCACTGCACACCGTCGGCCACCTCGCGGAGGTTGTGCGGCGGGATGTTGGTGGCCATACCGACGGCGATTCCGGCGGAGCCGTTGACCAGCAGGTTCGGGAAGCGCGACGGTAGGACCGTGGGCTCCTGCGTGCGTCCGTCGTAGTTGTCCTGGAAGTCGACGGTGTCCTCGTCGATGTCGCGGACCATCTCCATGGCGATCTGCGCCATGCGGGACTCGGTGTAGCGGTGGGCGGCCGCGGGGTCGTTTCCGGGGGAACCGAAGTTGCCCTGACCGTCGGCCAGCGGGTAGCGCAGGGACCAGTCCTGCACCATGCGCACCAAGGTGTCGTACACCGCGGAGTCACCGTGCGGGTGGTAGTTACCCATCACCTCGCCGATGATGCGGGTGCACTTGGAGAACGCACGGTCCGGGCGGTAGCCGCCGTCGTACATCGCGTAGATGACGCGGCGGTGCACGGGCTTCAGGCCGTCACGCACGTCCGGCAGCGCACGCCCGACGATGATCGCCATGGCGTAGTCGAGGTACGACTGCTGCATCTCGACATTGAGATCGACCTGGTCGATCCTGCCGTGGTTGTGGGTCTCAGATGTCAAGGAACCTCACGTCCTTCGCGTTGCGCTGGATGAAGCTGCGGCGGGACTCGACGTCGTCTCCCATAAGGATGGAGAAGGTCTCGTCGGCCAGAGCGGCGTCGTCCATGGTGACCTGGAGCAGGGTGCGGGTCTCGGGGTCCATGGTGGTCTCCCACAGCTCCGAATAGTCCATCTCGCCCAGACCCTTGTAGCGCTGGATGCCGTTCTCCTTGGGGATGCGCTTGCCACCCGCAAGGCCGTCCTTGAGCACGGCGTCGCGCTCCCTGTCGGTAAACACATAGTCGTGGTCGGCGTTGGACCACTTGATCTTGTACAGCGGCGGCTGGGCAAGGTAGACGTAGCCGGCCTCGATCAGCGGACGCATGTAGCGGAACAGCACCGTGAGCAGCAGGGTGCGAATGTGCTGGCCGTCAACATCAGCATCGGCCATCAACACAATCTTGTGATACCTGGCCTTGTCGATGTCGAACTCGTCGCCGATTCCGGAGCCGAAGGCGGTGAACAGCGCCTGGATCTCGGTGTTGCCCAGAGCGCGGTCGAGTCGAGCACGCTCGACGTTGAGGACCTTTCCTCGCAGCGGCAGGATCGCCTGGGTCGCGGGGTTGCGGCCGCGCACGGCCGAGCCGCCTGCGGAGTCACCCTCGACCAGGAAGATCTCGGAGATCGACGGGTCCTTGGAGGAGCAGTCGCGCAGCTTTCCTGGCATGCCGCCGGACTCGAGCAGACCCTTGCGGCGGGTCGCCTCGCGCGCCTTGCGAGCGGCGATGCGCGCCTGCGAGGCCTGCATCGCCTTACGGATGATCTCCTTGGCCTCGTTCGGGTGAGCATCGAACCAGTCGGTGAGTTGCTCGCCCACGACCTTCTGCACAAAGGTCTTGGCCTCGGTGTTACCCAGCTTGGTCTTGGTCTGACCCTCGAACTGCGGCTCGCCGAGCTTGACGGAGATGACCGCGGTCAGTCCCTCGCGCACGTCGTCACCAGTGAGGTTGTCGTCCTTGTCCTTGAGGATCGACTTGTCGCGCGCGTAGCGGTTGATCAGCGAGGTCAGCGCCGCGCGGAAGCCCTCCTCGTGCGTACCGCCCTCGGTGGTCGAGATCGTGTTGGCGTAGGTGAATACCGACTCCGAGTAGGAGGTGGTCCACTGCATGGCCATCTCGAGCGAGATCTTCTTGTCGGTGTCCTCCGACTCGAGGGCAATGACCTCTTCGTGGACTCGCTCCGACTTTTTGGTGTCGTTGAGGTGGCCCACGTAGTCGACCAACCCGCCGTCGTAGCGGTAGGTGACGGTGCGCGAAGTGGGCGCGTCGTCGTCGCCCTCGGCCTCCACGTCGTCCGTCACGGTGATGTGGTCGGGGCGCTCGTCGGTCAGCGTTATGGTGAGGCCCTTGTTGAGGAACGCCATCTGCTGGAAGCGAGCGCGCAGCGTCTCAAAGTCGAAGACGGTGGTCTCGAAGATCTCCGGATCGGCCCAGAAGGTCTGCTGCGTTCCGGTCTGGTCGGTCTGCTCACCCTTGACGAGCGTGCCCTGCGGCTTGCCTCCGTGGGCGAAGGTCTGGCGCCACACGTGGCCCTGGCGGCGCACCTCGGTTTCGACCTTGTAGCTCAGCGCGTTGACGACGGAGATACCGACGCCGTGCAAACCACCCGACACCGCGTAGCCACCGCCGCCGAACTTTCCACCGGCGTGCAGGATCGTCATCACAACTTCGACGGTGGGCTTGCCCTCGGTGGGGTGAATGTCAACGGGGATACCGCGTCCGTTGTCGGTGACGCGCACGCCGCCGTCTTCGAGCAGCGTGACGCCAATGGTGTCGCAGTGCCCGGCGAGTGCCTCATCCACCGAGTTGTCGACGACCTCGTAGACGAGATGGTGCAGACCACGCTCTCCCGTCGAGCCGATGTACATGCCGGGGCGCTTGCGGACGGCCTCAAGGCCCTCCAGGACAGTGATGTTCTCTGCGCCGTAGGCAGGCTGAGTCGCCTGTGCGTCAGTGTCGGACACTAATTTCGCCTTTCGCGGGGCTCACGCAACCCCAGACAGGGCGCGGTGTACTGCGGTCCATTCTAGACGGTTCTAGGGGCGATCTGGGGCGATTGGTGGCCGTTTGGGGACAATCGCCTTGGCCCTAATTTGGGGACTCGCCCCATCGCGCCGCCAGGAACGCCCTTATTTCGCTCCTGTGGCCCTGTGGCGGTGAATCGTCGAGCCTCATCACCGACACCACCGCGTCCCATGCGCGCGACTGCGCGATCAGCCCGGGCGCGAGTTCCTCGGTACGGCGCTCGAACGCCTTCAGCAACAACCCCAGGGCGGGGGTCACGGCGGCTCGATGCTCATCGGGCACATAGTGAATCGAACCTCCCACCACGATCCGGGTGCGCGACACATCCGCCGCAGGGTGCCCCTGCACACCGTTGTTCCAGTCGATGATGGTGGGCTGGCCGTCCCACAGGATGTTGCGCGGGTGCCGATCGAAGTGGCACAGCGTCTGGCCGTCGGGCAGCGCCCGCAACTCGGCCACCGCGGCCTCTCGCCACTGCTCACCAATAGGGGCCCGGCCGATGCTGGAGCCGACATAGTCGTGCACCGTCACCATGGCATCGGGCCCGCTCACGCCGCGAACCTGATGCTGAACGTCGGCGAGAATCTCGCCCACGGCGACCGGTCCGAGGGCCGGCACCAGGTCAGCAAGTTCGGTTCCCTCCGCGTACGACATCACGAGACAGGGCGGGTCGGCTTCGAGGCGCGCCTCGAGTAGCGCGGGGACCGGAAGTCCAGCCGCGTGAGCGGCCTGCATCGCCGTCGCTTCAAGGCTCAGGATGATCGTGGGAAATCCGGGTAGCAGGGTCTTCACGACCGTGCCGGGTGCGCCGCGGCTCACGACCGCCGTCGCACCGCGAGCAATCTCCGTGCCTTCCGCCCACTCATCCATAGGTGTCACGCGGGCCGCGACCGGGGACGCGGCGCTGGCCGCGCACCCAGGACCGTGCTGTGGGTCCCAGCACCGTGAGTTCTCGGACAATCTCCCGGCCAAACTCCTCGTTGATGCGGTGACGGATCTGCCCCGACATCAGGCCCAGCTGCGTGGCCCACGCTGTGGAACTGGCCTTGACCGTGAGCACGCCTTCGTCAAAACTGAGCGGCTCGCAGTGGTCGGCAATCTGGTCACCGACCACCTCGCGCCACCGGCCCGTGACGCCCGACACTTCCACTTGCTCGGTCCAGCCCATGCGTCGCAGCAGCGCCTCGACCGCCTGCGACATGGGCTGCGGGTCACGACCCGGCGAAAACGGCTGCGATTGGCGCCGCTTTTCTTCGCGATCCTTGCGCGCCGCCTTGGGAGCGGTGCGAAAGGCACCCCTTTCGCGGGCCGATGCGCGTGCTCGCTCCATCGCCTCCCTCGCCATGTCGGCACCCGACTTGGCGACAGGAGCCGGATCGCTCAGGCGTGGCTCTTCCTCACTCATCGGTGGGCTCATCCTCCGAGGTGACCCGTCCATCGGCGACCCGGAGCACCTTTCCGATCAGTGCTGGCGGGACATCGGAGGCCACGGCCGCCGTGATGAGGACCTGGCTCGCGGACGCCAAGCGGGTGGCGAGAGCATCACGGCGACCAGAGTCGAGTTCAGCGAACACATCGTCGAGGATGAGCACGGGCTCACCGTCGGGGTCGCCGTCAGGACCACCTTCGTCCGTCAGGAGCGCATACGTGCCGAGCTTGAGCGCGAGCGCGCAGGACCACGACTCACCGTGACTTGCGTATCCCTTGGCTGGAAGGGTTCCCAGACGCACCTCGAGGTCGTCGCGATGGGGTCCGGCGAGTGTCACGCCACGATCGAGTTCCTTGGGACGCACCTCTTGCAGGCGCGCGAGAAGGACCTCCGCGAGCACGTCAGCGGGCGCATGGTCATCCCACGAAGTGTGATCTGCCAGCGATGTTGCATACGAGACGGCACACTCGCCGCCATCAGGCGCGACAGCAGCGTAAGCATCCGTGACGTGAGGAGCAAGGGCACGCACCGCGCGCAGCCGGGCCGCCAGAATGCGGCCGCCCAGGTGGGCGAGCTTCTCGTCCCAGATGTCGAGCATCGTGAGGTCGCCGCGCGCGTGCTTGGCGGACTTGAGCATGCTCGAGCGTTGACGCAGCACCCGGTCATAGTCGGACAAGTCGCCTGCGAGCGCCGGTTGGAGCGCGACACACAGGTCGTCAAGGAACAGCCGACGCCCGGCAGGATCACCCTTGACGAGTGCAAGGTCCTCGGGTGCGAACACCACCGTGCGCAGCACTCCGAGCAGGTCGCGCGGCTTGGCGTTGGCACGGCCGATGCGCGCGGTGTTTGCCTTGCCCAGATTCAGCGAGACCTCGAGAGCGAGAGAGCGAGCCGACTTCTCCACCCGCGCTCGCACGACAGCTCGTTCCGCTCCGGCTCTGATGAGTGGTGCATCCGACGCCACCCGATGCGAGGCCAGCGAGGACAGATACCTTACCGCCTCGACCACATTGGTTTTGCCCTGGCCGTTGCGCCCCACGAGGGTGGTGACGCGGGGCCCGAACTCAACCTCCTGGTCGCGATACGAGCGGAAGTCGACCAGATGCAGGTGCGTGACGCGCATCGGCCCTGCGCCTACGACTGGATACGGATGGGCACCAAGAGGTAGCGGAAGTCGGCCACGACATCGCCGCCGGGCTTGTCGATTCCGACGAACTCCACCGGCTTGGTCTCCTGGGTGAAGCCCAACTGCACGTACTCCGCCGACAGCGCACTGAGCCCATCGAGCAGGTACTGAGGGTTGAACGCGACAGTGATGGCGTCGCCGTCGAGCACACACTCAAGCGCCTCGGACGCCTGCGCATCGTCGCTCTGACCGGCGTCGAGGGTGAGCTCGCCTTCCGAGAATGCCAAGCGGACCGACGAGTTGCGCTCAGCAACCAGCGACACGCGGCGGGTGGCCTCGATGAGATCCGTAGTCTTGACCACTGCCTTGACGGGGCTCTCATCAGGGAACAGACGACGGACCTGCGGGTAGTCACCGTCCATGAGCAGCGACGTCGTGGTCAGGCCGGCGGCCTCAAAACCAATCAGGTCCACACCGGTGCTCGAGCTCAGCGCCACCGTGACCTCGCCGGCGCCAAGCGCCTTAGCGGTGTCACTCAAGGTGCGGGCACGGACCAGGGCAATCGACGAGGCATCGGAGTTGGACGGCTTCCACGACAGCTCGCGCAGAGCGAGGCGGTAGCGGTCCGTCGCCAGCAGCGAGATGTGAGAGCCCTCAATCTCCACCCGGATTCCGGTGAGGATCGGCAACGTTTCGTCGCGGGACGCCGCCACCGTGACCTGGGCCACGGCGCGCTGGAACTCAGTGCCATCGATGGTGCCGGACTGCTCGGGCAACTCAGGAAGCGCGGGGTACTGGTCCACGGGCATGGTCGCCAGGGTGAAGCGCGAGGCCCCACACGTAACTGACACCTTGGTGCCGTCGAGCGAAAACTGCACCGGCTTGTGTGGGAGTGCGTTGGCGATCTCCTTGAGGAGGCGACCCGAGACCAGCACCTCGCCGGCATCGTCGACGTCGGCCGCAAACGTACCGCGAGCGGAAACCTCGTAGTCGAAACTCGCGAGCGTGACCTCACCTGACGCATCGGCCGTGATGCGCACCCCTGCGAGGACAGGAACGGGAGGACGGGCGGGGACGGCGCGGGAGGTCCACGCGACGGCGTCAGCGAGCACGTCGCGGTCGACGGTGAATTTCATGAATGGGCTCCTCGGTTGCTGACGCACAGACTACGCCACAGCGAGCGATCCTCAAGTGGCCTACGAGAGCCGCGCCGCAAAGTCGCAGTCCGGAAATGAAGGTCCATCGGGCGCACGTGTGAATGACAAGAGTGAGTAGTCGTCATAGGCAACGTGGAAACTGGGGAGAACGACAAAAATCCCTGGTAGAGATCTCAAGCTGCGTGTGAAGAACATGGGGACGAGTCTTGTGATTCGTCTGAGCGATCCGTGGATGACAAGTTGTCATTCACAGTCAGCTCACGGTTGCTCACAGATTCGTCCCAGTGCTCCCACACAGGCTATCCACGGACACTCACAGGTTTTTCCACAGGTGTGAAATCTGAGATTCGTGTCCCCCGGGGCAAGAAAAACGCTCCTGACGGCCTCTCGAGGGCCGTCAGGAGCGTTGTCAGAGGTCTCTAGCCGCGCGCTTGCTGCTTGATCCGGGCGTGGATCTCGTTGACCTGGTTGTACATCTGACGACGCTGCGCGATCTGGTCCTCGACCTTCTTGACCGCGTACATCACCGTCGTGTGGTCCTTGCCGCCAAAGTGCTCGCCGATCTTGGGCAAGGACAGATCCGTGAGCTGGCGGCACAGATACATGGCGATCTGACGCGCCGTGACGTACACGCGGCTGCGGCTCGTCCCGGTGAGTTCCTCCATCGAGATGCCGAAGTAGTCCGCGGTGGTGCCGATGATGGCGGAGGCGGTGATCTCGGAATCATCATCAGAGATGAGGTCCTTGAGGACCACCTGCGCGAGACTCAGATCCACGGGCTGCTTGTTCAGCGCTGCGAATGCCGTGACACGGATGAGCGCACCCTCGAGCTCACGAATATTGCTCGTGATGTTCGAGGCGATGTACTCGAGCACATCCGACGGCGCCTGAACGTCGTCCGCCGCGGCCTTCTTCCTCAGAATCGCGATACGTGTCTCGAGGTCAGGCGGCTGCACATCCGTCATGAGGCCCCACTCGAAGCGGGTACGCATGCGTTCTTCGATCCCGTCGAGGTTGCGAGGACTGACATCCGAGGTGATCACCACGTGCTTGCCTGCGTTGTGCAAGGCGTTGAACGTGTGGAAGAACTCCTCGAGCGTCTGCTCCTTACCCTGAAGGAACTGGATGTCGTCGATCAGTAGCACGTCCACTTCGCGGTAGGTGCGCTTGAAACTCAGCGACTGATCGTCGCGAATCGAGTTGATGAAGTCGTTGGTGAACTCCTCGGAGTTCACATACCGCACCCGCGTCTGCGGCTTCAGATGACGGGTGTAGTGCCCGATCGCGTGCAGGAGGTGCGTCTTGCCGAGCCCAGAGTCGCCGTAGATGAACAGTGGGTTGTAGGTCTTACCAGGCGATTCGGCGACGGCGAGCGCTGCGGCGTGGGCAAAACGGTTCGAGGAGCCAATGACGAAGGTGTCGAACGTGTACCGCGGGTTCAGGTGAGGATCCTCGACGGCCGCCGGCGCGGGGGCAGACTCGCGGCGCTGGATGGCGGCGGCCGGCCTTTCAGGTTCCACGTCCTCGTCGGGTGCGCTACTGAGTTCCGGCGGAGTCACCGAGGCGTCGACGGTGACCGCGATACGCACCTGGCGTCCCAGGACATCGCTCAGCGCAAACGTGATGAGATCGCGGATCGTGTTCTCGACGTAGGTCTTGGTGAAGTCCTCCCGCACGGCGAGGAAGACGTTGTCCTCGACGATGGCGAGAGGCTTGATGAGTCTGATGAAACTGCGGTGCTGCGCGGTGACCGCGGAGTTCTCCCTGAGGACGGTGAGCGTGCGGCTCCACACGTCGTCCATTGACTCGCTGCCGGACTGACCAGCCATCGACGCTCCTTCTGTCCGGCGTTCTCCACATGATTGTGCACAGGCGGTTGAGACAGTGTCACCTGTTCGTTACCGCGACCTCGGCGTGTCGCTCACAGGTATGCGGATCGTGTTGGTGGAGCCTATCCTGTTCGGAGCGGCCGTCCAATGTAGGCGGCGCGATTTGACCATGGACCGGCGCGCGCGTAACGTTAGTGCGCTGTTCTGACCGTACCCTGAAGACTTTTATGGAGTGACCCGTGAGCAAGCGGACTTTCCAGCCGAACAACCGTAAGCGCGCTAAGACGCACGGCTTCCGTCTGCGCATGCGCACGCGTGCCGGGCGCTCGATCCTGGCGTCGCGTCGCCGCAAGGGCCGCGACAAGCTGTCGGCTTAAGGTGCTACCTGCCCGTTCCCGGATGACGAGCGCTACGGACTTCGCGTCCACGATGCGTCAGGGATCCAGGAGCGGCAGGTCCACCGTCGTCGTGTATCTGAAGCAGACCGGCCACGCTGACAGCCTGGCCGGTTTCGCTGTATCCAAGGCCGTGGGAGGTGCAGTGGTTCGTAACCGCGTCAAGCGCCGACTGCGCGCCATCCTCGCTGAGCTGCTTCCCACGCTTCCCCCGAACTCTTCGGTGGTGGTGCGGGCGTTGCCGCGTTCCGCGCAGGTCGATTTTGCGACCCTCCGGAGCGACGTGACGGACGCCACGCGCACGGCGCTGCGCAAGGCGGCACTGTCGTGAACGCGATCGAGCGGGCCCTTCGCGGCGCTCTCGCCGTTCTGCGGCTGATACTGATCGGCCTCATTCGGCTGTACCAACTGGTGATCTCTCCCCTGTTGGGACCGCGCTGCAAGTACTACCCGTCGTGCTCGTCCTATGGACTCGAAGCGGTGCGGGTACACGGTGCAGCGAAGGGCACCATTCTTGCCGCGTGGCGGGTGCTGCGCTGCAACCCCTGGAGCAACGGGGGCGTTGACGATGTGCCGGCGGCGGGCACCCCGCTGTTCAGGCACACCCACCACTCTTCCCCTGACGCGCATGCGTCTGTCACCACGAACTAAGGACCGCTGCGTTGGAAACGATCCTCTATCCACTCGAATGGGTGGTCGCGAACATCATGGTGCTGTGGCACTGGCTGTTCACGGCTCTGGGCCTCGACTCTGCGTCGGGATGGACCTGGTCCATGTCGATCGTGGGCCTCGTGATCACTATCCGAGTGCTGCTGATTCCGCTGTTCGTCAAGCAGATCAACGCCTCGCGCGCCATGCAGGTGATTGCACCTGAACTGAGAGCGATTCAGGCCAAGTACAAGAACAAGAAGGACCAGGCCTCTCGTGACGCCATGAGTCGCGAGACCATGGCGCTGTACTCCAAGCACAAGACCAATCCCTTCGCGTCGTGCCTGCCCATCCTGATCCAGGCGCCCATCTTCTTCGCGCTGTTCCGGGTGCTCAACTATCAGATGCGACCCGATGCCAACGGTGAGTACGCCAGCATTGGCATGCTGACTCCGGAGCTTGCTCAGCAGGGCCACGACGCGTCGGTCTTTGGTGCGCAGTTGTCGGAGACCTTCCTTACCTCGGAGGGGTCTGCAGCAAAAATCGTCTCGGCCGTGCTCATCGTGGCGATGGTGGCCACGACCTTCCTCACGCAGCGTCAGCTCACGCGCAAGAACATGCCGGCTGCCGCGCTCGAGGGCCCGATGGCTCAGCAGCAGAAGATCCTTATGTACGCGCTGCCATTCATCTTTGTGCTGACCGGCCCCAACTTCCCCGTGGGTGTGCTGATCTACTGGACCACCACCAACCTGTGGACCATGGGCCAGCAGTTCTACGTGATCCGGCGCAACCCCACCCCCGGGTCCGAGGCGGAGAAGCAGCTCAAGGCACGCCAGGCCGAGAAGGCCCGACGCAAGGGCATTGTCATCGAGGGCACCGGCGTGGACACGACGGTGATCGAGGCCCCCAAGGCGGGCCAGCGCCAGCAGCCCAAGAAGGGCGGCTCGCGCGCCAAGCGCAAGAAGGGCGGCTCGGGCACCCCGCTATCTCAGGGAACGGGGCACGACGACATCCCCGATTCCACCATTGATCCCACCGACGAGGGTGGAGACAAGAAGAAGGACGGCAATGACTGACCGGGACAACGCGGCGCTTGAGGCTGAGGGCGACGCCGCTGCTGATTTCCTCGAGGAGCTGCTGGACATCCTCGATATGGATGGTGACATCGATATCTCTGTTGAGGCAGGCCGTGCCAAGGTGGCGATCATCGCCGATGGCCCCAGCCAAGACCTCAAGCGCCTCGTCGGCCCCGACGGCGAGGTGCTCGATGCGCTCCAGGACCTCGCCCGCCTCGCGGTGCAGTCCGAGACTGGTGAACTGAGTCGCTTGATGCTCGACATCGCGGACTTCCGTGCGGGCCGCCGAGAGCGACTCGCGGAGCAGGCACGCGAGACCATCGCTCAGGTCAACGAGTCCGGCGACGCTGTCGCGATGCCCCCGATGAACGCCTTCGAGCGTAAGGTCGTTCACGATGTTGTCCTGGAGGCCGGACTGGTGTCCGAGTCCGAAGGTGACGACCCGCACCGCCACGTGGTGGTGCGTCCCGCGTCGTGATGACTGTTTCACGTGAAACAGTGAGGTGCTGATGACTGACGTTGACCTGACTGCGGATCCACTCCACGACTCCCCCGCCCTGCGCGAGTTCTTCGGTGACTCCTACGACCGCGTTGCGCGGTTTGCGGTGATGCTTGCTGACCAGGGAGTACTGCGCGGATTGATCGGTCCCCGTGAGGTCCCGCGTCTGTGGGAGCGCCACATCCTGAACTCGGCGGCAGTCGTGCCGTTCCTTGGTGAAGGCACGATCGTCGACATCGGCTCGGGTGCGGGATTGCCTGGCATGGTGGTGGCGGCCATGCTGCCCGAGCGCTCTGTGGTGCTGGTCGAACCCATGGAGCGGCGCACCCAGTGGCTCTTCGAGTCCGCGAAGGAATGCGGCATCGACAACGTCACCGTCGTCCGAGGCCGTGCCGAAGAGGTTGACGAGGTCGTGGAAGCCGATGTCATCACCGCCCGTGCCGTGGCTTCTA
The DNA here is from genome assembly GCF_047975725.1 of Demequina sp. Taxonomy (GTDB): domain Bacteria; phylum Actinomycetota; class Actinomycetes; order Actinomycetales; family Demequinaceae; genus Demequina. Next base: position 171,234 of record NZ_JBKEED010000010.1, read on the forward strand.
TCGACAAGCTCGTCAAGTGGAGCGCTCCCCTCCTCAGTCCGAGCGGCGAGATGGTGTTACTCAAAGGACGTTCCGCTGGGGATGAGCTCGAGCGAGGCAAGTACGTCTTGCGCAAGCATGGCCTGGTGGGATCCGTGCATGAGGCCCCCACTCTCGAAGGACTCGAGGCGACTACCGTCGTGCGCCTGCAACGGCAGGGCTGAGTCAATGCCGCCAACGTGGGCGGGGGTGTCGCATTTGTCCCCAGCCTTATCCACAGCCGATTTGTACGGGAAATGGACGGTCATCCCCCGATTTGTCCACAGGGTCCACCCTCAGTGTTGAGGCGGTAGAGTCGTGCGGAGCGCGGTTCCGCCAGGGACTGTTTCACGTGAAACATGAAAGGAATGTGCGTGAGCGAAAGCACGGACAGCGTCCAGACGACGTCCGCGATCTCCGCTTCTCGGGGCGGAGCCCAGCGGGCCGGCGTCCCCTCGATGGAGGCAGTGTCGGCCTCTGTTTCACGTGAAACACTGGACGCGTTCTCGTCACTGAGCGCCGACGGCGGGAGTCCCCTCGCGAACGAGATGATCGCGACCGAACGTTTGCGTCGTGAACTCGAGCAGTCGGACTTCCCTCGCCCACCCCGCACCCGGATCTTTGCCGTCTCGAACCAGAAGGGTGGCGTGGGTAAGACCACCACGACGGTCAACGTCGCGGCAGCACTTGCCAAGCGGGGCGCCAATGTTCTGGTCATCGACGCTGACCCGCAAGGAAACGCCTCAACCGCTCTGGGTGTCGAACACCGCTCCGGAACGCCTTCGATCTATGACGTCCTGCTCGATGACGTCCCCATGCACAAGGTTGCGCAACGCTGCCCGGATGTGCCGACCCTGTGGTGTGTGCCCGCAACGATCGATCTCGCTGGCGCGGATATTGAGTTGGTCTCCGTCGTGAGACGTGAGTTCCGCCTCCACGACGCGCTCATCGACCTCCTTGACGGTCACGGCAAGCGGCTGGACTACGTGTTCATCGACTGCCCTCCGAGTTTGGGGCTGCTGACGCTCAACGCGATGGTGGTCGCGCAGGAAATCCTGATTCCCATCCAGTGCGAGTACTACGCACTCGAAGGCTTGACCCAGCTCATTCGCACCGTTGACATGGTTCGCAAGCACCTCAACAAGACGCTTGAGGTCTCTACGATCGTGCTCACGATGTTCGACGGCCGTACGAATTTGGCCCGCGAGGTGGCCCACGAAGTGCGCAACCACTTCCCTGCGCAGACCCTCGAGCAGACCATTCCCCGCTCTGTGCGAGTGTCCGAGGCGCCGTCTCACGGCCAGACGGTGATCACGCACGATCCGCACTCCAGCGGTGCCGTCGCCTATACGGCAGTAGCACGCGAAATCGCTAAGCGTGGCGCGGCAGCATTCAACGAAGGAGAACTCCAGTGAGCAAGCCCAAGCGTGGACTCGGACGAGGACTCGGTGCGCTGATCCCGAGCGAGCCGGATGTGGCTGCGGACAACGGTGCAGCCGCGGTCGGCACCGCCGTGGCGGACCGTCCCCGTCCCCGCGACGTCTTCTTCGAAGGCTCGGAGCCCTCGGCGGACGTGGAACTCCTGCCTGTACCGGGGGCGCGGTTCGCCACGATCGACCCCCAGAGCGTGGTCCCCAACCCCCGTCAGCCTCGCGCAGTCTTTGATCCCGAGGCACTGAGTGAGCTCGTGGGCTCCATCAAGGAGATTGGTGTCCTTCAGCCCATTGTGGTGCGCACCAATCCCCACGGCGAGGGCTACGAGCTCATCATGGGAGAGCGTCGCCTGCGCGCCTCGAAGGAAGCTGGCCTCGAGGTCATCCCCGCGATCATTCGCGAGACCGACGACACGGACATGCTGCGCGACGCGCTGGTGGAGAACCTGCACCGCAGTCAGCTGAACCCTCTCGAAGAAGCGGCTGCCTACCAGCAGCTTCTCGAGGACTTTGGTATTACGCATGAGCAGTTGGCCGAGCGTATTAGCCGTTCACGCCCGCAGATCTCGAACACGCTGCGCCTACTGAGGTTGCCTGCCCCTGTGCAGAAGAGGGTGGCTGCAGGCGTCCTGAGTGCCGGCCACGCGCGCGCACTGCTGGGGCTCGCCGACCCCGCTGCTATGGAGGTGCTCGCTCAGCGCATTGTCGCGGAGGGATTGTCGGTGCGTGCCACGGAAGAGGCCGTGACGCTCGGCGTCGACGGGCCGAAGGCCGCACGCAAGGGCAGCGTGAGGGCCGGTGGTCGTACGGAGGCCCTGGACGACCTCGGTTCGCGCCTGGGAGACCGGTTCGACACCCGCGTGAAGGTGCAACTGGGCAAGGCCAGGGGAAAAATCACCATCGACTTTGCGTCGGTGGAAGACCTCAACCGCATCCTGTCACTCATCGATCCCGAAGAGCCGGGCCTGCTTCAGTCCTAACACACGGCCGCGTCCAATATGTGGACGATTTATCCCCTGGTGTGGAGATACCTGGGGATATAAGTGACGCTACGCCCCTGCGGCGGCACTGACGATGCTCTCGTACAGTGCCCCAAGGTCCTCTCCGCCGGCCACGGCGGCCTGGGGAAGCAGTGACGTCTCGGTCAGTCCAGGGGCGATGTTGACATCGAGCACCTGCGCCACGCCATCGGAGTCCACGATGATGTCGGTGCGGGACAGGTCGCGAAGGCCCATGCGGCGGTGCACCGCAAGCGCGGCCTCCGTGACGGCCTCCGTGTGCTGAGGGCTCAGACGGGCTGGCGTGAAGTACTCCACGCGGCCAGGATTGTACCGGGCGTCGTAGTCGTAGGGTCCGTCGCACACGATCTCGACGGGGGCCAGTGCGCGCGCGTCGTCTCCTGTGCCAATCACGGAGACGGCGACCTCGACGCCGTTGACCGCCCGTTCGACCATGGCGTTGTCCCCGTAGGCAAAGCAGTGCACCATCGCACGGGCGAGCTGCTCACGCTCGTGTACGAGGGATACGCCCAACGCTGAGCCGCCCCGCGCGGGCTTGACCACCAGAGGGAGCCCAAAACGCGACTCCATGACGTCGAGCACCTGCTCGGCCCCCACCTCACGGAACAGCGACTGCGGGAGAGTCACATAGTCAGGGGTGGCGATGCCGTCACGCGCGTAGACCGCTTTGGCGACCGGCTTGACCCAGGCGACGCGCGCTTCCTTCGAGCGAGTACCCACGTACTTCACGTTGGCGAGCTCCAGGAGCGCCTGGAGGGAGCCGTCCTCCCCCGTGGCGCCGTGCAAGAGCGGCCAGACCACCGCATCGGGGTGCTGGCGCAAAGTGGGGATCAAGCTGGTGTCAACGTCTTGGACAAGAACCTTCAAGCCGCGGTCACGGAGTTCCTCGGCTACTCGCCGTCCTGAACGCACGGAGACGTCACGCTCGTGCGACAGCCCACCGGCAAGGATGATCACGTCCATGAAAGTCCTCCGTTAACAGCGATGATTCAGGCGAGGTCCGGCGAGGGGAAGTCGACGGTGCCGCCACCGGGACGGTACTCGTCGCCAAAGATCCGCACCGTCTCGAGTTCGGCATCCACGACCCCAGCCAGGCGGCGCACACCTTCGCGAATGCGCTCAGGAGTGGGATAGCAGTACGACAGACGCATGTAGTTGGACCCCGAGCCGTCCATGTAGAAGGCCGTGCCGGACACGTACGCGACACGCGCAGTGATGGCGCGGGGCAGCATCGACGAGGCATCGAGGCCCTCGGGGAGCTTGACCCACACGTAGAAGCCGCCGTTGGGGACATTCCACGAGGCCTCGGGGATGTGCTCTTCCAGCGCGCCAATCATGGCGTCGCGACGCTCGCGGTACTGCTCGCGGAACTTCTTGATTTGCCCCTGCCAGTCGGCGTGGTCCAGATAGGTCCGGATAGCCAACTGCGACGCGTTCGACGGGCACAAGATGGCTGCCTCGGACGCCAGCACCAACTTTTCGCGCACCGCGTGGGGGGCAACAGCCCAGCCGATGCGGTAGCCGGGGGCGAAGGTCTTAGAGAAAGACCCCAGGTAGACTACCCCTTCTTCAGACATTGACCGCATGGCAGGCAACGGCTCCGAGTCGAATCCGAGCAACCCGTAGGGATTGTCCTCGAGCACCAGGACCCCGTACCTGCGGCAGATCTCCAGCACCTGGGGGCGGCGCTCGAGGGAGAGGGTCACTCCCCCGGGGTTGTGGAAGTTCGGCACGGTGTACAGGAACTTCACGCGCCGGCCCTCGGACGCCAGTCGCGCGAGCGTGCTCTCGAGTGCCGCAGGGACGAGGCCATCCTCGTCCATCGGCACGTGCACCACGTCGGCCTCGTGCGCACGGAAGACCCCCAAGGCACCCACATACGACGGCGCCTCAGCAACGATCACGTCGCCGGGATCGATGAAGATCTTGGTGACCAGGTCGAGAGCCTGCTGGGAGCCGGTGGTGACCACCACATCGTCCGGATGGGCATTGATGCCCTCGAGAGCCATGACCTGGGTGATGTGCTCACGCAGGCCCTCGTCGCCCTGACCCGAGCCGTACTGCAGGGCGACCTCGCCCTGCTCGAGCACCAGCCGCTTGGCCATCTCCGCGATTTCCTCCAGCGGGAGACCGCCGATGTACGGCATGCCACCGGCTAGCGAGACCACCTCAGGACGGTTGGCCACGGAGAACAGTGCTCTGATCTCCGAGGCTCGCATGGCGTGAGCTCGTGCGGCGTACGAATCGAACCAGGGGTCCAGTCGTGTGCCGGGGCGCTCATCGGTGCTCATGCGGGAAAGTCTCCCATGCTCGGAGGGGTGTGAAGGCGAAAAGGCCGGGGCCACTGGTGTGGTCCCCGGCCCCTTCTTGAGTGTGAAGGTCTAGCCGATGACCTCGTCGAATAGTGCTGCGAGTGCGGGCTTGGGGCGTGCGCCCACGACCGACTTGACCAGTTCACCGCCCTTGAAGAAGTTCATGGTCGGGATGGAGGTCACGCCATACGCTGCTGCGAGCGAGGGATTCGCGTCGGTGTCGACCTTGACGACCTTGATCTTGCCCGCGTATTCCTCCGCGAGCTCGTCGAACAGAGGCGCCACGGCGCGGCACGGGCCGCACCAGGTGGCCCAGAAATCCACGACCACAGGGATGTCCGACTTGATGACCTCGTCCTGGAAGGACTCCTCGGTCGCCGCGATCGGTACCGAAGGCGCCGCGGCTGCGGGAGCCTCGGCGGCGACAACCTCTGCGGCGACGCTGTCAGCGGCCTCGATGTCGGCCAGGCCATCCAGGTGGTGCTGGGCGTCCAGGGCGGCCGCGCAACCTGAGCCGGCGGCGGTGATCGCCTGACGGTAGCGGTTGTCCACCAGGTCTCCACACGCGAACACACCCGCGACGTTGGTGGCCGTCGTGCGGCCCTGCACCTGAACGTAGCCCTCGGCGTCGGTGTCGATGACGCCGGTCAGCAGTTCGGAGCGCGGCACGTGGCCAATCGCCACGAACAGTCCCGTCGCGGGGACGGTGCGCTCCTCGCCCGTCGTGACATCGCGCAGGCGCACTCCCTCGAGCTTGACGTCGCCATCAAGGCCCGCCACCTCGCTGTTCCACGCGAACTCGATCTTGGGGTCGTTCATGGCGCGGTCGGCCATGATCTTCGACGCGCGCAGCTCGTCGCGGCGGTGCACGACAGTGACCTTCGAGGCAAAGCGCGTCAGGAACGTCGCCTCTTCCATCGCGGAGTCGCCGCCGCCGACGACCACGACCTCTTGGTCGCGGAAGAAGAAGCCGTCGCATGTGGCACACCAGGACACACCCTTGCCGGACAGACGCTTCTCGTCCTCGAGGCCCAGCTCGCGGTACGCAGATCCGGTCGCGAGGATGATGGCCTTGGCCTGGTATTCCTTGCCCATGCCGGTACGGACCGACTTGATGTCACCCTCGAGCGAGAGTTCCGTGACGTCGTCAAAGAGCACCTCGGCGCCAAAGCGCTCAGCCTGAGCCTGGAGGGTCTCCATCAGCTCGGGGCCCTGGATGCCCTCGACAAAGCCGGGGAAGTTCTCTACCTCGGTGGTGTTCATCAGAGCGCCGCCTGCGGTGATGGCGCCAGCCACGACCAAGGGCTCAAGCCCGGCGCGTGCGGCGTAGATCGCGGCGGTGTAGCCGGCGGGGCCAGAGCCCACGATGATGACGTTGCGGGTGTCGCTCACGGGTGTTCCTTCATTGCAGATGATGCGGGCGTCCGGGGCCCGCCGTGGTAACAGATGGTAGGGCTTGCTTCTTCCCCGCTCCAAGCCTGGTCGGGCGGGCTAGCCGCCGTCACCCTCGGGGCTCGGTGCGGGCGACGGGCTCAACGTGAACTCCGGATAGCCAGGTGCGCGGTCAGGAGCGATTCCGTCCTCGGGCACATACGGTGCCGTGAGCGAACTGAAAGCCATGGCTCCGAGGATGACGAGACCCGTCAGCACGAGCGCCACGATCAACGGTCCCGAGTTGAGGGGACCCGACTTCGCTGCGCGCTTGCGGGCGTGATCGACTGCGGCATCGAGAGGCTCGTTCTGGGGCACATGGCGCTGGACGAACTCCAAGAACGCTTGCCATAGCGATCTGTCGGGACCGGAATTTTGACGCTCGTTGAAGGTCTCGAAGGTGTCCAGCGCGAGAGGCTGGTGCTGGGACTTGACGACCGCGCGCCGGGTGCGCGCAGAAAATCGAGCGGCTTCTTCGGGGGTCGCGTACTGAGCCAGCGGATCGCGAGGCGTACGGACCTCGCCGGTCTCGGGCGCATCGGCCGTCGCATTGGGAGGTGGTGACGGAGTGAGCGCAGCGGTGAGGTGTGCCTGGGTCTGTTCGGGAGTCAGGTGAGCCACGCCGATGCCCGCCGCGACACTTGCGGCAGCCTCACGTTCGGCCGCGGCGAGCGTCTGCGCCTCCAGATTGACGGGCACCACGGCGTGTCGCTCGGGGTGTGCCCGGCGAACGCTGGGCCACCCCGCCGCACTGTCACGCACGCTCCTGAGCAGGTCCATGTCCGCGGGACCGAGCGCATCGGCCACCTGAGCCAAGGTCGTGGGGCCCGTCCCCGCAACGACGATGCGCGCCAGATTGGCGGCGGCGGGGGTCAACGACACCGGGACGTCCGCGACGGTCACATCCGAGGCCTCTTTGCCCGTCAGCAGGGTCAAGAACAGCTCGCCCAGCGCCGCTGCGTCGGTGTTCTCCGCGCGTCCGTCACCAAGGTCGGCTTGCTCAGCGAGTTCACCGTCGGCGTTCACGCCTGAGACCACCACACGTCCCGCGGGGGTCACGGTGAGGCACGAGGCTCGCAGATAGCCGTGATGTACACCCTGCGTCGACGCCACCATGAGCGCTCGCGCCGCTTCGCCGATCAGTGAGGCAGCCTCGTGGAAAGGGACGATGCGCTGGCCAGCGAGCGCCGACAGCGGCATCCCCTGCGGCAGCTCGGTGACGATGTAGGTGACGCGCTCGCCCGCGATGGTCTCCCGACCGGAGGCAAGAACCCGGGCGAACCGCGCATCGCGCACCTGCGCCGCCCTGACGGCCGCCTGGCGGACGGCGTTGGGAGTGGCAGCCACGACCACGTCGACGTAGACCTCGACGGCACGGCGTTCATCGTGGGCGATCCAACGCTCGACGCCGGGCAGGTCGTGTTCGACGGTGCTCGACACGGTGAAGCGGCGGCCAAGCGTCGCACCTGCCTGCACGTGTACCCCCCTGGGTCTCTTAACGTCGAACGTCCATCCTAACTGCGACGCAGACGCCTCAGGAGGGGTTGCGCGAGACTCTTCGCCTCGTCGAGGCGCAACAGCCACACGCCAACGGCGTAGACGGCGCACATCACGAGCCCGACGCCGACGACGATCCCGCCTGCCGCGAACAGACCACCCCACCCGCGCAGCTCGTGAGCCTCGGGGACGGCGAGCAGTACCAACCAGCCGACGCCAGCGGCCACGAGAGAAGCGAGCAGAGCCTTCGCATGCACCACGAGTACATTGCGCCCGTCGATCCCGCCTAGCTTCTTGCGAAGCCCGCCAGCGCGCAGCAGGAGCCCCACCCAGTTGGACACCGCGAGTCCCAGGCCCACACCGACGGTCCACCACTTGTTGTCGAAGGTGGCCTGCACACCCCAAGCGACGCCCATCCAGGCCAGCGCCATCGGAATGTGCATGAAGAAGATGGCCCGAGCATTCTCAAGCACGAAGTACAGCTGTTTGAACAACACGGTGGCGCCCAGTGGCACGAGACCGAGCAACATCGCAGTCATCACCTGGCTAATCGCAGTGACCTCGCTCGCACTCACCGACGGGACTGCGATCCGGACCAAGTACGGTGCGAGCACGATCATGGCGAACGTCGCAAAGACAGTGAAGACGCCCGTGTTGCGCATGCCACGAGAGAGGTCCATGCGCAGGCTCGCCATGTCGTCGTGAGTCGCATGCTTGGCCATCGAGGTAAACAGTGCCGTGGCGATCGACACCGTCACGAGGGAGTGCGGCACCAGGTACAGGGACATCGCGTAGAAGTACGCGGCGTTGCCGGGGATGACCTGCGAGGTGCCCGTCGGGTCTGCGGCAGATGCCACCTGCGTCGCGACGAGCACGGCCACCTGCTCGACGAGCACGGCGGCCAACCCCCAGCCGGCGATCCTGCCGATGGTGGTGAGTTCTCCCTTGGGCCCGCGCAAGCGCCAACGCCAGTGATAGCCGCCGCGCACCAGCGGAATGATGAGGATCAGTGCCTGGCTTGCAATGCCCAGGGTGGCGACACCGCCAATGAGCGCGATAGCGCCCGGTGTCCACTGCTCCGGCGCGAGCACGTTGGTCTCGTCGAACGGTCCGAACGTCAGCAGGTAGGCGAGCAGCCCGATGATGGCGACCACGTTGTTGAGCACCGGCGCCCACATGAAGGGGCCAAACTGCTCACGGGCGTTGAGGACCTGTCCCAGCAGTGTGTACAGGCCGTAGAAGAACAACTGAGGGATACACCAGTAGGCGAACGCCGTCGCCAGGGCGAGCATCTCCGGCGACCAGCCGTCGGTATAGAGCGCTACCCAGACCGGGGCGGTGAGCGTCAAGACGGCCGAAGCGGCGAGGGAGATCACGCCGCCGATGGTGACGATGCGGTCAACAACCTTCTTGCCGCCTGCACCATGGAAGGCCTTGACGATCTGGGGCACGAGCGCGGCGTTGAGCACGCCAGCGGCCAGGATCGCGAACATCGCGTTGGGTAGCTTGTTGGCGATGTCATAGGCGTTGGCCGCAGGCGCGTTCACCCCGATAGCGAGGGCGAGCAGGGCGCCCCTGGCAAAACCCAATGCCCGGGAGGTCGCCGTCCCCGCAGCCATGATCGCCGTCGAGCGCCCCAGAGAGGCGCGCTTGCGCGGGGTGGCTCCGTCCCGTGCCTGCGCGAGTTCCTCGCCGGTGGAGGCGGCGGCCTGCTCGGGAATGTCGGACTCAGTCATCGCGGCCGTCGCTCGTGGTGTCCTTCTCAGCGCTCTCGCCCGCACCCAGTTCGTGAATGGTCGGCGCGGTCGCGGGCGCAGGCGATGGCTCGTCGCGAGTGTCCTTGCGCCCGCGACGGATGGTGCGGACCAGGCCCGCGACCATCAACATCACAAGCAAGACGGAGAACACCGCCGTGGCGGCCGTGCCCCAGTCCGCGCGCACTCGGACGTCGAAGGTACGCACCTCAGAGATCATCGCTCCCGTGGGCGTGCGCAGGGTGGCCGTGACCGTGACATTGGCCGACGACACGGCATCCACCGTGACGGGCGCGACCGCCTCTTGTCCCGCCGGCACCGTGATGAGGGGGTTCTCCCGTACCCGCAGGCTCGGCGAACTGCTGGACAAGATCACCCTGACCGTCATGTCTTTGTCCGTCGTGTTCACCACGGTCACCGGGATATCGCCAGAATCAGCGAGCAAATTCAGGTCCGAGCTGGCAGCGATGCGTACGCCGCCAAGGACGTCGTCGGCGGCAAGCACGGCCTCGGACACCGCGACGTCCCGTGCGGGCGAGTCTCCCCTGAGTGTCACAGGGACCGCCTTGACGATCGGAGCGTTCCATTCGGTGGCGGTCGTGTCGGGCCGATCCGTCGCGGTCGCCAAGGTTGCGAGCAAGCCGATGCGTTCGCTCAGTGCCTCGATATGCGACGCGGGCAGATCGTTGTCCGTGTCGAGCGTCTGCTCCACGGACACCGCGGTGGCGTCCCGGTCAAGCAGTTCGGTCACGGGGATCACCGACACCCACGGCGCGGCAACGAGTGCCTCCAAGGCCGCGCTGGTTCCCGTCCCGCCGATCTGCCACGACGGTCCCGCGACCACCAGCGTGGGTTCGCCCGCCTGGTCCTCAGCGACGAGCGCGGACTTGGCCACGAGCACCGCGCTTGCCGCGACGGTCCCGGGCCGGTAGCTCTCGAGCGACGTGCTGAGGATGTCGTTGGCGACGAGCACGGGCGCTTGGCTCTTGCCTGCGGCAAGAACAGTCGAGTCGGCCTCAAGCAACGCCTCGTAGCCCGGCACGCCCGCGATGGCCACGGTCGCCACGGCGCCATTGCTGTGTGCCAACGCGACGGTCTCGCCGTCCACCACCGCCGGCACCGAGATCCAGTCAGCGGACCCGAAACTGCCAAGCACCGTCGAGGAAGGCTGACTGAGTGCGGCAGGAAGCAGCACGTCATCATCGGCGTGCGCGAGAGACGTGAGGTCCGGCGAACCCGCCGGCACCCGCAGCACGTCTCGCTGCGTGAGGTCGTGCTCAAACACCAAGGCGTTGGACACCATCGTGGGGTCAACAGCGACCGTGACCCCCTCAACGTTCGACGCGGTGAGCACCGTATCCACGCGGGAATCAGCGCCAGTCGTACTCGCCAGAACTGAGGTGGTCAGTTCGGGGACATCCGCGGCCGCCCACGTGATCGGCAGGGCATCGACCACCGCCGATGTGTCGCCGGCCACGAGCTCAATCACCGCGCCGTACACACCCCAGGAGTCCTCAGGGAGACCCAAGTCGGTTGCGTTGACCGACATTCCGATGCTCGTGGTCGAACGTGGGCCGATCGAAATGCCGACCTCGGCCTCACCGTCCTGTTCACCGTCTGCGCTGTCCGCACCGTCGCCATCGGACCCCGCGTCCGAGCCCTCGTCGGCCGCATCAGACTCTTCCGTGGGCTGGGGTTCCTGAGCGACAAACCGAAGTGCGTGCGAGGTGGGATTGTCGAGAAACTCCTCGAGCGCATCGTCCGTACTCAATGGTGCCCTCGTGAGCGAGACTCGCATCACGACGTTCTCGACGAGCAACATCGACCCATTGGTGACGGTCACCGAGGCATCGAGCGAGTCGCCTTTCTCGATCGCCGCCGTCGTGAAGTCGCTCAGGCTTGCGGTGACCAACTCGCCCACGTCCACCGGGACCACGTCGGAGGGCAACGACTCCGGGGAGAGCGTCGGCATCCACGCTGCCACGGCGGCGGGAGCGACAAGGGTCATCACGACCGCGGCGCCCGCGGCTGCTGCTATTCGCCTCACGGTGCGATCGCGAGCAACTCGGCCGCGATGTGGGCCATCTTGCGCTCGTTGGGGAAGGCCAGGCGCGTGCCGAGGTCGCTCACGGGAATCCACTCCGCCACCTCCGCTTCCATGTCTGGATCGTTCTCGGTGGTGATGATCCCTCCGCGGGCCTCCATGAGAAAGTGATGCACCACCTTGTGAACACGCCGGTCGTCGCCGGTGAACCAATAGTCAATGACGCCGATAGGACGAATGATGTCCGCGTCGATGCCTGTTTCCTCCGCGACCTCGCGGATAGCCGCCTCTTCGGGCGTCTCGCCTGCCTCGATGTGACCCTTGGGCAGGCACCACTCGAGCCGGCCCGCCCTGTTACGTCGGCCAATGCATGCGGCGTAGGCGACACCGTCTTCTACCCGCACGGCGATGCCTCCAGCGGAGGTCTCGTTCGACACTGGTAACTGCGCAGCGCGACGGGCCGCCGCTTCCCGGCGCATCCTCAAGGCGTGACCCGCGGGCGGCCGGGGCGTGGCCGAAGGGCGCGGATCGGACGGACGAGGCATGGCCTCACTCTAACGAGCCAGGGGCCTGGGCCGGGGCACGCCACCCTGGCCCAGCACCCAGCCCCCTGTGGCCCGCACAGCGCAAGCGGTGGGTCATTCGGGACAGCGCAACCGCATCGGCCGGACGGGTCACGAGCGATCTGGGACCATAGGGGAGTGAATTCCGCACCCACCCCTCCGTCAATGGGCGTCCTGCGCCAGCGTGCCTCGCTGCTGTGGGACGCGCTGCCTCCCGAGATCACCGAACTCGCGGAGCTCTTCGACGGGGCCGGCCACGAGTTCGCGCTCGTCGGGGGTCCAGTGCGGGACGCGTTCCTCGGACGATCGAGTTCGGACCTCGACTTTGCCACGTCTGCCAGGCCGGACGACACCGAGGCGCTGCTCAAGCGGTGGACGCGGGCAACCTGGGACATGGGGCGCGAGTTCGGCACGATTGGCGGCCGGCGCGGTGACCTGGTCGTCGAGATCACGACCTTCCGCGCGGACGAGTACGACGGCCTGACACGCAAGCCCGTGGTGGCCTTTGGAGACACCCTCGACGGAGACCTCGCGAGGCGTGACTTCACCGTCAACGCGATGGCGGTGCGATTGCCGTCCAAGGAATTCGTCGACCTGCACGGCGGCCTCGCGGACCTCGCAGGCGGCCTGCTGCGCACCCCCGTCGAGCCCGAGATCTCCTTTGGCGACGACCCGCTGCGCATGATGCGCGCCGCACGATTTGCGTCCCAGCTGGGCTTCGAGATCGAGCCGGCGACGTTTTCTGCGATGTCGCGGCTGGCGGATCGCATCGCGATTGTGTCGGCTGAGCGAGTGCGCGATGAGTTGTGCAAGTTGATGCTCGGGGTCGATGTGCGCGGCGGTCTGGGAGCACTCGTCGACTCGGGAATCGCGCAGCACGTGCTCCCCGAGCTGCCCGCGCTCAAGCTTGAGGTCGACGAGCACCACCACCACAAGGACGTCTACGAGCACACGCTCACCGTCGTGGAGCAGGCGATCGACCTCGAGACCGATGCTGCTGGGCCCGTGCCTGGGCCCGACCTCGTGCTGCGCCTTGCGGCGTTGCTGCACGACATCGGCAAGCCACCCACCAAGCGCCACGAGCCCGGCGGCGGCGTCTCGTTCCACCACCATGAGGTCGTGGGAGCGAAGATGACGCGCAAGCGCATGAAGGAACTGCGCTTTGACAAGGACACCATCCGTGCCGTGTGCCACCTCGTGGAGCTGCACCTGCGCTTCCACGGCTACGTCGACGCAAGGTGGTCGGACTCTGCGGTGCGGCGCTACGTGACGGATGCGGGCCCGCAGCTCGAGCGGCTCCACCGGCTCACGCGCGCGGACGTCACGACACGCAACCGGCGCCGCGCCGACAGGCTGTCCTTCGCGTACGACGACCTTGAGCAGCGCATCGCTGAACTGCGCGAGCAAGAGGAGATCGACTCGATCCGCCCCGACCTCGACGGCAACGAGATCATGTCGATCCTTGGCATTGGACCCGGTCGCGAAGTAGGCATGGCCTACAAGCACATGCTCGAACTTCGCATGGAACACGGCCCACTCGGTGAGGAGCGTGCGCGCGAGGAACTGCTGTCCTGGTGGCGGGCCCAGGGGGCCTGACCCGGCGAGCCAGCCCGCACATCGGCCCTCCCGACCTCCCTCCCCTCCCCTCCCCGCTCCCCCTCCCCCAGAGGCAAGTGGCGCTCACGAAAGTGGGCGTGCTTGGCGCTCGAGGCAAGTGGTGCTCATGAAGGTGGGCGTGCTTGGCGCTCGAGGCAAGTGGTGCCTATTCGCGACCTCTAGCACGGGGCTCGGGGCGTCCCCAGGCGAGGGTGAGGGCGTGTCATCCCCAACGCGGCGTGGGTCAGCCGGCGCGCTTTGCGACGGCCCGAGTACACCCAAGGGATGGCACTCAACGACCTCATCGCGATGCTCGAAGCACGGCCCACCTCGTTCAGCCGCGAGTACCTGACTGGGCGCGCCAGTAGGGGAGGCATCGCATCGGCGATCCGGCGCGGCGCCATCGCACGCGTGCTCCCTGACCGTTACGCCGCCGGGCTCCATGCCAGATCTTGGCTGGTGCGGTCGCATGCGGCGGCGATGTGGGGACCGGAGCGCAGTGCGTTGACGGGTGCAGGAGTGCTGTGCGAAGCCGGCGTCATCACCGAGGAACCCCCTGGTGTTCACCTCTTTGTGCCACGATGGCGGCACCGACCCTCGCCGCCGTGGCTGACGATCACGAGTTCGCTTTACGTCCCCGCCGTGTACCTGCGCCACGACGACGCCCCCATGGTGGATCCCGAACTGGCGTTCATTCACGCCTATGGCTTCGCCAGTGAGGACCGGCGGGCGGAACTGCTCTATGCACTGACGCGCAGTGGTGCACTCAACCTCGAGCGGGTACGAGATCACCTCGCGAGGCTGCCACGCGTACGCGGACGGGCTTCGATGATGCGTCGGCTCGGGCACGCCGCCGATGGGATCGAGAGCTATCTCGAGGAGCGGGGTGCGGAGGATGTGCTGACAGGTGCGCCGTTTGCCGGGCTCGTGCGCCAGCATCGCATCACCGTCACGGGAGAGAGCTTCCGGCTCGACGCATACGACCCGGCGACCCGCACGGCATTCGAGTTCGATAGCAAGGCTCATCACCAAGGAGTCGACAAGCGTAGGCGAGACCTCCGTCGAGACGCCCTGTTGTCCTCCGTGGGCATTGAGACGGTGAGGTTCGACTATGTCGATGTGATGAGCCGGCCTCAATGGTGCCGCGACATCGCGATCGCCACGCTGGTCAGCCGCGGCGCGCAGACATCAGTTGCCTCGTAGGCTCTCGAAGCGCGGATTCGTAGACATCAGTTGCCTCGACAGGGGGTGATGAGTTTCGGGGTGGTGAGCTTAGGGGTCCTGAGCCTCACACCGCCGGGGCTGGGGCCTGGCCTGGCGCCGGGGCCGCCGCGCGCGGTGCACGCGCGAACACCGCCGCGACCAGCAGGTAGACCACCACCAGCGCGCCCATGACCCACCGCGAGTAGCCGTCGTCCGGCAGCACCAGTCCACCGATGACGGCGCTCGAGATGAATGCGACGTTGTAGGCCATGTCGTACAGCGTGAATGCCCGGCCGCGCACGTGGTCCTCGGTGTCGCGCTGCACGATGGTGTCGACCGCGATCTTGCCGCCCTGCACCGCGAAACTCACGATCACGGCCGCGCTCAACAGTGCCCACGGAGCCGCCGACACCGTCAGCACCACCTGCCCCGCTGCGCCAATGCACAGGCAGATCACGATCCACGTGTGCCGCGAGAACCGCTCCTTGAGTACAGGCGTCAACACCGCCGCGAGCCCGAACCCCACGGCGGCGAATCCGACCACGATGGTGAACCGTCCCAGCGCCTCCTCGGGCTTCGAGGGGTCGCCGAGCACCTCGCGCGAGATCAGGATCGACGCGACGAACATGACTCCGTAGAGCAGCCGCTGCGCGGCCATCACGCCCAGGGCGTGGAACGGTGTGACCCGCGCACGGAGGTAGCGCACCGCCTGCGCGAGCTCCACCCCGAGTTCGCGTACCTGGGCGCCAAGGCGCAATTTCTCGAGCGGGTTGGCCGGACCCAGATCGCGGTGACCGATGAGCAGCGTCGCCCATGCCGCCAGGCCAAAGGCGATGCCGGCCCCCGCGAGGGCTGCGCTCGCGAGGCCCGCATCGCTGGCGTCGGGCATCAAGAACGTGACGATGCCGCCGATGGTCCCGCCGAGCGCGGCAGAGACCGTGCCCAGGGTAGGGAGCACCGCGTTGGCGGTCAGCAGGTCCTCCGGAGCCACCACGCGTGGCAGGCCTGCGGTCATCGCGGCGAGCAAGAACCGGTTGACCGACAGCGTCAGCAACGCCACCGCGTAGAGCGCCCACGTCGGCGTGTCCCATACGAGCAGCAGCACAATCGCGCCGACCAGGACCAGGCGCACCAAGTTGCCCACCACGAGAATGCGCTGGCGTTGCCACCGGTCGATGAGCGGCCCCACAAACGGCCCCACGATGGTGAACGGCGCGAGGAGCACGGCAAATCCGGCGGCGATCGCCTCGGGTGTGGTCGCCATGGTCGGGTCAAAGAAGAAGGCCGCCGCGATCCCGACTTGGAACATCCCGTCGCCGCCTTGCGACAGCAGGCGCACATATGCCAGATGCCTGAAGCCGCGCGCCCGCCACAGGTGGCGGAGGTCGCGCACGAAGGACATGGCGACAGCCTAGGGCCGCCCCGCGAGCGTCCCGTCGCCGCGCAGGGCCGATGCGCCCTTGCCTTCTCGCATATGTCGCCATCGCTACTATCGCCCCATGGCAAGCCTGAGCGAGCTGGCCGCGCGCACACCGGCGTCGCGCGACAGGTACATCGACTTCCTGCGAGTGGCCTCACTCGGCGGGGTCATCGTGGGCCACTTCATGATGGCCGTTCTCGTGATCGGCGACGACGGGTCCTTCTCCTTCACCAACATCCTCGAGGTCGAGCCGTGGACGCGCTGGATGACCCTGGTGCTCCAGGTGATGCCGATCTTCTTCGCGGTCGGCGGCTTCTCGCATGCGGTGGCGCTGCGGTCGTTGCGAGCTCGGGGTGGTGGCTACGCGGACTTCGTGTCCGAGCGCATCGGGCGCTTGGTACGCCCCGCGCTCGCTTTCATCACGGTGTGGGCGGTGGTGGCGATCGTCGTTGACCTCACCACTGATGGCGATGCGCAGGCCGGCGCGGTCCTGCAGATCGCCGGTCAGTTGGTGTGGTTCATCGGCATCTACCTCATCGCCGCTTCGCTCGCCCCACTGATGTTGCGCGCCCACGAGCGCTGGGGGATGGCGGCCCTCGCAGCACTGGGGCTCGCGGTCGTGGCGGTCGACGTCGCCCGACTGGCTTTCGACGTCCCATTCGTGATGTGGCTCAACTTCGCGTTCGTCTGGCTCGCGGTGCACCAGCTGGGCTTCTTCTACGCGGACGGTGCTGCGGACCGGGTGGGGCCGCGCAGGCTCGGAGGGACGATGCTCGTGCTGGGCTGCGTAGCCCTCGCGGCCCTCGTGGGGCTCGGCCCTTACGGCATCGCCATGGTGAGCTTTGGCGGGGAAGAGTTGAGCAACCTCACGCCGCCCACGGTGGCGCTGCTGGCCTTCGCGGTGGCGCAGCAAGGCGCGCTACTGATGGTG
Organism: Demequina sp.; assembly: GCF_047975725.1. Classification (GTDB taxonomy): domain Bacteria; phylum Actinomycetota; class Actinomycetes; order Actinomycetales; family Demequinaceae; genus Demequina. The sequence continues at coordinate 188,455 of NZ_JBKEED010000010.1, forward strand.
CGCGACCCGTTGCGCCGGTGGCTCGACCGGCCACGCGCATGGAAGGGCGTGATCGCGGCTGGCTCGGTCGCCATGACCGCGTACCTGTGGCACTTCACGGCACTGATCCTGGTGCTCGCAGGGCAGTACCTGCTCGGGATCGGGCCGGAGGGCGGCACCGGCGCGTGGTGGCTGCTGAAACTCGTAGAGCTGGTCCCTTTCGCGCTGCTGCTGGTGGCACTCATCGCGCTGTTCAGGCGCTTCGAGCGCGCGCCCCGTCGCGCTGGGGTGGTGGGGCCCTCCGCGGCCCGGGCTGCCGTGGCGGCCGCCGGCGTGGTGTGCGCGATCGTCGGCATGCTGGGATTTGCAGTGGTGGGGTTCCGTGGGCTGGCGACCGGCTACGTCGGCAACCTGGCTGGTCTGCCCATGCCGTCGTGGGCGCCGATCGTGCTGGTGGGCGCATCGGCCATGCTCACGGCGCTCGCCGCGCTGCCGCGCGGCTCCGTTGCGGTGTCGGACTCCCCCGCTACAGTGGCGCGCGACGACTGACACGAGAGGCGGGCAACCCCATGGGCTTTGGCACAGCAGTGAAGACGGGCTTCAGCAAGTATGCGACTTTCAGCGGGCGCGCACGGCGCAGTGAGTTCTGGTGGTTCCAGCTCTTCTTGTTCCTCGTGACTCTGCCATTCTCGGTGTTCTTCCTCGCCACTTACGTACAGGTGGTCGTCGCGCTCGTGGAGGCCGAGCAGCTGGGAGCCGACCCGCTGGTCGACGGCAATTGGGCGATGTTCGGACTGTCGGGCCTCCTGCTACTGGTGGTCTCGCTCGCGCTCTTGCTGCCCACCTACGCGGTATGGGCTCGCCGCCTTCATGACATGGGCCAGACCGGTCACTGGTTGTGGTTGAACCTCGTGAGCTTGGGCATCGTGCCCTTCATCATGGCCTTCCTCGATTCGCAGCCTGGGGAGAACCGTTGGGGTCCCAACCCCAAGGGCGTGGCGGGCTACGGCGCCCCCGCCTACCCGGCGTACCCCACGGATCCGTCGTACCCGGCCGCGCCCACCTACCCCGCGCCGCCCAGCCAGCAGCCGTAACCCCCGCGTGACGGCGGGCTGGCGCGCCGCCAGCCCGCGCATCGGCCATTCCCACTTTCCCTGAACGCGAACGCCGTGGCGAAGCTGCCGCGGGCGGGGCAGGGTGGAGGGATGACTACACCACAGCGCATCGTCATCGTCGGCGGCCACGGCAAGGTCGCTCGCCAGCTCATCCCGACCCTGATCGGGCGCGGCAAGGAGGTGGTGCCGCTGGCGCGCAGGCAGCAGCAGCTGCTCGACCTCGCGGCCATGGGCGCCGACCCGCGTGAACTCGACATCGAGGCCGCGACGGAGCGGGACTTCGCTCGCGCCTTTGAAGGTGCGGATGCGGTGGTCTTCGCCGCTGGCGGCGGCCCCGACGGCAACATCGACCGCAAGCGCACGGTCGACTTGGAGGGCTCACTCAAGTCGATCGCGGGGGCGCGCGCGGCGGGCATCTCGCGGTTCGTACAGGTGAGTGCGATCGGGGTCGACGAGCCGCTGCCCGAGGGCACGGAGCCCGTGTGGCGTGCCTATGTCGAGGCCAAGCGTGACGCCGATGCGGCGCTGCGCGACTCGGGCCTGGAGTGGACCATCGTGCGGCCCGGAGGCCTCACTGATGACCCGGCGACGGGCCGGGTGGCCGTGGCTCCGACGGTCGAGCGGGGGTCGATTCCTCGCGCCGATGTGGCCCATGTGATCGCCGATGTGCTTGACCTTCCGGCGACGGTGGGTGCGCAATGGGAGGTCGTGAGCGGGCAGGTGCCGATCCCCACGGCGCTCGAGTCCGCGCCCCGCTAACCCCGTCACAGGGATGCATGCGACCGGGTTCCACACCCCTCACGAGTCAAATGGATCCATTTGACTCGTGAGGCGCGCCCGCCCGCCCGAGCAAATGGATCCATTTGACGGAAAGGCGGGGGTGGGGCGCCGAGTCGGGGCGCTGCATGCACGAAGGCCGGGACACCCCTCAGCGGGTGCCCCGGCCTTCGTGTGAACTACTCAGCGAACCTTAGCGCTCCACCTCGCCGGCGATGAACGCCTCGAGCTGGGCACGGCCCTTGGTGTCCTCCATCTGGACCGGCGGCGACTTCATGAAGTAGGTCGACGCGGACAGGATGGGGCCGCCAATACCGCGGTCCTTGGCGATCTTCGCGGCGCGGATCGCGTCGATGATGATGCCGGCCGAGTTGGGCGAGTCCCACACCTCGAGCTTGTACTCAAGGTTCAGGGGCACCTCGCCGAACGCGCGGCCCTCGAGGCGCACGTACGCCCACTTGCGGTCGTCGAGCCAGGCGACGTAGTCCGAGGGGCCGATGTGCACGTCGCGGTCGTCCTTCTTGCCGGCCAGGGGGCCGTTGAGGTTGGACGTGACGGCCTGGGTCTTCGAGATCTTCTTGGACTCGAGGCGGTCGCGCTCAAGCATGTTCTTGAAGTCCATGTTGCCGCCGACGTTGAGCTGGTAGGTGCGGTCGAGCACCACGCCGCGGTCCTCGAACAGCTTCGCCATCACGCGGTGGGTGATGGTGGCGCCCACCTGCGACTTGATGTCGTCGCCCACGATCGGCACGCCGGCCGCCTCGAACTTGGCAGCCCACTCGGGGTCGGAGGCGATGAACACGGGCAGCGCGTTGACGAACGCCACGCCAGCGTCAAGGGCGCACTGGGCGTAGAACTTCGCGGCCTCTTCGGAGCCCACGGGCAGGTAGCACACGAGCACGTCCGCCTGGGTGTCGCGCAGCACCTGGACCACGTCGACGGGGGTCTCGTCGGACTCGACGATGGTCTGGCGGTAGTACTTGCCAAGGCCGTCGAGGGTGTGGCCACGCAGCACCTGGATGTCCGTCTTGGGGACGTCGCAGATCTTGATGGTGTTGTTCTCGGAGCACTCGGTGGCCTCGACCAACTCCTTGCCCACCTTGAGCGAGTCCACGTCGAAGGCGGCCACGAACTCGATGTCCGAGATGTGGTAGTCACCGAACTGAACGTGCATGAGGCCGGGGACGGTCTCGTCGGCCGAGCGGTCCTTGTAGAACTCGACGCCCTGGATCAGCGAGGTGGCGCAGTTGCCGACGCCGACGATGGCGACGCGAAGTGCTGCCATGGTTGTCTCCTTAGTTGTTGCCCGCGGAAGCGGAGTTGGGATTGTCTCCGCGGGGCGCGGATCGTTCATTCTCGATGAGCCTGTCCAACCACTCGACTTCGCGCTCGACGCGCTCAAGTCCGTGACGGTGAAGCTCGGTGGTGTAGGCGTCGTGGCGTTCGCGCACTCGCGCGAGGCCGTCGGCCACTTCCTCGAGTCGTTCTGACAGTCGGGAGCGGCGGCCCTCGAGGATGCGCAGGCGCGTTGCCGAGTCAGTCTTGGCAAACAACGCAAAGCGTACGTCGAAGGTGTCGTCGTCCCAGGCCGATGCGCCGGCGTGCGCCAGTTCTTCGGCCAGGCTCGCCTGGCCGGCATCGGTAAGGCGGTAGGCGATACGGGAACGCTTGGAGCCCGAGGCTCGTCCCGCATCGGTCTCATCTGCTGCGATGAGCCCCGCACCGACCATGCGCTTGAGGCAGGGGTACAGGGAGCCGTAGCTCAGCGCTCGGAAGGGGCCGAGCTCAGCGCCCAGACGCTTGCGAATCTGATAGCCGTGCAGCGGCTGCTCCGCGAGCATCCCAAGGATGGCGAGGGACAGGACATCGGTCTTGGCCACGCGCTCCCCCTTTCCGGGCCTCGTGTGTGGAGCGTTCGCCACAGTAGCAGAGCGTTGTATCGCCACGATACATCGCGAGGCCGGCCGATGCGCGTGTCGCCTGCCGCTTTCTTCGCACCCGCCGTTCTGCCCGCATTGCCCCCGCGACAGTTCCGAACATTCCTGGCGGCGACACCCCGACGCAGCGTGAACGACGCGTGCCAGCGGCGGCGTGTCGCGGCGCGGGTGTTCGGAACTGTCGGGCGGGGTCGGGTGCGGGGTCGGGTGTGCCGGTCACGAAAAGCGCGGCCCGAGCGTTAGGACCAACAGCCAACGCACGGGCAGCGCACCACCGACCAGCCCGACGCCCCGGCGGGATACATGCGTCCCGCCCCGACGATCCCTAGGGTGGAACTACTGTGAGCGAATCTCAACACACCCCTCAGCGCCGAAGCACCCGTACGCCGGCGAACTCCACGCCTGCACGTCCCGCGACGGGAGTGCGGCGAGCGAACGGCAAGCCGGCCAACGGCCTGCCCGCCTGGAGCGCTACGGGAGCGCCCGCGACCAAGAAGGCACCCGCATCGGCCGGTACCGAGGGCAAGGGTGCAGGTAACGGGGGCGGCAACAAGAAGGACGGCGACGTGGACCAGCCCGGCTGGAAGAAGTGGCTCAAGCGCATTCTGCTGGGTCTGCTGATCGCGATGCTCGGGCTCGGCCTGATCGCCGTGCTCGCGTTGTGGATTCGCTACGAGAACCTCGAGATCCCCGAGCCCGACGACTTTGCGCAGGCACAGTCCTCGATCTTCTACTACGCGGACGGCGAGACGGAGATGGGGCGCCTGGGCGTGGCCGACCGAGAAATCGTTGCGTACGAGGACCTACCCGAGTACGTCGGCAACGCGATCGTCGCGGCGGAGGACCGTAGCTTCTGGACCAACCCGGGTATCAACATCCCCGGCATGGCCAAGGCGCTGTGGGACACCATCGTGCTCGACAACCCGCGAGGCGGCTCCTCGATCACCCAGCAGTACGTCGAGCGCTACTACGTGGGCGAGACCACCACCTCGATCAAGGGCAAGATCGACGAGACGCTCATGGCGCTCAAGATCGACCAGGAGCAAGAGAAGTCCGACGTCCTTGAGAACTACATGAACACGATCTACCTGGGTCGTGGCGCCTACGGCATCGAGGCCGCGGCGCAGCAGTACTACGGCAAGCACGCCTCGGAGCTGACGGTGTCGGAGTCGGCGATGATCGCGGGCCTGATCCCCGCGCCCAGCGCCTGGGATCCCCGCATCAACCACGACAAGGCCGAGCAGAGGTGGAACTACGTCCTCGACGGCATGGTCGACGCGGGCTTCCTCAGCGCGGACGAGCGCGCCGACATCACTGAGTTCCCCGAGACCATTGAGTACGTCAACGAAGATGTCTACGCGGGCACCGAGGGATACATCCTGCGCGCGGCGCTCGAGGAGGTCGCTGCGTCGACCGGGATTACCCAAGAAGAGATCGAGTCCATGGGCTACCGGATCACGACGACGATCGTGCCCGAGCACCAGAAGGCCGCCGAGGAGGCCGTGGCGCAGATGCCGGAAGACCACGCCGACAACTTGCGCACCGCGGCCGTGACCGTCGAGGCCGCCACCGGGGCCATTACCTCGATGTATGGCGGCGAGGATTACCTCGAAATCCAACGCAACGCGGTAACCCAGGACGTCGCGCAGGCAGGTTCGACCTTCAAGCCCTTCGCGCTCATCGCGGCGCTGGAACGGGGGATTGGGCTCGAGAGCGAATACCTGGGCAACAACAAGATGGAGTTCGAGGGCTTCGAGAACCCGGTGCGCAACTTTGGTGGCGTCTCCTATGGGTACGTCGACCTGATCGAGGCCACCCAGAAGTCGATCAACACGGCCTATGTGGGGCTCAACGAGGACGTGACGCCGCAGGTGACGATGGAAACCGCCATCGCCGCGGGGCTCCCCGAGGACACGCTGGGCCTTGAGGCCAACTTGTCGAACGTGTTAGGCACGGCGTCCCCGCACCCGCTGGACATGGCGAACGCTTACGCCACGATCGCCTCCGGCGGATTGCGTACTGAAGCGCACCTCATCGCGTCGGTGTCCGACTGGCAAGGCGAACAGGTCTACGTCTATGAAGAAGAGCCGGAGCGAGTCTTCGCCGAGGACGTGATGGCGGACACGACCTACGCGATGCAGCAGGTCGTCAAGTACGGCTCGGGCTCGTACGCGGGCGAGAACATCGACCGACCGCTCGCGGGCAAGACGGGAACCTCGAACGACAACCGCTCCGCGTGGTTCGTGGGCTTCTCGCCGCAAATCGTCGGCGCGGTGGCCCTGTACCAGGTAGGTGAGGACGGCTCGGCCGAACAGATCACTCCGTTTGGAGGGTTCTCGCAGATCACCGGCTCGACCGTGCCCGTGCGGGTGTGGACCTGGATGATGCAGCCCATTTTTGAGTCGATGGACATCGTGGACTTCCCTGAGCGCGCAAACGTCGGCACCAACCACTCGGCGGCGCCCACCGAGCCGACCACGTCGCCGAGCCCCACCGCAACGGAGCCCGAGCCCGAGGAGACCACCGAAGAGCCAGTCGAGCCTGAGCCGGAGCCGACCACGGAGGAGCCCGACCCGGAGCCCTCGACCCCGCCCGTGTCGACGCCCGACCCCGAGCCGTCAGTCACCACGCCGGCGTTGCCGTAGCGCCTGGCGCCGGCCTTCGCCAGCACCCCCTCTTCCGTCAAATGGATCCATTTGCTGGAAAAAGGGGGTGCTCACGCGATGAAAATGGATCCATTTGACGGGGAACGCGGGCGCTATCGCGATGAAAATGGATCCATTTGACGGGTAGGGGGCCGATGCGCGGGCTGGGTTAGCGGCGCAGGGCGCGCTTGGCGCGCAGCGCGAGCACGAGAGAGCGGTAGCGCATGGGCTTGACGGGGACATCCCACGCGCCGTCGATCTCCACGTCGTCGCCGAACTGGTGCTTGAACTCGCCGACACCTGCGAGCTGCGGCACGCGCTCCGAACCCACCCCCATGAGGTCGTAGCGAGTCACCCCCTCGGCCTTGAGGGTCGTGAAGATGTGCCACTTCAGCGCGATCGCGGCATTGGTGTCGCGCGCCTCGCGATTGCCGCCGGCGTAGAAGTCAACGCCACCGCCGTCGTGGACGAGGGAGACCACCCAAGACACCGCGCGTCCGGGGACCAGGTTGCCCTCGGGTCCCGTGTCGTGGCGTCGCGCCACGAAAACCCTCGCGTGCTCGCCGAGCGACTCGATCATGGTGGTGTAGACGGACATGGGGAAGATGCCAAAGCCGTCGCGCTCTGCCGTCTCCCGATAGATCTCGTACAACTCCGCGAACTGCGCTGCGCTCATGCCCGACTCGTCGGTCACCGTCATATCGGCGTCCTTGAGAGCACGCCGAGTCTTGTAGCGACCGCGCTTGGTGAAGGACGCGAGGATCTCGTCCTCGGAACGGGTCAGGTCGATGACGACAGTGCGGTCGTAGGTGACCGTCTGCAGCAGTTCACATAGCCCCGGGGCCGGGTGCCACGCATGCATGCGCACGAACACCACCTCTGGCGCCTCCCACCGCACGTAGGCCAGCACTGCCTCCCGCGCGGCGGCCTCTGCCGCCGCGTCGGGACGCGCGGGCCACATTGGCCCGTGCTTGGCCCACAGATACGTGAACCCGCGCCCCGCAAACTGGCTGAGGGCGATCAAGGCCACCACCGCATCGGCCCCATCGAGGACAGCGAGCCGACGCCAGGGCGAGCGACCGTCAACTGCCTGGTCAAACGCGTCCCACGCGGGCGCCTGCTCGATGGGCACAGGGTGGTCCCACGCCCGTGCGGCCGCCATGAATCGGTCGTCGTCCCAGTGCTCCACCCGCAGTTCGCTCACGGCTACGAGGCTACCTGTGGACAGAGATTCCCTCACAGGGGGCACGCAAGGTATCCTTGTCGGTGGCCTTCATGCCCCTATGGCGTGCGGGCCGGCATCAACCCTCCTGTCACGGAACGTCCGTGGCCGCATGAGTCCAGAGGAGGTGGGTATTCGATGCGTCAGTACGAAATGATGGTCATCCTCGACCCCGAGGTGGACGAGCGCACGGTTCAGCCGTCGCTTGACAAGTACCTGAACGTGGTCACCAGCGACAAGGGCACCGTCGACAAGGTCGACATTTGGGGCCGCCGTCGCCTGGCCTACCCGATCAAGAAGAAGAACGACGGCATCTACGCGGTGATCAACTTCACCTCGGAGTCCGCCACGGCCAAGGAGCTCGAGCGCCAGCTCGGCCTCAACGAGTCGATTCTTCGCACCAAGCTGCTGCGTCCCGACGCCAAGTAGCCGATCACTCCCGACTGCAACGACTCACGACACGAAACTAAGGGGATACACATGGCAGGCGAGACTCCCATCACGATTGTCGGCAATCTGACCGGCGACCCGGAGCTGCGCTTCATCCAGTCCGGTGCTGCGGTGGCCAACTTCACGGTTGCTTCGACGCCGCGCACGTTCGATCGTCAGACGAACGAGTTCAAGGATGGCGAGACCCTGTTCATGCGTTGCTCCCTGTGGCGTGAGGCCGCGGAGAACGTCGCCGAGTCGCTCACCAAGGGCATGCGGGTCATCGTGACCGGCCGCCTGGTGCAGCGCTCGTTCGAGTCCAACGGAGAGAAGCGCTCGGTTGTCGAGCTGCAGGTCGACGAGGTCGGCCCCTCGCTGCGTTACGCCACCGCCAAGGTGAACCGTACTCAGCGCCAGGGCGGCAACGGCGGCGGCTTCGGTGGCAACTCGGGCGGCGGCTTCGGCGGTGCCCCTGCAGGCGGTTCCTCGAACGACCCGTGGGCCTCGGCCCCCGCGTCGGACGAGCCCCCGTTCTAAGCACTTTTCCACACAGGAGTTCATTCAATGGCTAAGCACGACATCCGCAAGCCGCGGAAGAAGGTGAACCCGCTCAAGGCGGCCAAGGTCGACAAGGTCGACTACAAGGACACCGCTCTTCTGCGCAAGTTCATCTCGGACCGCGGCAAGATCCGTTCGCGTCGCGTGACCGGTGTTTCCGTCCAGGAGCAGCGCGAGATCGCGCGCGCGATCAAGGTCGCACGCGAGATGGCCCTTCTCCCCTACGCCGGCTCCGGCCGCTGATCGGGGGCTAGAAGATGGCCAAGCTCATCCTGACCCACGAGGTCTCCGGCCTCGGCATCGCCGGCGACGTGGTCGACGTCAAGGACGGCTACGCACGCAACTACCTGGTTCCCCGCAAGCTGGCCACCCCGTGGTCCGCTGGTGCGGAGAAGCAGATCGAGGCGCTGCGCAAGTCGCGTCGCGAGAAGGAGATCGCCAGCGTCGAGGAGGCCCAGGCGGCCCGCGACTCGCTGCAGGCGAACCCCGTCAAGGTTGAGGCGAAGGCGGGCGACTCCGGTCGTCTGTTCGGCGCCGTGACCCCTGCCGACATCGCCGACGCCATTGGCGACCGCGCCAAGGTCGACAAGCGTCGCATCCACATCGCTCAGCCCATCAAGGCGCTGGGTACCTACGACGTGAAGGTGTCCCTCCACGACAACGTCTCCGCGACGGTCGTGGTGCAGGTCGTCGCCGCGAAGTAACGCGTTCGTACGCACGCGAGGCCCGGTTTCCCTGTGGGGAGGCCGGGCCTCGTGGCGTTGGTGGGGGAGGCCGGGCCGACTCTCGAACTGCGAACCGCTGGGGCGCGCGACACCCCGCGGAACGTCTTCTGGCCGCCGTTCGCTACGGAGTGTCGCCGCGACGCCGGTTCGCAGTTCAAGGGGGCGGCGCGTCCTGGCTCGCGTAGGGCCGATGCGCTGGCTGGCTTGTGGACGGATCGTCACCTCGGGCGCGGCGTGCGCGACACGCCCACGGGCGCGACACGCCGACGAGTTTTGTGCGGAAGATATCCACAACGGTGTAGTTCTCGACATGCCTGGTAAATGACTGGTTGCGGACAGAGTTTTCAAGTCATCCACACCACTGTCCACAATCCCCCACGCGCGTTGTTCACAGGCCGTCCACCGTGACAGAGGAAGTTGTCCACGAGTTATCCACCGGTCGGACAGAAGCGGACTTGTGCCAACTCGCCCAGGGCCATACGTTGGCGTGTCAGCCCTCAGAGAGACACTGTGGTCAGCTGAGCGTGGGACTGCATGGAAAGGACAAGGAACGCGAATGTCGATCGACGAGCTCGAAGCCTCGTATGGGCCTGACTCATACGGATCCGAGCCGGCGACTTACGACCGCCTCCCCCCGCAGAACCTCGAGGCAGAGCAGTCCGTCATTGGCTCCATGCTGCTCAGCAAGGACGCGATGGCCGACGTCATCGAGTCGGTGCGCGCGGACGACTTCTACAAGCCCGCCCACGAGGCCATCTTCGACGTGGCCGTCAAGCTCTACAACGCCGGCGACCCTGTCGACGCGCTCACGGTGTCCGCTGAACTGCAGCGCACCAACCAGCTTGCTCGCGTGGGCGGAGCGGAGTACCTCCACACGCTGATCTCCGTGGTGCCGTCCGCGGCATCGGCGGGGTACTACGCCCGCCTGGTGCGCGAGCAGTCGATCCTGCGCCGCCTGGTCGAGGCCGGCACGCGTATCGCGGCCATGGGCTACGACTCGGATGGCCGCGAGGTCGACCTGGTCGTCGATGGCGCTCAGGCCGAGATCTTCCAGGTCACCGAGCGCCGCAACTCCGCGGACTACCTGTCCATTGGCGACGTCATGGAGAAGACGCTCGAGCAGGTCGAGGCCTCCTCCAACCGTGACGGCCAGATGCTCGGGATCCCCACCGGCTTCCGTGCGCTCGACGACCTTACTGGTGGTCTCCAGGGCGGCCAGATGGTCGTCATCGCCGCGCGACCCGCGATCGGTAAGTCGACGCTCGGTCTGGACATTGCGCGCTCGGCGTCGATCCACCACGGCAAGGCGTCCGTGATCTTCTCGCTCGAAATGAGCCGCGAAGAGATCACCAAGCGCATGCTCGCCGCGGAGGCGAACGTCAAGCTGTCACGCCTGACCAAGGGGCCCATGGGACCGAGCGACTGGGAGCGCTTGGCGCAGACCGCCGCCAAGATCTCGTCGGCCCCCCTCTACATCGACGACTCCCCCAACATGACGCTCATGGAGATCCGCGCCAAGTGCCGCCGCCTCAAGCAGCAGCATGACCTCAAGCTCGTGGTGCTGGACTACCTGCAACTCATGAGCTCGGGACGCAAGGTCGAGTCTCGTCAGCAAGAGGTCTCCGAGTTCTCGCGTGCGCTCAAGCTGCTCGCCAAGGAGATTGAAGTCCCCGTGATCGCGATCTCGCAGCTGAACCGTGGCTCCGAGCAGCGCGGCGACAAGAAGCCGATGCTGTCCGACATGCGTGAGTCCGGCGCCATCGAGCAGGACGCCGACATCGTCATCCTGCTGCACCGTGACGACGCCTACGACCGCGACAACCGTCCGGGCGAGGCGGACTTTATTGTCGCCAAGCACCGCGCCGGACCTACTGACACCATCGCCGTCGCCTTCAAGAAGGACTACGCGCACTTCGCCGACATGGCGCAAGACCTCTAGCGACCTCGGCTTCACCTTTTGGCCTGCTTGGCCCCGGTTGGCCTGCTTGGCGCCGGCTGGACTGCTTGGCGCCGGCTGGACTGCGAGTCCCCACTACCCCCTCTCGCGACCGGTTTTCGCGTGCTGGTGGGTATCAAGCGCGCTCGGACCTGCTGAGGCACGTCGTGATGGGTATCAACCGGGGTGGGGACGCGGGGCCGGGGTGGGGATGCGGGCCACGCCACCCGTTCACGCATCACATCACCCACTCATAGGTTTGATAACCGTTATCACTATCGTGTAGCGTAGCGCGAGCGGGCATTCGCCCCGCCATCCACCCCATGTGAAAGGACGCCCCGCTGAGGGGCTAGGTCACCCATGTCATTCACCGCCCGACCCGCCCGCGTGGCATCGTTCGCCGCAGCGGCCGCGCTCGCGCTGAGCCTGACCGCGTGTGCCACCGAGGAAGAGCCCGCCACCCCCACCACGGAGGCAACTGATGCTCATGCCGAAGAGGGTCACGACCACGACGAGGCAACTGAGGAGCACTCAGCCACCGAGAACTCCTCGAAGACCCCCCGCATCGTCGCCACGTACGACGGCGGTATCGCCGTGATCGACGCCGCGACCCTCGAGACCGTCTCTCAGATCGAACTCGCCGGCTTCAACCGCCTAGCCAGCGCGGGCGACGGACGCCACGTCGCCGTCTCCACCACCGGTGGATGGGCAATCCTTGACGCGGGCACCTGGTCGCAGGCACACGGTGACCACTTCCACTACTACACCGCGGACCCGGCGCTCTCGGGCGTGCTCATCGAGGCTGAGATTCCGGGCCACGTCGTGGTCGAGGACGACCTTGTCGCCCTCTTCGATGACGGAACCGGCCATGTGGTGCTCGTGGAAGCGGACGAGTGGACGGACATGGTCGAGCACGGCCACGCGCACGCCATCGGCGAGTACACGACCGCCGCCGCGCACCATGGAGTGGCCGTGGCCACCGACGAGGACACTCTCTACGTCACGGTGGGCACCGAGGACGGCCGCACGGGCGCGATGTTGGTCGAGGACGGCGAGGTTGTCGTCGAGTCCGACAAGTGCCCCGGCGTCCACGGCGAGACGGCCTTCGAACTCGCTGAAGAGACCATGGTCGCGTTTGGTTGCGAGGACGGCGTGCTGCTGTTCCACGGCGAGCACGCGCACAAGATCGACGCCCCCGACGCGTACGGTCGTACGGGCAACCTGTTCTCCTCGGACGAGTCCAACGTGATCCTGGGCGACTACAAGACCGACCCCGAGGGTGGGCTGGGCTTGTCGCAGATCACCTTGACCAATGTTGAGGACGAGACCCTCACCGTGGTTGACCCCTTCGCTGGCGCCGATGCGCTCTACACCTGGCGCGGGCTGACCCGGGGCGAGGATGGTGAGGTTCTGGTGCTCGGTACCGACGGCGCGCTGCGCGTGATCGACCCGGCCACGGGCGAGGTGACCACCACCATCGACGTGATCGACGCTTGGGGGGTTCCCGAGGAGTGGCAGACCGCTCACCCGTCGCTCACCGTGCTTGAGGGCATGGCGTACGTGACCGACCCGGCCGCGGGCACCATCACGGCCGTCGACTACGTGGGCGGTGAGGTCTGGAAGTCCGCTGAATCTGGCATCGCCTTCAACGAGGTCGTGGGCGTCACCGGCTGACCTCTTCGTTTCTGTCAGCGAGGCCCGGCCCGCAGGTTCGTCACCCGCGGTCCGGGCCTTGTGCTCTCTGTGCCTGGCGTACCGCGCGCGAGTACTGTGCGAACCAGCGAGTGTTCGCAGTGGGGGTGTAGGGGAGGCCGAGCATGGCAAAACGACAGTGGGCGAGCGAGTGGGTGCTGGCGGCCGCGGCCGTGCGACCACTTCCCCATCGAGTACGCCCGATGCTGTTGCGGCTGACCGCCGTGCGTATCGGCACCGATTCTCACCTCGAGGGTGGGGTGAGGATTGTCGGCGGCACCTCGCTCACTTTGGGCGACCGGGTGTTCGTCAATACGGGGGTGCTGCTCGATGTCAATGCTCCCATCGTGGTCGAAGACGGCGTGAGCATCGCCTGTGACGCCAAGCTCATCACCACCACGCACGAGCCCGGCCCGCCAGAGCGGCGCGCGGGGGTGCCCGGCTCGAAGCCGGTGCGGATTGGTGCAGGGACGTGGATCGGCGCGGGTGCGATCGTGTTGCCGGGCGTCACCGTCGCGCCTGGGTGTGTGGTGGCGGCTGGGGCGGTCGTGACCGCGAACACCGCGCCAGACGGCCTATACGCCGGAGTCCCGGCACGCCGGGTCCGAGATCTCGTCGCAGCGGCCGAAACCTCTGACCTTTAGGCCCGCAAGCACCTCTTAACGGCGTCGACTGGTAAGTTCTCGTCAGATACATCTAATCTCTGACGACGGAGGCGGGGCATGCGCGACGCGCGCCGGGTGAGCACGACCATGAGTCGGCACGGGTTTGGCGCGGCGCAGTTGGGCAACCTCTATCGAGAGACGAGCGACCAGGATGCCGCCGTTGCGGTGGCCGCGGCCTGGCAGTCCGGCGTTCGCTATTTCGACACCGCGCCCCACTACGGGCTGGGCTTGTCGGAACGCCGCCTGGGCAAGGCGCTGCAGGGGCGCCCGCGCGACGACTTCCTGGTCTCGACCAAGGTGGGTCGCCTGCTGGTCGACAATCCCGGAGGCGAGGGCAAGCAAGACGACCAGGGCTTCGCGGTGATGGCGAGCACACGCCGCGAGTGGGACTTCTCCCGCGACGGGATTCGGCGCAGCGTGGACGCGAGCCTGACACGCCTGGGCCTTGACCGCGTCGACATTCTCTACCTCCACGACCCGGACGACCACGGGGATCAGGCCCACCGCGAGGGGATGCCAGCGCTCATCGAGCTGCGCGACGAAGGGATGGTGGCCGCCGTCGGCGTCGGCATGAACCAGTCCCAGATGCCCGCGCGGTTCATCCGCGAGCATGACCTCGACCTGGTGATGCTCGCCGGTCGCTACACGCTGCTCGACCGCACCGCGCAGGACGATCTGTTGCCGCTTGCGCTTGAGCGTGGTGTGGGGATCGTCGCCGCGGGCGTCTACAACTCTGGCCTCCTCTCCACGCCTCAACCAGCGTCCGACGCCCGCTTCGACTATGCGCCAGCCGACGTCCAGCGACTCACGCGAGCCAAGGAACTGGCACGCATCTGCGAGTCCCACGGCGCGACCCTCCCGCAGGCCGCTGCGCAGTTCCCGCTGCGGCACGACGCGGTGCTGTCGGTGGTCATCGGCGCCCGCACGGCGCAGCAGGTGAACGCCAACGCCGAGCGGCTCGACGCCCAGCTGCCATCCGCCCTGTGGGACGACATCGACGCCGCGATCGAGGCGAACCCCCTGGAAGGACCGGCATGACCACCATTACGGGCGTGCGCGCCATCGATGTGCGCTTCCCCACCTCGCTCAGCGCGGATGGCTCGGACGCCATGAACAAGGACGCCGACTACTCGGCCGCCTACGTGATCCTCGAGACGGACGATGCGCTGGCTGGCTTTGGCTTCACGTTCACCATTGGGCGCGGCACCGACATCGTCACCGAGGCGGCGCGACAGCAGGCTCAGCCGCTGATCGGCCGCGACGTCGACGACCTGGTGTCAGACCTCGGCGCGGTGTATCGCGAACTCAGCGGCGACTCCCAGATGCGCTGGCTCGGCCCCGAGAAGGGCGTGGTGCACCTGTCGCTCGCCGCGGTGATGAACGCCGTGTGGGACCTCGCCGCGCGCCGGGCGGGTCTACCCCTGTGGGCCTACCTCGTGAGCCTGCCGGTCGACACCCTCGTCGACGCCATCGACCTGCGGTACCTGAGCGACGTGCTCACTAAGGATGAGGCGCGCGAGATGCTCGCCGAGCTTGAGCCCACACGAGACGAGCGCCTGGAAGCCCTGCGCGAGCGAGGCGGCTACCCCTGCTACACCACGAGCGCCGGCTGGCTCGGCTACAGCGATGACAAGCTGCGGCGCCTGCTCACCGAGGCGATTGACGCGGGCTACCGCCACGTCAAGCTCAAGGTGGGAGTGAGCCTGGAGGAAGACAAGCGGCGCCTCGCGATCGCGCGTGAGGTGATCGGCCCCGACGTCAAGCTCATGATCGATGCCAACCAGGTGTGGGACGTGCCTCAGGCGATTGACTGGATGGAGCAACTGGCGCCGTACCAGCCGCTATGGATCGAGGAGCCCACGAGCCCCGACGACGTCCTGGGCCACGCGGCGATCCGCAAGGCCGTCGCGCCCATCGGCGTCGCGACGGGGGAGCACGGTATGAACCGGGTGCTGTTCAAGCAGATGTTCCAGGCGGGCGCGCTGGACTTTTGCCAGCTCGACTCTGCGCGGCTTGCGAGCATCAACGAGATCCTCGCGGTGTACCTCATGGCCAAGAAGTTCGGCGTGCCGGTGTGCCCGCACGCGGGCGGCGTGGGCCTGTGCGAGCTGGTCCAGCACCTGTCGATCTTCGACTACTTGGCCATCTCGGGCTCGCTCGAGGACCGCGTCACCGAGTTCGTCGACCATCTCCACGAGCACTTTGTTGACCCGTGCATCGTGCGCGACGGGCACTACCTGATCCCCCAGGCGCCCGGCTACAGTGCCCAGATGCACGAGGAGTCCCTTGCGCAGTACGCGTATCCCGCGGGTGGCTACTGGGAGGCTGCGTCGAGGTCATGATCGCGAGCGAACTCCTCGACGCCCATGAGGTGGGCCTCCATGCGCACGCGTGCGCGTTGGGGGTCGCGTCGCGTGAGTTCCGCGAGGATCGCCCGGTGTTCCGCCTGGGTTGCGGCCACCGCGCCGCGGTCGTGCATGGCGCGCACCACGCGCGCCCGCTCGGTGCTGCCCAACAGGCTGCCGACGAGCGCCGCGAGGGCGGGGTTGCCCGAGGCCTGCGCAATATGAAGGTGGAACTCGGTGTCGGCGTCAAGGAACGCGTCGAGGTCGGCGTCATCCCCGGCAGCGTCCCCCTTGTCGAGCGTGTGTGCGAGGGCTGCGAGCGCATCGGCGCTGATGTGAGTGGCGGCAAGGCTGACGCTCTCGGCCTCGAGCGCGCGGCGCACGCCGAGCAGGTGGGCCGCGTTGCCGGGCGTGGGAAGGTCCGCGAGGAATCCCAGGGG
This sequence comes from Demequina sp., assembly GCF_047975725.1. Lineage (GTDB taxonomy): Bacteria > Actinomycetota > Actinomycetes > Actinomycetales > Demequinaceae > Demequina. The sequence goes on from NZ_JBKEED010000010.1 coordinate 204,920, forward strand.
GCTGAGCAGGCGCCCGGCCTCGAGGGACGTCACGTAGGTGCCGTCGCCCTGGCGCGTCTCGAGCACTCCCATGTGGGCGAGCGCGCGCACGCCCTCGCGCAGCGAGCCGCGAGAGACGCCGAGCTGGGCCGCGAGGTCCTTCTCGACGGGCAGTCGCGCCCCGGGGCCGAGCGAACCCTCGAGAATCATCGCTTTGATCCGATGGATCACGGTGTCGGTCTGCGACAGCGAGGGCGTGGCCTCGGCGGGGGCACCCGGATTCATCCGACCATCGTAGGCCGCGCATGAGCGTCATCGACAGTCACCTGCATGTGTGGGACCTCGCACGCGCCGAGTACCCGTGGCTCACGGCTCAGCTCGCACCCATCGACCGCACTCTCGAGGTCGCGGACGCCGCCCCCCGGCTCGAAGCGCTCGGCGTCGAGCGCGCCGTGCTGGTGCAGGCGGCCGACAACGACCAGGACACCGAGCACATGATGGACGTCGCCGCGGCCGATGCGCGGGTGGCTGGCGTCGTGGTCTGGGTGCCGCTCGACTCCCCCGAGCAAGCGGTGCACCGCCTCGCGGCGCTCGCGGCCCGCGGTCCCGTCGTCGGCGTGAGGGCGCTCATCCACGACATGGCCGATCCCGACTGGATCGTGTCGCCTGCGGTCACCGACGGCCTGGCCGCGGTGGCCGATGCGGGTCTCGCCTTCGACTTTGTGTGCGCCGACCCGCAGGCCCTGCGTCACGTCCCCGTGCTCGCGCAGCGCGATCCCGACCTCGCCATCGTGATCGATCACTTGGGCAAGCCGCCCGTCGGCGGCGCGAGCGGCGACCGCGAGCCCGCCACATTCGCCCAGTGGATGGACCTGCTGGCCGACGCCACCGCATCGGCCCAGGTCAGCGCGAAACTCTCCGGCCTGTACCGGGACGGCCTGCCCGAACCGAGGGCCGTGACTGCAGTGGTGGAGGCAGCGCTCGACATCGTGGGGCCGCAACGCCTGATGATCGGCTCCGACTGGCCCATCTGCGAGCTGTCCGGAGGGCTCGAGCGTGCCTGGGGCCTGACCACCGCCGCGCTCGCGAGCCTCACCGACCACGACCGGGACCTCGTGATGGGCGTCACCGCCACCCGGGTCTACGGCCTTTCACCGACCACCAGCAAGGGAGATAGCACATGAGATTCGCACGATTCGGCGAGGTAGGGCAGGAGATTCCCGCCGTCGCGCAGGACGAGGCCTGGTACGACCTGCGCCCCATCGCGGCCGACGTGAACCCCGCCTTCTTCGCCGGTGGTGGCGTGGCCGCCGCGGCCGATGCGCTGGGAAGCGGCGCCCTGCCGCGCCTGAGTACGGAGCCGGGCACGCGCATCGGCGCCCCGATCGTGAACCCCTCGAAGATCGTGTGTATTGGGCTGAACTACTCGGATCACGCCGCGGAGACGGGCGCCGCGGTGCCCGCCGAGCCAGTGGTGTTCATGAAGGACCCCGGCACCATTGTGGGGCCGCGCGACGACGTGCTGATCCCGCGCGGTTCGACCAAGACGGACTGGGAGGTCGAGCTCGGCGTGGTGATCGGCCGCGAGGCTCGCTACCTCGACTCGCCCGCCGACGCGCTCGCGCACGTCGCGGGCTACGTGCTGTCCCACGACGTCTCTGAGCGCGAGTTCCAACTTGAGCGCGGCGGCCAGTGGGACAAGGGCAAGAGCTGCGAGACCTTCAACCCGCTGGGGCCGTGGTTGCTCACTGCAGACGAGGTGGAGGACCCACAGGCGCTGTCCATGTCGCTGTCGGTCAACGGCGTGCGCCGCCAGGACGGCTCGACGGTCACGATGATCTTCTCCGTCGCGCATGTGGTCTGGTACCTCAGCCAATTCATGGTGCTGCGTCCCGGCGACCTCATCAACACCGGCACCCCCGCGGGCGTCGCGCTCGGCATCGAGGGCAACCCCTATCTTCGCGAGGGAGACGTGGTCGACCTCGCTATCGAGGGGCTGGGCACGGCACGCCAGCGCATGGTGCAGGCGTGAGCGCCACCGGCCTCGCAGGACTGCGCGCGCTCGTCACTGGCGGCGCAGACGGCATCGGACTCGCGACGGCCCGCGCGCTCGCGGCCGAGGGGGCGTCCGTGGCAGTGCTCGACCTCTCTCCCGCCGCGGTCGCCGAGGAATTCGCCGTTGTCGAGGCCGATGTGCGCTCGCGCCCGGCGGTCTTCGCGGCCGTCTCCGGGGCGGCCGATGCGCTGGGCGGCCTGGACGTCCTCGTCAACAACGCAGGTATCGGCGCCATCGGCACCGTGGAGGACAACGCCGACGAGGACTGGGCGCGGGTGCTCGACGTCAACGTCGTGGGGATGGCGCGAGTGAGCGCGGCGGCGCTGCCGTACCTGCGGGAGTCTCAGGCGGCCGCGATCGTCAACGTCAGCTCCATCGCGGCGCTCAACGGGCTGCCGGCGCGTGCGCTGTACTCCGCCTCCAAGGGTGCGGTCATGTCGCTCACGCTCGCGATGGCCACAGACCACGTGCGCGAGGGAGTGCGGGTCAACGCCGTCTCCCCTGGCACCGTGGGCACCGCGTGGGTCGAGCGGCTGCTCGCGCAGGCGCCGGACCCGGCGGCCGAGCGCGCCGCGCTCGAGGCCCGCCAGGCGATCGGCCGGCTGGTCACGCCAGAGGAGGTCGCGCGGGCGATCGTGTACCTGGCCTCGCCTCTGTCGGGCTCGACCACCGGCACCGTGCTCGACGTGGACGGCGGCGTGACGCGGCTGAGGGTGAGGCCGGTGGGTCAGTAAGGCGTGGCGCCTACAACTCACCCTTGCGCTGCAGCCACTGCATGGCCACGTAGCCCATGGGGATGCGGATCCAGTAGGTGATGAGTCGGTAGACGATCACCACGGAGGTCGCGACACCCGTCGACAGTCCCGCAGAGGTGGTGAGTCCGGCGATCAGCGCGGCCTCCACGGCGCCCAAGCCGCCGGGGGTGGGGACCACGGCGCCCACCGCGTTGGACAGGAAGAACAGCACCGCGACGTCGATGATCGCAAGCTCCTGGCCAAAGGCCTGCAGCGTGCAGTAGAACGCGCCCACGAAGGCGATGGTCTGGACAAAGTTGCCCGCGAGTCCCGTGAGCAGGCGCATGGGCTGGCCAAGTATCTGGACCAAGCGCGGCCAGGTTTGGCGCAGCGGCGGCATGATCTTGGCCAGCACCCAGCGGCGCAGGCGGGGGATGAGCATGGCGGCGACCACGACGGTCACCACCGCGCCAACGCCCATGAGCACCGTGGTCGACGGCAGTGCCGCGAGCGTGCCTTCCGACCCCGTAATGAGCGTGAGCACCAGCAGGCCACCGACGGTCACGACGATCGCGCTCACCTGGACGAGCGCGACGGTCGCGACGGCGAGCGGGTTGGCCACCCGGCGCCGGGTCAGCAGGCGCAGGTTCAGCGCTGCCGGGCCCACTCCAGCAGGCACGGCTAGGGCGATGTAGGCCGCCGCCACCTGGGTGAGCACCACCCTGGTCCACGGGAGCTTGACCGGCGAGAACGCGACCATGGCCAGCGCCGCACCCAGGAAGGTCAGCAGCGACCACAGGAAGGCGCCCAGGATCCACCAGGCGTTGGCTTGCTCGAGGGCGCTGACCACATCGGCCGTGTTGAAACTGGCGAGGATCACGCCGCCGGCAATGAGCGCCAGGATGATCGTCGCGATCGTGCGCCACCCAAACCGGGCGATGTTCTGCTGCTCGATCTCCGCATCGGGCAGGCGCTGAACAATGCGCGAGCGCAGCTCGGGCAGCAACTTGTCGCGCTTGATGGCCTGGCGGGTCTCGCGGGGAAGCACGATCATCTGCAGCAGCGGAGCGATCTGCTCGACCACGTCCTCGCCGAGCGCGCGGAACGCCGCATTGACGGCACGCTCGGCACCCACGATGGCGGCCGTCGCTGCAAGGACCTGGACGCTGTCGAGCCTGCGCGCGAGCGTCGACGACGCGACCTCGCCCATCTCCCACGTGGTGATCCACACCACGGGTGCACCGGTGGCATCTTCCTCACCCACCAGCACGGTGTCCGCGCTGATGGTCCGATGCGCGATGCCGGCCGCGTTGGCCCGTGACACTTCTGCCCACACGGCATCCAGCAGCGCGTCGCTCACCTCGGCGGCAGGGATGTCGAGCAGCGAACGCGTGGCGAGCGGCCGCTGGTAGACGGTGATCATGGTGTCGCGGGCCTGGCTCATGCCCAGCACGCGAGCGGTGCGCACCCCGGCGGCGCGGGCGGCGTGGGAAGCGAGCGCGGTCGATTCCGCGGAGTGGCGCAGACTCATCTCTGCGCGCGCGTCGATGCCGCGAAAGCGCATGGTGGTCCACAGCTTGGTGAGGAAGCCAGCCGCGTGACGGTCTCCGTCGACGGCGATCGTGATCAGGCGATGCCCCTCGACAGTGGTGACGTCGTATACGCGGCCGGAGCGGGTGCGGCCCAGGGCCGCGGAAACAGGATCGATGACTCCGGGGTCGTACCCGTCGTGTGCATCGGAGCGCACCACCCGGCGCGGCTCAAACCCGGCGCGACGAATGCCCTCGACGAGCACGGCGCCATACGCGCGGTCGGCCATCGAGCCCAGCAGCCAGCGCAAGGTCAGGCCCGATGCGCGGCCAATGAGGATCACGGTGATGACCGCGGGCAGGGTGACGATGCCGGACACGAACGCGACCGCCGCCGAGATCCACAGCAGCGTCCACGAGATCGACAGCACACGACGGGTCGTGCGCAAGCCCGCGGTGGTCAGCATGGCCGCGACCGCCGCGAGGTAGGCGGGCAGCTGTACCACCATGGCGCCCTCGGCGCCGCGCACCGACAGGCTCGAGATCAGCTCGTCCGAGCCCCATTCGAGCGTGGTCAGAGCGGCGATGAGGGTCGCGATAAACGCCAGGACCGCGGCGCCGAGCACCTCGAGAATGCGCCGGGGCTCGCGTCGTGCGGCAAAGTCGATGATCACCGCGGAGGGCACCATCAGTGTGACGATGCCCGAGAAAATGTTGACGGGCGCGACCAGCAACCGCTGCAGCACCTTCGCGATCCCGGAGACATCCTCGGCAAAACCCTGCGTCGTCGCGTGCCCGTAGGCACCCAGCAGCAGCACCAACACAATGCCCACGACGGTGCCGATCGCCGCAATGAGGTCGGTGACGCGATGCACCCTCGTGGAGGGTTGGTCGATGACGGTCACGCCCCGCAAGGGGTCGTCCGCAGGAACTTCCTGCATCGTGTCCGCTGCGGTCATGCGTCGAGTCTAGGAGGTCGCACCCGGGACACGGCGGAGCGAAAGGCGCCCCGCGCACAGGCCCTGAACAGCCATCAGGAGATGCCCCAGGCCTCGAGGGTCTCCTGGCCCACAATCTCGGGGCCAATGAACGCGACGGCGTCGAGCGTCCAGTGCGCGAGGATGAGCGGCCCCAGCCGGCCCGTGCGATGGAACCACCAGCCGAACACCAAGCCCATCACCAGGTTGCCCAGTGCCATGGGCCACCCCTGGTACAGGTGGTAGCAGCCCCGTAGCACGGCCGATGCGACAATCGCCGCCCATGGCGACCACGCCAGATCTTTGAGCCGGGTCATGAAGTAGCCGACTGCCACGACCTCTTCGAGCACGCCAGCGACCGCTGCCGCGAGCAGCAAGATGGTGGCCGACCACCACAGGTCGGGAAGGCCCGAGGTGTCCACACGGACTGTCTGGCCGATCGCGCGTCCCGCGATGTACAGCAGCAGGCCGGGCAGGCCAATGCACGCCGCCAGCAGCAACCCTGAGCCGAGATCCTTGAACCATGCGCGTCCCGGACCTGTCAGGCCAAGGCGGCGCAATGCACTGGCTCCGCCCGCGCTCAGCAGGTACAGCGCGAGTGCGACGGGCATGAGTTGGTAGGCCAGGCTCAGCAATTGGTAGGCGAGATCCATGTAGTCGATCTCGGAGCGCGTGGGATTGAGCGTGGTGGTCTGCTCGCCAATCGACGGCTCTGCGAGGTAGCGCTCGATCAGACGCAGGAACGACCGGATTGCCGAATACCCCAGCGACAAGCCCAGCACGATGAAGATCTCCGCGCGCAGGCGGCGACGGCTTGGCGCGGGAGCGGCAGGCTGGGTTGCGGCGGACGGGCCGGGCGCATCGGCGGTAGCGGGAGCATCCATGGTCACGGCCACTCTAACGAGCGAGTGCCCCGTGGTGTCCCCGCCCTCCACCATCGCGCACTGCCCCAACGATTCGCACCACGGGCCCCGTTATGTGGGCGATGATGCGGATGAGTGAAGCGGCAGGGAGTGGCGTATGGCGCGGTGGGAACCGGTACTCGACGCGGTGATGCGCGAGCGCGGAGCACGGCTGCTCGCGTACGCGAAGCTCCTCACGGGCGACCACGCCGAGGCTCAGGATGTCTTGCAGGACGCCCTGGTCCGCAGCTTCTCCAAGGGCCGCGCCTTCGACGACGTGAACCGCGCGGAGGCGTATGTTCGGCGCGCGATTCCCAGCGTCTTCGTCGATCGCTTGCGCCGACGCGACGCCGCCGCTCGTGCCCACCGCCGCAACCGAGACCCTGAGCCGCATGTGGTCGACACGGCCGCCGTGCTCGACGTCCGTCAGGCGCTAGCCCAGCTGTCTCCGCGGGAACGTGCGTGCATCGTGCTGCGCTTCTACGACGACCTCACCGTCCCGGCGATCGCCGAGCGTCTCGGCATCGCCGAGGGGACGGTCAAGCGGTACCTCGCCGACGCATCGGCCCGGCTTGCCCGATTGCTCGACACCCATGCCGACTGGGCCGGTGACCCCCCCTCGGTGCCCGTGGAGGCGCCAGTGCTGAAGGGAGCACGATGATGAACGATCTGCATGATCTGTTGTCCAGGGCCGTGACGGCCGATGCGCGGGCAGGGAGCGGTGACTTGCTCGCCGATGCGCTCGGACCCACGGTGCGAGGCCGCATTAGGCGGCGCCGAGTGGCGCGTGCCGCCAGCACAGGTTCCGTTGCCGCGGTCTCTGTGGGAGCGGTCGCGTGGGGTGCGGCGCGGATTCCCGAGTGGACAACGCAGACGGCCGCGACCGGCGAATGTCCTCCCGGAACCACTGTCGTCGAGGTCCCGGCGACGCCTACGCCCGAGCCGAGTGTCACCTCGCTTGATGAGTTCATGATTGTGTACCCCGCGACGGTCTCAGATGACATCGAAGTGGTGGTCGCCGATGGCGTCGCGTCGGTGGTGCGGCGTGATGGGGAGCGGATCGCGCTCACTCCCGGTGAAACGCTGACGCTTGAGCTTGCCTCTGGGAGCACGGCCACCGTCAGTTTGGACGGGGCAGGCGAAGGTGTCACGGTGGCCACCGGTGGCGAGTCCTGGGCGGTCAACGTCGACTTGCTTAGCTCGCTTGACTTGCATGACTCGCTTGACTCGCTTGACTCGCTTGACGAGCAGGATGCTACGGCGGCCGAGGGCAGCGTGGTGTGTGTGACGCCTAGCCCGGAGCCCAGCGTCGTGCCCACCGTCGGCATTGACGCAGTCGAGCCAGCGGAGCCGGGTCTGTCACCGGAGCCGGGTCTGTCACCGGAGCCGAGCTCTGGCCCTGCGGTGTCGCCCGCGCCGAGCATCTCTCCCGCGCCGAGCATCTCTCCCGTGCCTAGCCTGTCGCCCGAGCCGTCACCGGAACCGGCGCTCCCGTAGCGGTGTGACGTGGGGAGCGCCCGTAACCTGGCCGTATGACCCGCGTGACCTCGATTCGCCGCTATCCCGTCAAGTCGATGGGAGGCGAATCGCTCGAGTCCGTGCAGGTAGAAGCCCGCGGGCTCGAGGGCGACCGGGCGTTCGCGGTGCGGGACGCAGAGTCGCGGCTCGCATCGGGCAAGAACACCCGGCGCATGGTGCGTCGCGACGGCATCTTCGCGTTCACCGCCCACACCGAAGACCGGGGCGTGGTGGTGTCAGGCCCCGGCGGCCGTCACGGCCTCGTGGGGGACCCGAGTCTCGACGCCTGGCTGTGCGACGCGCTCGCGGCCGATGTCGCGGTTGCCCCCGAATCGGATGTCAAGCACTTTGACGACGGTGCGGTCTCGCTTATCGGCACGGCCACCCTCGAGTGGTGCGAGCGTGAACTAGGCGTGGACGCCGACCCTCGGCGGCTGCGCGCCAACCTGGTGGTCGAGACGAGCGAACCCTTCGAGGAGGAAGCCTGGGTAGGTGACGTGCGCATCGGCGCTACGGTGCTGCGGCCTGCGGGACGTATCGAGAGGTGCCGCACCATCGACCTCGCCCAGGATGGCGTCGATGCCCCGACCCGGTGGCTCAAGGCGCTCGGTGCGCGGCGTGACCTGCGGGTCGCGATCTACCTGGACGTCGTGACGCCGGGCCTAGTGACCTTGGGCGACGCAGTCGTGATCTGACCGGTCAGCCGCGGCCCGCTGCACCCTGGTGGGACATGAGTGTCAGATTCGCGCGGAAAGTGACCGCCATGTCCCACTGGGGCGCACGAACGGCTAGGCCAGGTAGTCGTCCACCAGGCGCTCGGCGAGCCCGACGTAGGAGCCGGGAGTGAGCGCGGCCAGGCGCTCGGCGGTCTCGGCGGGCAGCGACAGGCCGCCCACGAATTCCCGGATCGAGTCGGCGTCGATCGAGTGCCCTCGCGTGAGGTCCTTGAGACGCTCGTAGGGGTTCTCCATGCCTGGCACACCCTCGATGGCGGCCGCGCGCATCGCCGACTGGATGGGCTCGGCGAGCACCTCCCACGAAGCGTCGAGGTCGGCGGCGAGCGCGGCCTCGTTCACCGACAGCGCGCCCAGACCGCGGCGCACGTTGTCGATCGCCAGCAGCGAGTGGCCGAACGCGACGCCGATGTTGCGCTGCGACGTCGAGTCGGTCAGGTCGCGCTGCATGCGGCTCGTCACGAGCGTCGCGCCCAGCGTGTCGAACAGCGCCGCGGAGATCTCGAGGTTGGCCTCGGCGTTCTCGAAGCGGATGGGGTTGATCTTGTGCGGCATCGCGGAGGACCCGATGGCGCCCGCGACCGCCGCCTGCGCGAAGTAGCCCAGCGAGATGTAGGTCCACACGTCGGTGGCGAGGTTGTGCAGAATGCGACCAAACCGCGCGACGTCCGCGTACAACTCCGCCTGCCAGTCGTGGCTTTCGATCTGGGTGGTGAGCGGGTTCCACGTGAGCCCCAGGCCCTCCACGAAGGTGCGCGACACGCTCACCCAGTCGGTGCTCGGGACAGCGGCCGTGTGGGCACCGAATGTGCCGGTCGCGCCGTTGATCTTGCCCAGGTACTCCTGGCGCTCGATACGTGACAGCTGGCGACGGAGCCTGTGCGCGAGCACCGCAAGCTCCTTGCCCAGGGTGGTGGGGGTCGCCGTCTGGCCATGGGTGCGCGACAGCATGGGGGTCGCCTTGGTCTCGCGGGCGAGGTCCGCGATCTGGCCAGCCAGCGCATCGGCCGCAGGCAGCCACACCTGCTCGACGGCGCCCTTGACCATGAGGGCGTACGACAGGTTGTTGATGTCCTCGGAGGTGCACGCGAAGTGCACGAGTTCCGCGAGCGGCGCGAGCGACGTGCCCTCAATGCGGCGCTTGATGTAGTACTCGATCGCCTTGACGTCGTGGACCGTGACCTTCTCGATCTCGGCATGTTCGCGGATCCCGTCGGCGCCAAATTCGGCGGGGATCGCGCGCAGCAGCGCCACCTCGTCTCCCGTGAGTTCGCGGGTGCCCGGGACGGCGGCGGTGGCGCACAGGTGGATGAACCACTCGACCTCGACGTGCAGGCGCGCGCGGTTGAGCGCGGGCTCGGAGAGGTGGTCTACGAGGGCCGATGCGGCGGCTCGGTAGCGGCCGTCAAGCGGGCCGAGGGCGATGGCCGGCTCAAGCGCGGCGAAGGACACGAGGGCGGAGGGGTTCCAGGCGGTCACGGCGCCCATTGTTCCACGGTCACAGCACCTGGGCTCCGGTGCATTGTCCACAGTGCGCCGGGGGTGCAGTGCGAGCGAGCCGATGGGGTTTCCTACGGTCGCGGCATGGACGATTCCGCGCTGATCCCACCCCAGCTCTACCTGCCCTATGACGCATTGCTCGGGGCGCGCGACTACGTCGACGAGGCGATGCGCGCGCTGTCGGGTGCCGGCGACGTGGAGTGGGTGTCCGCTGCGGCCGGGAGGTTCCGCACCGCGCTCGCGGTCATGCATGGCGACTTGAACGCGCTGGCGGCTGACATCGAGTACGCGCGTGGCCGCTGGATCCAGGCACGTGAGGCCGCGCAGCGCGCGGGGCAGCTGTGAGCGAGCCGGAGCCTGCCGAGCGCCCCTGGATCCCGATCGCGGTCCACGGGGGCACCGGTGGGCAGGTGGCAGTGACCGAGGACATGGAGCGGGCGGTGCGACTCTTGGAAGCGGCGGCCGAGGCCGTGCGCAGTGCCGACCGCGTGCTCGGGAACGCGGCGAGTCTCGCGGCGGACGCCCATCCCGTGTCACTACCCGATGTCGCGCCGTATGTCTGGGACGCCAAGGAGCAGGTGGAAGACGCTCGCACCGGTTCGCCCGGCGGATCTCGTGGCAGCAAGCGCCTGGACGGGGACATGGAGGAGATGGCGACCCGACTCTCTCAGGTGGCGGCGACGTTCCTGGCCGCCGAGCAGCAGGCGCAGCAGGTCGTCGGAGTTCTCCCTCAGGCGTGGTGGGCCGTCAAGAGCTGGCATGGCACCCAGGCGTGGGTGGGGCGCACCGTGGCGGGCAAGGTATGGGACATGGCCCCGCTCGGTGGCCTGATGAGCGCCGTGGGCTGGGACCCTATCGGTGACGCCATCGAACCCGACGGCCCTCCTCCCACGGCGGGCTACTTCAATGGCATCTCCGCGGGCATCCTCACCACGTTCCTCAAAGAGCGGGGTCTGTATGAGCCGATGCGCAGTGCAGCGGCCTCGCTCGCACGGATCATCGACCACTTTTCCGGAGAGCCGGCGCTCATTGCCGTGACGCGGGCTGATCCCCCTGCGGTGGGGCCCATCACCGCGCTTGGTGACCTCGGAGACCTGCTCGTGGCCCTCGACGGTCATCACCCCCGCGGTGTGACGGTTGACAAGGTCCTGCAGGCGGACGGCACCTATGCCTGGATCGTCACGATCCCGGGTACGGGCGACACGGTGGGCGCCAACGGCGAGGTCTTCGACATCGAGGGCAACCTGGTAGCGGTGGATGGCAGCGCCTCCGACGCGACGGAGATGGTGCTGCTCGCGATGGAGCAGGCCGGCATCGCCGCACACGAGCCGGTCATGCTCGTCGGCCACTCACAGGGCGGGATCGTCGCGGGCACCATCGCGGTGGCGTCCAAGGCGACCGCGCGGTTCAACGTCACGACGGTCGTCACGGCCGGCACGCCGCTGGCCGCCATGGACCGCAACCCCAAGGTGCAGTACGCGGAGTTCAGAAATGGTCCCGATCCCACCTGGGCGGCCGGCGGGTTCGACGAGCCTCCCAGGGCGAACGAGACGGTCATCGCGGCAGACACGCGCATCAGCAGCGATGCGGCGCTGGCCGAGGAGTCGCACACGTTGATCGGCGCTCACCAGGCGCAGACCTACGCCGCGATCATGGCCCAGGCGGAGCTTTCTGAGAGCACCTCGCTCGACGACTTCATGGCTGCGAGCAGCGAGTTCTTTGCGGGCGACCTTGAGCAGCGCGTGATGTTCGAGCAGGTCCACGAGCCCCCACCCGTTGCGCTGTGCGAACCGCCGGTAGCACCCCCTGGCCAGGTGAGGAACGTCCCTCCCGGCCCCGAGGCGTTGGGGCTCAGCCCCGGTTTGACCCTAGAAGACCGCCCATGACCGCGCTCGCAAACGAGATGACCAGCGCCGCGAGCAGCGTCTGCCAGAAACCGCCGATGGACAGGTTGACAAAGTCCACCTGCTCGGAAATCCACGCGGTCAGCCACAGGATGAACCAGTTGATCACCAGGGCAAACAGGCCTAGCGTCAGGATCGTGATGGGCAGCGCCAGCACGGTCAGGATGGGCTTGACGATGGCGTTGAGAGCCGCGATGACGGCACCGAGCGCGAGGAATGCGAGGGCGCGCGTCCACCACTCGGCTTCGCCTCCGGTGACCGCCAGGTCAAGCGGCAGAAGCGTGGCGATCCAGATCGCGACGGCGATGACAGCGGACTTGAGCACAAACTTCATGCCAGGAGTCTGTCACAGGCACCCTCGGCGCCTGCCATTCTTGAAGGCATGGATCGCCCTCAGCCTCGCCCTGCCGTCGCAGCCATGCCCGTCTACGTGCCCGGAGCTCGCGGTGCGCAGGACGGCCTGCCGCCCGTCAAGCTGTCGTCGAACGAGAGCCCGTTTGATCCGTTGCCCTCGGTCGCTGCGGCCGTCGCTGCGGCCGGCGAGGTGGTGCACCGCTACCCCGACATGTTCGCGGTGGAACTGCACGAGCGCATCGGCGCTTCTCTTGGCTTGAGCGCCCAGCATGTGGCCGTCGGTGGTGGGTCGGTCGCCGCGCTGCAGCACGTGCTCCAGGCGTACACGGCGCCGGGCGACGAGGTGGTGTTCGCCTGGCGCTCGTTCGAGGCGTATCCCATCCTCGTCCAGATTGCCGGCGCGACGCCGGTGCCCGTGGCGCTCGCGGCCGACGGTCGTCATGACCTCGACGCGATGGCCGCCGCCGTCACCGCCGACACCAAGGTGATCCTGCTGTGCTCCCCCAACAACCCCACGGGACCGGCGCTGCGCACCGATGAGGTAGACCGCTTCTTGGCCGCCGTGCCGCGCCGCGTGCTCGTGGTGCTCGACGAGGCCTACGTCGAGTTCGTGCGCGACCCCGACGCTGTCGACGGCCTTGCCGCGTTGACCCGCCACCCCAACCTGCTCATCGCGCGCACCTTCTCCAAGGCCTACGGCCTCGCGGGCCTGCGCGTGGGCTACGTCGCCGGCGACCCCGAGCTGGTCACGCCCGTGCGCTCGTGCGTCACGCCGTTTTCCGTGTCGGCCCCTGCGCAGATCGCGGCACTGGCATCGCTGAGCGCCGTCGACGAGTTGCTCGAGAGGGTCGAGTCCACCGTCGCCGAACGTTCTCGAGTGGCCGATGCGCTGGCTCAGTTGGGCTGGGACGTCCCCGATGCGCAGGGCAACTTTGTGTGGTTGCCTGCCGGGGAGCGCACCGGGGAGATCGCTGCCGCGCTGGGCGCGCTCGACCCCGCCGTGCTGGTGAGGCCGTTTGCCGGTGAGGGCGTGCGCGTGAGCATCGGGTCTCGAGAGGAGAACGACGCGTTCTTGGCGGCGATCAGGTCGCTGTGACGGTGCCCGGCTTGTCCGGGTGCGTGGCCTAGACTCGACCGCGACGACACCGAGCGCCCTCGCTCGGATGTCCGCGACCCGAGAGGTGCACGTGGCGGAACCGGCGAGCGTAGGTGTCACCTTTGTGGTCCCCGTGCTCAACGAGGAGCATTACATCGGGTCCGCAGTCGAATCGATCCTCGCTCAGGACGGATGCACGGGGTCTCCCATCCTGCTCGTGCGGGGGCGTTCGACCGATGGGACCAACGCGATCATTGACGGGCTGTGCGCTCGTCACCCTGAGGTCTCCGTGATTGAGAACCCGGACAACGGGATCTCAATCGCGCTGAACAAAGGTTTTGCGGCCGCCACCACCGATGTCGTTGTGCGTGTCGATGCTCACTCGGTGCTGCCGGCCGACTACACGCGCAGAATGCTGGCGGCCATCACGCGTGCCGATGCGGTCAACGTAGGGGGACGCATGTTGGCCGAGGGCCTGAGCCCCTTCCAGCGCGCCGTCGCGTGGGCGTACAACTCGCCGGCGGGGCTTGGTGGCGGCGTGTATCACGTGGGCGGTGACGCGGGCCCTGCGGAATCCGCCTACCTCGGAGTTTTCCGTCGCGATGCCGTCCTTGCCGTCGGAGGATTCGACGAGCATCTCTCGCGTGGCGAGGACTGGGAACTGAACTTCAGGCTCCGCCGTGCCGGGGGCACGGTGTGGTTCGAGCCGCGAGTGGAGGTCATCTACCGACCTCGCTCGACAGTGCGGGCGCTCGCCAAGCAGTTCTTTGCCTCCGGCCGGTGGAGGGGGGAACTCATCCGCCGATTCCCCGGACACAACGGCTTGCGATTCTATTTGCCTCCACTCTTGGTCGTCTCGCTCGCCGTGGCGATCGGCGCGGGGATTGCCGCGTTCTTCACCCATGGCAATGCCGCCGTCGCGTGGACCGCGGCGGGAGCACTGCCTGGGATCGCTTACGCTGGATGGTTGATCCTCGCAGTGGTGGGCGCGCGTGGTCTTCCGTGGCCCTCCCGTGCGCTGCTGCCGGTGGTGTTGCCCGTGATGCATCTGAGCTGGGGTGGGGGCTGCCTGTTAGGTTTGGTCCGTCCCACCCGCGGTCTCAACGCATTTTCCGGGCGCTGAGGGACGTCAAGGAGCACAGTGTCAGATATCGACTACGAGGCAATCGCGCGCGACGCGGGCCTCAAGCGAGTGGGGGCAAGGCCCCCGTTGGGCGAGTACCTTGCGGAGATCTGGCGCCGTCGGGCCTTCGCCTACTCGCTTGCTAAGTTCCGCATCCAAGCCTCGCTCAACGAGAGTCGGCTAGGCCTGGGATGGATCGTGCTCCAGCCCTTGCTCAACGCTGCCCTGTACGGGCTGGTGTTCGGCTTCATCATGTCGAGCAGCTCGCGCCCAGAAAACTTCATCGCGTTCCTGGTCGTCGGTGTCTTCACGTTCCAGTTCTTCGCCCAGTCCTTCTCGCAAGGTGCGCGATCGATCACCGGCAACTCGGGTCTGGTGCGGAGCCTAAGTTTCCCGCGCATGCTCATGCCCATTGCCCAGGTACTCCAGGAACTGATCGAACTGATCCCCATGGTCCTGGTCATGGGAATCATCGTGGCTGGCACAGGCGAAGCGATCACCTGGAAGTGGCTCCTTGTCATCCCGGTGTACGCACTCATGGCCATGTTTAACCTGGGCGTGGCGTTGATCGCCGCCCGTCTGACGGTCCACCTGCGGGACGTGACCCAGATGATTCCGCTCATCAGCCGCCTGATCTTCTACTCGAGCGGCATCTTCTACTCGCTTGAGCTGGTGCTCGCCGACAACCCGCCGTGGATGCTCACCGTCGCTCAACTCAATCCTGTGCACGACTACATCGCCTTGGTGCGCAACTTCATGATCGCTGGGCCGGAGCTCGAGCCGCTGGTGTGGATTGTCGCCGTGGGTGGGGCGTTCGTCACGCTCGCCATCGGCATCGTGTTCTTCTGGCGTGCAGAGGAGAGGTACGGACGTGACTGAGTCCACGCTCGGCGCCCCGACGGTCGTCGCACACGACCTCAAGGTCGACTACAAGTCTTTCGCTTCTGGCAAGCGGGCCAACGACCGCCGGTCGCTCATGACCCGCCAGCGCGGCGTGCGAGTGGTGCATGCCCTCAAAGGCGTGTCCTTCGTTGCCCGTGAGGGCGAATCCATCGGCGTGATCGGGCACAACGGCTCGGGTAAGTCCACGCTCATGCGCGCTGTCGCTGGACTCACCCCCGCGTCGTCGGGGTCCGTCTATGCGGCGAGCCGCCCCGCGCTCCTGGGGGTGAACGCGGCCCTCATCCCCAACCTCACGGGTGAAAAGAACGTGCTTCTGGGCGGCCTCGCGTTGGGGCTGACCCAAGCTGAGATCGCCCAGCGATACGACGACATCGTGAAGTTCTCGGGGATCGAGGACTTCATGGACCTGCCCATGAAGACGTACTCGTCTGGCATGCAGCAGCGTCTGCGATTCTCGATCGCGGTGTCACGTGACCACCAGATTCTGCTGGTTGACGAGGCGCTCGCGGTGGGTGACAAGGCGTTCCGCGACAAGAGCGAGGCTCGTATCCGCGAGCTTCGCGACAAGGCGGGCACCGTGTTCCTGGTGAGCCACTCGATGCGTTCCATTCTGGATACGTGCCAGCGCGCACTGTGGATCGACCACGGGGTGCTCAAGATGGACGGCGACGCCCAGGAGGTCGTCAACGCCTATCAGGCAAGTAAGTGAACTGACGGTGGGGGCCGTCGCTTGGGTCGAGTCTCCGCTGCAGTTGCTCAACGCGATTGAGTGGGGTGCTTCTCAGCCGGTCCCGCTCGCGATCGTGCCGCGCGCACGAGTGATGCAGCTCGACCACACGGCCGAGGTGTTGCGCCCGCACGTGCCGCCATCGGTCACGATCATGCCGCCGGCCCGCTCGGCACTGCAATCCCCGTTTTCCCGCGCGCAGGTCAAGGTGACGGGCGATGCCATGTCCGGCCAGGTACGGGCCGTGTTGACGGTGGCGCGGCCGCGCCAGGTGGTGTTGGTGGACGACGGGGCCATCACCCTGGCACTCGCCGCTCAACTTGGCAGCGGCGCAGCGCTTGCTCGTCCAGGAATCGTCGAGTCTGGCCTGTCGCGTGTGCTCGGCGCTCGCGCCGCTGCTCGCTTGCGCTCGTTGGCCGGCGCCGGTCGGCTGACGCTCTTCACTGCCTACTCTACGGCCGATGCAGTGGCCGCCCTGGGGGCGCTCGGCGCCCGGGTGATGAGCAACGACTTCGCGTGGTTGCGTGGTGCCGATCTCAACCTGGGCATGGGACTCACTGAGTCTGTGGTGCTGGGATCCGCTTTGGCGAGTGACGGCTTCATCGAGCCACGTGCGCAACTCGCATGGGTGAGCGGCTACGCGAGCCAGTGGGGGCACGTGACGTACCTCCCGCATCGGCGCGAGGAAGGCTCCTGGCTCGCGCAGGTGGCAGCAATCGACGGCGTGACGGTACTGCGACCTGGTCTGCCTGCAGAGTTGACGCTCGCGGCAGCCCGCGTGGCGCGCGTGGCGATGCTCCCTTCAAGCCTTGCGGCAACGCTCAGCGGGGTCCTTCCAAGCCAGGTGCGCATCCACGTTGACCCGGTGCAGGATGACTGGTGGACTACGCGAGCGGACACGCATCTGCGTGCGACCATGGAGGCCATCGTCAACGAGAGGGGCAATCAGTGAGCGCACGCTCGTTACGCATCGCCGCGGTGATCCCCGCCCGGGGTGGGTCCAAGGGAGTGCCCGGAAAGAACGTGGCACGGGTGGGCGGCGTGCCGCTCGTGGGCCGTGCGGCGCAGGCCGCGCTCAGCGTTCCGGCGATCACTGACGTGTGCGTGTCGACGGATGATGCTGGCATTGCGCAGGTGGCACGCCAGTACGGTGCGGCCGTCATTGATCGCCCTGCGCAGATCGCGGGTGACACGGCGACATCGGAAAGCGCCCTCGTTCACGCCCTCGACGTTCTTGAGGCTGATGGTGGGCCTGTTGACGTGCTCGTATTCCTTCAGGCAACGAGCCCCTTCATCCCCGCCGATTGCCTTGCCGATGCGGTGGCGCGGGTGGCCAGCGGTGATGAGGACGTCGTGTTCTCGGCCTTCGAGACCTATGCGTTCTTGTGGCGTGAGGGCGAGGCAGGCGCTGAAGGCGTGAATCATGATTCTTCGTTCCGGCCGCGTCGCCAGGATCGCGAGCCTCACTTTCAGGAGACCGGCGCGTTCTATGTCATGCGTGCGGAGGGCTTCCGTGCCGCGGGCCACCGGTTCTTTGGCCGGGTGGGGATCGCCCCGGTTCCTGAGTCCAGTGCCATCGAAATCGATACCGCCGCCGAGCTGGAGATGTCGCGTGGACTCGCGGCCTTGCTCGCGAGCCCAGGGCCCATTGACGCTGATGCGCTGGTCACTGACTTCGACGGTGTGCACACCGACGACTTGGTGACCGTGAACCAGGACGGCGTCGAGTCCGTCACGGTGAGCCGGTCTGACGGCATGGGGGTGGGACTCTTGCGTGCTGCGGGTGTCCCGATACTCATCTTGTCGAAGGAGAAGAACCCTGTGGTCGCGGCTCGCGCCGCGAAGCTCCAGGTAGACGTTCTGCACGGGATCGACGACAAGTTGCCCGAACTCGAGCGCTGGTGCGCAGCGCAAGGCGTGGATCTGACACGCGTCGCCTACGTGGGCAATGACATCAACGACGTTGCCTGCATGCGCGCCGTGGGGTGGCCTGTTGCGGTGGCCGATGCGCGTGCCGAGGCGCTCGCAGAGGCGCGCGTGGTCCTGACTCGCCCTGGCGGGCGTGGCGCGGTGCGCGAGGCCGCCGAGCGCGTGCTCGCGGCACGCGGCTGACGGTCGGCCATGGCCCCCCAGGTGACGCCCCCCTCTCGCCGCCTTCTCGTGGTCGCCGACGCCGACTCGTACGTGAAGTGGGGGATCACGCGTGCCCTCGAGGCTGCCACAGCGTGGGACGTCGAGGTGGTCGTGGTGCGCTCTGCCGTGACTCCCACGCGTGAGCAGATAGCCGCCGCCGCAGATGGGCGCCTTGCGCGCCTTCCCGAGGTCATCGCCTATCGCGACCTGCTGAACCGGCTCAGCCGCTGCGCGCCCGACGCGCTGCTGCTCGCGTGCCGGGGTCCTCTCATCGAGCTGCTCATGCGCGACGCCTTCGGACGCCCCGGTGCTCGCCCCGTCACGGCCGCCGGCCTACCCGGCATCTGGATGCCGCCAACAGATTTGGGTTTGCGGCTCCGGTGCTCGATCGACCTGATGGTGGTGCACTCAGAGCGTGAGCGCGAGGCGGTGCGCAGTCATGCTGGACCTAAGCCGCGGACGGTGGCGCTCGCGTCGCTGGTCGCTGACACCACCCGTGATCAAGCCCACGCGCCAGCGAACGCTGAGCCCGCGCATCGGCGCCTGATTTTCGCACCCCAAGCACTGGTGCCACAGGCCGTCGCAGACCGTCGCGCGATTGTGGAGGCGCTCGCTGATGTCGCACGTGAGCACCCAGAGCTGGACGTGGTCATCAAGGTGCGCGGCGACAAAAGCGACCCCCAGACGCATCGCGACTCCGACCCATACCAGGAAATTCTCGCCGCGCTCGGGCAAGGAGCTCCGCACAACTTGACGATCGGCCACGGCGCCCTGAGTCGCTGGCTGCCCGGCGCGATCGGCCTCGTGACCGTGAACTCGACGGCGGCACTTGAGGCAGTAGCCTCCCGGGTCCCCGCGCTGTGCCTTGAGGAGTTCGCGGAGGAAGCGGGACGCATCACCACCGGTTTTGAAGCTTCAGGCCTGCACGGGTCCTTCGATGATCTGCGGGCGCTACGCCTGCGGATGCCCGATCCTCAGTGGGCACCCGCGAATTACTTGCATGACCCTGAGCGAGACAACTGGCTAGAGGAACTGGACGCGTTGGTGGGCGCCGTGCGGGCGGAGGGCTCGCCGGGTGTGCAGGCGCCCCGAGGGTGGCGTCAGCGCATCAACGCGTGGCGACACCGACGTCAGGCCTTGGGTGCGAATGACGTCTGGTGGGCGCGTGCGCTCGGAAATGGTGCAGCGGCGCTCGTTGCTTACGGCTTGGTGAACGAGCGGTGAATCTCACCGGGCGCTCTCAGGTGAGCGGGTTAGGATGACTCAGATTGACGTCTCTGCGGCTCGGGAGTTCCTGACGCCCTTGCGTATCGCGGCCCGCCGCGGAGGCGCTTGCTCCCGTCCTATGCACTTGCTCGAAAGGTACCTCGTTGTCTGATTCGGTGAAGATTGGTGATGTCGCGATCGGAGACGGGCTTCCCGTCTATGTGATCGCTGAGATCGGGTTAAACCACAACGGTTCGGTCGAGAACGCGAAGAAGCTCATCGATGTGGCCGTTGAGGCTGGAGCGCAGGCGGTGAAGTTCCAAAAGCGCACCCCCGACATCGCCACGCCTGAGCACATGAAGGCCACGCCGCGCGAGACGCCGTGGGGCACGATGACGTACCTGGAGTACCGCTACAAGGTCGAGTTCGAGCAGGCCGAGTACTCGGAGATCGACGCGTACTGCAAGGAAAAGGGCGTGGTGTGGTTCGCGTCTCCGTGGGACGAGCCCAGCGTGGACTTCCTGGAGTCGATGGATACGGTGGCGTACAAGATCGCCTCCGCGTCGGTCACTGACCTGGGGATGCTGCGCAAGATCAAGGCCACCGGCAAGCCCG
>NZ_JBKEED010000011.1:0-126295 GCF_047975725.1 Demequina sp.
ACGCAGGCTTGGCCCCATTCGGCTCCGACCACGGCGTCCGCGTCGGCGCTGAGCAGCGCGTTAATCATGGTCTGCAACAGCGAGCGCATCAGGTCCGGCGACGCGTCGGTGAGGAGATTGCCTTGTCCCGCGGGCAGGGTCGACAATATGGGATGCGGTCATCGTGGTGATCCACTCGAGAAGAACTGTGCAAGGTGATACTCGAAGGTCCCGCGGTGGCCGCTTCCTCATTTACGAGAAGGCTTGCCACCGACGGGCGCTACACCACTCTAAGGGGCACTACTACCCGTCGATCGGACTGACGATCGCGTGCATCTTCTTCCTCTTTGTTCGATTCCGCCGACGTCACATCGTCACCATGGCGCAGGCCAATGCCGGCGAGATCTCTAGGGACGAAGCAGCCGCGCGTCTGGGCTAGCGGCCCCTGCGGTCACCCGTGGGGCCACCCAGGGTCCGGCGGTGCGGGCCACAGGCGTGCGGCAGAACGCTTTCCTCGCGTGACGTCCGGATGCACACATGCGCGCGCCAGCACCGCATCCGCGCACCTGGATGAACGAGCCCCGGCCTGGCCGTCAGCGATCGGAAGCATCCCGGACGCGCGTAAGCGCACTAGCTCCCACGCGTGTGCGCCTGGAACCAACTCGACGTCAGCTCAACTCCTGCGCGCGTGGCCGCGCCACTCATCTTCACAAGGTGACCTGTCCACGGAATGGGCACGTCTCTCACCTCTACGCCATGCTGACGACACCGCAAGGCGTACATCGCGACGCCGAGGCTCGGCGCGATCCAATCGCACGGACCGTAGACGAGCAGAGCGGGCGGCGAAGCCGATGTCACATGCGCAGCGGCATCGACGGCCGCGTGCCGCTCAGGGACCTCAGTCACGGAGCCGCCCACAAACGCGTCGATCATCCGCCTGCCAATAGCGCCGCCCGGAACGAACTGATTCTCTTGCCCTGCTGCCGGATCAATTGCAGGAACCGTGACAGCGACGGCACCTATTGTTGGCATCGATACGTTCGATAACTCGAACGTGTCGCCGATCGCGACTCTATTGGCCACGAGAAGCGCCAAGTGCGCTCCGGCGGAACTCCCGGAAAGGAAGACCTCGTCTGCGATCCCGCCGTACGCGGGGGCGATCCGCCGCACGGCAACGAGTGCGTGCGCAATGTGTCGTGGCGCAAGTTCCCAGGTCGGCGCGCCGGGAGCCGCGAGCGCGTACGTGGGCGTGAATACGAGAAACCCACGGGCAGCCAGCTGGCGGACGTGAACCACGTCACTCGCCTCGTTGCCGCCGGCCCATCCCCCTCCATGAATGTGGACGACGACGCCACGAGGCGTCTGCATGCCAGGCGGCCCGAATACACCCACGCGCGGCGTGAAAGAGCCGACGGGACCTAGAGTGACCACCGCATCGGGTCCCAGCGCCACACCACGGAGTGGCCCGAAGAAGTCCCCCCACGACGCCCGGACCCCAAGCTGGCGCAGGGCACGCACCTGATCCGCGAGCACCTTTGCTCCCGCGACCCCAGCGAGCGATGACACGGCAGTGGCGCCCATCGACCCCACCGAGTGGTCATGCGTCCAGGCCATCACCCCGGTCGCCGCGCCCAGCGCGGCGACCACTACCATCCACCCAGGGACATGCCCGCCCACGGAACCGACGAACCCGAGCCACGGGGTCTGCCATGCAACGGTGCCCAGGGCAAGCAGCGCCGCGAGTCCAGCGCACGCGGAGGCTAGCCAGAGCACTCACCCTCTTCTTCTCCGCGCGGTTTGCGTCTCGAACGCGCGTTCACGTGGGCCGCAATTCGAGCGTGAACCCGGAGCTGCGCGCCTCTCCGGGTTCAAGGATCGGGGCACCCGCATCCGGGTGATCACGCGCAGGCCCGAAGATCGGTGCGTTCGTGGGCTCTATGCCCAATGCCCATCCCCGCCGCGCCGGATAGACCCACTGCACGCACCTCGGGAGTTCTTCCGCACGCCAACTCACGACTGCGGTCGCCGGCAAAGACGACGAGCGGATCGCAACGGAACTGCCACCCGCAGCATCAGGAACGATTCCGGAGTGCTCCCACACATACTCGCGAACTTCATCCGTCGGCTCAGGATAGGACATCCAGTCAGCGCCGCCGGTGAGTGCATCTCTGGCAAGCGTCTGCTCCGCATCAACCTCGATGGCGGTCGCTGGCATGAGAAATGGCGCACCGAAGTTGAGGTGGTACAGCACCGGTGTCGGCGCAGGAGTGGTTCCAAGGTTGATGATCATGTCACGGACGGTGACACGGGGAACGTCGGCGTCGAGCCGGATGCGGCGTCGCACTTCCACACACCGGCCGAAGACTGACGACGAGTCAACTGTTCCAGTGATGGTGACGGCGTGGTCCCGGTCCCGCGTGACCGCAACGTCGAACGCCGAAGTGAGATGGTGGGAGCCATGGAGGCCGAGTCCGTCGCGTGCCGGTCCGATGTTGTCTACGCCGCAGGTAGCGAGCATGCCACCTTCGAAGCGTCCAATCCATCCGGACGACGCGGGATCCGATGACGCGCCTCGCGGCCCCAGAGCCGAGCGCCACGCGATCGGGTAGCCGCACCACCACACTGACCCAAGGTCGAGGCCTCGCTCAGGAAGGATCTCCACCGATAGCCCTCCGAGGGTGCGCACATGGATCGCGCGAGACGACGACGCAAAGGGATCAGACGCGACATATCGAACCTCTGCGATCGCGTCGGCGCGCGACACGTAGCCCTCAGCGAGAAGGGTCGACGCATGTGGGATCAGGCCGGCGGGTATCACGAGGCCACACTCTCGACGGCGGGCGAAGCCGCGTGAGTCGCACTCTCGGCCGCTCCGACACGTCTGAGATACTCCTGGTATCGGAGCCGTGCGAGATCGTGCTGTGCGGGGCGTGGCGCGAAACGCACGAACGTGGGGTTCAACGCCTCCACACCGGCATCGACAGATGCGAACAGACCGACCGCGGAACCTGCGATCACTGCGGCCCCAAGGGCTCCGACCTCCTCCACCTCACTGACCTCCACAGGGATACCAAGGATGTCCGCATACATCTGGGACCATACGTGGCTCCGACCGGCGCCGCCGGCCAACCGAATCGTGCCTATTGGTGTCCGTGCGCGCGCCAGACGCTCGATGTGGCGCTTGTGCTCGAAGCAGACTCCCTCAACAGTCGCGAGGACGAGATCGTAGTCGTCGTGCGATGACGAGAGACCGTTCCACTCGCCACGTGCCGACGCCCAGTCCCGTGATCCGTCGAGGAACGGGAGGAAGTACGGTGACTCGGCATCGAGCTCGCGCATGCCCGCGACCTGGAGGGCATAGGAGTACACATTCTCACCAGCGCGGTCGGCGTCCGCCGCGACGCCTCGGAGGACCCGATGGAGGGCCCACCCGAGGGTGGACGCAGATGTCGCAGATGCTTCGATCAGGAGGGCTCGCGATGCCGGCACAGCCAAGCAAGCTGCGTACGGCGCCACCTCGCCCAGCGGACCGTCCATGACCATGTCGGAGACGGGGACCAGCAGCTGGTTGATGGACCACGTGCCCGCTCCCACGAGCGCGTTTGACTCGTCTGTCGCCCCCGCACCGATCTGCATGGCAACGTTGTCGACCGCCCCAGCGATCACCGGCGTCCCGACTGGGATACCGGTCACCGCCGCAGCGTCGGCGGACACGGCCCCGGCCACCGTCAGCGAATCGATCAGCTCTGGAAGCAAGTGCCTCAGATGATCGATCCCCAGGGCCACAAGCGCTTGGGCGCTGTAGTCGCCGGTGACGTTGTCGACGAGACCCGAGCAACTCCAGGCAGTGATCTCACCGGCCAGCTGTCCAGTGAGGCGCGCTCTCAGGTAGTCGCCGCACAACAGCACGCGGTTCGAGTCAGATAACGCGGCGGGCTCGTGTGCGGCAAGCCACGCGACCACCGGGCCCGGCTGTCCAGGCCACAGCCCGTTCCAGCAGCGAGGACGAAGCCGATCAACCACGCCATCAGCGCGCCAGCCAGCGACCAAGGCGGCGGCTCGCGTGTCGGCGGCCTGGATTGCGGGCCTCACAGCAGCCCCCGCCTGGTCGACAAGGTAGGCGCCGTTGCCGTGTGCCGTCACCCCTAGTGCCGCGATCTGTCCTCCTGGCGGAAGATCGGCCAGGGCGGCCTGAATCACGTGCGTCGCTGCCTGCCACAGGCCGTCCGGGTCGCGTTCGGCCCATCCGGGGCTCGGGTGTGTCACCTCGGTGCGCTTGGTCCTCGTGGCAGTCGCACCGGTGCCAAGGTCGAACACAGTTGCCTTGATGAAGGTGCCCCCTGCGTCGAGGCCGATGAGCCGGAGGCCTCCGTAGGAAGACATCGCTACGCCCGCGGGCGGCCGTGGACAAGGCTCCGCAGGCTGCTCATCGCATCGGCGGAGTCATCGCGCTGCCATGCGTTGCGCCCGAATACGACGCCTCGCGCACCGCTGTCGAGCGCGGTGGCGGTCTTGTCCAGCAGCTGCGGCAGCGGTTCCATGGGCCCGCCTAGCAGAAGCACGGGGACGGGGCATGAGCGGACAACATGCTCCATCGCCTCGGCCGAACCGACGTTCTCCGTCTTCACAATGTCGGCGCCGAGCTCAGCAGCCACGCGGCTGAGCTCGGCGACCAGCTTCGGGTCCCGCATATCTGGTGTCGCAGCGCCCCACGGCACCGCCTCGACGATGAGCGGGACACCGAGACGACGGCACTCGGCCGCCATCGCTGCCACTGCAGCGGCGTTGTCGCCGAAGACACGGCGTTCGTGCGTGGCGCCGGTGAGGAACATGACGACTGCGTCCGCCCCCAGCGCGACGGCCTCTTCGGCAGTCGCGATCATGCGGAACTCCTCGCCTTCTCCCTGGGTGACGCCGTACATGAACGGGAAATCAGCGCGGGCCACGAGCGCCGGACCACCGCGGAAGGCGGCGAGGCTACCGAACTGCTTGATGAGGCCGAGGCTCATGAGGATCGCATCGGCGCCGCCGTCGACGATCGACGCAATCAGGGCGCCAGCATCTCCTGCGAACGGCTCGGGACCCACACTCACCGTGCGGTCGATGGCGACCATGAAAGATCTCCCCGACTCGCGGTCGAACAGGCGGTCGGTGCGAATGCTGATTCCACTCATCGTTGTCTTCCAATCCATGTCTGCGGCGACCTGCGCCGTATGAGTTGAGCGTTCAGTGGTGCGTCGACACTCAGCCGGCGCTCTTGACGAGGCCCTCCGCAGCCTCTTCGTCGGTGACAAGCACGTTGAGGTAGTGGCCGGAGAGGGCGCCGCGGATGGCGTTCGCCTTGTCCACTCCCCCGGCGACTCCAACAACGTGGGGCATGTCTCGCATCTGCTCGAGCGTGACACCGATGCGCCTGTCCGAAGTGGCTGGCAGTACCTCACCCGTTGCGGTGAAGAACTCTCCGACCATGTCCCCAACGGCCCCGGATGCCGCGAACTGGGACACCTGTTGGTCGCTGAGCATCCCGCTGCGCGCCGCGGACGATCCAGGTAGGGCGGTCCCGATGCCGGTGAGGGTGATGTTCGCACCCTGCGCGAGGGTGAGGACCTCCTTGACCGACGCCTCCTCCCGAAGCGCTTCAGCAACCTCAGGTCGGGACACGATCAGCGGTGCCGGCACTGCACGTAACCGTGCCGTCAGCGCCGGGGTCGAGAGAATGCGCTGAGTGATGTGCTCGATGCCACCGCTGAGTGTGGCCAGAGTGACGCCGTCGAGCGCAGCAGGAGGGAGCGCGCTGAGGGTGCGCTGCACCGCATCTCCCCACGCAACGCCGACCACGGTCTCGGGGTGTAGGAAACGCCGTATGAAAGTAGCCGCAGCGGAGGCCAGCCGGGCATTACGGTGGCCGTCGTCGATGCGAAGGCTTGAGCGCGGCACGACGACACAGTCGTCAAGACCCCACTCGTCCTTGACCCGGGCTGCAAGGCCGAACGACGCCAGATGCTCTGCACTGACTTCGGTCCGCACGAAGCCACGGTCCCTGGCCCGCTCGAGGAAACGGCCGACGGTGGGGCGCGAGACATGCAGGGAAGAGGCAACCTCAGCTTGCGTCATTCCGTCGACGTGATAGAGCCAGGCTGCGCGCAACACCAACTCGTCAGGACCGTCGTGCACCCCACCGGCGCCAGTCATCGCACGTTGGTCGCGCTCAGAAGGGTCCACTCAACGTCGAGCATTCGCGCGAGGTCATTCCACGTCTCGGCGGTGGTCGCCGTGCTCAGCGCATGGTGGTGCCCACCGCCGGCCGCGAGCCACGTCTTCGCTGCGGTCACGAAGTCGGGACGCGGCTTCCAATAGGCGCGTGCGGTCGGCAGATTCGGCATGGGCTCGTCGGGCGTGACAAGGTCGATCTCTGTACCGAGAAGACTGAGCCTGTCACCCATGTCCACCAGGTCAATCATGACTCCGGTGCCGGGATCAGCATCGAATACGAGCCGCACGGGATTCTCACGCGGCACGATCGTCAGCGGGTGCAGTTCGAGCGAGGGCCGTGCCGTCGTAATCGACGGAGAGACCTCCAGCATGTGGGAGCCCAGGATCCCTTCGCGGCCAGGAACGAGGTGGTAGGTGTACTCCTCCATCAGCGTCGCTCCACCCGGCAGCCCCTCCCCCATCGCGATCGCGAGGCGTACCAGCAGCGCGGTCTTCCAGTCACCCTCGGGCCCGTAGCCGTAACCCTGGGCCATCAGGCGCTGAGCGGCAAACCCAGGAAGCTGGCGAAGGTCGCCGAGGTCTTCGAACGACGACACCCACGCCGTAGCGCCGCGAGCGTCCAGGAACCCCTTGATGCCACACTCCTGACGCGCGGCATACCGCAGCGACTCGTGAGCGTCGCCACCAGGCAGCAACTCGGCAGCGACGTCGTACGTATCGATGTACTCCGCAATCAGTGCATCGATCTGGTCCTCGCCGACCTGCGCCACGGACGCCGCAAGGTCAGACACAGACCAGGTGTCGATCGACACCCCGAGCTTGATCTGGACGTCGACCTTATCTCCGTCGGTGTCAGCAACCTGCCGCATGTTGTCGCCGAAACGGATCATGTGCATCGAGGCCAATGCATCGCGACCGACGGTGGCTCGCGCCCACTGACCTATCTCAGCCGTGACCCGAGGATCGCTGACGTGGCCGACCACGGTCTTGCGGGGGATACCCATGCGCGTGAGGATGTAGCCGAACTCGCGGTCGCCATGGGCAGCCTGGTTCAGGTTCATGAAGTCGGGATCAATGCTTCCGAACGGCAGAGCCTGGTTCGCCTGGGTGTGCAGATGCAGCAGCGGCTTGGCCAGTACTGACAGCCCGCGGATCCACAACTTCGCCGGCGAGAATGTGTGCATCCATGCCACCAGCCCGACAACATCGTCATCGGCATTTGCGTCAAGTATCTGTCTGCGAATTGCGTCGGAGCTGGTAAGTACCGGGGTCCACACGATCTCGAGAGCGACGTCCGGCGCCGCATTGAGCGCGTCGACGACCGCCTGCGACTGGCAGGCGACCCTCTCTAGGACCTCGGGGCCGTAAAGCTCCTGGCTTCCCGTGAGGAACAGCACCTTCTTGCTCTTGATAGACATCACTTCTCCTCATTGAGATACGTACGAAGACATCTCAAGGCTAAGCCGAGGGCGCGACCCCATCGGTCAAAAGTCCGGATGTCGAGCATCTGCTCACGCGCGGTTCGGCGAGCAACCTTTCGGCCCCATGGCCCGATTCGCGGGCCCCAGATGGCGAAGGCCGGTGGCGCCGAGAACTTCGAGTGTGCACGCCTGCTTCGCATGCATTGTCGCGTAGCACCGCAGCCCCGATGATGGGCGACGTCCAGGCAATCACCAGGTACAGCGAGCGAGGCAGCCCTACGAGGCAAGCGGACATCTTCGAATCGCAGGACTTCCGGGACAAGTTCGCCCGAAGCGCCAACTGCACCGGGGCGGTCCGACACGGAGGCGAAGACTCGCCCCGCGCGTCCGCCTTTCCCGTGCGTTTCCGAGTTCAGAGTCCGAACTGAAAGCACCCCACCTTCGGAGGAGGTGCGAGCCTGCTCTCTGGGCACCGTCCGCTACAACTGCGCGCCACAGACGGGGCTCGGTGCTGCGGAAGCACCTCCACGCGCGTGGTCTCTGCCCCGTGCCGTGCGCTCGCGTGGCTCCGCCGAACGCACGCGCATCAGCAGCACTAACGTGACCGGCCCGTTGACGACGAACTTCAGCGCGTTCCAGAGGCACACCAGAACGGCGAGGTTCACCCACCCAGGCCCACCGTCGGCGATCCACTGCACGAGCGTCGCCGCGATCACAAGGTAGATTCCAGCGACGAGCATTGCCGGCACGCCCCACTTCAGGCCCGCACGCCGGCGCGTGGCGCGGATGAGGGTGTTCGAGGGCATGTAGCGCTGCAGGAAGTCGCGAATGCTGACGCCCGTGGTCCAGATGAGTCGGAACATGATCCCGGCCTCCCGTGGAAGCGCGATTCTCCGCCGAGGAGGCGGCGCGTGGAGGGTGCCCGCAGGCGTCTGTCCCGGAGGACGCTTGAGTCAGTGTCTTCTGCCTCGTCAACCAATGTACGCCTGACCCTCGACAACGTGGAGGATCGTCCCAGGTTGTGGGGTGTCGGCGTAAACCTACCTGGAGAGGACTGGGCCGCCCCGGTCAAAGAGCTAGCGACCGGCTCTCCCCCGCCACGACACGCGATCCCGAAGACGCGGCGACACCAGCTGTGATCCGACGAGCCTCGCGAACCGCCGCCGCAGCACGCGCCTCATCGGCGCGCTGTGCCGCCGTGACCGCCGGTGCACCGAGGGTCGGACCGTCACCAGCAACGCGGTACCGGTCGCGGTAGGCGGCGACGATGCGGGCGGCACGTTCCCACTCGGACGACGGCGACGACGCTTCCGGCTGAAGGCCCAGACTTCGCGCCCACCACTCCCCCGCCGCGACGGCCCGATCAACAAGCGCGGCGGCACGGGCTTCCATGAGCTCGTCTCGCTCATCGAGCGCCCGGCGCATGTCGGCGTCCATCGGCCCGGACGCCACCGGCACGAGCCCCACGATGAGTTCCGCTGTGCGCCGCGTCGTACCCGACCACCGCAGACGCGCGGTCGCCCGCTCGACACGGCCATGCAGCACCGCTGCGACATCCTCGGCATCGGCGAACCCACGCACAGCGACGAGTCGCGGGAGCAAGTCGTCGACGTCGTAGTGATTCGCCTCAGCTCGCCGCAGCTCGGCCGCGAGCGCTCCGAACGCCTCCGACTCGATGACTGCCTCGGCGTCCGCAGGCGACAGCCCGGACGCCCGCACCAGCGCGACCCACCGATCGTGCTGCGCGACGGAAGCGATCGGCTCGTGCTCGGCGGCGAGTTGCGCGATCGAGCCCCAGGTCTCCTGCTCCGCGGCGATCGTCTCGGTTGCCGACGGCTCCACACCCACATGGGCAAGCACACCCGCAAGCACCGAACGGGCCGTCGCCTCGTCGCTATCGCCCGGGTGCGAACTGGCGTGATCATCGTCGGGTCGGTTCAGCGCCACGTAGGCGGCGTTCGACGCACGCCCACGGGTCATGGCGACATAGAGGTTCTCGCGCGTGGTCGCCGGCTCGACGAGCGCGTGGGCGGTGTCCGTCGTCGTGCCCTGGGCGCGGTAGGCGGTGACCGCGTATCCCAACTCCACGTGCGCGGCGACGTAGGACGCAGGCAGCACGACAGTGCCACCCCGACTGCGCGAAGCCTGTCGCACCACTAGCGATCCGTCGCGCCGCAACCCCGTGACGGTCCAGCGCGTCCCGTCGCGAACCCAATCGCGTCCGGCTCGCAGCCGGCGGTCGTTCTGCCGGGTAACGACGACGTCTCCGACCGACGCAGCGGTGCCGTCGTGGAGAGCGACCTCTGCGGAGGCGTCGACAACGCCGGCGAGCACGAGGGCGGCACGGGCTCGGCGGTTGAGGGTGACGACGGTATCGCTCGAGTCGGCGATAAGGACCGATGCGAGGCCAGCCTCGCGGTCTCGCCGCCAGGCGGCGTACGCAGCGTCGGCCATGGCATCGTCGTCGCCTCCGACGATGCGGCCGTGACGGTCGTAGGCGTCGATCGCGATGGCTCGACCGTGCCGCAGGTCCAGCGACGCTCGCTTCTCCCAGGCGTGAACGAAGCGGTGTACGTCGACCAATTCGGGTGCATCGTCGCGGTCCGCAACGAGCATTCCGAAGGCGCCCCCTGCCTCGACCGACTGAAGCTGCGCCCGATCGCCGACGAGGCTCGCCTCGTCGATGATGACGAGCTGGCCCGCAGCGAAGCTGGCTTCGCCGTGGTCGTGGCGCGCGAGCCACATCGCGGTGTTCTCGGTGCCGATCCCAAGGTCATCCGCGAGCACGCTCGATGCCGCAACTGAAGGCGCGAGTCCGACTGGGCTGACCCCATTTCGTAGGTCCGGTGGTTGTGAGAGTCGTCTTGTTGCCCGCGGTCGCGGGCAGGGAGACTGGTCAGATCATGACGAACAGCAGGAAGCGTCACACCCCGGAGCAGGTCGTCCGCAAGCTCGGACAGGCCGACAGGATGCTCGCTGACGGACAGGATGTCGCGGCGGTGTGCCGAGAGCTCGGCGTGTCCGAGCAGACCTACTACCGGTGGCGGAACCAGTACGGCGGCCTCGAGGCCGACGACGCGAAGCGCCTCAGGGAGCTCGAGAAGCAGAACGCAACCTTGAAGCGGCTGCTGGCCGAGGCGGAGTTCGAGAAGGCCGCGCTCAAGGAGTTGGCTGAGGGAAACTTCTAGGCCCGGGCAGGCGCCGCGCCGCCGTCGCCCACCTGGTGCGCAAGCTCCAGGTGAGTGAACGGATGGCGTGCCGCCTGGTCGGGCTCTCTCGCTCCGCATACCGGCGCCCGCTCAAGGGCGACACGACCGCGGACCCAGACCGGGCGCTGCGGGACTGGTTGCGCGCCTGGGCGAAGAACCACCCCCGGTACGGGTACCGGCGGGCGTATCACGATGCCCGCGCAGAGGGCTGGATCGTGAACCACAAAAAGATCCAACGCCTGTGGCGTGACGAGGGCCTGCGCGTGCCGCAGCGGCGGCGCCGCAAGCGCGTCGGGTCCTCGACCGTCGACGCGCCGACGGCGGACGCGCCGAACGTGGTGTGGGCGGTGGACCTCCAGTTCGATGCCGACGAGCAGGGCCGCCCGATCAAGATCTGCTCGATCGTCGACGAGCACACCCGGGAGTGCATCGGCGGGCTCACCGAACGGTCGGTCACCGCCGACCGGCTCACCGCGCACCTCGAGGACCTCGTCGCCATCCGCGGTGCGCCGGCGGTGCTCAGGTCGGACAACGGGCCGGAGTTCATCAGCGACGCCATGGCCGACTGGGCCGGCACCCGTACCGGCCTCAGCTACATCCCACCGGGATCGCCGTGGCGCAACGGGTACGTCGAGTCGTTCAACAGCCGGATCCGCGACGAGTGCCTCAACAACAACAGCTTCTACTCGCTGCTGCACGCCCAGGTCGTGATTGGCGACTGGAAGGACGAGTACAACCATCACCGCCGGCACTCCTCGCTCGGCTACCTACCCCCAGCCGAGTACGCTCGGCAATGCACCCATCACATCGAAACCGACGACTCACACATCGTCCGGACCGAATGAAGGGGGCGGCCCAGCAGGACCACGCGTGCGTGCTTCGCACGGTTGTAGCTCTGCTTCGCGAGCTGCTTGAGGAACTGGTCGCAGCGAGCCACGCCGATCTCCCTGAGCGTGAGATTCGCGAAGGCGGGAATGACGAGCGTGCGCATGTCGCGCTCGTACAGCTGCAGGGTGCGCTTCGTGACCCGCCCCTCGAGCTCGAGATCGTCGAGCCAGTAGGCCACGAGATCGGGGAACGGACTGTCGGGAGACAGAACAGTCTCGGCGGGCTGAAACAGGCTTCGCTCGGCGAGCTTCGCCTTGAGCGCCCGCTCCGCCTGCTTGCGGGTGTCTGCCGTCGCCTGGACCAGGCGGTATCTGCCGTCCCAGTCGCGGTAGCGGGTCCGCGCGACCACGCGCCCGTTCGCGGCGTCGGGGAATCCGACCTCGCCGAAGGTGCCGATAGTCAGGCGTTCGCGTCCCATGGCGTCACCGCCTCTCGGGAGACGAGCCGTCGCGCTGCTGCCTCGACCCAGATCCGCACGTCGGAGACGGCGAACTTCAGATGCTTGCCAAAGCGGTACGCGCGGGGCCCTGTACCACGGGTGCGCCACTCGTAGACCGTCGAGACCGGCACGCCCAGGTAGGCAGCAAGTTCGGTGACGTCGAGCAGGGGCTCCAGGCCCCAGGAGTTCTCGACCGTGTGGAGTTCGGTGCTCATACCTCACAGGTGCGGAGGACACGCCCAGAACGTTCGGAGGCAACCAGCACGATCGCGCTCGAGCCGGAACGGAGCGGCAGCCAGAGGCTCCTGAGAGCCCAGAGTGATGAGTAAAAGATGCCATGGTCATGTTTCCACCAAGAGAAAAGTCCTGGGAACTCGTGAGTTTCCAGGACTTTTACCGTCGGGGTGACAGGATTTGAACCTGCGACCCTCTGCTCCCAAAGCAGATGCGCTACCAAGCTGCGCTACACCCCGCGACTGCCCGTGTGGGCTCGCCCACTCTAGTACGCGCGCGGCTAGGCTCGAAGCATCAGGCACCCCAACCCCAAAGGAGCAGCCCCGATGCTCACCCTCTCGCTGATTTTCGCCGGCCTCGCTGCGGCCCTCCACGTGTACATCTTTGTGCTCGAGTCCGTCCTGTGGACCCGGCCCTCGACGCGAGCGGTCTTTGGCATCGACGATGAAGACCAGGCCCGCGCACTCGCACCCATGGCCTTCAACCAGGGCTTCTACAACCTCTTTCTCGCCATGATCGCGGCAGCGGGCGTGATCGCGACCGCCATGGGCGAACATGCCGTCGGCGCCGCCCTGATCGTCGCGGGCGTGGGCTCGATGCTCGCAGCGGCCATTGTGCTTGTGGCGCACGACCGCACGCAGGCGTCGGCAGCGCTCAAGCAGGGCACCTTGCCAGCGCTCGCTCTCGTAACCCTGGCGATCTCACTGCTCTAACGCGCGCCGCGTCAATTACCGCGCTGGGCCCAGGCTCGGCTACGCTAGGTGCGCCGGACAGCCGGCCCCGCGGGTGTAGCTCAATGGTAGAGCCTCAGTCTTCCAAACTGATGGTGCGGGTTCGATTCCCGTCACCCGCTCCATTTTCCCTGGCAGTTCCCTGATTACAGGAACAGCCCCATCAATGCCCCCGCGACCGCGAGCGCGACGGTGTCGTGCGCGATGTCAATCCAGGTGGCCACCGGCCCACGCAAGGCGAAGCCGTCGTGGATCAGGTGAGCGCCACCCCGCAAGGCAAATCCCACCACGACGCCGGTGAGCGCCGCGCCGGACCATGAATCCACGCCAAGAGCCACCAGCAGCACCGCAAGCACCACCAGCCCCAGCACGTTGCCCACGACCATCTGCCCGAACGCCAGCCCCATGCGGGCGTCCTTCATGTCCTCATCGGTGAACCCCACGGCACGCTGCCAGGGCCTGAAGAACCCTTGTGGTGAGTACCAGAACCACCCCAGCACGAACGTTGCGATGAAGGCCAGCGCGATCCCCACCCACGGCAGCCCTTCCAGCGTGAACCAGTCCATGACCTCTCCCCTGCTCCGGTCGCGTCAGTCGCGCGACTCCACTGCGGCGGCAATGTCCGCCAAGTCCTGCACGAGCGCCTTCTGCGTGGCCTTCATGCCGAACGACCCGAAGACCTTCCAGGCAAGCTTCGCCATCCCCTTTTCGAGGGGCTTCACCGAAAACTCAAGCCTGAGCTGCGTTCCGAGATCGCTGGAGTCCAGGAAGAACCGGGTCGTGTAGTGAGCGCCACCCGAGCGTGCCTCGACAGTGGTCGAGCGCATCGGCTCTATCGCGCTCACCCACATCTCTTCGGTCTCTTCCTTGCCGAACACCTTGCGGGTCTCGCGCCAGCGCACCCCCACGTCGTAGCCCTCGCCCTCGAGCCGCTCGACGGCCGTGATGGCGCTAAAGACCTCGGTGGCGCGGTCGAGCCCGGTGACCACGCGCCACACGGCGGCGGGATCGGCGTGGATCTCACGTTCCACAGACACAGTGCTCGTGGCCATCGGCTCTCTCCTTTGACGCCCGGTCGCTGAGTTCCAGCCTAGTGGCGCACCCCACCGTTGGCAGGGCACAGCAGGGCCGATGCGCTCGCAGCCGGGCTATGCCCGTTCACTTTGGCTGTAGGCAGCCACGGCGGCCACCAGCGCTTGCCTGTCCCTCTCGTAGTCGTCGCGCACCTGCGCACGGCGCTTGCGTTCGGTGGTCTTCACGACGAGGAACTCCGGCCACGACAGCGCGCGCGTCTGAACCTCGATGCGGTGAGTCCAGGTCACCCCACCGTCAACCTCGGCGAACCGGTGGAACGCGCGCGTCATACCGTCGGGGAACGCCGTCGAGGTCGAAAACGAGTGCGGCCGGTCCACGGTCTCGGTGCGCTGCTCGAAGCGCACCACCTCGCCAGTGGGGGTCACGGCGGTGGCCACGGCGCGGCACCCGGGCGTCGCCCACGCACCCTCGATGACGTCAATCCGCATCAGTCGGGGGTCATACTCGACCTGCGCCTCGCGATCGTCGACGAAGCGCCACACCTGGGCCAGGGTGGCGGGAACCACGGTGGAGTGCTCGGCCCGCATGCGGTAGATCGGCATGACCAGACCATAGCGACCCGTGCCCAGGTATGTCACCGGTCAACGTGTGGTCGATCCCGCCGCTCACGCTCGCCGGCCCCCGTGCTTGCCCCCGCACGCGATTCAGCGCTAGCCTGACCGCAAAGCCCCACGAAAGGTCAGCGAGATGAGCACCGAGCGACGCGCCCTTGCGCCGTCCTCGCCTGCCCCGCTGATGGGCGTTTCCAGCACCTGCATGTGCATGTGCTGCTGCTGTCTGTAGAGCGCTGACGCGCGCCCGGATACCCGGGCCCCACGCCGCCAGCGCTCGCCCCGGCATCAGAATCGATGCGACTGTGTTGTCCACACCGTCCCACGCCCCACGCGGGCACCCACCCACCTAAGGAAAAGAACCCATGGCAAAGATCTACGAGGACGCCACTGCCCTCATTGGTAACACCCCGCTCGTCAAGATCAACACCCTCGCTGAGGGCGCCGGCGCCACCGTGCTCGGCAAGCTCGAGTTCTACAACCCCGCCAACTCGGTCAAGGACCGCCTGGGCGTGGCCATCGTCAACGCCGCAGAGGCGGACGGCTCGCTCAAGCCCGGCGGCACCATCGTCGAAGCCACGTCCGGCAACACCGGCATCGCCCTGGCCATGGTGGGCGCTGCCCGCGGCTACAACGTGGTGCTCACGATGCCCGAGACCATGTCCAAGGAGCGCCGCGGCCTGCTGCGTGCCTTCGGCGCGGAACTGATCCTGACCCCCGGACCCGAGGGCATGAAGGGCGCCGTCGAGGCCGCCAACAAGATCGCCGAGGAGCGCCCCGGGTCGATCCTGGCCCGCCAGTTCGCCAACGAGGCCAACCCCGAGATCCACCGCCGCACCACGGCCGAGGAGATCTGGAACGACACCGACGGCGAGGTCGACATCATCGTGGCCGGTATCGGCACCGGTGGCACCATCACCGGCGTGGGCGAGGTCCTCAAGGCCCGCAAGCCCGAGATCCAGATCATCGCCGTCGAGCCCAAGGAGTCCGCCATCCTCAACGGTGGCGCGCCCGGCCCGCACAAGATCCAGGGCCTCGGCGCCAACTTTGTGCCCGAGATCCTCAACACCGAGATCTACGACGAGGTCTTCGACGTCGACTCGGAGACCGCCATCGCGACGGCCCGCGCCGCCGCCCGCAAGGAGGGCCTGCTCGTCGGCATCTCCTCTGGTGCCGCCCTGCACGCCGCCATCGAGGTCGCCAAGCGTCCCGAGAACGCTGGCAAGACCATCGTCACCATCATCCCGTCGTTCGGTGAGCGCTACCTGTCGTCGGTGCTGTACGCCGACCTCATGGACTGATCGACTCCTTCGAAAGGCACGTCCCCGCATGACTGACCGAATGGGCCCGATCGCCCGCGCGATCGAGGACATCAACACCGCGATGCGCCGCGACCCCGCGGCGCGCTCACGGCTGGTGATCGCCCTGTCCTATCCAGGAGTGCACGCGGTGTGGCATCACCGCATCGCCCACTGGCTGTGGACTCACGGGCTGAAGTCCTACGGTCGCTTGTGGTCGCAGCACGCCCGCGCGCGCACCGGGATCGAGATTCATCCCGGTGCGACGCTCGGACGTCGCGTGTTCATCGACCACGGCATGGGAGTGGTCGTGGGCGAAACGGCCGTGGTCGGCAACGACGTACTGCTGTTCCACGGCGTGACCTTGGGCGGCGTCACCATGAGCCCCGGCAAGCGCCACCCCACCGTGGGCGACCGGGTCGTCATCGGCGCCGGCGCCAAGGTGCTGGGTCCCGTGCATATCGGGTGCGATGCGCGCATCGGCTCGAATGCCGTGGTCGTCAAGGACGTCCCTGACGGGGCGACGGCCGTCGGTATCCCGGCCAAGGTCCGCGACCACCCGACGGTGCGCGAGGCGGGAACCGCCGCATCGTCCGTCGATGCTGGCGATTCTCACCGCCACCCTGATCTAGACGCCATCCCGCACGAGCTGCGCGAGCGCGAGCCGGCCATGTACTGGATCTGAAACCGGTCACAACGAGAAGAACCCCCCGCCTTGTGGGCGGGGGGTTCTCTGCGCCCCGGGGGGGGTGGGGCGACTCGTCCCAGGGGGGTGGGACATCTGTTGCCGCAAGCGAGCCGATGATCAGACCGGCCGCGCGACAGAACGTCAATCATACATTCCCAGAACTGCGACTAACGCCGCAAGCGCCACGCCGACCGATCTTTCCATCGTGGCATTGTGGGGCTTATGCGGCAAACGACCTCAGCATCCAGGCAGTTTGCTCGTGGAAGGCCAGGCGGGCGTTGTACAGGTCTGCAGTCGCACCGTCTCCCGCGTCCTCGGCGACCTCCACCAAGGGTCGGATGGCGGTGGCGACCTGCTCGTGGTCGCGCAGGAGGTTCTTCACCATCGCCAGCGCGTCTTCGGTGGGCTCGTGGTCCTTGATGGTGGTCAACTCCAGCATCTCCGCCATGGACCCAGGCGCCTTGTCACCCAGCGCACGCATGCGTTCGGCAAGTTCATCGGTCGCCGCGAAGAGCGCCTGGTACTGCTCTTCAAGCATGAGGTGCAGCGAGCGGAAGTGCGGGCCGGTCACGTTCCAGTGATACCCGTGGGTCTTGAGGTACAGGGTGAAGGTGTCAGCCAGCGTCTGCGCCAACCCGGCGTTGATGTCCTTGAGCGCCTTGTTTTCGATGCCAATGTTCGGGGTGTGCTCAGTCACCGTTCTCTCCCTTGGTGTCTCGTGTGCCCCTCGCGGGGCCCGTCTGTGGGG
Source organism: Demequina sp. (assembly GCF_047975725.1). GTDB lineage: Bacteria > Actinomycetota > Actinomycetes > Actinomycetales > Demequinaceae > Demequina. The sequence goes on from NZ_JBKEED010000011.1 coordinate 17,495, forward strand.
ACAACCGACACCTCCATCCGAGCATTCCCTTCGCTCGGGCGCGAGCGACCAAGGTCCCTGCGGAATACCGCCGCACTAGGTACGTTCCCTCTGTATGAGCATCGACCTGCCTTTCGAGCCCGGCGAGCAGACCTCGCGCGGGGACGCCTGCCCCGCCCCTACACACGAGCACCTGCCGAGCGAAGAGTTGCTCGCGCGCATGCTCGGGAGGGCACGCACCGTTGCGATCGTGGGCGCCTCCCCCAAGGACCACCGCACCTCGTACAACATCGCGACGTGGATGATGGCGCGCACTCCCTACGAGGTCTACCTGGTCAACCCCCAGGCAGACGGGCAGGAGATCCGCGGCCACGGTTTCTATGACTCACTCGCCGACCTGCCCGTGGTGCCCGACATCGTCGACGTCTTCCGGCGCTCCGAACACGTGGCGCCGGTGGCCGACGAGGCCATCGAGGTAGGCGCAGGCGCGCTATGGCTGCAATTGGGCGTCGTGGACGAGGAGTCTGCGAAGCGAGCGCGCGACGCGGGTCTCGCCGTCGTGCAGAACCACTGCATCAAGGTCGAATACGAGCGGCTGCGACCCGAGATCGAAGCCGAGCGCGCGGCGTAGCAGGCGTTCGACGGGGCATCCCTCGCCAATGTCACAGCGCGGTGCCACAATCGCAAGCGTGAGCACTCCCGAGGGTTACACCGTTGTCAACGTTCCAGCCGAGCGTTCGGCCGACTACGTTCATGTGGGGGGCTTCGCGTTCGCCTTCACGCCGCCGGCCCAAGAGGCCAGCGCCCTTGCCGCCGCCATGCCGTGGCATCGTGCCCGCGGCATCGAGATCGCCGATGCGTCACGCGGCGAGGTGGGTTCTCTCGCCGCCGTCCACGCCTCCTTCCCGTACCGCATGAGGGTGCCGGGCGGGCGCGAAGTCGCGACCGCTGGGCTCACCTGGGTTGCCGTGCACCCGGGCCACCGCCGCCGCGGCCTGTTGCGCACCATGATGGCCGACCACTTTTCCCGCTCGCTCGAGCGCGGGGAAGCGGTGTCGCTCCTGTACGCCGCGGAGACGGCGATCTACCAACGGTTCGGCTACGGCCTCGCCGCACGGGACCTGGGCGTCGAATTCGGGCGGGGCACCGAGTTCCGCGATGTCGAGGGCGCCGATGACCTGACGGTCACCATCGACAGCGCCTCAGCGCAGCGTGATGGCGCCGTCATTCGTCAGGTGCAGGCACAGATGCTCCGACCCGGTGCGATCGTCGACTTTCCCGACGAGACCATCGCCGACATCTTCATGGACCTCGAAGGCGACCGCAACGGCCAAGAGGAGCGCCGCATCGCCATCGTGCGTGACGGGGACACCCCCGTCGCGTGGGCGCTGTTCCAACGCAAGGGTGACTGGACCCCGTTCGGCCCCGACGGCACCGTCAACGTCCACGGTTGGGCCGCGCTCGACGCGAAGGCGACCGTGCGCCTGTGGCGCGTGCTTGTCGACCTCGACCTCATGGCCAAGACGTGGGCCAACCGCATCGCCCTCGACGATCCGTTGGTGTACCTCATCAAGGACCTGCGCGGCGGCAAGTTCGGCGTGCGCGACAACGTCTGGTGCCGCGTGCTGGACCCCAAAGCGGCGCTCGAGGCACGCGGTTACGCCGCCGACTGCGACGTCACCGTGGCGCTCGACGATCCCACCCTGCCCGACAACGCAGGCGTGTGGCGCATCGCCGTTACTGGCGGCGACGCCCAGGTCTCCAAGATCGACGGCGCCGACGCTGAGTCCGCCGACCTCGCCATGAACGTGCAGGAACTGGGCGCCGCCTATCTTGGCGGCACGAGCATCGGCGATCTGTACCGCGCGGGGCTCGTGAAGCAGCGCCGCGACGGCGCAGCCGACCAACTGGCGCGGGCCATGTCGAGCGACCTGCAGCCCGTCACCAACTTCGGCTTTTAGCAGGGCCGATGCGCGCTTGGGTGAGCGTGCATCGGCCGCCGGGTACCCGCCCGTGACACGCGGAAGGTTTGGCGCAGACCAAGAAACCTGAAAGCCTGGGTAGATGAAGAAGGCAGAGGGTTACCAGTCCATTTCCGTCCCCACGGACCGCCTCGACGATTTCTTTCAGGTGGTCCAGTGGGCCTTCGTAGGCGAGTGGCTGAGGGAGGATCGGCAGGACTACGTCGATGCCCTCCCCACCGAACGCGCACGCGGCATCGAGGTCACCGACGAGCGTCGCGGACCCGTGGGCGAGCTCGCCGCGGTGCACGCGAGCTTTGGCACCGAGATGATCACGCCAGGCGGCCGACGCGTGCCGACCGCGGGCCTGTCGTGGCTCAGCGTCCACCCCGCCCACCGACGTCGCGGCCTCATGACCTCGATGATGCGCGACCACTTTGCGCGCTGCCTCGAGCGCAGCGAAGCCGTGAGCGCGCTGTACGCCATGGAAGCGGAGATCTACGCGCGCTTTGGCTACGGCATGGCCTCGCAGACGGTCAAGGCCTCGATCCCGCGCGGCTCCCGCTTGTGGCCGGTCGAGGGCGCCGATGCGCTCACGGTGCGCTTGGAGCGCGCCGACTTCGAGCGCCACGACCAGGTGGTGGCCGACCTGCAGTCCAAGCTCACCCGACCGGCGACGATCCTCAACCCCGTGGGCTCGGGGCGCAACGCGCGCTTCACCGACCCGGTGGGCAACCGCCACGGCTACGAGAGGTGGCGCATCGCGATCGTCGAGGACCGCGGCGAGCCGGTCGCGTACGCGTTCTTCCGCCGCAAGGCCGACTCCGAGGTGGGCATCCATGATGGCGTGTGCCAGGTGCGCGAGCACGGCTCGCTCACGCCCGCCGCGTCGCAGCGGCTATGGGCGACGCTCACCGACTTCGACCTCGTGGGCACGACCCACACCGAGAACCTCGCGACCGACGACCCACTTCTGCACCAGCTCAAGGACGCGCGCGGGGCTCGCTCGAAGGTGATCGACAACCTGTGGGTGCGCCTGCTCGACGTGCGCACTGCGCTGGAGTCGCGCGAGTACTTCCACGACTGCGACGTGACGTTCTCGCTCACCGACCGTCATGTCCCCGAGAACGCTGGCGTGTGGCGGATCGTCGTGTCAGGGCCCGATGCGACCGTCACCAAGCTGGGCGACGATCCCACGCAAGCGGCGGACCTCGCGATGGACGCGCGCCACCTGTCGACCGTGTACCTGGGCGGCACCTCCGTCGAGGCGCTCACCGCGGCAGGACTCGTGCACGAGCACACGCCGGGCCAGGCGCGTCAACTCGCGATCGCGATGCTGTCGCCCGTGGCGCCGCTGACGAACTGGGACTTCTAAGCCACTCCTGCGCGCCAGTGGGACATAGGTGTCAGTTTCGGGCAGATTCTGACCCTCATGTCCCACTGGAACGCGCGCGCCGACGGAGCAGCGTGAACGCGCGAGCCGCGGTCGCTAGCGCTGGCCCTCGTACGCCGTCATCTCGTCGATGCGACGCTGGTGGCGCTCGTCGCCACTGAAGGGCTCGTTGATGAAGGCGTCCGCGATCGCGGTGGCCTCCTCGAGGGAGTGCATGCGTCCGCCGAGCGAGCCCACCTGGGCGTCGTTGTGCTGGCGGGCCAGGCGCGCGATCTCCTCGGACCAGATCAGCGCGGCACGGATGCCGGTCACGCGGTTGGCCGCGAGCTGCTCGCCGTTGCCAGAGCCGCCGATGACGATGCCGAGCGAGCCGGGCTCGTCGCGCACACCCTCCGCGGCAGAGATGCAGAACGACGGGTAGTCGTCGAGTGCGTCGTACTCCAACGCGCCGTGATCGACCACGTCGTGGCCGGCCTCAGCAAAGTGGGCCTTGAGGTGCTGCTTGAGCTCGAATCCGGCGTGATCGGCGGCGATGTGGATGCGCATGGCTCCATCCTGCCAGGCCCGCGCACCTGCGGGCGTCCCTCGCCGTGAGCGAAACGACCGGTGCAGTGTGGGTGCGCGCCCATAGGGTGAGGACATGGCACTCGATTCAGGCATTGACAAGTCCGAGTTCTCCCCGACCGTGCGTGCGGGGGACGACTTCTTCCGCTACGTGAACGGGCCGTGGGAGGACACCCACGAGATCCCCGGCGACCGCGCGGCCGACGGCAGCTTCTACACGCTGCGCGACCAGGCGGAGAAGCACACCAGGAAGATCATCGAGGCGGCTGAGCCCGACTCGATCATCGGCGCGCTCTACACGAGCTTCATGAACATCGACCGCATCAACGAGCTGGGCACCGCGCCGCTCGACGCGGATCTCGGGATCGTGGCGAACGCCGGTGACCACAACGCACTGGCCGCGGCCATGGGCACCTTGGCCCGCTCGGGCGTCACAGGCACCGTGGGCTACTACGTGTTCGCGGACAAGAACCGTCCCGACGACAACGTCGTGTACCTCTCGCAGTACGGCCTTGGCCTGCCCGACGAGGCGTACTACCGCGAGGACGCGCACGCCGAGACGCGCGAAAAGTACGTGGCCCACATCGACCGCATGTCCGCTCTCACGGGCATCCCGTTCGACTCCGCGTCCGTCATGGCGCTCGAGACCGCGCTGGCCGCGCACCACTGGGACGTGGTCAAGACCCGCGAGGCGGACCTCACCCACAACCCCACGACACTGAGCCGCCTGGTCGACGAGGCCCCCGGCTTCGCGTGGACCACGTGGGCCGGTGCGATTCAGATGCCCGAGGCCGCCCATGACCTCCTCATCGCCTCCGAGCCCAGCTACTTCGAGGGCTTTGCCCAGCTGTGGCAGGACACTTCCGTCGAGGCATGGCAGGAGTACCTGCGCTGGCGCGTCGTCAACTCGCGTGCGCCGTACCTCACCGACGAGATCACCAAGGCCAACTTCGACTTCTACGGCACCGTCCTGTCCGGCGCCACGGAGCAGCGCAAGCGCTGGAAGCGTGGAGTGGGCTTTGTCGAGGCCGTCGCGGGTGAACTCGTGGGCCAGGTCTACGTCGACAAGCACTTCCCGCCGGAGTACAAGGAACAGATGGACGCGCTCGTCGCGAACCTCATCGAGGCCTACCGGATCTCCATCACCCAGCTCGAGTGGATGACGCCCGCGACCCAGCAGCGCGCCCTCGACAAGCTCGCACAGTTCACGCCCAAGATCGGCTACCCCGAGAAGTGGCGCGACTACACCGGCCTCACGGCGACCCCCGATGACCTGCTCGCCAACGTCCGCAGCGCATCGGCGTTCGAAGAGGACTGGGAGTGGTCCAAGATCGGCAAGCCCGTGGACCGCAGCGAGTGGCTCATGACCCCGCAGACGGTCAACGCGTACTACCTGCCGCTGGCCAACGAGATCGCGTTCCCCGCTGCCATCCTGCAGCCGCCGTTCTTCCACCCCTCGGCGGACGCCGCGATCAATTACGGCGGCATCGGCTCCGTCATTGGCCACGAGATCGGCCACGGCTTCGACGACCAGGGCTCGAAGTACAACGGCACCGGCGCTCTCGAGGACTGGTGGACCGAAGAGGACCGCAGCGCGTTCATGGAGCGCGCGAACGTCCTCATCGAGCAGTTCAACGGCTACTCCCCCAAGCAGCTCGACGGCTCGCACTTTGTCAACGGCGCCCTGACCGTGGGCGAGAACATCGGCGACCTCGCGGGCGTCGAGATCGCGCTCAAGGCCTATGAGATCGCGCTGGGCACTCCCATCGCCGAGGCCCCCGAGGTCGACGGCCTCACCGCCCTCCAGCGCTTCTTCTTCGGGTACGCACTCACCGAGCGCATGAAGGTGCGCTCGGAGGCCCTCATCACGCGCATCTCCACCGACCCGCACTCGCCCAGCGAGTTCCGAGTCAACGGCGTGGTGCGCAACATTGACGCCTGGTACGAGGCGTTTGGTGTCAGCGAGGACGACGAACTGTGGCTCGCCAGCGAGGACCGCGTCAACATCTGGTGAAAGCGCCGATGCCCGGGTTAGGCTGGGCGGCAGGCCTCACCTTCAGTGGGGCGTTCCACCAACGAAGGGAGTCGCATATGGGTGACAAGCAGAACATCGACCTGCTCGACAAGGACACCATCGAGGTGGCCTCCGCTGAAGAAGGCGGATGCTGCGGCGGTAGCTGCCACAGCTAGTCGACCACTTCCTTCTAGACGACTGGCGGGATCGGACCTACGGGTCCGGTCCCGCCTTTCGCGTCTACGCTAGGCGGGCTCCTGGGCGGCCAGTTGTGCATACAGCCCACCGGCGGCAGCAAGCTCGACGGCCGCGCCCGATTCGACAATGCGGCCGCCGTCGACCACGTGGATCACGTCCGCGCTTGCCACGGTGGACAAGCGATGCGCGACCACCAACGTGGTGCGGCCCTCGGCGGCGCGGTCGAGCGCGGCCTGGACCACCCTCTCGCTGACGTTGTCGAGCGCGCTCGTCGCCTCGTCGAGCAGCAGCACGGGGGGATCCTTGAGCAACACCCGCGCGATCGCGATGCGTTGCTTCTCACCACCTGAGAGCCGGTACCCACGCTCCCCCACCACCGTGTCGTAGCCGTGTTCGAAGGTCATGATCTGGTCATGGATATTCGCGGCCCGGCAAGCCGACGCGAGCTCGTCGTCGGTCGCATCCGGCTTGGCGTAACGCAGGTTGTCGGCGATCGACGCGTGGAACAGGTAGGTCTCCTGAGTGACGACGCCAACCCGGTCAACGACGGACTCGTGCGTGAGCGAGCGCACGTCCGCGCCCGCAAACTCGACGGCGCCGCCGCTGACCTCGTGGAGGCGTGCGGCGAGGTAGACGATCGTGGTCTTGCCCGCACCCGACGGCCCCACGAACGCCACCGTTTGGCCCGGCTGAGCGACGAACGAGACCCCATCGAGCGTCGGCCGCGTGGCGGTCGGCGAATCCGGGTAACGGAAGGTCACGTCGCGAAACTCGACCTTGCCCGTGGGACCGGGCGCTGCGGAGGCCTCTACCGCATCGGCGCTATCCCGGATGGCGGGCTCGAGGTCGAGGTACTCGAAGATGCGCGCGAACAGCGCGCGCGAGGTCTGCACCTCGAGCGCGACGCGCATGAGCGCCATGAGAGGGAACAACAGGCGGCCCTGGATCGCGGTGAAGGCAACGATGGTGCCCGCGGTGATGGACGGCGCTTGATCCTGCCCCACCTCGCGGGCGATCACCAGGCCGGCGGCGAGGTAGATCGCCGCAGGCACCGAACTCATGATCACCGTGACGAGCCCGAAGAACCACTGGCCCGACATCGACAGTCTGACTTGTAGGCCCACCTGGTTGGTGTTCTCTGCCGCGTAGCGCTGTGACTCCATGCGCTGACGGTTGTGCACCTTGGACAGCAGCACGCCACTCACGGACAGCGCCTCTTGGGTGATCGCCGTCATCTCCGACAGCGACTCTTGGGTGCGCGAGGCCAGGCGGGCGCGCACCTGCCCCACGCGACGTTGCACGGCCACCAGGAAGGGCATGAGCACGATCGCGACGAGGGTGAGGCGCCAGTCGAGCACGAGCATCGCGATCAGCGACGCGATCACCGTCACGGTGTTGCCGACGATGCTCGACACGAAGGTGGTGAGCACCCCTGACACGCCGCCCACGTCATTTTGCAGCCGCGACTGGATCACGCCGGTCTTGGTGCGCGTGAAGAATGCGAGATCCATCGCTTGGAGGCGATCGAACAGGCGCACCCGTAGGTCACCGGTGACGCTGTTGCCCACGGTCGCCATGACGTACGTCTGCCACACGCCGAGCGCCGCGGTGGCCAGGAAGATCACCATCACCAGGACCGTGAGTTCGACCAGGAGCCCCACGTGGGGACCTGCAGCGTCTGCGGGGAACAGCGCATCGTCGAAGATGCGCTCGATCACGAGCGGCGGAACCACCCCTGCCGCGGCAGTGACCACCACGAGCGCGCCGGTCAGCACGAGCCGCGACCGGTAGGGGCGGAACAACTCCGCTACCCGGCGCCACAGGTGCGGAATCTGCGGGGCTTGTGCGTTGTGCTCGCGTTGGGCAGCCTCGTCGCGGCCTGCCACGCCTTTGCCGGGGCTGCCGCCAAGGGCCGCACGTCGCGATCCTGGCGGGGCGGGCACACTCATGCGGTCAGGGTAGCGCCGGGCCCGCTTGCTACCCTTGCCCGGTGGAAAACGACACGCCTGACACGCCTGCTGCTGCGCCCCGATTGGGCAAGCTGGACGTGTCGATCGCGACCATTCGCGAACTCGGCCAACCCGACGTGATCCGTGCCCGCGCCACGGCCGAGCACTGGAGCGCAGCCCTGTACTGGCGGCGAGTTTCGCCCTTCCTGACGCAGCGCTTCCTAGCCGGGGGCCTCAGCGCCGACGCGGTCACCATCGGCGTGATCGTCACCGGCTGGCTCGCCGCGCTCTCGTTGCTAATCCCGTCGTTTGCTGGGCCCCTGCTCGCCGCGATCTTCGCGCAGTTGCAGATGCTCGTCGACGCCTCCGACGGCGAGGTCGCCCGCGTGCGCGGCACGTCCGGGCCGCGCGGCATCTTCCTCGACAAGATCGCGCACTACACGACCGAAGGTGGCATCCCGATCGTGTGGGGAGCGTCGCTCGCGCTCGCCATGGACGATGCGCTGCCGCTCGCGCTCGGGGCCCTGCTGGGCTGCATGGTGCTCATGAACAAGGCACTGAACGATGCGGTTCACGTCTCGCGCTCGAAGGTGGGATTGGGGCCGATGCCCGACTCGGTTGAGGCTCGCCGGATCGGCCACTCGGCCCTCGGCCTCGCTCGCAAGGCGTTCAACCTCGTGCCCCTGCACCGCATCTACCACTCGGTCGAGATGACGCAGGTGATCCTCGTGGCCGCCATCATCCAGGCGATCGCCGGCGCCACCGTGATGTGGTGGGTCCTCATCGCCGTGACCGCGATCACCCCGGTGATCCTGGCCGGCCACTTCGTGGCGATCCTCGCCTCGTCCAAGCTCCGCCCCATCCGCTAGACGTGGCCGTGCATCCCCACCGCTCGTCGAGTACCCCACGGCCGCCTCAGCTCGCGCGCCGCGCCGAGCCCGTGCTCAGACCCGCGGACGAGTACGACCTCGACGAGGGCCCACACCTCGACGGGCTCGACCTGAGCGGCCTGGACTTGGGCGGTCGTGACCTCGACGACCACGTGTTCGAGGAATGCGACCTGAGCCGCGCGCAACTCGATGGCGCCTCGCTCGTGGGCGCCGAGTTCATCGACACTCGGCTGGCCGAGGCCACAGCAACCATGCTCCACGCCCCTCGCTCGACGTGGAGGCGTACGGAGGTGACGCGCTCGCGCATCGGCGCTGCGGAACTGTACGAAGGTGCCTGGAAGTCCACCAGCGTCACCGGGTGCAAGGTCGGCTATCTCAACCTCCGTGGCGCTCGACTTGAAGACGTCGAGTTCCGTGACTGCGTGTTCGACGACCTCGATCTTCTCGATGCCCGGCTCGAGCGCGTGGCCTTCCACGGGTGCCGTGTGACGACCCTGACCGTGCGCGGCGCGAGCATGAAGGATGTCGACCTGCGCGGACTCGACCTGGGCGGCATCGATGACCCGAGCGCACTGCGGGGCGCGACCGTCACCAGCGAGCAGTTGTGGGAGTTGGCGCCCCTCCTCGCGAGCCACCTGGGCATCGGCGTCCTCGAGTCCTGAGAAAATGGCACCATGCCTGCCCCGCATGTCGCCTTCTATGAGCCGCGCATCCCCAACAACACCGGTAACGCGATCCGTCTGGCCGCCTGCACTGGCGCGCACCTGCACCTGATCGAGCCGCTGGGGTTCGACCTGTCCGAGCCCAAGCTTCGCCGCGCCGGGCTGGACTATCACGACCTTGCGTCGGTCACCGTGCACGCGAGCTTCGACGACCTACTCGAGACGATGCCGCACTCGCGGGTGTTCGCTTTCACCGCGCACGCCACCACGGTGCACTCCGAGGTCGAGTACCGTCCCGACGACGTGCTGCTGTTTGGCCCCGAGCCCACGGGACTTCCGGAGTCAACGATGGCGCACGCGCGGGTGACCGATCGCGTGCGTATTCCGATGCTGCCCGGTAGGCGCTCGCTGAACCTCGCCAACTGCGCTGCGATCGTGACGTACGAGGCGTGGCGCCAGTCGGGATTCGACGCTCCCGCCTGACGAGGCCTTTCGGCGCCTCTGCCTCGCTGGTAGCGTCGCGGCATGGCGGATACAGGCGCGCTGTCGGGACAGTGGGCAACGGTGGCTGCTGCGGCCATAGGCGGCTTGGCCGTGCTCGCCGGCTGCAGTCCGGTCCTGGGAACCGATGCCATGGTCGAGGAAAGTGACCACGTGCTGTCTTTCGCGGAAGACGTCATTCCATCGGTGGCGCAGTCGCTCGATCTCACCGTCATCGAGGCGGAATCGACTCCGGAAACAGGTGGAGGCTTGGAAGGCAGCTCCCCACGGTTCTGGTTTGGCGTCGAAGGGGAATTCGCGGGCGAGCTTCCCTCGCAGGCCGCGCTCGAGGAGGCGATGACGGCAGCCGGCCTCACCGACATCACCTCGGAGCAGATGAATGGCTCGGTCGGCACTGACACGGATCCGTATGCGACGGCGACCGACCCCGATCGCGCGGTCCGTGTGTCAGTGACATCGGTGACGGGCATGGCCGACGACGGGTTGCGCTTCCACGTGCGCACCGTCGACGGCATCAACGTCTCTGACGAGGCCATCGATGAGTACTTCCCTGACCTCGTTCCACAGTTTGATCAGTCGCTGGTCTCGTCGTCGGCCGCCGCTGGCGGCTGAACCCCGTTAGGGAACGGGGTGACGGGCGTCGTACTCGCGGAACGACGCGCCGATGCGGGGGTCGCGCAGGCGTGTCAGGACGGCGATGAGACCGATGATGGCCAAGCCCCCCAGGAGCGGCGGGCACCACAGTCCCACGGCGACCGCGAGGGTGCCCGCGTACATGTCTCCGATGCGCGGGCCGCCCGTCACCACGACCACGAAGATGCCCTGGAGGCGCCCGCGCATGCCGTCGGGCACGGCGCTGATAAGCATGGTCTGGCGGAAGATCGCGCTGACCTCGTCCGAGGCGCCCATGCCGGCCATCGCGAGGCCGCACAGGATCAGCGCTGGCCAGTAGATCCCCGACCAACTCGGACCCGCGTCGTGGTCAACAAGCGTCATCGCGAGGATCGCGGCACCAAACAGCGCGGCGAAGATACCGTACGAGGTAATGGCGCGCGAGACGGCGAGGCCGTGGCGGTGGACGTGCGCGACAGGCCCCGAGAACAGGCTGACCAGGATGGTGCCCACGGCCGCGGAGGCCGTGAGGGCACCGACGGTCAGCGAACCTCCGCCGACGATCGTCGCGCCGAGAGCGGGGAGCAGCACCACCGGCCGCCCAAACGTCATCGCCACGATGTCGACGATGAAGCTCATGCGGATGTTCGGTGAGCGCTTGAGAAAGCCCAGGCCCTCACGCAGCACGGGCCAGCCAGCTTGCACCTTCTCTCCCAGCCGCGGCAGGGCGGGCAGCATCCACACGCCGAGGAATCCTGCGGTGAACAGCACGGCGTCGATGGCGAAGGTCCATGCGAGGCCCACGGTGGCGGCAAGCACGCCCGCGAGCGCAGGGCCGACCGTCAATGCCGCGCCGATGCCGATGCCGTTGAGCGCGGCGGCGCGAGAAATCATGTCGCCGGGCAGGATGCGTCCGACGAGTGCGCTGCGCGTGGCACCCGAGATGGTGGCGGCCACGGCGTTCACGGTCGTGACGACGTAGAAGGGCCACAGCGCTGCACGTGTGCCTTGCCCCACGAGGGCTGCGTCCCACGAGGCGAGCGCCACCAGGGCGAGGGTCGAGCACCATGCGACCAGGCTTGACGTGATGAGAAGTCGGCGCCGGTCAAACACGTCGGCGAGCACGCCGCCCCACAGCCCGGCGATGATCATCGGGACGAGCGAGAGTCCTCCGACGAGCCCCACGTGGAAGCTCGACTCGGTCATGTCGTAAATCTGCAGGCCCACCGCGACGATCGACATTTGCGCGCCGATCGCGGAGACGGCGCCGCCGAACCACAGGCGGGCGAAGGCCGGCGAAGCCTTGAGTGGTGCGAGGTCAACCAGGCGGCGGCGGGTGGCGGCTGTCTCGTCTGGTGAACTCACCGGGAGAGTCTAGGTCGCATCGGCCGTGTGGAGTGTGCCCCCAGGGCTGCCGCTAAGGCGGCTGTCCCCAGGGATGGCCGTGGGGATGCGACGACGATTCCGCATTTGCTTAACGTGTGAAGCATGGCGCAAACAGAAGTCGGGTATCTCGCCCGCCACGCACCCCTCATCGACGCCATGCGCCACGGCGACCGCGACGCGCGACGCCGCGGTCGCCTCGCCCAAGAAGGCCTCGTCATGACCGCGATTCAGGCCCACTACGCGCAGTACCTGGTCAGGGCGCCCAGGGGCCTCGCGATGTCGACCCTCGCCGAGCACACCGGCACGACCCTCGCCAATGTGAGCCAGATCGCGACGCGCATGGAACGGCTCGGTCTGGTGCGCCGGCGCCTGAGCGATACTGACTATCGGTCAGTGGTGGTGCACGTCACCGCCTACGGCACCCACCAGTTCTGGCTGCTCGTCACCCGCATGCGGCGCATCGAAGCCCTCTATCGCACGGCGCGCACCCGCCGCACCGCCCGCGGCGCCCTGCCAGCGGCGCTCAAGGCCACCGCCGGCCGCTGGGCACGCCTCGACGAGCCACCCGTCCAGGTCTGGACGCCGTGGACTGCCCCTGACGCGCTCGACCGATGGATGGCACAGCGTGGAGTAAGCGCGCCCCCGCGGCTTGTACCGCGACGCGCTGGGCCAACAGTCCCACCATGGGGGGACCCCTAGGCGTGGCACAATCAGCCCATGCCAGGTACCAACCTTACGCGCGACGAAGCTCAGGCCCGCGCTTCCGTGGTCTCCACCGAGACCTACTCCGTCGAACTCGACCTCACCACCTCTGAGGAGACCTTCCGTTCGACCTCCACCGTGCGCTTCACGGCCACCGCTGGCGAGTCGACCTTCATCGACCTGATCGCGCCCACCGTGCACAGCATCGTGCTCAACGGCACGCAGCTCGACCCGGCCACGCACTTTGTGGACAGCCGCATCGAACTGCCCGACCTGCAGGACAGCAACGAGCTGACCGTCGTGGCCGACTGCGCGTACATGAACACCGGCGAAGGCCTCCACCGCTTTGTCGACCCCGAGGACGGCGAGGTGTACCTGTACTCGCAGTTCGAGGTCGCGGACACCCGCCGCGTGTACGCCGTGTTTGAGCAGCCCGACCTCAAGGCGGCTTTCACCTTCACCGTGACGGCCCCCGAGCACTGGCACGTGCTGAGCAACAACCCGGGCACCAAGCACGAGGTTGAAGGAGCGAGCGTCGCCATCGCCGATGTGACCCGCGGCGTCGCCCGCTGGGAGTTCACCGAGACCACTCGCCTGCCCTGCTACGTGACTGCGATCGTCGCCGGCCCGTACCACCGCGTGGAAGGCACCGTCGAGTCGCGCAAGGGCACGCTCGGCGCCGACGTGTACTGCCGCAAGGCCCTCGCCCCCTACCTCGACGCGGACGTGATCCTCGCCGACACCCAGGCGGGCTTCACCTTCTACGAGCACAAGTTCGAGATGGACTACCCGTTCGAGAAGTACGACCAGATCTTCGTACCCGAGTTCAACGCGGGCGCCATGGAGAACGCTGGCTGCGTGACGTTCCTCGAGGACTACGTCTTCCGTTCCAAGTCGGCCCAGGCCCGCGTCGAACGCCGCACCGTCACCGTGCTGCACGAACTCGCCCACATGTGGTTCGGCGACCTCGTCACCATGAAGTGGTGGAACGACCTGTGGCTCAACGAGTCCTTCGCCGAGTACGCCTCGACCGTCGCGACCGTCGAGACCACCAAGTGGAAGAACAACTGGGTCACGTTCAACTCGCTCGAGAAGACGTGGGCGGCCCGCCAGGACCAGCTGCCCAGCACGCACCCGATCATGGCCGACATCAAGGACCTCGAGGACGTCGAGGTCAACTTCGACGGCATCACCTACGCCAAGGGCGCTTCGGTCCTCAAGCAGCTCGCCGCGTGGGTGGGCGAGGACCAGTTCTTCGCCGGTGTCGCCGAGTACTTCCGCAAGCACCACCACGGCAACACCACCCTGCGCGACCTGCTGGTCGAGCTCGAGGCCACCTCCGGTCGCGACCTGACCTCGTGGTCCGAGGTGTGGCTCGAGAAGGCGGGCATCACCACGCTGCGCCCCGAGATCGAGACCGATGCGCACGGTGACATCGTCGCGTTCACCGTGGTCCAGGAGGTGCCCGAGGAGTGGCCCACGCAGCGTCCGCACCGCCTGGGCATCGGCGGCTACGACGTGGTGGTCGACACCACCGGTGCCGCGCGCCTTGAGCGCTCGATGTACGTCGAGACCGACATCAGCGGTGAGCGCACCGAGATCACTGAGCTGCTGGGCAACCACCGCCCCGCGCTGATCCTGGTCAACGACTCCGACCTCGCATACGCCAAGGTGCGCCTCGACGAGCAGTCGCTCGCGACCGCCGTGGAGCACGTGGGCGGATTCACCGACCCGCTGGCCCGTTCGATGGTGCTCACCGCCGCGTGGGACATGACGCGCGACGGCGAGATGCCCGCGCGCCAGTTCGTGGACCTGGTCCTCAAGAACATCGGTCGCGAGACCGAGTCGACCACCGTGATGGTGCTGCTGCGCCAGCTTGCGACCACGTTGAACCTCTACGTCCACCCCGACCACGCGGCTGACGTGTGCTCGGAGGCGGCCGAGGCGCTGTGGAAGGTCGCCATCGAGGCCGTGCCCGGCTCCGACACGCAACTGCAGGTGGTCAAGGCGTTCGCGTCGATGGCGTGCACCGACATCCAGCTCGACAACCTGCAGGGCCTGCTCGACGGCAAGCTGCACCTCGACTCGCTCGAGGTCGACGCCGACCTGGCATGGGACCTGCTCATCGGGCTAGTCGTCGGCGGTCGCATCGACGAGATTGGCATCGAGCTGCAGCTCGCCAAGGACGCCACCGCATCGGGCCAGCGCCGTGCGGCGCACGCCCGCGCCGCGCTGCCGTCCGCCGAGGCGAAGCGCGCAGCCTGGGACCTGCTGGTCAACGCCGAGAAGGACCTGCCCAACGCCCTGCAGTTCGAGGCGACGGCCGGGTTCCTTCACGTCAACGACGTGACCGTGCTCGAGCCCTACGTCGACGAGTACTTCACGGCCGTGCGCCGCATCTACTCGGACAAGACCAACGAGATGGCCACCAACCTCATCGAGGGCCTGTACCCGGCACAGCTGGCAGGACGCGTCGCCGACCTGCAGGACAAGGCCGATGCGTGGCTCGCCAACAACGCCGACGCTCACGACGCCCTGCGTCGCCTGATCATTGAGGGCCGTGACAACGTGCGCCGCGCCCTTGCCAACCAGGAGCGTGACGCACAGGGCTAAGCCCCACCGATGTCTGGAGCCCGGGTACCCCGCGAGGGGGCCCGGGCTCCGTGCTGTCACGCCCCTGACGAGCCAAATGGATCCATTTGACGGGAAGGAGGGCGGCGGGAGGTCGGGGTGAAGCGGGACCCACGCGTGGGAGACTGGGACGATGCTCACCCGTGACGAGGCCAACGCCCGCGCCCTGATCATCCCGACCGCCGAGTACAGGGTCGCCCTGGACTTCACCGGCGCTGGCGACACGTTTCGCTCGTACGCGCAGATCGAGTTCACCGCACCGGGTGGCTCCGAGACCTTCATCGACCTGGTGGGCACCTTGCGTTCCGCGACGCTCAACGGGCGCGCACTCGACGTCGACACTCTCGTGGACGGCCGACTGCCGCTGACCGACCTGGAGCCGGCCAACCTCCTGGTCATCGACGCGGACTGCGCCTACCGCACCACGGGTTCCGGCATTCACCGCTACGTCGAGCCCGACACGGGCCACACGTTCCTGTACAGCCAGTTCGCGGCGGACGATGCGCGAGCCGCCTTTGCATGCTTTGACCAGCCCGACATCAAGGGCACCTTCCAGTTCACGGTGAGCGCGCCGAGCGCCTGGGAGGTCGTCTCCAACACGCGTGCCGTGGTCAACCATGACGGCGCGGGCACGCGCACCTGGGCCTTCGCGCCCACAGTGTTGCTGCCCACCTACGTGGCCGCCGTGGTAGCTGGCCCCTTCGTGTTCGAGGAGGCCACCCTGACCTCTGCGAAGGGCGACATCCCTGCGCGCGTGTACGGCCGCCCGCAGGTGGGCGAGCACCTCGCCGCCGCCCGGCTGTTCGAGGTCACGCAGGCCGGCATCGACCTGTACGAACGCGTCTTCGCGACCGAGTACCCCTACGACTCGTACGACCAGGCCTACGTACCGCAGTTCAACTTTGGCGCCATGGAGAACGCGGGCTGCGTCACCATCTCCGAGGACCGCTACCTGTACCGCACCCGCCCCACGACCGCGATGCTGCAACAGCGCGACGTGGTGGTGCTGCACGAGCTCGCACACATGTGGTTTGGCGACCTCGTGACCATGAAGTGGTGGGACGACCTGTGGCTCAACGAGTCGTTCGCCGACTTTGTCGCGACGTTCGCCGCCGAAGAGGTCGCCGGGTGGGCCGATGCGTGGGTCACCTTTGGTGCCGCCCGCAAGTCGGTCGCGTACAGCGAGGACCAGCGCCCCACCACGCACCCTGTGGTGGGCGACGTGCCGACGGTCGACGCGGTCGCCGGCACGTTCGACATGATCACCTACGCCAAGGGAGCCTCCGCCCTGCGTCAGCTCGCGGCGACGCTCGGCGCGGACTACTTCTTCGAGGGCGTCGCGGCATACGTGCGCACCCACCACCACGGCAACGCCACCCTGGCGGACCTGCTCGCCGAGCTCGCCGCCGTCACGGGTCGCGACCTCGCGCCCTGGTCGCGCGCCTGGCTCGAGACCTCCGGCGTGACGACCCTGGCGGCCGAGGTCACGCTTGGCGCCAACGGCTCCGTGGCCGACCTGGTCATCACCGAAACGGTGCCCGAGGGCGTGCTGGCCCACCCGCATCGGCTGCGTGTGGGGGCCTACGCGTGGGTGGGCGAGCGCCTGGAGCGCGTGTGGTTCGCCGACGTCGACGTCGACGGGCCGCGCACGCACGTACCGGACGCCGTCGGCATCGAGGCGCCCGCGCTGGTGCTCGTGAATGACGACGACCTCACGTACGCCAAGGTTCACCTCGACGCGACCTCGTTGGACACCTCCCGCGAGGCGATCGCGGCACTGGCTTCACCCATGGCTCAGTACCTGGTGTTGGACTCGCTGTGGCACATGTGCCGCGACGGGGCACTGCCTGCCGCCGCCTACGTCGACGCCGTGCTGTCGTGCGTGTCGAGCCTGACCGTCTCGCAAGTCATCGCCTCTCACCTGGCCAACGTGGCCACGGCGGTCCGGCTGTACGCACCCCCCGCCGACACGCTCGCCCTCGGCGCCCGGACGGCCGATGCGCTCTGGGCTCAGTTGGAGGGCGCACCCGCCGGTTCCGACGTGCAGATGGCGCTACTGCGCGGCTTTGCCGCGCTCGCCTGCACGGACACGCACGCCGACCGTGCCGCAGCCCTATTGGACGGCTCCGCGACACTCGAGGGTCTCGAGATCGACGCCGAGCTCGGCTGGGACCTGGTCACCGCGCTGGCGGTGTGCGGCCGAGTCACTGACGATGAAATCGACGCGCGGGTGGCCGCCGACCCCGGCCCGGCCGGTGAGCGTCGTGCCGCGGGCGCGCGCGCCTCGATCGCTGACCTCGACGCCAAGCGGCGCGCGTGGGCGCTGATTGCTGGCGCTACGGGGCCCGTCCCCTCCAACGCCGTGGCCTTCGAGACCGCCACGGGTCTCATGCGTGCCGCCGACCCGGCACTGCTCGCTCCCCTCGCGGACGAGCTGCTCGCGGGCTACCGGCCCATGTTCGAGTCCATGGACGCGTTCATGGCCATGCGGACCGCGACGTATGCCTCCCCCACCGTGCTGGCGGGACGGGTCCCGGACCTCACGACTCAGCTCGAGGCCTGGCTCGCCGAGAACTCCGACGCTCCCCCGGTGCTCGTGAAGATCCTCACGGAGTCGCTCGACGACGTCCGCCGCGCGCTGCGGGCACAGTCGGCCTAGAGGCTGGTTCCCGCTCCGCGCGATCAGGACCACCCGGTCAGGACCGCGCGGAGCGCACCGCCTCGAGCAGTCGCTGCAGGCGCGGCGAGTCGAAGATGTCGTCGAGCAGCACCACCGCGCCGGCCTTGTCCGTGAGCGGCACCCGCCAGTTGGGGTACTCGTTGTGCGTGCCCGGATGGTTCTGCGAGCGGCGGTCGCCCACCGCATCGGTCAAGGCGACGGCGGTGAGCAGCGCCGGCGAATGCATGGCCAGGCGGTGGACTCCTGCGACCAGGTCGTCCTCTTCCCAGTCCTCGATGAGCCACCCGCGCTCGCGCAGGTAGGCAACCATGGTGTCGCGGTCGTGCAGAGCGGCGTCGTGCGCGTCTTGCGGATCGCCCACGAGCAGACCGAGCGCCTCGCGCTCGGCGACGTGCTCGCCAGCGAGGAAGGGGGCCGTGGGGGGCAGGTCGTGGACGGTCACCGACACCAGCGCATCGGCGCGGTAGTTCTCGGGCGCCTGCGGGCGACCCTCGTGGTCCTTCTCGAACAGCGCGACCACAGTGCCGAGCAGACCGCGCTCGTTGAGGTAGTCGGAGACCCACGGCTCGAGCGTGCCGAGGTCCTCGCCGATCACGATGGTGCCCGCGCGCTGCGCCTCGAGCGCGAGAATGCCAATGAGCGCCTGGTGGTCCACGTAGACGTACACGCCGTCGTTGGCCTGGTGTCCCGCAGGGATCCACCACTGACGGAAAAGTCCAAGGATGTGGTCCACTCTTAGCGCGCCCGCGTGACGCACCGCGGTGCGCACCACGTCGCGGAACGGCAGGTACGCCGCGGCCTCGAGCGCGCGTGGCTGCCACGGCGGCTGGGACCAGTTCTGCCCGTGCTGGTTGTACATGTCCGGCGGTGCGCCCACCTGCATGCCGGAAGCGAGCACGCGGCCGAGCGCCCACGCATCGGCACCGAAGGGGTGCACCCCGACGGCGAGGTCGGTCATGATGCCGATGCCCATGCCTGCCGACTTCGCGGCGGCCTGAGCGCGGCCGAGCTGCTCGTCGGCGATCCACTGGAGCCACGCAAAGTAGAGGACCCGCTCGCCGTTCTCGTCTCGCCAGGCCTCGACGGCGTGTGAGCGCGGCCCGGAAAACTCTGCGGGCCACGGCAGGCCCTTGTGTGCCTCAGAGATGGCGCACCAGGTGGCGAACTCTTCGAGCGCGTCTCCCTCACGCAGGCAGAACGCCTCGAACAGGGCCTGGCGCGCGGCCGAGCGCGGCACCTCGAAGACCTTCTCGAGCGCTGCCGACTTGGCACGCCAGGCCGCGTCGCGGTCGATCTTGTCTGCGTCGTGATTGGCACGGCGCGGCTTCTCGGACTCCCACTCAATGACGGCGCGGTGCTGCGAGGGCACGTAGGCGACCTCGGGGATGTCCTCGATACGGACGTACAGCGGGTTGAGGAACCGGCGCGAGGTCGGCAGGTACGGCGACGGCTCGAGCGGTGGCACCGCCTCGGCGGCGTGCAGCGGGTTGATCAGCAAGAAGTCGGCGCCCTCGCGAATCGCCGCGAGCGAGCACAGGTCCGCAAGGTCCCCGAAGTCGCCCACGCCCCACGAGCGGTCCGAACGCACCGAATACAACTGTGCGGCCAGGCCCCAGGGCCGCTCGCGCCGCACCGCGTCGGGAACGCCGATGCGCGCGGGGGTCACGACGACCCATCCCCTGCCGCGACGGCCCGTCGTGGCGGCCTCGAGTCGGTGCCAGCCGAGCGGCAGGTCCGCGGGAATGGCAAACGTGGCTCGCCCCACCGGGCGACCGTCGACCGTGCGCGGCGGAACGTAGGCGTCGAGCTGCTCAAGCGGCACCGTCTCGCCGTGCTCGAGCGTGAGGGACGCCGCCGCGGGGGCGCCGTCGGGGACGTGCACGTGAATGTCCGCGCCCGCGCCCTCGACGACGACCGTGACGGGCGGGGCGAGCCGCTGCCATTCGAGGTCCTTGATGTCCTCAAGCGAGCGCCGGCAGGCGTCGTCGTCGCGCGCGTCGACGCCAAGCGACGCCAGCACCGCCCTCACGGCAGCGACGGAACTGTGGACCGGCTGACCGTTCCAGCTCGTGTACTCGACGGCAACGCCGCAGGCGCTGGCGAGTTCCGCCAGCGCGGGCGACGGGATCTCTGGCACCTCGTTCACATACCCATCCTGCCAGGTGATCCACCGCGTTTGAAGTGAGCATGACCCACCCGGTTACCCTGGGAGGCGTGCATGCCATCTACAGCGCCCTGCTCGCCGCGTCCGCAGAGCCGACCGTCGAGCCCACGGTGAGTGAGATCAAGGTCGATCCCGACGAGGTCAGCGAATGGCTTGAGGGAGTCGAATCCCGCGCACCCGGGCTGGGCGTCGCAGCGATCGTCGCGCTCGTGATCTGGCTCGTGGGCCACTTCGTGATCAAGGCCTTCGCGGCGAGCATCGAGCGCGGCACCCCGATTGGAGACCCCCGCACACTCGCCGCGCTGCGCAAGGCGCGCATTCGCGTTCCCGAGGTCGACACCACGGAGGTGCGGCTCGAAGCGGAGCGTCGGCGTCAGCGTGCTCACACGGTCAGGCGGGTGCTTGACTCCACGCTGGGCGTCGTCATCGTCACGATGCTGCTCATGGCAGTGATGAGCGTCCTCGGCGTTCCCGTGGGACCGCTGTTGGCCTCCGCCGGAATCCTCGGTGTAGCGCTCGGTTTTGGCGCGCAGTCGCTGGTGAAGGACGTGCTCGCTGGCATCTTCATGCTCATCGAGGACCAGTACGGCGTGGGCGATGTCGTGGACCTCGGCGAGGCGTCCGGCTCGGTCGAGGAGGTGGGCCTGCGCTGCACCAGGCTGCGGTCGCTGGACGGCACCGTGTGGTACATCCCTAACGGCGAGATCACCCGGGTAGGCAACATGACGCGCCTGTGGAGCCGCGTGATGATCGAGGTGCGTTTCGCCTACGACACGGACGTCGAGGCAGCCAAGGACGCGATGATCGACGCCCTCAACGCCGCCTCCGCATCCTCCGAGACGGTGCGCAAGGCGCTGCTGGGCGAGCCCCAGGTGGCAGGCATCGAGTCGCTAGAGTACAACGCAGTCATGCTGCGCCTCATGTGCCAGGTGAACCCGGCCATGCAGTGGGATGTGCAACGCGAGGTGCGCCGCGAGATGCGACGCATCTTTGCGGAGCGCGGCATCCGGCTGGCTATCCCCGGCGACGCGATGGTGGTCGAGTCCCACGCTCGCGACGACGATGACCGAACGATCCCTGACTCGCCCCGAAAGGCGGGCGATGACCAGCCCACGGACGGCGACGGCAAGCCACTGCCGCCTGCGTCCGATGACCTCGATGGCGATGGGGAGAACAACTGACGTGACGACGCCCGGCATGAACGTGGGCGCCGAGCCGCCGCAGGAACACGGCCAGAGCTTCTTCGAGGCCGTGGGCGGACACCCCACCTTTGAGCGCATCGTGCGCCGCTTCTACGACGGCGTCGCTCAGGACCCCGTGTTGCAGCCCATGTACCCCGCCCACGACATGGAGGGAGCGATTGAGCGCCTCACCCTGTTCCTTGAGCAGTACTGGGGCGGCCCGACCACCTACTCCGACCAGCGCGGCCATCCCCGCTTGCGCATGCGTCACGTGGCCTTCCACGTCAATCCCGATGCCCGCGACAGGTGGATTCACCACATGCGGGATGCTGTCGCGGCTGCGGACCTCGCACCCCTTCACGCGGTCACCCTCATGGACTACCTCGAGCGGGCAGCCCATTCGATGATCAACACCTTTGAACCCACCCCTGGACAGGAGAACGACTGATGGAGCGCACCGAGGACGTCTGGGCACAGCAGGCGGTGGACTCGGGGTTGGCGGTGCTTGACCTTCGGCGGCTGTCCGACACCCGCTTCGAGGGCGACTCGCTGCCCATGCCCAACGGGCGCGCGTACGGCGGCCAGGTGCTCGCACAGGCGATGCTTGCGGCGGGCGCGACCACGCCAGAAGACCGGCCCGTGCATTCGCTCCACGCGTACTTTCTGCGCCCCGGCGACGCGGGCCGTCCCATTCAGTTCGAGGTGGAGGTGCTGCGCGACGGCCGTTCGTTTAGCGCTCGCCGCACACACGCTCTCCAGGACGGCAAGCCGATCCTGTCGATGATCAGTTCCTTCCAACTTGAGCAGGACGGCCCCGAGCACTCGGTGAGTATGCCGGAGGTCCCCGGTCCCGACACGCTGCCGTCCGGCGTCGACGTCATGGCGCCCATGCAGGGCCACCCCGCCGTGGACTACTGGCTTGAGCGCACGCCGTTTGATATCCGCCACGTCGAGGGATCCGTCTTCGCCAAGCCGGACCCCCGGCCCAAGGCGTACCAGACCGCGTGGATGCGCACGCGCTTGCCGATCGAAGGCTCCGATCTCCTTCACCGAGCCCTGCTGGCATTTGGATGCGACTCGATGATGCTCGAGCCGCTGCTGCGCCGACACGATGCGGCCTGGGCCACCCCTTCGATGAACTACGCGAGCCTCGACCACGCGATGTGGTGGCACCGGCCCGTGCGCGCCGACGAGTGGCTCCTGTACGTCCAGGACGCCCCCACCGCGCAAGGTGGTCGCGGACTGGGCGGCACGTGGATCTTCTCCGAGGACGGCCGCCTGGTCGCCTCGGCCGCTCAAGAAGGCATGTTCCGGCTCGGACCGCCGCCGGCCTGAGGGGGCGCAGACCGACGACGTCCGGGCCTAGTGCGCTGACTCCCCGGGAGCCACGACGGCCTTCACCGTGCGCGCAAGGATCACGAGGTCGGTGAACATCGACCAGTTCTCGACGTAGTAGAGGTCCAGCCGCACCGCCTGCTCCCAGTCGAGTTCGCTGCGGCCGCTCACCTGCCACAGACCGGTGATGCCTGGCCTCGTCAGCAGCCGCCTGCGTGCGACACTCGTATAGAGCGCGACCTCTGCCTCCACCTGGGGACGAGGGCCTACGAGGCTCATGGTCCCGCCCAAGACGTTGAACAATTGCGGGAGTTCGTCGAGTGAGAACTTGCGCAGCACCTTGCCAATGGGCGTGATGCGCGGGTCGTCCTTCACCTTGAACAGGGGCGTCTGTCCCGTTCCCTGAGCCTCGAGCAGGCCCGCCAGCTCGGCGTCTGCCCCCACCCTCATCGAGCGGAACTTCAGCATGGGGAAGACCTCGCCATGCTGGCCGATGCGCAGTTGGCGGTACAGGACTGGCCCGGGGCTGGAGGATCGCACCAGCAGCGCTAACACCACAAAGACCGGCGTGAGCAGCACGATGAGCGTGGCCGCCCCCAGGACATCGAACACTCGCTTCGCGAGCGTTTGCAGGCGCCCCAGGCGAGGCGTCTCCACGTGGATCAGCGGCAGGCCAGCGGCAGGACGGGTATGGATGCGCGGACCCGCCACGTCGGTGATGTTGGGAGCCAAGAGCAGGTGGTGGCGGCCTTGCTCGAGGCTCCAGCTGATCTCCTTGACCTTGGCTGGCGGCAAGTCATCGGTGCTAGTGACGATCACCGTGTCGGCACCCGTGGAGTCGAGGGCAGCCATGATGGCACCCGTCTTGACGTCGACCCCATCGCTCGCCGTACAGACGCCGACCACCCGAAAGCCCGCTGAGGGCGCCCGCGAGAGTTCGCCACGGATGTGGTCGACCGACTCTGCGGAGCCCACGAGCAGCACGCGGGTGCACCATTCGCCAGTGCGGCGGCGTGCCTTCAGCCATTCGCGCCACAGCACCCGCGTCACCAGCAGCGCAGTGAGCCCCAAGGGCAAGGTCACAATGACCGTGCCGGGCGAGGCGACGTGGGGAGCAAGAACGACCACGAACGCGATGCCAGCAGACAACGCGATCGAGGCGTCCCACACCCGCTTGAACTCCGCCATCCCCACGCCCGTCACTCGCTCGGAGCGCGTGTCGAACAGGACCAGTGCGCCAAGCCACAACACGACCAGCGCCGTGCATGACGCGACGTAGGTTTCCCCGAGCGTCGATCCCGACAACCGCGCCCACAGCGCCGTGCCCCCAAACACTGACGCCACGACCACGGCCGTGTCCGTCACGCGCAAAATGGCGCGGTATCTCGTGCCCCAATGGCCGGTGCGCCACGCGAGCGCGCGCTCCCCAAGGAGCGGTGTCCTGAGCTGCTGGACCGTTTCTGCCGTTGCCACGTTCTTCCCCCCTGTTGTGCTGCCCGGTGACGCCGTGGGCGTCCCCGTGCACCCGCATCGGCCCCCGCCGACACGTACTCCCCCCGATATGAACTCCGGATCACATGGCCTTGTGGGTCCGATCCGGTGATACGACCGTGGCGTCCGTTGACGGGCCCCCTGCCCGTGCGAACTGGTCGTCCTGCACAAGCCGCCTGACCCGGCGCGCCGCAATGGCGTCCAGGTAGACGGACAGATAGTCACGCGCCATGCGCGCGGCGGTGAAACGCTCGGAGCCGTCGAGCGCACGCGCACGCCAGCGCTCGAGTTCCTCGCGGTCGGTCATGAGCGGGCGCAGAGCGGCCGCCAGTGCCTGCGGGTCCCGCGGCTCCACCAGGAGCCCCGCCCGTCCGTGTTCCAGGACCTCGGGCATCCCGCCCACGCGGGTCGCCACCACTGCGCAGCCCGCCGCACGCGCCTCCGACAGACTCAGACCGAAAGGCTCCGCCAACGAGGCGCTGACCACGATGTCTGCCTTCGCGAGTGGGTGCCACGGCGCGTAGGACGGTCCGAGGAGGTGGACACGGTCGCCGAGGTCCGCCTGCGCGATCTGCTGTGCGAGTTCATCGTGGGCGGGACCCCATCCGACAATGTTCAGGTGCCACTCAGGGCACTCGGGAGCGAGAACCTCGAACGCCCGGATCACGTCGTCGATGGCTTTGCGCTCGTGTAGGCCCGACAGAGTCATCACGCACGGGCGGGGCACCGTGCCCACCTGGTCTTCGCAGTAGGGCTCTCGGGCGCTGTCGCCGCTGCCGTTGAGGACCACCCGCACCCGGTCCGGACGGAAGCCCCTCGACACAAGCAGGTCTCGCTCCGCCTGACTGACGGCGACGACCGTGCGGCCGGTCCTCATCATCCACGAGTGCTTGTCGAACGAGTTGTGCACGGTGGTCACCAACGTCGCGCCGCTGAGAGCCACCACCGGTGCCGCCAGCACCGCGGACGACATCATGTGGGCGTGGACCACGTCGGGATCGACGTGACGCACGAGCGACGCGATCGCTCGAGCATGGCGCGCGGTCCCGAGCGCACCGCCGAGCGCGGGCAGGGCGACCACCCGCACCCCATGCGCTGCCAGCACGTCGTCGTACGAGCCCTCCACCGAGGCCACCCACACGTCCAGGCCCGCGTCGGCCTGAGCGCACGCGAGATCGACTGCCACGTGGACGCTTCCGTTGGCGCGCCACGTGTGCTTGAGCAGGTGCACGACGCGCAGCGCACGACGCGGTGCGTGCACCGCGCTGGCAGCGTCAGAGGGCCGAGCCGATGCACCCCCCGAATCGAGCCGTTCGATCGTGGCCACAGTGGCCTCCACCCCAGAAGTCGAACCGATCCGTCGCAGGGGTGAAGACCTCGGCCGTCACCCCTCATCAGGCCTGGCTCCGACTGTACTACCGATGGACCGGTTCGTCACCTAAAGCAACAATGTCCGCTTCTGGGAGCGACTGGTGCGGCCGCTTGCCACCTCTCGTGAGCGCATCGTCGCTGGTAGGCCGCGGCGTGACCACGCCGTGGGCCAACACCCCGAGGGCCAACCACATGAGCCCGGAGGTATCCGCGAGTTCGGGACTCGAGATCACCTTGACCACCAACGCGGCCGCGAGCGCCCACACCACGGGCTCGTACTGGGGCAAGCGCATGGCTGGCAAGGCAATGGCGGCGATCGCTCCGACGAGCAGAAGTGCACCCACGGTACCCACGGCCCCGAGCACCGTAAACGCGAGTGACGACGCGCGCACGGCGCCCAGCCCCATCCCGAAGCCCCACGTGTCGAGGAACACCGAGAATGCCTCGCTGTCTGAGCCCGCCCGCTCGGTGAACGAGGACGATGCGACCTTCTCGTCGACTTGGGCCCGCAGCATCGCCGTGAGCACCGGCAGGGCCACGATCGTGGACACGACGACGACCCCGGCCACGATGACGCTGGCGAGCGACACTCGCAACTTGAGCGTCAACAGCCGCCACGCGATACTCGCCACCGCGAGGATGAGCAACACGACACCCGCGATGACGAACGTGGTCGAGGTGGACACGATGCCAAGGAAGACAGCGGCGACCGCCATGGCGAGCGCCGCCGCACGCGCCCAGCCACGCACCCGCGCACTGGAGGCCAGGCCGTACGCGGCCGCCACGATGGCGGTTCCTGCCAGGCCCGCAGGCTCGGAGTGGATGCCGCGGAAGCGCTCGACACCACCAGGAGCCGACTCGTTGTAGTGGAACGCCGGCGAGTTGTCGAACAGCCCTTCGGGGAACGGCACCCCCGCATGCAGCGACAAGTAACGCCACAACGCGATGGCGACTCCAGCACCGAGGGGAATCGCCAGCACTGCCGGCGACGTCGTGGGCGAGCGCACCAAGATGACGACGACCGCGACGCTGAGCGCGAGGTACACCACCTGAGCCACGTTCGAGGAGTCAAGCATCCCTGGGGTCAGCAACCGACCGTCTTGGGTCACCGTCTCGAGCCCAGGGAACAGCATGGGGGCGAGCGCGACCACGACAGCCGCCCACACCACCAGCGCGATCATCAGGGGCACACCAGGGATGCGGGCCAGTCGGGGCGCGCCGGGCACTCCCCCACTGGCGATCCACTGCCACACCAACAGCACGACACCGGCGAGCGCCACCGCATAGAACGTGGGCACGGCTTGAGGCCCGGCGACCAACGCTGCCCCGGTCGGCGTGATGGCGCCGATCGCGAGCGCCCGCTCGTACCGTTTCGAGACGACCCCGTACACCACCGCCAGCACGGTCGTGCCCAAGAGGACCATCATGATCCGTACGGTAGCGTGCGCATGAAGCCCCGCAACAGGGGCAATGATGCTTGGTGGGGCGGGAGGATTGATGGATCTGAGGGACCTGCGGCGAGCAGCGGTGCGCGGCTGGTGGTGGATTGTCGGGTGCACGCTCGTGGGTGCGGGTGCTGGCCTGGCGTACGTCGAGGTCACCCCGGCGCAATATGACGCCACGGCAACGGTGGTGTTGCTCGCGAACGGACCTCAGTCGATCCCCGATGCGCAGTCGGGCGCCTCGACCACCATCCAACTGTCGGAGACTGTCGCCACCATTATTGACTCGCCCTCCTTGCTCGAATCAGCGGCGACGGATGAGGTCACCGCGCAGCACCTGGTCGACATGACGACGGTGACTCCACGCACGCTCACGTCCACCCTTGACATCGTGGTGCGCGCCGACGACCCCCAGTTGTCCGCCACACTCGCGAACGCGGCAGCCGCTGCCGCTCGCGACGAGATTCCCCAGTTGCTGGGCGGTACCGGCGAGGACGGCGACCTGCCGCTGACCATCGAGATCCTGGCGGCCGCCAGCGCCCCGGACACGCCTGCCTTCCCCCTGACCAAAGGGGTGCTGGTCATCACTACCTCACTCGGTGTCGCGATCGGCATCACGGTTGCGGTCGCGCTCGAGGCGCGCCGCCACGGCCGCGAGCAACGCAGCGCGCCCACATCGGCGGGGCCCGAACCCAAGCCCGAGCCCAAGCCGAGGGCGCGGCGCGCACCCAAGAACGGTCGCGCATCGGCCACCCCTGCGGAGGAGCCGGGCGGCGACAAGCCGCACTCCCCATAGGCAGCGGGCACCTTCCTCCGGTAGCGTCGGCCTCAGCGATTCGATGTCGGTGAACTGAACTGCTCAGTCACCGTCGACTGGGGGGCCTGTCATGATCGTGCATTTCGGGGGAGGGCGCGCGCACGCATGCGTGGCGGCTCACGGCGGCGCGCCCGCGGCGTCCCGGCCGGAGCGAACGCCATGACCGGCGTCCTCGTCCACGAGTGGATTGCGCAGGCGGGCGGCAGCGAGAACGTCCTCGAAGCGATGAGTCGGGTCTATCCGCACACGGACATCGTGTGTCTCTGGAACGACTCCACAGGTCGGTTCGACGCGGCACGGGTGCGCGAGACCTGGCTCGCGCGATCGCCGCTGCGCCGCTCCAAGGCGGCCGCGCTGCCCCTCATGCCTGCCACCTGGCGCGCGCTGCGTTCCGACGGGTACGAGTGGGCGCTCATCAGCTCGCACCTGTTCGCCCACCACGCCAACTTTCGCGACCCCCAGATCGAGCGCTACGTCTACGTGCACACTCCCGCGCGGTACCTGTGGAATCCCGAGTTGGACGCACGCGGCGCGAGCCTGGCGGCGAGGGCGGCCGCCCCCGCGCTCAAGAACCTCGACCGCCGCCGCGCCCAGGAGGGCTCCGACTTCGCTGCCAACAGCGACTTTGTGCGCCGTCGCATCAAGGACGCGTGGGGCGTCGACGCGCGCGTGATCCACCCGCCCGTCGAGGTGACGCACATCCAGTCCCGCACGTGGAGCGAGGCACTCACCGACGAGGAGCGCGACCGGCTTGAGGCACTGCCCGAGCGGTATGTCCTGGGGGCCTCTCGCTTTATCCCATACAAGCGACTCGACCTCGTGGTGCGCGCGGGCGAGGTCGCTGGCATGCCCGTAGTGCTCGCTGGCCAGGGTCCGCAGGAGGCATCGCTGCGGAGCGTGGCCGCCCACGCGAGAGTCGACGTGCACTTCGAGATCGCCCCGAGCGACGCGATGCTGCGCGCACTGTATGCCCGCGCCAGCGTCTACGTGTTCCCCGCGATCGAGGACTTTGGGATCATGCCCATCGAGGCGATGGCCAGCGGCACGCCCGTGCTCGCGCAGAGCGTCGGCGGCGCAGCGGAGAGCGTCGTGCCCGGCGTGAGCGGCGCCCTCACGACCTTCTCGACGGACGCCGAGATCGCGGCAGCACTGTCGGAGGCGCTGACCGTGGGCCGGGACAGTGCTCGCTCACACGCGCGCCAGTTCTCACGCGAGCGCTTCGCCGAGGAGATCCGCGAGTGGGTGGGGCGATGACGGACGTCGTAGTCAACGGGGCGTTCCGACCCCAGCGCGTCACGGGTCAGCAGCGCTATGCCACCGAGATCGCCAATCGCCTTCTCAGCGACCACGATTTCGACGAACTGGTCCCCGACGGCCGCTGGGCTGGCTCTGCCGCGAAGGAATGGGCGTGGACGCTGGGCAGGCTGCCGACCCTCGCCCGAGGGCGCACCCTGGTCTCACTGACGTCACGGGCTCCGGCGCGCACCCCGCAGGTGCTCGTCGTGCATGACCTGTTCGTACTGACCCATCCCGAGTGGTACTCGCGCCGCTATATCGCTACCCATGCGCCTGCGCTGCGGGCTCAGGTGCGCGCGGCCGCCGCTGTGGTGTCGGTCAGCGAGCCCGCCGCGCGCGAAGTTCGAGACCGTTTTGGCGTCGATGTCCGCGTGGCTCCCAATGCGCCCAGCGCCGTATTCGCGGCAGGAGACGCCGAGCCAGACGCGGCGGTGCTGGCTTCCTTGGGGCTACGCCGGCGCGGCTATGTGCTCACGGTGGGAAACCTCGAACCCCGCAAGAATCTCTCCCGGCTCGCCAGGGCCTACGGGTCGTTGCCCGCGACGGTGCGGCAGGAGATCCCGCTCATCGTCGTCGGCGGCGGCGCCTCCATCTATCGCGACGTCGACGGCGCCTGGCCTGAGGGCATGCGCGCGGCCGGCTACGTGACCGATGCGGAGCTCGCGAGCCTGTATCGCGGCACCTTGGCGGTAGCGATGCCCTCGCTAGCCGAGGGATTCGGCCTCCCGCTCGTCGAGGCGGCCGCCGCGGGCGCCCCCGCACTCGTCGTGTCCGACATCCCCGTGTTCCGGTGGATCTGCGCGGATACCGCCCACTACGTGGACCCTCACTCCGTCGAGTCGATCGCCGAAGGACTGCGGCTCGCCATCGACGGACTGACCCCGACCCAGGCAGTCGATCTCAGACGGTTCGACTGGGACGCCTCAGCGTCCGTCGTGGCTCAGGCAGCACTCGACTGCACTGCGAGGGCCCGATGAATGCCCTGCGCGCGGGCGCGGTCATCGCCTCTGTCGGCAGGCCAGGCCTGCTGGCCGACGTGATGACAGACCTGGACGCCCAGGACCACCCTTTCGCCCGCAAGGTCATCTCAGTTCCCGATCACGCAAGCCTGCCCCCCGACCTCAAGGATTGGACCTCAGTGGTGGGCACCCGCGGCGCGGC
Source organism: Demequina sp. (assembly GCF_047975725.1). Taxonomy (GTDB): domain Bacteria; phylum Actinomycetota; class Actinomycetes; order Actinomycetales; family Demequinaceae; genus Demequina. The sequence goes on from NZ_JBKEED010000011.1 coordinate 47,875, forward strand.
TGCCCAGCGCAACGCAGGCATCGAGGCGATCGCGGGCGAGGTCGACGTGCTGTTCTTCTTCGACGACGACGCCGTGGTCCGGAGCGACTACATTTCCCAGTCGCTTGCCGTCTTCGAGCGCCACCCCTGCGCGGTGGCGCTCACGGGTCGCGTGCTGCTCGACGGGGCGGCGCATTCGGCCGGGGAGGTTTCGCGCGAGCGCGCGCTCGCAGCCCTCGCACACTCCACCACCGAGCCCCTCACGGGCGCGACCGTTCGCGGCCGCACCTTGTACGGCTGCAACTTCGCCTTCCGTCACGACCGCGTGCCGGACATCCGCTTCGATGACCGCCTGCCGCTGTATTCATGGCTCGAGGACCACGACCTCGCGCGTCGCCTGATGCACCACGGCCACCTGCTCAGCGCTCACGACTGCGTGGTGGTCCATCGCGGAGCCTCCTCCGGCGGCCGGACCAACCACGTGCGTCTGGGCTATTCGCAACTGATGAACCCCGTTCACTTGGCCCGCACAGGGAGCTTTCCGCTCTGGCTCGCGGCCTGGGAGATCTTCCGTCCCACCGTGAAGAACCTCGCCTACGCGGTGGTGGGAGACCAGGCCTCCTGGCGGCGCCAACGCGTGCGCGGCAACGCACTCGGCGTGGGCGATGCGCTGCGTGGGCGCATCACCCCCGAACGCATCCTCGACCTCTAGGTCCACGCCGTGAACCGCCGCGTGGGGCTCACCGTGATCGCCGCTCTCGTGGTGACCGGCGCGGTCGCCGTCGCCCTGGCGATCCTCGCGACAGAGGGCGAGACGGCGGTCACGGCCACGGCATCGTCCACCGCGACCGGCACCGACGCGCAAGCTCTCGTGGACGCTGCAGCGGCCGCCTCTCCGAGCGAGACCAGCGACGACGCGACGTGGAAGGCGGACGGCGAGACCGCGAGCGCGTGGGTTGCCCTCAGCTGGGAGCAGCCCACCGACGTCAACCGCGTGCGTCTCGACGGTGCCGCGGGCGGTCGATTTGCCGCGGCCCTGGTGATGTTCGACGACGGCAGCGCGGTCCACGTGACGCCCGACGCCCACGGTGATGTCCTCGTGTCCTTTCCTCGCCGCACCGTGACCAGCGCGACCGTGAGATTCATCGGCGCGGTCGAGGGGGTCGAGGCCGTGGCCCTGCATGCGTTCGCTGTCGACCACGGTGGCGCCGAGGTTGGCGCGCCGCCCGCCTCCACGCCTGCGGGTTCACCGGACGGTGTGGTCACCCCCGTAAGCGCCGATGCGGTGGCTGACGGAGATATCGGCGCCGGCAAGGTGGGGGCAACATGGGATGCGAAGCGGTCAGGCGCGACGCTCACCTACTCCTGGCCCACCCCGGTGGCGGTCGCGGCCATCCAGATTGCCGGACCGGACGTGACGCAGCCGAGCGTGGGCGGCACCATCAGGTTCTCCGACGGGTCCGAGGTAGCGGTGGCAGGCATCGGCTCCGGGCGCCAACCCCTCACCACCCTCGCTTTCGCGCCCCGCACCGTCACATCAGTGACACTCGAACTAGCGGGCGCCGCGAGCATCGGCGAGTTCGTCGTCTACGGCCCCGGGACCACTCCTGCCGTCTGGCCGTCCGCGGGCGAGTGGACCGTCGGCGCCGCCGAGGCGTCCGACTGCGACGCCTCACAGGCGGCGACCGGTGACGCACAGGGATCGGAGCTCGCCCTCGTGTGCCCGTCCACGGGCGCGCGGGTCGGGGCGACGCACACGGCGACGGTGATCGTCGAGGCCGGCCCGGGCGAGACTCTCACGGCCCACGCGTGGGTGCCCGACCTCGTCTCAGGCGCCGTCGAGGTCCTCGGACGTGCCACGGCGGGACAGGACGGACGCGCCGCGTTCGACCTCGACCTGTCACGGCTCCACACCGGGCCCGTCACCGTGCGCATCACGTCGCCGTCGGCCAGTATCCCCCTGTACGTCCACCTTCTCAACGCCGGAGGGGCGGACCGGACCGAGGTGGGCTACGCCCCCCGGGGCTTGACCCTGCAGTACGAGGACACCTTTGACGAGCCGCTGTCGGCCACGTGGGACGGCGCCGGGGCCGTCTACGCGGCCACCAAACCCGCGGGGGCGAGCGGCTCGGAGTTTGGCGAGGCCGTCTTTGTCGACCCGGCTGAGGGCAGGACATTGCTGGGGACATGGCAGGGCACGATGCGCCTGAGGGCCGAGCCTCTGGACGGCCAGGACCCGTGGGGTTGGGGCCGCACCATGGCCAGCGGATTGCTGTCGTCCACCCGGGTGGGAGGCTCGGGGATCCAGGCGCAGTTCGGCTACTTCGAGGCACGCATCCTGGCACCAGCAGGCCACGGCACCTGGCCAGCGTTCTGGATGCTCGACACCATCTCCGCCGTCGAGCCCGAGGGCCCTTCCGGAGAGGTCGATGCGCTGGAACTGTACGGCCACGACACCTCAGCGACCTGCCACACCTTGCACAATTGGCCTGTCGACGCACGCGAGGGTGCGGGCGTCCATTGCCAGGCGAACGCGTCCTCCGACGACTGGGCGATGACGTGGCACACCTACGGCGTGAGGATCCGCCCGCACGGCGCCGACTATTACGTCGACGGCGCGCTCGTGGACAGCGAGGAAGGCCTGCTCAGGGACGACCTCCCGTACTACTTCCTGATCAACCTGGCGCTCGGTGGCGGGTGGCCCATCGACCTCGCACCCACCGGCGATGCGGCGGACATGTATGTCGACTGGGTGCGGGTCTACACATGAGCCCACATCGGTGGAGCAACTGCCCCGCGTGCCACCTACTGGCTAAAGCGGGACTCGATGAGTTTGCGTGCGAGCGCCTGCGGCGCGGCCAGCACCGTCAGCGCCCACACGGACACCATGAGTCGATGCGCGAGCCCCTCGGGTCCGGGCGCAAACGGAGTGGTGAGGGCATCGCGCGCCATCTGCGCCCCCGAGTCGAAGGGGATCGGCCGCTCAGCTGGGCGAATGCGATGGTGGGCGACCCGCAATTGCAGCAGGTGGCGGCCCTTGAGGATCGCGCGAATGTCGCGCTCGGGGCGGCCCGCGACGGCCAGGGCGTACCGGTGACGGCGATAGGCCTGGTCCAGCTGCTCCCGAAAGCGGTCGTCATCGGCCAGCAGGTAGCTGCGGTTGGAGCCGTGCAAGCGGTAGTAGACCAGCGGTTCTGGCACGGTGATGACGTCGCCGAGGAAGGGCGCGGCCGCGAGCGTGGACGCGTCGGTGTCCTCACCACAGGTCCCATCCAAGGGGAACAGCAGTTCAAGGAACTCGCGCGCGTAGGCGTTGCCCGAGCCAGGCGGCGTGGGATAGGCGCCGGTGGACTCGATCCAGTGACGCACCTGCTCAGGGCTCGGGACCGAGCCAAAGTCGGGGAACACTCCCCCGGCGTGCGCACCGGCCTTGTCGACGCGCTGCATGGCGAACTGGATCTTGCTCAGCCCCGGCCGCCAATGCTCGGCGATGCGTTCGGCGATGGCCGGATCGAGCATGTCGTCAGAGTCCAGAAAGATCACGACGTCGCCCGTGCTGGCCGCGAAGCCGGCATTGCACGCGGCTCGCGGTCCCGCATTGGCTTGGAAGATCGCCGTGATCCGCTCCCCGTAGCCCGCGATGATCGCGCGAGAGCCATCGGTCGAGCCGTCGTCCACGACGACCACCTCGACGTCGGGCCATCGGACGGCGAGTGCGCTGTCGATGGCGGCGCCCACAAAGTCCTCATAGTTGTAGTTGGGCATCACAATGCTGAGCCGGCGCATGCAGTCCACTCCCCCTTGGCACTAGCCACCCCGCCCGGACGCTCGATAGTGTTCGGGCGAGCCTGTGGGCATTGTAGGGGGGAGCCTGTCACGCGCGCCTGGCGTGCGGCGAGCACACGGAGGGGGATGTGACGACGGAGACTGCGGCCTCGAGCGGATACCGCCGGGCAACCATGCTGATGACCGCCACGAGCGTGCTCGTGCCGCTGGGCGGGCTCGTCACCGCACCCGTGCTCGCGCAGGCACTCGGCGTCGACGGCCGAGGCGAGGTCGCGGCGGCACTGGCACCCGCCACGCTTGTGCTGGGCATCGCCACGCTCGGCTTGCCGGAGGCCCTCGTCTATCTCGTGGCACGGCGCCCCTCCATCGCTCGCCGGGCGATCGCCTGGTCGGCGCTCGTGAGCACCGGCGTGGGGCTGCTCAGCGTGGCCGCGGTGTGGTGGGCGCTGCCGTTCCTGTCCGCTGGCGACGAGGACCTCGCCGCGCTCATCATGACCGCGAGCGTGTGGAACGTGCCCGCGCTGGTGGTGGGCGTGCTGCGAGGGGCCGCCACCGGCCGCCAGATGTGGGGCGTCATCGCGTGGGAGCGCATTGCATTGACCGTCGCGCGTATCGGCGTGCTGTTCGGCCTGTTCGCTGTGGACCTGCTGACGGTCAAGGTGGCCGTGCTGGTCAGCATCGCGCTTCCCATCCTGTCGGGGCTGGTGTATCTCCCCGTCCTTCGCAGGCCCCCGCAGGGTCACGACGTTGCTGACGATGGCGCGCCCGACCCCCGCGTCTTCATCCCGATGATGCGCTACGGCACCGCGATCTGGCATGGGGGCATCGCGACGATGGCGATCGCCCGCCTGCCCGCGCTGCTGATGCTGCCACTGTCGGGATCGCAGGCGCTGGGCCTGTACTCGGTCGCCACCCAGATCGCCGATGCGCCCCTCATCGTGGCCATGGCGATCCAGAACACGCTGTTCGGAGTCTCCAGCCGGGCCGGCGATCCCGGGCGCGTCACCCTGACGTCGCGGCTCACGCTGCTGTTCGGGGTCGCGGGCTGCCTGGCCATGGGCCTGACTCTGCCGTGGTGGATCGGCCCACTGTTTGGCGAGGAGTTCACCGCGGCGATTGCGCCCACCCTGCTCCTGTTGGGCTCGGCGATCATTCTCATCCCCGGGCTGATGGCGACCAGCGGCCTGGCGGCGTGGGGGCGCCCTGGGCTGCGCTCCGCCAGCCAGGTCGCCTCGCTCGTGGTGCACCTGGGCGCGTTCCTGGTGCTGGTGCCATCGCACGGCGCCGTGGGTGCCGGCTGGGCGGCCATCGCTGGCACCGTCACCATGACAGCGGTAGCCGTGGTGACCGCCTCACGCGTCATGGACGTCCGCGCGCGCGACTTCCTGCTGCCGGGGGGCAGCGACGTCGCACGCGCCTGGGCCGAGGGACGCGGCCTCGCCGCACGGCTCATGCCCCGCGGGCGCGGACGTGCCAAGACGACCGCGCCTGACGACACCCCGTCCCCCTAGATCGCCTCTCGGGCCACGCCGGCGTGCGGCAATGGCTCACCCGTGCGCCACGCGAGCGACGACAGCCGCGCCCACAGGTCGCCGGTCTCGGCCTCGATGCGGGCGCGGTCGTCGGCGCTCAGCCGGCTCTTCCACGCGCCGGCGAGCGCCTTTGAGTCCCGCTGCAACTGGTGTTGGGTGTGCCGCGTGGGGTCCACCTGCGCGGCCGTCGAATCCTCGATGACTTTGCGTTCGAGTGCGGGCGTCCAGCGTAGGCCCAGGTACTCGTAGAGCGCCGTGAACTGGGGCACGGGGTCCTCGCAGACGTTCTCGTGGGACATGTACAACCAGTCGGGGTGCTCCTCCCGCAGCGCGAGCGCCGCGTGAGCGAAGATCGACCATTGCAAGATCAGCCCGCCCAAGCGATCCTCAGGGTCCGCACGCCACGCGTCGATCTGATCGGTCAGCGGCGCGGTGAAGCGGTCGCTCAGCCCCTCCTGGCGCAGCAGGCTGTCGACCTCGCACGGCCACTCGAGTTTGACGTAACTGCTGATCATGCCGGCGGGGTGGCGCACCATCATCACGACGAGCGCATCGTGCCTGGCCGCAAGCCACTCCGCGGCGAAGAAGGCGAGCGGGTCCTTGAACAGCGTGCGCCGTGCGGTCACGAACGCGGAGGGGCTGTGACGCAGTTCACGGGCGGCCAGGTGCGCGGGCAGGTCCGTGCGGAAGCCGCGCCCCAAGCGCATGGCCCTGCCTCCGGCGGCGACGCGCTCCCGCATGGCCCCCATCTGCACGAGCGTGGGAATGTCAGCCACCGCATCGGCCGGGGCGTCCGGCGGCACGTACAGGTACCGCTCGGAGACGTCGAGGGGGTGCGGCGCCTGATCGTTGAAAGGTTCGTACAGGTAGAACACCTCGCTCGAGGCGCCGACGGTCGATCCCACCCACGTGGTACCCGAGCGTGGGCATCCCGTCACCACGATGGGCCGCTGGGCGGCCGCGGCCGTCACCGCTTGCTCCCGGCGCTCTCGCGGCCCTGGTGTCCCTGATGTCCCTGGTGGCCCCGGGGGCCCTGCGCCAGCCCGGCGGCCAGCCGCACGGGGCCTACGAGCGCCGCCGCCGCATCGGCCTGCATCTGGGGCGACGGGTAATAGGCGTTGACCCCGGTGACCTCGGCGAGATCGGCGCGGTCGCGGCCAAAGTCGACGGTGATGGGCTCGCCCGTGAAGCGGCTCACGAGTGGCTGGGGGGAGCCCGCGCTCGTCGTGCACTCCACGTAATGGTCAGCGAGGGGACGGATCTGTCTCACCATCGCGCGGTTCACCAGCTGCGGGTAGTCGCCGAACATCGCGTTGACGTCGTCGTAGCGCTGCCACCACCACACTGCCTTGGACGAGCGGTGCAGTCCAGGCGAGCGCTTGGACAGCCACAGCATGACGGTGGGCACGGTGATCGCCTCCATGAGTTCGCGATAGCTCTCGACCCACGACCGTCGGGTCTGCGCGAGCACCTCACGCACCGCCGGAGGACCCTTGACCACCCGCACTGCCTTGCGCAGCGGCCGGGGCAGCGAGCCGACCCTGCCGGGGTGCTCGGCGAGCAGCCGCGCATACCCATCGGCGGCCGACACGCGCTCGCCTGTCGCCCGCTCCGTGAGGTACTCGAGCCCGCCCGATGCGAACCGGCCGTTGTCCTCGCTGCGCGCGCTCATCACCTGCACCACCACGGCAGCGGCACCGTTGATGAGCACGAGGAGTTCGGGATGACGCACGTAGAACCGTGGCCCCGCGCCGCCGTAGCCAAGGTTGACCACGGGCATGCCGAGGTCGCGCTCGAGCAGCACGGGATACGGCTCGTCGACAAAGCACCCGAACGTCTGCGCGGCACCCAGGCACACCACGTATTGGCCGGGCGTGAGGCCCTCGGGGCGCGGACCGCGAAACGACAGCCCCGAGGTGGGATCCACGTACATCTGATAGTCGACGACGTCCCAGTCTCTGGCCTGATAGCCCGACAGATGATCAGCCATGCGTCTTCCCTTCGGCGGTAAGGACTCGCCCGGCCGATGCGCTGGCCGGGCCCTCTGGGGTGTGGGCTTGGGTGGCACTCGCCCGGGGTTGGCCGAGCACCTCGCGATAGGCGGCGATGCAGGCAGCGTCGCCGAACAGCGCCTCCACGGGTGCCGAGGGGTCGACGTCACGCAGATCGGGCCAACGGCGCACGACGTCGAGTACGGCCTCGCCCAATTCTCCATCGCCGTCGAAGGCCTCGACCCCGGGCATCTGCGTCCCCACCCAGTCGATGAAGGGCGTGCGCCTGCCAAGGACCACGCGCACCTGACCAGCCGCCGCGAAGAACGCGCCGCTGACCAGGTTGGCGCCCACCCGGTGAGGCAGCACGAGCACATCGTGGCTGGCCAGGCGGCCCAGGAACTCCTCGTCACTCAAGAACCGCGCGTCGATGGTGACCGTGTCCTCGAGCCCGCGGCGAGCGACGATGTCCCGCAACTGCGCCACGTAGTCGTCGTCGCCCTTGCCCGCGATGGTGAGGGGGACGCCCGCAGGCCAGGCTTCGAGTACGGCGTCGAGGCGCTTGTATGGCCGCACCGCTCCCATGGCCGCGAAGGTGGGCGTGTCGCGCATCGACGGGGCCAACGGACCGGCGAGCTGTTCGTAGAGCGGGTGGGGAACGTAGTGGGCGTCGTAGCGCTCGGTGAAGCTGGGGTCGTGCACGATCCGCGCATCGGCCATGCGGCGCAGCAAGCCGATCGCCCGCACAGACCAGCGCCGCAGTGACGCCTTGACGTCGTGCACCTCGTGGTCGTGGACCACGTAGACCACCCGCGCTCGCGCCAGCGCGAGAACCGCGGCGTAGGCAAGAAACTGCGCGAGACCCTTGGCGCTGAGCCCGCGGGACACGGCCGCGACCGTGAAGATCCGGTTCTCGGGCCAACTGACGAGCACGACGTTGTCGCGCGACGCGAGACCCCAGCAGCGCCCGCGCACCAACGCGCCCAGCGACAGCGGCCGCACCTGCCAGCCCACGGCGCTCACCTGCTCTTGCTGACGCGCGATGTACGGGTTCTCGGTGTTCGTGAACGGGCTCACAAAAGCGATGCCACCCATGCTCGCCTACCTCTCGGTCCCCTCCCAGGCAGTGCCACGGCCGCCCCCGCGCCCGTGGCACCACAGTAGCGACCCGACGCAAAGTGGTCGAGAGTGGACATACCACACCATGCGGCACATTCCATGCCGAGCCTTTACCAAAACGTTACTCAACTCGACATGTCACCCTTCTACCAGGGATAACATCGACGGCCGGTGAGCGCCAAACGCCCCCGAGCGCCCGCGTCGGCTTGAAGCACACTCCCCCACGTTGATAGCGTCCAAGGGCCGTTTCGGGGTTCGCGTCAGTCACGACCGAAGCGCCATCGACCAGCCCAGGCCTCGGGCCCGCCTCACAAGCGAGAGCCCTGTTGGCGAGCGCTGGCAACAGCCCCAAGGCCGTTGCCACGTGGGCCCGTGACTGCCGTCCGACGGCTGCGAGCCCCCTCGTTACTGCGAGGCCGCGAATCAAGCCCCGACTGACGCACGGGGTGCTGAGGAATCGCGTGAACGACAGCATCGCGCTGCGAGCTGACGGACTGTACAAGGTGTTCGGCCGCCACCCAGAGGCGGCCGTCAAGAAGCTCCGCGGGGGAACCCCACGGGACCAGCTCGACGGAGCCACCGCCGCCGTGATCGACGCCTCTTTCGAGGTGAACCGCGGGGAGATCTTCGTCGTCATGGGACTGTCCGGCTCGGGCAAGTCCACCTTGATCCGCATGCTCAACGGACTGCACCCGCAGACGGCAGGCTCCATCACCATTGGCGACGAGTCCATCTCCGACGCCTCCCCGGCTCGCCTGCGCGAGATCCGGCGCAAGCGCATTTCGATGGTCTTCCAGCACTTCGCTCTGCTTCCGCACCGCACCGTGATCGACAATGTCGCATACGGCCTCGAGATCCAGGGTGTCGCCAGGGACGAGCGGCTGCGCCGCGCCCTCAAGGTCACCGAACTGGTGGGCCTCAAGGGCTGGGAGGAGAAGCACCCCAGCGAGTTGTCGGGAGGAATGCAGCAGCGCGTGGGACTTGCCCGTGCGCTCGCCGCCGACACCGAGGTGCTCCTCATGGACGAGGCGTTCTCCGCACTCGACCCCCTCATCAGGCGCGAAATGCAGGACCAGTTGCTTGAACTGCAGTCCGAGCTGGGCAAGACCATCGTGTTCATCACCCACGACCTCAACGAGGCCATGTACCTCGGGGACCGGATCGCCGTGATGCGTGACGGACGGATCGTCCAGATTGGCTCGCCAGAGGACATTCTCACCAGCCCCGCCAACGACTACGTTGAGCAGTTTGTGCAGGACGTCGACCGGTCGAAGGTGCTGACCGCCGAGTCCGTCATGCGCAAGCCCCGCGCGATCGTGCACCCCTCCGCTGGTGCGCGCGGAGCACTGCAGGTCATGCGCGACGAGCAACTGTCCGCCGTCTACGTCACCCGACGCGACCGCACCCTCGTGGGCTGGGTCAACGACCGGGATGCCCTCGACGCGGTGCGCCGAGGCGAGGGATCGCTCGAGACCATCGTGCGCCCCGACCATGGCGCGGTCGCCCATGACACCGCTCTGTCCGACGTCTTCATCCCCGCCCTCGAGGCCGCCCTCCCGCTCGGCGTGACCGACGCACGCGGACGGCTCGTGGGTGTCATCCCCCGCGTGACGCTGCTCGCGACGCTCGGCGGCGAGCCAGACGCCGCGGCCCAGGCCTCGCCGCGCCCCGATCCGCTCCCCGTCGCGGTGGTGGACAAGGTGCTCGACGCTAGCCCGACGAAGGGAGCCGTGTGATGGACTTCCGCATTCCCGTAGGCGACTGGATCGAGAGCTTCTTCGACTGGGTCGACGCCGTGTTCGGCGGGTTCTTCGAGGTCCTGCGCAGCCTGTTCCTAGCCATGTTCGACGCGGTCTCGTGGGTCTTCGCCACCCCACCGGTGCTGGTGATGATCGCCGTGGTCGCGGTCGCCGCGCTCTTTGCCCGGGGCTGGAAGTTCGCTGTCGGCTCCGCGCTTGGACTGCTGTTCATTGTGGGCGTGGACCAGTGGGACAACGCCGTGGCGTCGCTCTCCCTGGTGCTGGTGGCGGCCTTCCTCGCCATCGCCGTAGCCATCCCCTTGGGCATTTGGGCGGCCAAGAACGACCGCGTGTCGGCGATCGTCAAGCCCATCCTCGACTTCCTCCAGACGCTGCCCGCCTTCGTCTACCTCCCTCCCGCCATCGCGCTGCTGCGCATTGGCGTGGCTCCCGCCGTGATCGCGACGTTCCTGTTCGCCATCGCCCCCGGGGTGAGGCTCACCGAGCTGGGCATTCGAGGAGTGGACAAGGAAGTGGTCGAGGCCGGCCAGGCCTTCGGCGCCCACCCGCGCCGCATTCTGCGCCAGATCCAGCTGCCCCTCGCGATGCCGTCGATCATGGCCGGCATCAACCAGGTCATCATGCTGTCGCTGTCCATGGTCGTCATCGCCTCCATGGTCGGCGCACCCGGCTTGGGTCAGGACGTCATGCAGTCCATCTCGGCCCTCAACGTTGGCCTTGGCTTTGAGGCAGGCCTGTCGGTCGTGGTGCTCGCGATCCTGCTGGACCGCTTCACCGCCTCGTTCGGCAAGGGCATGGGCCTGTACTCCACCATCGCTCGGCGCCGCAAGGCGGCGCGCGAGGCACAGGAGCAGGCGCGACTCGACTCTCTCACCTCCCAGGTGCCGGTGCCCGCGGCCTGAGCCCGCGCATCGGCCCTGCCCAACACTTCGCGGCCTGCTGAGGGCCGCGGGTGCTCCGCCTGAACCGGACGGCGGAGCGCTTCCACGGCTTGCGGAGATTCCCTCGCCGAGAAAGGAAGAACCATGTTCAAGCGTTCCGCCACCGCCTTCGCGGTGACCGCACTGGCCGGCATCACGCTCGCCGGATGCGCGTCGGACGACTCCAACGCCGCTGGCGGCGATGACGCCGAGGCGCCCAAGGAACTCACCCTCGCCGTCTTCAACGGCTGGGACGAGTCGCTCGCCACGTCTCTACTGTGGCAGCAGATCCTCGAGGGCGAGGGCTTTGACGTCGAACTCGAATACGCCGACCCCGCCGTCGTGTTCCAGGGCGTTGCCGACGGCGACTACGACATCGTCACCGACGTGTGGCTGCCGCTCACCCACGCCGCCTACATCGAGGAGTTTGGCGACGACATGGTCGAGCTGGGCGCGTGGTTCGACTCGGCCGCGCTGACCATCGCCGTCAATGCGGACGCCCCTGTCGACTCGATCGCCGACCTGCCCGAGTACGTCGAGGAGATGGGCGGCCAGATTGTCGGCATCGAGCCCGGCGCCGGTCTGACCGCCGCGACCGAGACGGCCATCGAGACCTATGGGCTGTCAGACTTCGAGTTCATCACCTCGTCGACCGCCGCGATGCTCTCGGAGCTCGACACCGCGACCTCGAACGGCGAGAACATCATCGTCACGCTGTGGGAGCCGCACTGGGCCTACGGCGCGTACGACCTCAAGAACCTCGAGGACCCCGAGGGCGTCATGGGCGAAGCCGAACAGATCGTGACCTACGGTCGCACCGGCATCGACACCGACTTCCCCGAGGTCGCCGAGTGGTTCGGCAACTTCTCGATGGACGCCGAGCTGCTGTACGACCTTGAAAACCAGTTGCAGGGCGCGGACTCGTCCGACCACGAGCAGATCGTGGCCGACTGGATCGCCGCCCACCAGGAGTGGGTGGACTCGCTCACCGCGTAAGCCCTGCCGCTCACAGCGCCGGTCACCTGGGGGGGGTGGCCGGCGCTGTCGCGTCTCGCGGAGTGCCGCGCCGTCTGTCCCTACCTGAGCGCCCCACAAGGACGTGGTGGTCGGTGGTGGGCCGTGTCGTGCATCCTGGCAGGCACTCACGTCCGCCATGCCAGGTCCGGCCAGTTCCGTCCGGCCAGGTCCGTCCGGCCAGCCCGGCCAGGTCCAGCCGATGCGCTCGTCACCTCAGCGGCTACGGAACCTCACGGGCTCCTCGAGGTAGGCCGACCATGCCTCGCGTTCAGCCTCACCCAGGCGACGGGGCGAGCCGCTGGCAGCGTCGACGAGGACCAGCGTCGTGGAGGCACGCGCGTAGAGCACCTGCTCGGACTCGTCCTGCGGCGAGAACACCTCGTAGCAAATCTCGATGCTCGCTCCCCCGAGCCGTCCAATCCACAACTGCACGTCGAGCGGCCGGCGCTGGAACGGCGCGGGTGCCAGGTACTCGATCTGCTGGGCGGCAATGAGCGTGTGGGTACTCGCACCCGGGCCGCCGGCGAGCACCGCGGTGGGGACGGGCTCGCCTGAGCCCGCGAGCGCATCGTCCGTCTCGTCGGCCCAAAAGACCCTGATGCGGGCCTCCTCGAGCAGGCGCAGCATCTCCGCATTGTTGACGTGCCCGTAGGCGTCGATGTCGGACCAGCGCAGCGAGATGGGGACGTGGATGCGACTCATGGCCTCACGGTAGCCGCCGCTGGGCGCCCGACGTGGACCTGAGTGCCTTCCAGGGCGCACCGCATGGGCCACAACCGACCACCACGTCCTTGTGGGGCGCTCAGATTCGGGAGGGGTGGGGCGAGTGGGGAGGGGTGGGGCCGGTCGCCTGGACCGTACTGGTCTAGACCGGTAGGCTGGGACGACACAACCTTGGGAGGACGCTATGGAGCGCACCGTCATCATTGCCATCGAGGAGGGCCTGCACGCCCGTCCCGCCGCCCTCTTTGTCGCAGCCGCACAAGCCGCAGGCGCCCCCGTGACGATCGCGAAGGATGGTGAGCCCGTGCCTGCCGCGTCGATCCTGTCGGTCATGACGCTGGGCGCGAAGGCCGGCGACACCGTTCGCTTGGCGACGGCCACCGACACCGACGCGGACGCCGCAGCGCTTGACGCACTCGAAGGGTTTCTTCAGCAGACCGTCGTGTCCTGAGCGCGAGGTGGGGGTGCTGCGCACCCCCACCTCACAGTCCCCAGTGATCGATCGCAGGAATGGCCGACCGCACGGCCACGCGAGCGTCCTCGGCGCAGTCGGCCTCGCGGGCCACGCGAGCGAGTTCCTGGCACTGCGCGAGAGTGAGCGTCGCGAGGACCGCGCCCACCGCTCCCAGGGCCCGGGGCGCCATCGACAACGACGTCACACCCAGGCCTACCAGGACAGGCGCGAGCGCGGGATCGGCGGCGGCCTCGCCACAGACGCCGAGCGGCCGTCCGTGACGTCGCGCACCCTCGCCCGCGAGCGCCAAGAGGTCGAGCACGGCAGGTTGCCACGGCGTCGACAGGGCGGCGAGGGAAGCGAGCTCGCGGTCGGCGGCCATCGCGTATTGTGTCAGGTCATTGGTTCCCACGGAGGCGAAGGTCGCCACCTCGAGTAGGTCACGCGCCCGCAGCGCCGCGGCAGGAACCTCGATCATGATTCCGGCCCTGTCGAGGCCGTGCTGGGCGCACGCCTCAACAAATTCCCTGGTCTCTCCGATGGTCGCGACCATGGGCGCCATCACATGGACCTCGGCACTGGCATCGCGGGCGGCGGTCGAAATGGCCTCCAGCTGCGCCTGAAGCACCCCAGGGCTGGCCCATGAGGTGCGCAGTCCACGCACGCCGAGCGCAGGGTTCGGCTCGTCGTCCGCTGTCACGAACGGCAACGGCTTGTCCGCCCCCGCATCAAGAGTCCGGATCACCACCTTGCGACCGGGGAAGGCGCTGAGCACGGCGGCGTACTGCTCCACCTGCTCGTCCACCGTTGGGGCGTCAGACCTGCCCAGGAAGCAAAACTCCGTGCGGAACAGTCCCACACCTTCGGCGCCAGCGGCCACCACAGCGGGGACATCGTCGGGGCGACCAATGTTGGCCAGCAGCGCGACGGCGTGGCCGTCGTGGGTGGCGCCAGGCCCGCTCAGTTTCATCGGCACGGCGCGAGCCTTCGAGGCGCGGTCGACGAGTTGCCGGTCGGGATCCACGTGGACGGTACCGGCTCCCCCATCGACGAGTACCACCTGGCCGTCGCGCAAGCCCTGCGCCCCTTCGACGGCCACCACGCACGCGATCCCCAGCGATCGCGCGAGGATCGAGGTGTGCGAGGTGGGGCCTCCACCGCTCGTGACGATCGCCACCACGCGCGCAGGATCCAGCGTTGCGGTGTCAGCCGGCGCCAGATCGTCAGCGACCAGCACAAAGGGAAGGTCACGCCGGGGCACGCCCGGCATGGGTGCCCCCGTCAAGTGAGCGACTATGCGGTCGCGCACGTCACGCACGTCCGTTGCCCGCTCAGCCATATTGCCCCCGAGCGTGGCCAGTTGCTCAGCCAGCGCATCGGCGGTGCGCCACACGGCCGATGCGGGGGCCAGCCCGTCGGCGCGCACCAGGCCCTGGGCCCCGGCGAGCAAGCTCGGGTCGGCCGCCATCGCAGCCGTCACGGCGAGTACCTCTGCCGCGGTGCCCGAGGCGGCCGCGGCCGCGGCCAGCAGGTCATCCCTGACCTGCTGGCCGGCCAACGCGATGGCCTCGACGGCGCTCTCGCGCTCATCGGCAGCCAGTGGCCCCTCGGCGTCCGGAGGCGTCACCGGGGGGGCCATGCGCACGACCGGTGCCGCGCGGCGCCCACTGTTGACACCGACGCCGCGCAGCACCTCGGTCACCTGCGGTCACCTCCCGACGTGGTCGAGGCCTCCACGACGACGTCGGCCTCAGCGGACTCCGCCACGACCACCGGCACGTCCGAGCCTGTGGAGGTGTCATCGTCTTCCCGACCTGGCGTCTTGAGGTTCCACTTGGTGATCACCCAGCGGAACAGGAAGTAGTAGACCACCGCATAGCCCAGCCCGATCGGGATCAACAACAGCGGCATTTCCGCGATCCGGAAGTTCAGCAGATAGTCGATCGCGCCTGCCGAGAAGCCAAAGCCGTCGCGGATTCCCAAGGCGTTGACGAGAGCGAGCGAGGTTCCCGTCAGCACGGCGTGGATCGCGTACAGCGGGTAGGCGACATACACGAAGGCAAACTCGAGCGGCTCGGTCACTCCGGTGACGAAGGCGACGAGCGCGGCAGAGCCCATGATGCCTGCCGTGAGCTTGCGCTTGGCTGGCTTGGCGGTGTGAACGATCGCGAGCGCCGCGGCGGGCAAGGCAAACATCATGATGGGGAAGAAGCCCGTCATGAAGGCGCCTGCCGTGGGGTCGCCGTGCAAGAAGCGTGCAATGTCGCCGTTCCACACGGCGCCAGAGGCATCCGTGTACTCGCCAAAGGTGAACCACGGGAACGCGTTGAGCAGGTGGTGCAGGCCAAAGGGCAGCAGCAGACGGTTGAGCGTGCCGTACACGAAGCCGCCGATCACGGGCAGGCCGGTAACCCACGTCCCCACGGCCGTGAAGCCCGCGTCGAACCAGGGATAGATGAGCGACATGCCCACCGCGATCAGCACGGCCGCGCCGGCCGTGACGATCGGCACAAAGCGACGTCCTCCGAAGAAGGCCAACCAGGCGGGCAACTTGATCCGCGAGTACTTCTGGAACAGGAGTGCGGCGGTCATACCGATGACGATGCCGCCCAGCACGCCGTAGTTGATGAGCTCTTGGTCAGCACCGTCCGCCTTGGGCAGCACGATGGGCGACATGGCGTCCGTCACGGACGTGAAGACCAGGTAGCCAATCACCGCAGCCAGGCCAGTGGAGCCGTCCGCCTTGCGGGCGTAGCCCACGGCGACACCCACGGCGAACAGCAGCGGAAGGTTGGCGAACAGGGCATCTCCGGCCGCGCCGATGACGTCGGCGACGGGCTGCATCCACGACCAGAAGCTCGCCACGCCATCGGCGCCGAGCATGTCTGGCTGGCCCAAGCGCAGCAGCAGAGCGGCCGCCGGTAGGGCCGCGATGGGAAGCATGAGCGAGCGGCCCATGCGTTGTAGTTGCGCGAGTCCAGGAAGGCCTCGGCGCGGGGTTTCGACTGCAGTAGTCATGAAACACTCCTCGTTGCGTATTTCACCTGTGTGCAAGACGGCCATCAGTGTCGCGCCGCCGGCCCCATCGACGTTGACGAAGGACCTCTGGTCTGGACCAGTTGCCAACAGAGTGGTCTAGACCCCATGATGTTGTCAAGCGCGGCGGTGCAATATGATCGACGCACGTGGACTGGACCACATCAACTCGAAGGGGGCACCGATGCCGACCGAAGACGAGTCGCCACAAGCCGCACACAAGTACCTGCAGGTACGCGACTACCTCGTCACCCTCACCGCGAACGAGCTCAAGGTCGGCGACCCCATCCCTTCGGAGCGCGCACTGACCCAGCGGTTCGGCCTGTCACGCATGACCATCCGCCACGCCATCGACTCGCTCGTGTCCGAAGGCGTGCTCGAGAAGGTCCAAGGGCGCGGCACCTTCGTCAGCGCCCCTCGGATGGACTTCGAGGTGAGGCTGTCGACCTTCGGCGAGCAGATGCACCGCTTGGGGCTGAGCGCCTCGACCCAAGTCCTCGACTCTGGGGCCATCCCGGCTCCCGCCGAGGTCGCCTCGGTCCTCGGAGTCACCCCCGGCGCCGCTGTCCACCATGTGCGACGGCTGCGCTTCGCCGACTCGGCCCCCATGTCGATCGAAGAGGCCTGGATCCCCGTCTCGGTCGCCCCCACGTTGTTCGAAGCGGGCCCGCCCAGCAGCCTGTACGAGGCGCTGCGCGCGCAGGGCCAAGACCCTGCGTGGGGCGAGGAGACCCTGGCGGCCGACACCGCATCGGACGAGGAACGGGCACTCCTGCACATGGGCGAGCGCACCGCCGTCATGCGGACCACGCGGCGCACCCATGGCGAGCACGGCGCGATCATGTTCTCCCGCGCGTGCTTTCGCGGCGACCGCTACCAGGTATGGGTTCCGCTGGCCCCTCCCCGACCTCGCCTCACGACCACCCCGGAGCAACCCCCGACAAAGACGTCCAAGGAGGACTCATGACCCCATCCGAACCGCGAGCCGCCCAGTACCTCGCGGCACTGGGCGGCGCCAGCAACATCGAGGACATCGAGCCCTGCACGACGCGTCTGCGCTCGCTCGTCCATGACCCCGCACAGGTGGACTCCGCGCGACTGCGAGAACTGGGCGCCTTTGGCGTCATGATCAACGGCCGCGTGGTGCAAGTCGTCGTTGGCCCCGACGTCGACATCGTGGCCGCCGAGATCAACGACCTCCTCTGACACCCCTTCACCCCGACCCACCACAAGGAGCACCATCATGGCTGACCCTCAGAAGATCCTCGACGGCCTTGGCGGCGACGCCAACATCATTGACCTCGAACCGTGCATCACCAGGCTGCGCGTCGAGGTCGAGGACCCGAGCGCCGTCTCGGAACCCACGCTCAAGGCCGCGGGCGCCATCGCCGTCATGCAGCAGGGCACGGTCGTGCAGGTGATCGTGGGCCCCCAGGCCGACACCATCGCCTCGGACATTGAGGACCTGCGTTGAGCGCACCCTTGGTCGTGCTCTCCCCCGTCACAGGGACCGCCATTCCCATGAGCGAGGTGCCCGACCCCGTATTCTCGGCGTCGTTGGTGGGACCCGGCGTCGCCATCGACCCCGACCGCGATGCGCGCGCTGAAGTGCGCAGTCCCATCGACGGAACCGTGGTGAAGCTCCACGCGCACGCCTTCGTCGTGCAGGCTCCGGACACGCGCGCCGTCCTGGTCCACCTCGGAATCAACACCGTGCAACTCGATGGCGAGGGCTTCTCGCTTGCCGTCGAGGAAGGCGACCAGGTGACCGCCGGACAGGTGCTCCTCACCTGGGATATCCACGCCGTCGCGGCGACCGGACGGTCAGTCGTGTGCCCGGTGGTCGCCCTGGACGCCGCGGCGGATTCGCTCGTCATTGCTGACGGCAATTCGATCGGCGCCGCACCACTGTTCACCTGGAACTGACGCACGGCGCCCCCTCCCCCGCCCCCCGTTTCTGAGCGTCCCACGAGGACGTGGCGGTCGGTTTCGGGCGGTCCGGGGCGCCCTGGCAGGCGCTCAGTTCCGCCCGGCCGATGCGTGCTCACCCGAGCCAGCCGGCGCATCGGCCGTGGTGGCAGTGAAGACCGGGCCTGCCCAAGTGGACGCCTGATGTGATACACATCACACAGGGGTCAACGAGTCCGGTGTGCCAAGGGGGGGCCATGGCTGAGTCGCGCCGCATGGCATATGTGCCGCAGCTCGACGGCATGCGTGCCGTGGGCGTGCTGCTGGTCCTCGTGACTCACGGCGCGCGTCCGTACTCGTGGCCCGGCGGCTTTGGGGTCGACATTTTCTTTGTGCTGTCGGGCTACCTCATCACGAGTCTGCTGATTCTCGAATGGGAGGGCTCGGGGCGCATCGCGTTCGGAAGGTTCTACGTCAGGCGCTTCATTCGCCTGTACCCAGCACTGCTGACGTACCTCGCCGCGACGATTCCCCTCGGCTTGCTGCTCGTCGACGACATTCGCGCCTTCCTCATCGCCACTGCCGCCTCAAGCGTGTACCTCAACCCCATCGCGGAGATCATTCAGGGGCCGTCGGTGTTCTATGGCCACCTGTGGACCCTCGCCTTCGAGGAGTACTTCTACCTCGCGTGGCCGGTGGCCTTTGTGATGCTGCTGCACTTGCGCCTCACCTGGAAGACCCGGGGCGTCCTGATGCTCGCTGGCGGAGTGGCCCTCTACGGTGCCTACATCGCGACGTACTTTGTGCGAGACGCGCCGCTCGAACTACTGCGCGTAGGCGGGATCGCCCTCGGCTGCGGGCTGGCGATCGTCTTGCGCCATACGACACGTCGCGGCAACGCGCGCCTGCTCGCGGGGAGCGCTCTCGCCTGCCTTGTGCTGGCCTGCGTAGTCGCCATGCATGGCGTGTGGGGTTCACTCGCGCCCCTGTTCGCCGCTCTCGGATCGATCGCGATGATCCTGAGTATCCTCACTGGCCGGGCCACGGCCGCGTCGCGAGTGCTCGGCTCTGGGCCGCTGACCTTCGTCGGCCGAATCTCCTACGAGCTGTACCTGTGGCATCCCACCGTGCTCATAGGCGGGGCACTCGCGCTCGGCACCACCGAGAACGCGATCTGGTGGTGGGCGTATCCAGTGTCCTTTGGTCTCGCGGTGGCCACCCACTACGGGTACGCGCCGCTGCAACGCCGTTGGCGCCGCCAGGTCGACGGCCTGCACGAGGCCAGGGTTCGAGCGCGAGTCGTCTGAGCGGACCTGAGTGCCTGCCAGGGTGCACGACACTGCCGAAAACCGACCACCACGTCCTTGTGGGGCGCTAAGGCAGGAGAGGACGGCGGTGTGGGGGCCGGAGCGGTCCGGACCCGAGCCGCGCGCGGGGTGCGGGGGCCGAAGCCCCCGCACCTGCCTCAGTCGCGGGTGAGCTTGCGGTAGGTCACGCGGTGCGGACGAGCCGCATCGGCGCCCAGGCGCTCCACCTTGTTCTTCTCGTAGGCCTCGAAGTTGCCCTCGAACCAGTACCAGTTGGCCGGGTTCTCCTCCGTGCCTTCGTAGGCGAGGATGTGGGTCGCGACGCGGTCGAGGAACCAGCGGTCGTGGCTGACCACCACGGCGCAGCCGGGGAACTCGAGCAGTGCGTTCTCAAGCGAGCCAAGGGTCTCGACGTCGAGGTCGTTGGTGGGCTCGTCAAGCAGCAGCACGTTGCCGCCCTCCTTGAGCGTGAGCGCGAGGTTCAGGCGGTTGCGCTCACCGCCCGACAGCACGCCCGCGGGCTTCTGCTGGTCCGGACCCTTGAAGCCGAACGCGCTGACGTACGCACGTGAGGGCATCTCCACCTTGCCCACCTGCAGGAAGTCGAGACCGTCGGAGACGACCTCCCACAGGGTCTTCTTGGGGTCGATGCCACCGCGCGACTGGTCCACGTACGAAATCGCCACGGTCTCGCCGACCTTGAGTTCACCGTCGTCGAGCGGCTCGAGGCCCACGATGGTCTTGAACAGCGTGGTCTTACCCACACCGTTGGGGCCGATCACGCCAACAATGCCGTTGCGCGGCAGCGAGAACGACAGGCCATCGATGAGGGTGCGGCCATCGAAGCCCTTCTTGAGGTTCTTGGCCTCGATCACGACGTTGCCCAGACGCGGGCCCGGCGGGATCTGGATCTCCTCGAAGTCGAGCTTCCTGGTCTTCTCCGCCTCGGCAGCCATCTCCTCGTAGCGAGCCAGTCGCGACTTGGACTTGGTCTGGCGTCCCTTGGCGTTCTGGCGCACCCAGTCCAGCTCCTCCTTGAGGCGCTTGGCGAGCTTGGCGTCCTTCTTGCCCTGGACCTGCAGGCGCTCCTGC
This sequence comes from Demequina sp., assembly GCF_047975725.1. Taxonomy (GTDB): domain Bacteria; phylum Actinomycetota; class Actinomycetes; order Actinomycetales; family Demequinaceae; genus Demequina. The sequence continues at coordinate 68,499 of NZ_JBKEED010000011.1, forward strand.
TTCTTCTCGAGGTAGGTCGAGTAGTTGCCCTCGTACGGGTACAGGTGACCGCGGTCGACCTCACAGATCCACTCCGCGACGTGGTCGAGGAAGTAGCGGTCGTGGGTGACGGCCATGACGGCGCCGGGGTACTTGGACAGGTGCTGCTCGAGCCACAGCACCGACTCGGCGTCAAGGTGGTTGGTGGGCTCGTCGAGCAGCAGCAGGTCAGGCTTCTCAAGCAGCAGCTTGCACAGCGCGACGCGGCGACGCTCGCCACCGGAGAGCACCTTCACGTCGGCGTCCGGCGGCGGGCAGCGCAGGGCGTCCATCGCCTGCTCAAGCTGAGCGTCGAGGTCCCACGCGTCGGCGTGGTCGAGTTCCTCCTGGAGCTGACCCATCTCGGCAAGCAGCTTGTCGAAGTCGGCGTCAGGGCTCGCCATCTCTTCGGAGATGGCGTTGAAGCGGTCGAGCTTGCCCTTGATCTCGGCGACGCCCTCTTCGACGTTGCCCAGCACGGTCTTGTCCTCGTTGAGCGGGGGCTCCTGCAGCAGGATGCCCACCGTGTAGCCGGGGCTCAGCCGAGCCTCACCGTTCGAGGGCTGCTCAAGCCCTGCCATGATCTTCAGGATCGTCGACTTACCGGCGCCGTTGGGACCCACCACGCCGATCTTCGCGCCAGGGTAGAACGACATGGTCACGTCATCGAGGATGACCTTGTCACCGTGCGCCTTGCGCGCCTTATACATCGAGTAGATGAACTCAGCCACTGCTGCTCCGTCGGTCGTGAGGAATGGCGCTCAAGCGCCTGCGGACATACCTGGTCAAGCCTACGCGCTCGCGCGCACGTCCAGGACTGTCGCGTCTGTCCTTCCCCGGAGGGCCGATGCGCCACGCACCCAAGTCCCGCGTGCCGGCTGAGGGGTGGTGTCGGCACGCGGGACGGCTTGGGGGCGCCTGGCCAGGCGCGAGGGGGTCAGCGGGCGGGGACGAGCTCCTCGTCGTCAGCACCTTCGTCACCCACAGCACCACCGGTCTCGTAGTCCTGTGCGGCGAGCGCGGCGGCGATCTCCGCGTCCGTCGCATCGGGCACGCCGCCTGCAAGGTCGGCGGGGTCCGTGTCGAGCGGGGCGTCTCCCGACTCGTCGTCGCTCATGGTGGCACGGCTGAAGTCAGCGACTCCGCGGGTGAGGTCGTGGCCCACGCACGTCGCGTCAACCTGCAGGTCCCAACGCAACCGATCGTCGGCGCCGGTCCACTCGTCGGTGCGCATCCGTCCATGCACGATGACCGGCTGGCCCTTGTGCACGGAGCGCAACACGAGATGGGCCGCATCCTTGAACACTCGGACGGAGAACCACTCGGTCTTGCCGTTCTTCCACTGGCCGGCGTTGCGGTCAAAGTAGCGTGCGGACTGTGCGACACGGAAGGAGCACATGTCCTTGCCGTGGATGTCGCGGGACAACACCAGTCTGGGCTCCGTGGCCACCCAGCCGATGATCGTCAGGTTCAGGTCGTTCATGTCGCCTCCCGGGCTCGCGCCGCGAGTGTCACGGCTGTGAGCCACGCTCCCCCGTCTGCGTCGACCATGCACGCGGGCGACCCGCGCACTGGGGATAGACCAGGACCGGCAGCGGCCTGGGGACGCGCTTAGCCCTGCGACAGCGTGCGCGCCCGCTGCACGGCAGCGGCGATGCCGTCCCGCACCGCCTGGGGCATACCCTGCTCGTCCATCGTCGTGATCGCGGCATGAGTCATGCCACCCGGCGAGGTCACCTCGGCTCGCAGGTCTGCCGGTTCGCGTCCGGTCTCAAGCAAATACTCTGCGGCGCCCGCGACCATGCGCGGCACGATCCGCGCCGCCAGATCCTCGCCGAGTCCCTGGTCGGCCGCAGCGGCCCGCAACGCCTCCATCAGGAAGTACACATAGGCGGGGCCCGACCCTGCGACGGCCGCGAAAGCGTCGAAGTCGGCCTCGGCGATCTCCTCGACGTCCCCCGTGGGGGCGAGCAGAGAGCGCACCCCAGCGAGCGCATCGGCCGGGCAGGAATCGGCCACGGTCACGGCGGTGACTCCCCTGCCAATGGCGACCGGTGTGTTGGGCATCGCGCGCACGGCCACGGCGTGGGCGGGCAGCACGGCGGCGAGCTCGGCGAGCGAGACTCCCGCGGCCACCGAGATCACCAGCGCCCCAGGCTCAAGCGCAGGGGCGATGGCCGCCGCCGTCGCGACCAGGTCCTTGGGCTTGACCCCGAGCACCACCGCATGGGCACCCTGGACGGCCTCCAAGTTCGCCTCAGGCCGCTTACTCGTGGCGAGGTGCGTCACGCCAGGGGCGTCGGCCCACGCTGGCACGGACGTGCGAGTCGTGACGGTCAGCAGCGGCGGCCGGTCCGCACTGAGCAGCGCGCGGGCGATCGCCCCCGCCATGTTTCCTGCGCCGATGATGGCAACGGCCGATGCGGTCGCGGGCATGGGGGGGTCCTTCCCTGAGAGGCGGGTCGTCAGTCGAGCTCAGTGAGCTCGTCGAGCGCGCGGTACGCCTGGTGAATGGTCTCGGTCGGCTCGATGACCGAGGGCCGCAGCTCGTGCGCGACGGCGGCGCGGCCCACCTCAAGGGTGCGCTTGCGGGCCGAGGACGCCAGTCGGGCACGCCCCAGAAGCGCCTTCCACCCCTGGGCCGGCGCCACGGCCGGCCAGGGCGCGTCCTCAAGGGATTCCTCGATCCGGCGGGCGAGCTCGGGCGCGCTCTCGACGGCTTCGGCCACGACCTTGCGCCACGTGGGCGGCAGTCCGGCCGTCGCGGCGTCGATCCAGTCCAGGCGTTCGCGTTCGGCGGTGGCCACCGCGATGCGCCACGGCCCCGGCTCGTCGGCGCGGGCGCCACGCGCCCAGGCCGCCGCCGCCTCCGCACGCGCGTCCACGCCCGCGGCACGAGCCAGCGCGGCGACCAGGTCATCGGCACTCGGCAGCGTGGGCTCGGCGCCCTTGGCCAGCGCGCCGGTGAGGGCACGGCCCGCGCTCACCAGCTCGGCCCTGACGGCCTCGGCCGCGACGGTGCGGGCGGAGACCGCGCCAGCGAGTTCGGCACGCAGAATGTCCATGCCGTGCCCCGTGCGAGCGGAGACGGGCATCACGGGCACCTGAGTCATCCCGTCGACGGCGAGCAGGCGCTGCAAGTCGCGCGCCACTGCCCACGCATCCTCTGTCGAGAGTCGGTCCACATGGTTGAGCACCACGAGCGACGGCCGCGAGCGCTCGGAGGCGGTACGCAGGTAGAACTGGTGCAGCGCGTGGTCCGCGTACTTCTGGGGATCGACGACCCACAGCAAGAGGTCGGCCTGAGGCACCACGCGGTCCACGACGGCCCGGTTCTCCGCATTGATGGAGTCGTGGTCGGGCAGGTCGAGCAGCACCATGCCGTCGAGGCTCGCCTCGTCCGCGTCGTCGAGCGAGTCGATCTCGCGGCTCAGGCGCCGGTCGGCGCGAATCTCCAGCCAGTCCAGCAGCGTGTCACCGCCACCGCCCCAGACTGCGGCGCTCACCTCAGACGTCGTGGGTCTGGCCACGCCGGGGACCGCGAACTCTCGTCCCACGATGGCGTTGAACAGGCTCGACTTGCCCGAACCAGTGCCGCCTGCGAGCGCCACCACCGTGTGGTCCACTCCCATCGCGAGGCGCTCCTCGCAGCGGGCGATGGACTCTTCCACCTGGACGCGCACGTCAGCGGGAATCGCGTCAGAGGCCCACTCCATGGACGCGCGTAGGCGGTCGACCCGCTCCCGGAGCAAGGTGGGCTCGTCGCGCGGCGCGAGGTGTTCGAACTGGATGCTCACATCAGGCCCCTGAGCTCCGCGCGACGCAGGCGCACCGTCGAGGACGCCTCTGGCAGCAGGCTCGGAATGTCCGTGGGCTTCATGAGGTCCAGCGCCTCGCGGTTGATGCAGTAGCGACGCGCACCCGTCAGTTCTGCTCCCGCAAGGTGGACGGCGTCACCCAGCGTGGGGTTGACGAGCACCCCGAGCACCGCACGGGCCTCGTCGATGCCGAGCGCGGCGCAGGCCAGTGCCACCGCGACGCCCTCCTCGCCAATCATCTCCGCGCCACGTTGCGCTCCTGGAAGACGCATGGCCTGCTCGGCGACCTTGGCGAGCCAAGCCCTGGTCGCATCGGCCGCACGCCGTTCGCGCACCACACGGGCCTCACGCGGGTCGCGCTGAGAGGCGAGCCACGCTCCCGGAGAGTCCTCGCCGCGACTGAGGGCGAACACCATAGCGTCCGATGCGCGTGCGGCTGCCGAGGCCAACGAGGCCTCGACGGCCTCGAGCAGGTCGGCACGCATCTCTGCAAACACGGCATCGCGCTGCTCGCGCGCGCTGCGCCGCTTGCCCCAGGCGCTGTGACGGAGTTTGTTGAGTGGCCCCCCGTCCGCACGTGCGGCTCGCCAGCGCGCGCCAAGAGTGCCCGTCGCGATCTCGGTGTACCACTGCTCGCCGCCCATGTGTTCTGCCTGGGCGGCGCAGCGGCGCACCTCGGCGCGCACTTCCTTGGCGGCCGCGGCCTGGTCGTCCATGCGCTCTGCGAGCGCCTCGAGCCATTCCTTGAGCGATTCGGTCGCGCCGTGCATGGTGCGCTCGACGATGGTCGAAGCTGACGCGGCCGCCACAGAGTCGAGCCAACGGCCAAGGCCGCCCACCACGTCTTGCGGCAAGCGAATGCCGCCCTCGGTGTCCTCAGGAATCACGAACAACGGCAACGATTCGAGGTCCTCGGAGGCGAGCCGCTCGACGAGCTCGCGGCGTACCTGAGCGGCCACGTCGACGGTCACGCGATTGAGCACCATCGCGATGGAGGCCCCTCGCTCGGAACCACGGCGCAGTGCCTCCCACGGCACCGCGTCGCCATAGCGCGCGGCGGTCGTGACAAAGATCCACAGGTCGGCGGCCTCAAGCAGTCGTTCCGCGATGTCCCGGTTCTCGCCGCGCACCGAGTCGAGGTCGGGAGAGTCGATGATCGCGAGCCCTCGCGGGACGGCCTCGGTCGAGATGACGGTGGCCTCTTGGGCGATCGTGCTGAGCACGTCTGCATCCAAGGGATGGTGGAACACGTGCGGAACCTTGGTGGTGGGCCGCAGCACGCCGGAGGCCGTCAGTTGCTCCCCGAGCAGGGCGTTCACCACGGTCGACTTCCCCGCACCCGTCGACCCCGCCACTACCACGATGGCGGGCGAGGCCTCCTCGCGCACGCGCGGAATCAGGTGGTGATCGAGTTGTTCGACCATGTGCTCGCGCAGGCGCGCGGTGTCGTCGGAATCGCCCAGGGGGATGGGGAACTGAAGGTCGGCGACCACGGCGCGAGTATCGACCAGCGCGTCGAGAAGCGCGCCAGGGTACGACCACGTCTTGATCGGCCGGATGGTCATCCCCAGCAATCCTCCAGTCATCGGGCGCGCGAGTGCGCACACAGCACTGCTCAGGTTACCGTGACCGAGCTCGCGAGCGCCGCCAGACGTGACCCATGCCACGCGTTCTGGCAGGCATGACGCGTGACCCCTCTCGCACGGCACTACCCTTGAAGGCGGCGCTGTGGCGCCATGCCCTCGTAGCTCAATGGATAGAGCAACGGCCTTCTAATCCGTAGGTTGCAGGTTCGAGTCCTGCCGGGGGCGCCTGGCCGATGGCCCGGTTCAGGCCATCTCGATCGGCACGATCTGGGAGGCCTCAACGCGCGCATCGAATGTGGCAGGCTCAAGTGACCCAAGAAGGCCCAACGGTGCGCAAGGCTCACCCGATATCCAGGAGCATCAGGCCAGACCCTTGTCCGCACAAACAAAGACGGCCCCTTGCGGGGCCGTCGAGCCAGTGACCGGAGCCACTGGCGGGGTATGCGTGTACGTTAGCGCGTACGCGCATCGCATGCAAGCGGCATCGACGGGGCGCTTCGATGTTGACAGCGGGGGCAACGTGGACACTGACAGACTCATCGTGTACGTCGATGGATTCAACCTCTACCACGGGCTGCACGACAAGTGGAAGTGCCAACAACTGTGGCTCGATCTCCATGCGCTCGCCACCAGTCTCCGCCCTCGGAGCACGCTACTCAAGGTCAACTACTTCACCGCTCCGGTCCTCAACGACGCCGGAGCTGCCAGCCGCCAGAGCGACTATCAGGCGGCACTCAAGGCCCACAGCGAGGGCGCCGTTGACGTCATCCAAGGTCGCTATCAGGCAAAGTTGATGACCTGCCGGACGTGCGGAGCAACGTACACGCGGTACGAGGAAAAGGAAACCGACGTGAACATCGCGGTTCGCCTCGTGAGCGATGCTGCCATCGGCCGAATGGACTCCGCGATCATTATCTCTGCCGACAGCGATCTCGCCCCGGCGATCCGGACTGCGCGCCAAGTCAATCCCCGTCTATTCGTTGCTGCAGCATTCCCTCCCAAGCGCTATTCAGCCGAACTCCACAAGCTCATGCCCCGTTCGATGCACATCGGCCACGAGAAGATCCGCCAGTCGCAGTTGCCAGAGACCGTCACGGACAGGGCAGGGGCCTCATGGTCTCGACCTACCAAATGGGGCAGCAAGCAGGTCTCCTGAACTCGCGTCTATGGAGACCGGTGTGAGGCCTTCCACGACCGTCGGCGGAGGGGCCCGCCGGTTCAGGCCATCTCGATCGCCCGCGTCGAGCGCCGCACGATGAGTTCGGTCGGCAGCGGGGTGTCCTCCGTGAGTTGCTGGTCCTCTTCGAGTGCGACCAGCACTTTTTGCATGGTCATGCGGCCCAGCGCCTCGAAGTCCTGGCGGATCGTCGTCAGCGGCGGGTACAGGTAGCCCGCCTCGGGGAGGTCGTCGAAGCCCACGATGGACACGTCTTCCGGCACGGCAAGCCCGCGCTCGCGCAGGGCGGACAGCACACCGATCGCCATCTGGTCGTTGCCGACAAAGATCGCGCTCGCGTTGCTGAGGTCCAGTTCCAGGCCGATGCTGTGGCCGGAGGCCGCACTCCAGTCACCGTGGCGCGGAGGTGCCGCGTCGAGCCGATGCGCGGCGAGCTCGTCTTTCCACCCCCGCAACCGCTCCACCGCATCGGCCGCCGTCGTGGGCCCGGCGAGATGGACGATGCGCTCGTGTCCCAGGTCGATCAGGTGCCGCACGGCGGCGCGTGCGCCGCGGTACTGGTCGATCGAGACCAGGTGCGGGCCGCGGGTCGCTGACGATGACGTGACAACCAGCGGGACGCCCAGGTCAAGGCCCCGCGCGAGTTCGAGCACCGCGAGGTCGGCCACGACCATCACGATCGCGTCCACACGCTGGCGCAGCAGCGCCTCGACGGCGGCGCGCACCGCTGCGGGATCGTCCGGCGCGGTGCTGATCGAGTCCACCGAGTAGCGCGCCGCCCGCGCCGCCATGGTGAAGTGCATCGTGATCGACGTGGGCCCGTAGGTGGTGACCGACGGAGTGATGAGGCCGATGGCACGAGTACGCCTGGTGACCAAGGCGCGTGCCGCAGGAGACGGGCTGTAGCGCAACTGCGCGATCGCCTTCTCGACCCGCTCTTTGGTGGCCGGCCTGACGTTGGGGACGCCGTTAATGACGCGAGAGACCGTCTGGTGGGACACGCCTGCCAGCCGCGCCACATCGAAGATGTTGGCCGCCCTGGGCTGCTTCGCTTCCGCCACGCTCGCCTCAGGCTTCCGGAAGGTCGGGCCGGGCCACGAGGGCGAGCAGGGTGTCGGGGTTGAGGTCGGCCGAGTGGGTGGTCTCGACAATGCGGCCGTCGCGCAGGATGGCCACGCGATCTCCCACGCGCAAGACCTCCTCAAGTTCGGCAGAAATGAACACCACGGACAGGCCATTGTCCGCCATCTCACCCACGAGCCGTTGGATCTCCACCTTCGCGCCCACGTCGATGCCACGCGTGGGTTCGTCGAGGACCAACAGCCGCGGCGAGACCGCGAGCAGGCGCGCGAGCATGACCTTCTGCTGGTTGCCACCCGACAGCGTCCGCACCGGGGTGTCGATATTGGCGGGTTTGATGTTGAGCGCCTCCACCCAACTGGTGGCCAGTTCGCGCACCTGCTCCGGCGCGATGCGCTTGAGCGCGCCCTGCTGTGCCTGCAACGCGAGGGCGATGTTCTGAGCGATGCTCATGTCGCCCACGAGACCCTCCGTGCGGCGGTTCTCCGACGAGTACACGACGCCAAGCGACAGCGCCGTGCGGGGCGAGTCGAGGTCGACATCCTCTCGTTCCAAGCGAATGATCCCGGCGCCGAGCCGGTCGACACCGGTGAGCGCGCGCGCGAGCGCCGTGCGTCCCGAACCCAGAAGCCCGGCCACGCCCAGCACCTCGCCCGGCGCCAGGTCAACATCCGCATCGGCAATGCCCGAGGTCGTCACGGCGCGGGCGCTGTAAAAGGCCTCATGGTCGACGTCGTCGACCTCGCCGCGTTCGCGCGAGGTCAGGACGGGCATCTGCTTGCCCAGCATCTTCTCCACGAGGTCGATGCGCAGCAGTTCCGTGGTGAGGTACTCCCCGACCAGGCGCCCGTCCCTCAGCACCGTGATGCGGTCACTCATTTCGTAGACCTGGTCAAGGAAGTGACTGACGAACAGGATTGCGACGCCACGCTGCTTCAGTTCCCGGATCACCCGGAAGAGCTCGGCGACCTCGTCGAGGTCGAGACTCGAGGTGGGTTCGTCGAGCACGAGCACCTTGACGTCCGTGGAGATGGCGCGGGCGATCGCGACCAACTGTTGAACCGCGAGCGGGAACGTCCCGAGCGGCGCCGTGGGGTCGATGTCGAGGCCCAGGTCCGCGAGAATGTCGCGCGCCCGGGAGCGCATGCGCCGCACGTCGATGAGGCCCAGCCGTCGCGGCTCCCTGCCCAGCTGCAGATTTTCCGCCACCGACAGGTTGGGCAGTAGGTCAATCTCCTGGTAGACCGTGGAGATGCCCGCGCGCTGAGCATCCAGCGGCGAACTCAGGTGCAGCGTCTGCCCGTCGAGGATCAGCACGCCAGCGTCGGGTGCGAGCACTCCCGTGAGCGCCTTGATGAGCGTGGACTTGCCTGCGCCGTTTTCGCCCATGAGGGAGTGGACCTCGCCTGCGAACATGCGAAAGTCCACGTTGTCGAGCGCGACCGTCGAGCCAAAGCGCACGGTCGCGCCCCTCAGCTCCACGAGCGGCCGCGCCTCGTCCACGCCGCCAAGATGGCATGGACGAGGCACGACGCGTTCCCCCTGGGGCGTGGCGCGCAGGTCAGGTCCCCCGTTCGGACCGTGCCACGATGGCGCGCTGCACCACGATGAACAGCAGCAGCAGTGCCCCCACGATGATGTGGGTCCACGACTGGTCTGCACCCATGAACGAGATGATCGTGTTGATGGTCGCGAAGACCATGACGCCCACGAACGACCCGAGCACGTACCCGCGACCTCCAGCCAGCAACGTGCCGCCGATGACCACTGCCGCGATCACGTCGAGCTCGGTGCCGATGCCGTTGCGGGGATAGCCCGCCGACGAGTACGCCGTCAGCACCAGTCCCGCAAGGCCTCCGCACAGGCCCGAGATGACGTACACCATCACCTTGGTACGGGCGACCTTGAGGCCCATGAGGCGAGCCGACTGCTCCGAGCCACCCACGGCATACACGGTGCGGCCAAAGCGGGTCTTGTGCAGGATCACGGCCCCGACGATGACGGTGAGTACCGCGATGATGCCCGTGGGGGTGATGTACCAGCCCGCGAAGGCGAAGCGGGTGCGCAGCCAATCCATGACCGGGTCCTCGATGCGGATCGACGACAGGCTCACCACGTAGGCGAGGCCGCGCCCGAGGAACAAGCCAGCGAGCGATGCGATGAAGGGCTGCACGTCAAAGTACTGCACGAGCACTCCGATGAGCAGGCCAATCAAGGCGCCAGCGACCAGCATCGCGGGAATCGCGATCCACACCGGCACGCCGCTCGTGAGCAAGCTTGCCCCGAGAATGCCGGTGAAGGCCATCACCGAGCCCACCGATAGGTCGATGCCGCTGGTGATGATGACGAACGTCATGCCCACCGCAAGCACCAACAGGTGCGCGTGGTCGTACAGCAACGCCGAGATGTTGCCGGGGCTGAGGAAGTTGCCGAACCGCACCTGCGCGCCCAACAGCAGCACGATCAGGATCGCGATGGCGGCAAAGGTGGGCAGCACGGAGGCGTGACGGGTCGTGAAGGTCGCGACCGTGGCCTTGAGGCCAGCTCGCTCGGCGCGCGGGGTCTCGACGGCGGTCATCGGACAACCTCCTTCTGGGGCTCGACTGACGCGGTGGGGTCGGTGACGGGCTCGACGCGCCGCTTGCCCGTGAGCGACCTGCCCCAGCGGTGGACGCGGGGCGACTGCACCAACACCACGACGATCACGACGATCGCGAAGTACACGGGCGCCTGGGCTGGCGCGACGCCAAAGAACTGCAGGGTTTTGTCGAGTGTCGTCACGGTCAGCACGCCGATCACCGTGCCAGCGATCGAGAACTTGCCTCCCATGAGCGACGTGCCACCGAGCACGACCGCGAGGATCGCGTACAGCTCGATGAGGTAGCCGGCCGCGTTGGCATCGGCCGCGTTGATGTTGGAGGCGTAGACCAGGCCCGCGATGCCCGCGAGCACCCCGGAGGCGATGTAGGCCGTCCAGATGATCCCGCGCGAACGCACGCCGGCGAGGCGGCTCGCCTCGGGGTTGATGCCCACGGCCTCGGTCAGCATGCCGAGCGCGGTGCGGCGCTCGATGAGACCGACCACGATCACCGCGGCGAGCCACAGGAAGAACGCGAAGGGCAGCAAGATCAGGTAGCCGTCGGTCAGGAACGCGAGCGGATCCGAGTTGACCGTGGTGATCTTGCCCTCGGTGATCAGGAGTGCCGCGCCGCGTCCGGCCAGCATCAGCACGAGCGTCGCGATGATGGGTTGGATTCCCAGCACAGAGACCAGGAAGCCGTTCCATGCTCCCAGCACGAGCGCGACGAGCACTCCCACGAGCATCGCGATGCCGACCGTCACGATCGAGTCGGGGTCTCCGGAGCCGTCGATGATGGTCAGCGACACGGCGCCAGAGACCGCCATGATGGCGCCCACCGACAAGTCGATGCCACGCGTCGCGATCACGAGTGTCATGCCCAAGGCCACCAGCATCAGCGGCGTGGACTCGCGCAGGATCGTCACGGGGTTGCCGTACAGGTCTCCGTCGCGCATCGTGACTTTGGCAAACGAGGGGTTCGCGATGACGTTGACGATCACCAGGGTGATCAGGGCCGCCAGCGGCCAGAACAGCCGATGCTTGATGAGCCTCACGAGGCCACGCTCCCTTCTTGAGCATTGGCGATGTAGTCGATGAGCCCGTCGATATCGACGTCCGAGGACGCCAACTCGCCGATGCGGCGACGGTCGCGCATGACGACCACGCGCTGAGCGATACGCAGCACCTCCTCGAGTTCCGACGAGATGAAGATGACGGACAGGCCCTTCGCGGACAGCTCGGCGACCTTGCGCTGGATGTCGGCCTTGGCTCCCACGTCGATGCCGCGCGTGGGCTCATCAAGGATGAGAAGCTCGGGCTGAGTGGCGAGCCACCGGGCAAGCAGCACCTTCTGTTGGTTGCCGCCCGAGAGGTTGCCGATGGGCGTGTTCGGGTCGGCGGGGCGCACCCCGAGCGCGTCGATGTACTCGGCCACGACCGCGTCCTGCTCGGCCTTGGGAACGCGCTTGAGCCACCCGCGCTGCGCCTGGATGCCCAGGATCATGTTCTCCGCGACGGACAGGTCAGCCACCACACCCTCGGCACGGCGATTCTCTGACGAAAAGGCGATCCGGTGGCCCATGGCCTGCCGGGGCGCGTGAATCTTGGCTTCGTCACCGCGCACCGTGATGGTGCCGGTGTCGGCCTTGTCCGCGCCATACAGCAACCGCACCATCTCGGTGCGACCCGAGCCGAGCAGGCCGGCGATGCCGACCACCTCACCCTCGTAGACGTCGATGTCAGCGGGTTCGATGACGCCCTTGCGACCCACATCGGTGGCACGCAGCACGGGCTGGCCGGTGCGGTCGATCTCCCGCTCACCCGCGCTCGAGATGGCGGCGAGGTCCGTGAGTTCGCGGCCAATCATGGCCGTCACGAGGGCGTCCCTCGGGAGGTCGGCCACCAGGTGTTCGCCCACGAGCTTTCCGTTGCGCAGCACGGTGATGCGGTCGGAGATCTCGTAGACCTGGTCCAAGAAGTGACTCACGAACAGGATCGCGACACCCTTGGCCTTGAGGTCGCGGATGACGGCGAAAAGCTGGTCGACCTCTCCCCTGTCGAGGCTCGAGGTCGGCTCGTCAAGAATCAGCACCTTGGCGTCGAGCACCATCGCCCGCGCGATGGCGACGAGTTGCTGGATCGCGATCGAGTGGCTGGCAAGGAGCGAGCGGGTATCAAGGTCGAGCCCCAGGCTCGCGAGGTGGCGGTCCGCCTCGACGTGGACGGCCTTCCAGTCGATCCCCGTGAGGCCGCGCGGCTCGTGACCGAGCATGACGTTCTCACCCACCGACAGGTTGGCGCAGAGGTTGACCTCTTGGTAAACCGTCGAAATCCCAGCCGCCTGCGCATCGGCCGTACCTGAAAAGCTGCGCGATTTCCCCGCGATCTCGATGGTGCCCGAGTCGACGGCGTACACGCCCGTCAGTGCCTTGATGAGCGTCGACTTGCCCGCTCCGTTTTCCCCCATGAGCGCGTGCACCTCGCCGGGGCGCAGAAAGAAGTCGACATGGTCCAGAGCGAGCACACCGGGGAAGGCGATGGTGATGCCGCGCATCTGGACGAGGGCGGGGACGTCAGTGTCCGTGGTCATGCTGAAGGCCGTCTTTCGGTTGTAGTGGCCCGTCCGCCGAGGAACCAATCGCTGGGCGACCGGCCCCTCGGCGGAGCGGATGAACCGCTGAGGTCAGGCTAGGGCCTGGACTCAGTAGGGACGGGTGTCGATGACCTCGGCCGCGGCGGCCTGGTCGAACGCCTGGTCCTCGACGTAGTAGGACTTGTCGACGCTCTCGCCAGCGATGACCTGCTTGACGAGCTCGGCGGCCTTGTCGCCCAGCAGCGGGTTGCACTCGACGATGTAGTTGATCTTGCCGTCGACGAGCGCCTGCATGCCGTCCTTGACGGCGTCGATGGTGATGATCTTGATGTCCTCACCAGGGGTGCCGCCAGCGGCCTCGATGGCCTCGATGGCGCCCAGACCCATGTCGTCGTTGTGAGCGAAGACCAGGTCGATGCCGTCGATGCCGTACTGGGCGATGTAGCCCTCCATGACCGACTTGCCGCCGTCGCGGGTGAAGTCACCGGTCTGCGTGGCGATCTGCTCGATCTGGGTGCCCTCGATGGCCTCCGCGAATCCGGCAGCGCGGTCGTTCGCGGGCGCCGAACCGGTGGTGCCCTCGAGCACGACCATCTTGGTGGCGGTGTCGCCGTACTGCTCAGCGGCCCACTCGCCGGCCTTGACGCCCTCGGCGTGGAAGTCCAGTCCCACCCAGCTGGCGTACAGGTCCTCGGAAGCGGACACGGTGCGGTCCTCGAGGATCACGGGGATGCCGGCCTCCTTGGCCTCCTCGAGCACGTCGTCCCAACCGTCCTCGACCACGGGCGCGATGACGATGGCGTCGACGCCCTGGTTGATGAAGTTGCGCACGGCGCTGATCTGGGCTGCGGGGTCGTTGTCCGCGGCGTTGAAGATCAGCTCGAAGCCGTTGGCCTCGGAGAACGCGTTCTCCATGGACTCGGTGTTGGCGGCACGCCAGCCGGACTCGGCGCCGGTCTGAGCGAAGCCGACCGTGATGGTGTCGCCGGAGCCCCCGTCACCGGTGGCACCAGGGTCGGCGTCCGAGTCGGACGAGCACGCGGTCAATGCCAGGGCGGCAGCTCCCGCGATCGCGATGGTGGACAGAAAACGCTTGTTCATGCTCCAGAACCTCCTCGTTCTGCCCGGCCTCGTCGCCGGGTTAGCGGTGTTTCCCTCGGCACCGCAGCGCGGGCCGTGTCGTCATATTAGCGCTCACATTTGGGGGCCCCGCAAGGCCTCAGCATCACGTTTGGATAACAGATGTGAACCCTCACTTACGCACAAACTGGGACAGGTGGTGCATGACGGCCGTCCCTTGAGAGCACTCACACGCGCACCTGCCACCCCACACCTCCCAGTGGGACATGAGTGCCACTTTCGCGCCAAAAGTGACCCTCATGTCCCACCAGCGCGCTCCCAGCCGCACGGCAAGAGGTACGGTCGCACGAGACGCTGTTGCGCCGCCGCAGCACGCACCCCCTCACCGTCGGAAGGCCTCCCCCATGACCCCTGCCCTATTTCAGCCGCTGACCCTGCGCGGCGTGACCTTGCGCAACCGCCTGTGGGTCGCGCCCATGTGCCAGTACTCGGTCGAGCAACGCGACGGCGTCCCCACGGACTGGCATCTGGTCAACCTGGGCGGCATGGCGCGCGGCGGCGCAGGCCTGGTGATGGCAGAGGCGACTGCCGTGGTGCCCGAGGGACGGATCTCCCCGTGGGACACGGGCCTGTGGAACGACCAGCAGGTCGCAGCGTGGCGCCGCATCACCGACTTCATCCGCGCACAGGGCGCCGCCTCCGGCATTCAGCTCGCCCACGCGGGCCGCAAGGCCTCGACGCACCGCGGCATCGAGGGGCACGGCCCCGTCGCCCCTGAGCACGGTGGCTGGGACCCGCTGGGACCGTCGGCACTGCCCTTTCCCGGGCTCGCCCAGCCACTGGCCATGACCCACACCCAGATCGCCGATGCGGTGGCCGCCTTTGGCGCGGCCGCTCGCCGCGCGCTCGAGGCCGGCTTCGATGTACTCGAGGTCCACGGCGCCCACGGCTACCTGATCCACGAGTTCTTGTCGCCGCTGAGCAACGACCGCACCGACGAGTACGGCGGCGATCTGGCCGGTCGCGCCCGCCTGCTGCTTGAGGTGGTCCGGGAGGTGCGCGCGGTGGCCGGCGACCGAGTCCCGCTGCTGGTGCGCCTGTCGGCCACCGACTGGAAGGAGCCCGAGGGCTGGACGCTCGACCAGACCGTCGAGGTCTCGCGCTGGCTGCGAGATGCCGGGGCCGACCTGATCGATGTCTCGACCGGCGGCAATGTGGCCGACGCGACCATTCCGGTAGGCCCCGGCTATCAAGTGCCCTTCGCCTCAGCCATCCGCGAGGGCGCCCAGGTGCCCACCTGCGCGGTGGGCCTCGTGACGGACCCCCACCTCGCCGAACACGTTGTCGCGAGCGGCCAGGCAGATGCGGTCATGGCCGGCCGTGAGTTCTTGCGTGACCCGCACTTCGCCTTGCGTGCGGCCCACGAGCTTGGGCACGACATCGACTACTGGCCGTTCCAGTACGCACGGGGCACGTTCGCTGCCCGGCCCTGAGGCGCATCGGCGCTACTCGAAGCGCGTGGACTCCACCTCGGTCGAGCGCCGCACCGTGGACAACGTGGCGCCAATGCCGATGGCGGCCACCGCCAGGCTTACCGCGAGCGCGGCCCAGTAGCGGCCGTCCGGCCATCCCAAGGTGAGGTCGTCGCTGAGCGATTCCAGTACGCCCCACGCGACGGCCATGCCCAGCGACGCGGCGAGCGCGACGGTCGCGATGAGCGGGACGGCGGCCTCGGTGATGACCGTGCGGCGCAGGTGCGCCAAGGGCATGCCGCTCAGGCGCAAGAGCCCGAACGTGCGCTTGCGGTCAAGCATCGCGGACACGGCGGCAATCGACAGCGCCAGTGCGGAGATCGCAATGGCGATCGCCATGCCGATGTAGGCCATCACCGCCAGTTCGCTGTTGAGAACCGTGGCTCCGAGCGCGGCTACGTCTGCGCGGGTGGCGGGCACTTGCCACGGCTCGAGCGACACGAGCGCGGCCGTGCGTGCCCGTTCGATGGCCGCTTGAGAGCCGTCGGTGGTGATCAGCAGATAGGCCGGTTCGAGGTCCTCAAGGTCGCTCACGGCGCCGTCGACGGCGCGCGCCTGCCCTGGCACCTCGTCCTCCACGATCGGCGCATCCGAACGCATCGAATACAGGTCCACTGACACCAGGGCCGAGTCGGGAACATCCACCGCTCCGATCGCGCGCGCGTCATCGGCGGTGAGCACGACCCGTATGTCGTTCGGATCGGCCGGCCAGGACGCTACGACGGTCCCGGTGACACCGTCGACTGCCTCGATGACCCTCACGGCCTGGGCGAGGTCAGCGCGGTCACGGCCGTCGTCGACTCCGACGGTGAGGGTGCCAAGTGCCAGGCGGCCCGGCAACTCGGCAGGGGTACCGGCGAGTGTGACAGCGCTCGAGCCGCCCGCGAACACGCTCGCGGCAAAGACCGCCACTACGAGCCCGCCGACGGAGCGGAACGTGGCCCGGGGATGGCGCTGGAGGCGACCGGCAGCAACCACGCCTGCCGCGCTTGAGGTGCGCCTGCCCAGCACGACGCTGGTCACCCGGGTGAGCCACGGACCGATCGCCACCATGCCAAAGGCGATCAACGCGAAGCCTGCGATGACGCCGAACATGCCCAACATCGCCAGGCTGTCCACCCAGCGAATCGCTGCGGCCGACGCCGCGAACAAGACCAGACCCGCCAGCAGTGCCCCGCTACGCCACGCGGTCACGGGCGCCTCGGGGCGCTCCCGCGCGGCGCCGAGCGCTCCCACGTCGTCGCGGAAGGCTCGCCAATAGGCGGTGGCCGACCCCACGGCGGTGACCGCCACCACGGTCGCTACCGCCCACGGCCACGGTGCGGAGACGTCGGCAACGGTCAGGCTCGCGCCGTTGACCTGCAGCGCGGCCGCGACGGGGCGCAGCACCCACGCCGCGCCCACCCCGAGCAGCGCACCCACGCCGGTGGCTACCGCCATCTCTGCTGCGGACATCGCCGCCACGGCGCGCCTGCCCGCACCGATGAGCCTCACCGTTGACAGCTGCTCGCGGCGCTGCGCCGCTCCCAGGCCCCCCACGATCGAGATCAGCAGGACGATGGGCACGAGCAGCGCGATGGCGCCCATCGCGATCACGATGCGGAACGTCACCGCAGTGGCGTTGACGCCTGTGGAGCGCATCTGCTCTTGGAGGTGCGACTGGGGAACGGCGTCGAGCGACTCCCAGTTGTCGCCTGCCAGCACCGCCAACTGGTCGCCACCAAGCAACATCGACGGCGGCAACTGCCCCACCAGGGTGCCCCAGCGGTCCGCGAGTTGGTCGTCGGGCGCCGCCTCGAGCAACTCGATCACTGCGGGCGACGCGTAGAACTCGCCGTCACGCGGGGCCGCGAGCCCTGCGGGCATCTCGACGGTCGTGTCGTCGGTGACCGCGACCCGCAGCACCTCAATCGCTTGGCCTTCATAGACGTCCACCCACGGCGAGGCGATCATCGCTGCATCGTCCCGTGCTCGGGGCATGGCGTTGCCCTCGTCGTCCAGCTGTGCCTCGAAGCCATCTGGAGTGAGCCACGCCGCCCTCGCGTCACGTTCAGGCAAATGCAGGTAGGCCGCGAGCAGGATGAGCATCATCGCCGTTCCCGCTGCGACTCCCACGACAATCCCGGCCAGGCGGCCGTAGGCGCGGGAGCCGTTCAGGAGCAGCAAGCGCGCCGCCGCGGGCTTCATCGCGCGCGTCCGGGGACCGAGTGGGCGACAGAGCCCACGCCGCTCAGCGCGCCATCACGCACGATCACTTCGCGGTCCGCATGCGCTGCGGTACGGGCATCGTGGGTGATGAGCACCACGGTGGTGCCGCTGTCGCGCACGACCTCGAGCATCGCGCCCAGCACCTGCTCTGCCGCGACGGAGTCGAGCGAGCCCGTCGGTTCGTCGGCAAACAACACGGGCGGCTGCGCGACGAGCGCACGTGCGATCGCCACGCGCTGAGCCTGACCACCCGACATGTCCCCGGGGGTCTGCATCGCCTGCGGCCCCACGCCGAGCCGGTCCAACCCGTCCAGGGCTCGGGCGCGCGCCTCACGCCGACGCACACCACTCATGAGCAGAGGGAGGGCAACGTTGTCCGCGGCGGTCAGGTCGGGCAGTAGCTGCCCAAACTGGAACACAAAGCCAATGTGGTGCAAACGAAACTGTGCCCGCGCATCGGCACTCAGGGCCGTGACCTCGGTGCCATCGATGCGCACCGAGCCCTGGTCCGGGGCGAGGACGCCCGCGAGACAGTGGATGAGCGTGGACTTGCCGGAACCGGAGGGCCCCATGACGGCGAGCACCTCGCCGCGCTCGACGTCCAGGTCGATGCCGCGCAGCGCGCGGGTCGCGCCAAAGGACTTGGTGATGCTGGTGGCGGAAATGACGGACTCAGCCATGGCGCTTGACCTCCTGACGCATCTCGGACAGGCGTGCGCTCGTCAGGTCGATCCAGCGCAGGTCCGCCTCTAGTTGGAACAACGCGTGGTCGATCGCGAGGCGGTCAAGCAAAGGCGCGCCTGCCTTCTCGGCAGTCAGCGCCCGCATGCGCGCCAGGTGGGAGGTGCGCTGGATGTCGAGCAGCGCGTCGGCGTCGTCGTCGAGCAGCAGCGCGAGGACGGTCTTGGCAAAGAGGTTGCTTTGCAGGTTTGGTGAGGGAAGGTCGGGCTCGCGCAGCCACTGTGCCAGGCGCTCGCGCCCCGACTCAGTGACGGCGTAGCGCTTGCGGTCTGGCCCCGCGCCTGGCTCCGAGCCCAGCGTCTCGATGAGCCCATCCCGCGTCATGCGCGACAGCGTCGAGTAGATCTGGCCATACGCGATGGCCTTCGCGGCGCCAAAGACGGCGTCGTAGCGACCCTTGAGGTCGTAGCCGTGGGTAGGCCCGGATGACATGAGCCCCAGAAGGGCAAGTGAGCGATCCATGGGCAACTATAAACACAAGGTATACCCCGAGTGTCTATCAGGGCACGCCCCGATCTTTCCCCCGTCAGCACCGACCCCCTGGTCCCGGGAACCTCCCCGCCGGCACGCGCGTTCTCCCACCACGCATCGAACCAAAGGAGTCCCCATGCGCCTGGCCGCCACCGCCGCGACAACCGCCCTGTCAGCCGTTTTTCTTGCCGGCTGCTCGGCCGAGGACCTCGGCGGCGCCGTCGGCCAGATTGCCAAGGATGCGGCACAGCAGGCCGTCGAAGACGCGACCGGGGGCGACGTCTCCGTGAACTTTGGCGACGGCGCGAACCTGCCCGCCGACTGGCCCGCCACCGTGCCCGCCCCCGAAGGCGAACTCGCCGCGGCGGCCGTCACCGGCACCGGCTGGACCGTCGCCGCCTCCGGCTCCTCGCTCGAGATGACCGACTACGTCGCGGCCCTGACCGACGCCGGCTTTGTCGAGGACAACTCCGTGTCCGTCTCCGACGCCGTCGGCGGCGAGCGCTACAGCGACGGCACCCACGTGGTCGACGTCGCCTGGGCCGCACAGCCCGGCGGCGACTCCGGCTTCCTCACCGTGGTGGTGGCCCCCGAAGGCGCCTGAGCCCCCGACTTTCCCCGGCGAGAAGGGCCGATGCGCACTCACCTGAGTGCGCATCGGCCCTTCTGCGTGGGCGGCCGGGTCAGCCGCGTACGGTAGCGCGGCGCAGGAAGACGTAGCCAAGCACGGCGCACGCGAGCGTCACGGGCGCGGTCCACAAGGCGAGCTGCGCGAGCGGCGTGGTGACGAAGAACTGGCCCACATCACCCCACGAGTCGGTGACGGTCACGAGCCAGGCCCCTCCCACAAGGAGGAAGGCCAGGCCAATGAAGAACGCGTACAGGCCGTACGCACCCCACCGCACCCACACGGTCGCCACGGCAGCACCAAGGAACAGGAACAGCAGTAGCGCCATGAAGTACAGGAGCCACACGAGCGCGATGGGCTTGCTTGCCAGACCCCAGGGTGCGAAGAACGCTGCTCCCAGGCCCCACCCGTCGGTGGCACGCTCGACGACGGCGAACGCGGCGATGCCGGTCGAGTAGATCAGCGCCAGGGCAACAAAGTAGATCGCCGTGCCCAGGTAGTAGTCCCGCCGGGTGACGGAGAAGCCCAACGCGAAGCGGAACGTCAGGCTCATCGCCTGGACGGCCACGACCGTCATGAAGAACACGATCCACGAGATCCCGCCGTTGTAGGCGAAGGCATCGGGTTCGAGGTTGTCGACGCCCCCGGCGGCGTTGGCCACCATGAGCCAGATCGCCAGGTTGATCGCGAAGATGGCCGCCGTGATGAGCCACGGCAGCACGAGCGTGGGCATGGGGTTGGCGACGTGCAGACGGCTGATGGAGGCGAGTCTGCGGGGCGCCGTCGCGTGGACGGGGCCTGCGGTCATGGCAGTCATGCTGCTTCTCCTTCCTCACGGGAGCCGCCGGTGCGGCTCACGATCAGTTCCTGCAAGGACACCGTGGTGGTCTCGAGCCCGGCCGATGCGGCTTCGCGCCGCTCGTGCGAGCTCAGCCCCGCGATGGTCACGGAGGCGATACCTCCGAGGGTGGTGCGGTCGATGACCGACCGGTCGATGGCAAAGCGCTCGACGTCGCTGGCCTTGCCCACGAGGGTGGTCGCGGAGCCGCGCAGGTCGTCCGCGTCGGCGTTGATGACGATCCTGCCGTGGTCGATGACGACGATCTGCTGGAGCAGGTCGGCCGCCTCGTCGATCAGGTGCGTCGACATGACGATGGTGCGCTGGTGGAGCGCGTAATCCTCAAGCAGCACGTCGTAAAAACGGCGGCGGGCGACCGCGTCGAGTCCGGCGTAGGGCTCATCGAGGAAGGTGAGTTCTGCCCGGGAGGCCAGGCCCACGATCACGCCGACCGCGCTGCGCTGGCCGCGCGACATCTTCTTCATGCGCCGCTCGAGCGGGACGTCGAAGAGGTCGACAAGGCGGTCCGCGAGGCCCTGGTCCCAGTTGTCGAAGAACCATGGCGCCGCCTTGAGCACGTGCTTGCCCTTGAAGTCGTCGGGGTAGACCTGCGACTCCTTGATGAAGCACACGCGTCGCAATGCGGCGGCGTTCTCGACCGGGGTCTCACCGAAGATCTTGACGGAACCGGAGGAGGCGAACTCCTGGCCGGTCAGGAGCTGCATGAGAGTGGTCTTGCCTGCCCCGTTGCGGCCGAGCAGGCCGTGGATGCCGCCCTCCTCAAGGGCGAACGTCGCACTGTCGACGGCTGTCACGTCGCCGAACCGCTTAGTGAGGTCCGAGACCTCGACGATGGCTGTCATGGCGCCATCTCCTTCCTGATCATGTCCTGCACTTGGTCTGCGGTGAGCCCTAGGGACAGGGCACGCTCCGCGAGGGGGCGGATGTGGGACTGGGCGAATTGGGCCCGCCTGTCGGCGAGCAGTCGTTCGCGTGCACCGGGCGAGACGAACATGCCGATGCCGCGGCGCTTGTAAAGGATCACGTCGTCGACCAAGAGATTGACTCCTTTGAGTGCCGTAGCGGGGTTGATGCGATGGAAGGCGGCGAGCTCGTTAATCGATGGCACCTGGGATTCCTCGGGCAGGGTGCCGTCGAGAATCTGGGCCTCCAGCGCATCGGCAATCTGGAGGAACAGGGGCCGGCCGTCGTCCATCGGTCACGCTCCACTTCGTTGGTTAGTTGGTCTAGTAACTAACTAACCGCCATCGCGGCGGCGCGTCAACCCCTGAGGCGCATGCCGCCGGGACTTCCGGAGCCGTCGAGGTCACAGGCGCGCAATAGAGTGGGGCCATGGCTGACACTCCCCTGGTCTGGATCGACTGCGAGATGACGGGCCTGGACACCGACAACGATGCGCTCATCGAGGTGGCCTGCCTGGTCACCGACACGGAGCTCAACGTGCTCGGCGACGGAGTCCAGGTGGTCATCAAGCCCTCCGATGAGGCGCTCGCACAGATGAACGACTTCGTGCGCGGCATGCACGTCGAGTCCGGGCTCCTTCCGGAGCTCGCCTCTGGCACCACCATGGCCGACGCCCAGGAACAGGTGCTCGCCTACGTGCGTGAGCACGTCCCCGCGGCGGGCAAGGCCCCCCTCGCGGGCAACACCGTGGGCATGGACCGGCGCTTCCTCGAGCGCGACATGCCGGAGCTGATGGCCCACCTGCACTACCGCGTGGTCGACGTCAGCTCGATCAAGGAGCTCGTCCGTCGCTGGTACCCGCGGGTGTTCTTCAACGCTCCCGCCAAGACCGGAGGCCACCGCGCCCTGGGCGACATTCAGGACTCGATCCGCGAACTGCGCTACTACCGTGAGACCGTCCTGGTACCCCTGCCGGGCCCCGACTCCGACGCCGCAAAGGCCGCCGCGACCTCCGTCACCGACACCGTCTGACACCCGGGTTCCTGGCAACGCCCGGGACACGGTATGATTCATGACGGCTCGTTCCGACGGGCCAATGGTGGCTATAGCTCAGGTGGTAGAGCATCGCGTTGTGGTCGCGAGGGTCGCGGGTTCAAGTCCCGTTAGCCACCCGTGTGCTGTCCGTTTAGACGGACGCGAGGGGCTCATCCTGATTCGTCAGGATGGGCCCCTTCTCTTTTGCCCGCCCTTGATGGCCACGACCAGGGCAATCAGGCCGGCCGCGACGGCAACGCCGATGAAGAAGGCGATCCAGTCCACGCCCCACGTGTCATCGCCGTCGAACACCTCACGCCAAATCCAGCCGCCCGCGAGCGAGCCCGCCATGCCCAGCAGCACCGTCACGCACATCCCGATGTCCTGGCGGCCCTTTAGAAACAGCCGCGCCACCGC
Organism: Demequina sp.; assembly: GCF_047975725.1. Classification (GTDB taxonomy): domain Bacteria; phylum Actinomycetota; class Actinomycetes; order Actinomycetales; family Demequinaceae; genus Demequina. The sequence goes on from NZ_JBKEED010000011.1 coordinate 91,223, forward strand.
GCCTACGATGAGCCCGGCGAACGCGAGTCCCACGAAATCCCAAAAACCCATGACCGTGCCTCCCTGCCCGAGACCGCGCACGCAGCCCCTCGAGCCAGGCTACGTCGCGGCCGCGCCCGATGCGCGCCGTGACCAGGCGGAATACCCCGCGCCGGGCACCGACGGCTATCGTTGAGCGGTTGCAGTGGCGCCGTGCCGCGCGACCACACGAACGGAGGACCGGATGCTCGCAGCGCTCACGGGTGCGGGACTGTCGGCGGCGGCGGGGCTCAACGCCTTCATTCCGCTGGTGATCGTCGGGCTGTTTGCACGGTTCACCGAGTTCATCGACCTGCCCGCACACCTCGAGTGGCTCCAGTCGTGGCCCGCGATCATCATCTCGCTGCTGCTGCTGACCGCCGAACTCATCCTCGACAAGATCCCCGGGGTCGACCACGTCAACGATCTGATCCAGACCCTCGTGCGCCCGCTGGTCGGCGGCGTGATCTTCGCCGCGACCGCGGCGGCCACCGTCGTCGACTCGTCGTCATTCTGGCAAGACAACCCACTCATCGGCGGCCTGATCGGCGCGGTGCTCGCGCTCGCCACCCACGTGTCCAAGGCCGCGTCGCGGCCCGCCGTGAACGCCACCACGGGAGGAACCGGCGCGCCGTTGGCGTCGTTCGCGGAAGACGCGATTGCGGTGGCACTCTGCCTGGTCGCGATCTTCATCCCCGTGCTCGTCATCTTCGTCTTCATCTTCATCGGCGTCGCCGTCTACCGGATCGTCACGACCGGGCGCCGTCGCCGCCGTCACCGCGAAATACGTCAGGCCGAGGAGCGCCTCGAACGCGAGGCGCAAGAGGCCGAAGGCGGCATGGTGGCCTGGTGGCGTTCCAAGTGGCGCGAGCCCGGTCGCCTGACCCGCAATCGCCAGAGCGCCGACTCGGCTGTGACCCCTGCCACGGGCATCGCTGCTGAGTCAGTGCCGCCGTCGTCATGGACGTCGTCGTCCTGGCCGTCAGCGTCGAGCCCGGACGACTCCGCCGAGGACTCCCGCAAGTCCTAGTCGCTCAGCGCGCCAAAGTCGGCGAGGAAGTCCTCGACAAAGGCGTTTGCGGGCTCGCTCGTGACCTGATCGGGAGTGCCGAGCTGCTCGAGCACCCCACCCTCGGAGAACACCGCGATGCGGTCGGCGAGGATGACCGCCTCGCGAATGTCGTGAGTCACCATCATCACGGTGGTGCCCAGGTCTCGCTGGAGCGAACGGAACTCCTGCTGGAGGTTGCGCCGTCGCTGAGGGTCCACCGCGCCGAACGGCTCATCCATGAGCATGACGGGCGGCTCAGTCGCGAGCGCCCGTGCGACTCCCACGCGCTGGCGCTCGCCACCCGACAGCTCGTGGGGATAGCGGCCACCGTAGCGGGCGTGAGGTAGCCCCACGAGGTCGAGCAGCTCCCGCACGCGTGCGCGGGTCCGGGCCTTGTCCCAGCCGAGCAGGCCCGGCACGGTCGCGACGTTCTGCTCGACCGTACGGTGAGGGAACAGCCCCACGTGCTGGATGACGTAACCGATCGACCGGCGCAACTGGACCGCTTGCTGAGCCAGCACATCGGCCCCACCGACGGTGATGGTGCCGGACGTGGGCTCGACCAGCCGGTTGACCATGCGCAGCGTCGTGGACTTGCCACAACCGGAGGGTCCCACCAGGCACAGGATCTCGCCTGGCATCACCGTGAGGCTGAGGTCGCCCACCGCGACAGTGCCATCGGGGTATTGCTTGCGCACGTGCTCGAAGACAATCCCGGCGTGGTCCATCCCGTCACCGTATCCTGCCCTGGCCTCAGGCACGGCCTGCTAGCGTCGATCCCGTGGACGTCCCCGCCAACCCATGGTTTTCCTGGGACTACGTCACGCGCAACTGGGAAGAGATCGCGGACCAACTGGTCATCCATACGTCGCTCACCTTGCAGGCCCTCGCGATCGCGGTCGCCATCGCCTTCCCGCTATCGCTGGTCGCACGCCGCGTCCCTGTGCTCGCTGGGCCCATCCTCGGCGTCACCGGGGTGCTGTACACGATCCCGTCGTTCGCGCTGTTCGGCCTGCTCGCGCCCTACACGGGCATCGGCCGCACGACAGTGCTCATCGGGCTGGTCGCGTACGCGCTGCTCGTGCTCGTGCGCAATACCGTGGTGGGCCTGCAAGGCGTTGATCGCGACGTGACCGACGCCGCCCGCGGGCTGGGCTACTCCCCCACCCGGCTGCTGCTTCAGGTCGAACTACCCAACGCGCTGCCCTCGATCATCTCCGGCCTGCGCATTGCCGCGGTCAGTACCGTCGCGCTCGTCACGGTGGGCGTTGTCGTGGGCTACGGCGGGCTCGGGCAGCTCATGTTCCGCGGCCTGCAGTCGAACTACCGAGCCCAGATCATGACGGCGACGCTGCTGTGCCTTGCACTCGCGCTGGTGCTTGACCTGCTCCTGGTGCTCGCGGGACGCCTCGCGACGCCCTGGACGAGGGGCAGGGTCGCCGCATGAGCGCGTTGAGCGATGCGTGGGCCTACCTCACCGACCCCGCCAGTTGGACCGGTGCGAACGGCATCACCACACCCACCTTCGACGGCGGCTGGCGCTTCGCGCAAGACTCAATCATCGGCCTCACCCTTGAGCACCTGTGGATGAGCTTCGCGGCAGTGTCGATCGCGCTGGTGTTCGCCCTGCCCCTGGGGGTGTGGCTAGGTCATCGCCGCAAGGGTGCAGGGGCAACCGTGGTCATCTCGAACCTCACCCGCGCGATCCCCACGCTGGCGCTGCTCACCCTGTTCGCCGCATCGGTGATCGGCATCGGCAACCAGGCGGTCATCCTGGCCGCGGCTATCTTCGCCTTCCCTCCCATCCTGTCCAACGCCTTCACCGGCATGGCCGGGGTGGACCCCGACATTCGCGAGGCGGCGCTTGGGCAAGGGCTCACCCGCTTTCAGGTGGCGACCCGGGTCGAGTTGCCACTCGCGGTGCCGCTCATCGCTGCTGGCCTGCGCACGGCGACCGTGCAGACCGTCGCAACCGTGCCGCTTGCCGCACTCGTCGCCGGTGGCGGTCTGGGCGTCATCATCAACCGTGGCATTGCCACCCAGCGCTATGGAGAAGTCATCGCGGGGGCCATCCTTGTGGGCGCCCTCGCGCTCGTGACGGACGCTGGGATGGCCGCGATCCAGCGTGCCCTCACCCCCTCCCCCCTACGTCAAATGGATCCATTTTCCTCGTCTGGCGCCTCGTAGAAGATGAAAATGGATCCATTTGGCGGGAAGGTGAGGGGGTAGGAGCGGGAAGAAAGCCCGGCCTCGCATGGTTGGCCTGCCCGTCAGTCGACCTCGACCCAAGGAGCACCGATGCGCACTCGCAAGGCAACGTTGGCGGCGATGGCCGTCGCCACCCTGGCACTGGCCGGCTGTAGCGGATCCGATCCCGCCACCCCAGGCTCCGGTGACCCCACCGACACGACGACCTCGACCACGGGCGCCACCTCTGGCGCGGGCGCCCAGAACTGCCTGCCCGTCCCCGGCGACCAACTGGTGGTGCTGGAAGACGACCAGATGCTGCAGGCCTCCGACAACATCGTCCCGGCCCTCAATGCCGACGCCGCAAGCGACGACGTGATCGCGGCCCTCGACGCTGTCTCCGCGGTCCTCGACACCGAGACCCTCATCAGCCTCAACAAGGCCGTCGACATCGACCGGCGCACGTCCGAGGAGGTCGCCGAGGAATGGGTCGACCAGTCCGGCATCACCATCCAGGAGACCGGCAGCGGCCCCCTGACAATCGGCGCCGCCAACTTCTCGGAGAACATCACGCTCGCGGAGATCTACGCGGACGTGCTCGACGAGGCCGGCTACGACACCGAGGTGCGCGAGATCGGCAACCGCGAAACCTACCTACCCGCACTCAAGAGCGGCGAAATCGACATCGTCCCCGAGTACGCCGCGACCTTCGCGGAGTTCCTCGAGGGCGACGTCGCCAATGCCGTCGCCTCCGGAGACATCACCGAGACCTACGCGGCACTCGAGCCGCTCGCACAGGAGGCCGGGCTCGTGGTGGGTTCGCCAGCCGATGCGCAGGACCAGAACGCCTTCGCCGTCACCCAGGGCTTCATCGACGCCTATGGCGTGACGACCCTGTCCGAACTCGCAGAGTCGTGCTCCGGAGTGGTCCTCGGCGGACCGCCCGAGTGCCCCGAGCGCCCCTTCTGCCAGCCCGGTCTTGAGGAGACCTACGGCCTGACCGTCAACGAGTTCCGCTCGCTCGACGCTGGCGGCCCGCTCACCAAGACCGCGCTCACCTCTGGCGAGGTGGCCGTGGGCCTCGTCTTCAGTTCCGACGGCGCGCTCGCGACCGAGTAACCCGCCCGCCTCACATCGGCCCGGCTTGCCTCTCCAGGGGGCCGGGCCGATGCGCGTGCTGGCTCAGGCGCCGTCGCGGACTTCCGTAGAGCGAACACCCGTCAAGCGAGCGCTGGCAGAAAGCAGAAAGGCCGCCCTCTCGGACGGCCTTTCTTCGCAGTACACCCCCTGGGACTCGAACCCAGAACCCACTGATTAAGAGTCAGTTGCTCTGCCAATTGAGCTAGAGGTGCATGGCCCCGCTGTGCGGTGCGAGAGACAACTTTAGCAGGGCCTGGCCGTGATGTGAAATCGGGTCCGACGAGGGCCGCTCAGCGCATTTGACGGACCTTCTCATAGGTCGCCGCGAGCACGATCAACGTGGTGCCAACGATGGCAAAGGCCACCCATCGCGGTACCAAGGCGTCGCTCGCCGCCACCTGCGTGAGCGCGAGCGCCACAGCCGTGATGGACGCCGCTCCGATGGGGGCAACCCATCGCAGCAGGACGCCCGCGACGGCGAGCGCCGCGACCGCGGCGGTAAGCGCCAGTGCTCGTGCCAGATGATCAGGGGCCACGGCAAGCAACACCACGGTGGGCGTCAGAGCGATCGCGAGGCCGGGCGTCAGCGCCGCTACCGAGGACAGCTCGGAGCGGGCTCGCAGGGCGCGCGCTCCGGCCGTGAGCGCGATGACGGCGGGCACGGCCACGTAGGCCTCGATCACCTCGACGTGGGCACTCGCCAGGAGCAGCCCCACTCCGATGGATCCGACGGCTCCCGCGACCCAGCGCAGCGATCGCGCACCGACCACGCCCAGTTGCCACCACGCCGCAGCGCACAGGAGCAGCACGATGCCTGCTCCCCACAGCGATCCCGCCCACGGTGCGGGCACAGCTGTTGCGGCGATCACCAGACCGAACCGCGCCGAGACTTCAGGGTCGCGGCGCGCCAGCCACGGTGCGAGAGCCAAGGCAAGGCCCACGGCGGCACCAGCGACGGCACCAGCCTCGGAGGCCCCCCACCCCAGGCCCACAGCAAGCCCGGCCCCAAGCCCCGCGAAGCACGCCCCCGCGACGAGTTCGGCCAATGCCGTGCGCCTGTCCGACGTCGCGGCCTGCCACGTCAGGACGGCGCCCAGCACCGCACTACACACACCGAAGGCCACCCACGAGCCCAGTGCCCACGGGAAAGCGCTGGCGATGAGTGCCGTGCCTACCAGGGCGACGGTGCGTGCGGCACGCCGGCCACGGAGCTGCGCACCCACGACCACGATGACACCCAGCGCGAGCGGCACTATCCAGGCAACCGGAACCGGGAGCGCCCCCGCGCACGTGAGCCCCGCCCAGGCGGCCACGGCAGGCAGTCCGCGCTCACGCACCTGCGGCCACGCGAGCGCACCCGCCGCGACGGCCGCCGCGATCACCACGTGCTGCCATGGGGTGACAGCGACACCCCCGCCCCCGGCAAGCGCGGCCCACTGCGCGACGAGCTGAGCGAGAACCATGGTCAGCGCGCTCACCACAGCGGCGAAGGCGGGCAGGGCGCCAGCCACCACCGCCACGGCTACCGCCCGGCCCACCCTGCCCCGCCGCGAGGCTGACACCGCGAACCACGTCGCAACGCTCAGCGCGATGGCGGCACAGGCCGCGGCCGCCATGGTCTCGGCTCCCAAGGCGAGGGGCAACGCGCCCGCGACGGAGATGAGCGCCAGGCTTGCGGGCACCGCAGACAGCACGGGCCACCACCGCGCGGCGCCGAGCGCGGCCGCTCCGATGGCCACCAGCGCGAGCGCAGTCGCGGCGACGGGAACGTCACTCCAGGCGAGGCGGGCCGCCAGCGAGGCGGCGAGCACCGTAAGCCAGCCTGCGACGGCCCACCGTAGACCCACCCGCACCCGGGAGCGGTCTCGCAGGCCGCCAGGAAGGAGCCCGGCCACGAACAGCACCACCAGGCCCGCCAGGCCCGATGCTGCATGGGCCGCGATGATCCGTGCACCCTCGCCTGCTCCAGGCACGAGCACATAGGTGCCCACGAGCACCGCGAGCGGCACCAGCGCAGCCATGGTCGCGGCCATCGCCCCGACGGCCTCCACCGCAGTGGGCCACCACCGCTCCCGCACCAGTCGACGGATCAGCAGCATGGCGACGGCGACCAGCGCGCACGCCGCCGCCGACGCCGCGCTCCACGACCATGACACGTCCGTAGCGCCCAAGATCAAGGGGACCGCAGCTCCGGCACCGAGGAACGCGATACCGACTGCTCCCAGGACGGCGGGCACCACTCCCGCGACCCCCGGCAAGTGCCACGTGAGCGGTGCGCGCTGGAGACTGCCCAAACCAGCGACGGCGATACCGGCCGCGACAACCCAGGCCCAGTGCGCATCTGCCCCACATGCGTGGGCCCCAAAGCCGGCCGCCACGGTCAGGAGCAGGGCCCCTGGGCCCACCGTGATGGCGGGGTAGCGCACCGCACCGACCGCGAGGGCCGTGAGCGCGACCGCCACGGCGGGCAGTGCCCACGCCGGGCTGGCGTCGATGGCGGTGGCGGCGAGGAGACCGCCCAGGCAGACCCAGACCCAACCGCCTACACGCACCACGTCCGTGGCAAGCGGCAGCCGCTCGACCAGGGCGATCGCCACCAGAATCAGCCCCGCGGCGAGCGCGCTGAGGGCCATTGGCATGGGGTAAGCCGCACCGATGCGCCCTGGGGTGAGCGCGAGCATTGCCGCCGGGATCGCGATGAGGAGCGCGACCGCAGCATGCGTCGCGAGGGCCTCGCGCCCCCGCGAGGGCACACGCCAGCCCTGCGCGAGCATGGCACCGGCTGCGGCGACGGCGACCGCACAGGCCGCCCCGAGCGACGGCTCCCACGGCTCTTGCACCTGCGACGGAGGGAGCAAGGCCCCCGCCAGGGCGAACACCAGGACTCCCGCGACTGCGATGATCACCGTCGCGGGCACCGCCAGTCCCCACCCAAGCCAGCGACGGCGGCTCTCATCGGCGCGCGCCCCCACGACCACCACGACGAGCGCCGCGACCGCAACACCGGTGCTCGCCCATCCCCACTTAGCAGTGGCAGGGTGTTCAAGCGAGGCCGATGCGCCAGCGATGGCCTGAGCGACGATCGCGGCGCTCGACCCTAGCCACAGGGCACCGGCGCCGGAGACCGCGAGTCCTGCCGGGCGCGGCCACACCCACACCAGCGCCACCAAGAAGGCCAGCGGGACGGCTCCGATCGCGACGGGCCACAAGCCGTGGACCGGGGTCGCGGCGGCGACCTGTGCCGCACACGCGAGAACCACGGCGGACACCCGGATGAGCCTGACACTCGCACCGGCGAACAGACCACGCGACACGATGACCGCCAGCACCGCCGCCATCACGGTGGCCGCGAGCGCAAACGTCAGGGCGGGCTCACCGCCCACGGGCACGAGCTCCACCGGGGCGGCGACCGCACACCAGGTCGCGGCCACCACGAGGGTCGCCGCGGACACGGCCTTGGTCCATCGCAGCCCTGCCGCCGCTAGCCCCATACCCGCGGCCGTCACGACCCCCAGGGCCGCGGGTGGCCCAAAGGCACCCATCGTCGCAAAGTCCCTATCGAGGGCAACGACCGCGACGCCCGCGAACGCCATGGCCACCACGCCCACGGCACCGGCGGTCACCACCAAGTCACGTTTGCTCAGCCACCATCCGAGCACCCCCACGCCTGCCGCGAGCCCGGCCACCGTGCCCGCCTGGACGAGTGGGTGGAGGGTCTCCCATGTGACTGCGACATACACGATCGCCGCGACAATCAGCAGCGCCGCTCCTCCGATGCCGAGCAAGGCGGGCGGGGTCAGCCGCTTGAGCGCACCCATTTCCGCCGAGGGCGCCTCGGGGACACCGCGGGATGATGCTAGGCGCGCCGCCGCAGGAGGCGCCGCCTGCACCCGAGCCTGCGACTGCATCGGCAAGAAGAAGTCGCCATCCGCATCGGTGGCGAGCGTTGCGCCCGAGCCCGCGCGTGCATCGGCGCTATCGGGGACGGTCGGAGCAGCGACGGCGGCAGCGACGGCGGCAGGGGCCGCGGCCCGCGCGGCCACCGGCGCTGCGTAGGCAGCTCTCGCGGCGTCCACCGCGCGAGCGCGATAGTCGACCCATTGCTCACGGGCGGCGTACAGCTGTTGCCACTGCCGGTCGTACTGGGCGATGGCCGCGTCAGCGTCGCGGATGGCCCGGTAGTGCGACCCCAGCGTGTCGACGCCGCATGTGGGGCACGTGCGCGCCGCCAGACTCTCACCGCATACCAGGCATGTCGAACCACTCACACCCACCGCGTACCCCCTACGTCCGATTGGCTCGATCGAAGGCTACTGCCCCGGCCGACCAGGCACAACGGACCTGTGGAAAACTCGCGTAGCCTTGTCCGATGACCTCCACCACCCTCACCGTTGGCGCCGCCGCGCCCGATTTCACCGCCCCCACTGATTCCGGCACGTTCACCCTGTCGAGCCTGCGCGGCAAGAAGGTGATCCTGTACTTCTACCCCGCCGCGATGACTCCCGGCTGCACCACGCAGGCATGCGACTTCCGCGACTCGCTCGGAGCTCTCCAGTCCGCGGGCTACGAGGTCGTGGGCATCTCCAAGGACTCCCCGGAGAAGCTCGCGCAGTTCCGCGAGGCGGAGGGCCTGACCTACACGCTCGTGTCGGATCAGGACCTCGCGATCCAGCAGGCCTACGGCGCCTGGGGCGAGAAGAACAACTACGGCAAGATCATCGAGGGCTCGATCCGCTCGACCGTCGTGGTCGATGAGGACGGCAACGTCGCGCTCGCGCTGCACAACGTGAAGGCCACCGGCCACGTCGCCCGCCTGCGCCGCGAACTCGGCATCAACTAACGCTCAAGCGAGGTTCGCCTGACGTCAACGCCGCCGCGCCCCAGTATCCTGGTCACCGCGCGCGAGTGGCGGAATTGGCAGACGCGCTGGATTTAGGTTCCAGTGTCTTCGGGCGTGGGGGTTCAAGTCCCCCCTCGCGCACGCGACGCAAAGGCCCTGCCCCGGATCACCGGGGCAGGGCCTTTCGCTTGCGCCTGGACCCGGGGCGATCTCCGCACCGCAACTCGCTCTGGACACACGTACTATCTCAGACGTAGTATGCGTCGCAGGGCATCGGCACACACGCCGTGCCACGCCACTCGAGGAGCAGCAGTGATCAGTGCGGACGCCATCAGGGGCTACGTGGACCTCATGGTCCTGTCCCTGCTGCGCCCAGGGCCGTCCTATGCCTACGAACTTGCCCAGCGCATCGGCGCGATGGCGGGAGACGAGTACTCGATCAAGCAGACCACCCTGTACTCGGCCGTGAAACGGCTCGAGGCCGGCGGGCTCGTCGACGCCTTCCCCGGCACCTCCCCCTCGGGCAAGCCGCGAACGTACTACCGCATCACCGAGCCGGGGCTTGAGCACCTGAGCCTCAAGGCGCAGGAGTGGCGCGCCACCAAGTCCCTTGTGGACCGATTCGTCGATGAGAATGCCGAAGGAGGCACGTCGTGAACGTCATCATCGCCTACCTGGACACCATGTTCAGCGCCTACCCCACGACCCCCCAGATGAGCGAGGCCAAGACCGAGCTACGAGGGATGATGGAGGACGCCTACACGTCGCTCATCGCTCAGGGCCACACGGAGAACGAGGCCGTGGGCCAGGTGATCCGCGACTTTGGCAACCTCGAGGAGGTGGCGCCCGCGCTCGGCATCACGTCCGTCATCACGGCCGATGCGCCGGCTGGGTCGAGCGCCGCCCCCGCCCGCCGTACCCCCGCCCTTCCCCCGCTCACCTTGGGCGATGCCCAGGACTTTGCGCAGGCCCAGCGCCGCAGCACGCGGCGCGTGACGGTGGCGGTGGCGCTGTTCATCCTGTCTCCCGTGACCATCATGGTGGCCTCCGAGGCCCAGGAGGTAGGCCTGCTGGCGTGGTCTGAGGGCGCCGTGGAATTGCTCGGCGTCCTCACGATTCTCGTCTTTGTCGCCGCAGGAGTGCTCCTGTGCATCAGCGCCCCCTGGAACACCGCAGCGCTGCGCAAGATCAATGAGGGCGAGTTCTCCATCTCCCCCGAGGTCACGGCGTGGGCGGACGCCCTTGTCGCTGCGCACGAGCGCAAGAGGACTCGTGCCCTCCAGGTCGCGATCACCATGTGGATCCTCGCCGTTACCCCCATCCTCGCGCTGTCGATCCCGACGGAAGGAACCGCCTACGGCGAGTTCTGGAGCACACTCGGCGTGGCGTTGACGCTTGCCATGGTCGCCGGGGGTCTCGGCATCTTCCTGCCGACCACCTGGGCAAGCACCGTCGCGGACAAGCTCAACGCCGGCGAGGACCAAGACGAGGACGACGAGGACGACGGCTCCAACCTCATCGGCGTCATCGCAGCGTTCTACTGGCCGCTGCTCACCGCGGGCTTCCTCGCGTGGAGCTTCATCGGCAACGCGTGGCACATCTCGTGGATCGTGTGGCCCATCGGCGCGGTGTTGTTCGGCGCCATCGCTGGCGGCATCAGCGCGCTCGCTGGCTACCGCAACTCCCGCGGCTGAGCAGGGCTCGACGCACGAGAGCCCGGCAGCCCCCTGAGGGGCTCCGGGCTCTCGTCACATCTAGGCCGGTGCGGGACTAACCCTCGGCGTGCTCCGAGGCGCTGTGCTCCGCCACCTGCTTGCGCACCTCGTCCATGTCCAGACCCTCGACGGCAGTCACAAGGCTCTGCAGGTCGGGGCCGGCCATCGCGCCAGCGCGGTTGTACACCATGATGCCATCGCGGAAGGCCATCAGCGTGGGGATCGCGGTGATCCCGAACTGGCCCGCGAGGTCCTGGTTGGCCTCGGTGTCCACCTTGGCGTGGACCACGTCGGGGTGGTTCTCGGACGACTGGTCAAAGATGGGGCCGAACCGCTTGCACGGTCCACACCACTCCGCCCAGAAGTCAACGAGAACGATGCCTTCCTTCGTCACAATGTCTTCAAAAGTGTCAAGTGTCAGATCAACAGTAGCCATGGGGATTCCCTTCTTCGTGTCGCTTCCCCGTGCTCGCATAACGCGGTCCCCTGCGGGGCTATTCCGCTCCACCCTGCCATGCTTCGGCGCGCGTCCTGACCAGCGCGCCCGGCGGCGGTAAAAAGGAACCATGACCGACATGGCGGAGTTGCCCCCCGAGCCCACCGGCTGGCTCAGCGATCGTGAACTGAAGCACGTGCGCAGCGAACTACCCATCCTGTACGTGAACGCGGTTCCTGTGCGCATCGATGCGCGGGGCGAGGTCACCGAGATCGGCCTGCTGCTGCGTGCGGACGACGACGCGATTGCGCGGGCTTTGGTCGCCGGGCGGGTGCTCTACCACGAGCGCATCAGGGACGCCCTGATCCGCAACCTCGAGAAGGACCTCGGGCCGGTGGCCCTTCCCCGGATCCCCCTGTCTCCCACTCCCTTCGCGATCGCGGAGTACTTCCCCACCGAAGGGTTTGGGCCGCTGCACGACTCGCGTCAGCACGCCGTGGCTTTGTCCTTCATCGTGCCGGTCGATGGTGACTGCGAGCCCAGCCAGAACGCGCTGGACATCGTGTGGGTGAGCCCCGAGGAGGCCGCGAGCGACGAGGTCGCGCAGGACATGATGGGCGGCCAGGACGTGATCCTGCGCCAGGCCCTCGCGCACTGCGGGGTGCTGAACTAAGTCCCTCCGCGGGTGTCACACGGCCGATGCACGGGCCGGGTGTGGCCCGCCCCTCGCCTCTGAGCCAAGCACCGCTGCCCTAGGTCAGCACCGCCGCGACGTGCGGCGCCATGGCGCGGAAGGCCGCTCCGCGGTGAGAGATCGCGTTCTTGTCCTCCGGCGACAGCTCAGCCGTGGTGACGTCGTATCCGTCGGGAACAAAGATCGGGTCGTAGCCAAAGCCGCCTGCCCCGCGTGACTCGCGCACCACGCGACCGGGCATGCGGCCCACCTCGACGAACTCGCGCCCGTCGGGGGTGACGAGCGCGGCCGCGCACACGAACGCCGCGCCGCGATGCTCGTCCGGCACGTCGCCGAGCTGGTCGAGCAGCAGGGCGAGGTTGGCCGCGTCGCCGCCGTGTGCGCCCGCCCAGCGTGCCGAGAACACTCCCGGCGAGCCGCCGAGCACGTCCACCGCGATGCCCGAGTCGTCCGCGAGCGCGGGTAGCCCCGTCGATGCCGCGAGCTCCCGGGCCTTGATCAGGGCGTTGGCCTCGAAGGTGACGCCGTCCTCGACGGGCGACGGAGCGTCGAGGTCCAGCGCGGACGCGACCTCATCACGGTGCAGGTGCGGCAGGAGCGACTCGAGGATGGCCCAGATCTCGTCGACCTTGTGGGCGTTGCGGGTCGCGATCGCGAGGCGGGCCACGGTTCAGGCCTCCAGGGCGGCGGCCTGCAGGCGGGCCAGCTCGGCGTTGCCGTCGGCCGCGAGCGCGAGCAGCTTGTCGAGCTCGTCCTTGGAGAACGGTGCACCCTCGGCCGTGCCCTGCACCTCGACAAAGCCGCCGGCGCCGGTCATCACCACGTTCATATCAGTCTCGGCGCGCACGTCCTCGACGTAGGGAAGGTCCAGCATGGGGGTGCCGTCGATGATGCCCACGGAGATGGCGGACACCGAGCCGGTCAGCGGCGTGGCGGTCGGCTTGATGGCTCCATTGGCCTTGCCCCACGCGATCGCGTCGGCGAGCGCGACGTAGGCGCCGGTAATGGCGGCGGTGCGCGTGCCTCCGTCGGCCTGGAGCACGTCGCAGTCGAGCACGATCGTGTTCTCCCCGAGCGCCTTCACGTCGATGATCGCGCGCAGCGAGCGGCCGATCAGGCGGCTGATCTCGTGGGTACGGCCGCCGATCTTGCCCCGCACGGATTCACGGTCGTTGCGGGTGTTGGTGCTGCGCGGCAGCATGGCGTACTCGGCGGTCACCCAGCCCTCGCCTGAACCCTTCTTCCAGCGCGGCACGCCCTCGGTGAAGGACGCCGCGCACAGCACCTTGGTGCCGCCGAAGGTCACCAGGCACGAGCCCTCCGCGTTGTCGAGCCAGTGGCGCTCGAAGGACACGGGACGAAGCTGGTCAGGGGTGCGGCCGTCGGCGCGGGTGATCTCACTCATGGGTCGAGCCTAACGGCGCGCGGATGGCCCTGGTCTACGCGTAGCGCGCACCGCGAGGCCCCAGGTGGGCCAGGTCTACGCGAACCCGGGACGGGTGAGTGACGACGGCGCACCCGTCGCGCCCGGCCGATGCTCCGGCTCAGAGCGCGATCACGTCACCGGGGCGGGCGAGGACGGCACCTGGTACGTGGCGCTGCACCTGCGCGAGGGTGGGCGCGGGGTCCACCCACGATGCGACGTGGGTCACGACGAGCGATGACACCCCTGCTTGCGCGGCCATCTGGCCCAACTCGTCACCGTTGAGGTGCACGCCGGGCGGGTTGATCTCACGGTGGGCCCAGCCGGCCTCGCCAAGGATCGTGTGCGCGCGGGCCGCGAGCGCATCGACCTCGGCACACCGCGCGGTATCCCCCGTGTACAGCAGCGAGGACTGCCCGACCGTCACCAGATACGCAAGCGCAGGCACCGGGTGAAACGCCCGCGCGGCCTCGATCACGAACGGTCCGATCCGCGTGACGTCTCCGTGAGCCAACGGGCGGAAGTCGAACGTCTCCGCCCCCCTGTCATCGAGGTCTCCACTGATCTGACCGATGCGCCTGTCAAGCCCCTCGGGTCCCAGCAGCGGGATCAGCGGCAGGTCCACGTCGCGCCCAGGGCCGTAGCGACGCAGCACGTCGAGGGCGCCCAGGTCCGCGCAGTGGTCGGGGTGTCCGTGTGACACCAACACTGCGTCGAGCCCCACCGGTTCGCAGTAGCGCTGGAGCGGGCCAATCGCCCCGGAGCCCAGGTCGAGCACCAGCCGCCAGGTGCGACCGGCCGTGTCCGTATGGCTCACCAGGTAGGACGAGCACGCTGAGTCGGGGCCCGCCGTCGAGCCCGCACAACCCACGATGGTCAGCGTGGTGCTCACAGCGCGGCGACCTCGGTCACCACCGGCCCCAAGAAGCGCTGGGCAAGCCCCTCGAACCTACCCCGTTCCCCGGTGGCAAAGAAGCGGTGCTCAGCGCGCGCATCGGCTGGGCTCTCGAGGCCGGAGGCCGTGAGCGCGCGGTACACGTCGATCGCCGTCTCGGTGGCGGAATCAACGAGCGTGACGTCGGGGCCCATGACGTAGCCGATCGCGCCCTTAAGCATCGGGTAGTGAGTGCAGCCCAGAATGAGCGTATCGACCTGCGCGTTCTGCAAGGGTGCCAGGTACTCGCGGGCCACCTCTATGACTTCGGGGCCGGAGGTGATGCCGGCCTCCACCAACTCGACAAACCGGGGGCAGGCCTGCGAGGTCACGGTGATGTCGGGGGCGGCGGCGAGCGCATCGTCGTAGGCACCGGACGTGATGGTCGCTGCGGTGCCGATGACGCCTACCCGCCCGGACTTGGTCAGCGACGCCGCACGGCGCACCGCGGGGACGATCACCTCGACCACCGGCACGCCCCGCTCACGCGAGAAGCGCTCGCGCGCGTCGCGCAGCACCGCCGCGGAGGCCGTATTGCACGCGATGACCAACATCTTCACGCCGTCCTCGACCAGCGCATCCATGATGTCGAGCGCATGGCTGCGCACCTCGGAGATGGACAGCGGCCCGTACGGCCCGTACTTGGTGTCGCCCACGTAGTGAATGGACTCGTGGGGAAGCTGATCCATGATGGCGCGGGCGACTGTCAGGCCACCCACTCCCGAATCGAACACACCAATGGGCGCGTCACTCATCCTGATCCTCCTCATCGTGGGCCACGCCGGCCGCCTCGATCGCGCACTGCACGATCGACTCTTGCAGCCAGCTCAGCGCTTGGTAGAGCATCCCGAGCCACACCCGCTCGGGGTCCACCCCCAGAGTGTTGTCATCGTCGGTGGCCAGCGCGTGGGTGGCCAGGTCGATCTCCTCGTGCAGTCGGTCAGCGGCTTCGTCGGAGTCCAGGCGCAGTCGCGCCCCCAGCACCAGGCGCAGGTCCGTCAGCGCGGCGGCGGTCGACATCGCCTCGGCCACGGGGATGGGCCACTGCGGGCCCACCTCGCGCAGCTGTGCCCACATCGCGCGCAGGCGGGAAATCTTGAGGTCGCGCAGGTCGCCCTCGGTGAGGCGGCGGAACTCATCGGCCACGTCGGCCTCGTCCCGAGAGGCGCTCGGCAGCAGGCGCAGCACCGCCGGATCGTCGGGCTCGGCGATCGAATCCTCGGCGCCGCTGAGCCTGCGCAGGATGTCATCGGGGTCATCGGGGCGCACGTGCGCGCCCGAGCCAACCCCCGCATCGGCCCTGCTCAGGCCCTCGGAGTCCGCGAAGTTCTCGGCGCCCAGCAGCATGGCGACGTCGGCCACGATGCGCGCCATGACGGCGCGTTCCTCTGAGTCCAGTTCGGCGACGGCCAGGCCGTCGCTCAGCTCAAATGCCCTCACGCGCCACTCACTCGCCGCTGCGCTGCAGCGTCGCCCACAGGCCGTAACCGTGCATGGCTTGTACGTCGACCTCCATCTTTTCGCGGCCCCCGCTGCTGACCACGGACTTGCCGTGCTCGTGCACCTCCCGCATGCGTGCCTGAGCCTGAGCGTGCGTGAAGCCAAAGTAGGTCTGGAACACGTGAGTGACGTAACTCATGAGGTTGATGGGGTCGTTCCACACGATGGTGACCCACACGTCATCGAGCCGCGTGGCGACGGCGCCTTCGCGCCCCAGCTGCTCCTGAGTGGACACGGCTCTAGGGTACGGCCGGGTTAGTCGTCGCCCTCGGGGCCAAAGGCCGCGTCGATGATCTCCTTGCACGCGGGGCACACGGGGAAGCGCTTGGGGTCACGGCCGGGGACCCACACCTTGCCGCACAGGGCGATCACGGGTTCGCCGGACATCGCCGATTCCATGATCTTCTCTTTGCGCACGTAATGGGAGAAACGCTCGGCGTCGCCGGGCTCGACCAGTTCGCGCTGCTCGACGCGCTCGATGGTCGCGGTACCGCCCTGCGGGGCGCCGGTGTCGGGCTGCGGTTCGAGGGTCTCACTCATGCGCGTCAGTCTACGTCCCCCCTTCCCGTCAAATGGATCCATTTTCCTCGTCTCAGGGTGCCTACAAAAGGAAAATGGATCCATTTGACGGGTTAGGAGACGGCCGCCACCAGCCGGCCGGACCGGCGGTCGTACAGCGCCCCAGCCGCACGCACGCCGCCCACACACGCCCCCACACCGATGCCCACGCCGGCCACGAGCGCAAGCCAGCCCCAGCGGGCGTCGAGCGTCACCGACAGAATCAACGGAAGGGTTGCAAGCGGCAGCACCGCGAGCATCGCCGCTCCCGACACCACCTGAGCCAGCACGCTTGCACCGAGGGAGCCCACCTCGGCGCCGAACGGACTCTCGCCCGGGGCCGGCACCCGGTACGGCAGCCACACCGACGACACCGCGGCAATCCCCAGCGTCGCCCCCAGCACCCCCGTGCACGCTCCCGTGAGCCCCGGGATCGCATGCCACAGCCCCGACCACCACACCACCGCGAGCGCCGCGACGGCCACGGCCGGCCCCGCCCACAGCAGCACCGCCTGCATGCGGGCCGCCATGACCGCGCGCCCGAGCCGGCCAGCAACCACGTCCATCCACAGCGCCGTCGAGTCGTACGCGAGGTCGTTGTGACGCCCCCACCCGATCGACGAAGCCAGCAGGATGGGAGCCGCGAGCGACCACCGCGGATCGAGGTCGAGCACGGGCACCACGAGCGCGAAGAACAGCACCGGCATCACGAGCACGCTGATCGCGCCCACCAGGTAGCGCGGGTCGGTCGCCCAATACATGAGCGCTCGCGCCCGCACCGCACGGCGGGCCAGGACGGCCGATGCGCGGGCTGGGTCAGCGCCGCGCGTCACCTTGGCGGCGCCTCGGCTCCACGCGCGGGTGCCGGGCGCATCCAAAATGGCGTCTGCGCGGCGCTGGAGTCCGCCGCCGCGCGCGACGGGATGGACCAGGGCATAGGCGACGTTGGTGCGCCACGCGAGGTACAGCACCACGACCGTGGCGAGCATGAGCGCGAGCCTCCAGGCCGCTCCGGCCTCATCGCCCCGGGCGAGCGCGCCGGGCGCGACCATGCCCGCTCCTACCGGGGTGCGGCCGAGCCACTCGAGGACCACCGGAAGTTCGTAGGCCGCGGCGTTCTCCAGGCCGCCGCGCACGATGATCCACCCCGCAGGCGCCACAGCGCCCACTCCAGCGGCGACCGCGAGCGCGCTCAAGGTTCGCGTGCGGCGCGTCGTCACCGCGCGGGCTCCCCACGCCACGGACACGCGCGCCCCCACCACCATGACCGCGACCGTCAGCAAGGCTCCCGCGAGCGCGACCAGGCGCACGCCCATACCGTCCGAGCTCCACGACTGCGCCAACACTGCAAACACCACAAGGAAGAACAGCGCGGGAATCGTGAGGAACGCGGCGATGGTCAGGCCCGGCATGAGGGCGCGCACCGGGGCCCCGAAAATGGCAAAGCGCCCGGGGTCGAGCGTGTCCTCAAGCCCCGTCACCAGCAGCGGCACCACAGTCCAGCCGAGCACGCACAGCGCGGCCGCTCCCACGAGAATCTGCTCACGGGAGTCAGAGGTCTGCGTGGACAGTTCGACGGCCATCCACACCACCGACGGGATCAGCGTGAGCGCCCAAATGCCGCCCGCGATGAGCATGAGCGCACGCCACCACTCGCGCCGGAGTTGGTGGCGCACCACCCGGTATTTGAGGCCTAGGACTGTCGCAACCACGCCAGGTCCCGAGAGTCGGTGACGTCTCCCACCAGGTGCACAAAGCGGTCCTCAAGGTCCTTGCCCGCGCGCACCTCGTCGAGGGTCCCCGCGGCGAGCACCCGGCCAGCGCCCACGACGGCCACGTGATCGCACAGCCGCTCGACCAGCGCCATGACGTGCGAGGACAGCACGACGGTGCCGCCCGACTCGACGAACGCCGTCAAGATACGCCGGATGGCACCTGCGCTCACGGGGTCAACGGCCTCGAAGGGCTCGTCGAGCACGAGCACTCGGGGAGCATGCACAAGCGCGCACGCCAGCCCCACCTTCTTCACCATGCCGGCCGAATAGTCCGTCACGAGCGTCGAGCCCGCCCCCGCGAGGTCAAGCGCCGCGAGCAGGTCGTCCCTGCGTTCACGCACCACGTCGCGGTCCATGCCGCGCAGCAGCCCCGCATACGAGATGAGCTCGGCGCCGGTGAGCTTGTCGAAGGTGCGCAGGCCGTCCGGCAGTACGCCGAGCATCGGCTTGGCGCGCTCGGGCTCGCGCCACAGGTCGACGCCGTGGACCGACACCACGCCCGTGTCCGGCTCGAGCAGACCCGTCGCCATCGACAACGTGGTCGTCTTGCCGGCCCCGTTAGGCCCCACCACGCCGTAGAACGACTGAGCGGGGATGTCGAGGTCGATCCCCGCGACCGCAATGGTCGCGCCGAATCGCTTGCTCAGCCCCCTCAGGGACAGGGCCGATGCGCTGGCTGGCTCAGGGGCAGACATGCGGAAAGCCTACGGCCGGGCCGGTGTTCGCCCGGCCGCGTCTTAGGACGGGTTGAGCACGAGGTAGGCGGTGTAGGCCAGCCACAGGACCAGCAGTACGACGCCCTCGACACGGTTGATGCGGCCGTCGCGGCGCCAACGGAACCCGAAGGCGATGACCAGCAAGGTCATGAGGGCCACGACCGGTAGGTCGCGGTATAGCAGTTCGTCACTGACGGTCGCGGGTGCGATCAGGCCCGCGACACCCACCACGCCCAAGGTATTGAAGAGGTTGGAGCCAATCACGTTGCCCAGCGCGAGTTCGTTCTCGCCACGGCGCGCGGCCACGAGCGCCGAGGCCAGCTCGGGTGCCGAAGTGCCCACCGCCACCACCGTCAGACCGATGACCAGGTCCGACCAGCCCAGCGCCTGGGCGATCTCGACCGCGCCGTAGACCAACACTCGCGACGACACGACGAGCAACACCAGTCCGACGATGAGCCAGGTCCACGCCGCGCGGCGCGACATCGCCCGCTTGTCGGTGCTCTCCTCGACGTCGTGCACCAGGTCGTCGTCGGCGTGCTGACGTGCCGAGAGGATCTGCCACGTCAGCAGCACTCCCAGCAGGATGAGCATCACGCCCGCGTCCCCACTCGACAGCGTGCCATCGCTGAGCAGCAGCCACGCAATAGCGGTGACGACCAGCAGCAGCGGGAGTTCGAGCCGCAGGATGCCTCGCTTGACCGCCAACGGGAGGACGATCGCGGTGACCGCGAGGATCAGGCCGATGTTGGCGATATTGGAGCCGAACGCGTTACCGAGCGCGAGCTCCGGCTCCCCACCGGCGGCCGCGAAAGCCGACACCACCAGTTCGGGCGCCGAGGTGCCGAACCCGATGACGATCATGCCGATCAGCAGTGGCGCCATACCCAGGTAGCGGGCGACGGTGGACGCACCCGCGACGAACTTGTCGGCGCTCCAGGCGAGGGCGGCCAGGCCGCCCAGGGTGGCGAGGATGGGGACGAGCATGCACGGAAGCGTAACCGCATCGGCCCTGCGAACACGAGCACCGCACGCCTTGTCACATATCCCCACAATGGGGGTACACACCTAACTTACGGTCGCGTAGGGTAGGGCCATCCGCGCGCCCCGGGTGCGCTCTGTTCCGCGGCTGGGAAGTCGTACGCCCCCGACTTGGAGACGCATGACCCACAGCCCGGCCGCGGCGCCCCGATACCCGTCCAACCCCATCACCCACCGCTTCACCGAACTCGCCGCGACCGTGCGCGAGACGGGCTTGCTGCGCCGCGCGTACGGGTTCTACTCGGGCTATGGCGCCGCGCTCGTGCTGGCGCTCGGTGGTGTCATCACGGGCTTCATCCTGCTGGGCGACTCGTGGTTGCAACTCCTGATGGCCGCCGCGCTCGGCATTGTGCTGACTCAGGTCGCGTTCCTGGGGCACGAGGCCTCGCACCGCACCGTCTTCACTTCCGGCCCTGCCAACGATCGGCTCGGTCGGATCTTGAGCGCCGCGGTCGTGGGCATCAGCCACCAGTGGTGGATGACCAAGCACTCGCGCCACCACGCCAACCCCAACAAGCGCGGCGCGGACCCGGACATTGAGAAGGACACCATCTCCTTCCTCGAGGAGGACGCCCGTGAGGCGCGCGGCCTGATCCGCTGGATCACCCAGCGCCAGGGATGGCTGTTCTTCCCGCTGCTCACCTTCGAGGGACTCAATCTGCACTACCGCTCCGTGGCGTCGCTCGTCACGCAAGGCTCGCGCAAGCAGCGGTGGACCGAACTGCCGATGATTGCCGCGCACTTCGTGATCTACCTGGGCGCACTGTTCTGGGTGTTGCCGGTGGGGCTCGCGTTCGCGTTCCTCGGGGTGCAGATGGCGGTGTTCGGCGTGTACATGGGGGCGTCGTTCGCGCCCAACCACAAGGGCATGATGATCGTGGACCCCGACGTGAAGCTCGACTTCCTGTCCAAGCAGGTCCTCACGAGCCGCAACATCCGCGGCGGGTGGGCGATGTCCATCCTCACCGGCGGCCTCAACTACCAGATCGAGCACCACCTGTTCCCGAACATGGCGCGCCCACACCTGGGCCGCGCCCGCGAGATTGTGCGCGAGTACTGCGCCGCCCACGACGTCCCCTACACCGAGACCTCACTCGTCGAGTCCTACAGCATCGTCATCGCGTACCTCAACCGCGTGGGACTCGCCGCGCGAGACCCGTTCGACTGCCCCGAGCGCGTTGCCATGGGGCGTTAGCGGCACCTCCCAGCGGACGCATCGGCGAGCCTTAGGCAGGGAACAGCGCGTCGATCTGCGCGACCTGTGTGGCGCTCGGACGCCAGTGCGCCGACGCCGCATTCTGACGCACCTGCTCGGGCTTGGTCGCGCCAGCGATGACGGAGGACACGACGGGCCGGACCAGGAACCAGCCCAGCGTCGCCTCGAGCATGGTCACACCCCAGTCCTCGCATAGCGCCTGGTAGGCCTCCATCGCGTCCCAGTCGGCCTGCTCGGCGATGTGCGGGCGCACCCGCGAAATGCGCGAGTCGACGGGCCGGTCCGTGCGCGTGAACTTGCCCGTGAACAGGCCATTGGCAAGCGGGAAGAAAGGCAAGAAACCCGCACCGATGCCCTCGGCGGTCGCGAGTCGGCCGTCCGTCTCGACCCCGCGGGCAATGAGGCTGAGCTCGTCCTGGCTCGACGCGATGCCGGGCAGGGAGCGCGAGGCGACCACCGCATCGGCGCTGCGGAGCTGCTCGGCGGTGAACTGCGAGACGCCGTAGGCACGGATCTTTCCCTCGTCGACGAGTTCCGCGAGCGCACCGATGGTGTCCTCGATGGGCACCGACGGGTCAGGCTGGTGCTGCTGGAACAGGTCAACGTGATCGGTCTGCAGGCGCTCGAGCGAGGCGTCGAGGGCCGCGCGCACGTATGCCGGCGACCCCTTGGGGCCGTGCACGTCAATGGGCGTGTCCACCTCGGTAAAGCCGAACTTGGTGGCGAGCACTACCTGGTCGCGCAAGCCCTTGAGCGCGTGGCCCATGAGGGTCTCCGACAGGCCCCACTGGCCACCGTAGAGGTCTGCGGTGTCGAAGAACGTGACGCCCGCGTCGACGGCGGCGTGGATGACCGCATTGGTGCCCTCCTGGTATTCGGAGGCGGTGTCCTTGCGGCCAAAGTTGTTGCAGCCCAGTCCCATTGCGGAGACCGTGAAGGGGGCCGAGCCGAGTGCGCGCTGTTCCATGCGGCCACGCTACCCCGGGTCCCAGGCCCGCCCTGCTCTCCCCGCCCCCCTCCCGTTCGCGTAGACCTCGCCCAGATCTGGGCGTGCGGTGCGCGCTACGCGTAGGTCAGGGTCAGTGTCCCGGGCGGGCACGGGCGAGCTGCGCGGCGCATAGCCCAGCACCGCGTTGGGCGTCACCTACGCGCAGCGCGCGCCAGATTGCCGATAGTGGGCGACATCTACGCGAACACGAGCAGGAGGGGCGGGGTGGTGCGGGGAGCGGGGCGGGCACCACAAAGGCCACCATCTCACCGAAGCGAGATGGTGGCCTTGAGGTCACCTACAGGGATGAAAGCGTGGAGATGGCGGGAATCGAACCCGCGTCCGCATGTACGACGCCAGGTCTTCTCCGGGCGCAGTCTGAATGTTCAGTGTCTCGGACCCGCGCGACCTTCAGACAAGCTGCGCGATAGCCCCAGTCGTCTAAGAGTCCCCCACCGCCCGACGACGAGGCGGTGGAGCTAGTTCCCTAGATGACGCCAGGGACCAGGTCGGGATCTAGCCTGGGCTGACGGACTTCGGGGCTCGCTTAGGCAGCGAGGGCGAAGTCGGTGCGCTTGGAATCGGCACCTATTGGTTTGCCACGAGCGTTAACGAGATAACGTGACGTCCTCGGCCCGCTTCCCCTGGGGAAAGCACACACGTCGAAACCGATCATCCCCTGTGCAGTTGTACGTCCCAGTCTACGCGACGCACTGACATGCTCCAAGGTGGCATGAGCCTCACAGTCGGCGTGGGCCCTGCAACACCGCCCATACCCACTGCGACGCCTCAAGTGCGCTCGCGCGCTCGTCGCGCGACAGCCACGCTCCGATGACGCCCACCACGGTGCCCGCGACGCCCGCCGCGAGCACGTCCACGGGAACTTCGACCGCGACATCATCGATCCTGTCGACAGCCGTCACGATCGCGGCGCGAATGTGCTCGCGTAGGCGCGACAGGACGGCGCCGTAGCCGGGTTCGGTGAAGACCCTCACGTAGAGGTCGGCGTGGGCCTCGATGTGGGCCAAGAAGGTCACGACCACGTCGGGGGCCCGCTCGGCGGTGGGGTCCACGCCGTCGAGCATGGCTCCCGCTTGCTCGGCTACCAGGTCGAATGCGTCGGCGAGCAGTGTTTCCTTGTCGGAATAGTGCTGGTAGAACGTCGAGCGGTTCACGCCTGCCTGTTCGGCGATGTCGGAGATCGTGATGTCGTCGAGGCCCCGGTGTGCGGCGAGCACAAAGAGGGCCTCCTGAAGGAGGCGCCGGGTTCTCACGATGCGGGCGTCCACGCCCCCATTGTGCCCGGCCGATGCGCCCTTCACCACTCGATAACCGACATCTGTCGCTTAACTTGGCATCACGGGGTTAGACTGACCGCCTGGCAACGGCGCCATCGTTCAGTCCCCTCGAATCACCGCGAAAGGCACTCACGTGGCCAACTTCCTCTTCAGGCTGGGGCGCGGCAGCGCGCGCCGGCCGTTCATCGCCATCGTCGCGTGGCTTGTCGCCCTCGCCGCAGCCGCGGCCGGCTTTCTCGCCTTTGGCGGCACGCTGACCGACTCGTTCTCCATCCCCGGCACCGCGAGCCAGGAGGTGGCGGACCAGCTGGAGGAGAATATCGATGGCACCGGCGGCGCGACCGCACGGATCGTGTTCCAGTCTTCCGATGACACCGAGCTCACTGCTGACCAGCAGGCGCAGATCTCTGCCGCGCTCGCCGAGGTCGAGGGTTTCGATGCCGTCGCCTCGGTGATCGACCCGTACGCCACGCAGGCACAAATGGCCGAGCAGCTCGCTCAGATCGAAGCTGGCCGCGAGCAGATCGCGCAGGGCGAAGCCCAGCTCGACGAAGGCCAGTCGCAGCTCGACGCTGGCCTCGAACAGTGGGAGGCAGGCCAGGCTCAGCTCGACGAGGGTCAGGGACTGCTCGACGAGGGCCAGGCCCAGCTTGACGCTGCCATCGCCCAGGCCCAGGAGGCCGGCCAGTACGAGGCGGCCAAGGCGCAGTTCGACGCCCAGCAGCAGCAACTCGACGCGCAGCAGGCGGAGATCGACGCCCAGCAGGACCAGCTCGATGCGGGCCTGGCGCAGCTCCAGTCGCAGCAAGCGGAACTCGACGCCGGCCGCGAGGAACTCACGGTCCAAAGCGAGCAGCTTGAGCTCGGCGCGCAGCTCGCCGACAACGCCTCGTCGATCCGCGCCGTGTCCGAAGACGGCACCACCGCGCTCGGCGCGGTCACCTTCCACGAAGACATGCTGACCCTTGCGCAGGAGGACAAGGACGCGGTCATGGAGTCCTTCGAGTCGGCCCAGCTGGACGGCATCGAGACGTTCTTCTCCGCAGAACTGGCCACCGAGGTCTCGGGAATCCTGGGCGTCGGCGAGATCGTCGGCGTGTTCCTCGCGCTCGTCGTGCTGTTTGTCATGATGCGCGTGGCGTGGCCCGCGCTCACCCCCATCATCACCTCGGTGGTGGGCGTCGGCGTCGGCGTCGCGGCCTCGCTCGCGCTGTCGGGCACCGTCGACATGTCCTCGGTCACCCCGGTGCTCGGAGTCATGCTCGCGCTCGCGGTCGGCATCGACTACGCGCTGTTCATCATCAACCGCCACCGCCTGAACCTCAAGCGCGGCCTGGACATCCATGAGTCCATCGGTCTGGCCACCGGCACCGCGGGCAACGCGGTCGTATTCGCGGGCACCACGGTGCTGATCGCGCTCCTGGCGCTCAATGTCACGGGCATCCCCTTCATTGGCGTGATGGGTAGCGTCGCGGCGTTCTGTGTCGCGATTGCGGTGCTCGTTGCCGTCACGCTCGTGCCCGCCGTGCTGGGCCTGATTGGCATCAAGGCCATCTCGCGCCGCTCGCGCGACAAGATCGGCCAGGCCATGGAGCCCGAGGCTCCGTACACGCCCATCAAGAACTCCCGCGCCTGGCTCCAGGTGCTCGCGGGCGTGGTGCTGCTCGGCGTCATCGCCATCCCGTCGTTCTCGATGCGTCTGGGCCTTCCCGCAGGCGACCAGGAGCAGCCGGACGCCACCGCCTACAAGGCATACACGGCCATCGACGCAAAGTTCGGCGAGGGTCTCAACGGCACGCTGGTGGTGACGGCACAACTGGAGCAGGCCACGACCGAGGACACCCTCCTCGCGACCCAGGTCGAGCTCGAGAACCTGTTCCTGGAGAACGACGATGTCGCGGCCGTCGCGCCCGCCGGGGTGTCCGAGGACGGCACGTTCCTGGCCTTCCAGGTGATCCCGAACGAGGGCCCCACCTCGGAGTCCACGGTCCAGTTGGTCCACGACCTGCGCGCGCTGTCGCCGCTCGACGACGGCAGCGCACTCGACGGCACCGTCCTGGGCGTGGCCGGCTCCGCCTCAGCGAACATCGACATCTCGGAGAAGCTCGATGAGGCCCTGCCCGTCTACCTCGCCGTGGTCGTGGGATTGTCGCTCGTCATCCTGATCGTGGTGTTCCGCTCGATCCTGGTGCCGGTCATCGCGACCCTGGGCTTTGTGCTCAGTCTGTTCGCCGCGTTCGGTGCGGTCACGGCCGTGTACCAGTGGGGATGGCTGTCGGACATCTTCGGGGTCCACTCCCCTGGTCCCATCCTGTCGTTCCTGCCGATCATGCTCACGGGCATCCTGTTCGGTCTCGCGATGGACTACCAGCTGTTCATCACCTCGGGCATGCGCGAGGCGTTCGTGCACGGCTCGAGCGCACGGGAGTCCGTGGTCGCGGGGATGCGGCACGGCCGCGCGGTCGTCACCGCGGCGGCCATCATCATGGCGTCGGTCTTCGGCGGCTTCGTGTTCTCCCACATCACGATGATTCGCCCCATGGGCTTTGGTCTCGCGGTGGGCGTGCTGTTCGACGCCTTCGTGGTGCGCATGCTGATCGTGCCGTCGCTCATGCACCTCGTGGGCGAGGGCGCCTGGTGGATGCCCAGGTGGCTCGACAAGATCCTGCCCAACGTCGATGTCGAAGGCGCGGCCCTGGAGCGCGAGCACCCCGTCCCTGCGACGGAAGCCCCCGAGCCCGAGACCGTCCCTGGGGAGGACGCGCAGCGCTAGTCGGGTCACCTAGCGTGGTCGCATGTCGATCGACCTCGCCAAGATCCGTGACTCACTGAACGCCCGCCACGATCGAGTTCTCGTCGCCGCCTCGCGAGACGGCGAGAGCCAGTGGCGGGCGTTCGGCGTTCCCGACAGGGCCGATGCGGAGGTCGGCTCGGTCTCGAAAGGCCTCACCGGGCTCCTCTACAGGGACGCGATCGAGCGCGGCGAGATCACCGAGGACCTCACGCTTGGCGATGCCCTCGACAGGCCCGAGGCGTCCTGGGCGGGCGTCACGCTCGGCTCGCTCGCCCAGCACCGCTCAGGCCTGCCCCGCCTGCAACCCGATGGCGGTGAGCGCTCGCAATGGACTCGCACGTGGCGCATGTGGAGGCGCGGCGAGAACCCCTACGGCGAATCCGTCGAGGAACTGCTGGACCTCGCTGCCGATGCACCACTGGGCAAACCGCGGTTCTCGTACTCCAACCTGGGTTTCGAACTGCTCGGGGCCACGGTGGCACGCCAGGCCGGGCTCACCTACGCGCAGGCCCTGCGCACCCGCGTGCTCGAGCCACTTGGCATGGCCGGCTCATACGTCCCGTCCAAGCCGTGCGACCTGACGGCCGATGCGCTTGCTGGCCGCTCGCGCGCAGGCCGCCTCCACGAGCCGTGGGTGGGCGAGGCCATCGGCCCGGCCGGCGGGGTGCGCGCCACCGCGCCCGACTTGGCCGCGCTGCTGACGGGGTTGCTCGAAGGCACCGCGCCGGGTGTGAGCGCCCTCGACCCGACCCATCCCGCGCAAGGGGCCTCGCGCATCGGCGCTGCGTGGCTGACCATCGCCGTCAAGGGTCACGAGGTCACCTGGCACAACGGGATGACGGGTGGCTTCGCGTCCTTCGTGGGCGTCGACAGAGCTGCGGGCGTGGGTATCGCCATGGTGTCGGCCACCGCATCGGGCTTCGACGCCGTGGGCATCAAGGCGCTCGAGCGCCTGCGCAAGGGCGAGGTGTAGCGAGCGCTACGCGGAGGCGGACCCGCGCGGGGCAGTGGAGGCCTCGGCGTCGTCGTCGCGTAGCATGGCGGCGAGTTCGTCGTCCGTCGCGTCGGCCACGGGTGCCTGCTCCACGGCAGCATCGGCGCCGTCGATGGCCTCGGTGACCACCGCATCGGCCGGGCGACGGCCAGCGATGAACGTGTACGCCATGGCAAGCACGATCATGCCGCCCGCGAGATTGCCCAGGCCCACCCAGAACATGTTGTGAGCGAAGTCAAGCCACGTCACGTCGACGCTTGAGCCACCCAGCACGCCCGCTCCGAAGATGGTCATGTTGGCGACCACGTGCTCGAATCCCGAGGCAATGAAGCCAAAGACGCCCCAGAAGATCACGATCGCCTTGGCGGACTCGGACTTCACGCGGCCAGCGGACCAGATCGCGACGCACACCAAGATGTTGCACATCACGGCGCGGAAGAACAGTTGCCCGTCGGTGTGGCTGAGTTTGAGCGTGAGAATGCCGTCGAGCATGCCGCCCGTCGCAGCGTCATTGAAGATGCCGGACTGGATGAGCACCCACGCGAGGATGAGCGAGCCAATGAGGTTGCCCACGAAGATGAAGGCGAGCGTGCCCGCGGCCTGGAGCCACGAGATGGTGCGGCGCATCGCGCCAATGGGCAGCACCATCATCGCGGAGGTGGCGAGCTCCGAACCCGCAAACACCACGAACGTCAGCGCGATCGCGAACACCGCTCCCGAGACAAGGCGGGTCGCCGGCTCACCCGCGACAAAGAACGGTCCCGCCGCGGAGAACATCACATAGACGCCGCCGCCGACCCACAGGCCAGCGAGCATCGTGGCGACCAGGAAGCGCCACGGCTTGCGCGTGGCGGCGACCTTCTGGGCGGCGGAGTCGGCCTGCAGCGCGACGGATTCGGGGATCGAAAGCATGGACACGACGGTAGGCGCGCCTCACGGCGTGTCGCGGAGACTTTGGTCCGGGGCGAGACGGAACTAGTCCGCGCGGCGCAGGCTCATGGCGCGCTGCGCCTCGCGGTCGTCCTGCTTCTGGCGCAGGGCCTGACGCTTGTCGTACATCTTCTTGCCTCGACCGATACCGATCTCGATCTTGACCTTGCCCTTCACGAAGTACAGCCGCAGCGGCACGATCGTGAAACCCTTCTCGCGGGTCTTGATCAACAGTTCGTCGATCTCGCCGTGGTGCAGCAGCAGCTTGCGCTTGCGACGCGGCGCGTGGTTGGTCCACGTGCCCTGCACGTATTCAGGGATGTGGACGTTCTCGAGCCACACCTCACCGTTCTCCACGTGAATGTAGCCGTCGCCAATCGCGGCGCGACCCATGCGCAGAGCCTTGACCTCCGTGCCTCGCAGCACCAGTCCGGCCTCATAGGTCTGGTCAATGAAGTAGTCGTGGCGAGCCGACCGATTGGTCGCGATCACCTTGACGCCGTCAGCCATGACTCACCTCCTCGACTCGTGGGCTGCGTGGGCCCTGCCATGCACAGACGCGAGGTATGAGTGTAGGCGATATGCGCATCGGCCGTATGCCAGGGCCCTCACCCCCTCACGCCGTCAGCGTTAGGGCAGGTAGTTCATGGGGTTGGTCACCTGGCCGTTGACGTAAACCTCGAAGTGCAGGTGGCAGGCCGTCGACGAGCCCGTGTTACCCGAGTACCCCACCAGGTCTCCCCGTGCCACCGTCTGACCACTACTGACCGCGTAACGCGACAGGTGGTTGTAGTTGGTGATGAGTGACTTGCCGCCCACGTAGCCATGGTCGATCAGCACCTGGTTGCCGTAGCCGGCCCTCCACGTCGCCCACTCCACCGTGCCACCGCGCGCGGCGTAGATCGGGGTGCCGCAGTACGCGCGGAAGTCGGTGCCCGCGTGCAGCTTCGAGTAGCCGTAGATGGGGTGGATGCGCCAGCCGAAGCTCGACGTGATGTAGACGTTCTTCGTGGGGTACGCGAGCGAACCCTTGCCGAGCTTGTTTGAGTTGTTGGCGTTCTCGCGGTCCGCAGCTTCCTGCTCTGCCTTCTTGCGAGCCTCTTCCTCGCGCTCGAATGCCGCGGCCTTCTTCTTGTACAGGCTCAGCACGTCGCTGCGCAGCTTCTCCTGGAGACGCTCGTTCTCCTCCTGCTGCTTGACGAAGGTCGCGCGCTGGCTCTCGAGGTAGGCCTTGAGTTCCTCTTGCTGGTCGACGAGGGCGTCGACCTCTGCCTTGGCTTCGGCGGCCACGTCACGCAGCCCCTCAAGTTCCACCACGAGGGCGTCGGCCTCGACCTTGAGCTCGGCGATGTAGTCGCGCACCGCCACCTGGCGAGAGCCACGGTTGACGTTGACGGCGGCGATCTCGTCGAGCTCAGCGAGAGCGTGCGACTGCACCCGGGCGGCAGACTCTTGCGCCATGTACTCGTCGACAAACTCGCGCGCGTCGGAGGCGCCGAAGAGGATGCTGAGCGTCTGGCTGCTGTCCCCGCCCTTGTAGGTCTCGCGGGCGATGGCAGCGACCAGCGCCTCAAGCTCCGCAGTGCGCTCTTCGTCGGCGGCAATCTGGTCCGTGATGGCCTGGTCCTGAGCCTCGGCCGCCACCAGCTTGTCGGCGATGAGGCCCTGCTGCACCACGGCGGCCTCGACCTTCTCATTGGCGGCGTCGAGAGCTTCCTGCAGTGCAGGCAGCTGCTCATTGAGCTTGGTGAGCTTGGCGTTGGCCTCGACGATCTTCGCGTCGGTGTCCTCGAGCGCGTGCTCGATGGCCTCCGCCTGCTTCTGCGCGGCGGCGCGATCGTCTTCCTTGGCGTCGATGTCGTCCTGGTAGTCGTCGGACGACTTCTGTTGGACCTGCTGGGACGTGCCACCCATGGCCACGGCGGTGCCGACCGCGATGCCGGAGAGGACTGCACCCATAAGAATGGCTGCGACGATGAGCGACAGGCGCCGACGGAGGATCATGCGCGCGTGTACTTTCCGAGCGTCACGAGCGAGGCGAACGCCGCCAGACCCACCGCGATCAGGATCAGCCACGGCGCGACGGTCCACACGTCTTCGCGTCCCACGTAGTCGACCCACGCGATCGAGCCGGTCAGCCAGTCCTCGATGAGGTACTTGGCCGCAAGCCACAGTCCGGTGATCGCGAGCAGGGCGCCCGCGGTAGCCGCGACCGCGCCTTCGAGCATGAACGGCATCTGAATCAGGCTCTTGGAGGATCCGACCATGCGCATGATCGTGGTCTCGCGTCTACGGCTCAGCGCGGACAGGCGGATGGTGGTCGTGATGAGCAGGACGGCCGCGAGCATCATGACGGCGGCAAGCCCTGCGGCCACAAACGTCGCGGCGTTGAGGAACATGAACAGCTGGTCGAACACCTCGCGCTGGTCCTTGACCTCCTCGACGCCCGCCAGGCCCGCGGTCGCATCGGCGACCACTTGGAACTGCTCGGGGTCGGTGAGCTTGACGCGGAAGACAGGGCCGAGTGCGGACGGTTCCACCTGAGAGAACGCGCCCGTGTCGTCGGCCGCGACGATGTTCTCGTAGACCTCTTCGCGCGTCTCGTAGTAGACCTCGTCCACGAGGCTCGCGACGGAGCCCTCCTCGAGCACCGCGCGAATCTCGTCCTCTTGCGCGGTGGTGACGCCGCCGGAGGCGCACTGCTCGTACAGGGAGTTCTCTGGGCACAGGAAGATCGACACCTCGACCTTGCCGTACCAGGCGTCCTTGAGCTGCTGGACCTGCATCTGGGTGAGCACGGCCGCGCCCACAAAGGTCAGCGACACGAATGTCACGAGCACCACGGACAGCGCCATGGTGGCGTTGCGGCGAAGGCCGTTGAAGACCTCGCCGAGGATGAACTTCAGACGCATCAGACCGTCTCCAGCCCGTAGACGCCGCGGTCCTGGTCACGGACCAGGTGACCACCCTTGAGCTCGATGACGCGCTTGCGCATCTGGTCGACGATCTCGTCGTCGTGGGTGGCCATCAGGACCGTGGTGCCCGTGCGGTTAATCCGGTCCAGCAGGCGCATGATGCCCACGGACGTGCCGGGGTCAAGGTTTCCGGTGGGCTCGTCGCACAGCAGGATCGGGGGCCGGTTGACGAACGCGCGCGCGATCGCGACGCGCTGCTGCTCGCCGCCCGACAGCTCGTGAGGCAAGCGCCGTTCCTTGCCCGCCAGGCCCACGAGCTCCAGCATCTCGGGGACGTTCTGCTCGATCTCACGCCGGCTCTTGCCGATCACCTGGAGGGCGAAAGCCACGTTCTGGTACACGGTCTTGTTGGGAAGCAGGCGGAAGTCCTGGAACACCGCGCCAATCTCGCGTCGCAGGTGCGGCACACGCCAGCTCGACAGCCGGTTGAGGTGCCTGCCGGCAACGTAGACCTCGCCAGAGGTGGGCCTTTCCTCACGCAGGATCAACTTGAGGAACGTGGACTTGCCGGACCCGGAGGAGCCGACGAGGAACACAAAGTCCCCTCGCTCGATCTCCACCGAGACGTTGTCGAGCGCCGGCCTAGCACCGCGGGTGTAGACCTTGCTGACGTTGTCGAGTCGAATCATGCTTCCAGGCACGGGGGGTTGGTGACCCGCGCTCACAGCAGAGTAAGAAGGCCGCCGGGCGTTCTCCCGCAGGCGCGCCGGGCTGGGCGTGGGAGATCTGTCACACGCTCTCAGGCCTGAGAACGCCCGATCCGCCGGTTCAGTCCTGCTGCGCCTGCTGCTGGCGGCGCCACCTGATTCCGGCGTCGATGAAGCCGTCGAGTTCGCCGTCGAACACCACCTGAGGGTTTCCTACCTCGTAACCGGTGCGAAGGTCCTTGACCAACTGCTGGCCGTAAAGGAAGTACGACCGCATCTGGTCGCCCCAGCTGGCCTTGATGTCGCCGGCCAGTTCCTTCTTCTGTGCCGCCTCTTCTTCCTTCTTGAGCAGCAGCAGTCGGGACTGCAGCACTCGCATGGCGGCGGCGCGGTTCTGGATCTGGCTCTTCTCGTCCTGCATCGACACCACGATGCCGGTGGGAAGGTGCGTCAGGCGCACCGCGGAGTCGGTGGTGTTGACCGACTGGCCACCGGGACCGGAGGAGCGGAACACGTCCACTTTGATCTCCGACTCGGGTACCTCGATCGAGTCAGTCGACTCAATCTGCGGAATGACCTCAACCGCCGCGAACGAGGTCTGACGCTTGTCGGCAGAACCAAACGGGCTGATGCGAGCCAGTCGGTGCGTGCCGGCCTCGACCGACAGCGTGCCAAAGGCGTACGGGGCGTTGATCTCGAAGGTCGCGGACTTGATGCCCGCGCCTTCAGCGTAGGAGGTGTCGAGCACCTTGGTGCCGTAGCCGTGACGCTCGGCCCAGCGCAGGTACATGCGCAGCAGCATCTCGGCAAAGTCGGTGGCGTCGTCGCCGCCAGCGCCCGAGCGGATGGTGACGACGGCGTTGCGCTCGTCCCATTCCCCGGTCATGAGGGTGCGCACCTCCATCGCGGACAGGTCGGCGCGGAGCTTCTCCAGCTCAGCGTCAGCCTCCGCGAGGGTGTCCTCGTCCTCGCCCTCGATACCGAGCTCGACCAACACCTCGAGGTCGTCGATACGCGATCCCATGGCGGTGACGCGGTCCAGTTCAGACTTGGTCGCAGACAATGCGCTGGTGACCTTCTGCGCGTTGTCCTGGTCATCCCACAAGTTCGGGGCGGCCGCCTGCTGCTCAAGGTCAGCGAGCTTGTCCTGAAGGGCGGCGGGGTTGGTCACCGCCTCGATCTGGGTGAAGGTCGCGCGCAGCGCGGAGATCTCTGCAGGAAAGTCGGTAGCCACGACAGCCCAGTCTAGTCGCGCGCCGAGCCTGTGTTCCCGGCCCACCCCCGGGGTTCGCGTAGACCTGGCCCATTCCCCGCAGTCGGCCGCGCGCTGCGCGTAGATCTGGGTGCGCACGCACCCACACCACTTCTATGCTCGGATCCATGACCGGTGAAGGTGACAACGCGGCAACGCAACCCGACCACAGCGACACCCACCGCTCGCGCACCGTGCAGCGCACTCTGTTGTCGCTGACGCTGCCCGCGCTCATCATCGGCGTGATGACGGGCGTGCTGCTGTGGGGCATCGACGAGGTGGCGCTGGTCCTTGAACACGCACTGTGGGAGCACATCCCTGAGCGGCTGGGCTTCGCGGCAGACGCCGGCTGGTGGATCATCGCGGTGCTGACGGCCACCGGTGCGGCCGTGGGCCTCACGCTGCGCTACGCACCGGGCCACGGCGGCCACGACCCCGCCAAAGTCGAGCTGATCGCGCCACCCCTGCCCCTGATAGCACTTCCTGGTGTCGCGCTGACCCTCATCCTGGGTCTCGCGGGCGGCGTGAGCCTGGGCCCCGAGAGCCCCATCATCGCGATCGCCATCGCGCTTGCCGTGTGGTTTACCAGGCGCTTCGCCAGGCAGGTCACTGTCGATGCCGCGCTGATGATGGCCGCAGCGGGCATGCTGGGCGCAATGTTCGGCTCCCCCGTGGCCGCCGCGCTACTGCTCACGGAGATCGTTTCTGCTGCCAAGCGTGGCGGCCTGCTGTGGGACCGCCTGTTCGCACCCGTCGCCTCCGCTGCCGCCGGAGCGCTCACGGCGCAGGCGCTCGGAGTCTCGATCGCCATGCCCATGTCCGCTGACTTCGACCAACTCAACGCTGTGCAGCTGCTGTGGGCCGTGGTCGCAGCGCTCGTCGCCGCGGGCATCGGCATTGCGGGCGCGTGGGCCATGCCCCACCTGTGGAGGCTCTTCCGCCGTTTCCGCAACCCGATCCTTTACGCGACCCTCGGCGGCCTGATCCTGGGCGTGTTGGGAGCCATCGGCGGTCCACTGACGCTGTTCAAGGGCGCCGACCAGACCATCGACCTCATCGGCATGGCTGGCGACCTCACGGGCTGGCACCTGCTGGTGCTGGCGCTCGTCAAGATGGCCGCCCTCACCGTGGCTGCCGCCGCGGGCTTCCGCGGTGGCCGCATCTTCCCGGCGGTGTTCATCGGCGCCGCGGCGGGCCTCGCCGTGCAGTCGCTGCTGCCCGACCTGCCCATCATGGTCGCCGTCGCCTGTGGCGTGCTGGGCACCGTGCTCGCGGTGGGTCGCGACGGCTGGCTTGCGTTGTTCATTGCCGTCGCTGTGTCCGGCGAAATCGGCATGTTGCCAGCGCTGTGCATCGTCATGCTGCCGGTATGGCTCATCGTCACCGCGAGCCCCGAGATGCTCGTCGAGGACGAGGCAGACGAACTCGACCCCCACGACGTCAAGGCCGCCTAACCCCCCTCTGACGAGTCAAATGGATCCATTTGACTCGTGAGAGCGGCAGGAGGGCCGATGCGGTGGTCCCCCGCGCATCGGCCCGTCACCGGGGCCGGGACGGGTATCAGGCGCGCGCCGAGGCGCCCACACCCGTCCTGACGGGTATCAACAGGAGGGCCGATGCGCGAGCCGCTCCCGCTTCGGCCCCGCGCCCCGGCACGTCGCGAGAGCCGCACGGGCATGGAAAGGCCCCGGTGCTGTGAAGGGCGGGTTCTAGCGATCCCCGCAACACCCTGACTTCAGGGAGTTGCGGGGATCGTGTCGTTTGAGGAGTTGAAAGCTCAGTTCTTCGCGGAGTTGGAGCGGTCCGAGGGGACGATCAGTGACGTAGCCGGGAGAGTCGGCGTCAACCGGCATACGGCGTATGGCTGGTTGCGCAAGGCGGGCATGTGTGGCGTGGGTCGACCCGGCAACGGTCCACATCCGCGTCGTGGTGAGTACGAGAGAATGCGCGC
>NZ_JBKEED010000012.1:0-158605 GCF_047975725.1 Demequina sp.
AGGGCGCGACGGCGGCACACACCATCGCGCGCGTCGCACCAGAGGCGTCACTCGTGCTCTACGACGACTACTCGGACTGCATCGAACCGTTGCGCACTGGCCAGGTGGACGTCGTGACGACAGACGACGTGATACTGGCCGCATATGCCGCCGACGCGGAGGGCCAGTTCAAGATCGTCGGAGGAGCGTTCACGGCCGAGCCCTACGGCATTGGCGTGGCGCTCGAGGACGACGACTTCCGGCTGTGGATCGACGACGTCCTTGAGGAGGCCATGGAGGATGGACGGTGGCTCGACGCCTGGTCCGCCACTGCGGGCGCCATCCTTCCCGAGCCGCAGGTACCGCACCTCGACAGGTACGAGCGCGAGTAACGCTCACCCTCCGTTCGTCACCGGGAGGCTCCGGCGATGACGGACCGGTGAACCTTCGCTGAACAACGCGCGGACGGCGGCGCCGCGTGCTTGTGCCGAGGCGGGCGCGCGCGAGAGGGTCGCGCACGTGCCGCCTGTCATCGCCCCCGCCTCCTCCGCCCGTGTGGCGCTGTGGGAAGGCGCCGGGGGCATCGGGGTGACCTCGATTCCATGCCCGCCGCCCCGTGCGGGCGAGGTGCTCATCCGGGTGAGCGTCGCGACCGTCTGCGGCTGTGTCCGCGACGCCATCCGCGAGCGGCGACTCGGATCGTGGCCCACCGTGCTGGGGCACGAGGGCGTGGGCGTCGTTGAGGCAGTCGGCAGGGGAGCAGAGGCGCTGACCGTGGACGGCATCTCGCTCGCCCCCGGCATGCGCGTGGTGTGGGCGCGAGACGTGGGCTGTGGGACCTGTGGTGCGTGCGCCGCAGGGGCGACCGCCGCATGTGCCGAGCCGCGCGAGCTGGGCCGCCAGGCCATGACCGATACCTGGGCACTCACGGGCAGCCTTGCCAGCCACATGCTTCTTCCCGCAGGCGCCGCACTTGCCCTGGTGCCTGCCGGCGTGCCGGACGCGGTCGCGGCACCCGCGGGCTGCGCGCTCGCGGTGGCAGCCGCGGCCATCGACCGCGCGGGCGCCATCGCGGGCCGCAGGGTGGTGGTGCTCGGCGCTGGCATGATCGGGCTGGCCGCACTCGCGATGGCGGTGGAAGCCGGCGCTGCGTCGACCACGGCGGTGGATCCGTGCGCCAAGCGCCGCCGACGCGCGCTGGCGTTCGGCGCCGACGCGGCGCTCGACGTGGACGCGCGCGTGCCCGCCTGCGACGTGGTGATCGACGCCGCCGGGGGAGCGGACACTTTCGTCAGGGTCAGCGGTTCGCTGGCACGTGGGGGCGTCGCCGTGGTGGCGGGTGCCAGGGCCCAGGTGCCCGATGCGGTGGTCGACGTGGAGCGCCTCAGTCGCGACGGGCTCGCACTGCTCGGGCTCGGGCGTCCCTCGCCGCGACACGTGTTGGACGCCGTCACGTTCCTTGCCGCGACACACGCGATGAGGCCGTGGGCGGACATCGTCTCCCCGCCGCGCGGCCTTGAGGCGGTCGTGGAGGCCGTGGCACACTCGGGCGGATCCATCGCTCGCGTGGCGATCGCCCCGGGAACGCCCGCGTCCGCGGTCACGCGCGGCGAGCCGGCGCATCGGCCCTGAGAGGGCGTGGCGCGCGAAGCCGTCGCGCGTGTATGATTGACCGTCGCCGTGAAACGGCCGCGGATTCCAGTGCCCCCGGAGAACAAGCCCGGGAGCTCCGCGCAACGAGACGAAAAAGGAGTGAGCCGTGCCTCTTGACGCAGCCACCAAGAAGTCCATCATGACCGAGTACGCCACCGTCGAGGGTGACACCGGTTCGCCCGAGGTCCAGGTCGCGCTCCTCACGCAGCGCATCACCGACCTCACCGAGCACCTCAAGGAGCACAAGCACGACCACCACTCGCGTCGTGGCCTCCTCCTGCTCGTCGGTAAGCGCCGCAACCTGCTGAACTACCTCTCGCGTGTCGACATCGAGCGTTACCGCTCGCTGATTGAGCGCCTGGGCCTGCGCCGCTAAGGCACACCCGGTCGCGCTCGGCCCGGTCGCTCCCTCCGTCACGGAGGTCGAGCGGCCGGGTCTTTCGCATGTCAGGGGCGTCCCCAGCGGGTGCCCTGCTAGCATGGACCTTGCCCGGTGCGTGAGCATCGGCGCTCAATTTCACACACCTGGCAGGACAGCCGGACGCTGATCCTCGGTGGAGATGAGCAGAATCCCCGCGCCAACGACGCGGACGTGAGTCTGAGCATGTCGACTGACGATCAGTGAGGCCACACGGCCCCTTGAGTTCGCTTGGCCTGCCTCGATCAGAACGGAGAGACTTCCCTCATGGAAGGTCCCGAGATCAAGGCCGCAGAAGCGGTCATCGATAACGGCAAGTTCGGTACCCGTACCGTCCGCTTCGAGACGGGTCGCCTTGCTCAGCAGGCCGCCGGTACCGTCGCTGCCTACCTCGACAACGACACGATGCTGCTCTCGGCCACCACGGCCGGCAAGCACCCCCGCGACGGCTTCGACTTCTTCCCCCTGACGGTGGATGTCGAGGAGCGCTCGTACGCCGCAGGCAAGATCCCCGGCTCGTTCTTCCGTCGCGAGGGCCGCCCCTCGACGGACGCGATCCTCACTTGCCGTCTCATCGACCGTCCGCTGCGCCCCACCTTCGTGTCGGGCCTGCGCAACGAGGTCCAGGTCGTCGTGACCGTCCTCGCGATCAACCCCGACGACGCCTACGACACGCTCGCCATCAACGCCGCCTCGGCGTCGACGCAGCTGTCCGGCCTGCCCTTCACCGGCCCCGTTGCCGGTGTGCGCATCGCGCTCATCGACGGCCAGTGGGTCGCCTTCCCGCGCTACTCCGAGAAGGAGCGCGCGGTGTTCGACATGGTCGTGGCCGGCCGCATCGCCGGTGACGACGTCGCCATCATGATGGTCGAGGCAGAGGCCACCGACGACGCGTTCAACCTCGTCGCCGAGGGCGCCACCGCCCCCACCGAGGCCGTCGTGGCCGAGGGCCTCGAGGCCGCCAAGCCCTTCCTGCGCGCGCTGTGCGAGGCGCAGATCGAGCTCGCGAACGCCGCCGCGAAGGAGACGCAGGAGTTCCCGCGCTTCCTCGACTACGAAGACGACGTGTTCGCCGCCGTCTCCGCTGCGACCGAGGCCGACCTCACCGAGGCCCTCCAGATCGCCGACAAGCAGACCCGCGAGAACCGCCTCGACGAGATCAAGGCAGCCGCCCTTGAGTCGCTCGGCGCCCAGTTCGAGGGCCGCGAGAAGGAGATCTCGGCTGCGGTGCGTTCCGTCACCAAGAAGACGGTGCGCCAGCGCATCCTCAAGGACGGCGTCCGCATCGACGGTCGTGGCCTGCGTGACATCCGTCCGCTCTCGGCCGAGGTGGGCCCCATCCCGCGCGTGCACGGTTCCGCGATCTTCGAGCGTGGTGAGACCCAGATCATGGGTATCACCACCCTGAACATGCTCAAGATGGAGCAGCAGATCGACTCCTTTAACCCGGAGACGAAGAAGCGCTACATGCACCACTACAACTTCCCGCCCTTCTCCACGGGCGAGACTGGTCGTGTGGGCTCGCCCAAGCGCCGCGAGATCGGCCACGGTGCGCTCGCCGAGCGTGCCCTGGTGCCGGTGCTGCCGTCGCGTGAGGACTTCCCCTACGCCATCCGTCAGGTGTCCGAGGCTCTCGGCTCGAACGGCTCGACCTCGATGGGCTCCGTGTGTGCCTCGACGCTCGCGCTGCTCAACGCCGGTGTGCCGCTGAAGGCCCCCGTCGCCGGTATCGCCATGGGCCTCGTGTCCGACACGGTTGACGGTGAGACCCGCTACGCGGCGCTGACCGACATCCTGGGTGCCGAGGACGCGTTCGGCGACATGGACTTCAAGGTCGCCGGTACCTCCGAGTTCGTCACCGCCATCCAGCTCGACACCAAGCTCGACGGCATCCCCGCCTCGGTGCTCGCCGGCGCGCTGGGCCAGGCCCGCGACGCGCGTCTGCACATCCTGGGCGTCATGGAGCAGGCCATCTCCGAGCCCGACGAGATGAGCCCGCACGCTCCCCGCGTGATCTCGGTGCGCATTCCCGTCGACAAGATCGGTGAGGTCATTGGCCCCAAGGGCAAGATGATCAACCAGATCCAGGACGACACCGGCGCCGACATCTCCATCGAGGACGACGGCACCGTGTACATCGGCGCGACCGATGGCCCGTCGGCTGAGGCCGCGCGCGCGGCGATCAACGCGATCGCCAACCCGCACGTGCCTGAGATCGGCGAGCGCTTTGTCGGCACCGTCGTCAAGACGGTCGCGTTCGGCGCGTTCGTGTCGCTCACCCCGGGCAAGGACGGTCTGCTGCACATCTCGCAGATCCGCAAGCTCGTGGGCGGCAAGCGCGTCGAGAACGTCGAGGACGTCCTGGCGATCGGCCAGAAGATCCAGGTCGAGATCACCGAGGTCGACCCGCGCGGCAAGCTGTCGCTCGGCGTGATCGAGGAGGGCTCGAACGAGGGTTCCGACGAGGAGGCCGGCGAGTAATCGTCAGCATCTGACTCACCCACGAGGGCGGTTCCGGGAAACCGGGGCCGCCCTCGTGGCATGTCCGGGGTGTATGCGGCCCCGTGTGCTCGCGCGCCAGGATGAGGGCCGATGCGCGAGATGCTCCCTCATCCTCGCTCGGATTGCACGGCGTGAGGGCGAGATCGCGGATCGCGCCCTCGAACGTGCTCGGCGGGGTGCGGACTCGGGAGCGGGTTAGGCTCACCCCTATGCCTCATGACCTTCCATTGGTTCCCACGTCCGCTGCTGGTGCTCATCTCACGGTCGAGCAGGACCAAGGCGCGATCATTCAGCGCAGCGTGCTGCCTGGCGGCGTGCGGGTGCTGACCGAGCACATCCCTGGCATGCGCTCGGCGACCTTTGGTGCCTGGGTGGGCGTCGGCAGTCGTGACGAGACCCCCGAGCACGCTGGCTCGACGCACTTTCTCGAGCACCTGCTGTTCAAGGGCACGCAGCGTCGCACGGCCCTCGACATCGCCGAGGCCTTTGACCGCGTGGGAGGCGAGTCCAACGCGCTTACCGGCAAGGAGTACACCTGCTATTACGCACGCACCATCGACACCGACCTGCCGCTTGCGGTCGACGTGATCCTCGACATGGTGACGTCGGCGCGGCTCGACCAGGCCGACTTCGACATGGAACGCGGCGTCATCCTCGAGGAACTCGCGATGGCGGAGGACGACCCGGGCGACGTGGCCCACGAGCGCTTCACCGAGGCAGTGCTGGGCGGACACCCGCTGGGCCGACCCATCGGTGGGACTGCGGACATCATTCGGGCGGTGGGGCGTGACGCCGTGCGTGAGCACTACCGCGATCACTACGTGCCCGAGGGGCTGATCATTACCGCCGCGGGCAACGTCAGCCACGAGATGGTGTGCACCCTGGTGGCCGATGCGCTGGTGGCCGGGGGATGGGACCTCACCGGTGAGGTCGCGCCGCTGGCACGCCGCGACACGCGGGCTCGCGTGGACGCCACGCTGGATCCGCAGGTGCGGATCGTGCGCGACCTCGAGCAGTGCCACGTCCTGCTGGGCTCCCAGGGATTCCGCGCCACCGATGAGCGCCGCTCGACGCTCGCCGTCGCCAACGCGATCCTGGGCGGCGGCATGTCGTCGCGCTTGTTCCAAGAGGTGCGCGAGAAGCGCGGCCTCGCGTACTCCGTCTATTCGTTCGGTGCGCCCAACGCGGAGACCGGCATCTGGGGCATGTACGCCGCTTGCAACCCCGCCAATGCGGCCGAGGTGGAGGCGCTGCTGGCATCGGAACTCGAGCGGCTCGCACAGGGCGTCACTGAGGAGGAGCTCCTCAAGGCCAAGGGCCAGATCGCGGGCACGACGGTGCTGCGCCTCGAGGACTCCTACTCCCGCATGTCGCGTTTGGGCAAGGCTGAATTGGTGTTCGGTGAGCTGTGGAGCATCGGCGAGTCGCTCGACCAGGTGCGGGCAGTCACGGCCGATGACGTGGCGAGCCTCGCGGCCGAGTTGGCTTCGCGCGAGCGTGTGTCGGTGAGGGTCGGTCCCGCGATCTAACAGGCACTTTCTGCTGACGGAGGCACTCCTAGCCAGTTCTCAGCGTTCTCTGAGGCTGCGTCCCTAGTCTGCTCGTGACCCCTTGAGTCACGACCGACAGGACGGACAATGCCCAAGAATTCCCGCTGGACCCGCGCTCGCGCGTGGGGAATCCCCCTCATCGCACTGGGCGCTGGCGCTGGCCTGGGGGTGGGCGCGATGGCGTTGTGGGGACCCGCCGGCGACACCGGCCCTGAGGCGTTCGCCCAGGGTGAGGGCGCCATGGGCGGGGGCGAGGCCCAGACCGTCACGGTGGGCCTGCAGACGCTTGAGGAGTCAGTAACCACCACGGGGACTCTGGCCGCAGTGGCGACCTCGGGCCTGGCCTTCGAGGCCTCCGGCACGGTGACCGACGTCTACGTCGAAGCGGGTGACACGGTCGCCGAGGGCGACGTCATCGCCCAGATCGACACGCTCCAGCTGACGTCATCCTTGCGCTCGGTCGAGGCCGAGCTCGCGCAGGCCGAGGCAACGCTGGCCAACCTTGAGGACGCCGACGACGGCTCTGACTCATCGGAGGCGCAGATCGCCGCGGCCGAGGCGCGCGTGGCGGTTCTCGAAGAGTCGGTAGCCGACGCCGAGGAGGCCATGGACGATGCGGTGCTCGTCGCCGACATCGCGGGACTCGTCACGTCGCAGCCCTATGAGGTAGGCGACGTGGTGTCCGGCGGCTCGAGCAGCACCGGAGGCGACCAGAGCGCCATGGGTGGCGGTGCCACCACCACCACGTCGTCGACCGGCGTCACCATCGTCGGTGAAGACGAATGGACGGTCGCAGTCAGCCTCACCGAGAGCGAGGTGGCGCAGATCGCTGAAGGCGATCAGGTGACCTTCACCTCCGAAGACTATGACGGCGAGTTCTTTGGAGTGGTCTCGGAGATCTCCAACTTGCCCAGCACCACCGGAGGCACGGCCACCTATGCGGTCGAGCTCTTGGTGACCGGCACCGTCGAGGGCCTGTATGAGGGCACGTCGGTTGAGGCCAGCATCGTCTACTTGCGCCGCACGGATGTGCTCGCCATTCCTACCAATGCGATCACGACCACGGACGGCGTCTCGACCGTCACCGTCGTTGACGGCTCCGGCGAGGGCGCCGAGCGGGAAGTCACCACGGGAGAGACCATCGGCAGCTACACCGAGATCACCGATGGTCTGACTGAGGGAGAGCAACTTGAGGTCACGGTCATGACCTCGGAGGGCTCCACGTCCGAGGACGGCCAAATGGACATGCAGTTCCCCGGCGGCGGCGAGTTCCCTGGCGGCGGCGAGATGCCGAGCGGCGGCGGGCAAATGCCCGGCGGCGGGATGCCCGGCAACTGAGCCCGCGCATCGGCCCTGCACCCCCGACTAAAGGACTGACCATGACTTCCACGCCCAGCGCCACGCTGGCCACGGAGCCGGTGATCGAACTCACCGGTGCCCGCAAGACCTACCACACTGGCGATATCGAGTTTGAGGCGTTGCGTGGCATCGACTGCCGCATCTTCCCCGGCGAGTACGTCGCGATCGTCGGGCCCTCGGGCTCGGGCAAGTCGACGCTCATGAACATCTTGGGATGCCTCGACGTGCTGACGTCTGGCAGCTACATCCTTGCTGGAGAGGACGTCTCGACCCTCGATGAGGACGCGCTTGCCTCGGCACGCAACCGGCGCATCGGCTTTGTGTTCCAGCAATTCCACCTCCTTGCCAGCCTCACGGCCGCCGGGAATGTCGAACTGCCACTCGTGTACGCGGGGGTGGGGCCCGCGGAACGGCGCGAACGCGCCATGGGGGCGCTCGAGCGCGTGGGGCTCGCCGACAAGGCACGCAACCACCCCGGTCAGCTCTCGGGGGGACAGCAGCAGCGCGTGGCGATCGCGAGGGCGCTGGTGACGGAGCCCGCGATCGTGCTCGCTGACGAACCCACCGGGAACCTGGACTCGCGCTCGACTGCGGATGTCCTGGGCATGATTGATGACCTCCATTCCGAAGGCGCCACGATCGTGCTGATCACCCACGAAAGCGACGTCGCCGCGCGTGCGGGGACGGTCTACAACGTCACGGACGGCCAGTTTGTGGGCGCAGGAACGGAGATCGCGAAGTGAGAACGGCCGACCTCCTTGCCAGCTCATGGCGGGCCATCCGCAGCCACAAGATGCGCTCCGCCCTGACGATGCTCGGCATTGTCGTGGGAATCGCCTCAGTGGTGTTGACCGTGGGTCTGGGCTTGGGTACCCAGAAAGACGTCAGCGAGCAGATCGCCTCGCTCGGATCTGACCTCCTCATTGTGTCGCCCGGGTCGTCGACGGACGACAGCGGCATGCGCGGCGGCTTTGGTAGCGGCGACACCCTGACGTTGAGCGATGCCGATGCGCTGGCCTCGCCGGTCGCTGTGCCCGACGCCGTCGCCGTCGCTGCAGAAAAGACCGCGGACCTGTCCCTGGAGTATGGCGAGAGCAACTGGTCGACGACGGTGACTGGCACCTCTGTCAGCTGGACCGAGGTGCGCTCTCGTGAGTTGCTGTACGGCTCCTTCTTCACGGAGGACGACATCACGGCTGCGTCGCCGGTGATCGTGCTCGGGTCGGAGACTGCACAGGAGCTCTTTGGCTCGACGAACGTGGTGGGCCAAGAGGTGACCATCGATGGCGACGCCTACGAGGTGATCGGCGTTCTTACGGAAGCTGGATCCTCGGGCGATACGTCCCTGGACGACATGGCCGTCGTGCCCATGACGACGATGGTCGACTCGCTCGACTCTTCGGGCTCCAGCGAGTCCGTCCAGACCATCTACATCAAGGCCTCGTCGGCCGATGCGCTCAGCGCCGCGTCCCAAGAGGCACAGGCTCTGTTGCTCAACCTGCATGGCATCAGCTCCGCCGACGACGCCGACTTCAGCATTGACGTCCAGGACTCCCTCATCGACGCCGCGACCTCGGTGTACGAGAAGTTGACGGTGCTGCTGACGGGTATCGCTGCGCTCGCTCTGCTGGTGGGCGGCATCGGCGTGATGAACATCATGCTTGTCTCCGTGACCGAGCGAACCAAGGAGATCGGCCTGCGCAAGGCGCTCGGTGCGGCTCCGGCGGCCATTCGCAACCAGTTCCTTATCGAGGCCATGATCCTGGGCCTCAGCGGAGGTGCCATCGGCGTCATCATCGGCGTCGGCCTCGCCCTCGCCCTGCCCGGCGTACTCGGCTCGACCATCGTGATCTCCGGCATGGCGCTGGTGGTCTCTGTGGTGGTGGCCGTCGGAATTGGC
This sequence comes from Demequina sp., assembly GCF_047975725.1. Taxonomy (GTDB): domain Bacteria; phylum Actinomycetota; class Actinomycetes; order Actinomycetales; family Demequinaceae; genus Demequina. The sequence goes on from NZ_JBKEED010000012.1 coordinate 9,362, forward strand.
GCCGTGTTCGGGGTCTACCCGGCAGCTCGCGCCGCACGCTTGGCCCCCATCGATGCACTTCGAGACCAGTGAACGTGACCCTAGAGAGGACCCCACTCATGAAGACCACCACCCCGCGCGGCACCGCGATCGCCGCTTGCTTAGGGCTCGCACTCCTTGCCGGTTGCTCCTCTCAGGACGCCACGGAGGACACGACCGATGCGGCTGCCGCCACTCCCGAGAGCAGCGAGCAGCCCGTGGAGCAGGAGCGCTCCATGCCCTCGGGCATCAGCGGCGAGATCGCGTATGTCTCGGATGGCGTGGCGCAGGTCCAGGATGGCGACTCGCAGACCGCGGTGCGCTACACCGACGACACGACCTTCACGGAGGAGGTCGAGATTGCGCTCGCAGACATTGCCGTAGGGTCGTGTGTCCGCGTCAGCGTTGAGGACGACGTCGCGACCTCGGTCGCGGTGACGGAGGCCGACGAGGACGGCGAGTGCTCCAGCGGCTTTGGAGGCGGCGGTCGCGTGCCCGGCGGCGATGGGACGCAGGGTGGCGAGCCTGGCGAGATGCCCACCGCGATGCCGGAGGGTGGCATGCCGGAGGGCGAGATGCCCGACGGTGGCGAGCGTGGCGAGATGCCCACCGCGATGCCGGAGGGCGAGATGCCTGAGATGCCCAGCGATGACGGCCAGATGCCGGGCGGGTTTGGCGACATGGTGATCGGTGCGGTCACGGCCGTCGAGGACGGGTCGCTGACCATCGAGTCCACCGACGGCGAGTCCACAGTGGTCACCGTCGGCGCCGACGCAACCATCACCGGTACCCAGGCCACGACGGCCGATGCGGTCGCCGTAGGACTGTGCCTGACGGCCCAGGGTGAGGAGGACGGCTCGGGAGGCTACGACGCCACCGAGATCGCGCTGTCCGCTGCCGGCGAGGAAGGGTGCTTCTCGACGTCTGACTTTGGCGGCATGGGTGGCGGGATGCCCGGTGGCACCGGCGAAGGCCTCGACGGCCTCGACGGACTCGACGAGAGCGGGGAGTGATGTCGCAGGCTTCACCTCAGCGCACACGGCGATGGTGGCGCCTCGTTGCCGTGCCCGTCATTGCTGGCGGCGCAGTCGGGGCCTTCGTGCTCACGGGTGCGACACCGTCGTCGGCGGCGTACCGTACGGCGAAGGCCACGACGGGTGACGTGACTCAGACGTTGACCACGACGGGGGCCATCGAGTCGGCAAGCCAGGAAGACGTGAGTTTTCAGGTCGCTGGCACTGTCGACGAGGTCTCGGTCGCCGTGGGAGACACGGTCGAAGCCGGCCAGCTTTTGGCAACGCTCGACACGGATGACCTTGACGATGCGGTGACTGAGGCTGAGGAAGCCTTGGCTGACGCGGAAGAGGCTCTAGCCGACGATCTCGAGGCGCAAAGTTCCGACAGTTCGTCAAGCGCTTCGAGCGTGTCCTACTCGACGCCTTCGTCCTCGACGCTAGCGACCTTCACGACGGTCGCGGCGGTGACCGCCGGCGCGGCCAGCGCGGTGACGGCGGCGACCGCTGATGCCACGACAACCGACGCAGTTGAGCAGGCACGGGCCGCGCTCGTCGAAGCACAAGAGGCGTTGCTGGCGCAGTACGACACGGCAACCGCACTGCTGGCCGAAGCCAATCAGGCAGCCGCGGACGCCCAGACCATTTGCGCGGCGTTTACTGACGCGTCCGGTGGCGACACTGACGGCGGCGACACGGATGGTGGCGACACGGATGGTGGCGACACTGGTGAGGCGCGTGACGTCGAGTCGGACCTCGCCGATGCGCTCGCGGCCTGCCAGGATGCCACCGCAACGGCACTCGAGGCCTCTGCGGCCTCGATGGCCGCTCAGGACGAGCTCATGAACCTTGCGGTCGCCGTGGATGAAGCACTCGCCGCGTACCAGCAGGCACTCGCCGACGCAGGCGGCTCGACTGACCCTGACACGGGCGGCTCGACTGGCCCTGACACGGGCGGCTCGACTGACCCTGACGCTGGCGGCTCGACTGGCCCTGACGCTGGCGGTGTCACCGGCGACGGGGCAGGCGACGGTGGTGGCGATCAATCCGGCTCGGGTGGTCTTGATGCAGGCGGCGGTGGCAACGGCTCAGGCTCCGCAGGTGCAGGCGGTGGCATGGCAGGCGAGGAAGAGACGGTGCCGAGCGCGGCCGATATCCTCGCCGACAAGGCAGAGATCACTGCGGCCGAGGCCGCCCTCACGGTCGCGCAGCAGCAGCTCGAGTACGCGACGATTTCCGCTCCCGTCGCTGGAGAAGTGGTGTCAGTCACGATGGCCGCGGGCGACGAGGTCTCTGCCTCCAGCACGGATGCGGTGATCACGCTGGTCGCCGACAACGCCTACCTGGTGTCGCTGTCGGTCAGCCTCACCGAGGTGCAACTTCTCGCGGTGGGCCAAGAGGCGCAGGTCACGCTCAGCAGCACGGGTGACGTGGTTGACGGTGTCGTGGCTTCTGTCAGCAACGTCAACTCCGGCAACTCCTTCTCGCAGTCCTATGCGGTGACGGTGGCCATCCCGGACCCGGGCTTCGACATCCGGATCGGCGCGGCCACGCGCATGCAGATCACGGTCGCCGGCTCGTCTGACGTTCTCGTCGTGCCGACGTCGGCCGTGACGGATGCCGCTGGCGACGCCACAGTGCAGGTCCTCGCGGCTAACGGCACGGTCAGCGAGGTCGCCATCGTCACGGGCGCCATTGGCTCGGTCTACACCGAGGTGGCTTCCGGTATCGAGCAGGGTGACGAAGTGGTGCTCGCCGACCTGTCGCTTGAGATCACTTCTGAGGAGACAGAGGAGTCCGAGTCGCGCGGCCTGCTGTCGGGGCTGAACGAGGAAGACTCCGACGGTGGCGACATGCAGATGCCAGGCGGCGGCCAGATGCCCGGTCGTGGTGGCCAAATGCCGAGCGGCGGCGGTCCCGGAGCCTAGCCACACCTCTCACGCGAGCCCTGCCACCGCCTGGTGGTGGGGCTCGCGCCGTGTGCAGCCCGATAGGCTCACCACATGATCAATGTCGCAGTCTTGGGCGCCGCAGGGCGCATGGGTTCTCACGTGGTTCAGGCCGTCGAAGCGGCGCCTGACCTGGCCCTCGTGGCCGCGCTCGATGCGGACCAGGACGTCTCTGCGGCCGTGCATGCTGGAGCCAATGTGGCGGTGGACTTCACCGTTCCCGATGCCACCGAGGCTAACGTTCACGCGCTGATCGATGCCGGTCTTCACGCGGTCGTTGGCACCAGCGGTTGGACCCAGGATGCGCTGACACGGGTCGACGAGCACCTCCGCGAGCGCCCCGATCTAGGCGTGCTGATCGCCCCCAACTTTGCGCTGGGTGCGGTGCTGGCCATGCGTTTTGCTGCGGCCGCTGCTCCCTACTTTGAGTCAGCCGAGATCGTCGAGATGCACCACCCCAACAAGGTGGACGCTCCCTCGGGTACCGCCGTGCACACCGCGCACGGTATCGCCTCTGCGCGCGCCGCGGCCGGGCTGCCGCCCATGCCCGACGCCACGACGCACGACCCCGACGGTGCGCGCGGCGCCGACATCGCTGGCGTGCGGGTTCACGCCGTGCGTCTGCGAGGCATGGTCGCCCACGAAGAGGTCATGTTCGGCAACGCGGGCGAGGCCTTCACGATCCGCACGGACAGCTTTGACCGAATCTCCTTTATGCCTGGCGTGTTGCTGGGCGTGCGTCAGGTGGGCAACCACCCGGGACTCACGGTCGGGCTCGACCGGTACATGTCGCTCTAGATGGGCATCTTGCGCAGCCCCGCCTTCCTCGCGGCCGTCGCCATCACGGTGATTGTCGCGGTGTACTTCGCCTTTGTCGCGGAGTTCGCCGTCGCGTTCCTGCGTGCAGACGAGCTCGACGCCAAGATCATGGGTGGCGCCCTGCTCGTATTGCCCACCGTGGGCGTGTGGTACCTCGTCCACGAGTGGCGGCTGGGGATCACCGTGCAGCGCATGGCCAATGAACTCGACCGCGATGGCGCCCTGCCCGTTCATGACGGCGAGACCACCGCGGCAGGGCGACTCACCGATGAGGCTGCTGAGCGCGTGTTCGAAGCGGCGCGGCTGGAAGTCGAGGCCCGGCCCGAGCAGTGGGAGGCCTGGTTCGCCGTCTCGCACGCCTACGACGCCAACCGGGATCGGTCGATGGCGCGCAAGTCCATGCAGCGTGCCGCCCAGCTCTATCGAGCCCAGCGCCGCGCTGCGCGCTGACGCCCAGCGCCGCGCGTCCCGCTGACGCCCCGCAACCTCACCCCACCGTTGATACCCGTCACGACGGGTTGACCCAGCTGCGTGCGCGCTGGATACCCGTGCGCGCCTCGCCAAGCCTTCGGCGCGCGACTACGCCGCCAGTTCGGCCCTGAACATCCGCTCCGCGAGCTCGCCGTCAGGGCCCTCCATGGCGCGGCGGACCCCGCCCTCGCCAAGGCCCGCGCCCGCGAGGAAGGCCTCACGCGCATCGTCCCCTACGAGAGCCCAGGCCCGCACCGTCGTGCCACCCTGGATCCGCACGGTGTCGACGCAAGCGGCGAGCAGGCGTGAGCCGTGACCCAGCCGGCGGTGCTCCGGTGCGACCTCAAGCGCGACAATCTCACCGCCAGAGGCCAACGCCGCGAATCCCACCACGTGTGGACCGTCCGTGGCGACAAACACCTTGTGCTCGCGCGACGGCGGCGCGGTGATGGACATCGCCCACGCGCCAACAATGTCCTCGCGCGGCAGTCCGGCCACCGCATCGGCCCCTAGCGTGGCCTTCCACGCGGCGAGTTGGATACCCGCGATGGCGTCTTCATCGCCGGGGACGGCAGGGCGGGCGGAGACGTCTGCGGTAGGCATGGAGCAAGCCTAGGGCCGCTGGGCTATGGTCAGGCCATGGACCTGGTCACCACGGCGGTGGCGGCGGCGCTCGGGATCGGAACGCTGCTGATCGGAGCCGGTATCGCGATCCGTTGGGACGTGCCGCGCAGGGGCGTGGCAGGCATCATGGCCTTCGGTGCCGGAGTGATGGTGGCGACCCTCGCCCTCGAACTCGTGGTCGAGGCACGCGACGCCGGGGGAGTGATGCCGGTGGTCGTGGGCTTCGCGGGCGGCGCGATCCTCTACGTCGCGGGCGACCGCTTGGTTGCGCGACAGTCGGCGCGCCATCGCAGCGACTCGCGGAACATTTCTGCGCGCCGGGGCGGTGATGCCGAAGAGGGCGGGGGAGCGTTCGCGGTGGGGGCGCTGTTGGACGGCATCCCTGAGGCGATCGTGATCGGCTTGTCGGTCGCGCTGTCGGGTCAGTTTCCGCTCGCCGTCGTCGCCGCGATTGGGCTGAGCAACATCCCCGAGGGGCTCGGCGGCTCAGTCGCGATGAAGCGAGGCGGCAAGTCGGCGCGCTCGATTCTTGGCTTGTGGGCGGGAATCACCGCGACCACGGTGGTGGCGGCAGTGCTGGGCGTGGTGTTCCTCGCCGATGCGCCCCAGGCGGTGCTCGCGGTGGTCGTCTCCATCGCCGCTGGCGCGCTGCTGGCGATGGTGTGCAACGCCATGATCCCCGAGGCCTTCGAGGACGATCACTGGGCGACCGGCCTGATTGCCACCGCGGGGTTCTTGGTCGCCTTCGTCATGAACGAACTCACCTAGCACCGCTGACCGCCGGGGCTCAGCCCCAGCCAAGAGCACGCAAACCCGCGGCGATGATCGCTGCCGCGGCCACCACCACGATGAACGGCGCGCGCCGCCACAGCAGCACCGCCGCGACGGCGACCGCGGCCACGCGCGCGTCGAGCACGACGGCTTGACCGCTGGCAAACGTCTGCACTGCGACGAGCGCCGCGAGGAGCGCGACGGTGACGTAGGCGGCGATCCGATGCACGCGCGGGTGCTCAAGCCACGATTCGGGCACCGCGTGCCCCGCGAACTTGGTCGCCCAGGCGAGCACTCCCGCCGCGATGATCGCGACCCACAGCCAGGCGTCGGCGCTCATGAGGGCACCTCTTGCGTGCGAGCCGCGTTCCACCCGGCGATGATGGCAACCGCGGCGGCGGCGAGCACGGGAATGCCCGCAGGTGCCACCGGGGTCAGTGCCAAGGCCACCACGGCCGATGCGCCGGCGACCGCTTGCGCGCGACGTGTCGCCAGGCGCGGCCAAACCAGGGCAAGAAAGGCCGCAGCGGCCGCTGCATCGAGCCCCCAGTCACGAGGATCGCCGATGCGTGTGCCGAGCAGCGCTCCCAGCACGACGATCGCGTTCCACAGGACGAAGATGGTCACGCCTGTCCACCAGAAGCCCGCGCGCCGGGCCGCGGGATCATCAGCGGGCTGGGCGAGGGCGACGGCCGTGGACTCGTCGATGGTGATCTGACTGGCCCAGGCCCGACGCCAGCCGCGCATGGGCCGCAACACGGGGGCGAGTCCCACACCGTAGAAGCCGTTGCGCAGGCCCAGCAGGGTAGAGGTGGCGACGGCCGCCACTGCGGTGCCGCCCCCGCCGATCACGCCGATGAACGCGAACTGCGAGCCTCCCGAGAACACCAGCAGGCTCAGCGCTGCGGTTTGCCACACGTCGAGCCCGGCCGCAATGGACAGCGCGCCAAAGCTGATCCCGTAGGCGCCCGTGGCGACCGCCACCGACAGGGCCTGCTGGCGCGCGGCATCGAGCCTCAGGCGGGGCATGCGTCCCGCGACGGTGCAAGCGCGGTCAGGGCCATGTCAGCTCGGTGTTCGTCGAGTCGAAAACGCGTGGGTACGGGTGGGCGTCGAACGCCTCACCTCCGAGCGTGTCCCGCGTGGCCCACCACGACGTCCGTGCAACTTTGTTGCCGTCGTCGAAAACCTCCGGTCCGCCCGCGTCGTGGGGCGCGAATCCGAGCCGGCGTGGCACTGCAGCGCTGCGCGCATTAGACGCCGCGTGGCTGATGTCCATGAGGGTCGCACCCGTGAAGGTCAAGCCCACCCGTGTCAGCGCGGCCGCGGCCTCGGTCACCAGGCCCTGACCCTCGCGCAGTTCGTCGATCCAGTAGCCGATCTCGAGCCGCTCGGGGCGGGTACGCACGTGAAACCCGGTGCCGCCCACGAGGACGCCGTCGAGGTCGAACATGCCCAGCGTGTAGTCCTTGCCCGAGTCAAAGGCGGCGTTGGTCGACGCGATGAACTCACGGCGCTGCTCGAGCGTCTGGGGCTCGAAAGCGATCCACTCCATGTAGCGGCGCAGGTGGTCCATGTTGCGCACGACGACATCGACGAGTTGCTGAGCGTCGGTCTCCTCGTAGCGGCGAATCACCAGGCGCGACGTCTCGATGCGGTGCGGCACGGTGTACATGGGCAGAGTCTGCCAGGCGCGGGCGCCTACGCGCTCGGTCCCGATGCGCGAGTCGGCCAGCGCAGTTGCCTCACCGACGGCGATACGTGACAAAGCGGTAGCGCACTCCCGTGCGCGACGTCTCCCAGGGTCCTGCTGCGGTGAGCTCCCATGCCACGGGGTCGACGGTCGGTGCGAAGGTGTCGCCCTCGACCTCAAGGTCGAGTTCGGTGACCTCGAGGTGCTCGACAGCGTCAAGCGTGGCGGCGTACACACGCCCGCCGCCGATGATCCACACCTCGCCATTCGGGGACAGACGAGCGGCGGTCTCGATGGCGGTGTCGACGGAGGCGACAGCCGCATCGGCTCCTTCGAGACTCGGTGCCGAGGTGATGACCACGTTGACGCGGCCCGGCAGGGGCCGGAAACGCTCGGGAAAAGACTCCCACGTGCGCCGGCCCATGACGACAGCTCCGCCGCGCGTGAGCGTCGAGAAATGCTTGAGGTCCTCGGGCACGCTCCAGGGCATGTCGCCGCCCGCCCCGATCACCGGGCGGCCGGCGCTGTCGCGGGCCTGCGCCCAGATGGCCTTCAACACGGGCGGCTCAGACCGCGACCGGGGCCTTGATGCCCGGGTGGTGCTGGTAGTTCTCGATCACGACGTCGTCGATGTCGTAGTCGAACAGCGAGTCCTTGGCAGGCAGGCGCAGCGTTGGGTAGGGGTAGGGGTCGCGGGACAGCTGGCGCTCGACCTGCTCGAGGTGATTCGAGTAGATGTGGCAGTCGCCGCCGGTCCACACGAAGTCCCCCACTTCGAGGTCCGTCTGCGCGGCAATCATGTGGGTCAGCAGGGCATAGGAGGCGATGTTGAACGGCACGCCAAGGAAGAGGTCTGCGCTGCGCTGGTACAGCTGGCAGGACAGGCGGCCGTCGGCAACATAGAACTGGAACAGCGCGTGGCACGGCGGCAGGGCCATGTCGTCAACGAGTGCGGGGTTCCATGCACTCACGATGTGGCGGCGCGAGTCAGGCTTGGTGCGGATCGACTCGATCACGGCCGCAATCTGATCGACGTGTGAACCGTCGGGAGCGGGCCACGAGCGCCACTGGTACCCGTACACAGGGCCCAGATCGCCGTGCTCGTCGGCCCACTCGTCCCAAATCGAGATCCCGCGCTCCTGAAGCCAACGCACGTTGGTGTCGCCGCGGAGGAACCACAGCAGCTCGCCCACGACGGAGCGCACATGGACGCGCTTGGTCGTGATGAGCGGGAAGCCCTGGGACAGGTCGTAGCGCAGTTGGCGTCCGAACACCGACAGCGTTCCAGTGCCGGTGCGGTCCTCCTTACGGGTGCCGGTCGCCAGGACATCGCGAAGCAGGTCTTCGTATGGAGTGGGGATCGCGGGCATGGCGACAGACTACGCCGCGTTACTGATACCTGGCCGAACCCAGGGGACATGCGCGACACTGTGTTTCGGGAGATTGCTGTGGTCGGGAGATTCACAGCTCATAGGGGGCGACATGGCCGATGCGGACACGGTGACCGAGGGAAGCGAGCCGCGCACGCGGCTCAAGATCACCGCGATCGTCGCGCTGATCACGCTACTGCTCGGCATCGCGGGAGGATGGGCTGTCGCTGCAGTCCTCACGCGCTCGCCCCAGGGTGACCTCTGGGTGATCGCCGCTGATAGCGCTGTGGTCTCGGCTGAGTCGATCGCGCTGACCAACCCCGCGCCCGCGGTGGTGGGCGTGACACTCGCGGACGGTCGTGAGGCCAGCCAGTCGCCCATCTCCAAGGTCGTGCAGCAGTGGGAGGACCAGTTTGGTGACACCGCGCCTCGAGCGATCCTCGTGGGCACCAATGCTGGGGGTAGCCATTCGGTGATCGTTGAGCTGTCCGAGCCGACGGCCACCGCGGACACGCTGACCTTCCCCGCGGTGGGTATCGGAGGCACCGAGGTGCCGGAGTTCGAGGCCACGCAAGCGATTCTCGTCATCGATGGGGCAGGCGCGATCACTGCAGCGCAGGCGGGCGCGCTCGCGGTAAGCATGCCGTAGGCCCGCGCACCACTGGCGCGCGCAGTGGCGCTCAGGCACCATGGCCCGATGGAGCTCATCGGTCTGGTCAGCATCGTCGACGCACAACTTGCCCTCGCTCACGCGGCGGCGAGCGGTAGGCATTCGGTGACACTCGTGGGCGATCATCATCGCGATCTGCGCCAGACGCTGATCGCGATCAAGGCGGGTGAGCGCCTCCACGACCACGACAGTCCTGCCGAGGCCACGCTGCAGGTGCTGCGGGGAGAGGTGACGTTCACGGCCGGCGAGCACGCATCGGCGATGAGCGCGGGCGATTTCATCGTCATCCCGCCGGTGCGCCATGGGCTCGTCGCCGTCACGGACTGTGCCGTGCTGCTCACGGTCGCCACGCGCGGCGGCTGACCCACTCTCGAACTGCGAACCGGTTTCGGCGCCGACACGCCGCGCGCCTCTGCCGCGAGGCACGCCGCGCCCGCGTGTCGACCCCCAGGCGGTTCGCAGTTCGGGGCAGGGCGGGGCAGGGGAACGAAGCCAGGGGAAGGCAGGCCAGTGCAGGGCAGCGGCGGCCGACCTCCGTCCACACTGCCCATGACGGCCGATGCGCAAGCCGGCTGGTGCGCGGGAGGGGTGGGCTCGCTCGCGGTAAGTTATGCGCATGACGATTTCGCGCCCGTTCGGCACTGTGCTGACCGCGATGGTGACCCCGCTGCACGATGACGGCGCAATCGATCTCGACTCCGCGGCGGCGCTCGCGAAGTATCTCGTTGCCCACGGGTCCGATGGTCTGGTGCTGTCGGGCACGACCGGCGAGGCGCCTACGACGCACGTCCCCGAGAAGATCGACCTGATCCACGCCGTGCGCGACGCGGTCGGCTCGGACGTCACGATCCTCACGGGTGCGGGCTCCAACGACACGGCCCACGCCGTGCGCATGGCGGAGCAGGGGGCGGAGGCAGGCGTTGACGGCATCCTCGCCCTGGTGCCGTACTACTCCAAGCCCTCGCAAAAAGGGATCGTCGCGCACCTGAGCGCCATCGCGGCGGCCTCGGCCGTGCCCGTGATGCTCTACGACATTCCGGGCCGCACGGGTGTCGCCCTCGCGGACGACTCGCTCGACGCGCTCGCCGAGCTCGACACGGTGGTGGCCAACAAGGACGCCACGGGAGCGGTCGAGCCCGCCAAAGACCGCATCGCCCGCACGGGACTTGCCTGGTACTCGGGCGACGACCCTCTCACTCTCGACTTCCTCCGCGCCGGCGCGTCCGGCGTGGTTTCCGTCTCCGCACACGTCGCCGGCGAGCGTATCGCCGCGATGATCGCTGCACACGACGCTGGCGACACCGCCCGCGCGGAAGCGCTCCATCAGGAGCTGCTCCCGGTGCACACCGCGATCTTCAACGGCCCCGGAGCGGCGAACGCCAAGGCAGCCATGCAGCTGCTGGGCGTGATCCCATCCCGACACATGCGACTTCCCTTGCTTGCGCTCGACGACGAGGAGTTCGCCTCCCTCGCCGATGCGCTGTCCGCAGCGGGGGTCGCCCTTCCTTAGGAGAGCAGTGAACTTCCATCCCGAGCTGACCGAGCCGGCGCCCCTTGAGCCCGGCACCTTGCGCATCGTCCCCCTGGGCGGACTGGGCGAGGTCGGCCGCAACATGGCCGTGTTCGAGATTGACGGCCGCCTGCTGATTGTCGACTGCGGAGTGTTGTTCCCCGAGGACCACCAGCCTGGCGTCGACCTGATCTTGCCGGACTTCAGCTACATCGAGGACCGCATGGACGACGTCGAGGCGATCGTCCTGACGCACGGCCACGAGGACCACATCGGCGCGGTGCCCTACTTGCTGCGCTTGCGCGAGGACATCCCGATCATCGGCTCGCAGCTCACGCTTGCCTTCATCGAGGCCAAGCTCAAGGAGCACCGCATGACCCCCGTGACCCTCGCGGTCAAGGAGGGGCAGCAGGAGCAACTGGGTAAGTTCGGCCTCGAGTTCGTGGCTGTCAACCACTCGATCCCCGACGCGCTGGCTGTCTTCATCACCACGGACGCCGGCACGGTGCTGCACACGGGTGACTTCAAGATGGACCAGCTCCCGCTGGACGGGCGCATCACCGACCTGCGCGCCTTCGCCAAGCTCGGTGAGCGGGGCGTCGACCTGTTCATGACCGACTCGACCAACGCCGAGGCGCCCGGCTTCACCGCCGCCGAGGTCGAGATCACGCCCGTGTTGGACCAGATGTTCGCGCAGGCTACTGGCCGCCTGGTGGTCGCGTCGTTCAGCTCCCACGTGCACCGCGTCCAGCAGGTCATCAACGCCGCACACGCGCACGGCCGTCGCGTCGCGTTCGTGGGCCGCTCGATGGTGCGCAACATGAACATCGCCGCCGAGATGGGCTACCTCGACGTGCCGGCGAACATCCTCATCGACGCCAAGAAGGCGGACGACCTGCCGCCCGAGCAGGTGGTGTACATGTGCACCGGCTCGCAGGGCGAGCCGATGGCGGCGCTGTCGCGCATGGCCACCCTCGACCACAAGCTCAGGGTGGGCACGGGGGACATGGTGATCCTCGCATCGTCCCTGATCCCGGGCAACGAAAACGCGGTCTTCCGCGTCATCAACGGCCTCATGCGTTTGGGCGCGACCGTGGTGCACCAGGGCAGCGCCCGGGTGCACGTGTCCGGTCACGCGAGCGCGGGCGAGCTGCTGTATTGCTACAACATCGTGCGCCCGCGCAACGTGATGCCCATTCACGGCGAGGTGCGTCACCTGCTGGCCAACGGCAAGCTCGCCATCAAGACCGGTGTGCCTGAGGCCAACGTCGTGTTCGCGGAAAACGGCGTCGTGGTGGACCTCAAGGACGGTGCTGCGCAGGTCGTGGGTGCCGTCGAGACTCACAACGTCTACGTCGACGGTTCGTCGGTGGGTGAGATTACCGACACCGAGCTCAAGGACCGGCGGATCCTGTCGGAGGAGGGCTTCGTGTCCGTCTTTGCAGTGATCGACTCCGCCAACGGCAAGGTGGTTTCGGGCCCCGAGGTGCACGCGCGCGGGCTCGCGGAAGACGACAGCGTGTTCGATGCGATCTTGCCGCAGATCAAGAACGCGCTCGAGGAGGCCGCTCGGACCGGCTCAACGGACCAGCACGCGCTCCAGCAGGTCATGCGCCGGGTGCTCGGCCGCTACGTGGGCACCAAGCTGCGCCGTCGACCCATGATCATTCCTATCGTCATTGAGTCCTAGCCGGTCGCTGACCGGCACCTGCCGCTCCCGCGTCATGGGTCTCGATGGGGCCGATCCGCGGGGTGGCAACCGGTCATCTCGCCGATGCGCGGGTAGGGTGCGGAACCATGGCTCAGTCACGTTCCACGAGCACGCGCCCCAAGGCGCCCGCGTCGCGCGGGAAGTCGTCTGGCAACCGTGCGGCGCCGCAGAAGAAGCCCGCGCCCGCGGTGCTTCGAGGCGTCGCCGCGGTAGGCCGGGGGATCTCCGGTGCCATCGGCGGAGGCGTGCGACGCATCGGTCATGGAGCGCATGAGGTGAGCCCTGACGTGAGGCGAGACGGACTGGCCATCGGCCTCGTTATCGCCGCAATCCTGATCGCGGCCCGCGAGTGGTGGGGGCTTGAATCGTGGGCCGGCACCGCCATCCACTGGGTGGTGGCCGGTACCTTTGGCGCGCTCGCCGCCGCCCTGCCGGTGGCGCTGATCGCCTTTGCGGTGCGCCTGTTCCGAGCGCCGCAAGAAGAACAGGCCAATCACCGGATCACTCTGGGCGCTGTGGTGCTGGTCCTCACCATCGACGGGCTGATCCACATCTCGAGCGACTTGCCGCGACCCCAGGATGGGCTCGAGCACGTGCAAGACGCTGGCGGAATGCTCGGATACCTGGTGGGGACGCCGCTCGCATGGGCGTTGACCGCTCCGCTCGCCGTGATCGTGTTGGTGCTGCTGGCGCTGTTGGGTGTGCTCATCATCATCGGCATGCCGCTGCGTGAACTGTTCGCGCACGCGCGCGCCCTGGTGGATCGCGTGCGCGGCAACGACGAGGCGGATGCCGACGACTACCTCGACCTGCCCGAGCACCGGACCCTTGAGCGTCCAGGCACAAGCGGCAAAGGCAAGCGCTCGCGGGCCTCGGACGACCGCACCGAGGTGCTTGAGGCGTCGCCCAAGCACCGTCGCCGCTTGCTGGGCCGGGGCAAGGCCGAAATGGAACAGGACGCCGCGCTTGATGCTTACGAGGCCGACGAGGCCTTTGCCAATGCCGCGAGTGTGGACCACAGCGAGTTTGACGAGATCATCTCGCCGTCGGCGCCCTCGCTCGCGACTCCCGCACACGGCAACGCGATGGCCGGCACCGAGGTCCTCTCGACCAGGCCGTTGTCGCCCTATGACCCTGCTTCGGAAGACGTCGACACGGCGCCGTTCGATGTGTTGGTAGACGAACCGGGCGAGCGCACGGCGCCGCCCACCACCACGATCGTGCCATCGGGGGAGCAGGGGCAGTTGGAGAACTCCAACCCGTACGTGCTGCCCAGCCTCGAGGTCCTCGCCAAGGGTGCGCCGCACAAGACGCGCTCGGCCGCTAACGACAGGGTCGTGGAAGCTCTCACGGCCGTCCTCGATGACTTCGGTGTGGATGCCACAGTGACCGGCTTTACGCGCGGCCCCACGGTGACCCGCTACGAGGTCGAACTGGGCCAGGGCGTCAAGGTCGAGCGCATCACCAACTTGTCCCGCAACATCGCCTACGCCGTCGCGAGCCCCGACGTGCGCATCCTGTCTCCCATCCCCGGTAAGTCCGCGATCGGCATCGAGATCCCGAATGTCGACCGCGAGACGGTCTCGCTGGGTGACGTGCTGCGATCGCCCGCGGCGGCCAAGAATGATCATCCCATGGCCATCGGTATTGGCAAGGACGTCGAGGGTGGCTTTGTGCTCGCCAACCTCGCCAAGATGCCGCACCTGCTTGTCGCGGGAGCCACGGGCGCCGGAAAGTCGAGTTTCGTCAACTCGATGATCACGAGCATCTTGATGCGCGCGACGCCCAACGAAGTACGCATGGTCCTCGTGGACCCCAAGCGCGTCGAGCTCACCATCTACGAGGGCATTCCGCACCTCATCACTCCGATCATCACCGACCCCAAGAAGGCCGCGCAGGCCCTGGAGTGGGTGGTGAAGGAGATGGACATGCGCTACGACGACCTGGCGATGTTCGGCTACAAGCACATCGACGACTTCAACAAGGCCGTGCGCGCTGGCAAGGTGAAGCCGCTGCCGGGCTCCAACCGCCGCATCACCACGTACCCGTACCTGCTCGTGATCGTGGACGAGCTTGCGGACCTGATGATGGTCGCGCCGCGCGACGTCGACGAGTCGATCCAGCGCATCACCCAGCTTGCCCGTGCCGCGGGCATCCACCTGGTGCTGGCCACCCAGCGGCCCTCGGTGGACATCATCACGGGAACCATCAAGGCCAACGTGCCCTCGCGGCTCGCGTTCGCGACCTCGTCGCTCGCCGACTCCCGCGTGGTGCTCGATATGCCGGGTGCGGAAAAGCTCATCGGCCAGGGCGACGCGCTGTTCCTGCCCATGGGGGAGTCCAAGCCCATGCGTGTACAGGGTTCGTGGGTGAGTGAGTCGGAGATTCACGCGGCGGTCGAGCACGTGAGGAACCAGGCCAACCCCGAGTACCGCGAAGACGTGACTCAGCCGCAGGGTGGTGCCGCCGTGGTCGCCGAGGACATTGGCGACGACCTCGAGGACCTGATTCAGGCCGCCGAGTTGGTGATCACCACCCAGCTGGGGTCGACCTCGATGCTGCAGCGCAAGCTGAAGATGGGCTTTGCCAAGGCTGGCCGCCTGATGGACCTGCTCGAGACCCGTGAGATCGTGGGCCCTTCGCAGGGCTCCAAGGCGCGTGAGGTGTTGGTCACTCCCGACGAATTGGTCTCTACCCTGGCTATTCTCCGGGGTGCGTCACCCGCTACCGTGGAGTCTCCTGCGTTCGATGACGAGTCTGAGGGAGAGGCATGGGCGGGGTCGTAGAGCTGTTCGAGCAGCCAGTTGTCGCTGTCTCGGCTACCCTGCTACTCCTGCTGCTGGCGGCCCTCGCCTTCTACTTCTTCTGGCGTTCGCGCCGCGCACGCGAGTCGCGTGACCTCACCCTGACCCGTGAACGCCACTTGCGCGGTCAGTTCGAGGCGGTGCTGTCCTCCGCGCGCGACGGGGTGCTGATCATTACGCAGGCAGACGAGATCGCCCTGATCTCTGACGTGGCCGCCAATATTCTTGGCGTCAACAAGGCCGATGCTGTGGGCCTGCCCATCGCCAGGCTCAACCTGCGCGCCGTCGACGACCAGTTGCGACCCATTCTTCTGCGCGAGGCCTTTGGCGTGGGCAGGACGGATGACCGGCCGCGCATTGCCGGTGTTCCGGGGCGGCGCGGCAGCGACGACATCCGCTGGGTGCAGGTGCGCTCGCGGGTGGTGCCAGATGGGCTCGACGACGGACCGGTCACCGTGGTGACGATGATGGACACGTCTGGTCTGCGCGAGGCTGCCGAGGCACTCAACCGCTCCGACGCCCAGTTCCGCAAGGCCATGGAGAACGCCCCCGTGGGCATGGCGCTCGTCGACCTTGAGTGGCGCCTCATGGAGGTCAACCGCGCGTTCGCGGAGATGATGGGGTCCACGGTGGCAGCGCTGCGCGGTACGCCGTTCTCCGCACTGAGTCACCCGCAAGATCTTCACGCCGAACGTGATCAGTTGCGCCGGCTCTACGACGGCCATTCCAACCGCTTCACCGTTGAGAAGCGGTACGTGCGCGCCGACGGCAACGTCGTGTGGGCCGTGCTCGACGTGGGCCTCGTGCGCTACGCGGGTGGCGCGCCGGACCACTATGTGGTGCAGGTGCGCGACTCGACCGATGACCGCATGCACTCGGAGCTCATGGCACACCGCGCCATGCACGACCCGCTGACGGGCCTGGCCAACCGCACGCTGTTGCAGGACGTGCTGCAGAACGTGCTTGAGCAGCCCGATGCCGATTCCCGCGTGGGGGTCATCGCCGTCGACCTCGATGGCTTCAAGGGGCTGAATGACCGCTTTGGCCACGCGATGGGCGACAACGCCTTGGTCCACGTGGCGGGAGTGCTGCGTTCGGCGACCGCGGGCCGCGGCACCGTGGCGCGCATTGGCGGTGACGAGTTCGTGATCGTGGTGCAGGACCCCGACTGCTCCAAGGCACTCTTCGATATCGCAGGGGCCATTCACCAGGGACTCAAGCGCCCGGTGCAGGTCAAGCGTCACCAGATCACGCTCCACGCGTCCGTCGGCATCGCCATGGCAGACGAGGAGAGCTCCGCAGGCGGCGCCCCGAGCCTGTTGAGCGCCGCCGATGCCGCGATGTACCGGGCCAAGTCCACGGGGAAGTCCCGCACGGAGGTCTACGAGCCTTCCATGCGCACCACGTCGGACGCGCAGTCGGCCCTGGCGACCGACCTCGTGGCTGCCATTGAGGCCCGCCAGTTGGTGCTGCACTACCAGCCCATCCTCGAGCTGTCGACGCGTACCATCGTGGGCTACGAGGCGCTGGTGCGCTGGCAACACCCCACGCGTGGGCTGTTGCTGCCGTCGGCGTTCCTACCGCTGATCCAAGACAAGAACCTCTCCGTGGCGCTGGGCACGGCCCTGGTCGACCAGGCCGCAGAGTTCCTCGCCAATGGGCCCTCGTCCACCACCTGGGTCTCGCTCAATGTGAGTGCCGACCAGTTGGGCGACTCGGAGTTTGCTGACCGCGTGCTGAGCGCGATCGGCCGGTACCACCTGAGCCCCCAGCGGCTCGTGGTCGAACTCACCGAAGCCTCGCTGGTGGCCCCGAACACCCGAATTCGGCATGAGCTGACCGAGCTGCGCAACGCCGGGGTGCCGATCCTGTTGGACGACTTCGGTACCGGCGTGTCCCCCCTGAGCTATTTGCGCGACCTGCCGGTGTCCGGCGTGAAACTCGACATGTCCTTTGTGGCGGGCATCCCCGAGGACCCCGCCGGTGCGCGCGTGTCGCGTGCACTGGGCGCCTTGGCCCGCGAGTTGGGTCTCGCGACCATTGCTGAGGGCATCGAGACCGAAGCCCAGGCCGAGTTCCTCGCGGGCTGCGGCTGGCGCTATGGCCAGGGCTGGTTGTTCGGCGTCGCGCAGCCTCCCGCGGCAGTGGGCGAGTCCCGCCCGCAGTTCACCACCAGCCTGATCGACCCGCGCCCCCAGGAGCATGACGCCGCCTTCGCGGAGGACCGCCTGCGCTGAGCCCCCTCGGGTTACTCGCCGCGGGGCTGAACCGTGACTGAGTCTGCGAGCTTCACCGGCACCGTGGTGCGTTCGGACGCTTGCTCTCCCACCGCATCGGCCACCCGCTGGTGTCGTGCCGCGGCCTCGGACGCGGTGAGGTTGCCTGCGCCGCTGGCGGTGATGTCGCTCAGCACGTGCATGGTGTGCGAGTCACGCCTGTCGACCGTGGTCGCGGTCCACTCCACCGAAACGTCGACGTCGCCCTCGGGGGTGACTGTGATGGTCGACGTGGTCAGGTAGCCGGAGTTGGTGTCGGCGACGCAGCACTGGGTGTCCTGGTTCGACAGGAAGTTGCCGTGGCCGAACGCCGCCCACATGCCCTCACCCTGCGGGCCGCCCTCGAGCCGTTCGATGGGCTGTGGGACGTGCGCGTGGTGCCCGAGATACAGGTCAACGAGGCCCGAGGCGGCGATCTGCTCGACAATCGAGCGCTGCGCGTCGGTGGGCGCAATGCGGTACTCCACGCAGCAGTGCACGGAGGCGACCACCACGTCCGCGCCGTCGTCCCTCGCGCGTTGGGCGGCTTCCAGGATGGGCTGCACGTTGGCGGCATCGGCGTCGAAGGTATCGACGGCCCACGGCATGCCGTCGGGCTTGGGCAGCCCATTGAGTCCGTAAGTGAACGAGATCGAGGCGACGTCGACTTGCCTGTCGCCCTCGGTCACCGTGTACATCTGGGTCGACAGCTGCTCGTCCTGCGAGCGGGCGGTGCCCGAATGCCCGAGCCCGGCCTCGTCGAAGTCGTCCAGCGTGGTGCGCACTCCGTCCCAACGGCGGTCGACCGAGTGGTTCGAGGCGAGCGAACAGCCGTCCCAGCCGTCGGCGGCGAGTGCCGTCACGAGTTCACCGGGGGCTCCGAACATCGGGTAGCCGCTGGGAGCCGCACCCTCGGGAACGATCGGCACCTCCAGATGGCACAGCGCGATGTCTGCCCCGTCGATGTAGGGCCGTACCAGCTCCGTGAGCGCGCCAAAGTCGTAGGTGTCGCCACCCGCGCGTAGCGCCGAATTCAGGACGGGGCTATGCGTGAGGATGTCGCCGGCGGCCACCAACGTGAACACGACGTCCTGCTCGGGTTCGGGGGAGGGCGACGCCGGTGAGGGCGCCGCGGAGGGCTGTGCCGTGGGCAGGGCCGATGCGGTGGTGGTCGGGGTAGTGCCCGTGGGGGCGAGGGCCGACCCACTGGGCTCGGCGGGGGCGGGCTTCGACAGCGCCCACCCGGCGGCCCCGATCGCGATACCGACCACGGCTGCGGCGGCAAGCGACGCGAGCAAGCGCGGGCGTCGGTGGTCGGCGGCAGCATGGCTCGGCATGGCGCCCATTATTCCGGCACCGTGCTGGTGCGCAGACCAGGGGTGCGGAGTGACCCGCGCTGCGCCGAGTAAGGTTTGGGGTGTGAGTGCAGCCGTCCCCAATATCCTCACCGCCGCACGCATTGCGGCTGTGCCGTTATTGGTGTGGCTTCTGCTCGTGGATGGCGGTGATGACGGCCCGCTACGCTGGTGGGCCCTGGCGATCTTCGCCTTTGCCGCCGTCACCGACTACTGGGACGGCTACCTTGCGCGTCGGTGGCAAGTGGTGTCGTCCTTCGGCAAACTTGCCGACCCGATCGCGGACAAGGCGCTCGTGCTGGGCTCTCTCGCGTGCCTCGTGTATGTCGACGGGGTGCCGTGGTGGCCGCTCGCGGTCCTCATCGTCCGCGAAGTCGGCGTCACGCTCGGCCGGCTTGCCGTCGCGGGAGACACCGTCATCGCCGCGTCGATGGGCGGAAAGCTCAAGACCGTCCTGCAACTCGGCGCGCTTCTTGCCTACATGGTTCCCGGCATGCCGGCGTGGGTCGATGTCGTCGCGTGGTGGTTGCTGCTCGCCGCCGTCGCCGTTGCCGTGGTGACTGGGGTGGACTACGGCAGGCGGATCGCCGCCGCCGCTCGCTCGCAGCGGGCCCAGGGAGTCGAACTGCACGACCAGGGCCTGTGACCAGGCCGGAGCTGGCGCCGCGCGCGAGCGCCTCGGAAGTGCTCGATGCCGCGAGGCAAGCGGGGCTATCGATCGCCACCGCCGAGTCGCTGACGGGAGGCTCGGTGTGCCACGCACTGGTCAGCGTGCCGGGCGCATCGGCCCATGTGATGGGTGGCGTGGTGGCGTACGACGCGAGCGCGAAGGTGCGTGCCCTCGGCGTCGACGCCGAGGTGATGGCGGAGCATGGCGTCGTGTCGGAACCGACGGCGCTTGCGATGGCGCGGGGCGCATCGGCCCTTCTGGGAGCGGATGTCGCCGTGGCGACCACCGGCGTGGCGGGACCCGAGCCGCACGGCGGCACGCAGGTGGGCACCGTCTGCATCGGCGTGTGGGGGCCCCGAGAGGGAAGCGCCGTCACCCTGGTGTTCCCCGGCGACAGGGTCGCCGTGACCGATGCGGCACGTACCGTGGCGCTCGGCATGCTGCGCGACCGCCTTGCTGAGTACGCCTCTGGTTCAGCCGTGCGCTGAACGGCACGCGCGGCGCGTGGACCGAGGGAACATGGCTGGGGTACCCTGCGTTAGACGTGACGTGAGAGACTTCAGCGCCACCCAGGGGAGGACCCGCATGCCTGTGCTGCGTAACGAGATCGGTGATGTGCTTCGTGATGCCCGCTTGACGCAGGGCAAGACGCTGCGCGACATCTCGTCTGGCGCGCGCGTGTCGCTCGGCTACCTCTCGGAGGTCGAGCGAGGACAGAAGGAAGCGTCATCCGAGCTGCTGGCCTCCATCTGCGAGGCGCTTGACGTGCCCATGTCCGCGATTCTTCGTGAGGTGTCCGACCGCTTCGAGACGGCCGAGGCCCTCGAGTCGGTGGCTGTGATGCCGATGATCCCGGACACGGTTCCCGAGTTGCTGGGCCAGGTGCGCACCCGCTAGTGCGCCATAGCCAGTTCTGGTCGCTGATTGACGACGTCTTCGGCGACGCCTACTCACGGACCCTCGCGCGCGAACTCGCGCTCGACGCCATGTCCAGCCGCACGAGCGTCCAAGCGCTCGACGACGGCGAGGATCCGCGCGACGTGTGGCATGCCTTGTGCGACCAGATGGACGTGCCACTCGAGCGCCGTGACGGGGGAGCCCGCGAGCGGACGGTGCCGCCTCCGCGGTGACGCGACACGCCGGTTCGCTGCGCTTTCCTTCGAACATTCGTTCGATTACGCTTGTCACAGGACGGTGCGCGGTACGGATCTCCCCTGTGTTGAGGGTCCTGATCGCGTCAATGTCAGAGGGGCGTCATAGCGTCGTCCTCGGTAACGACAGAACGCGGCGGCAGCGCCGTTGACGATGGGAGACGACATGGCACAGGCAGCCGATCGCAGCAAGGCTCTTGAGGCGGCGCTGGGACAGATCGACAGGCAGTTCGGCAAGGGCTCGGCGATGCGCCTGGGCGAGCAGAAGCGGGTCGCCGTCGAGGCCATCCCCACAGGCGCGATCGCGCTCGACATCGCGCTCGGCATCGGCGGGCTTCCCCGTGGTCGCGTGGTCGAGATCTACGGCCCCGAGTCCTCGGGTAAGACGACCGTCGCGTTGCACGCCGTGGCGAACGCGCAGCGCGCGGGTGGCACGGCGGCGTTCATCGACGCCGAGCACGCGCTCGACCCCGAGTACGCCAAGAAGCTCGGAGTCGACACCGACAACCTGATCGTGTCGCAGCCCGACACCGGTGAGCAGGCGCTCGAGATCGCCGACATCCTGGTGCGCTCGGGCGGCGTGGACATCCTCGTGATCGACTCGGTGGCGGCCCTGGTGCCCAAGGCCGAAATCGAGGGCGAGATGGGTGACAGCCACGTGGGTCTGCAGGCGCGACTGATGTCGCAGGCGCTGCGCAAGATCACCGGTGCGCTCAACCAGACCGGCACCACCGCGATCTTCATCAACCAGCTGCGCGAGAAGATCGGCGTGTTCTTCGGCTCGCCCGAGACCACCACGGGTGGAAAGGCGCTGAAGTTCTACGCCTCCGTGCGACTCGACGTGCGCCGTATCGAGACCCTCAAGGAGGGTACCGAGCCCGTCGGTAACCGCACCAGGGTCAAGGTCGTCAAGAACAAGATGGCCCCGCCGTTCAAGCAGGCCGAGTTCGACATCCTCTACGGCCACGGCATCTCGAAGGAGGGCGGCATCATCGACCTCGGTGTCGAGCACGGCTTCGTGAAGAAGTCGGGTGCTTGGTACACGTACGAGGGCGACCAGTTGGGCCAGGGCAAGGAGAACGCCCGCAACTTCCTCAAGGACAACCCGCAGCTGGCCGACGAGATCGAGAAGAAGGTCAAGACCAAGCTCGGGATCGGCGTCGCCGCTGGCGAGGGCGACCAGTCCCCGGCCATCGCGCCCGAAGACGAGCCCAAGGCTTCGTCGAAGTCGGCCAAGGAGCGCGCGACCTTCTAGGCCCCGCGCTCACCCATGTCCCCACGCGCTCGGCAGGAATCCTCCACCACGACACCCGAGGACCCTGCCGAGCGCGCGCGGGAGATCGCGTTGCGCCTGCTAACGCACTCCGCGCGCTCGACTGCGCAACTTCATGACGGACTGACCTCACGCGACGTCGACCCAGGCGTCGCCGACGAGATCATCGCCCGCTACATCGAGGTGGGCCTGCTGGACGACGCCGCGCTGGCCGCCACCATCGCGCGCACGCGACATGCCGAGCGAGGCAGGTCGCGTCGAGCCATCGCACAGGAACTGCGGCGCAAGGGCTTTGAAGCCGACCACATCGAGCGCGCGATCGAGCAGATCGATGACGAAGACGAGCACGACGCGGCACGCGAACTGGCTGCCAAGCGTTGGAAGTCTCTGGAAGGCCTCGACGACCAGGTGCGCACGCGCAGGGTCGTGAGCATGCTCGGTCGCCGGGGCTACGGCCCCAATCTCGCCTTCGCCCTTGTGAACGAGCTGCGCCGTGCCGATACAGCAGACGACTAGCATGCCCTGAGAACGGAAAGGGGAGCGCGTGCCTCAGCTCATCGCGACAGTGGCTACTTTGATCTTGCTCCTGGTGTCCACCTTGGTGGTGCACTTTGCTAGGCGCGAGGCGGCGGAGATTCGCCGCGCCACGTCGGCCGAAACGCAGGGGATGCGCGAAGAGGCCCGCGACCTGGTGTCGGAGGCTCAGCGGCGTGAAGAGCGGGTGGCACAGCGCGAGCGTGATCTCGCTGCGGATCAGCGTGCTGCTCAGAAGTTTCAACGCACTCTCGAAGAGCGCGCAGGGGTGGTTGCGCGTGACGAGAAGCGCCTGACTACCCAGCGAACCGCGCTCGCGGAGCGCGAGCGCGAGGCGCTCGCTGACCTTGCTGGCATGACTCGCGAAGAGGCGCGCGAGCAATTGATCCAGGACGAGGTGCGGGGCGCCAAAGATGCTGCGATCGTCGAGGTGCGGCGCATCGAGCGGCGTGCCAAGGAGGACGCTCAGCGGCGGGCGCGCGAGGTGATGGTCCAGGCGATGCAGCGCCAGACCGGCGAGGTCGCCTCCGAGTCCTCGACCACGTGGATCGACTTGCCAAGCGAAGAGATGAAGGGCCGGATCATCGGCCGCGAGGGACGCAACATTCGGGCGTTTGAAGCGCTCACCGGCGTCAACGTGATGGTCGAAGATGGCGTCAACGCGGTGCAGCTGTCTTCCTTTGACGTCGAACGGCGCGACATTGCCGAAGTCACCCTGCGCGACCTCATCGAGGACGGACGCATCCAACCGCAGCGCGTCGAAGCGGCCTACAGCCGCGCGGTGGCGGACACGGAGCAGCGCCACGTCGATGCGGGGCTCGATGCGATCGAGAGCGCGGGAGTCAGGGGCGTGCCGCACGATCTCGTGGCAACGCTCGGACGGTTGCGGTTGCGCACCTCCTACGGACAGAACGTGCTCGCCCATCTGGTCGAATCGGCTCGGCTGGCGGCAGATATCGCACGCGAGATTGGCGCGGATGTCGAACTCGCGCGCCGTGCAGCGTTCCTGCACGACATCGGCAAGGCCTTCAGCCACGATCGGGACGGCACCCACGCGTCGATCGGTGCGGCGCTCGCCCGCGACCACGGCGAGAGCCCCGAGGTGGTCAACGCGATCGCGGCCCACCACGATGAAGTCCCTCAAGAGACGCTTGAGGCCGTGATCGTCCAGGTTGCCGACGCGCTGTCGGCATCGCGTCCCGGCGCCCGCCGTGACGACGTGGACGGCTACGTGGAGCGCATGGAGAGCCTCGAGCACCTGGTGGCTGACCACGACGGAGTCGTCAAGGTGGTCGCCATGGCCGCAGGGCGCGAGGTGCGGGTAGTCGTGGAGCCCGAGACGGTCGACGACGAGGGCACGCGCGACCTGGCGCGTACAATTGCTGAGCACATCAGCAAGGACTTCAGCTTTGCTGGAGAGATCAAGGTGACCGTGATTCGCGAACTGCGAGCGGACGCCGTCGCAGGGTAGGTATGACTCACATCGCACTCGCGCCCACGTACGTCGTCAAGACGCTCGGGTGCCAGATGAACGTCCACGACTCCGAGCACATGGCCGGCCTCTTGGAGGGCGCCGGCTACGTCGCCGCGCCGCTGGGCGATGAGGTCGCTGACGTCGTGGTCATCAACACCTGTGCCGTCCGCGAGAACGCGGCCACGCGCCTGTACGGCAATCTAGGCCAACTGGCGTCCATCAAGGCGCAGCGTCCGGGCATGCAGATCGCCGTGGGGGGCTGTCTTGCACAGAAGGACCGCGGCGAGATCGTCGAGCGCGCACCGTGGGTCGATGTCGTCTTCGGTACCCACAACCTTGACGTGCTGCCCGTGTTGCTCGAGCGCGCGCGTCACAACGCCGCCGCGCAGGTCGAGATCGAAGAGTCGCTTCAGGTGTTCCCGTCGACCTTGCCGAGCAGGCGCGACGCGATCGCGTCCGGGTGGGTGTCCATCTCCGTGGGCTGCAACAACACCTGCACGTTCTGCATCGTGCCGTCCCTGCGTGGCAAGGAGCGTGACCGGCGCCCGGGCGAGATTCTCGCCGAGGTGCAGGCACTCGTCTCGCAGGGCGTGATCGAGATCACGCTGCTGGGGCAGAACGTGAACTCCTACGGTGTCGAGTTTGGCGACCGTGGAGCGTTCGCCAAGTTGTTGCGTGCCTGCGGTGAGGTCGAGGGCCTCGAGCGGGTGCGGTTCACCTCGCCCCACCCCGCGGCGTTCACCGACGACGTCATCCTTGCGATGGCCGAGACCCCCAACGTGATGCCCAGTCTGCACATGCCGTTGCAGTCGGGATCGGACTCCGTGCTGCGTGCCATGCGCCGCTCGTACCGTTCTGCGAAGTACCTGGGAATTCTCGACCGCGTGCGCGAGGTCATGCCCGATGCTGCGATCACCACCGACATCATCGTGGGCTTCCCCGGGGAGACGGACGAGGACTTCGAGGACACCTTGAGGGTCGTTGAGGCGTCGAGGTTTACCTCCGCCTTCACGTTCCAGTACTCTCCGCGCCCTGGCACCCCGTCGTATGAACTCCCCGAGATCCCTGCGGACGTCATGAAGAAGCGGTACGGCCGCCTTCACGCCCTGCAGGAGCGCATCTCGCTCGAAGAGAACCAGCGCCAGGTGGGCCGCACGGTCGAACTGCTCGTGCTCGACACGGACGGTAAGGCGTCCGGAGGCCGCAAGGACGCCGCGCAGTCGCGCCTCTCCGGCCGCGCCCCGGACAACCGCCTGGTCCACTTCACCGTGCCCGACACGGCCGCCAAGGCCCGCCCGGGTGACCTGGTGACGGTTGAGGTGACGCATGGCGCGCCCTACCACCTCATCGCGGACAGCGGCATCGCTGGGGGCACCTACGAGGTGCGGCGCACCCGCGCGGGCGACGCATGGGACAGCGTCCAGGCCGGGGAGCACGATCACGGCACCGGCGGATGTGGATCGTCCTGCGGTACCGGCGGGGCGCCGGCCACGCCGGGAGCCCCGGTGGGACTCGGGATGCCGACCCTGCGCCCGGCCACGGCCTGAGCGGCGCCGTGAGTACGCCAGGCGCGGCCGCATCGGCCGTCCGTTCCTCGCCTGCCATCACGCTGGTGGGCGCGACCGCGACCGGAAAGTCGGCGCTGTCTCTCGAGATCGCGCAGCGCCTCGGCGGAGAGGTTGTCAACGCGGATTCCATGCAGTTCTACCGCGGCATGGACATTGGCACGGCGAAACTGGCCATCGAGGAACGTCAAGGGATCGTTCATCACCAGCTCGACACGCTTGACGTCCACGAGGACGCGTCGGTGGCGCGTTACCAGCGTGAGGCAAGGGCGGACATCGACGCCATCCACGCGCGCGGGGGCCGCGCCGTCGTGGTGGGCGGCTCGGGGCTGTACGTCCGCGCACTGCTGGACCACTTTGAGTTTCCGCCGACGGACCCTGAGGTGCGCGCACGGCTCGAGGACCGTGCCGAGCGGGAGGGCCCCGGGATGCTTCACCGCGAGTTGGCCGCGGCCGATCCCATCTCTGCCGCACGCATTCCCGCGCAGAACGCCAAGCGGATTGTGCGGGCCCTCGAAGTGATCGAGCTCACCGGACGCCCGTTTTCGGCGACCCTGCCGACGCATGAGTACGAGATCCCTGCCGTCCAGATCGGGCTAGCCATCGAGTACGTCGACCTCGACCCCAGGATTGACGAGCGCGTGGAACGCATGTGGCAGGCGGGGCTCGTGGACGAGGTACTCGCGCTCGAGGCGCAGGGCCTGCGCGAGGGTGTCACTGCGCGCCGCGCGGTGGGCTATGCCGAGACGTTGCGTCACCTTGATGGGGAACTCGACGGCGCACAGACGCGCGAGTTGATCAAGGTCAACACTCGACGCCTGGCACGGCGTCAGGCCAAGTGGTTCCGTCCCGACGTGCGCGTGCGTTGGATTGCCGCCCCCCGCTCCCTGGACGACGTGGCGAGGGCCGCGTCGGAGGCGATCGCCGCCGCGCAGGCCTGAGCGGCGACGCGGGTAGCCTTTTGCCCATGACCACGCTGCGCTTCACCAAGGGACATGGCACCCAGAACGACTTTGTGCTGCTGATGGACCCTACCGGCGAGATCGACCTGACCCCAGATTTGGTGCGGTTCCTGTGCGATCGCCGCGCGGGCATCGGTGCGGATGGCGTGATCAGGGCCATCACGGCCGAGCACCTTGCGGCTGGCGCGGCCTTCGCGCCCGGAACGTGGTTCATGGACTACTGGAATGCTGACGGCTCGACGTCCGAAATGTGCGGCAACGGTGCGCGCGTGTTCGCGGCGTTCATCGAGCGCGACGCTCGGGTGGACCTCTCGCAAGGCCTGGGAATCGGCACGCGCGGGGGACCCCGCACGGTGACGGCCGTGGGTGACGGCAGGTACGCGGTCGGCATGGGGAAGTTCCGCATGGCCGATGCGTCAGGTGCCTTCGACGCGCAGGTGGCCGCTCGTGGGTTGGTTCCCGAGCGTCCCGCGTTGTTCGTGGATATGGGTAACCCCCATCACGTGGTCGCCTTGGGTTCCGATGACGAGCTTGACGGGCTCGATCTCTCCGCCGCTCCGGTGGTGACTCCGCCGCCGCCCGCAGGGACCAACGTCGAGTTCGCCGTGGCCCGCGCGGCGCAGGTACGTGACGGGGTTGCGCGGGGCAGCGTGCGCATGCGCGTGCACGAGCGCGGCTCAGGCGAGACCCGGTCGTGTGGCACGGGCGCGTGCGCGGTGGCCCTCGCCGTGCGGTCGTGGGCAGGCGCCGGTGCTCCCGATGTGTGGGACGTCGAAGTGCCCGGTGGTCTCGTGACCGTCACCATCGACGGTGACACGACGGTGCTCGAGGGCCCGGCCGTCTTGGTAGCCGACGGCGAGGTTACCGCCCCCTAAAACCCGTCAAATGGATCCATTTTCATCGTGAGGGGGGGCGCTTCAGCCCCGTCAAATGGATCCATTTTCATCGGGAAGGGTGGGGGCGGTCAGGCGCAGCACCCGGAAGCCCTTGGCGCTTGCGACTTTCTCGATCTCGCCCCAGCCCTGAGCGCCAATCCACTTCGCGAGCGAGTCCGCGCCGAGGTTCTTCTGCACCACGAGCCAAGCCTCGCCGCTCGGGGCCAGGCGCGGCAGCCACGTCATCAGGAGGGCATGCAGGGCCTCCTTGCCGATGCGGATGGGAGGGTTCGACCAGATCGCACCAAAACGGAGGTCAGCTGGCACCTCGTCAGGAGTCAGCGTGACCACCCGGTCGGCGACGCCCAGCCGGGCGGCATTGCGACGGGTGAGGTCAAGCGAGCGGTGATTGACGTCGACGGCGGTGACCCGCGCATCGGCCGTCCCGAGCGCAGCGGTGAGTGCGATGGGGCCCCAGCCACACCCGAGGTCGAGAACCTCGCCCGCGGGAGCGGGCGGCACGGTGCGTAGCAGCACCTGGGTGCCAAGATCCAGGTGGCCAGGGGAGAAGATCCCGCCGGCAGTCTCGACCTCGACATCGCGGCCAGCCAGGCGCACGGGGATGATGCGGCGCTCGTCCGCTGAGGCGGGCTGCGCGCTGAAGTAATGGTCCTCGCTCACGCCGAGAGCGTACCCCCGCTGGTGGTGCGTGTCGGAGCCCGATGCGACAATGGGGGAAGTATGAGCGAACACGCCCCCGTGGAATCTGATGACCAGCCCGTCTCTCGCGCCGATGCGGTGATCGAGAGAGTGCTGTCGCGCGCCGGTACCGCTGTGGCCGAGGGCGGCACGCAGCGCACGGACTACGACGGCGACCAGTTCGAACGCGAGGAGCGTGCCGCGCTCAGGCGCGTGGACAACCTCTCGACCGAGCTCGAGGACATTACCGAGGTCGAGTACCGTCAGCTGCGCCTTGAGAAGGTGGTGCTCGTGGGGCAGTGGTCCCACGGGTCGGCGGCCGATGCTGAAGTGGGCTTGCGTGAGCTCGCTGCCCTGGCGGAGACCGCAGGTTCCGAAGTGCTCGACGGCGTGCTCCAGCGCCGCCCTCACCCCGATCCGGCGACGTATATCGGCAAGGGCAAGGCGCAGGAGGTCAAAGAGATCGTTGCCGCCGTCGGCGCCGACACCGTGGTCGTCAACGATGACCTCGCTCCTAGCCAGCGACGCGCCCTCGAAGACGTGGTCAAGGTCAAGGTCATCGATCGCACCGCGCTGATCCTGGACATCTTTGCCCAACACGCGAAGTCGAAGGAGGGCAAGGCGCAGGTCGAACTGGCCCAGCTCGAGTATCTCCTTCCACGACTGCGCGGTTGGGGCGAGTCGATGTCCCGCCAGGCCGGTGGCCAGGTGGGTGGTGCCGCTGCAGGTATGGGATCGCGCGGTCCCGGCGAGACCAAGATCGAGCTGGATCGACGCCGCATTCACACGCGCATGGCGCAGTTGCGTCGCCAGATCAAGGCGATGGAACCCGCCCGTCAGGTACGACGAGCCAACCGCATGGCGGTGCCCAACGTCGCAATCGTCGGGTACACCAACGCCGGTAAGTCCTCGCTGCTGAACCGCATCACGGGTGCGGGCGTCCTGGTCGAGAACGCGCTGTTCGCCACACTCGACCCCACGGTGCGCCGCTCTCAGACCCCTGACGGACGCGCGTTCACCGTGTCCGACACGGTCGGTTTTGTCCGTGACCTGCCCCACCAGTTGGTGGCAGCGTTTGCCTCGACGCTCGAGGAGGTCGCGCACGCGGACCTGATGCTCCACGTGGTTGACGCTTCGCACCCGGACCCTGAGGGGCAGATCTCGGCAGTGCGCACGGTGCTCGCAGACGTGCCGGGTGCTGACCAGGTCAAGGAACTCATCGTCCTGAACAAGGTGGACGTCGCAGACCCCGAGACCCTCATGCGCTTGAGGGCCAGGCCCGAGCCGACGATCGAGGTATCCGCGCTCACCGGTGACGGGATCGACGCGCTGCTCGAGCGCATTGCCGTCGAACTGCCCCGTCCCGAGGTGCGCGTCGCCCTCGTGGTGCCCTACACCCGCGGAGACCTCATCCACGAGGCCCACCTGCACGGCGAGGTCCTTGAGGAGAGCCACGAGCCCGAAGGCACCCGGCTCGTCGCGCTCGTCGACGAGTCGCTCGCGGCGCGTCTCCAGGCGGCCGCCACAGCGGCGTGAGTGCCGCGCGACAGGTGACGACGAAGGCAACCGAGCCGGCTGGCCAGTCGACGACGGACGCCACACGGCTGCTCGACGTCGCAGTCGGGGCGCTTGGCGGCGCCGCGCGTGAGGGCCAGACAGCCATGGCCCAGGCTGTCGAGCGCGCCTTGGCGGACGGCGAGCATGCCCTCATCCAGGCCGGTACCGGTACAGGAAAGTCGCTCGCCTACTTGGTCCCCGCTGTGGTCCATGCCGCACAGACGGACGAGCGCATTGTGGTGTCGACGGCAACCCTTGCCCTCCAACGCCAGGTCTTCATCAAGGACCTGCCCATGGTGCTTGACGCGCTCGAGCCGCACCTGCCCCAGCGTCCCGAGGTTGCCCTCTTCAAAGGGCGCAGCAACTACCTGTGTGTGCACAAGATGGCAGGCGGCTACGGCGAGCCCGATGACGACATGCTGCCCATCGCGGCCGGTCCCACGAGCGAGCTGGGCAAAGAAGTCGCGCGGTTGCACGCGTGGGCGAACGAGACCGATACGGGCGACCGCGACGACCTGGTGCCCGGTGTCTCCCACCGCGCGTGGGCGCAGGTCAGCGTGGCCGGGCGCGAGTGCCTGGAATCGAAATGCCCCATGATCAAGGACTGCTTCTCCCAGCACGTCAGGGACCACGCTGCGCGCTCCAAGATTGTGGTCACCAACCACGCCGTGCTCGGGGTGCAGGCCGCGAGCCACGACATGATCGGCGAGCACGCAGCGCTCATTGTCGATGAGGCCCACGAACTGGTCGCACGCATCACGTCAGCGGCGACTCACGAGATCACGGTGCAGCGCATCGATCGCGCCGGCAGGGCGGCCCGCCGGGTCGGTGTGCTGTCGGATGACCTCGACCGCGCCGCCCGGTCTTTGGACGCCGCGCTCGGTGACTGCGACCCTGGACGTCTGCGCTTGGGCCTGCCAGAGGAACTCGCTCAGGCCGTCGACCTAGTCCGGGCCGCGGCCCGCGGGATGATCTCTCAGTTGCAGAAGTCCACCAAGGACCAGTCGGAGCCGAGTGCACCGGGGGACAGTGCCTCCGCCACCGCGAAGGTGGCCACTGCCGCCCTCACAGAGGTGTTCGACGTGTGCCAGGAGCTGCTGGGCGAGCACGGGCGCTACGTCGTCTGGCTCGCGCCGCCGGATGGTGACTACGAATCCCGTCTGGCCGCGCGCATCGTCGCGGCGCCCTTGGACGTCGCGGGCCTGATCCGAGAGAAGTTGATTGCCGAGAAGGCTGCCGTGTTTACCTCCGCCACCCTCGCGCTCGGAGGCAACTTCGAGTCCATGGCGCGCCACCTGGGCGTGGATGACCCCGTCTCGATGGACGCAGGCAGTCCCTTCGACTACGGCAAGCAGGGCATCCTCTACGTCGCGTCCCACTTGCCACGGCCGTCCACGGGTGGCATTTCAGAGCAGGCGCTCGACGAACTGGAAGCACTCATCAGGGCTGCTGGAGGGCGCACCCTGGGGTTGTTCTCGAGCCATCGGGCGGGCCAGGCGGCCGCAGAGGCGATGAGGGAGCGGCTGGACGTTCCTGTGCTCTACCAGTTGGACGACCAGCTACCCACGCTCGTCGAGCGGTTCAAGCAAGATCCCCAGGCCTGTCTGTTCGGTTCAACGTCCCTGTGGCAAGGCATCGACGTCCCCGGCGCGACGGCGTCGCTCGTCGTGATCGACCGCATCCCCTTCCCGCGCCCCGACGAGCCGATCGCCCAGGCGCGCACGGAAGCGGTCGCGCAGGCGGGAGGCAACGGGTTCATGGCGGTGTCGGCGACTCACGCGGCGTTGTTGCTCGCCCAGGGTGCCGGTCGCCTGATCCGCACTCACGGGGACAGGGGAGTGGTCGCGGTGCTGGACTCTCGGCTCGCGACCGCGCGCTATGGCGGCTACCTTGCACGCTCGATGCCGCCACTGTGGGGCACGACCGACCGGGACAAGGTCCTCGACGCGTTGCGACGCCTCGATACCGCTGCGAAGGCTGCCGAAAAGTAGCGAACGCTGCCGGTCAGACGCGCCGCAGGACCGAGACGACCTTGCCCATAATCGAGGCGTGGGTGCCGTCGATAGGCGTGTACGCGGGGTTGTGCGGCATGAGCCACACCTGGCCGTCACGGTTGCGGAAGGTCTTCACCGTCGCCTCGTCGTCGAGCAGGGCCGCCACGATGTCACCGTTGTCGGCGTGGGCCTGACGGCGCACGACCACCCAGTCGCCGTCGCAGATCGCGGCGTCCACCATCGAGTCACCGGTGACCTTGAGCATGAAGAGCTCGCCATCGCCGGTGAGTTGCTTAGGTAGGGCGAAGATGTCTTCGACGGCCTGGTCTGCCAGCACCGGACCACCGGCCGCGATGCGGCCCACGAGCGGCACCATCGACACGTCGTCGCGGGCAGAGGTGAAGTGGGGCAGGGCCGATGCGGGGGCTGCCTCGGTCGGCGGGGTGGCAGCGGGGGAGGGTGACGCCGCTTCCTGGCCTGGGAGCACGACCTCGATCGCGCGCGGCCGATGGGGATCACGACGCAGGTAGCCCTTAGTCTCCAGCGCGGTGAGCTGGTGCTTCACGGAGGACGTCGAGTTCAAGCCGACAGCCTCCCCGATCTCACGCATGGACGGCGGGTAGCCACGGGATTCCACGCACGAGCGGATGGTCTCGAGGATCATCCGTTGGCGATCGGTCAGCCGATCCGCCGGAGCGCTCGGGAACTCGTGGATGGTCGCGCCGCCTTCGGCTGTGCGCTCGCCCATGTCTCCTCCTCGTGCGGACCGCCCGCGTCAATGTCAGACCCCGGTGATGAGGTGTCTTTCATGACCGTAGGGCAAGCGGAGCACGAAATCAAACATATGTTCGAGCGAGTCTTGCTTGTGTCGGTGTCCAGTGCTACAAATAGAACACGTGTTCGTCGAACACATGTTCGAACGGAGGATGAGATGACTGCCACTGTGATGACGTCGCCCGTGATGATCAACGCTCACGGAGACACCTTTCAGCGCCCGCTACGGCGCGTGCAGCAGGCCCCCCGCGTTCGCACCCGCATCACCATGATCGACACTCCTGCGGCACGCTCCCGCCGTCGCGCCATCCTGGTCGCGGTGGTCATCGCGTTTGCTGCGGTCTTCGCTCCCACAGCCTTTGCGAGTGACGGCAACGAGCCGCCGGCAGTGTTCGACACCTACACCGTCGCGTCGGGGGACACGCTGTGGTCCATCGCCAGCGCGATCACCCCAGACGGCATTGACGTGCGCGACGTGATCGCTGACATTCAGGTGCTCAACGCGAAGCTGGGTGCGGGCCTGCAGGCCGGCGAACAGATCTACCTGCCCGAGGTGGGCTGAACGGCAGGTACTCGCGTCTGGTGACGGGCCGGTGGCGTGGCAGAGTAGTGCCATGCACTGCCCTTTCTGTCGCAATCCAGACTCACGTGTCGTGGACTCGCGCACGGCCGACGACGGGCTGTCGATCCGGCGCCGTCGCGAATGCCCCAACTGCGGCAAGCGCTTCACGACGGTCGAGAACGCGAGCCTGTCGGTGGTCAAGCGCAACGGCGTCGTCGAGGCTTTCAGCCGCGACAAGGTGATGTCCGGCGTGCGCAAGGCGTGCCAGGGCCGCCCGGTCAACGATGACGATCTCGCGTTGCTAGCCCAGAGGGTGGAAGAGGCCATCCGTGCCTCCGGTCAGGCGGAGATCGACGCGACCGACATCGGCCTCGCCATTTTGCCTCCGCTGAGAGAGCTCGACGAGATCGCATTCTTGCGCTTCGCGAGCGTCTACCAGGCGTTCGAGACCCTTGACGACTTCGAGTCTGCGATCGCGGGTCTCAGGGCAGAGTCCGGCTCAACCGAAGAGGAATAGGCACGGTGGGCCGACGGCGGGCCCGCCCTTAGCGCTTCTTCTTGGGACGAGGCTTGCCGCTGCGGTTCTTGGGCTTGGCGACGTCCTTTTTCTTTCCCTTGGCCTTGCCCTTGCCGCTTCCCGACGCGCGCCGGTCCTTGCCACCGGCCGAACGCTGTTCCTGAGCGTCCTCCCGGCGACGCTGACCGGGGTCCCGGTCAGACGGGCCACGACGGTCGTCCCGGCGGTCGTCGCGCCTGTTGTCGCGCCGGTCGTCGCGCCGCGCAGGACGGCCCTCACGGCGCCCACCGCGTCCGCCACGGTCTCCACGGTCGTCGCGCTTCCACGAGTCCGAGGAACGTGATCCGGAGCGCCGCGACCCATCGCGAGAATTGTCGGCGTAATACTGCTCCCGCAGTTCGAGTTCGCGCTCGCGTGCGGCAAGAGCTTGCTCGCGCGCGTCGAGCTCGGCCCTGGTCTTCGCGTGTCCAGGCTGCGGCGTGTGTCCGCCGTTGTACGCCGCGCGTGAGTTCGTGGGCCTGCGACCAGTTTCGCCGCGCGCGGGCCGCTCGAACCGGTCGCGGCTATCACCGCGATCACGCGCGCCCCGGTCACGGGGGCCGCCATTGCCCCGGGAGCCACGGTCCTGGCGACCCGACCGGCCACCACCGCGTGAACCGCCACGGTCAGAACCCCACTCGCCCCGGGCCCTTGAGGGGCGCGGCTCGTCGACGGGGACTCCAGAGGGCTCCTGTGCACCTGTGAGGTCGCGCACGAGGCTGAGCGACTCCTCGTCCTCGCCGCGCACCTTGCGGAACGTGGCGTCCACGCCGCTGTCCTCGACGATGCGGTCCATCGCCTTGCGCTGATGGGGCAGTACCAGGGTCACGACGAGCCCGTGCTCGCCCGCACGCGCCGTACGGCCGGAGCGGTGGGTGTAGTCCTTGTGCGTCTGAGGCGGATCCATCTGCAGCACCAGGTCCACGTGGTCAACGTGAATGCCGCGTGCCGCGACGTCGGTCGCCACGAGCACGGGGATCTGTCCTGCCCGGAATCCCGTGATGGCGAAGTTGCGGTCGTGCTGGGACTTGTCACCATGAAGCGAGACTGCGAGTACCCCGGCGTCGCGCATCTCCTGGGCGATCCGGTCGCACGCGAGCTTGGAGCGCACGAACACGATCGTCCGACCCTGCCGCGCGACGATCCGCGTCGCGATCTGGTACTTCACGTGCGGGGGCACGTTGAGAACCACGTGGTCAAGGGTCGCGGGGGCGTCGTCACCGCTGGTGACGTCGTGCAGGACGGGGTCCTCCATGTAGGCGCTGATGAGCCTATCGACGTCCCCGTCAAGGGTCGCGGAGAACAGCAGGCGCTGGCCGCCAGCGGGCACACCAGCGAGAATCTCCTCGATCTCGTCCATGAAGCCCATGTCCGCCATGTGGTCGGCCTCGTCGAGAATGACCAGTTCGGTGCGTGACAGGTCTGCATGGCCGCGTCGCACCAAGTCGGCCAGGCGGCCGGGGGTGGCCACCAGCAGGTGGACGCCGCGTTCGAGCGCACGCACCTGCTTGGACATCGACAGCCCGCCCGCCACGAGCCGCAGTGAAACCTGCATCGCGTGCGCGAAGGGCTCGAGCGCGTCGTTGACCTGCATCGCGAGTTCGCGCGTGGGCACCAACACAATGGCTCGCGGGCGGCCAGCCTCAGCTGGTCCCGTCTGAGCAAGGCGAGCGATCGCGGGCAGGCCAAAGCCGAGCGTCTTGCCTGAGCCCGTGCGGGCTTTGCCGAGCACGTCTCGGCCAGCCAGCGCATCGGCGATCGTGGCCGACTGGATGGGGAAGGCGGTGCTCAGCCCCGCGCCTTCGAGAGAAGCGACGAGCGCGTCGGGAAGGCCGAGGTCTGCGAAAGCGACGGCAGCGGTGGCGTCAGCGGCAGTTATGACAGCACCCGCAGGCGCACGGTGCCGGACATGGCTCCCAGCGCCGCGACCGCTTCGTCCGTCATGCCGGCCGCGACGTCAGTGACCACGTAACCCAGCTCGCCACGGGTGGCAAGCAGCTGGCCCTCGATGTTGACGCCGTGGTCGGCGAACACGTGGTTGACCGCGGCGAGCACACCGGGCACGTTCTCGTGCAGGTGGGCGATCCGGTGCGACCCCTGCTGCTGGTCGAGCTGCAGGTTGGGCAGGTTGACGCTGAGCGAGGTCGAGCCCTTGTCGATGTAGTCACGCAGACGAGTCGCGACAAAGATGCCGATGTCGCGCTGGGCTTCCTCGGTGGAGCCGCCGATGTGCGGCGTGAGGATCACGTTGGGGATGTTCTGCAGCGGCGAGACGAAGGGATCACCCTTCTTCTTGGGCTCCTCGGGGAACACGTCGATCGCAGCGCCGCCAATGGCGCCGGACTCGAGCCCCTCCTTGAGGGCGTCGACGTCGACGATGAAGCCACGCGAGAGATTCAGGAACAGCGCGCCGGGCTTCATGGCCTCGAACTGGGCGCGGCCAAAGAAGCCCTGGTTGCCTGCGCGGCCGTCGACGTGCAGCGTGACGACGTCGGCTGCCTCGAGCAGCGACTCGAGGGTGGGCATGCGGGTGGCGTTGCCCAGGGCGAGCTTCTCCGCGCTGTCGTAGAAGATGACGTTCATGCCGAGTGCCTCGGCCACGACAGACAGTTGC
Organism: Demequina sp.; assembly: GCF_047975725.1. Classification (GTDB taxonomy): domain Bacteria; phylum Actinomycetota; class Actinomycetes; order Actinomycetales; family Demequinaceae; genus Demequina. The sequence goes on from NZ_JBKEED010000012.1 coordinate 45,655, forward strand.
GAGCCAATGTTGCCGTAGCCGACGATGCCGAGTGTACGGCTGCGGATCTCGTGGGCGCCGTCAGCGCTCTTGTTCCACACGCCCTCGTGCATCAGGCGGTTGTGGACCTGCAAGCGGCGGGTCAGCGAGATCATCTCGGCGACGGCCATCTCGACAACGGAGCGCGTGTTCGAGAACGGCGCGTTGAACGCCGCGATGCCGCGGCGAGCGGCTGCGCCCAGGTCGATCTGGTTGGTGCCGATAGAGAAGGCGCCGACGGCGATCAGGGAGGGCGAGGCCTCCATCACCCGTTCCGTCAGCATCGTCTTGGAACGGATACCGAGGAGCGAGACGCCGTCAAGGGCCTCGATCAGCTCGTCCTCGTCCATCGCGCCACCGTGGTTCTCGACGGAGATTCCGGCGGCCTCGAGGATCTCGGTGGCCTGGGGGTGAAGGTTCTCTAGAAGAAGTGCTCGCACGGCGCTCAGTCTGGCGCACTCGGGCCCGTGTTACCAACTCCACAGCACTGCTGAGTGCCAGATGGCGTCGCCGTGGCCTTCGCGTGGCAGGCTAGCCCGCATGAACACGGGTGGGCGGCTGGCGGTCATCATCGCCGTAGGCGCGGTGGCGATCGGTGTCACCGGCTGGGCGACGGGCTTCGAATGGGAGACCTGGGACCGGATCGGTCAACCGCGCAACGTGCTGGAGATTGACGGCGCCCAGGTGCGGGTGCCGTTGCCTGAGGGGGAGGCGACCCGGCTGGCCGCGCAGGTGCCTGTCGACTCGCAAGGCCAGTACGCCTTCATGTTTGAGGAACCCGATCAGGGACCCACGCGCTACGACCCGTGCCGCCCGCTGCGGTGGGTCCACAACACGCAAGGAATGCCCGAAGGCGCGGAGGACATGATCCACGCGGCGGTGGCCGACATCTCGCGTCACACGGGGCTGGTGTTTGAGTACGAGGGCACCACGGACGAGGTCGCTGACTTTGATCGGCCGCTGTTCCAGGACCGGTACGGAGAGGCATTTGCGCCCATCATCGTGGGCTGGGGCACCGCTGCGCAGGTGCCGGACCTTGCCGATTCGGTGATGGGTCTCGGCGGCTCCAGTTCGGTGAGCGGTGCGTACGGCAATCAGCGCTACCTCGAGTCGGGCGCGATGATCCTGGATGCGGAGGACTTCACCACGATGCTCGGGTCCAACCGTGGTGAGGCACTCGCAGCAGCTGTCGTGATGCACGAGCTGGCGCACGTGGTGGGACTCGCCCACGTCGAGGACAACACCGAACTGATGCACGGAGAGAACGTCATGCTCGTCACCTGGGGTCCGGGGGACCGAGCGGGTCTGGCGATCGCGGGTGCCGGCCCCTGCCAAGAGTGAGGCCGGGCACCCCGAAGGGGATGCGGACTAGGCCAAGCCCTGCGGCAGATCCCTGGCGTGGAGCATCTCGAGCCGACGCGTGGGGCGCGTGAGAGCGACGTATAGGTCCCCAGCACGAGCCTCGGCGATCGCCGCAGGTTCGACCACGATCGCAACGTCGAACTCGAGGCCCTTCGTCTGACGCGCCGTGTGCACTTCGACCGTGTCGTTCCACTCGGGTGCCCCGCCCGCACCTGACGCAGCCGCGAATGCCGCGCGGGCCCGCACCTGCATGTCGTCGGGCACGATCACCGCGACCAGTCCGCCGTCGCCATCGGCCATCTGAGCGGCGTGCCGTGCCGCGAGGGCGACCGCTTGGTCGACCACAGCGTCGGGTGCGGCCACGCGCGTGGCCACCACCGCATCGTCCAGTTCGCGGGCGGCCGTGAGGGCGCTCACCGGTAGCTTGACGGCGCGTGCGAAGTCCTGAGCGCGCTGCGCGACTGCTGCGGGGATGCGATAGGACACCGTGAGCTCGCGCAGGTTCCACGACTGACCGAACAACGGATCCATGGTTTCGGGCCACCAGCGTGTGCCAGCGGCGGATGCGACCTGCGCGACGTCGCCCACGATGGTGAATGAGCGGGTGGGGCAACGGCGCAGCAGCATGCGCCAGGCCATGGGGGACAGTTCCTGGGCCTCGTCGACCACCACGTGGCCATACGTCCAGGTGCGGTCGCGGATGGCGCGCTCGGCGACGGTCAGGCGAGACTGGCCGCCCTTCATGCGCGCCGCAAGCGACTCGGCGGTGACCATGCCCCCACCTCCGAACGTGTCGAGCACGTCTCGGGCGTACGCGATCTCCTCCTCGGAGGCCTCGTCGCCGCGCGAGCGCGGGGCCCCGCCGGGCATGTCACCCAAGAGTTCGGCGGCCTCGTCCAGCAGCGGCACGTCGGCTTCGGTGAAGGGGGCCGATGCGGGGCGCAGCAGGCGGTCACGCTCGCGCCGCGACAGGAAGGGGGCCGCGTGGTCGAGTAGGTGCGCCTTGGAGAACAGGTCGCGCAGGAGCTGCTCAGGCGAGACCGGCAGCCAGCACAGGTTCAGGGCGATGCGGATGGTCTTGGAGTCGCGAACGTCGCGCTCGAGCTCGACGCGGTCCTCGGCGTCCAGGTGGGTCTCGAGCTGTTCCATGAGCTGCGTCGTGAGACGCCCGATCATGTCCTTGGCGAAGGCGTTGCGTGCCTCGTTGTGCGGCTTGCCGTCGCGCCGGGCGCGCGCCTGGGCGTCCTTGACGTCCGCGCGACGGATCACCACGGTGCGGCCATCGATGCGGACTTCTTGATCCCTGCGGGGCGCACGCTGGCGCTCGCGGACGGCGGCCCGGATGACCTGAGCCATCTCGGTGCGGCCCTTGATGGACGCCACGGCATCGGCCTCAACGCCAGTGATCGCGGTGCCGCGCACCAGGCCGGCAAGGGTGGTCGACACCGCACCGGTCTCGCCCAGCGACGGCAACACGTGGTCGATGTAGCGCAGGAACTCCTTGGAGGGGCCGATCAACAACACACCGCGGCGCTCGAGCTGCTCGCGGTGGTGGTAGAGCAAGAATGCGGCTCGGTGCAGCGCGACGGCTGTCTTGCCAGTACCGGGGCCGCCCTGGACGACGAGCGCGCCAGCCATGGGGGCGCGAATCACGTCGTCCTGTTCGGCCTGAATGGTGGCGACGATGTCGCCCATGCGTCCCGTGCGGCGCGCGCCGAGGGCGGCCAGCAGCGCGCCTTCGCCCGCGAGCGAGTCCTCGAGACCGGCTTCTCGCAGGCGCTCGACGTCGAGCACGTCGTCCTCGACCGCTACGACGGTGCGGCCCCTCGTCGTGAGGTGGCGGCGATTGACGACACCGCCGGGGTTGGCTGCAGTCGCGGAGTAGAAGGCCTGCGCGGCGGGCGCGCGCCAGTCCGTCAGCAGGGGAGCGTGGTCGGCGTCCGACAGTCCAATGCGCCCCACATAGAAACGCTCGCCGTCGCTCAGGTCGAGCCGTCCAAAACACAGCCGGTCCTCGACGGCGTCGAGCTGCTGGATACGGTCCTCGTACAAGGTCGCGAACGCGTCACGCTCCGAGCGGTTCTGAGGGGAGCCCGAAGGGCCTTCGCGCCTGACCTCACCCAGGCGTCTGCCGGCCTCGGTGCGCAGTTCATCCAGTCGCGCGTACAGCCCGTCCACCACGTGCTGTTCGGCATCCAGGCCGCGGCGCTCCGCAGCGAGGGTGCGATCGTCTTGCATGCGTCAGCCCTTCGCAGCCTCGTGCTCGTCCGGTTCGAGGCAGTCATCCATTATCCCGGTCGGGGGGCGCTCTCGCCACCACCGTGTGACGCAATGTGCACGGCGTTGTACGCAGGTCCTTCGCGCATCGGCCCTCCCCGGTTTCGCGGTCAGCGTGAAGCCGCCCAGCCGGCGCGGCCACGAGCCGCCGTCGTGAGACGATGAAACAACTATGGAATCCCCACTTGTCACCTGGTACCCGGAAGGCGTCGCGGCTTGGGCCGCCGTCGCCCCGCAGGAGGGTGCCGTCCTCATGCACTCGCTGCGCGGGTTCATCGACGCGGGTCGAGCCGGAGCCCTCGTGGCCCAGCACATTCTCGAGGAGGCCGAGCCGGTGCGCGTGGCCTCGTTCGACATCGACCAGTTGCTCGACTACCGCTCGCGCCGCCCTGAAATGACCTTCTCGGTGAACGAGTGGACGGCCTACGACGAGCCCCACCTGGACCTGGACCTCGTGACCGATGCCGAGGCAACCCCGTTCCTGCTGTTGCACGGCTTCGAGCCGGACGTGCGCTGGGAGGGGTACGTGCGTGCGGTGCGCCAGATCACCGAGCGCTTGGGCGTGGAACTGGTGCTCGGTGCGTATGGCATTCCCATGGCGGCCCCGCACACCAGGCCGTTGACCGCCACCGTGCACGGCACGTCGCAAGACCTGCTCCCGGACGCCCCGAGCCTATTCGGAACGGTGACCGTCCCTGCGAGCGCGCAGAACGTCATGGAGTACCGCTTTGGTCAGTGGGGCCTCGCGGCCATCAATGTCGCGGTGCATGTGCCTCACTACCTCGCGCAGTCGCCGTACCCGCAGGCCGCGCAGAAGGCCATGGAAGTGCTCGAGGACATCTCGGGACTCGCGTTGTCGACGGATGCCCTCGACGACGAGGCCGCGCGTGCGCAGGAGGAGATCACTCGCCAGGCTACCGAATCGCAAGAGGTACAGGCGCTCGTGACTCAGCTCGAAGAACAGTACGACGCCTATCTGGACCAGCGCGAGGGCGCGATTGGACTCGACGGCCCGCTGCCGTCTGCCGAGGAGTTGGGCGCCGAGTTCGAGCGTTTTCTCCAACAACAGCGAGGAGACACTCCCCCTGGAGCGTGATTCGTGCCATGCTTGTACTGGTTGCAATCACGTAGTGTGCAAGATCCGGTCGTCTAGACCCGGGACGCGGCATTGCGGCGACAAGCGCGGCACGGTGTTGCGCTTCCCGTCACCCGGGCAGTAACGATAGGAAACATGCATGGCACAGGGCTCTGTGAAGTGGTTCAACGCTGAGAAGGGCTACGGCTTTATTGCACAGGACGGCGGCGGCGCCGACGTCTTCGTGCACTACTCGGCGATCCAGTCCGACGGCTACAAGTCGCTCGAGGAGGCTCAGCGCGTCGAGTTCGACGTGACCGAGGGCCCCAAGGGTCCGCAGGCGGAAGCGGTTCGTCCGCTCTGATCTGCACCCTCTAGGCAGACTTAGAACAGAAGGCCGTCGTCCCTTACGGGGCGGCGGCCTTCTGGCATGTCCGGCCGGGGTGGCGTCCCGCAGGGCCGATGCGCGGGCTGGGTGCGCGCGCGGGTGCCCCTTCCCGTCGCACGCGTCGAGCCGGGTATCAGGCTCGCGCCCGGGTGCCAGATCCCGTTTAGGCGGGTATCAACCGGATGGGTGGGCGTGGGTGGCGGCGTGGGTCGTGGGGCGGGAGGCGCTGGGGCGGGGGAGGCTTGGGCGGGTCAGCGCTGGCCGGGCCAGGACGGGTCAACACCGGTGGGCAGCGGTGCCGAGGCCGCGTAGCGGCGCAGTGCGTCCAGATCGATGCCGTCGCTGGCCACGATCACCACGTTGCCGCGCCGCTTTCCCTTGAGCACCGCAGGCTCGCCCACCGCGACCACGTCGCGGAAGATCGCGCGTGCGGCCGCAACGTCGGGCGCATGGTTGCGCTGCTGGGGCACGTACTTCACGTTCGCGAGCACGAGCCCACCTGGCCTCACCACTCGACGGGCGTGCGTCCACCAGTGCTCGTCGGCCATGGACACAGGCGTGGAGTCGCCAGCGAACGCGTCACGCAGGATCAGGTCGAGCGAGTCGTCGTGGCGTTCCACCACGGCCGCCGACCCATCCTGTGCGCGAACGCGTAGTTGCGGCGCACGGGGCAGGTCCCACCACTGGCGCGCGAGGTCGGGCAGCGTGGTGTCGATGTCGACCGCGATGTGACGGGAGTCGGGGTAGGCGTGGCTCAGGTGCCGCGCCATGGTGCACACGCCGGCACCTGCATGGAGCGCGAGCAGTTTTGCGGGAGGTCCCCACGCCGCGATGGCGGCGGCAAAATGGCGCATGTACTCGAAGTCAAGCACGGTCGGATCGAGCCGCATCGAAGAACTGGGAACCTCATTGACCCATACAGTCGTTGACCCATCTGGATCATCCGTCAGACGCACCGTTCCGGTGGCGATGGGGACGGCGACATCCCGAGGAACGTCTGGCGCGATGACGCGCGTGGCGTCTGATCGGGGCATGTGGCTTCTCCTTGTGGCCCCCGGCTAGTACGTCGGGGTGACTTCGAACTAGACTACGAACATTCGCCGGTTGCATTGTGAAGGAGGTCATCATGCCGCTGTCTGAATACGAGCAGCGCGTGCTGGACCAGCTCGAGCAGGATCTTGGGCAGGACCCTTCGCTGCATCGCGCCATGACGCGTGGTCCGCGCACGCCGGCACGCGTCGTGATCGGCGTCGGGGGAGTGCTGCTGGGCCTGTGCGTGATCTTGCTGGGCGTGATGTCTCAGCAGGTACTCGTGGGCATTGTGGGCTTTGTCATCATGGCCGGCGTCGCACTGTGGGCGCTGCTTGCACCGCGCAAGAAGCCCGTACCGTCCTCGCCGCAGGCCCCACGTCAGGCTGGGCCCTCCAAGCGCCAGGCGCCCAAGGAGCACAAGGACTTCATGAAGCGCATGGAGGAGCGGTTTGAGCGCCGTCGGGAGACCGGCGACTTCTAGGCCGCTACCGCCACGGCCGCGCCCCACTGATCCAGACGGGCAGGGCGCGCACACATCAGTGGGCTCGGTCCCGCGCGTTGAGGTCGGTGCGTTCAGGTCTGTGCGCTCAGTCCCTTGCGTCGACGCGCCTGGACTCGACTTCAACTGCGGTCGCTTCGGTCCTGACCGTGTCAGCACAGGCGCGCAGGTCGACAATGTCGACGGTCGATCCCGCTGGCGAGTAGCGCTGATCGGACACTGCCAGGGAAAGCCGTGCGAACGCCTCACGCGCGTGGGGAGTCAGGCGACCGCCGAGGGTCGCGAACGCCTCGTCGAGGTGAGCGGCGGCCTCGTGCGGGGTGAGCGTGAGTGGCCAGCGCATCGGCTCAGGAAGTTCGTCCCTGAGGTGGTCCCACACCTGTTCCGCGTCGCGCGCAGACCTACGCAAGGCGCCGGCGCGGCCACGGCGCCACCACCACCACGCCCCCGCCAGTGCGACGGCCGCGAGCGCGAGGACCACGATGGTCGCCAGAACCCAGCCCGACAGCAACGGTGACTCTTCGGCACCCGCACCCAGGTCGGTGCCGGGCCGGTCGATGGGCACCTGAGGTTGCGGGGTCGCGGGCGTGTCGAGACCCGGCAGCGGCACCTGTGGGTTCACCGCCTGTCCCGCGGTGGGATCGGCGTAGGTGGGAGGTGCGCCAGTCTGGACGCCGGGCGTCGGCTCGAACCGCACCCAGCCCACGCCAGGGAACCACAACTCCGGCCACGCGTGCGCGTCTGCGCCGTAGACCACGTAAGCGCCGTCGTCGTTGAGTTCGCCCGCGAGGAACCCCACCGCCATGCGCGCGGGGATGCCGATCGAGCGCGCCATCGCGATCATCGTGGTGGCGAACTGCACGCAGTATCCGGAGCGGCTATCGAGAAATGCGGACACCGAGTCACCGCCACGGGGGGTCACTGCCGTGTCGTAGCTGAACTCGGTGGGGTCGCGCAGGAACTGCTGGATGGCCATCGCCGCGTCGTAGCGCGTGTCGGCCTCAGCGGTGACCTCCGCCGTCAGGGCGGCGACGCGACTGTCGTCCATGGCCGCGGCGAGGTCAAGGTAGCGAGGGTCAGTCGGATCCTCGCCAGCGTCGATAGCTTCCTGCGCGGCACGGAGGTCGTCTGCGGACGTGTAGTCGTGATCCGTCACCACGGAGTACTGCACGTCGCGGCTGGTGGCCCCGTTGCCCACCACCTCGTCGCGTTCGGCGTCGTAGAACCACGGCCCGTCGACGTCGACGGTACGGGGAGTGGGAGGCATGGGCAGGTTGGTTTCTTCGAGCCCCAGCACTTGGATGTCGACGCGTTGGCGCTCGCGGTTGTCCCAATCCTCGACGGGCTGAGTCCACAACATGCCCGAGCTCGCCAGGGTGCTCGGTATATCAGTGGCCTCACGCGCCCAGCGGGCGCCGTCGAAGTCGGTCAGTGCGTACAGCCGGAAGGCGTCGGGACGGCGGCCATGGGCCTCGTAGATCAGAATGGGCGTGGTCGAGTTCGAGGTGAGCGAGTTGCGCAGGTCGAGGTCGAGGTCTAAGCGAGTGGCGGTGTCAGGTGATGACGGCGCGTCGATGCGCGGAAAACTGCCCCAGCCCAACCCGCCCAAGGCGGTGGGGGCTACGAGTAACGCGATTCCCATGGTGGCGGCTGTGGCGACGACGGCGCCGCTCGGCGACGGCCGTGACTCCACGCCTGCGGTCTTTCTCGACAGTGCGAGGGCCATGAGCCACGCGACGAGCGCCACGAGGAGCGCGGCGGAGGGTACGCGCTGTTGGAACACCACGGCCGGCAGCCACGGCAGCACCAGCAACAGGCCGGACGAGGCGGTGGCACGCCACGACACCGCGACGTGTTCGGCCGCCAGAAACAGCACCAATGCGCCTGCCGTGACGACCGCGCAGAGGTCGAGGCTGATGGGCGCTGGCGCGTAGGTGGTCGTGGCGTAGTCGACCCCGCGCTCGAGGACGGCTCCTAGCTCGCGAAGAGCGCCGGGCGTGGGCAGTAGCCTGCGTGAGCCGTCGTCGTTCCTCACGAACAGCGGCACCATGACGGCGACGGCTGCGAGTGCGCCGGCCAGCGTGGGGAGAACTCGGGAAGAAGACAGCAGCCGCACCGCCATCACTGCCACGCAGGTCACGGCGATCGCTGTCGCCACGGTGCGAAGCCAGATGCCAGGAACGATCATTGCTGACAGGCCAAAGAGCCCCAGCCACGTGCACAGCCCGATGAGAGGGCTCACGAGCCATGGAGAGCGGGCGCTGAACGTGGATCTCATTCGATGTCACCCGCGGTCAGTATCCGAGTCCACAGCTCTGCGAGGTCGTCTTGAGCGCGGACGGTCATGGCCCGCCATCCCGAGCGTCGCAACGACTTCACGGTGAAGCGTGCGTCGTCGCCAAGGATCCCGTCGGCACGAACGAGAGCCCACGCGCGACCCGCATCGCCCAGCGGCGCTAGCGCGTCGAGGGCTGCCCTTTCAAGCGGCTCGACGATGGCCACCGTCACTTCGCCCTGCGTGGCCTCGTCCGCGGCGAGCATCGCCGCGGTGATGAGTTGGGCGGACGCCGCAGCTCTTGTCGCGGGGGCGACCAGGTCGACCGTCTCGTTGAGCAGGTGGAACCGTGCGGCTGCCGTTCCATGTTCGCCCAGGTGGCGCGACGACTGCGCATGCAGCCCGGCGCCCAGCAGGCGGACGGGATGGCCGGAGTCGAGCACCGACACCGCAATGGATGCCGCCGCACTGATGGTGCGCTCGAGTGCCGCAGGCTCACGCGGCAAGTCAATGATGACCGTCGCCGGGCGCCGGCCGGCCCGCTCGTCGGAACGCACCAGCATGGTGCCGCGCCGTGCTGTCGACGGCCAGTGGACGCGGCGCAGGTCGTCTCCTTCGCGGTAGTCGCGCAAGGACGCGTCGTCGGGCGACGGGGTGCGGGCTCCGAGCACAATGCGGTCGGCGTGGCCCATGAGGGCACCCGCGGTGGCCGACAAGTCGACCACCGCTGGCCAGACGGGGACGAGCTGCGGCTGACCGACCGGGGTACTCGAGACGAACATGCCGAACGGGTCGGCGCTGCGCACCAGCGAAGGGCCGAGCGGCCAGCGACCCCGCCGTGCGGGGTGAAGCGCATAGGAGAGTTCGAGCCGGCCTGGCTCACGCATCACGGTGGCTTTGGTCCCGATTCCCCCTGTCAGTTCAGCGGCGGCCTGCTCCCGAATGTCGAGGCGGTCGGCCACCGACGACACCCACCGTTTGCGTCGGGCACGAGTCGACTCGATGACCACGGAGACCGAGCCGGGGCCGCCCGCCGTCAGCGGGTGAGGGGTCACCACCCTGCGGGCATGAGGAAAGGCGCGCAGGAACGAGTCCACCGCGAGCAGAACCCAGATCCATGCCACCGTGACGGCGCAGGTCACCACCACACCGATATGCACCAGCACGGGTGTGGCGAGTCCGACCCCCAGCACCGTGAGCAGGACCCCACAGGCAAGCATGCCTGCGCCCCGTGCGGTCATCTGGGTCTTGCCGCGCTTGGCGGCACCGCTCGAGGCCGCGGCGCGAGAGGGGTGCGTGGTGGAGGAACTCATGGTGCGCCCGAGGGTCAGGGGGCACGGACCACGGCCGCCTCACGGCGGACGGGGGCATCCTTCGCGGCGGTCGGCACCGCCGTCATGGACACGAGGTCCCGAGTAATCTGCTGGGCCGTGCGGCCCGCGAGCCGCGACTCAGTCGACACGATGAGCCGGTGCGCGAGCACTGACACCGCGAGGGCCTTCACATCGTCCGGGAGCACGTGATTGCGCGCGGCCATCGCGGCCCTCGCCTTTGCTGCGGCGAGCAGCTGGAGCGAGGCTCGCGGGGAGGCTCCTAGGCGCAACGCTGGGTCGGTACGGGTGGCCGAGACGAGGTCAACGATGTACTGCTTGACCGCCGGGGCGGCGTAGATGCGCCTGGCGACATCGATTGCCGCGAGCAGTTCGCTCGCGTCGGCGACGGGCGTGAGTTCCCGCAACGGCTCATGTCCGTCGTGGAGGTCGAGCATCGCCATCTCGGCCCGCGCCTCGGGGTACCCCACCGATACCTGGGCCATGAAGCGGTCACGCTGAGCCTCGGGAAGCGGGTAGGTGCCTTCCATCTCGACGGGGTTCTGCGTCGCGACCACCAGAAACGGCGCTGCGAGTTCGCGCGTCTCGCCGTCTACCGTGACCGCGCGTTCCTGCATGGACTCCAGCAGAGCCGCTTGGGTCTTGGGGGAGGCGCGGTTGATCTCGTCAGCGATGACGACGTTGGCGAAAATGGGGCCCGGGCGGAACTCGAAGCGGTGCTCGTGGGCGCGGAAGATCGACACGCCCGTCACGTCGGACGGGAGCAGGTCCGGCGTGAACTGCAGGCGTCCCACGCTGCAGTCGATGCTTGCGGCGAACGCACGCGCGAGCGTGGTCTTGCCCACGCCGGGGACGTCCTCCATCAGCAGGTGCCCTTGCGCCAACACCGTCGCGAGAGTCGCCGAGATCGCCTGATCTAGGCCAGACAGCACGGTAGCGATCGAGGTTCGGATGCGACCGGTGAGGTCGGCTACGGCAGCAAGTTCCGCCTCTGTGGGCAGCGGGTCGGACATGGACGCTCCTTTGCAACTCTGTCCTGAGCCTAGGGGATGGCGGCGCGCGGCGATATGGGCACGACACTCTCGGACCGTTTCGTTCGAGCAAATTCCCTCCACCGCACATACTGCCAAATTACCTGCGATGATGTTGCTGTCAGGCTCACAATCTCGCTCCATCTCGCAGTTTGTGGGGTGAAGTGGAGTAAAGTGGGGCCAACTGGCGAGTCGTGGCGTTGGGAGGTGAGGTCGAGTGTCAGATCTGGCGGCGCACGGCCTGGGCCCTACAGGGGTCTTCCTTGGCACGTTCACGCCACGGCTCGATGACAAGGGGCGGCTGATTCTTCCGGCGAAATTCCGGGGTCGGCTCGCCACTGGTCTGGTTGCCACGCGCGGGCTCGACCGTTGCGTGTTTCTGTTCCCTTTGGACGAGTTCGCCGCCATCCACGACCGGCTGCGACGCGCTCCGCTGGAGAACAAGCGCGCACGTGACTACCTGCGCAACTTCCTTGGCCACGCCCAGGACGACATCCCCGACAAGCAAGGCCGCATCTTGCTCAGCGCCCCGCTGCGGCGGTACGCGGGCATCGAGCGCGAGGTTGCTGTCGTGGGCATGGGTTCTCGGGTGGAGATCTGGGATGCGGCGACCTGGGAGCAGTACCTGGTGGACGGCGAAGAGGACTACGCCGCCACCGCAGCAGAAGTTTTCGACGACATGTAACAGCACCGTGGCCCGTGGCCTCCTCCCGCGCGACTCTGACGGACTTCCCCCCGACAGAGAGCCGGAGGGAGACCTCGGATCACGGACTCACACGAGGGGAGGGGTCATGACCGATGCGGCGTCGCGTCACCAGCCGGTGATGCTGCAGCGGTGCGTCGACTTGCTCGCCCCCGCGCTCGCCCACGAAGGAGCGGTGGCCATCGACGGCACGCTCGGCATGGGCGGTCACACTGAGGCGATCCTCGAGCAGTGCCCCCAAGCGCGCGTGGTCGGTATTGACCGCGACAAGGACGCCATCGCGCTCGCGTCCGAGCGGCTGGCACGCTTTGGCGACCGGTTCGTGGCCCACCACGCCGAGTACGACGACATCGCCGGGGCCTTGGCGCGCGTTGGCGCGACGCACGCCGACGGGATCCTGCTCGACCTGGGCGTGTCTTCGCTCCAGATCGACGAGGCCGATCGTGGCTTCTCTTACGCGCAGGACGCTCCGTTGGACATGCGCATGAACCGCGAGGACCCTACGACCGCCGCGGACATTCTGCGCGACGCCGACCAGCGCGAACTCACCCGGATCCTGCGCGAGTACGGCGAGGAGCGCTTCGCCGCGCGTATTGCTGAGTCCATCGTGCGGCGCAGAGACACCTCGCCGATCACTCGCAGCGCTGAACTCACCGACATCGTGCGCGCCTGCATCCCCGCCGCCACGCGCCAGCCGGGCTCCAACCCTGCCAAGCGCACCTTCCAAGCGCTGCGCATCGCCGTCAACCGCGAACTTGAGGTGCTCGAGGCCGCGATCCCTGCGGCCGTCGAGGGCGTGGGTGTCGCTGGGCGCGTGGTGGTGATGTCGTATCAGTCGCTCGAGGACCGGATCGTCAAGGTCGCGTTTGCCCACGGCACCACGTCGTCGGCTCCGCCGGGACTCCCTGTCGTCCCCGAGGAGCACCAGCCGTACCTGCGTTCGCTCACGCGCGGCGCAGAGAAGGCCGACGCTGCGGAAGCCGAGTCGAACCCCCGGTCCAAGCCCGTGCGCCTGCGCGCCGTCGAACGTCTCCGTCCCACCCCGCCGTCTCGCTTGAGGAGGGTTTCATGAGTGCCGCACCGTTGAGGAGGCCCACGCCGGCCGTCCCGGTTCAGCCGCGCAAGGCGGCCGCAACGCGACCGCATCTCGCGGCCGTTGCCGCGCCGGAGCAGGCGCGGTCGCTCGTGCCCTTCGCGTGGACGTGCCTGCTGATCGTGGTGGGAGCACTGACGGCGGTGCTGCTGATCAACACGACGATGTCCCAGGGTGCGTACGAGCGCCGGGCACTCAAGATCGAGATCGCCCAGTTGCACCAGCAGCGGGCTTCGCTGGTGAGTGAACTCGAGGCCAACTCCTCGCCCACGCACCTGGCCGCGGCAGCATCGGCGCTCGGCATGGAACTCGCGGATACCCGTGGCTTTATCTCCCTCACTGATGGTGCGGTGCTTCAGCAGGGCAAGGGCTGATGGCGGACGACGAGGGCACGCCGCGCCGCCGGCCCGATGCGCGGGCAGGCTCGCGCGGGGCCGCTCGGCCGGGCGGGCAGGGCGCCCGCCCTCGGCACACGCCCAAGCGAACGGCAGCCTCGGGCCACCAGGGCGGCAGGCCTGCAGGGCCGCGCCCGGTGAAGGCCCGCACGGTCCGCGTTGGGGCGCCGGTCGGTGCTCAGGTGGGCGAACCTCGCAGGCGGCAGTTCTTCATCACCGCGCTGAGTTTGGTGCTGCTGGCCGTCTTCGCGGGCCGGCTAGTCATGATCCAGGGCGTCAACGCCGCTGAGCTGTCGACCGCGGCACTTGAGAACCGACTGTCGACCACCACGAGCGAGCCGCTGCGTGCCGACATCGTGGACCGCAATGGCGTGGTGCTGGCCACCTCGGCCGAGCGCTACCACGTCTTCGTCAACCAGCAGAAGCTCGCCGAATGGCAGCGCATCGAAGACAAGCAGGTGGTGGCCGAAGGTGCCCTCGACGCCGCCGCCATCCTTGCGCCCATCCTCGGGGTGAGCGAGTCCGAGCTGGCCGTCGACCTCGTCGGCGACGCGACGTTCAAGTACATCGCCAAGTACGTGACCCCCGAAACCTGGTCGCTGATCGCGGACGAGAAGATTGCTGGCATCGACCGCGAGAAGGTGACTGAGCGGCTGTACCCCAACGGGGATATCGCAGGCAACATCGTGGGCTTCGTCGGCGGCCGCGAGGATCAACAGGGCAACGACTGGGGCTTGGCTGGTATCGAGGCCTCGTTCGAGGATGAGTTGCTGGGCACTCCTGGTTCGTTGACCTACGAGCGCGGTACTGATGGCACTGTCATCCCGACCGGCGTGCTCGAAGAGGAGGCGGCGGTTCCCGGTTCGGACGTCGTGCTCACCCTCGATCGCGACATCCAGTACTACACGCAGCAGCGGCTGGATGAGGCCGTGGCCCAGACGGGTGCCTCGAGCGGCATCGTCACGATCCAGGACGTCACGACCGGCGAGTTCCTCACGCTTGCGGACTCCGGAACTGTCGATCCCAATGACCCCGGGGCCACCGATGCGTCATCGCGAGGCTCACGCGCCGTCGAAGACGTCTTCGAGCCCGGCTCGACAGCCAAGGTGATCACGGTGGCGGCGGCCTTGGAAGAAGGCATCGCGACACCGACCACGAGGTATGTCGCCCCCTACGAGTACACGACTGCCAACAACCAGACCTTTAAGGACTCGCACGACTACGGCGACCAGAAGCTCACTCTCGCAGGGATCCTCGCGAAGTCGTCGAACACCGGCACGGTCCAGGTGGGTGAGGGGCTGACGGAGGAGCAACGCTACGAGTATCTCGAGGCCTTCGGCCTCGGATCCAAGACGGGCGTAGGCATGCCCTCCGAGTCGGCAGGCATTCTTCACCACTGGAAGGACTGGGACGGTCGCACCAAGTGGGCGGTCCTGTACGGCCAGGGTGTGTCGGTGACGGCCCTGCAGAACAGCCAGGTGTTCCAGACCATCGCCAATGGGGGAGTGCGCCTGCAGCCCACGATCGTCAAGGGCTTCCAGCAGGCTGACGGCACCTTCGTGGAGCGCGAAACGTCCGAGGGTGTGAGGGTCGTCTCCGAGGAGACCGCCGCCCAGGTCATGCTGATGCTCGAAGACGTGACGGAGTCTGGCACGGGCAAGCTCGCCAAGATCGATGGCTATCGAGTGGCGGGCAAGACTGGAACTGCCCAGGCACCTGACGAGACGGGCAAGCTCACACGCATCGTGGCGTCGTTCGTGGGCATCGCCCCGGCCGATGACCCGCGTATTGTCGTATCCGTCATCCTCTTCGACCCGAAGAGCTCGATCTGGGGTGGCGAGGTGGCGGCGCCGGTGTTCTCCGACGTCACGTCATTCGCCCTTCAGGCCTTGCGCGTCGCGCCCTCCGGCCCGGCGGAAGAGATGTATCCGACCACTTGGGAGTGACCGTGCACGAGATGGCGTTGCGCCCTGCGCACACCACAGAACGCACGCTCGCTGACGTCGCCGCGCGTGCCGCAGCAAGCATCCACAGCGCCGATGCGCGGGAAGCGTCGCAGGTACGTGTCACCGGTGCGAGCGTGGACTCCCGCGCCGTGGCCCCTGGCGATCTGTTTGGGGCCTTTACCGGGCTGAAGGTTCACGGCGCGCGCTTTGCGGCGCAGGCGGTGGCCGCTGGTGCGGTGGCGGTTCTCACCGACGCCGCGGGCCTGGCGGAGCTCGAGTCGGCGGGCGTTGACGTGCCGGTACTGGTCGCGGCCGATGCGCGCATGGCGATGGGCGAGGCCGCGGCACTGATCTACGGCGACCCCTCTGCGGACCTCACCTTCGTGGGGGTCACGGGCACCAACGGAAAGACCACCACGGCCTACTTCATCGACAACGCCCTTGCGAGCGTGCACGACCGCCGCGGCATCATGGGCACGGTCGAGCTGCGCATTGGCGACGAGGCGATCGAGTCGCCTCGCACCACGGTCGAGGCGCCAGTGCTGCACGGCCTGCTGGCGCGCATGCGCGAGGAAGGCGTGAGTGCCGCCGTGACCGAGGTGAGCTCACACGCCGCGGCCCTCGAGCGCATCGGCGGCGTGAACTTCTCTGTGGCAGTCTTCACCAACCTGCAGTGGGACCACCTGGACTTCCACGGCACCATGGAGGACTACCTCGCGGCGAAGGCCAAGTTGTTTGCTCCCGGGCGCGCGCAGCGCGGCGTGATCAACGTCGACGACGAGTGGGGCAGGAAGCTCGCCTCGCAGGTCCAGATCCCGTGCGAGACGGTCTCGACCCACCTCGATGACCCGCAGCCGGCCGACTGGGCTGTGACCTGGGCCGACATTGGGCTCGACGGCGTGGGCTCGCAGTTTCGCTTCCGTGCGCCCGACGGCACGGAGTATGACGCGCAGTCACCGCTACCAGGCCTGGTCAACGTCTCGAACGCCCTTGTCGCGATCGTCGCGGCCCATGCGGCGGGTGTGCCGCTCACTGAAGCGATCGACGGGGTGGCGACCGCCCACGAGGTGCCGGGGCGCATGGAGCGCGTGGTCGAGCGCAGCGAGGCCGATCCGCTCGCGATCGTCGACTACGCGCACACCCCCGACGCCCTGACGCTCGCCTTGCAGGGGGTGCGGCCCATCACACCCGGGCGCTTGATCCTCATCTTTGGCTCTGACGGCGACCGGGACCAGGGCAAGCGCCCCGTCATGGGGGCCATCGCCGCTTCCCTCGCGGACGTGATTGTCCTCACCGACGAGAACCCGCGCTCGGAGGAGCCCGCGGCCATTCGCGCCGCGATTCGCGAGGGCATCGCACAGGAGCGCCCCGACCTGCACGACGTCCACGAGGTGGACCCGCGTGTCGCGGCCGTCGAGTACGGCCTGCGGCTCGGAAGGCCGGGAGACACCGTGATCGTGACCGGCAAGGGTCACGAGCCGACACAGGAGATAGCAGGAGTGTTCCACCGCTACAACGACCGCGATGCCTACCTTGGCGCGCACGGCAGGATCACTGCCGAGCGCTCGGGCGAGGCCGTCGCCCCCGCCACCGGCGTCACCGTGCACGTCCACGGACCCATCAATGAGGCCGATGCGCGGGTAGCCGCTCGCTTCAACGCCACCTCAGGAGGGCAGCAGTGAGGGTGCTGACAGCCCAGTGGGTCGCGAACGCGGTGGGCGGGGAACTCGTCGCCGACGTCGACGTGGCGGTGACGAGCGTGGTCAAGGACTCGCGCTTGGCCGGACCAGGTGCGCTCTATGTGGCGTTCGTGGGGGAGCGGGTCGACGGACACGCCTTTGCCCCGCAGGCGTTCGAGGCCGGCGCGGCGCTCGCGCTGGTGTCCCAGCCCGTGGCCGGTCCGCACGTCCTGGTCGACGACGTGGTGGCGGCGCTCGGTCGGCTTGCGAAGGGCTACCTTGCGTTGCTGCGCACCGAGGGCGACCTCACCGTGATCGGCATCACGGGCTCTAACGGCAAGACCACCACCAAGGACCTGCTCGCCCAGGTGCTTCCCGACGTCGTCGCACCGGAGGGCAGCTTCAACAACGAGATCGGCCTGCCCATGACGGTGCTGCGCGCGGACTCGTCGACACGCCACCTGGTGCTCGAGATGGGGGCCTCCGCCCCGGGCGACCTCGCATACCTGACCGACATTGCGCCGCTCGACATCGCCGTCGTGCTGACCGTGGGCAGTGCCCACCTGGGAGGCTACGGGTCGCCCGAGGCGCTCGCCGAGGAGAAGGCAACCCTCGTGGACGGGCTCGTCGCAGGTGGCGTGGCGGTGCTCAACGCCGATGACGCTCGCGTGGCGCCGATGGCGGCGCGCGTCGCCTTGGCGGGCAAGGGCCAGCACGTTGACACCTTTGGCACCGCTCCAGACGCGACCGTGCGAGCCAGCGGCCTGAGCGTCGAACGCGGGCGTGCCCACTTCGACGTGACCGCTGACGGCGCCACTGCCCGAGCCGAGCTGACCCTCGTGGGCGAGCACCACGTGACCAATGCCCTTGCCTCGATCGCCGTGGCTCGTCGCTGCGGGCTCGACCTGGCCCGCGCATCGGCCCTGACGAGCGCCGCCCGGCCGCTCAGCCCCCACCGTATGGCGCTCACCGAGCGCGCCGACGGCGTGTGGATTCTCGACGACAGTTACAACGCCTCGCCCGAGTCGATGAGGGCCGCCCTGCGCGCACTCAAGGACATCGGCACCACGGGCCGCACCTTCGCGGTGGTGGGCGAGATGCGCGAAATGGGTCAGTCCTCCCGCGCGGGTCACGAGGAGATCGGGCTGACCGCCGTGCGCTTGCGGATCGACCACCTGTTGGCAGTGGGTCAGGGCGCCCGGCCCGTCTATGTCTCTGCCGTGCGCGAGGGGTCGTGGGGCGATGAGGCGGCCTACGTGGCTACCATTGACGAGGCCCGCGCGTACCTCGACGAGCGTGTCGCGCGCGGCGATACCGTGCTGATCAAGGCGTCTCACGGCTCAGGGCTGTGGAAGCTGGCCGACGAACTGCTGGGAGTTGATGCATGAGGGCAGTGGTCTTTGCGGGAGGAATCTCGCTGTTCATCGCACTGGTGGGCACGCCGCTGTTCATCCGTTTCCTCACGCGCCACCAGTACGGGCAGTTCATCCGTCAGGACGGTCCCGCGACCCACCTGGTCAAGCGTGGCACTCCCACGATGGGTGGCGTGGTTATCATCCTCGCCACGGCGATGGGCTGGTTGCTCGGAAACCTGCTGACCGGACGCACCCCGTACGCCTCGTCGATGCTCGTGATGCTGCTGATCGTCGGGCTCGGGTTTGTGGGCTTCCTCGACGACTACCTCAAGATCCGGCGCGAACGCTCCCTGGGGCTGAGGGCTCGCTACAAGATCCTGGGCCAGGCGATCGTGGGTATCGCATTCGCCGTGCTCGTGCTCCAGTTCCCCAACAGCCATGACCTCACGCCTGCGTCGACGTCCATCTCCTTCTTGAGGGACACCGCGCTCGACCTCGCCTACTGGGGTCCCGCCGTGGGCATCATCCTGTTCATCCTGTGGGCCAACTTCCTGATCACCGCGTGGTCGAACGCCGTGAACCTCACCGACGGGCTCGACGGCCTCGCCACCGGCGCGTCGCTGATCTTCTTTGGTGCCTACACCATCATCAACATCTGGCAGTACAACCAGTGGTGCGGCTTCGACAACGCCACGAGCCAGTGCTACGAGGTGCGCGACCCGCGAGACCTCGCGATCCTGTGCGCCGCGATCGCAGGCGCGTGCTTTGGCTTCTTGTGGTGGAACGCGAGCCCCGCGAAGATCTTCATGGGCGACACCGGATCCCTCGCGCTCGGTGGCGCCATTGCCGGCGTGACCATCATGTCGCGCACCGAACTGCTCGGCGTGATCATTGGTGGGCTGTTCGTCGTCATCGTCGCGAGCTCGGTGATCCAGATTGGCTACTTCAAGATCTCCGGCGGTAAACGGGTGTTCAAAATGGCGCCGCTGCACCATCACTTCGAGTTGATGGGCTGGGGTGAGGTCACCATCGTGATCCGCTTCTGGATCATTGCGGGCCTCGCGGCGGCCGCAGGCGCCGGCATCTTCTACGCCGAGTGGATCGCGGCGCTGCCGCCAGGGGAGTGAGGGTGAGCGATCCTCGCCACCCCACCGCTGGCAGCCGGGTTCTGATTCTCGGGCTTGGAGTCGCCGGTCGCTCCGCACTCAAGGTGTGTCGCGAGATCGGCGCGGTGGCCACCACCGTCGATCCCGGCACCGCCGATGCCGACCACCGCTCGCTCGAAACGCTCGACCTCAGCGGTTTCGACCTGTGCATGTCGTCGCCTGGCTTCGCCCCGCACCATGCGTGGGTCACCGCCGTGGCCGATGCGGGTGTCGAGATCGTCTCCGAGATGGAGTTTGCGTGGCGGGTGCGGGTTCCTGATGTCCCGTGGGTGCTCATCACCGGCACCAACGGCAAGACCACAACCACCCAGATGGTCGGGGCGATTGCCGAGGCGGGCGGGCTCAACGTTGCCGTGTGCGGCAACATGGGAGTTCCCGTGATCGGTGCCGCGCGCGAGCAGCGGGACCTGGTGGCCGTCGAGATCGCGAGCCTGCAACTGCACTTCACGACCACGCTGTCGCCGCACGCTGCGGTGTGCCTCAACGCCGACGAGGATCACCTCGACTGGCACGGCTCAGTCGAGGCGTACCGCGCGGACAAGGCGCGCGTCTATCGCCACGTCCAGGTGGCGTGCGTGTACCCCGCCCACGACCGGATCGTGGAGGCGATGGTCGAGGATGCCGACGTGGTCGAGGGATGCCGCGCCGTGGGCATCACCCGGGGCAGCCCTTCCGTCTCGCAGATGGGGGTGGTGGACGGCCTGCTGATCGACCGCGCCTTCCACGCGGGACGTCACCGCGAGGCCGTCGAGGTGGGCGCTGTGAGCGACCTGGCGCACCTGGTCGCAGGCGACGTGCCGCCTTACCTCGTGACCAACGCGCTGGCAGCGGCGACCCTGTGTCGCGCCGTCGGCGTCGAGCCCGAGGCCGTGTCGCGCGGGCTTTCCTCGTTTGCGCTCGACAAGCACCGCACCGCCTGGGTGGCGACGGTGGACGACGTGCACTGGGTGGACGATTCGAAGGCCACCAATGCCCACGCCGCGATCGCGGCCTTCGGAGGCCGCGCGCCCTCGTCGGTCGTGTGGATCGCGGGCGGCCAGGCCAAGGGCCAAGAGTTCGACGACCTCATCGAGACCGTGCGGGAGCGTCTGCGGGCGGTGGTGCTGATCGGCGAGGCGCCTGAGCCGCTCGCGAGCGCACTCGCGGGACACGCGGCCGATATCCCCGTGACCCGCATCGGCCCGGGCGACACTGTCATGGAGCAGGCGGTGGCGGCGGCTCGTCGCCTGGCGCAGCCCGGCGACACTGTCCTCCTGTCACCGGCTTGTGCATCATTCGATCAGTTCCGCTCTTACGCGGACAGGGGGGACGCCTTCGCGACAGCGGTAGGTGCTCTCGAGACGTGAGGGAGGCGGCATGACGGCCACGGCATCGCGGCGCACGTCAACATCGTCCGCTCCTTCCGGGTCACCCGTCCTCACGTACTACCTGATTGCGGCAGCGACCACGGTGCTCGTGGTGGTGGGACTCGCGGTGGTGCTGTCCTCCACGTCGATGTCTGCGCTGCGCAGCACGGGGGACAACCCGTACTCGCTGTTCATCATCCAGGTGATCGCCCTGGGGCTGGGCTCGGTGGCATTGGTCATCGGCTCGCGTATGCCGCTCGCGTTCTGGAAACGCGTGGCCTTCCCTATCCTCGCGGCATCGATGGTGTTGCTGCTGCTCGTGTACTTCACGGGTGAAGCCTCCGGCGGAAACAAGAACTGGCTGCGCTTTGGCCCGGTCACCTTTCAGCCATCAGAGGTCGCCAAACTCGGCCTCGCGCTCTTCCTCGGAGTAGCGCTGGCCGTAGGGCGCAAGCAACTCAACACCCTCAAGGGGGCCCTGGTCCCCGGGGGCATCGCTGCCTTGTTGGTGCTGTGCCTGGTGCTGGCGGGGCGCGACATGGGTACCGCGATCGTCATCTGCCTGATGGTCGCCGCGGCCTACTGGGTGGCGGGGCTGCCGCTGCGCTACTTCGCGGTGGCGGTCGGCATGGCCTTGGTGGGGGTCATGGTGCTGCTTCAGGACGGCGACTCCCGCGGTGGCCGCATCGACGCATGGCTCAACCCGGAGACCTGCGACCCGCAGGGCGAGTGCATGCAGACCTTGCACGGCACGTGGGCGCTCGCCTCGGGAGGGTTGTGGGGCCTGGGGCCCGGCATGAGCCGCGAAAAGTGGGGTTACCTGCCCGTCGCAGACTCTGACTTCATCTTCTCGATCATCGGTGAGGAGTACGGCCTGGTCGGCACGGTCACGATCCTGATCGCCTTCGGCATGCTCGCCGTCGCCGTGCACCGCCTCGTGACGCGCCACACGGATCCCTTTGTGCAGATCGCCGCGGCCGCGATTGGCGCGTGGATCATCGGCCAGGCCTCCATCAACATCGCGGTCGTCGTGGGTCTGGCACCCGTGACCGGCGTACCCTTGCCGCTGGTGTCGTCGGGTGGCTCCTCTCTCATCGTGTCGCTCGCCGCCATCGGCGTGCTCATGGCCTTCGCGCGAAGAGAACCCGGCGCCCCCGAGGCGTTTGCCGCGCGCCCATCCGTCGTCAAGAAGTCGTTCGCAGTGGTCGCCAGGAGGCGTCGTGGGTAGTGCAGTCCTGTTGGCCGGCGGTGGAACCGCCGGTCACGTCAACCCCTTGCTGGCCACGGCCGCCGAACTCAGCGCGCGGGGCCATACCGTCGCGGCGCTCGGCACGAGCGAGGGACTTGAGGCGGACCTTGTGCCCCGCGCAGGTGTCGCCTTGCACACGGTGCCCAAGGTGCCGATGCCCCGCAGGCCCTCGGGCGATCTGTTGCGGCTGCCCGGTAACTTGCGAGCGGCCGTTGCCGCCGCATCGGCCGCGATCGATGCCAGTGGAGCGCGGGCCGTCGTGGGTTTTGGCGGCTACGTCTCCACTCCCGCGTACCTCGCTGCACGGCGCGCCAAGCTGCCCATCATCGTGCATGAGGCCAACGCGCGGCCCGGGGTAGCCAACCGACTTGGCGCGCGCATGACTGACCGCGTCGCGGTGACGTTTCCCGACACCCCGCTGCGTGGCGCGGTGCTGACGGGCCTGCCGCTGCGCCCGGAGATTGCGCAGCTCGCGGGAGTCCTCGCGGATCCGGCAGCGGGGCAGCGCGCTCGGGCCGCCGCACGCGCGGTCGCCGGGTGGAGCGCCGATGCGCCGGTGCTGCTGGTGACGGGCGGTTCGCTGGGCGCAGCAAGCGTCAACGCAGCGGTGGTCGCTGCCGTGCCCGAACTTGTCGCCCGTGGGGTGCACGTGTGGCACCTGACCGGACGTGGCAAGGCCGAGCAGGCGCACGCGGTGCGCGAGGCGCTGTCCGGCGCCGACCGTGAGTGCTACCGCGTCGAGGAGTACAGCCACGACATGGCGACAGCGCTGGCCGCCGCGGGCGCCGTGGTGTGCCGCGCCGGAGCGGCGACCGTGTGTGAGCTGACGGCACTGGGCCTGCCCGCGATGTACGTGCCGCTGCCGCACGGCAACGGCGAGCAGGCCGACAACGCCCGGCCCGCCCAGCAGGCGGGCGCCGCGAGCATCGTCGACGACGCCGACCTCACCGCAGCGGCGGTGGCACAGGGCGCCGAGCGCATGCTGCTCGATGGCGAGGCCGCCCAAGCCATGCGGGCCGCCACAGACAAGATCGCGATCCGCGACGGCGCGGCACGACTGGCAGACCTGATTGAGGGAGCACTGTGACTGTGGGGGTGAAGCGATGAGCGGCACCATGCACTTCATCGGCGTGGGTGGCTCGGGCATGTCCGCCGTGGCGCGTCTGGTGGCGGCGCGCGGGATCACCGTGTCCGGCTCCGACCAGCGCGAATCCGCGTACTTCCGTGCGCTGCGCGAGGCCGGCATGGACGTGCGGATCGGTCACGACGCCGCCTTCGTCGAGGGCGTGGACGCCGTCGTGATCTCCTCGGCCGTGCGCGAGACCAACCCCGAACTGGCCGCCGCTCGCGAGCTGGGCATCCCCGTCATGCACCGCTCCGAGGCGCTCGTGTATGCACTCGAAAACGACCGCTTGGTCGCCGTCGCGGGTTCGCACGGGAAGACCACGACCTCCGCGATGGTCGCGCACGCGCTCCACGCCGCGGGGATCGATGCGTCCTTCGCGGTGGGTGCGCGCGTGCTCGGTGTCGACGGTGCCGTGGCGGGCGGCTACGCGGGCGCCGCAGGCATCGCGGTGGTCGAGGCCGACGAGTCGGACGGCTCGTTCCTGCGCTACCACCCCGAGGTGGGGATCTTGCTCAACATCGAGCCCGACCACCTTGACCACTACGGCACCGTCGAGGCACTCGAGCAGGCCTTCGTGGACTTCGCACTGTCGTGCCGCGTGCTCGTCGCGTGCGCCGACGACCCCACTGTGGCGCGCATCGCTGTGCTTGCCCAGCGTTCCGGCGTCAAGGTGGTGACGTACGGGGCCCAGGCGAGCGCATCGGCCGATATCACTGTCACCCCCACCCACCTCTCCCGTCAAATGGATCCATTTGGTGCAGGAGTGGGCGCCGCCACACGAGAAAATGGATCCATTTTCTGGGACGAGGGGGGTGAGTGGGCGCTTGAGGTCGCCGCGCCCGGCGATCACCAGCGCCTCAATGCCGCGGGCGCGTGGGCGGCCGCCGTCGTGATGGGCGCCGATCCCTCCCTGGCAGCCGCCTCCTTCGCTTCCTTCGCCGGCACGGGCCGGCGCTATGAATGGCGCGGCGAGGCTGCTGGCGTGACGGTCATCGACGATTACGCGCATCACCCCACCGAGGTGGCCGCCGTGCTGGCCGCCGCGCGCTCGACCGGAGTGGGCCACCTGGTCATCCTGTTCCAGCCCGCCTTGTTCACGCGCACGCAACTGCATGCCGCGAACTTTGCCGCGGCGCTGTCGATCGCCGATGCCGACGTGGTCATTGCAGGCGTGCACGGTGACCGCGAGGACCCGATCCCTGGCGTGACGTCGGACAGCATCCTTCAGCACATGACGGTGCCCGAGGGCTCGTCCGCGCAGGTGGTGGAAGACCTGCGAGAGGCCGCTCAGGTGGCCGCTTCGCTCGCGCGCCCCGGCACGCAGGTCATGACCGTGGGCTCGGGCACTGTGACCCTTGCCGCCGACTGGATACTCGACGCCCTGCGCGAGCGCTCGGATGGCTGAGCAGCGCCGTCCCGCGAGGCCCACGCGCCCGCGCAGGGCCGATGCGCCCTCGCCTGGCGCACAGAAGTCACCTGCTCAGCGCTCGGCAGCACGGCCGGCATCCGGGCAGCAACCCACCTCCGGCAACAAGCCCGCCTCCGGCAAGAAGCCTGTCGCCCCCCGGCACGCCAAGCAGGCCAGCGCGCCCCGCTCGTCGCAGGTGCGCATCAGTGCTCCGTGGCAGCGCACCGCTGCCACCCCCACCAAGTCCGCGCGGCCGGAGGCCAAGCGGACGGCGCCAACGGCATCGGCACCTTCACGCGCATCGGCAGCCACGGCATCGGCACCGCGTACGGCGCCCACGTCGCCGCGGCCGCTACGTGACGCATCGGCCCCGAGCGTGTGGCAGCGTGGCCTGGCCACGGTGTCGGGCGGACGGTGGGGTGCGACGGCCTCTGCGAGCGATCACCCCGCTGTGAGCCGGCCCGAGCGCGCCACGGGAACGGTGGCGACGCCGTGGGCGAAGCTGGCGGCAACGCCGTCGACCGTGACGACCCGGATGGAAGAGCGTCTACGCGAGCGTCGCAGCGCGAGCCGCAGGCTGCTCACGCTCAAGTGGGCCAAGCGAGCGGGTGTCCTCGCCGGTGTGGCGGGTGCGACGTGGCTGCTCCTGTTGTCTCCCGTGTTCTCCTTTGACGCGGACAATCTTGAGGCGTCGGGGTTCGGCACCGTGGTGGACCCCGCTGAGGTGCAAGAGATCGTCGCTCAGTCCGACGGCAAGGCGTTGGCCTTGGTCAACGTGGGGCACGTCCAGGATCAGCTTGAGGAACTCGTGGGTGTGCGCGAGGCGACGGTGGAGCGCGTGTGGCCCTCGGGGCTGCGCGTCACGCTGGCGTCGTCGGAGCCCGTCGCCGCGATCCCGCTCGCCGACGGCACATTCGCGCTTGTGGACGATGGCGGCGTGCAGGTTGCCCAGGCCGAGGCGGCCCCCAGCGATCTGCCGATCCTCTCGGTGCCCTTGGGCGAGGAGGACTCCCGCATTCTTGACGGCGTGATCGCAGTGGTCGACGAGATGCCTGCGGAACTTCGCGAACGTATTCAGGACATCGAGGCGCAGACGGAGGACTCGATCCACTTTGTGCTCAGGGACGGGCCCGCAGTCGAGTGGGGCAGCTCGGAGCAGTCCGCGCTCAAGGCCGAGGTGCTGCTCGTGCTCCTGAAGGACGCCAAGGACGCCAAGGTCATCGACGTGTCCGCGCCGACGCTGCCGACCGTCAGCTAGTCCCCTCGCGCGCGGCGCGCGTGGTCGCGACGATCCCGGCGACCACGGCCACGAGCATGCCCACGAGGGCGAACCCGAGCACCGCGCCGGCGTCGATGCCAAAGGACATCAGCATGAGTGCCCCGAACATGAGCGTCACGCACGCCACGGTCCACGCCATCATCGCCACGCCCGAGCCGTACACGCGAGCTGCGTTGGCCTCCGTGATGTCGACGGGGTAGTTGAACGTATGGGGATAGCGTGCGGCGACGACCAGCCCTGCGACCATCACGATCCAGACAGCGGCGAGGACGAGGACGGACCATCGTGGGCCATATCCGTCCACGTCTCCTGCGGCATTCCAGTGAATCGGGATGGTCTCGGGCAAGGTCGAGTAGGCGATGAGTGCTGCGAGGCTGCCCGCCGTAGTCACCGCGATGCTCGCCCAGAGGAGGACCTTGGTGGTTCGGCTGATGCGTGGCGTGGCACGCGGTCGTGGGGGAGAGGCCAGCATGCACTCGACGCTAACAGGGGTGCGGCGCGGGCCTGTTAGCTTCGGGCGGGGTAGTGCCGCACGATCGTGCTGGCGGCACATTTTCTCGCCGCGTTTATCGCGCGACACGCGCGCGCTTGCGGCGCACGTGACGTATGCGGCCGTACCGTCGTGCGTGGAAGAAGTTGACATAACTATAACCTTCAACTTGAAGGTTAAGGTTGGGAGAGGGTCTCATGGCCGCAGCGCAGAACTACATCACCGCCATCAAGGTCGTCGGCGTGGGCGGCGGTGGCGTGAACGCCGTCAACCGCATGATCGACGTGGGCCTCAAGGGCGCCGAATTCATCGCCATCAACACTGACGCTCAGGCGCTGTTGATGTCCGATGCCGACGTCAAACTCGACATTGGCCGCGAGCTCACCAGGGGACTGGGCGCGGGCGCCGACCCCGAGGTTGGCCGCCAGGCAGCCGAGGACCACGAGGACGAGATCGCCGATGCGCTCAAGGGCGCCGACATGGTGTTCGTCACCGCGGGTGAGGGAGGTGGCACCGGTACGGGTGGCGCTCCCGTCGTCGCACGCATCGCCCGCGGGCTGGGCGCCCTGACCGTCGGAGTGGTCACCCGCCCGTTTAGTTTCGAGGGCCGTCGCCGTGCCGACCAGGCCGACGCCGGTATCCAGCGTCTGCGCGAAGAGGTCGACACCCTCATCGTCATCCCCAACGACCGCCTGCTCGACATCGACGACGCTGAGCTGTCGATCCTGGGCGCGTTCGCCGCGGCGGACCAGGTGCTCCAGGGCGGTGTGCAGGGCATCACCGACCTGATCACCACGCCCGGTTTGATCAACGTCGACTTCAACGACGTCAAGTCGGTCATGCAGGGCGCGGGCACCGCGCTCATGGGTGTGAGTTCCTCTCGCGGCGAGCAGCGTGCGCTCGAGGCCGCTGAAGGCGCGATCTCGTCGCCGCTGCTCGAGGCCTCGATCGAGGGTGCGCACGGCGTGCTGCTGTCGATCGCTGGTGGCTCGAACCTCGGCATCAAGGAGGTCGAGACCGCGGCTCGCCTGGTGCGCGAGGCCGCTCACGCCGAGGCGAACATCATCTTCGGAACGGTCATCGACGACTCGCTCGGCGACGAGCTGCGCATCACGGTCATCGCTGCCGGCTTCGACGGCGGCGCGCCCACCACGCGTCACCG
Source organism: Demequina sp. (assembly GCF_047975725.1). Taxonomy (GTDB): domain Bacteria; phylum Actinomycetota; class Actinomycetes; order Actinomycetales; family Demequinaceae; genus Demequina. The sequence goes on from NZ_JBKEED010000012.1 coordinate 73,340, forward strand.
CACCGGCGCACTCGGCACCATCGACGGCGCACGGAGCACCCCGGCGGCCGAGGCGAAGGAGCCCGTGAAGGTGCCGGTCGAGACGTCCTCTGCGCCTGTTCCGCAGGCCATCGACGCCGACGATGACGCCGCGGAGCCTGCACCCACCACCGACACACTCGACGTGACCCCGGTGCGTAAGGAAGCTGACACGCTCGACGTCCCCGAGTTCCTGCGGTAAGTGAGGGTGATTGACGCCGGGCTCGACGTCCGCGCGTTCTTCACCACCCGCGACGGCGGCGCCAGCGCGCCGCCGTTCGCGGGGCTGAACCTCGCGACCCATGTGGGCGACGACCCGGCAGCCGTCGCGTCCAATCGGGATGCCGTCGCGCGGCATGCCGGAGCACCTGTCACCTTCCTGACGGCCGAGCATGGCATCGCTGTCGCGCACATCACTGAGCCAGGTCAGGTGGGTCCTACGGCCGATGCGCTTGTCACCAACGTGCCAGGCGTCGCCCTGGCCGCGATAGCGGCCGATTGCGTGCCGATCCTGCTGCACGATGCTGCGTCCGGCGCTGTCGCTGCCGTGCATGCAGGCCGTGAGGGGCTGTTCGCTGGCGTCATCGACGCCGCCGTCGCGGCCCTCATCGACCTGCGTGGTGGGCCTCGCGTGACAGGAAAGCTCAGCGCCTCCATCGGCCCTGCTGTGTGTGGCCGGTGCTACGAAGTTCCAGCGCAACTGCGGGCCCGAGTCGCTGCCAGGCATCCATCGGCGCTGTCCTCCACCCGCATCGGCACCCCTGCGCTGGACTTGCCTCGCGCGGTTGAGACACGTCTTGCGGAACTGGGCTGTCATCCGATCGTGCGCTCACGGCTGTGCACGGTGGAGAACGAAAACCTGTTCTCGCATCGGCGCGACGGGGTCACCGGGCGTATTGCCGGAGTGATCGTGTGCCCGTAAGCAGCCGCAATTCATGCGGCACTCAATCCGGGGCGGCGTGTCGTTACCGGCACGTATGCCGCGAGCGACCTACCGTTGCGATAACGCACGAATTTTCCTAAGGAGCCCACGATGAGCGCGATGCGCAAGGCGATCCAGTACCTCGGCTTCGACGTGAGCCAGCACGAGGAGTACGACTACGCGGACGACGAGCTCGCTCCCGTGACGAACATCCACGACATGACCGAGGTGCGCGAGCGCCACGAGGCTCCTGCACGCGCCGTGCGCAATGAGCGCCAGCGCACCCCCGGTGCGAGCGTCAGCGCCAACGACCTGCGTCGCATTCAGACCGTCAAGCCGCGCACGTACAACGACGCGCGTCTGATTGGCGAGGCGTTCCGCCAGGGCGTGCCCGTCATCATGAACCTCACCGAGATGTCCGACGCCGACGCCAAGCGTCTGGTGGATTTTGCGGCCGGCCTGTCGTTTGGCCTGCACGGCTCGATCGAGCGCGTCACGACGTCGGTGTTCCTACTGTCGCCCGCGCACGTGGAGATTGGCATGGACACGCCCCAGAAGGCGGAGCCCGTCGAGAGTGAGTTCTTCAACGAGCGCTAGGCTCCGTTAGGCTCACCAGGTGGCATTCATCTTTAACGCGCTTCAGTTCGCGCTGTGGCTATTCATGCTCGTGCTGTTCGCGCGAGTGATCCTGGGACTTGTGCTGTCGCTCGCGCGCGACTGGCACCCGACCGGCGTATCGATGGTGCTGACGGAGGCCGTGTTCTCCATCACGGATCCTCCACTCAAGGCGCTGCGCAAGGTCATTCGCCCGCTCCAGTTGGGTGCGGTGCGCCTGGATCTCGCCTTTCTGGTGCTGTTCTTCAGTTGCTACCTGGTGAGCTTCGTCCTCACGATGATGGAAGCCGTCGTCGTCGGACCAGCCTGATCCCTTGAGTGGCGCCCCCCAGGTGCCGATGAACAACGTTGAGTAGAGTGACCGAGACGGCCGTGCTGGCCGGCAACAGGTCGCACCGAGAAGTGAAGGTGGTTCGCACATGGCACTGCTAACGGCAGAGGACGTTCTGAACAAGGCGTTCTCCAAGACCAAGTACCGCGAGGGTTTTGACCAGGATGAGGTCGATGACTTCCTCGACGAGGTGGCGCACACCATCCAGTCGCTGATCGCCGAGCGGGACGACCTCGCTCAGCGCCTTGCACAGGCACAGGCGGGCGCACCGTCGACGCCGTCGGACGAGCCCGCCGAGGTGCCGTCGACCGAGGGTGGTCTACTCGCAGCCGCGACCGACCCGACGCCCCCCAGCGCCACCGGAATGCTGGCGATGGCGCAGAAGCTTCACGACGAGTACGTGCAGGCCGGTGAGTCCGAGCGCGACCGACTGGTGGAAGAGGGCAAGGCCAAAGCCGAGAGCATTGTCGAGCAGGCCGAGACGGACGCCAAGGACCGCATGGACCAGCTCAACTCCGAGCGCACCGAACTTGAGGCCAAGATCGAGGACCTGCGCCGGTTCGAGCGTGACTACCGTGCCCGCCTGAAGAGCTACCTCGAGAACCTGCTGGGTGACCTCGACCACGGCGCATCGTCCGAGGCCCAGAGCTCGCTGTCCGCGGCCCCGGCCTTCGACGGTGGCTTTGGTCAGGCGGAGCCGGCCGCTGAGGCTGACGGCTACGCGGCCTCCGAGGTGTCCGTGCCGTCCATCGAGGAACCGTCGGCCGCGTCGGTTGCTCGCGAGGATGACGCAGCGCCGCAGGCGGCGGCCAGCCCTTGGGCCCAGGTTCGGCCGCAGGAGCCCTCTGTCGAGACTCCCTCCGCGTGGGGCGCTCCGGTCCAGCAGCCCACGAGTGATGTGGCGCAGGAGTTCGGTGCCGAGGGCACCGAGGGCGAGCAGCGCTGATCTAGTTTTTTCCGAGCGAGGCGTCCCTACGGGGGCGCCTCGCTTCACGTGAGGGACGACACGCGCGGGCGTTGCGCTTTGCGGCACCGTGAAATCGGGACTAGTCTCTCGTCACTACCCGGAAACGAGGAAGAGGGCATGACCAGTACCGACGTGACCATCGTGGTGGTCGACCCGGCCGAGCTGAAGGCCGCAGATGTGAAGCGACTCGCCGTGCGCGAGGGCGATGAGCCCTGGAAGGTCGCGGAGCTTCGTGACATCGTCACGACCCTCAATTCCGATGTCGAACGGCTCGTCCAGGAGTACCAGGGCGCCGAAAACGACCTCGATGACCTTCTCCACACCTCGGACGGTGCAGGCGACGACCAGGCCGACGCCGGAGCGACTGCTCTCGAGCGCGAGCAAGAGATGTCGATCGTGAACAACACCCGCGACATGCTCGAGCAGAGCGTGGACGCACTGCGCCGTGTGAATGCAGGCACGTATGGCTCCTGCCAGGTGTGCAACCTGGGCATCGGCAAGGCGCGTCTGCAGGCCTTCCCCCGCGCCACTCACTGCGTCACCTGCAAGCAGCGCGAGGAACGCCGTTGACCTGGCGGCCAGCCCTGTGGCTGGTCGCCCTCCTCGTGGTGGTGATCGATCAGGTCACCAAGCAGTGGGCGCTCGCGACTCTGGTGCCGGGCGAGAAGATCCCCCTGATCGGCGACTTCCTGTCGCTCCAGTTGGTGTTCAACTCCGGAGCCGCCTTCTCGTTCGGTAGCGACCACACGTGGTTCATGACGGTGATCGCTCTGGCCGTCACCGTGGGCATCGTGATCTATGCGCGTCGAGCGCAGTCCACCGCGGCCATGTGGCTGTTCGGCATCGGCCTCGGTGGCGCGATCGGCAACCTCATCGACCGGATCTTCCGCGACCCGTCGTTTGGCGAGGGCCACGTGGTGGACATGATCAACTACAACGGTTGGTTCGTGGGCAACGTCGCTGACATCGCCATCGTGGGTGCGGCTGCTGTCGCACTCGTCATGGCGTTCACTCATCACGAGTTGCTAGCCGAGCCGCACCCGGCCGATGCGGATGGCGCTGAGCCGCCGGACGATCCTGAGCACGGTGAGGCGCCCTCGGCGCCCTCAGCTCCTTCGCCTTCGGCTGCGGCGCCGGATGGTCCGCAGCGTGCCTGAAACCAAGTACCTGCCGGTTCCCGATGCGGTCGTGGGGGAGCGGGCCGACGCGGCGCTGTCGCGCATGCTCGGTCTCAGCCGGACCAAGGCCGCTGAGTTGCTCGCGGACGGCGCGGTGTCGATCGACGGCCGAGTGCTCGGCAAGTCCGATCGCCTGAGCGACGGTATCGTGGCGGTGGACCTGCCCGACGCGCGTGAGAGCGTGCCCGAGCCGGAAATCCCTGGGGGCCTGGCCATCAGGTACGAGGACGCGGACATCGTAGTGGTGGACAAGCCCGTGGGCGTCGCTGCACATCCCTCGCCGGGCTGGACCGGCCCGACGGTGGTCGGTGCGCTGGCGTCCGCTGGGGTGACCCTCGCTGATGCTGGTCCGGCCGAGCGCAAGGGGATCGTGCATCGGCTCGACGTGGGAACTTCGGGGCTCATGGTGGTCGCGAAGTCCATCCCGGCGTACACCGCGCTGAAGGCGGCCTTCAAGGAGCGCACCGTCGAGAAGGTCTACCACGCCGTGGCCCAAGGTCATCTGGACCCCACCGCGGGCACCATCGACGCCCCCATCGGACGCCACCCGAGTTCGGACTGGAAGTTCGCGGTCACGCAGGATGGCAAGCCCTCTATCACCCACTACGAGGTGATCGAGATGTTCCCCGCGGCCTCGCTGGTCGAGATTCACCTGGAGACCGGACGCACCCATCAGATTCGCGTCCACATGGCCGCGATGCGCCACCCGCTCGCGGGCGACCTGACTTACGGTGCGGACCCGACTCTTGCGCAGCGCCTGGGGCTCTCACGCCAGTGGCTGCACGCTCACGAACTCGCGTTCGAGCACCCGGTGCGTGGTGGCCAGGTGCGGGTGACCTCCGACTACCCCGATGACCTCGCGTCGGCCTTGGCCATCTTGCGCTCCTGACCCCCCAAGGTTGGTCACTTTGACGGCCCTCCGGGCCGCAGCGCGCGAGACTTGGGCAGTTCGCGCACGCGCGGCCGCGCAAGGTGCGCACGACACGATGTGCACTAACCGACCAACTTAGGCACGACACGCCGGATGCGCGCCGTAGAAGTGACCAACCTGGGGAGGGGAGCGGGTCAGGCCAGGAGTTTGCGGATCCGTTGCTCGCTGACCGGCTCCGAAGTGCCCCACTGCTGGGCGAACAGGGACACTCGCAATTCTTCGAGCATCCACCTGGCGTGCTCGAGCCGCGCGGACTGCTCCGGCTCGACCGGTCGCTGGGCGGCCGCGGCACGCACGGTGTCAACCTCGTCGGCGATCTCCCGCACCTTCCACAACTGAGCGGCATCGCGGTGAGGGTCGGCGGCGGCCTTGTCGAGACGCGTCCTCGCGGCCTTGAGGTAGCGGGGCAGGTGAGTGAGACGCTCCAGTGGAGTGCGCGCCAAGAAGTCACCTCCCGTGAGCCCTTCGACCTGCGCGCGGATGTCCGTCACGACAGCGAGCATCGCCATCGAGTTGGAGTGCGACAGTTCCGCCTCGAGCTGACGCAGCGCATCAAGCACCTCGACGACCACGCCGACCACCGCATGGGTCTCGTCCTCGAGGCCGGCGCGCACATGGTCCCGTAGCGACTCGTAGGCCGCCGCCGAGCGCACCACCGCGGCGTCCCGCTCACCCTGCGTGAGTCTGCGGATCGCGACGGCTTGCAGTGCGGAGACCAGCGCCTCGGTACTGCGGTACGGGGACGCGGCAAGCAGCAGCGCCTGCTGTCCGCTCCACCGGGTCGAGACGCGCTTGGTGGCGAGCGCGCACTCCGTGAGCAACAGCCTGCGGACGCCGGCCGCGTGCGCAGCGTCGCGTTCGGTGGGCGTCGTCAGGACGCGCAGCGCGGCGGCGGCGCCTTCGTCCACGAGGGCCGGGTAGCCCTTGACGGTGGCGCCTCCGACCGTGCCGGTGACCTCGTCGGGCAGGGTTCCGCCGGGCAGATCGGGCCAGGCCGTGAGCCCGGTGCGCTCGGCCAGGCCGGGTACGGACAGCGGCGCGGTGGCGGCGGCGACAGCACCCGGCGACGGCGGCGGGGTCGTCACAGCGCCCGATGCTCGCGCACCCGTGCGGTCGCTCCTGCCCTGAGCCGCCCGTGCGGCATGCTCGACGGCGCTGCTGACGGCCGCCTGGGACTGTGGCGCGAGCGATCGCTGCAGATGCACCAGGTCGGTCGACTCCTCGAGCGCGCGACCGCGAGCGTCCTCCACCCGGAAGGTGACCCGCAGGTGTGCCGGCAGGCGTTCCTCCCACCCAGCCCACGCATCGGCCGGGATCTCGACGGCGCGCAGCGCGGCGACGGCCCGCGTGAAGGCCTCGCGGTACGGCTCCGCCATGTCTCCTGCACGTGCCATGTCCTCCCACGCGGGGGTCTCTCGCGCGAGCCACGCGGCGACGTCCCGCGCAGTGTCGGGAGCGGGCACGAGCAGTCGGCGCACGTTCTTGGGCAGGGCACGGATGGTCGCGGTGGCGAGGTCGGCCGCCATGCCCGGCACCATCCAGTCGAAGCCGTCGGGCGTGACCCGCGGTAGCACCGCGAGCGGAATGTGCACGGTGACGCCGTCTGCGTCGGTGCCGGGCTCGTGGACGTAGCTGAGCGGCAGGCTCAGGTCGCCCTGCGGCCACGCCTCGGGGTACAGGGAGGTATCGACATCCTCGTGCTCGGGAGCAACGGTGTCCAAGGTGAGGGTGAGCAGGTCGGGGCGGCGACGGCGCTCGTCCTTCCACCACCGGTCGAAGTGACGCTGGGAGACCACCGTGTCGGGGATGCGCTCGTCGTAGAAGTCGAACAGCGCCTCATCGTCGGCGAGCAGGCCGCGCGTGCGGGAGCGTGCCTCGAGTTGCTCGGCCTCCTCAATCAGACGCTGGTTGTCCTTCCAGAAGCGGTGGTGGGTATCCCAGTCGCCCTCGACCAGCGCATGCCGGATCAACATCTCCCTGGCCTCGTGCGGCCGGATGCGGCCCCACAGCACCGTGCGGTCGGCGACGATCGGCACGCCATACAGCAGCACCTTTTCGGTGGCGACGGCGGCGCCGCGGCGCTTGGACCAGTGCGGATCGGAATAGGTGCGCTTGGCCAGTGGTCCCGCGAGTGCTTCCGCCCATTCGGGCCGCACGGCGGCGACGTCGCGCGCCCACAACCGCGAGGTCTCGACGAGTTCTGCTGCCATCACGAAGGCCGGCGGCTTCTTCGACAGCGCCGAGCCCGGGAAGATCGCGAAGCGTGCGCCACGCGCGCCCAGGTACTCGTTGCGGGCCTGCTTCTTGGCGCGCCGCATCGCGGACTCGCGCTGGGCGCCGCGCAGGTGGGAGAACTGGGACGCCTTGGGCTCGCCCGTCTCTTGCATGCCCAGTTGCGACAGCAGCCCCGCGAGCACCGAGCGGTGGATCGCGTCGGCGTTCCACACGTAGCGATGCGCCTGCGCGTCCTCGAGGTCGCTCGACCGCTGGGCGCTGCCGCGGCCCACCTCGATGCCGAGCGGCTTGGCGGTGATGCGGATCTGTTCGACCACGTCTTGCCATTCGCGCACCCGCAGAAAGTTCAGGTGCTCGTCGCGGCACATGCGTCTGAAGGCGCTGCCGGACAGCTCCTTGCGTCGTTCGCGCAGGTACTCCCACAAATTGAGGTAGGCCAGCAGGTCCGATGCGGGGTCGGCAAAGCGCCGATGCTGGGCGTCTGCTGCCTCCCGCTGCTCGGCCGGACGCTCGCGCGGGTCCTGGATCGACAGCGCGGCCGCGATGATCGCGACCTCGCGCACCGCGCCGTGACGTCCAGCCTCGACGATCATGCGAGCCTGCCGCGGGTCCATGGGCAGGCGTGACAAGGTGCGGCCCGTGGCCGTGAGCCGGGTGCGGCCGCCGTCGGCCGTCTCGATCGCCCCGAGTTCGGTGAGCAACTGCACACCATCACGGATCGCGCGGGTGTCGGGTGGCTCAACGAACGGGAAGGCCGCGACGTCGTCGGGGGAGGACACCACCCCCACCGCGATCATCTGCAGCAGCACGGAGGCCAGCGACGTGCGCAGGATCTCGGGCTCCGTGAAGGCGGGCCTGCCCTCGAAGTCCTCCTGTGAATACAGGCGAATCGCGATGCCGTCGGCGAGACGGCCCGCGCGGCCCGACCGCTGGTTGGCACTGGCCTGAGCGATGGGCTCGATGGGCAGGCGCTGCACCTTGGTGGCCTTGGAGTAGCGCGAGATGCGCGCGGTGCCGGGGTCGACCACGTAGTGAATCCCGGGCACGGTGAGGGAGGTCTCGGCGACATTGGTGGCCAGCACAATGCGCCGCGCGCTGTGGCGCTCGAACACGCGGTGCTGCTCGGCGGCGCTCAGGCGCGAGTACAGCGGCAGGATCTCGACGCGCTGCGGGTGACGTGCATCTCTGGCGCGCGGGCCCAGCCAACCCTCGAGCGCATCGGCCGCATCGCGAATCTCGCGCTCTCCCGACAGGAACACCAGGATGTCGCTGTGGCCCTCGCGCATGAGTTCGTCGCACGCGTCGACGATGCCCGTGACCAGGTCCTTCTCCTCGCCGCGCGTCTCGCCCGCGAGCGGGCGGTAGCGGATTTCGACGGGATAGGTGCGGCCCGTCACCTCGATCACGGGGGCGGTCGCGGGCGCATCAGGATCGGCCGATGCGTCTGCTGGCTGATCGAGCTCGTCCGGCTGGGGAGGTGGCAGGGGGCCGCCGGGCGCGAAGTGGCGCGCGAAGCGTGCCGAGTCGATGGTGGCCGACGTGATGATGACCTTGAGGTCGGGGCGGCGCGGCAAAAGCGTGGTGAGGTAGCCCAGCAGGAAGTCGATGTTGAGGCTGCGCTCGTGGGCCTCGTCGATGATGAGGGTGTCGTAGGCCAGCAGGTCGGGGTCGCGCTGGATCTGGGCCAGCAGGATGCCGTCGGTCATGACCTTGACGAGGGTGCGCTCACTCGACTCGTCGGTGAATCGCACCTGGTAGCCGACGATCTCGCCGATGCTCGTGCTGAGTTCCTCTGCGATGCGTTCGGCCACGGAGCGGGCCGCGATGCGCCTGGGCTGGGTGTGGCCGATCTGTCCCACGCGACCGCGGCCAAGGTCGAGGGCGATCTTGGGCAGTTGGGTGGTCTTGCCCGAGCCGGTCTCGCCCGAGACGATCACCACCTGGTGGTCGCGGATCGCCTGCGCGATGCGCTCGCGGCTCGCGCTGACGGGCAGCTCCGCAGGGTAGGCGATGGGGGCAACCTCGACGGCCTCGCGCGCGCGGGCGGCGGCCTCCAACTGGGCGCGCTTGACCCGCTGGTGGGGGTCGCGGGGGCGCTGTCTCGATCCCCGGCGGCGCGCCTGGACCTTGCGCGGCTGACGCTCAGGGGAGGGGGACTCGGGGCTCACGGGCCCCATTGTCCCAAGTCCTGGCGCCTCTGGGACACCCGCCCCTCGCCGCCGACAGTTCCGAACATTGGTGAGGCGACACGCGGAGCCAGCGAGCGCATCGGCCCGTCGTCAACGGCGTGTTGCTGGGCGGATGTTCGGAACTGTCGAACCTGGGGCGCGTCGAGCGCGAGGGGAGGGCATCGATGTCGGCCAGCGCACCTAGAATCGGGTGCCATGTCCGGCAGCGATTTTGTGCATCTCCATGTCCACACCGAATACTCGATGCTGGACGGTGCTGCGCGCCTGGACGACCTGTTTTCGCACGCGAAGGAACTGGGCCAGACCGCCCTCGCGACCACGGACCATGGCTACATCTTTGGCGCGTACGACTTTTGGGCGAAGGGCCAGGCGCACGGGGTCAAGCCCATCATCGGGGTCGAGGCGTACCTGACGCCCGGAACCGCTCGCAAGGACAAGACTCGCGTGCGCTGGGGCGAGCGCGGCCAGGAAAGTGACGACGTCTCGGCAGGTGGCGCCTACACGCACATGACGATGTGGGCCGCGAATACCGCGGGCATGCACAACCTGTTCCGCATGTCCTCGTATGCGTCGCTTGAGGGCCAATTCCACAAGCCCCGCATGGACCGCGACCTGCTGCAGCGCTACTCGAAGGGCATCATCGCGACCACCGGTTGCCCGTCGGGGGAGGTGCAGACCCGGCTGAGGTTGGGCCAGTACGACGAGGCGCTCAAGGCCGCGGGCGAGTTTCAGGACATCTTTGGGGCCGAGAACTTCTACGTCGAGTTGATGGACCACGGGCTGGACCTCGAAAAGCGCGTGCGCGAGGACCTGCTGCGTCTGGCCCACCAGTTGGGCGCGCCGCTCGTGGCGACCAACGACTCCCACTACGTGCGCAAGGACGACTCGGTGGCGCACGAGGCGCTGCTGTGCGTGCAGTCGGGCTCGAACCTCAACGAGCCCACGTACGACCAGGGTGGCAAGCGCTTCGCGTTCAGTGGCGACGGCTACTACCTCAAGACCGCCGAGGAGATGCGTCACCTGTGGCGCGAACTGCCCGAGGCGTGCGACTCGACCCTGGAGATTGCCGAAAAGTGCGAGGTCGAGTTCGACACGAAGGCCGACTACATGCCGGTGTACGACGTGCCGGCGGGCGAGGACGAGCACTCGTGGTTCGTGAAGGAGGTCCAAAAGGGCCTGCACGAGCGCTTTGGCGAGACCATTCCTGCCGAGGTGCAGGAGCGCGCGAACTTCGAGATCGAGGTCATCGCCGGCAAGGGATATCCGGGCTACTTCCTGGTGGTCGCCGACTTCATCCAGTGGGCCAAGGACAACGGCATCCGGGTGGGGCCCGGCCGTGGATCCGGTGCAGGCTCGATGGCCGCGTACGCGATGAAGATCACGGACATCGACCCGATCGTCCACCAGCTGTACTTCGAGCGATTCCTCAACCCGGAGCGCGAGTCCAAGCCTGACTTCGATATCGACTTCGACGAGCGCAGGCGCGCCGAGGTTATCCGCTACGTCACCGACAAGTACGGCGAAGAGAAGGTCGCGATGATCGCGACCTACGGCACCATCAAGGCCAAGCAGGCACTAAAGGACGCGGCGCGCGTGCTGGGCAAGCCCTTCGCGGTGGGCGAGCAACTCACGAAGGCTTACCCCGAGGCGATCATGGGCAAGGACATGCCCCTGGTGGGCATCACCGACTCCGCCCACCCGCGACACCACGAGGGCGGCGACTTCCGAGCGTTGCTCGAGTCCGACCCCGAGGCGCAGCAGGTCTTCGAACTCGCGCAGGGCCTCGAGGGGCTCAAGCGCCAGTGGGGCGTCCACGCGGCGGGCGTGATCATGTCCTCGCACCCGTTGATCGACATCATCCCCATCATGCGCCGCGAGCAAGACGGCGCGGTCATCACCCAGTTCGACTACCCCACCTGTGAGGGCCTGGGGCTGGTCAAGATGGACTTCCTCGGCCTGCGCAACCTCACCATCCTTGACGATGCGCTCGACAACATCGTGGACAACGGCAAGGAGCCCCTGGTCCTCGAGGACCTCGAGCTCGCCGACGAGGCGACGTTCGACTTGCTGGGGCGTGGCGACACGCTGGGAGTGTTCCAGCTCGACGGCACGGCCATGCGCTCGCTGCTGCGCCAGATGAAGCCCGACAGCTTCGAGGACATCTCCGCGGTGCTCGCGCTGTACCGCCCCGGCCCGATGGGAATGAACTCCCACACCAACTACGCCGAGCGCAAGAACGGGCGCCAGCCGATTGCGCCGATTCACCCGGAGCTCGACGAGCCGCTGCGTGAGGTGCTGGGGATTACCTACGGTCTCATCGTGTACCAGGAGCAAGTGCAGCGCATCGCGCAGATTGTCGCCGGGTACACGCTGGGCGCCGCCGACCTGCTGCGTCGCGCGATGGGTAAGAAGAAGAAGGAAATCCTCGACAAGGAGTTCCAGCCCTTCGAAGCGGGCATGAAGGCCAACGGCTACTCGGATGCGGCCATCAAGGCGCTGTGGGACACGCTGCTGCCGTTCGCCGACTACGCCTTCAACAAGGCGCACACCGCCGCGTACGGGGTGCTGTCCTTCTGGACCGCGTACCTCAAGGCGCACTACCCAACCGAGTACATGGCGGCGCTGCTGACCTCGGTGGGTACCGACAAGGACAAGTCCGCACTGTACCTGGCCGAGTGTCGCCGCATGGGCATCACGGTGCTGCCGCCGGATGTCAACGAGTCCAAGGGGCTGTTCTCCGCCGTCGGCACCGACGTGCGCTTTGGCCTCACGGCCGTGCGCAACGTGGGTGCCAACGTGGTGGACGCGATCATCAAGACGCGTCAGGAGAAGGGGGACTTCACCTCCTTCCAGGACTTCCTCGACAAGGTGCCTGCGACCGTGTGCAACAAGCGCACCATCGACTCGCTCATCAAGGCGGGAGCCTTCGATTCGCTGGGCCACACGAGGCGCGCGCTGAATGCCGTCCACGAGCAGGCCATCGACTCCGTCGTGGGCGTCAAGCGCCAGGAGGCGACCGGCCAGTTCGACCTCTTTGGTGGCGACGCTGACCTGGGCGGGGGAGTGACAGTCACGGTGCCCGTGCTTGAGGAGTGGGACAAGAAGACCAAACTCAACCTCGAGCGCGACATGCTCGGCCTGTACGTCTCTGACCACCCGCTGTCGGGCCTGGACCACGTGATCCGCTCCGAGGCGAGCCACCAGATCCTGTCCGCGACCCCTGCGGGTGGCGTGAGTGACGGGGCCCAGGTGGCCTTCGCGGGACTCGTCACGCGCGTGGACCGACGCGTGGCGAAGTCCGGCAACGCCTACGCGATCGTGACCCTCGAGGACATGTCGGGCGAGACCGAGATCTCGTTCTTTGGCAAGACCTACGAGACCTACGCGCGCGACCTGTCCGAAGACGCGGTGCTCACCATCAAGGTGCGCGCTCGCGAACGAGGAGACGGCGGGCTGCAGTTCTCCGCCGTCGAGTTGCGCGTGCCGAACCTCAATGTGGTGGACACTTCGCCCGTCACGATCACCCTGCCTGCCGCGCGCATCAACGCGCCCGTGGTGGAGGAGATCAAGGCGATCCTGCGCGCCCACCCGGGCAACGTCGAGGTGCGGATGGTGCTGACGGGCACAGGCGAGCCCATCACGATGCGCCTGGGCGACGAGTTCCGGGTGTCCCGCTCGAGCGCGCTCTACGGGGACCTCAAGGCGGCGTTCGGCCCCAACTGCCTCGCGGGGGCGTAGGGGCCCAGTGGCGCAGGAGCATCAGTTCTCCCCGCCGCCATCCCGAGTCTGAGCGTCCCAGCAGGACGTGGTGGTCGGTTCTGGGTGATGCGGTGCGTCCTGGAAGGCACTCAGTACAGGCTGAGGCCGCCGTCGGACTTGATCACCTGGCCGACGACCCACGCGCCCTCGTCTGAGCACAGCCACGCGATGAGGTTCGCGGTGTCCGTGGGGCGTCCAAAGCGTCCGAAGGGCGTGCGCTGGCGCCACTGATCGATCGGCCCGAGGTCACGATCCGTGGAGTCCGAGTCCAGGTAGCCCGTGTTGACGGGCCCGGGGTTGACGGTGTTGAGGATGATGCCCAGCTCGAGCAACTCCGCGGCGACGGTCGCCGTGACCCCGGCGAGAGCGGCCTTGGAGGCGGCGTACGCGACCTCACCGCGCATCGGCCCGTCTTGTTGACCGGAGGTCATCCAGATGACGCGCCCCACGGGTCCCGGCAGCGGTGCCGTGCGAGCGGAGTCGCCAGGGCGGGCCCCGGAGGCGGCCCCGCCGTGGAGCGCCGCGAAAGCCTGCGTCATGAGCAACGTCGCGCGGGTGTTGGTCTCCCACATGGCGCTCAGGCGCTCGGCGGTCATGTCCTGGATGGCGCCGTCGTCGCCGCTCTTGGCCTGATTGCACACGAGGATGTCGAGTCCACCCGTGACCGAGGCCGCCTGTGCGATCAGCGCGGTGGGCGCATCGGCGCTGCGAAGGTCGCTCGCGATGTCGGTGACGGTGGCATCCCCGACGGCGGCGGCGCGCAGTTCCGTCACGAGCGCGTCGAGGTCGTCCCCACCCCACGGCTGGGCCACGTCGTGGGCCTGGTGGTGCTGGATGACCACGGACGCACCGTCGCCCAGCAGGCGCTTGGCCACGGCGAAGCCAATGCCGCGGCGGCGGGACACGCCCGTGATGAGAGCGGTCTGGCCGGACAACGGGAGTGCGTGCATGCGCTCACAGTAGCGAGCGTGTCAGAGGTCCGCACTAACCTGGCGCCATGATCGATGTGGTGCCAGCGACGGCTGACCGATGGGACGATGTGCGCACCATCCTGGGCCCCAAGAGCCTCGACACGCCCTCGTGCTGGTGCCTGTCGATGCGGGTCAGTTCGGGAGATCCCCGCATCAAGGGCAAGCCCAACACCGCTCGGCCCGAGCTGCTGCGCGAATTGTGCGGCGAGGCCATCCCGCCGGGAGTGCTCGCGTATGAGGGGGACAAGGTGATCGGGTGGTGCTCGGTGTCCCCGCGGGACTCCTACCACCGCCTGCAACGATCACGGGTGATACCCAAGGTCGACGACGTCCCCGTGTGGTCCGTCGTGTGCTTCGTGGTGCGGGCTGGACACCGGCGACAGGGCGTGGCGGGAGTACTCCTCGAAGGGGCGGTGGACTACGCGCGCGCTCACGGTGCGCCGATGATCGAGGGCTATCCCGCTGACACGGGAGGTGATCGCATCGACGTGGCCTCGGCCTATGTGGGCACGGTGTCGCTGTTCGAGCGGCACGGCTTTGTCAGAGCAATGGAGACCTCGTCGGTGGGCGGCGGAAAGCCGCGGGTCCTCATGCGACGCGCGCTCGACTGACGCGCGCTCGCGCCAGCGCCGCCCGACTGACGCGCGCTCGCGCCAGCGCCGCTCGACCAAGATTGGTCACTTGTGCGGCCCACCGCAGGTGTGGCGACAACAGTTGGTCACTTTGTGTACGCTCCCGCGTCAGCAGTGGCTGGGTTATCCACAGGCCCAGCACGCGGCTACGCATTCCTTGGCACGATCGCCTCATGGCCGCCGACCTCGACATCGTGCTCGCCCGGCCGGGCGCATACGAGCGTTCTGCGCTCGTGGCGAAATACGGAAGGCGCGCATGCGATGGGGCGCTCGCGGATGCTCGCATGGTGCGCGTGGCTCGCGGGATCTTCGCGGGCACCCTGCATGCCGAGTCCTTGTGGACACGGGCCCACGCGCTTGTGTTGGCCTGCGGAGCGGAGGCGGCGATCTCTGGCCACGCCGCACTCTTCCTCCACGGGTGCGTCCTCTCGACTCCAACGTCGGCGCTGGTCGTGACGACCTCGCCTACCCGTGTACGCAGGCGGGTTCCGCAGGTGCATCTGTTGCGCACGATGCACGCGTTCCCTGCCCTCCCGCTTCATGGGATCCCGACCGCCGCGCCGGAAGTGGCGCTACTGCACGCCATGGGGGAGATGTCACGCGAACGTGCCAGAGCACTGGCCCTGGAGGCGCTCGCAAGCCAACGCATCGATGTCGGGACGGTGGCGCAGACCGTCGGTGAGCGACGCTTTCGCGGTCGCCGCGCGCTGCGCGAGGCGCTTGCCGCATTCGATGTTGGCGTGCGCAGCGTTCTTGAATATGACGGTCTCACGCAAGTGCTGCCAGGTCCGGAGTTTGCCCACTTGATCAGGCAACACGCCATCACGGTGGAGGGTCGACGCATGCTGCTCGACACTTATGACCCCGCGCTCAAGGTGGCCTTCGAGTTCGACGGTGTGGCCTTCCACACTTCGCGCGAGCGCTGGGAGTCCGACCGCGAACGCGACACCCTTCTCGCCTCCGTTGGAATTCAGACGGTGCGGTTCACGTCGCGGGACGTGCGAGAACGAGCTGGGTGGTGCCGGGTGATGGCGTTGGCGGTGCTCGCGCAGCGCCGCGGCCTCGTCACGCCGTAGCGCCGCCACCCACCACCTCATCGTTCTTATCGATAGGAACGTGGGGGAAGTGACCAACCAAGGCTGCTCACCGCCCGCAGCGGCGTACAAGTGACCAACCTGGGGTGGGGCAGGCAGGGGCGCGGCTAGGCTGTGGCTGTGCTGAGCCGAATCGACCTGCGTGACCGCGACCTGACCACCCGCGACCTGCTCGCCGTTGTCCCTCGTGCCGAGGTGGACGTGGCCGATGCGCTCGCGACCGTGACCCCCATCCTCGCCCAGGTGCGCGAGCGCGGGCAGGACGCGCTGCGCGAGTACGGCGAGCGCTTTGACGGCGTCTCGCCCGAGCACCTGCGGGTGCCGGTGGAGCGTATCGAGGCGGCCCTCGAGAGCCAGGATGCGGCCGTGCTCGATGCCCTGCGCGAGTCGATTGCCCGGGTACGTGCGTTCCACGTCGCGACTGTCCCGCCGCCCGTGAGTGTCGTGGTCGCCCCCGGCGCCACCGTGTCCCAGAAGTGGATCCCGGTGGGCCGCGTGGGCTTGTACGTGCCAGGTGGCCTCGCGGTGTATCCGAGTTCCGTGGTGATGAATGTCGTGACAGCCCAGGCGGCCGGGGTCACCTCGATCGCGGTCACCAGCCCGCCGCAGCGCGAGTTCGGCGGCGAGCCGCACCCCACCATTCTCGCGGCGTGCGCGCTGCTGGGTGTCGACGAGGTCTATGCCGTCGGCGGTGCTCAGGCGATCGGCATGCTCGCGTACGGTGTTGACGGACTGTGCGAGCCGGTGGACGTCATCACGGGGCCCGGCAACGTCTACGTGGCCGCCGCCAAGCGCGCCGTGAATGGCGTGGTGGGGATCGATGCGGAGGCCGGTCCCACGGAGATCGCAATCATCGCCGACCACACGGCGGACCCGGACTTTGTCGCCGCGGACCTGCTGAGCCAGGCCGAGCACGACCCCATGGCTGGCTCGGTACTCATCACCGATGACGAGGACCTTGCGGAGCGTGTCGAGGAAGCCCTGCACCGCCGCACCGACGCTACCAAGCACCTCGCGCGTAGCAAGGAGGCGCTGACCGGCCGCCAGAGTGCGATCATCCTCACCGCCAACATCGAGCAGTCGATCCAGGTCGCGGACGCCTACGGCGCTGAGCACCTGGAGATTCACACGGCCGACGCGGCTGCCGTCGCCGAGCGCATCACGAGCGCGGGTGCCATCTTTGTGGGCGCGCACAGCCCCGTGCCGCTTGGAGACTACCTGGCCGGTTCCAACCACGTACTGCCCACCGGCGGCACGGCTCGCTTTGCGAGCGGCCTCAACACGACGAGTTTCCTCAAGGCGGTCTCGACCATTCACTACAACGCCGATGCGCTGGCTGAGGTGGGGCACAAGGTCATCGCCCTGGCGACCGCAGAGGACCTCCCGGCACACGGCGAGGCGATCCGCGCACGCTTGGAGCGCTGACCCTCACGGCTTCAAGCCCGTCGGGAAGCCGACTACCAGGCGCGGCACCCCCGGCGAGGGCAACCCGCAACCGGCCGCAGAGGTGACCGGCATTGCCTTGGCCGTTGAACGGGGGTCAGGGGGTGGAGTTCCAGGCGTCCACGAACGCCTGGGCGCCGTCGCCCTTGGCCATGGTGACCGTGACGAGGTCTCCCGCAGAGTCAAGCGCACCCGTGACCAATGCGACCAGCTCGCCGAGGTCGTCGCGCACGGTGATGTTGATCCGCGCAGGCGACATGGTCTCGAAGCTGCACGCGCGCAGCTCGGTGGCCAATGCATCGGCATCCGGGCGCACGGCGATCACGTGAGTGGTCGTACCGGCCGCCTTCTTGCCGGGCGTGGCAGCGGAGCGGACCTCCTCGACGCCATTCAGCGTCGCCGCCTGCTCGAGCGGCGCGACCGTCCACGCGGCGCCGGCGGGCTTGTGTGAGCTCCGCAGAGTCTCACGTGCGTCGAACACCCAGGTGACCGCCGCAGCCCGATAGTGGGCGTCCTCGCGCAAGTGTTCGTCGATGAAGGCCGCGTCCTCCAGGCCGATCCCGTCGACGTAAACCGTGCGGAAATCGACGGAGGCGGCGTACCCGCCAGGCATGTCGGCAATCGCCCGCGCCGTGGCGACCGCGGCCGCGGCCTGGGCGTCGCCTGGGGCGACGTCGACGTCGTCGCCTGGTCCGAGGATCGTGATGGTGCCCCAGTCCGATGAGCGCGCCGAGACTAACTCCTGCGCGTGGGTGACGGCGGCGTCGGATGCGACGGTGACGGTCATGCCCCGGTCGCCGTCGCTGTAGTAGCCATCGACCGCCGTGATCGTTGCTATCTCGCCGATCGCCTCCAGCGCCGCGCCCGGCGCGGTAGAGTACGGGGCGACGATGAGTTGGGATGTCGGAGCCTCAATGTCCACTCCTGCCCCTGGAAGCTGCTTGGGCAGGGATGCGAGCTCCGCGAGCAGCACCGGAAGCTCCGAGGCCTCGCGGTTCCAGGCCACCTGCATCGAGGAGGTGGCCTCGCTGTATTCGTCCTCGACGAGCATGACGCCTGCGTGCTCGACCCCTGGCACGGCCGCCGTGGCGAGGGCTACTGCGGCCGCGCCAGAGATGTCTGCGGGGTCAGTTGTGTCGTAGATCGACACCCAGAACTCGTCGGGCGACCCCACGGACCAGCTGACCTCGGGGTAGTCGAGGGTCTGCTCGAGTGCCGTCACGTACTCGTCGAGGCTGATGGTCGGATCCACGTCCACCCATCCGGTGTGGTGGTCGGGCAGCGGTGGCTGCGGCGAGGACGAGATGCCAGCATCGACGACGCCATCGAGCGCCATGAAGGTCTCTCGCACATTGCTCGAGGAGTACGGCGCTCCGCATCCGGCGAGCACCAAAGCGGCGGCGACGGCGCTCACCGAGACTGTGATAATGCGGCGGGCGCGCGGACGCCTCGCCCAGTTCCCCCTGGAAATCATGGGGGCACTTTAACGCGCGAGCCGTATGGGGCACTACAGCGCCACGAGGGTCGGCGAAGCCGGCAGCGCGCTGTCGGGCGGCGAACGTCAGCGTGTCTCGATCGCGCGGGTGCTGCTCAAGCGCGCGCCGTTGCTCCTCATCGGCGAGGCCCCCAGCGCCCTCGACGCGGAGAACGAGGCCGCCGTCGCAGCCGAGCTCACCGACGATCCGACGCCGCGCACGTGGACCGCGGCGCGCTGAGACTGGACTACCTGACCCCCAACACGAACGGCAGCACCGCTGCGGCGCCCGCCTGACGCAGCAGACGGGCCGCGACCGTGAGCGTCCAGCCGGAATCGGTCGAGTCGTCGACGAGCAGCACGGTGCGGCCGTTCAACGCCTCGCTCACGCCCGGCTCGAGGTCGAGGCGCCGCGCTACCGCGGCAAGGCGCTGCGCGGAGTTCACGTCGTGGCGACTCGGTTCTTCCTGGCCGAAGCGTGGGCCCAGCCAGCCGATGAACCGCAACTGCAGGTAGCGTGCGAGCCCTGGCCCCAGGTGCGCACTGAGCTCGGGGCGCGTCACGCTGCGGATCGCCACCACCCCGTCGACCGCTGGCCGCCGCGCGGAGGAGCCTGCGAGCCACAGGTCGTCCCAGTCCTCAAGTGCGCGCACCACCGCGCCGCGCAGGGGCACCGGGGTTTCGCCATCCCACGGCCGTCCCTCCTCGTCCCGAGACTCGAACAGGTCACGCAGGGCCACGGACCAGCCGAGCCCATCAAGGCGTGCCACTGCCCGACCGGTAGCCGCCTGCTGGTCGGCCCCGATGCGTCCGCGCAGGTCGAGCCCGACGGCATCGAGGCCGCTGGGCCACTGCCGGCGAGGGACAATCTCGACCCCCACCTTGTCGAGCCCTTCACGCACGGCCGCGACCGCATCGGCCTGCGGAGCCTGGGGAAGGGTGACTCCTCCGCACACGTCGCAGCGTCCGCACGCCCAGCCCGGCGCGAGATCCGGATCGTCGAGCACCGTCCGCAGGAACGCCATGCGGCAACTCTCAAGCCGCTCGTACGTGAGCATCGTGTCCTGCTCCGCAAGCCTCACGGCCGTCACGCGCTCGTAGCGTTCGCGGTCGTACTCCCACGGCTGGCCGGTCGCGAGCCAGCCGCCCTGAACCCGACGCACCGCGCCGTCAACATCGAGCACCTTGAGCATCGCCTCGAGTCTTCCGCGCCGCAGATCCACCCGGGTTTCGAGCGCTGCGACGGAGGTGGGGCTTGCCGTGCCGAGCGCCGCGATGGTCGCGCGCACCTGGTCCTCGGCGGGGAAGGCCTGGTCTCCGAACCACTGCCAAATGGCGCGGTCCTCAGGGCCGGGAAGCAGCACCACCAGCGCCTGGTCAACGCCACGGCCCGCGCGGCCCACCTGCTGGTAGTAGGCGATGGGTGATGAGGGGGCTCCCAGATGGATCACGAACGCGAGGTCGGGCTTGTCGAAGCCCATGCCAAGCGCCGAGGTCGCCACGAGTGCCTTGACGCGGTTGTGCTTGAGGTCGTCCTCGAGTTGCTCTCGCTCCGTCGGGTCGGTGCGGCCGGTGTAGGCACCCACCGCGTGGCCGGCCGCGCGTAGCTGCGAGGCGACTTCCTCTGCTGCGGACACGGTCAGGCAGTACACGATTCCCGATCCGTCGATCTGCCCGAGCGCACCCGCGAGCCAGGCCACCCGCTCGGCGGCGTCCGGCACGCGCACCACGCTCAGGTGGAGTGACTCACGGTCGAGCGAGCCGCGCAACACGAGCACCTCTTCGCCCGAGGCTCCGGCCTGCGCGCTCACGCTGAGTTGCTCCGCGACGTCGGCCGTCACCCGCGCGTTGGCGGTGGCCGTGGTGGCGAGCACGGGGATGCCTGCGGGCAGTTCCGTGAGCAAGGTGCGAATGCGTCGGTAGTCGGGGCGGAAGTCGTGACCCCAGTCCGAGATGCAATGAGCCTCGTCGATCACCACCAGACCCGCATCGGCCGCGAGGCGGGGCAGCACCTCGTCGCGGAACTGCGGATTGTTGAGCCGCTCGGGCGAGACCAGCAGCACGTCGACGTCGCCACGCGCGATCGCCGCGTGGACCTCGTCCCACTCGGTGACATTCGCCGAGTTCACCGTCGCCGCCCGAATCCCCGCGCGCGAGGCCGCGCCGATCTGGTCACGCATGAGCGCGAGCAGGGGAGACACGATGATCGTGGGCCCTGCGCCTCGTGCACGCAGCAGGGTCGTCGCCACGAAATAGACCGCCGACTTTCCCCAGCCGGTGCGTTGGACGACCAGAGCGCGCTCGCGGCGGGCGACGAGTGCCTCGATGGCGCGCCACTGATCCTCGCGCAAGGCCGCATCGTCCCTGCCCACGAGTGCGCACAGGGCGCTTTCGCCCTCGGCGCGCAGCGCAGCGCTGTCCGTCACGGGCACGGCCGATGCGCCGGCGTGGGGGGTATCGATCATGCCGACCACCGTACGGGGCGCCTGTGACACGGGCGCTCACCCGTCGTGACGGGTATCAGGCGCGCGGCGATCGTGCCAGGAACGTCGACACGGGTATCAACCGGACGGGGGCGGGGGAGGCGGGGAGGCGGTGTGGGTGGTCAGCACTAGACTCCCAGCCATGACCCTGCCTCTGCGCCCGGAGCTGGTGGGCCTGGAGCCCTACGGCGCTCCCCAGCTGGACGTTCAAGCGTGCCTGAACGTCAACGAGAACCCCTACGCGCCGCCGCCGTCGGTGGTCGACGCCATCGCCGCGGCCGTGCGCAAGGCCGCCGAGGGTCTCAACCGCTACCCGGACCGCGAGTTCACGTCGCTGCGCGCCGACCTCGCGCACTACCTGTCCGTGGAGAGCCACGTCGACTTTGTCGAGGTGCGCAATGTGTGGGCCGCGAACGGCTCCAACGAGGTCATGCTGCACCTGCACCAGGCCTTCGGTGGCCCTGGTCGCACGGTCCTGAGCTTCGCCCCCACGTACTCGATGTACCCCGAGTACGCGCGGGACACCATCACCGAGTTCGTCGCGTTGCCCCGTCGCGAGGACTTCGCCCTCGACATTGAGGCGGCCCAGGCGGCGATCAGGGACCTCGCGCCGTCCATGGTGATCGTCGCGAGCCCCAATAACCCCACGGGCACCGCGCTCACGCTCGACGAGGTGCGCGCGCTCATTGCCGCCGCCGACGAGGTGGAGGGCGGCTGCGTGGTCGTCATCGACGAGGCGTACGCGGAGTTCCGTCGCAACGGCGTGCCGAGCGCCGCGTCGATCATCCCCGAGCACGCGAATCTCGCGGTCAGTCGCACCATGTCCAAGGCCTTCGCCCTCGCGGGTGGCAGGCTCGGCTACCTGGTCGCGCACCAGGAGATCATCGACGCGCTGCGCGTGGTGCGCCTGCCGTACCACCTGAGCGCCGTCACTCAGGCGACAGCGCGGGCCGCCCTCGCGCACCACCGCGAGCTTCAGGCGCAGGTGGACGAGATTCGCGCCGAACGCGACGAGACGGTCGCGTGGCTACGCGACCAGGGCTACACCGTCGCTGACACGGACGCGAACTTCGCGCTGTTTGGTCCCTTCGAGGACCGTGAGAAGGTGTTCAACGGGTTGCTGGAGCGCGGAGTGCTGATCCGCGTCACGGGACCCGAAGGTTGGTTGCGGGTGTCGATCGGCACGCCGCAAGAGATGGCGCTGTTCCGCAGCGCCCTGTTGGAGGTCACCACATGAGTGAGGCAGGCGCCCGCACCGGACGGATCGAGCGGGCCACGAGCGAGTCGCAGGTCCTGGTCGAGCTCGACCTGGACGGCGAGGGCCGCACCGAGATCGACACAGGAGTGCCGTTCTACGACCACATGCTCACGGCGTTGGGCAAGCACTCGCTCATGAACCTCACCGTCAAGGCCACCGGCGACGTCCACATCGATAGCCACCACACGGTCGAGGACGTAGCGATCTGCATTGGCGAGGCGCTCAAGATCGCACTGGGCGACAAGGCAGGCATCTCGCGCTTTGGCGACGCTTTGGTCCCGCTCGACGAGGCCCTCGCGCAGTGCGTGGTCGACGTGTCCGGGCGCCCGTACTTTGTTCACGTCGGCGAGCCGGTGGGCCAGGCGACGCACCTGATCGGCGGCAACTTCGCGGGCTCGCTCACGGGGCACGCGCTCGAGTCGATCGCGCACCACGCGGGTATTTGCGTGCACATGCGCGTGCTCGCCGGTCGCGACCCGCACCACATTGTGGAGGCACAGTTCAAGGCGCTCGCTCGCGCGTTGCGCTTCGCCGTGACGGCCGATGCTCGGGTCAAGGGGATCCCGTCCACGAAGGGCGCGCTGTGAGCGACACCCCCGGTCAGGGACCCGTCGAGGACAACCACTTCGACATCCCTGACGACCTGTCGAGCCTGGCTGACGCCAAGCCGATGGGGGAGTCCGGCAAGCACATCGACCGCGACACGGTCGCGCTGTTTACCCCGATTCAGAACGGTCGTGTGCTCGCGGCCGTGTGCGCGCTCAACGGCGTGCAGGGTCAGACGATCGAGACCTCGGCTGGCGCCTTCGCGGTGCTCGACGACACCACCCCCGGCGCGGTCGATGCTGCGGGGCAGGCCGTGAGTGCGTTCGTCAAGACGCAGCCCATCCTCGCGATGGAGCGCCGCAAGGGACAGATCACGATCCGTCGCTGGCAGGCGGGGGTCAAGGGCGACACGTTGCCCCCAGGTCTCGCGCTCGACCAAGCACCCGGCGTGATTCACACCCTCATGGCGGGGACGCAGACCATCGAGGAGTTGTCGGCGACCCATCCGGGAAAGACCTTTGACGCGCGCATGAGCCGCTTCGCGGCCTTCCGCGAACTGCGCCGAGCCTCCAAGGACGCCAAGCGTCAATACAAGGCGATGGAACGCAACCGCCGCGACAGCGATCCCGACCCCAGCGGCGAGTAGAAGCCAACCGGACGGGACGGCGGGAGCACACCGTGGCGGACAGGACGAGCCTGCTTGCGAAGGTCGCGACCAGCGCCATCCACGTAGGCGCGGTGGGGATCGGGCTCGCCTGCCTCGCCGGCGGCCTGGCCTCGTGGGGCGACGCCTTCACGCCCCGCGCCAGTGAGGCACGACTGTGGCTGCTCGCGGCCGCCTCAGTGATCTACCTGCTGAGATTCATCGTGACGCAGTTCGTCATGTTGCGCCGCGCCTACCCGTGGTCGGAGGCCGTCGGAGTCGGCGTGTGGGTCGCGCTCGTGCAGCTGTCCCTGGTGATGGTCGGCGGCACGGTCACCGGCCCCGTGGGCGCCGTCACGGTGCTGGGCGTGGTCCTCTATTTGATCGGGTCACTCCTCAACACTGTCTCCGAGGCTATGCGCCTGGCGTGGAAGCGCGACCCCGCCCATCGTGGCCGGCTGTACGACCGCGGCCTGTTCGGCTGGTCGATGCACATCAACTACTTCGGGGACTCCGTGCTGTTCACCGGCTTCGCCCTCATCGCGGGCTCGTGGTGGGCGGCACTGGTGCCCGCGATCATGACAGCCATGTTCGTGGGCCTGCACATCCCTCGCCTCGACGCGCACCTCGCCGCACGCTACGGCGAACAGTTCGACCGGTATGCCGCACGAGTGCGGAAGTTCATCCCTTACGTTTACTAGGGCGTCCCTGTCCATGTGATGCGCTGTCGTGTGGTCAGGCTGGTGGTGCGGTGGGGCATCGCCGGCTCGCGGGGTCACGGCCGTCATCGCCAGCAACCAACGACTGTCAGACATGACCTGGGGCACCGCGTACGGTGACGGCGAGCGTGAGCCAGCCAACGCATCGGCCCGTCGTAGGCCGCCGATACACTGGCGAGCGTGACTTCCCCGCTCGTGACTGTCCTCGACTATGGCTTTGGCAACGTGCGCTCGGCGGTGCGAGCCGTGGAGCACGTGGGTGCCCGCGTGGTGCTCACCGACGACCGCGCGGTCGCCGAGAACTCCGACGGACTGATCGTTCCCGGCGTGGGGGCGTTTGAGGCCGTCATGAGCGGCCTGACCCGAGTGCGCGGCGAGCAGATCATCGGCCGGCGCTTGTCCGGGGGTCGCCCGGTGCTGGGCATTTGCGTGGGCATGCAGGTGATGTTCGAGCGCGGCGTGGAACACGGCGTCGAGACCGAGGGACTGGATCAGTGGCCCGGCACCGTCGAGAAGCTCCAGGCGCCCGTGGTGCCCAACATGGGCTGGGCGCAGGTAGACGTCCCCGAAGGATCGACGCTCTTCGACGGCGTCGAAGACGAGCGGTTCTACTTTGTCCACTCGTACGGCGTGCGCGAGTTCCCGCTCGGCACCACCGAGGACACCGGCCGGTTCCGCGCACCGCTCGTGACGTGGTCGGAGGCGGGCACCAGCGAGCGCAACGACAGGTTCGTGGCCGCCGTCGAGA
Source organism: Demequina sp. (assembly GCF_047975725.1). GTDB lineage: Bacteria > Actinomycetota > Actinomycetes > Actinomycetales > Demequinaceae > Demequina. The sequence continues at coordinate 98,496 of NZ_JBKEED010000012.1, forward strand.
ACGGCCCGCTCACCGCGACCCAGTTCCACCCCGAGAAGTCGGGGGAGGCCGGGCTTCAGTTGCTGCGCAACTGGGTCACGTCGCTCTGAGTGCGGTGAACCCATGCGCCTGAGCCTCGACCCCGCGGAGCTCACGGCCGTGCTGCGGGCGCAGGTGCGCCAGGTCACCGCCGTGCGGGTCACCAACGCGCGTCAACTCGAGATCGACGTGACCCTTCACGTCGGCCCCATCGGCGTGGACGGCACGGCGACCATTGCGGCATTCGAGGTCGAGCGCGGCCGGCTCATTGCCGACGCCGTTGTGCACACCGGCCGCATGCGTGCTCCCGGGATGGCCGTGCGCGTCGCACTGGCGAAGTTGTGGCACCCCCGGCGCAGCTCACTCCCGCGCGGCCTGGTGGACATGCATGTGGACGGTTCGCGCCTGCGCGTCGAGATCGACCTGGGTGTGGTCGCGGACATCGTGGAGCGGGCGGCGGGAGTGCGCCTGACCGTTCACCGGGTCGAGATCGGTCCCGAGTTGGTCGTTGTCGGGACCCTCGCGAACTGACGCGTGACTACGCGCAGCAGTCGTCAGCGGACGGCGCGGCGGCGCTGTCGCGTAGGTCCACGCGCTGGCGCGGCGTTGTGCACGAGTCGCAGCACGGCCCGTCGCTACCGGAGACCGTCGCGTGGTGGTCGCCGTGAAGGAGCGCACCCGACGTGGCGCAGCAGCCGTCGCCCTTCCATGCCTCACGGCCCTCGCGCACGGCGAAGCCGGCGATGACGAGTGCGGCGGCGGGATCCGCCCACCACCATCCGAGCCACGCGTTCAGGACGAGCCCCACGAGCAGTGCCGCCGACAGGTAGGCGCAGATGAGCGTCTGCCGCGAGTCCGCGATTGCCGTGGCAGAGCCCAGCTCGCGCCCGGCCTTGCGCTCGAGGTATGACACCGTGGGCATGACGGCGAGCGACAGGGCCGCGAGGGCGATGCCCACGGGGGAGCCGTCCGGCTCGGAGCCGGTCACGAGCGACCGCAGGGCCTCGAACCCCACGAGGGCGGCGAGCGCGAAGAACGAGTAGGCGATCAAGCGCATCGCGAGCCGCTCGCGGCGGCGAGGGTCAGCCGCGGTGAACTGCCACGCCACGATCGCGGCGGATCCCACCTCGACGATGGAGTCCAACCCGAATCCGAGCAGAGCCGAAGAGGACGCCGCTGCCCCTGCCGACAGTGCGATGACGGCCTCGATGGCGTTGTAGGCGATGGTCAGCCCGACGATGATGCGGATACGGCGTACCAGCAGGGCGCGGCGGTCGTCGGTGAGTAGAGCGGTCATCAGCAGGTGCACCCTTCGGTGGAGCAGCAGGTGGGGTCGAGGGCGAGCGTCATGCCGAGCATGGCGTCCAGGGCCTTCGCGATGGAGGCATCGGAGAGCGAATACAGAGCTTGGCGGCCCTCGCGCCGGGCCGTGACCAGCCCACAGCCGCGCAGGCACGCCAAGTGGTTGGACATGGACTGCCGGCTCACTGAGAGCTCGGCGGCGAGGTCGGCTGGGAAGTGGCTGCCCTTGCGCAATGCGAGCACAATTGCGGCACGGGTGGGGTCCGAGATGGCGTGGCCCACCTGCGCCAGAGCGCTGGTGTGCTGCGGCGACGCACACGCCACGTGGTCACTGGCTTGGGCGGGTGACCAGGGCTCGGCCGCGATGGTGGGAGCGCGGGCGGGAGCGAGGGGCGACTGGCTCATGGGCCTCACGTTAGTACATCGAACGCTGTACTGTCATCGCGCGCAGTGCCGCGCGGTAGCCTGGTGCCCGCCGACCAGGCCGCACGTGCGCGTGGACCTAGCCCCCGCATCGGCCGTATGTATGCCAGGCCCGACCCGAAAGCGAGACCATGACCGACTCCCCGCGCCTTGAGCTCCTGCCCGCCGTCGACGTCGCCGACGGCCAGGCCGTCCGCCTCACCCAGGGCGAGGCGGGGTCTGAGACCTCGTACGGCGACCCGCTGAGCGCGGCGCAGGACTGGGTCAACGGGGGAGCGGAGTGGATCCACCTGGTCGACCTCGATGCCGCCTTTGGCCGTGGCGAGAACGCCGCGCTGCTCGAAGCCGTCGTGAAGTCGGTGGACATCAAGGTCGAGATGAGCGGCGGCATCCGCGACGACGAGTCGCTCGAGCGGGCCCTCGCGACGGGCTGCGCTCGCGTCAACATCGGCACCGCGGCGCTCGAGAACCCCGAGTGGACTGCGGCGGCCATCGCCCGTCACGGCGACCGGGTGGCCGTGGGCCTCGACGTACGCGGCACCACGCTGTCCGGCCGCGGCTGGACCCGCGACGGCGGCGACCTGTGGGACGTGCTGGCACGTCTCGACGCCGAGGGGTGCGCGCGCTACGTGGTGACCGACGTCAAGAAGGACGGCATGCTGACCGGGCCCAACCTGGAACTGCTGGCCCAGGTATGCCAGGCGACCGACCGGCCCGTGGTCGCGTCGGGTGGCGTGAGCTCGCTTGAGGACATTGCGGCGATCCGCACGCTCACGGGCGTGGGCGTCGAAGGCGCGATCGTGGGCAAGGCGCTGTACAACGGCAACTTCACGCTGCCCCAGGCGCTCGACGTCGCGGGCCGCCCGTAGCCACCCCTCCCACCCCCGCCGCTTCCCCGTCAAATGGATCCATTTGACCGGAAGCCGGGGGGTGAGTTTTGCGCCAAATGGATCCATTCTCCTTCTGAGGGGGGCGTGGGTGGGGGCATGTCAGGGGCAGCGCGTAGCATCTGAGCCATGAGTGAGGGTGAGCCTGCCAAGGAGATTCCCGAGTCGATCTTCGCGGACGACGACGGTAGCGCCGATGCCCACTTGGCTCAGGCGCTCATCCGCCACTCGCGCGGTAAGGCACCGCTCGCCGACGTGGTGGACGCCCTGGCGTACGCGCGCGTACTCATCCCCGTGGTCGCGAGTGGTGAACAGCGGGTGATGGGTGAGCACGGAGTCGAGAAGGATGCCGTCGCCTCCACCGGAGTGGTCGCGGTCCAGATGCCAGACGGCCGCGCCGCGTTGCCCGTGTTCACCGACGTCGACGCCATGAAGGCCTGGCGCGAGAGCGCGCGCCCCATCCCCGCGGAGGGGCCGCGTGCGGCCCTGGCGGCAGTGGCGGAGGGCTGGTCGAGCCTCGTGGTCAACCCCGGAATGGAGACGGTGCTGATCCCGCGCCCTGCCGTGTGGGCGCTAGGCCAAGGCGAGGTCTGGCATCCCGCGGTGCTCGACGGCGTCGTGGTGCCCGAGGTCGCGGATGCGATCGCCACGGCGGTGTCGCTCGACGACGCCTTGGTTGCCGTCGACGCGCGCCCTGGCGCGACCTCAGAGGTCTCGATTGTGCTGCGCCTGACTCCAGGGCTGTCCCGGCCCGAACTCGACGCGATCATCGAACGGGTGCAACGCGAACTGGCGCACTCCGACATCGTCGCTCAGCGCGTCGACACCCTTGAACTGAAGCTCGCTGCGTCGGCGTAGGGCCACGCGAACGGTGGCGTCAGTCAGTGCCGCACTCGATGGGGTCGGGCACCAACAGCGCCGGCTGCGCCAGCAACGTGTTGAGCATCGACACCGGCACGATGAAACTCTGATCGGCATCGTTCTTGGCATAGACGACACCCACGACCTGACCTTCGTCATTGAGGACGGGCGAGCCAGAGGAACCAGGCTCGACGACCGCGGTCGTCGCAAGGACCTTGTCCACGGCGCCGCCGAGTGGATCCGTCGTCTCGCCCAGCACCACGCCTGACACCGTCGTGAGTTTGCCGCCACCTGGGTAGCCCACCACGGTAATCACATCACCTTCTCGGGGGTCTTCCTGGGCACGCACCGCAAAGGCGCCGCCAAGGGACTCGGAGGTCGTGATGATCGCAATATCCGCGACCGTGGTCGACGATGCGGCGGTGGCCTCGATGACGCGGCCGTCATAGGACGACACCTGGATGTCAGAGGAGTTCTCGATCACGTGGCGGTTGGTCACGAGCGTGAAGGCGTCGAGTGCAAAGGCCGTGCCCGTCTTGACGAAGCCGCAGCCGACGTTGCGCACCCGCAGCGTCATGCGCTGGGCAGCGGTGAACCCGTCGGGCGACAGGCCAACATTCTGGGCGACGGGCGTCGTCGTGACCTCGGGCACCCAGTCGCTCGGAAGGGGCTCAGGCCCCGACGGGATCGCGGCGCACCCAGACAGGGCGAGTGCAGCGACACACGCGGTGGCCACGAGCCGCCTCACTCGGCAAGCTCCGAGCGCATGCGCTGGTTGGCGTTCTCTGCACGGGTGCACAGCTCGTCGACGCTCTTCTGGAACGCTGCGAGTTCCACGGGGTCGTAGTTGTCCGGCGCCCCCAAGTATTCGATGAGTTGTTCCTGACCGTCGACGCAGCGCTGCAGCGAGGTGGCCACCGAGGTAGCTGTCGTGAGGTGTCCCGTGACCGTGTCGATCTGCTGGCTCGCGTACTCGGTGGCATCGAGAGCATCGGCCTTTTCTGCGCTGAGGTCGATCACCGTCTGGTTCGACGTCGCGAGCTGCTGGCTCAGCAGGTCGATCTCACTTTCGAGTTGGAGGCCAGCAGACTGCTCGGTAGCGAGCTGATCACCCAGGTCGTAGTTGATGTCCGTCAGTTCATCGGAGCGTGCTTCCCAGGCCTCCGCGGTGGTCCACAAGTGCCAATTGAGCGCGACCGACAGGCCGAGCATGAGGAACAACAACACGGAGGCCGCGATCCAGCCCCGGCGTCCACCCGACTGGCGAGGCTCTCGCCCGCGGCGGGCCGCGACGGCGTAGTCGAAGACCTCGGGAGGCGGGTCGTGGCGGCGTCGCCGGTGCAAGTCGCCGTCATCGCGCACCGCACCGACGGTCACGGGCACCAGCGTCCCCGCGGCGCCCACCTCAAGGTTGTCGACTTCGTCGAGATCCGAGGCGTCGGACTCGGGATCCGCGTCAGATTCAGGGGTGCCGTCGTCGAGGTCGTCGAGGTCGTCGATGGGGTCGGGTGCGGACGCCGCCGACGGGGCGACGGGCGCATGACCTGCCCCCGAGACGGAAGCCACCGACGGTGGCGAGGGGAACGAGGCAGCGGAAGGCGACACCGCCCGAGACGAGTCAATGATGGGGGACAGGACGACGGTGTCCTCGAGCGCATCGGCGTCGTGGCCGTTCGCCATCGCGTCGTCGTTGGTCGATCCGGTCCCCATGCTCATTTAGGTGACTGCCCCCGTGTACTTCTCGCCCGGCCCCTCTCCTGGGGCGTCCGGGATGACCGAAGCCTCCCGGAATGCCAACTGTACGCTCCGCAAACCGTCGCGAAGCGAGCGTGCGTGCGTGTTGCCGAGGTCAGGTGCGGACGCAGTGATGAGGCCGGCGAGGGCGTTGATGATGGCCCTTGCCTCGTCGAGGTCCTGATGTTCCTCGCCATCCTCGGCGAGCCCGCACCTGAGTGCTGCAGCGCTCAGGAGATGAACGCTTACGGTCGTGATAAGTTCCACCGCACTGACATCAGCGAGGTCACGCGCGGCGGTGGTGGACGTCGATTCGGTGCCCAGCGCGGGCGTCGACGACGAAGATTCTGTCATGGTGGTATCCTTGATGACTGACCGGCCGGGGATCGCTCTCCGGCGCACAAGTGGAGTCCACCTCCCACCCTAGGGCCAATCACATGGGCCAGGGTTCAGGTCTCGGCTTCGGCCGTGCGTGAAGCGCGGACGTATGTCGAAGACTCGGTGGCCTCTGCTCGTGTTCGAGCAGGGGCCTTTTTCTTTGCTCGGCGGCGCGAAACCACTCTCGAGGAGCCACCCATCAACGAGCCCCGTATCAATGAGCGCATCCGTGTCCCGGAGGTCCGTCTTGTCGGACCCAACGGCGAGCAGGTGGGCATTGTCCGCATTGAGGACGCCACCCGACTCGCGCAGGAGGCGGATCTCGACCTCGTCGAGGTTGCACCCAACTCGCGTCCGCCGGTCGTCAAGCTCATGGACTACGGCAAGTTCAAGTATGAGGCGGCGGTGAAGGCGCGCGAGGCGCGTCGCAACCAGGCCAACACCGAGATCAAGGAGATGCGGTTCCGTCTCAAGATCGACGAGCACGACTACGAGACCAAGAAGGGCCACGTCATCCGCTTCCTCAAGGGCGGCGACAAGGTCAAGGTCACGATCATGTTCCGCGGTCGCGAGCAGTCCCGTCCCGAGATGGGCCGTCGCCTGCTGCTGAAGCTGGCTGATGAGCTCCAGGAGTTCGGCATCGTCGAGAACATGCCCTCGCAGGAGGGGCGCAACATGTCCCTCGTCCTCGGACCTCTCAAGAAGAAGGCCGAGGCGATGGAGGAGCAGCGCAAGGTGCGCGACGAGCGCAAGGCGGCCGGCAAGGCCGAACGCGCCGAGCGTGCCGCGGCCAAGGCGGCCAAGCAGACGTCGGGCGTCGAGCCCGCTTCGGACGACGAGTCGTCCGAGTAAAGACCCGCACGTCCCCGCCGGGACGCGCAGAACGCAAGGAAGGGCAGTCATGCCGAAGAACAAGACTCACTCGGGCGCCAAGAAGCGCTTCAAGCTCACCGGTACCGGCAAGGTGAAGCACGCGCACGCCATGAACGTGCACAAGTTCGAGGAGAAGACCTCCGCGCGCAAGCGTCGCGTGGCCGTGGACGCGATCCTGTCGGACGCGGACTCGAAGAAGGTCAAGAAGCTGCTGGGCAAGTAAGCCCGTTTTAGACGTACTGAAGGAGTAAGAAATGGCACGCGTCAAGCGGGCGGTCAACGCCCAGAAGAAGCGCCGCAGCACCCTCGAGAAGGCCCACGGCTACCGTGGCCAGCGCTCGCGCCTTTACCGCAAGGCGAAGGAGCAGGTCACCCACTCGATGGTCTACAGCTACAACGACCGTCGCAAGCGCAAGGGCGACTTCCGTAAGCTGTGGATCCAGCGCATCAACGCTGCTGCTCGCGCGAACGGCATCACCTACAACCGCTTCATCCAGGGCCTCAAGGCCGCTGAGATCGAGGTGGACCGCCGTATGCTCGCCGAGCTCGCGGTGAACGACGAGGCTGCCTTCGCCGCCCTCGTGGAGCTTGCCAAGAAGGCGCTCCCCGAGGACGTCAACGCGCCCGCCGCGTAAGTATCAAGGCATGACAGGACGCCCCGCAGGGCCCGACGACCTCACGCTCACCCTCTCCAATGCGAGAGCGGAGAGGGTGAAGAAGGTCGCGGCGCTCGCGGGGCGTTCTGCGCGTTCCCGGGCCGGCCAGTTTCTGGTGGAGGGCCCGCAGGGAGTGCGGGAGGCCGTCCTGCACGCGCCCGCTCGCGTGCGCGATCTGTACCTGACGGCCGATGCGCGAGACAGGTATGGCGACATCGTCACCTCCGCGCTCGCGAGCGAGGTCTGGGTTCACCTCGCCACGGACGAGGTGGTCACCGCGATGAGCGCCGATGCGCAGGGCATCCTGGCGGTGGTCGACACGGCGGGGGCCTCGTTCGATGACGTCATCGCGGCGCAGCCGCGGCTGGTGGCCGTGCTGAGCAACGTCCGTGACCCCGGCAATGCCGGCACCGTGATCCGGGTGGCAGACGCCGCTGGGGCCGACGCCGTCGTGCTGGCGGGGGACAGCGTTGACCTCACCAATCCCAAGGTGGTCCGCTCGACGGCGGGCAGCCTGTTTCACCTTCCCGTGGTGCGTGCCCCTCTCGCTGAGGCGACGCTCGCCCTTGCAGGGGCGGGCCTCACGATCCTCGCGGCCGATGGCTCCGGCACGGTCGAACTGGGTCAGGACGGCGCCGACAACGCCGCTCTCGCCCGGGCGACGGCCTGGGTTTTTGGCAACGAAGCCTGGGGCCTGAGCGACGACGATCTGTCGTTCGTCGACACCGTGGTGCGGATCCCGATCTATGGCAAGGCGGAGAGCCTGAATCTCGCCACTGCGGCCTCGGTGTGCCTGTACGCCTCGGCTGCCGCTCACCGTTCCTGACACGCCGGCGTTGCGGAGTGACCAACGTCACTGGGCGTTTGGGTGCAAGGTCCCGGTTGTGAGCGAGCGACCCAGGTGAGTATTCCGCGGTGTCCTCTCTTCATGGTCGCCCTCGCGGCCTTCTGGTCGTCGCGTCGGCCGTGTTGGCGCTGACTCTCGCCCAGCTCGTCGTCGCGTGCTTTTCGTTGTGGCACACCACCCGCGCGGCCTCGTCCGCTGCGCAGAGCGCCTACGACTATGTGGGAACCGTGCTGGTCCAGCGTCTGCACGACTATATGGATGCCTCGGTGGCGGTGGTGGACTCGACGAGCAAGCGCATCGCGCGCGAGGGGCTCGCCGATACCCTGGACCTCGAGGTTGCCCGCATGGTCGACCAGATTGAGCGCACGCCCGCCGTCACCGACATCTTCCTGGGCTTGCCGACGGGTGAAATGTTCGCGGTGAGCGTGGACGCCGATGGCTACCTCGCGCGGCACACCTCGGTGCTCGACGATGGCACTGCCGTGCTGACGACGGTCGAGTACGACGCCAACGTCACCCGCCTCAGCGAGTCACACACACCACTCGAGAAAGATGTCACCGACAGCGACTGGTATCAGGCCGGGGTAGCGGCGGAAGGGGCGCTGATCTGGGCGGAGCCGCTCAATAGCGACGTGATCTCGGGCGTCCAGTTCGCGCCGGTCAAGGCCATCCTGGACTCGACTACCGTGGTCGCCGTGGTGGGCGCCGTGTTCGACGACGCCGGTGTGGTGGACGCGCTCGCGTCGACCGCAGGCGGAAGTGAAGCCACTGCCTTCGTGGTGGCCGACACCGGAGAGCTCATTGCGGTCCCCGCTGACCTGTCTGACGAGTACGAAGCGTTGGCGACGGCGTTGGCGCGCGTGCCGCGCGCCGAGGACCTGGGACTCACCGACTTGGCCGAGGCCGTGGCCTCGGGCGAAGACGTGACGAGTGCCGATGGGCGCAACGTCACCATCGGACGGTCGGTCAACTACGGGGACGGCCTCGACTGGGTGCTCCAGATCACCGCACCGGTGGACTCGATCGCCGCTGCCCACGGCGATGCGCGCGTCACCGCCTATGTGTACACGGGCCTGACGCTGGTGCTCACCTTGATCATGGTGGCCGTGGTGCTTGGCTTGTGGCGCCCCGCGATGCGCGTGGCGACGCGCGCGAGTCTTGACCCGCTCACCGGATTGGCCAACCGCTACACGCTTGAGACCACAGGCGCCAAACTGCTGGTGTCGGCGCGCAAGACGCGCAGCCCCGTGGCGTGCATCGTCATGGACCTCGATCAGTTCAAGACGCTCAATGACACCTACGGGCACGAGGCAGGCGACAGCGCCCTCGCCGTCGTGGGCAGGACCCTCGCCGAGCAAGTGCGTCACCGCGACCTCGCCGCGCGTACTGGGGGCGACGAGTTTGTCATCCTCATGAGACTGCGTCGCCGAGGGCTGGCTGGGGCCGTGGCGGGGCGCGTGCGCGAGAAGGTCGCGATCGCCCTTGCCGAATCGTGTCCCGAGGGCTGTGGCGTGGGCGCGACCGCAGGCTTCGCGACAACCGCTGAGGCCGGCTACGACCTTGAGCGCCTGATCCAACGCGCGGACGAGGCGCTGATCGCGGGCAAGGCCGTCGAGAAGGGACGTACCTACGGTGCCGAGCGAGCGCATCGGCGCAGCCGTTCACATGCCTGACACATGCCCGGTGCTAGCCTGCCGCGAGAACGGAGAGGGAGCGCATGGCTGACGACACGGTGGTGCTGGACATTCCGCGCGCCAAGGGGACGGTAGCGCTGCAGGGTGGCGAGGGCGTCTTCTACAAGGTGCTGATCGACGACGAGCCCGTGAAGCGCCGCAAGGGCACGTGGGCGATCCCGCTGCGTGGCGGCGCCCAAGGCAAGCTCGAGTCGCGGGGACTGCTCCCTGGCTTCCAGCGCCTGGTGATGGATGACCGCGAGGTGTACCGCATGGGCGGGCACGCGAGCACTCTCGAAAAGGTGCTCATGTTTGCCCCACTCGTGCTTATCGCATTCGGGTTCCTGGGTGCCGTCCTGGGCGTCATGCTCTTCTTCATGAACGTCTTCGCCGTCAAGAATGCGCAGATGCCGCGGGCCGTCAGGATCGCCCTGCCCATCGCCAACACGGTTGCTGGCGGACTGCTGGTGGCTGTCCTCATCGCAGGGGCGAACTAGCGCCGCCAGGCCAGCCAGCGCATCGGCCGTCCGGGCGTGCGCCGCACGCCGATAGAATCCTCTGGTGACTTCTGCAAGCTCCGGCACCGACGAGACCCGCTACGACTTCCGCGCGATCGAAGAGCGCTGGCTACCCGTGTGGCGCCAGACCCAGCCCTTCCGCAGCGGAGCTGAGGGCGACGGGCGCCCCACCAAGTACGTGCTCGACATGTTCCCGTACCCCTCGGGTGACCTGCACATGGGGCACGCGGAGGCGTACGCACTCGGTGACGTGATTGCCCGCTACTGGGTGCAGCGTGGCTTCAACGTGCTGCACCCCATTGGCTGGGACTCGTTCGGGCTGCCCGCAGAGAACGCCGCGATCAACCGCGGACTCGACCCTCGCGGGTGGACCGAGGACAACATCGCCCAGCAGCGTGCCTCGATGGAGCGTTACGCGTGCTCGTTTGACTGGGACCGCGTGCTCGCGACCCACCGTCCCGAGTACTACCGCTGGAACCAGTGGCTCTTCACGCGCATGCACCAGCGGGGCCTGGCCTACCGCAAGCACTCGAACGTCAACTGGTGCCCCAAGGACCAGACGGTGCTCGCGAACGAGCAGGTTGTCGGCGGGCTGTGCGAGCGTTGTGACACCCCGGTCACCAAGAAGAAGCTCAACCAGTGGTACTTCAAGGTCACCGACTACGCCGACCGGCTGCTCGACGACCTCGTCACGCTCAAGGACACCTGGCCGTCCAAGGTGATCGCGATGCAGCGCAACTGGATTGGCCGTTCCGCCGGTGCCGACGTGAGGTTCCGCATCGAGGGTCGCGACGAGCCCGTGGACATCTACACCACGCGCCCCGACACTCTCTACGGCGCGACGTTCTTTGTGGTCGCCGCCGACTCCGACCTGGCTGCCGAGCTCGCCGCTGGCGCCGAGCCCGACGTGCAGCAGGCCTTCGCGACCTACCTCGAGCAGGTCAAGGGCGCGAGTGAGATCGACCGACTGAGCACCGAACGGCCCAAGACCGGCGTGTTCCTGGGCCGCTACGCCATCAACCCCGTCAGCGGCGAACGGCTGCCCATTTGGGTCTCCGACTACGTGCTCGCTGACTACGGCCACGGCGCGATCATGGCGGTGCCCGCACACGACCAGCGCGACCTCGACTTTGCGCGTGCCATGGACCTTCCCGTGGTGCCCGTGCTCGACGTGCGCGACGAGGACGGCCAGCCACTGGCCGACCCGCGCGAAAGCGGCATCGCCACGACCGGCGACGGTGTGCTCATCAACTCTGGCGACCTCAACGGGCTGACCAAGGAGCAGGCGATCGGGGCGATCGTGGAGCGCCTTGAGACGGACGGTGTGGGCAACGCGACCACGAACTACCGCTTGCGTGACTGGCTGATCTCGCGCCAACGCTACTGGGGCACGCCCATCCCGATCGTGCACTGCGAGGCGTGTGGCGAGGTGCCCGTTCCCGACGACCAGCTTCCCGTGGAGCTGCCGCCGGCCGAGGGCCTCGACCTCAAGCCCAAGGGAACCTCCCCGCTGGGCGCGGCGACCGAGTGGGTCAATACGACGTGCCCGCGCTGCGGCGAGGCCGCGCTGCGCGACACCGACACCATGGACACCTTCGTGGACTCGTCCTGGTACTTCCTGCGCTACCTGTCGCCCACCAAGACCGACGGCCCGTTCGACCTCACGGAGGCCAAGCGTTGGGCTCCCGTCGACCAGTACGTCGGTGGCGTGACGCACGCAATCCTGCACCTGCTGTATGCGCGGTTCTTCACCAAGGCCCTGCACGACATGGGCATGGTCGACTTCGAAGAGCCGTTCTCCGCGCTGCTCAATCAGGGCATGGTGCAGATGGAGGGCTCCGCGATGTCCAAGTCGCGCGGCAACATTGTGCGCCTGTCGGAGCAACTCGACGAGTTTGGCGTGGACGCCGTGCGCCTGACGATGGCGTTCGCCGGACCGCCCGAGGACGACATCGACTGGGCCGACGTCTCGCCCGCGGGTAGCGCCAAGTTCCTCGCTCGCGCGTGGCGCCTGGCCCGCGACGTGGCGTCCGAGCCTGGCGTGGACCCCACGACGGGCGACGCCGCGCTGCGCGCCGTCACGCACCGCACGGTGCACGAATGCTCGACGCTGGTCGAGGGCTTCCGCTTCAACGTGGTGGTCGCGCGCATCATGGAGCTGGTCAACGCGACGCGCAAGGCCATCGACTCCGGTGCTGGCGCTGGTGACCCGGCCGTGCGCGAGGCAGCCGAGGCCGTTGCGGTGCTGCTGAGCCTGTTCGCACCCTACGTGTCCGAGGACATGTGGTCGATGTTGGGGCACGACAACGTCGCTCGTGGCGGGTGGCCAGCTGTCGACGAGTCGCTGCTCGTGGAAGAGACCGTCACCTGCGTGGTTCAGGTCAAGGGCAAGGTACGCGACCGTCTCGAGGTGCCCCCGAGCATCACCGAGGACGACCTGCGCGAGCTGGCTCTCGGCTCGGACAACGTGCAGCGCGCGATCGACGGCGCGGACATCCGCACTGTCGTGGTGCGCGCCCCGCGCCTGGTCAATATCGTCACGGCCTAGGCGGGAGCGCGCCCTCGACGGGGGACCTGAGTAGGGTTGAGGGTCATGACGGGTTCCGTGGCAGTGGTGACAGATTCCGCTGCCTCGTTGCCGTCAGACCTCGTGGAGCAGTGGGGCATCCGAGTGGTGCCCATGCAGGTGATCCTCGACGACGCCGCGCGGCTCGAGGGTGAGCAGATAGGCCCAGCCGAGGTGCTCAAGGCCCTCGAGTCCGGCGCGCGTGTCACCACCTCGCAACCGTCCATCGCCCAGTTCGAGGCGGCGTTCGAGCAGGCCGTCGCCGAGGGGGCGTCTCACGTGGTGGCGGTGCTGATCTCGGGGAAGATCTCCGGCACCGTCAGCGGCGCTCTCGCTGCCGCCGAGAGGGCCGATGCGCCCGTCACCATCGTCGACACGTCCACCCTGGCCATGGCGACGGGCTTTGCGGCACTGGCCGCCGCCTTCACCGCCCGCCAGGGCGGTACGCCCGAGCAGGTTGCGGCTGCCGCGCGCGAGGTCGCCGGATCGACACGATGCCTGTTCACGGTCGCGACCCTCGAGCACCTCCGGCGAGGCGGCCGGATCTCGCCTGCCGTGGCCGCCGTGGGCAAGGTGCTGGGTGTGAGGCCCGTCCTGGACGTGCACGACGGCGAGGTGGTGGTCGCCGAGCGCGTGCGCTCGACGCAACGCGCGCGAGCCGCCGTCGTGGATCTCGCCGCGCAGGCTGCAGCGCAGATGGCGCACCCGGCCGTTGCCGTCATGGCCCTGGGGGACGACGAGGCCGGAGATCAGGCCGTGGCGTCATTGTCGGCTGCCACTCCTGATGCGGTGATGACGATCCGTACCGAAGTGAGTGCGGTGCTGGCTGGGCACGCGGGACCAGGCACGCTCGCCGTCGTCGTGGCAGACCTCCCCGAGGGCCTGCGCTGACGCTCGAGGTGGGCCACTTCGTCCGCTTTCAGAGCACAGCGCCCAATCGTCACGGGCGCTTCCCAGGCGTGTTTGCACTCGCCAACCGCCTGGCCCGTGCGGGAACGCTGTCAGGTCAGGATGCGGCATGGCATCGCTCTGCGAACGCGCGGGCCCACGAGTGGTACACCGACCCCACCACGGTGGCGCCGCAGTGCTACGACCCCGTGGCTCATCCAGGGGCGCGCTCCTGGTTCAAGAGCTCGGCGCACGAGTAAATCGCCTTCACCCGTGAGTATCTTGATCTGCTCGAGCGCTACGGAGTGACGTGGTGTGAGGTGCGCACCTCGGCGCCGGGCCGGTTGACCTACGAGGACGACGTCCAGGTGGTGGCGGTGCCGCATACCTATGCCCACGACTGGCCCTTCGCACGCTGACGTGTGGCCTGCCCGGGCCGCGTGAGGGCGTCCCCAATCGTCGTGGGGTGCGCGCCGTCCCCAGGAGGGCGCCCGCGCTCGCGCGCCGCGATGGGCGGTGTGCGTAGCCTCGCGCCATGGATGCACCCCATGGCGGCACCCCCTCGCCGGGTCGAGCCCCGCGCGATGACGACGACGCGCTCGCGCACTGGCGTGAAAGCGCCTCTCGGGCTGCCACCCGGGCCTACGAGGCTGCCTATGGCCGCGAGATTCCCGATGCGTCGCAGGGGATGAGGTGGCGGCTGCGGCCCAGAGCCGCCGCAGCGGCCGCCGGCGCCGTGGCGCTCGTGGCGGGCATCGGGTGGTGGGCGACGCGCGACGTCACGGTGCAGATGCCGGGAGCTGCCGCCTCACCAGCGACGAGTGCATCCCCACTCGCGCCGTGGGGTGTCGAGCCCTCCTTCGAGCCAGTTACGGCGCTCGTGGTGCAGATCAGCGGGGCCGTGGGGGAGCCCGGCCTGGTCGAGATCCCGCCGGGCTCGCGGGTCGCAGACGCGGTGGACGCCGCAGGAGGGCTCACCGGCGACGCCGACCTCGCTAGCGTCAACCTCGCCCGAGACGCCGTCGACGGCGAGCACGTTCACGTTCCCTCGGTGGGGGAGCAGTCCGACACCGGCGGGCAGGTCTCGCTCAACACCGCGACCGCTGCCGAGCTCGAGGATCTGCCTGGCGTGGGCCCGGTCCTTGCGGAGCGCATCGTCACGGACCGCGAGGCGAATGGTCCTTTTACGTCGCTCGATGATGTCCAGCGGGTGAGCGGCGTCGGTCCCTCATTGGTGGCCCAGTGGGAAGGGCTAGCCGGGGTGTGAGAACGCGCCACGACGCCCGGTTGCTGCCCGTCGCGCTGGCGGTCTGGATCGCGGCGGGGATGACGATGGCGGGCCACCGTGACGTGGCCGGCGCGGCGGTCACCGCCTGCCTGATCGTCGCAGCCGCGACTCTCTCGGTGCGACGGTGGCGCGTGTGCGCGCCGGTAACGGCACTGGCGAGCCTGGCCGCGTGCTGTGCCGTGCTGGTCGCCAGCGCACACGTCGAGCGGCAGCAGGCGGTCGCATCGGCCCTGGTGGAGGCCTCACCCGTGACCGCTGTGGTGCGTGTGAACGGGCAGCCGCGCGCCATGGGCGGCGATGGCGGGTGGATGGTGCCGGTCACGCTCGATCACTGGACGGGCCAGTGCGGACTGCGCGCGTGCGGCTCGGGGGAGGGTGGGCCGCTGACAGTCAATCTCGCCGACGAGCCGGTGAGGGGTCAGCGGCTCGTGGTCAATGGGACCGTGACCATGAGCGAGCGAGGAGAGCCCATCATGTGGCGGGCGGCGCTCACGCGGGTCGAGCCGCACAGCATCATGACGCAATGGAGGCTCGCGTTTCGCGAGGCCACGGCCACGCTGGAGCCGCGCCAACAGGGACTGGTGCGCGGCATGCTCATCGGAGATACCGCGGCGATGCCCGCCTCGCAGGTGGGCCAGATGCGCACCGCGGGACTCGCGCACCTCACGGCGGTCTCGGGTGCGCACTTCGCGGTCGTGATCGCGGGCCTGGGGGCGTTGATGGGGGCCGCGCGCACTCCGCGTTGGGCGCGGACGGTCGTGGTCCTGGTGGTGGGGCTGTGGCTCACCGCGCTGGTGGGGCCTGACCCCTCGGTGGTGCGAGCGCTCGCGATGGCGGTCGCTGTGGCCTTGGGCGTGGCATGGGGCCGCCCGGCGCGCGGTTTCGCGGCCCTGTGTGCCGGGGTCACCGTGCTCGTGTTGCTTTCGCCGAGCCTCGCGGTGTCGTTCGGGTTCGCGATGTCCGTGCTCGCGGTCGCCGCGATCGTGCTGTGGGCGCCGGTGCTGGCGTGGCGCATGGGTGCATGGCTGCCGCCGCGCCTCGCGCGGGTAGCGTCGGTGCCGGTCGCGGCGTACTGCGCCGTGCTCCCCGTATTGGTGCTGATCGACCCCGCAGTGACGCCCTACGCGGTCGTGGCGAACGTGCTCGCGGGCATCGCGGTGTTGCCTCTCATGGCGGTCGGCATGAGTGCCGTGCTGCTGACCCCGGTGGCCCCCGCGCTCGCGGCGGTGGCGGCGCGCGTGGCGGGCCTTGCGTCGGTGCCGATCGATACGGTGGCCGCCACCGCATCGGCCCTGCCCTGGGCCCGAGTGCCCTGGGCGAGCGGGCTGGCCGGTGCGGGGCTTGCCGGGCTAGCCCTGGCGTCGTTCGTGGTCGCTTCGATGCGGTGGCGCCCCGGAATGCGGCGCTGGGGAGCTGCGGTGGGGCTGCTGTGCGTGGCGGTCGCGTGGTGGCTGCCGCGCATGGGCGGCGGCGCGGGGCGCGAGGCGCTTGAGGGGTGGGACGTGGTGGCGTGCGACGTGGGCCAGGGCGACATGATGCTCCTACGCGCGGGTCCCGCACAGGCGGTGGTCATTGACACGGGGCCTGCTGCCGACGTGGCGCGGGCCTGTCTTGAGGCCCACGGGGTGCGGGAGGTGCCGCTGCTCGTCGTGACCCATCCTCATGCCGACCACGACGGGGGCGTGGCCGGGGTGCTTGCCGTCGCATCGGTCGGGCAGGCGTGGATCAATGCCGAGTCGCTGGGTACGGGCGCCGCGCGGCTGCTCGAACGCGAGGGTGTGCCGATACGTGTGCCCGAGCGAGGGGAGCGGTTTGCCTTCGGGGATGCGGACCTCACGGTGCTCTCTGCCCTGCACGCCGAGCCCGAGTCCGCCACCAACGACGGCAGCGTCGTGGTGCTTGCCCGCGCTCAGGAGGCGACAGTGCTGGCCCTCGGCGATCTCGAGCCCGACGGCCAGACCGTGCTCGCATCGGCGCTGTCGCGGGGGGTGAGTGTCGATGCCGTCAAGGTGGCGCACCACGGCTCCGCTGCGCAGGACCCGGGATTGATCGCGCTCATCGACGCGCGGGTGGCGCTCGTGAGCGCGGGCGAGGGCAATCGGTACGGGCATCCCACGCCCCAGGCGCTCGCGCTCTATGGCGCAGGCGCGCAGGTGTTGCGTACGGACACCTGTGGACCGGTGGGCATCGCACGCGAGGGGCAGGACCTGCGGTGGACGGCATGTCAGCCAGACGTGGCACCCTAGTGCCATGCCGCCTCGCTCCAGCGCCCCTGCCGCCACCTGGTTCCGTGCCGCACCCGCGCCGCTGGTGTTGGTCAGCGGCCCCGAAGCGTTGCTTGCGGCCCGCGCCGTCGAGCGCATCCATCACGCCATGGGCAAGGGCGTTGCCGTCACGACGCTCGATGCTGGCGCCTACACCACGGGTGCGCTGCTGGCGGCAGCGAGCCCTTCACTTTTCGATGAACCAGGGCTCGTGGTGGTCGAGGGAGCGGAGGCGATGAACGACGCCTTCCTCGCCGATGCGCTGGCGTACGCCGCTGCTCCCGACCCTGCCGTCGTGGTCGTCATCCGCCACGGAGGGGGAGTGCGCGGCAAGAAGCTGCTCGACACCCTGCGCAAGGGTGCGGTGCCCGAGTACACCTGCCCCGCGGTCAAGCGTGATGGCGAGTTCGTGGACTTCGCCACGGCCGAGTTTGAGCGTGCCAAGCGGCCTATCCAGGCGGCGGTGGTGCGCCGGCTGGTGGAAGCAGTCGGCCCCGACCTCCCCGAGCTTGCGGCGGCGTGTCAGCAGCTCATCGGCGATGTCGACGGGACCATCGACGCTGAGGCAGTGGCCCGCTACTACGGCACACGGGTGAATGCGACGGCCTTTTCCGTCGCGGACGCCGCGATCGCAGGCGAGGTCAAGGACGCGGTGGCGCTCGTGCGCCACGCCTTGTCGTCGGGCGTCGATCCTGTGCCGCTCAACGCCGCGCTCGCGGCCAAGCTCAGGGTGCTCGCCAAGGTGGGCGCCTCACGGGGGCGCGGGCTGGATCCCACGCGTGACCTCAGCATCCCGCCGTGGCAAGTGGACCGCGCACGCCGGGAGCTGCGTCGATGGAGCGCTCAGACGCTGGGCGAGGCCATCGAAGCGGTCGCGCAGGCGGACGCCGAGATCAAGGGCGGGGGGCGCGCACCGGCCTTTGCTCTGGAACGGGCGGTCCGCACGGTCGCGCAACTCGCGAGCCAGTAGCGGACCGACTCAGGCGGCGAGGCCGCGCTCGATCACCTGGGCGCGCTCGAAGACGTGCCCCTGAATGAGCGTGAAGCCCATCTGGGCGCAGGTGTCGAGGACGTCGGCCGTCTCGACGCGCTCGGCGATGAGGGGCACGCCAGCCTGCGACGCGAGTGCCACGAGTTCAGGCCCGAGCGCGGCCAGGTCGCGGACGTCGATCTTGATGAAGTCGGCGTGTTCGAGCAGGTCAATCTGGGAGTCGGTTCCCACGAAGTCGTCGATCGCCACACGGTAGCCCTGCGTGCGCAGGTCGTCGAGCCTGCGGCTGAGGTCACGGGTGGCAAACGCGGATTCGACGACTTCGATGACGGCCTGGTCGGGGCTGAAGCCGATGTACGGCCTTCCCAACAGGAAGGTGTGCGTGAAGTTCACGAAGGCCAGGGCACCGATGGGCTCGGCCTGTGGCATGTGGAACGCGGCCGCGATCACGTGCTCTGTCGCGCGATCCTGATCCGCGGCGTCCCAGAGGTCGACGCGCACCTGGGCGACCGGCGAGCAGAAGAGCAACTCATAGCCGAACAGGTCGCCGGTGGCGGTGTAAATGCCCTGACGGCCAATGACGACCCGCCGTCCCGCATCGGCGCTCCCAGCACTGCCTAGCGGTTCGTGCCACAGGGTGGGCTCTCGTCGGGCCTGGCTGGTCTGGTGAGTCATGGGCGGAGCGTTCGTGCCGTGCAAAGCAAAAGCCCCCACGTGCCAGTGGCGCGTCGGGGCTTCAGCGTGTGGGGCAGGGGGCTCAGAGAGCCGCGACCTGCTTGGCGAGAGCCGACTTGCGGTTCGCGGCCTGGTTCTTGTGGATGACGCCCTTGGAGACGGCCTTGTCGAGCTTGACGGAGGCGGTCTTGTAAGCGGCCTCAGCGGCGGCCTTGTCACCAGCGGTGATGGCGTCGCGCACCTTGCGGACGTTCGTCTTGAGCTCGGACTTCACGGCAACGTTGCGCTGGCGCGCCTTCTCGTTGGTGATGATCCGCTTCATGTTGGACTTGATGTTGGCCACAGTCGATCCTTTTGCGATGGTGTGAAATCTGGTCAGTGGAGCGCGAGCGCGCGCTCACACACGGCTTCCCATCTTACCAGTGATGGAGCTCGGAAAGCGAATGTGCGACCGAATCAAAGGTGCGCCGGTCAAGAACGGCACCTTCGCGTCGCACCGAAGCCGGGTCGACCCTGATGATTCTATCGAGTCTGACCTCCGACGGGCGACGCTGCCGGTCCCACGCGCCGGTGCCAATGTCCATCCAGCGGCGGCCGTAGCGGGCCTCGTGCGCGGCATCCGCATCGTGGTCCTTGCTCGTGAGTTGGAGCCCGAGCAGCCAGCCGTCAGCGCGCCCGATGATGAGCACGGGGCGGTCCTTGCCCTTGTGGTGGTCCTCTTCGAACGGTACCCACGTCCACACAATCTCGCCGGGGTCCGCCCTGCCGTCGGGATGGGGCGCGTAGCTGACGTTGACGCGGCCCTTGAAATCGCCGGGGTAGCGTCCGCGTGGATGCGTTTGAGGGCGCGTGCGGGGGTCGCGGGTGGGAGGCCGGCGGTTGGGCTTTTTGCTCCGGACCGCGACGGCGATGACCGCGAGCGCGGCCGCACCGATCAGCAGAGGTTCCACACGCCGACCCTAGCGCTCGCTGCCGTGCCACGCCCCTCTCGCGGCCGCCTCCCCGACGCCCCCGCCCCCGCCCCGCCCGCTCGGTTGATACCCGTCTCGACGCCGCTCCGGCGCCGGACGCACGCTGGATACCCGTCGTGGTGAGTTCCGGGGAGGGGCCGATGCGCATTGAGGTGCCCCTGGAGCGTCGCCCGAGTGCGCATCGGCCGGGCGCGAGATCCGTCGGTATGGGTATCAGGCACGCACCGACGTGCTCAGGGGCGTCGAGACGGGTATCAACCGGACGTGGGGGAGTTGGTGGGAGCGCAGGGCAGGCAGGGTGGGACAGCGCAGCGCAGCGCAGTGCGGCGCAGGGCGGGGCAGGGCGGGGCGGCGGCCGCGGGTGCGGCTATCCGACCGCCGCGCCGCGGGCCCGGCGCAGCGCATCGAGGTGCGCGACCCCGGGGGAGGTGAACTCGAGTTGATCGGCCGGGAGCGGGTGGCCAAACAGATATCCCTGACCCAGCAGCCACCCGTGTTCGAGCGCGGCGCGCCACTGGCCCTCAGTCTCGACGCCTTCGATCACGCCGTACATCCCCAGCCCGCTGGTGAGACGTGCGATCGCGGTGCTGATCCGGTCGCCGGTCGCGCGGTCGCCCAGCCGTAAGGTGAACTCTCGGGCAAGCTTGAGCCCAGCGACGGGGTTTTGGAGCACGGAGGACAGCGCCGAGTATCCGGTGCCGAAGTCGTCGAGGATGAGGTCCACGCCCATCGCCGCGAGTGAAGCAAGGTCGGAGCTCGCCGCTTTGGTTGCCAGCAGCATGCCCGACTCGGTGATCTCAAGCCCAAGGCGCGAGGGGTCGACCCCAGTCACCGCCAGCGCGTCGCGCACCACGCGGGTGAGGTCCGCACCTCCGACCTGGCGGGTAGAGACGTTGACCAGCACCTTGCCGGCGAACTGGGGATGGGCGGCGACAAAGCGGCACGCCTGCTCGATGACGAATGCGCCCAGCGGGACCATCAGGTTGGCGTCCTCACACACCTCGATGAAGTGCTGGGGCAGCAGTAGCCCGCGCTGGGGGTGTTGCCACCGCACGAGGGCCTCATAGGCCACGGTCTCGCGGCTCGCGAGGTCGACAACCGGTTGGTAGTGGACCACCAGTTCGCCCTCGCGGATCGCGCCTCGCAACTCGTTCTCGATTGACAGGCGCACGAGCGCACGGTCGCGCATGCCGGATTGGAACACGGCAGCGCGGTTGCGTCCCTGCGCCTTGGCGGATGACATGGCGAGATCGGCGTTGCGCACCAGCGTTTCGGCGGTCATGCCCGGCTCTGCCATGGCGAGCCCTGCACTCACGGTCGGCACCAGCCGATGCCCGTCGACGCTCATGGGCGCCTGAAGCGCCGCCGTGACCACCGTGAGTAGCCCCTCGGCCGCCGCGAGACCCACGATGTTCTCGAGCACCACGACGAACTCGTCCCCGCCCAGGCGAGACACGGTGTCCATGGGACGCACGGCGTCGCGGATGCGCTGGGCGATCTCGACCAGCACCCGGTCGCCCGCGTGGTGCCCGAGCGAGTCGTTCACCAGCTTGAAGTGGTCGACGTCGAGAAACAGGCACGCGACAGTGGCGTCGGTGGACTGGTGGCGTGACAGCGCTTGGTCGGCGCGCTCAAGCAAGAGCGCACGGCCGGGGAGCCCGGTCAGCTGGTCAAAGTGTGTACGGCGCTCCAGAAGGTCCTTCGCGCGCCGTACCTCGGACACGTCTTCGACCTGGACCAGAAAGCGCATCGGCCCTGTGGGGGAGCCCAGGCGGGAGACGGTCGTGCGAGTCCACACGGTGTCGCCGGAGCGGTGCTGGGCGCGCGACTGGAACTGGAAGTACGGCAGTTCGCCCCGACACAACTGCCCTTGGAGCTCGAGTGCCCGGCCGGTCTCGTCGGGGTGCAGCAGGTCGAGCCCTCCGAGCCCGATCAGCGCGTCGCAGTCGTAGCCGAGGATGGTCGCGAGGGGCTCGTTCGCCTCGCAGATGACCCCGCGCTCGTCCACCACGGCCATGCCGATGGGGGAACTCGTGAAGGTCTGTCGGAACAGGGTGTCGTCGCCAGCCATGCCACCGCCTCCTCATGGAGTCGTCGCGGCGGGCCATCTCCGCCGTCCGCAGGGTTTATCGGCATCCCCGGCATCCTCATGAGTAGGCATGCATAAGGGCCGATGCGCATGAGGCTCGTGCGGAACATGGGAGGATAGGTCCTTCGACTGTCCCCTGAACCCAAGGAACATACGCCCGTGTCATCCGACCCCCGCATTGAGCCTGCCGCGACGGCGCCGGAGCTGATCCGTAACTTCTGCATCATCGCGCACATCGACCATGGCAAGTCGACCCTTGCCGACCGCATGTTGCAGCTCACGGGAGTGGTCGAGGCGCGCCAGATGAAGGCGCAGTACCTGGACCGCATGGACATCGAGCGCGAGCGCGGCATCACCATCAAGTCGCAGGCCGTGCGGATGCCGTGGGCCGTCGAAGGTGCACCCCACGCGCTGAACATGATCGACACGCCTGGGCACGTGGACTTCAGCTACGAGGTGTCGCGTTCGCTCGCCGCCTGTGAGGGCGCGATTCTGCTGGTCGACGCGGCGCAGGGCATCGAGGCACAGACCCTCGCGAACCTGTACCTCGCGATGGAAAACGACCTGGTCATCATCCCGGTGCTCAACAAGATCGACCTGCCGTCGGCGGATCCCGAGCGCTACGCGGCCGAGCTCGCGCAGCTCATTGGCTGCGAGCCGGAGGACGTGCTGCGCGTTTCTGGCAAGACCGGTGAGGGCGTCGAGGCGCTGCTCGACCGCGTGGTGCGCGACATCCCCGCCCCCGTGGGTGACGCTGACGCTCCCACCCGGGCGATGATCTTCGACTCCGTGTACGACACCTACCGTGGCGTGGTCACGTATGTGCGTGTGGTTGATGGCTCGCTCAAGCCGCGCGAGAAGATCGCGATGATGTCGACGCTGGCCACTCACGACCTGCTCGAGATTGGCGTCATCAGCCCCGAGCCCAAGCCCTCGAAGGGCCTGGGAGTGGGCGAGGTGGGCTACCTCATCACGGGCGTGAAGGACGTGCGTTTGTCCAAGGTGGGTGACACCGTGACGACGGCCGCGCGCCGCGCCGAGTCCTCGCTCGGCGGCTACCGCGACCCCAAGCCGATGGTCTACTCGGGCCTGTTCCCGCTCGACGGCTCGGACTTCCCGGTGCTGCGCGATGCGCTCGACAAGCTTCAACTCAACGACGCCTCGCTCGTGTACGAGCCCGAGAGCTCGGTCGCGCTGGGCTTCGGCTTCCGCTGTGGCTACCTGGGCCTGCTGCACCTCGAAATTGTGCGCGACCGCCTGGAGCGTGAGTTCGGCATCGACCTGATCTCGACGGCGCCCAACGTGGTGTACGAGGTCGAGATGGAGGACGGCAAGGTCCACACCGTCACCAACCCCTCGGAGTTCCCCAGCGGCAAGATCTCCCAGGTGCGCGAGCCCGTCGTGAAGGCATCGATCCTCGTTCCCAGCGAGTTCATCGGCACCGTCATGGAATTGTGCCAGGAGCGTCGCGGCCAGATGGGCACCATGAACTACCTGTCCGAGTCGCGCGTGGAGATGCACTACACGCTGCCGCTGGCCGAGGTGGTCTTCGACTTCTTCGACCAGCTCAAGTCGCGCACGCGCGGCTACGGTTCGCTCGACTACGAGCCCGCAGGCGACCAGGCCGCCGACCTCGTGAAGGTCGACATCCTGCTCCAGGGCGAGGCGGTCGACGCCTTCAGCGCCGTGGTGCACAAGGACGCCGCCTACCAGTACGGCCTGTCGATGGTCACCAAGCTCAAGGATCTCATCGACCGCCAGCAGTTCGAGGTTCCCATCCAGGCCGCGATCGGCGCCAGGGTGATTGCCCGCGAGACCATTCGCGCGATCCGCAAGGACGTGCTCGCCAAGTGCTACGGCGGTGACATTTCGCGTAAGCGCAAGCTGCTGGAGAAGCAGAAGGCCGGTAAGAAGCGCATGAAGAACATCGGCTCCGTCGAGGTGCCGCCGGAGGCCTTCATCGCCGCGCTGTCCACCTCCGACGATGGCTCGGACAAGGGCAAGAAGAAGTAGCGGTGTCACCGGCTACGGCCCCCGTAGCGCCGATGCGCGACTTCGGCGTGTACATCCACGTCCCCTTTTGTGCGGTGCGGTGCGGGTACTGCGACTTCAACACGTACGCGCCGGGCGAGGGCGAGTTCTCTTCGCGCGATGACTACGTGGGTGCTGCGCTCGCGGAGCTGGCGCTCGCACGTGAGGCCATGGCGGGCGACGACCGCCCCGCTCGCACCGTCTTCTTTGGTGGTGGCACGCCGACCATGCTCGACGCGGCCGCGCTCGCGGCCTTGCTGGGCGGCGTGCGCGACACCTGGGGTCTGACGGCCGATGCGGAGGTCACCACCGAGGCCAACCCCGACTCGGTCACGCGCGAGTCCCTCGCGACCTTGGCGGCGGCGGGCTTCACCAGGGTGAGCTTTGGCATGCAGTCGGCCGTGCCGCACGTACTCGCGACGCTCGAGCGCACCCACCGTCCTGAGAACGTGGCTCGCGCCGTGGGCTGGGCGCGCGAGGCGGGACTGGCGGTGAGCCTTGACCTCATCTACGGGACGCCGGGGGAGTCGCTCGCCGACTGGCACGCGTCGCTCGACGCCGCGATCGCACTCCAACCGGATCACGTCAGCGCCTACGCGCTCGTCATCGAGCCGGGGACCCGGATGGGGCGCCAGTTGCGCTCGGGCGAGATCGACCCCGTCGACCTCGACACTCAGGCGGACATGTACGAGGCGGCCGATGCGCGTCTGACTGCCGCCGGATACGGCTGGTACGAGGTGTCGAACTGGGCGCGCACGCCCGACCAGGCCTGCCGCCACAACATCGCCTACTGGACCAGCCAAGACTGGTGGGGAGTGGGACCGGGCGCTCACAGCTATCTTGGCCCGCGCATCGGCCCGCATGGCGAGGCGATCGAGGCCGAGCGCTGGTGGAACGTGAAGCTGCCGCGGGCGTATGCCGCACGCCTGGCGTCAGGGGACAGCCCCGAGGCGGAGCGCGAACCGCTCACCGCCGACGACCTCGCCCTCGAATCCGTGATGCTGAGGATTCGCTTGGCTGAGGGGATGGCCGTCGCCGACCTTCCTGAGCGGCGGCCCGACGCGATCGCCGCGCTCGTCGCCGACGGCGTACTCGACGGGCGCGCAGCACTTGCCGGGCGACTGGTGCTCACCCTGCGGGGGCGCCTGCTTGCCGACGCGGCCGTCCGCGCGCTCACCTGACGCGCTGCCCTGCGGGGTTCAGCGCACGAACGGAATGACCGCCGGGACCTTGAAGTACTCGCCGTTGTTGGCCTTGATGCCGGCGATGATCGAGATCACGAGCGCGTAGAAGCCGTACAGCAGCCACAAGGGGATCGTGACGAACAGTCCGACTCCGAGCAAGAGCAAGCCCACGATGAACGCCGCGATGCCCGTCACGAGCACGGACAGTTGCAAATTAAGGTTCTGCTTGCCGTGAAAGTCGATGAGGGCGCTGCGCTCGCGGTACATGAGCCACAGCACGAGCGGGACGACGAAGCCCAAGAACCCGGCGCTGAGGAACATCGCCGCTGCGGCGATGATGTGGATGAGCATCGACCACATGCGCGCCTGCGACTCGAGCATGGCGGGCTGGCTGTAGGGCGGCGTGGGCACCGAGTAGCCGGGCTGGGGGGCAGCCTGGTACGGGGGAGTGGTGCTGTACTGCGGTGCGCCGTCGTACTGCGGAGGCTGCGGAGGGACAGTGCTGTCGTTCATGCCTCCAGGGTGGCAGACGCGACAAGGGCCCGTCATCGGTCACTTGACCGATGACGGGCCCTGACATTCGTCGGGGACGTGACTCAGGGTGTCACTTCACCAGGCGCAGGTTGAAGGGGTAGCGGTAGGCCTGGTGCTTGTTTGCCGCCAGACCGCCGATGATCTGGAAGACCAGTGCCACTACCCACACCACGAACAGCAGGAAGCCCAACAGGCCGAACGAGACGACAGTCAGGATCGAAGCGGCGACATAAGCGATCGCGATGAGGATGTTGAAGTTCAGCGCTTCCTTGCCCTGGTCGTTGAGGAATCCGGAGCGCTCGCGGTAGATCAACCAGAAGATCAGGGGGCCGAAGAGTCCGATGAGGATGGCCGACAGGTGCGTCAGCAGGCCGAAAGTGCGCTCGTCCTGTTCGGACAAGGGCTGAGGCGGCGCCGCGGGGCCCGGCTGGCCACTGTACGGCTGCTGGGGCGGCGGGGGAACCGTGCTGTCGTCAGTCATTGCGTTTCACCACTTCAATGTTGTAGGGATACGTCGCTGGCAGCCCTCGTCGAACGGCGCGGAATGCCTGGTAGCACAGGACAATGGCGACCACGAGCACTGCCAACTGTGCCAATGTACCGATAAAGGCCACAAAGGGCACGAACTTTCTGACGACGGTCGCTACGGCGAACACCACGAACACCATCAGGCCAAAGTTGACGGCCTTGCCGGCCTCGCGCGCGGCCCAGGGGTCGCTGTCCTTTTTCGCCACCCACACGGCCAAGGGGATCAGGGGGCCGAGGACGGCACCCAGGTGCGCGAGGCCTGCTGTGGACGCGGACGTGGTGTGCTGCGGTGCATGAGTCATCGGTGGCCTCCTGCGCTCACGGTACCGCCCGCGCGAGCCGCGATAGGATTAGCACTCGGGGCAATCGAGTGCCAGCGAGTCGACTGTCGGTGTCGGCCGGCGCTGCGGCCGCTGTCGGCGCCCGAGAACCACCGCCCCCACGTGCTGAGAGGAGAGTCATGAGCGAAGAACGTCGTCGCGCGGTCCTGCGCGCCATCGTCGAAGGCTACGTGGCCACCTCCGAGCCGGTCGGGTCCAAGGCGCTCGCGGACGCTGCCGTCCTGGGCGTATCCTCGGCGACCATCCGCAACGACATGGCGCTGCTCGAGGAGGAGGGGCTCATCGCCCAGCCCCACACGAGCGCGGGTCGCATCCCCACCGATGCTGGCTACCGCTCGTTCGTGGACAACCTCGCCGCCACCGCGCTCCAGGATCCCCACCGTCGCGCCATCCACACCTTCCTGTCCGACGCGGTCGACCTCAACGATGTGGTCGAACGGTCAGTGCGCCTGCTCAGCCAACTCACGCGCCAGGTCGCTGTGGTGCAGTTCCCGAGCATCCGCGAGTCTGCCGTGCGCAGGGTCGAGCTGGTGCGTATTGGCGTCGACCGTGCCCTGGTGGTCGTGGTCTCGGCCGATGCGCGGGTCGAGCAGTCGACGGTCGCGCTAGGCGAGACGGTGAGCGACGATGAGTTTGAGCGCACGGCCCGCGAGGTGAACGAGGCATCCTTTGGCCGCACCCCTGCAGCGCTGTTGGCATCGCTCACGCAGTGGGCCGCCCGGCCGGGCCAGGTGTCGTGGGCGCAGGGTGTGGCCGATGCGGTGGTCGCCTCCGCGCGCGGCGGCACCGTCGAGCGGGTCGTCTTCGCGGGTGCCGCCAACTTGGCGCGCGCGGGCGCCGACTTCGAGTCGGACGCGATTGGCTCGGTGCTGGATGCGCTTGAGGAACAAGTCGTGCTGCTGCGGCTGTTGCATGAGATGGCTGCAGATGGCCAGGACGTGGCCGTGCGCATTGGTGCGGAGACCCGCACCGAGGCGCTCGCGCGCACGTCCATCATCGCGGCGGGGTATGGGCCCGGGGGAGAGGCAACGTCGTTGCTCGGCACCCTTGGTCCCACCCGCATGGACTATCCAGGGACGATGGCCGCCGTGCGTGCCGTCGCCCGCTACCTGTCGAGAGTCGTGGAGAACGAGTGAAGGACTACTACGCCGACCTGGGCGTATCGCGTGGCGCCTCAGAGGCCGAGATCAAGAAGGCTTACCGCAAGCTGGCACGCGAGTTGCACCCCGATGTCGCCGGTCCCGAGTCGGCCGAGCGATTCAAGGAAGTCGCGGCAGCGTACGAGGTGCTCGGCAACGCCGACAAGCGTGCCCAGTACGACCGCGGCGTGGACCCCCGCAACAGGAATGGTGGCCAGGGCGGTCCGCAGGGATTCGGTTTCGAGGACATCTTCGAGACCTTCTTTGGAGGGGGAGGGTCGCCGTTTGGCGGTGCCGCCCAGCGTGGGCCGGCCTCGCGCACCCAGCGCGGCGGGGACACCCTCGTCCAGACTGCGGTGTCCCTCGAGGAGGCCGTGTTTGGCGTGAGCCGCGAGGTCCAGGTGGACCTGGCCGACGTGTGCTCCACGTGCCACGGGTCGTGCTGCACGCCGGGCACGAGCCCCGAGACGTGCCGCCAGTGCAACGGCGCTGGCATGATCCAGCGCACGGCGCGGTCCCTGCTGGGCCCCGTCATGACGCAGTCGCCGTGCCCCGGTTGCGGTGGCTACGGCACCATCATCGCGAGCCCGTGTGGCGACTGCTCTGGTCAGGGCCGCACGCACTCGCGGCACACGATCGTGGTGGACATCCCCGCCGGAGTCGAGACGGGTACGCGCATTCGTCTCGCAGGCCGAGGAGACGCGGGCACGGGAGGCGGCCCCAAGGGTGACCTGTACGTCGAGATCCGCGAAAAGCCGCACGCCACCTTCGAGCGTCGCGGTGATGACCTGCACTGCACCCTCGAAGTGCCGATGACCGCGGCCGCTCTCGGCGCGACCATGGCTGTCGAGACCTTCGACGGCGAGCAAAACGTCGACATCCGTCCCGGCACCCACGCTGGCACCACCGTCAAGCTCAAGGGGCTCGGTGTGGGCCGCTTGCAGCGCGCCGGCCGAGGCGACCTGCTGGTTCACCTCGACGTGCACACGCCGACGGACCTCGACGCGGAGCAAGAGGAGCTGTTGCGCAAGCTCTCCACGCTCCGGGGCGAAGAGATGCCAGCGGCCACCCTCGCGCCCATCGGCGGCGGGGTGTTCTCGCGCCTGCGCGACGCGTTCAAGGGCCGCTAAGCCCGGTGAGTGCTCCCGTCTTCCTCAGCCCCGCCAGCGCCGATGCGCGAGTGGGTGACGAGGTAACCGTCACCGGGGACGAGGCTCACCACGCGGTCGCGGTGCAGCGTCGCCAGGTAGGCGAACGGGTGGACCTGGTCGACGGCGCTGGCGCGCGGGCACAGGGCATCATCGTCGAAGCGGGCGCCGGCCTCATGCGGGTGCGTGTGGAGGCCGTCGGGCGTGACCTAGATGCCCCGGTGACGCTCGTGCAGGCGCTCGCCAAGGGCGGCAGGGACGAGCAAGCGGTCGAGGCGGCGGTCGAACTTGGTGCCACGCGCATCGTCCCGTGGCAGGCCGCCCGTTCCATCGTGCAGTGGCGCGGCCCCAAGGCCGACAAGGCCGTGGCGCGGTGGCGCTCGCTCGTCATCGCGGCGGCCAAGCAATCGCGGCGTGCGCTCGTGCCTGCGGTCGACCCAGCGGTGTCGAGCCGTGGCCTGGCCGAGGTCGTACGGTCGGCCGTGGCGGACGGTGCCGTGGTGCTCGTGCTCCACGAGGCCGCAGCGGTGCCGCTGACGTCGCTGACGTGGGCGCAGGACCTCCAAGAAGTCTGGTTTGTGGTCGGCCCCGAGGGAGGGATCTCGGACGACGAGGTTGCCGACCTCGCGCAGGCGGGAGCGCAGGCCGTCGTGCTCGGGCCGCACGTGCTGCGTGCCTCGAGCGCCGGCCCCGCGGCCATCGCGGCGCTCGCGGCATTGCGTGGAACCTGGGGCGACGCGACCCACGGTGCAAGCGGCGGGGGCCTACGCTAGCCGTATGAGTGCCGACTGCCTGTTCTGCAAGATCATTGCTGGGGACATCCCGGCCGAGTTCGTCGCCCAGACCGATCGTGTGGTGGCCTTCCGCGATATCTCGCCCAAGGCTCCCGTGCACGTGCTCGTGGTGCCGCGCACCCACGTCGAGAACGTCGCCCAGGCCGCGGCGCAGGTGCCCGAGGAACTCGCCGAGATGGCACAGGTGGCGCAGCAGATCGCCGACGCGGAATGCGACGGCCAGTACCGATGGATTTTCAACACCGGCGAGAGCGCCGGACAGAGCGTGTTTCACGCCCACGGCCACGTCGTGGGAGGCACGCCACTGGGATGGGAGCCTGCGTGAGTGTCACGCGAGTAGTCGTCGTCGAGGACGCGGCACAGATGCCGGAGCTCATGGGCTCCGGCGACGCTGTGATGAAGGAGATCGAGCGGGCGTTCCCCGCGGTTGACCTGCACGTGCGGGGCAACCGCATCTCGCTCAGCGGCGAGGAGAGCGAGGTCGCGGCCGCCGCCACGGCGATCGAGGAGCTGCGGTCGGTCATGGCTGCCGGAGTTCCGCTGACGCCCGATGTGGCGCGCGAGTCCGTGCGCATGCTCGGCGCCGCCCGTGGCGTGGCAGCGGCGGCAGCGGAGGCGGGCTCTGCGGTGCCCGACGCCCAGCGCCCCGTCTCGGTACTGTCGCGCTCGATCCTGTCGAGCAGGGGTCGGACCATCCGGCCCAAGACCCAGGGTCAGGCCGACTACGTGCAGGCGATCGAGACGCATACGGTGACATTCGGCATCGGCCCTGCGGGCACGGGCAAGACGTACCTGGCCATGGCGCAGGCCGTGGCGGCGCTGCAGAGCAAGAAGGTCAACCGGATTGTCCTCACCAGGCCTGCGGTCGAGGCCGGGGAGCGGCTGGGCTTCCTGCCCGGCAGCCTCAACGAGAAGATTGACCCCTACCTGCGCCCGCTGTATGACGCGCTGCACGACATGGTGGACCCCGAGTCGATCCCGCGGCTCATGGAGGCCGGCACCATCGAGGTCGCGCCCTTGGCGTACATGCGCGGCCGCACTCTCAACGACGCGTTCGTGATTCTTGACGAGGCGCAGAACACCACCCGTGAGCAGATGAAGATGTTCCTCACCAGGCTGGGCTTTGGCTCGACCATGGTCGTCACGGGTGACGTCACTCAGGTGGACCTCCCCGGTGGGACCCAGTCGGGACTGCGTGCCTCGCGAGAGATTCTCGACGGGATCGACGACATCGCCTTTTGCGAGCTCAACGCGGACGACGTGGTGCGCCACCGCCTGGTCAGCGACATCATTACCGCGTACGCCAAGGCAGAGGAACGTCACGCTCCCCGTGGCGGCGGCCAGCAGCGACGCTTTAACCGACCGGAGGGTCAGCAGTGATCGACGTCAACAACGAGACCGAGGCGGACGTCGACGAGGTCGAGTTCGCCGAGCTCGCCACCTTTGTCTTGCGCGAGATGCACGTGGCCGAAGGTGCCGAACTCGCGATTTTGTTTGTCGACGAGCCAGCGATGGAGCAGCTACACATCCAGTGGATGGACGAGCCTGGCCCCACCGACGTGCTCAGCTTCCCCATGGACGAGCTGCGCCCCGGCACCGCCGACGAGCCCACGCCCCCTGGGCTGTTGGGTGACATCGTGGTGTGCCCGTCGGTGGCCGCGCGTCAGGCGGCCACGGCCGGCCACACCGTTGAAGAAGAGATGTTGCTGCTGACGACGCACGGCATCTTGCACCTGCTGGGCTACGACCACGTCGAGCCGGAGGAGGAGAAGGAGATGTTTGGCCTCCAGCGCCGACTCCTTCTCACGTTCCTCGCGAACCGCGCCTAGAGGCGCCGTGTCCGGCTCGACCCTGCTCACCCTCGCGCTGGTTACGGTCTTCAGCGTGCTCGGAGCGGCGGTGCTCCATGCCGTGGTGGCCGCGCTCGAGCAGATTCCGCACGCCGAGGAGCGCGAGCTTGCCGCTCGCAGGCGCCCGGACGGCAAGCCCACCTCCGCGGCGCGCATCGCCGCTATCCCCACGCAGACGGACGACGCCGCGTCGGTGGCGTACGCGACCCTCGAGGGGGTGGGGCTCGTCGCGGTGACCATGATCGTGTCTGACCTTGCGGTCGACCTTGAGTGGTCGCTACTGGCCGTGTTCCTGCTGGCCGCCGTCATCGCCGTGCTGACGTCGTTGTTGCTGGTGCGGGCCTTTCCACGACAGGTGGCGCGCAGCCACCCCTTGGTCACGCTCAGCCTTACGGCCCCGCTCGCGTGGATGCTGATTCGCCTCACGAGCCCCATCAGGGCCGTCGTGCCGGCCCTCCAGATGCCGCCGCTCGAGGAGCCAGAGGACCTGGTCGAGCGCGCTCAGGACGCCCTCGAGGAGGAGGACGCGCAGCTCTTGCGCTCCGTGGTGGGCTTTGGCGACACCCTCACGCGCGAGGTCATGGTGCCGCGCACCGACATGATCACTATCGCGGCGGGCACCCCCGCGCGCAAGGCGATGGTGTTGTTCATGCGGTCGGGCTTTTCCCGGGTGCCGGTCATCGGTCACGGCGTGGACGACACGGTGGGGGTGCTCTACCTCAAGGACGTGGTCAAGCGCACCTGGAACGACTCCGAAGCGCTCGACGACCCTGTCGACGACTTCATGCGCGAGCCGGTCTTTGTGCCCGAATCCGTGCCGGTCGATGACCTGCTGCGCCGGATGCAAGACGAGGTGTTCCACATGGCGATCGTCGTGGACGAATACGGCGGCGTCGCCGGACTCGTGACCATCGAGGACGCGCTCGAAGAGATCGTTGGCGAGGTAGTCGACGAACACGACCGCACCGCGCCAGACGTCGAGCCCCTGGCAGACGGTGCCTACCGGGTGCCAGCACGCTACCCGCTCGACGAACTGGGCGAGCTGTTCGATATTGAGATCGATGACGAGGACGTCGAGACAGCTGCGGGCCTGCTGGCCAAAGCGCTCGGCAAGGTACCTATCCCGGGTGCCCGCGCATCGGCCCACGGGCTGTCGCTGACAGCCGACAGGGTGGAAGGTCGCCGCAGGCGCCTGACTGCTGTCATCGTGGAAAAAGAGGCGAAGGAAGAGGATCAAGATGACTGAGGCGACCGTCACTCACCGCAGCGGCTTTGCGTGCTTTGTGGGCCGACCCAACGTGGGCAAGTCCACGCTCATGAATGCCCTGGTAGGGGAGAAGGTGGCGATCAT
Source organism: Demequina sp. (assembly GCF_047975725.1). Classification (GTDB taxonomy): domain Bacteria; phylum Actinomycetota; class Actinomycetes; order Actinomycetales; family Demequinaceae; genus Demequina. Next base: position 131,298 of record NZ_JBKEED010000012.1, read on the forward strand.
GTCGTCGCGCCCCCAGACCACCCGACGGGCGATCCGCGGCGTGCTCAACCGCGAGGACGCTCAGTTGGTGATTGTCGATACCCCCGGGCTACACCGGCCCCGCACCCTCCTGGGCGAACGGCTCAACGACCTGGTGCGCGAGACCTTCGCCGAGGTCGACGTGATCGGTTTTTGCCTGCCCGCCGACCAGAAGGTCGGCCCAGGAGACCAGTGGATTGCCAGGGAACTGGCCGATGCGCGCGCACCCGTCGTAGCGATTGTCACCAAGGTGGACGCCGTCTCCCGCGAGCGCGTCGCCGAGCACCTGCTCGCCGTGTCCCAACTGGGTGACTGGGCGGACGTCGTGCCCGTCAGCTCGATCAAGGACATCCAGATCGACACCCTGGTCGACGTGCTCGTCAAGCACCTGCCGGAGGGGCCGCCGCTGTACCCCGAGGGCGCGGTGACGGACGAGCCAGAGGAGGTCCGCGTGGCGGAACTGATCCGTGAGGCGGCCCTCGAGGGTGTGCGCGAGGAACTGCCGCACTCGATCGCCGTGGTGATCGAAGAGATGGTCGAGCCGGGTGAGGACACCTCGTCGCGCGACGTGCTCGAGATTCGTGCCCAGTTGTTTGTGGAGCGCGACTCGCAAAAGGGCATCATCATCGGCCGCGGCGGATCCCGTCTCAAGGAGGTGGGCGCGACCGCGCGCGAGGGCATTGAGCGGCTGCTGGGACGCCGGGTCTACCTGGACCTGCGGGTCAAGGTCGCGAAGGACTGGCAGCGCGACCCCAAGCAGTTGGGCCGCCTGGGCTTCTAGAGGTTGGTCACTTCTGCGGCCTGGCGGCCCAATCTCGGCGCACGTTGGTCAGTTCGTGCACGAGGAGCGGTGGTGCCGGCCAGGTAGATGGCCGCGAGTGCGCGTGCACGAACTGACCAAGTCTCGGTGGACAGCGCGACCTGAGTCGTGAAAGTGACCAACTTGGGTGGTGGGAGACGCATCGGCCGTCCGCTATGGTGAATCCATGCGTGCACGCTCGCTGCTCCTTCGTCGCCGCGACGAGGCCTGATAGGCCGGCTCCTCGTCGCGGAGGCTGTCGTGCCGGCTTTCAGCAGCCAACGAATCGACGAAGGACTTCCCCAGACATGAGCGACTACTACACCTCCGGCAACCAGACCGCCTCCGCGATGCCGGTGCACAAGTACCGTCCCTTCCACGAGCAGATCGCCGTTGACCTGAGCGACCGCACCTGGCCTGGCAAGCGCATCACCGAGGCGCCGCGCTGGTGCGCCGTCGACCTGCGCGACGGCAACCAGGCCCTCATCGAGCCCATGAACGTGGAGCGCAAGCTGCGCATGTTCGACCTCCTGGTGCGCATGGGTTACAAGGAGATCGAGGTGGGCTTCCCGAGCGCGAGCCAAACCGACTTCGACTTTGTTCGCACGCTCATCGATGAGGACCGCATTCCCGACGACGTGATCATCCAGGTGCTGACCCAGGCGCGTGAACACCTCATCGAGCGCACCTACGAGTCGCTGCGCGGGGCCAAGAACGCGATCGTTCACCTGTACAACTCGACATCGGTGCTGCAGCGCGAGGTGGTGTTCCGGGCCGACAAGGACGAGATCAAGGACATCGCCACGCACGGCGCCATGCTGTGCCAGAAGTTCGAGGAGACCATCCCCGACACCCAGGTGTTCTACGAGTACAGCCCCGAGTCCTACACGGGCACGGAACTCGAGTACGCCGTCGAGGTGTGCAACGCGGTGCTTGACGTGTGGAAGCCCACCCCCGAGCGCAAGGTCATCATCAACCTGCCCGCAACGGTCGAGATGGCGACGCCCAACGTGTACGCCGACTCGATCGAGTGGATGAGCCGCCGCCTGGACTACCGCGAGTCCGTGGTGCTGAGCCTGCACCCGCACAACGACCGCGGCACCGCGGTGGCCGCCGCAGAGCTGGGCTACATGGCCGGTGCGGACCGCATCGAGGGCTGCCTGTTTGGCAACGGCGAGCGCACGGGCAACGTGGACCTCGTCACGCTGGGCATGAACCTGTTCAGCCAGGGGATCGACCCGCAGATCGACTTCTCCGACATCGACGGGATCCGTCGTACCGTCGAGTACTGCAACCAGCTCGACGTGCACCCCCGTCACCCGTGGGGCGGAGACCTGGTGTTCACGGCATTCTCCGGCTCGCACCAGGATGCGATCAACAAGGGCTTTGACCACATGCGCGCTCGTGCTGAGGCTCAGGGGGTTGGCGTCGATGACATCGTGTGGGGCGTGCCGTACCTGCCTATTGACCCCAAGGACGTAGGCCGCTCTTACGAAGCCGTGATCAGGGTCAACAGCCAGTCCGGCAAGGGAGGCGTGGCGTACCTGCTCAAGACCGAGCGCAACCTAGACCTGCCGCGTCGACTGCAAATCGAGTTCTCGCGTGTGGTCCAGGCTGCCGCGGACTCCTCGGGCGCGGAACAGACGGCCGAGGACATCTGGCAGATCTTCCACGACGAGTATCTGCCCGCCGAGGACCTCGCGAAGGTGTGGGGCCGCTTCGCGCTGCGTGGGACGCGCGCAACGAGCTCCGACGAGGGCCCTGACACGCTGGCCGCGGATATCCGCGACGGTGCTGAGGCGCTCACCATCGAAGGCTCCGGCAACGGCCCCGTGGACGCGTTCGTGGCGGCGCTCGGCACCCGCGGCGTGAAGGTCGAGGTGCTCGACTACCACGAGCACGCCATGACCGGCGGAGGTGACGCCAGGGCTGCTGCGTACGTCGAATGCCAGATGGGCGACGACATCCTGTGGGGCGTGGGGATCGACCCGTCCATCACGACGGCGACGCTCAAGGCCATCATCTCTGCGGTGAACCGCTCGCAGCGATAGGAAGGGGGCGGGGCCCGGCAACGGGCCCCGCCGTCATCCGGCGCGGTGATCCGTTGCGGTGGTTCGCTGCGGTGATCCGCTGCCTTGATCGGCTCAGGGGCAGAAGACCCCCAGAAATGCGCTTGGCGCCACCTGTCGCGCCTACCCGAGCATCCCCCTGATTACCCGGTGGCGCAACGGTGACGCCGTCGCGTTTCATACGTTACTGACGGCCCCGCACGCGCGGTATCCCCATTTGTGGGGGGTCAAGATGAACATTCACGCGTGAACCCTGGCGCGGGCGCACGGGGATGTGCGCCCGCACGGGCGACAATGGAGCGGTGCCCCTGTACCGAGACGATGCGATCGTGCTGCGCACCCACAAGTTGGGTGAAGCGGACCGCATCATCACGCTGCTGACCAAGCGTCACGGCAAGGTGAGGGCGGTCGCCAAGGGGGTGCGGCGCACCTCGAGTCGCATCGGTTCGCGCGTCGAGCCGTTCATGCTCATCGACGTGCAGTTGTATGAGGGCCGCAACCTCGACATTGTCAGTCAGGTCGAGACTCGCGAGCCGTATGCGCGTCGCATCGCGGAAGACTATTCGCTGTACACCGCCGCGACCGCGATGGTCGAAACGGCCGACAAGCTCGTGGACCACGAGAAGGAACCGGCGTGGGACCAGTACCGGCTGTTGCACGGCGCTCTGGGCGCGCTGAGCAGGCGCGAGCACGATCCCGGACTGGTGCTCGATAGTTTCCTGCTGCGTTCGCTCGCCCTCGCGGGGTATGAGCCCAGTTTCGATGCGTGCGCGAGTTGCGGGCGGGAGGGGCCGCACAGGGCCTTTGTCGTGGCAGGTGGAGGGGCGGTGTGCGAGGCCTGCCGGCCACCGGGTGCCGCGGCACCGGCGCCAGAGACGTTTTCCCTTCTTGAAGCACTGCTGTCGGGTTCATGGCCTGTGGCCGATGCGTCTGAGGCCAGGCATCGGCGCGACGCCGCCGGACTCATCGCCGCCTACACGCAGTTCCACCTCGAGAAGAAGGTCCGCTCGCTCGGCCACGTGGACCGCACGGGGTAGGTCGGATCGACGGCCCCGGTGGTCCTGGTCTACGCGCAGCGCGCGCGGGATCGCTCAAAGTGGGCGAGGTCTACGCGAACCGGTGGGGGGAGTGCGGGTGGGGGTGTGGGTGGGGCTGGCGCGGGTGGGGCGCACAGGGGCGTGCGCGGATACGCTGGCCCGGTGAGTTTCGCGAAGCCCTTTCCCCACGCCCACGGCGCGACCCCGCCCAACCTTCCCGCGAAGGCCGTCCCCGGCCACGTCGCGATCGTGATGGACGGCAACGGCCGCTGGGCCAAGCAGCGCGGTCTGCCGCGCACTGACGGGCACACCAGGGGAGAGGCCGCGCTGCTCGATGTGGTGGCGGGCGGCATCGAGATTGGCGTTAAGCACATCTCCGCCTACGCGTTCAGCACGGAGAACTGGAAGCGCAGCCCCGAAGAGGTGCGTTTCCTCATGGGCTTCAACCGCGACGTGATTCGCCGCCGCCGCGACCAGATGGGCGAGTGGGGCGTGCGCGTGCGATGGGCGGGCAGGCGTCCCAAGCTGTGGAAGTCGGTGATCGACGAGCTCGAGCGTGCCGAGCAGATGACTGCGGGCAACGACGTGCTCACGCTCACCATGTGCGTCAACTACGGCGGCCGCTCCGAGATAGCCGATGCGGCACGCGCCATCGCGCTCAAGGCGGCAGCGGGCGAGCTCGACCCCTCCCGTATTTCCGAGAAGACGCTCGCGGCGCATCTGGACGAGCCAGACATGCCCGATGTCGACCTGTTCTGGCGCTCAAGCGGCGAGCAGCGCTCGAGCAACTTCTTGCCGTGGCAGGCGGCCTACGCCGAGTATGTGTTCTCCGACACGTTATGGCCCGACGTGGACCGCACCCACCTGTGGGCCGCGATCGAGGAGTACGCGAGGCGCAACCGGCGCTTTGGCGCGGCCTGACGGCCGGGTTTCGCTAGGCCTTGTCGCCGTGCGCCGTCGGGCCGGTGTGGACCGATGACGTGGCGTCGGGGGAGCTGAACTCGGTGACCACTATCGAGGACACGGAGTCACCCGCGTACCGTGAGAGCGTGGCCTCGAGGACGGTCGTCGAGTCGCCAACTTTGTTCAGCGGCGCTCCTCCGTAGGTGAACTTGAACTGGCGGTGCCAGACTCCGTCGACCTGCAGGTCCGTCGGTGGGGAGGCGACCCATCCTGTGGACACGTTGGTCGGGGCCTCATTCGGGTACAGCGACGTGTCGTTGCGCACCCGTACCTTCACCACGATGTTGTGGACGGGTCCTGGATCGGGGTTGGCTCCCGCTGACCATGTCAGCATGGTGCGTACCTGGGTTGTCGAGGCGCCATCGAAGGTCACGACGGGGTTGGAACCCGATCCACCGGTCACGGCGACAAAGTACAGACTCGCGGCATCCGTACCGCCCGACGCGGCACGGGCCGGGATCCCCGTCGCGATGATGACTGCCGGTGTCGCCCATGCGGTACCGACCAAGAGTCCTCTGCGGGAGATTGCTCCTGTGGTCTGGTCCATGGCTAAGTCCCCTCGTCTGTGTCGTCGATGGCACACCGACCGGGGAGGTGCTTATTCCACCGTACACGCGAATTCGGACGCTAGTGTCCCTATCGTTCCGTGGCGCCGCGAGCGGGCGTTCGCTAGCCCTGGTTCGCGGCGCTGTTCGCAGGGGTTGTGGCGAGAGCGGGGGCCTTACGTCGACGCCACAAGTTCGCTCCCACCGCGGCCGCAATCAGTGCGAGAGCGACACCGGCCAGCGCCCATGGGGCGCGCATCCAGACCTCCCACAGCGACAGCGCAATACCCGTGTAGATCGCGGCCCACGCAAGGCATCCGGGCACCATCGCGAGGGTGTACAGGTCCACCCGCATGCGGATGTAGCCGGCGGTGGCGTTGACCATGGTCTGGAAGCCGATGGTGAGGAAGGACAGCGAGATGGCCAGGAATCCCCAGCGTTCGATGAAGACGCGGGCCCGCTCCATGCCTGGACCGGAAAAACGCCGCGCGAGCCGCGCCCGGCGGCTGTGGACTTCTTCCGCGTGGTCAGCGACCGCATCGGCTCCCTTGCGAGCCCAGCGTGCCAGCCAGTAGGTGCCCTGAGCGCGCAGGAAGACCACGCAGAACAGGAAGACGTAGACGCCCCACCAGGGGCCGTCCATGATGCCGGACGGGATGCCGGGCATCAGCCGTGGCCCTGGGCCCCGCAGGACTCGCACACGCCCGTGAGTTCGACGGTGTGATCGATACGCGAGTAGCCGTAGGTGGTGGCCATCCGGTGCGCCCACTCCTCGAACTCGGGCATGTCGATGTCCTCGGCACGGCCGCACACGCGGCAGCGCAAGTGGTGGTGGTGTTCCTCGCCCGAGGCGCACCGTCGGTACAGCGTCTCGCCCGTGTCGGTGACGACGGAGTCAACCTCGCCTGCCTCGGCGAGCGCCTGGAGAGCGCGATACACCGTCGCGAGACCCACGGTGGAGCCGTCGTGACGCAGCGTGTCGTGCCAGCCCTGCGCGGAGCGGAACTCCGTGCTCGACGCCAGCGCATCGAGCACCGCGGCGCGTTGCTTGGTCATGCGCTGGGGGACCGTACGGCGCGCACTCACGGGAGGGCCTCCTGGGGCTGAGGGGTGCGCGCGCGGCGGCGTCGACGCCTGACCACGCTCGCGCCAATCGAGACGAGCACATAGAGCGCGACACCCAGCACCACGATCAGGGACCCTGGCTGGAGGTCGTGCTCCAAGGTGATGCTGACGCCGGTGAGGCACAGCACCACGCCCACGACCATAGCGGTCGTCATGGTCCGCGTGAACGACCGCGTCACGAGTTGCGCGATGGCGACCGGCAGGATCATCAGTGCGGACACGAGCAGGACGCCGACCACGCGCATGGACGCGGTGATGGTGACCGCGGACAGCACCGCGACCGTCATGTTGAGGGCGCGTACCGGCAGGCCGGTGGAATAGGCGAAGTCCTGATCGTGGGTGACAGCGAACAACGCAGGGCGCAGGCTGAGCCCGACCGCCAAGATGACGACGGACAGCGCGACGGTCACCCACACGTCCGTCCACGTGACCGTGGAAATCGAGCCGAACAGATAGCCCATGAGGTTCGCGTTGGAACCGCCGGCGGCGCTGATCAGCAGCACACCGGACGCGATACCGCCGTAGAACATGATCGCCATGACGACGTCAGCGGCGGCGGTGCCGCGCGAGCGCATGTGCTCGATGACCACGGCGCCCGCGATCGCGAAGACGATGGCGCCAGGGATGGCGAGGGCGTCGGCATGGGCGAAGCCCGCGAGGGAACCGGCGAGCCATCCGGCCGCGACACCGGCGAGAGCGACGTGCCCGATGCCGTCGCCGAGCAGTGCCATCCTGCGTTGCACCAGGTAGGTGCCAACAATCGGGGCGCTGGCGCCGACGAGCAGCGACACCAGCAACATGCGCTGGACCAGGGGGTCCTGCAGTAGCTCGATCATCGTCCCTCCCATTCCAGTGCGGGCCGTTCGAGAGGTTCGGGGTCCTCGTGCGGGTGGTCGTGATCGTGGCCTGGCAGGGCATGGACGCCCAGGTCGGCGAGCGGCGCCCCAGCGTAGGTGACGCAGCCCTGCTCGAGCACGACCGCGCGGTCGATGTGACGCCCAATGGCGCCAAGTTCGTGGAGCACGATCACCAGCGAGGTCCCGTCGGCCTTGAGGTGGCCCAGGGCGTGGGAAAAGGCCACCTGGGACTCGAGGTCGACGCCCGCCATCGGCTCGTCGAGGATCAACAGCTCCGGCTTGCGCACGAGCGCCCGGGCGATCAGCACGCGCTGCTGCTGGCCGCCCGACAGGCGGCCCACGTCACGCTTGGCGAGCGAGGCCACGCCCATGGTGTCGAGCGCCTCCATCACGCGCGCGTGCGCGCCACGCGGGGGGCGAAGGCGGTTGCGCCCGAGCAGCCCTGACGTGACGACCTCGGCAACGGTCGCCGCCACGCCGCCGGCCGCACTCAGTCGTTGGGGCACATAGCCGATGCGCGCTCGGGCTTTGGCGCTCGCGGCCTCACCGCCAAAGAGGATGCTGCCGGTGTCGAGCGGGAGCACGCCGACGAGGCCGCGCACAAAGGTGGACTTTCCGGAGCCGTTGCCGCCCATGAGTGCGACCACCTCGCCGGGCATGGCCTCGAGTGACACCCCGTGAAGAATCTCGGCACTACCCAGGGTGATGCGCACGTCGGTGGCCTGCACGGCCGGGGTGGTGGAGCCGGGTGCGACGCCGTGGGGCTCAGGAGCAGCCAAGGCCGGTCCTGAGTGCCTCGAGGTTGCGGGTCATGACAGCAAGATAGTCGTCGCCGTCCGCCACTCCCTCGACGGGATCAAGGACGGCGGTCTCGACGCCAGCGTCGGCCGCGAGTGCCTCGATGGCGGAGGCATCCACGAGTGACTCCGAGTACACGGTGGTGGCGCCCGTCTGAGCTACGAGATCACGGATCTCGCGGATGCGGGCCGGGGAAGGCTCAGCCTCGGGGTCGAGCCCGGCAACGCCCTCCTGGTGCAGGCCGTAGCGCTCGGACAGGTAGCCGAACGCCTCGTGGCTGACGAAGACGTCGTCCCGCTCGCACGTGGCGAGGCCGTCCTCGAACGCCTGGTCGAGGTCGTCGAGGTCGGTGATCAACGCCTGTGCGTTGGCCTCGTACGTGGCCGCGTTGTCCGGGTCGAGCTCGGAGAACTCCGCGGTGACGTCCTCGACGTAGGCGCTCAGCAACGTGGGGTCGGTCCAAAAGTGAGGATCCGTGCTGCCGTGGTCGTGGCCATCGTCGGACTCGCCCTCGTCGCTGCCGCTGTCCTCATCGTGTGCGTGCTCGGCCGCGTGATCCTCCACCACGTGGTGCGCGTCGAGAGAGCGCGCGCCGGTGGTGCCGATGGCGTCGTCGACTGCCGGCTGGAACTCCGACAGGTACAGAACCGTGTCGACGTCCTGCAGGCTGCGCACGACGGCAGGGGAGAGCTCCGCATCGTGCGGCTCGACGCCGGGCGGCATGAGGGACTCGACCGTCACGATGTCTCCGCCGACCCGCTCCGCCACGAATTGCAGGGGGTAGAACGCCGCCGCCACCGTGAGTGCGCTGTCGCCTTCCTCGGCAGGCTCGGACGGAGCGCACGCGGCAAGGGAGGTGGCGCCCGCAAGGCACACGAAGGTCAGGGCTAAAGGTCGCTTGGGCATGACCACTACGGTACGCCTTATTGATAATCATTGTCAAAGCGGTCACCGGGCGCCGGGGTGACCCAACCAGTCCTCCAGTGCATCGTCCGACACGGCCTCGCCCGGTTGCGCGAGCGTCTCCGCGAAGGCCCGTGTGATGGATGCGTGGGAGTCGCCCACCCCCGTGACGACCAGGTCCACGCGGGGCCCGCGCGCCGGGCGTCGGCCCAGGTCTGCCACGCTGAGCAGGCCTGCCGCACCCTCCCACGCGCACGACGATCCCGGACGGGAGGACACGGTGAAGTGTCCGCGCGCTCGCACGGGGTGTGAGGCGAGTCGGTGGACGTTGTCGCGCAGTCGAGTGGGGTCGAACGGGTGCTCGCTCGTGAGGCGAAGGGTCCACACCCCGTCTTGGTTGGCCGCGGTGCGCTGGGGAAGGCGGAGCGGGTCGGCACGCTCCAAGCAGTCGCGTGTGCGTGTGGCCCGCCGGGTGTCCATGGAGGGGCCCAGGTCGAGGCTGTCGCAGGCGACGACCCGTGCGCCGTCGCCGCGAAGGTGCTCGGCCAGGGTGAGCGCCTGGCGCGACGGTTCGCTCGTGGTGGTGAGGACGATCGTGTCGGCGGCCACGAGCATGGGCGCGAGCGCCTCGGCTACCACCTGGTCCGTGGCGACGGAGGGGTCGCGGTCGGCCAGCCAATCGTCGGAGAAGGCGTCCCCCACAAAGTCGTCGGCGTCGACCACCAGGCACACGCCGCCAAAGGTGGCACCCGCGAGGCTGCCCTTTCGTGCCAGTTCTTGGTCAAGCAGCCTCACCAGGGGAGCGGGCTCGCTGCCGATGGGCATGGCGACGAGCGCGTGGCGCCACCGCTGTTCGCGCGCAAGCCGCACCAGCGTCGGCAAGGCGTCTTCACGCGTGGCGCACGAGGTGCACGCGTGCTCGAGCGGGGCGATCTCGGTCTCCAGCACGCCCGTCCAGTCGGAGACTACGTGCCGCACGGCGCCGTCGAGGATGTCGAGGGTGATGGCGACCGTGTCTGGCCGGTCGAGCAGGAGCCCGGTGATGGCTGATCCGCGCACGACCGGGTCGATGGTGCACACGGTGGTGATGGTGAAGGAGTGGGTCATGCGAGGACACTAGCACTTGACGAGAATGAGAATCATTATTAAGTTCTCCCGCATGTCACGACAGCGATGCCACGTCACCGGAGCCGTCCCCAGCTTCGGTCACTCGATCTCCCATTCCCACCGCCGCACAAAGCGCCGCTGGGACGTCAACATCCAACGCAAGCGCTACTGGGTGCCCAGCATGGGGCGCCACGTCACGCTCCACGTGAGCACCAAGGGAATCCGGATCATCGACCGTGACGGTATCGATGCCGTGGTGGGCCGCATTCTCGCCAGAGGGGAGAAGGTCTGATGGCCAAGAAGAGCAAGATCGCCCGCAACCGCCAACGTGAGAAGGTCGTCGAGCGCTACGCGCAGCGGCGCCTCGAACTCAAGCACATGTCGGTGAGCCCACACGTGAGCGCGGAGGAGCGCGCTGCTGCAATGAAGGAACTCCACGCGCTGCCGCGCGACGCAAGCCCCACCCGCCTGCGCCAGCGCGGTGCGAGCGACGGGCGTCCCCGCGGCAACCTCCGCAAGTTCGGCCTCTCCCGCGTGAAGTTCCGGGAGGCCGCCCACCGCGGCGAACTGCCCGGCGTGACGAAGTCGAGCTGGTGACATGAAGAAGGACATCCACCCGCGCTACGAGCAGGTCATCTTCCGCGACAAGGTCGCCGACTTCGGCATCCTCACGCGGTCGACCCGCACGTCACCGGTCACCGCTACCTGGACCGACGGCCAGGTCTACCCGGTCATCGACGTCGAGATTTCGTCGGCGAGTCACCCGTTCTACACGGGCCAGGCCAAGGTCATCGACACCGCCGGTCGGGTGGAGCGATTCCGCCGCCGCTACGGAAAGGAAACCTCGTGAAGGTTAGCGCCAGCATCAGGTCGCTCGCCCGCAAGGAAGGGTCAATCGTCGTGCGTCGACGTGGAAGGACCTACGTGATCAACAAGCGAAACCCCCGTTTCAAGGGCCGACAGGGGTAACGTCATGGCTGTACCCAAACGCAAGACCTCCCGCTCGCGTACGCGTTCGCGCCGCGCGAAGTGGAAAACGACGACCGCGGACCTCGTGCCCGCTACTGTCGACGGAGTGGTGCACCTCGTGCCACGCCGCCTTGTCCGCGCTCTCCAGCGCGGTCTCATCGAGCCCGACGGCAAGCGTCGGGCGTGAAAGGACAACCATGGCCCTCACTCGTTCCGACCTCGCTTCCAAGATTGCCGACGCTGCTGGCATCACGCAGGGCCAGGCGGCCGATGCGCTCAAGGCTTTCGAGGCCACCGTCACCGAAGCTCTGGTCGCCGGCGAGGCAGTGAAGCTCACGGGCTTCGCTCAGTTCGACACCGGTGAGCGCGCTGCGCGCACCGGCCGCAACCCCCAGACCGGCGAGTCCATCGAGATCGCCGCGTCCCGCGTGGTCAAGATCTCGGCTGGCGCCGCGCTCAAGAACGCCGTCAAGGGCTGAGCGACAGACTGAACACCGCACCGCGGCCCCGGCTCCTCGAGCCGGGGCCGCGGTCGCGTGTGGAGGCGACACACGCATCGGCCGTGATGGTGGGCGCCGCTAGACTGTCCGGGCACCCAGTCCAACCCTGCAAGGAGCAGCCCAGTGGCACAGCCGTCCCGCCTCGATAACGTGATCTCGCTCGCGAAGCGCCGTGGCTTCGTGTTCCCTTGCGGCGAGATCTACGGTGGTACGCGCTCCGCGTGGGACTACGGCCCGCTCGGGGTGGAGCTCAAGGAGAACATCAAGCGCCAGTGGTGGCGGTCGATGGTCTCGAGCCGCGACGACATCGTGGGCCTGGACTCGTCGGTGATCTTGCCTCCCAAGGTGTGGGAGGCCTCGGGCCACCTCAAGGCCTTCGTTGACCCGCTGGTCGAGTGCCTGTCGTGCCACAAGCGCTACCGCGAGGACCACCTCCTCGAGGAGTTCGAGGAGAAGAAGGGCCGCGCCCCCGAGGGCGGCCTCGCCGAGATCGCCTGCGTGAGCTGCGGCACCCGCGGCCAGTGGACCGAACCCAAGATGTTCAACGGGTTGCTCAAGACCTACCTCGGTGTCACTGAGGATGAGTCGGGGCTGCACTATCTGCGTCCCGAGACCGCCCAGGGCATCTTCGTCAACTACGACAACGTGCAGCGCACCTCGCGCATGAAGGTGCCATTTGGCATCGGCCAGATCGGCAAGTCGTTCCGTAACGAGATCACTCCTGGAAACTTCATCTTCCGCACCCGCGAGTTCGAGCAGATGGAGATGGAGTTCTTCGTCAAGCCCGGCACGGACGACGAGTGGCACCAGTACTGGATCGACACGCGCCTGGCCTGGTACACGGACCTCGGCATCAACCCGGAGAACCTGCGGCTGTACGCGCACCCGCAGGAGAAGCTGTCGCACTACTCCAAGGGCACCACGGACATCGAGTACCGCTTTGGCTTCCAGGGCAGCGAATGGGGCGAGCTCGAGGGCATTGCCAACCGCACCGACTTTGACCTGTCGACGCACTCGGAGCACTCCGGCAAGGACCTGAGCTATCTGGACCCGGCCACCAACGAGCGCTACACGCCGTACGTCATCGAGCCTGCCGCGGGTCTGACCCGTTCGCTCATGGCCTTCCTGGTCGAGGCGTACGACGAGGACGAGGCGCCCAACACCAAGGGTGGCGTCGACAAGCGCACGGTGCTGCACCTCGACCCGCGTATTGCGCCGGTCAAGGCCGCGGTGCTGCCGCTGTCCAAGTCGGACGAGCTGCTGCCCACCGCGCACGCCCTCGCCAAGGAGCTGCGCTCCGCGTGGAACGTCGAGCTCGACGTGACGCAGGCGATCGGCAAGCGCTACCGCCGCCAGGACGAGATCGGCACGCCGTTCTGCATCACCGTCGACTTCGAGACGCAGGACGACCAGGCCGTCACCATCCGCGATCGCGACACCATGCAGCAGGAGCGCGTGGCGTTGGCGCAGGTGCAGGCCTACCTCGCGACCCGCCTGATCGGGGCTTGAGGCCCGTTCGGGCGGCCGATGCGCGGGCTGGGTTCACGATGAGGGGCACCTGGTAGATGGGTGCCGGACACTCGCACGGCCTGAGCGCCGACGGTGAACTCGAGCGCGCTCCTCGCGCGTCCGAGCGCACCACGATCGTGTTGTCCTCGATCGTGGGTGCGGTGCTGTTCCTCACCATCATGGGTGCGATGGCCGTGTGGCCCTCGGACTGGTCATTCCTGCGTTCTGTGCCGACCACCTATGAGGGTGCCCAGTGGGTGTCCGTCGAGGTGGTCTCCGTGGACCAAGAGACCGGCGTCGCCCAGGTTGAGGTTGAGGGTCAGGAGGATCAGGGCCTGCAGAGCCTCGAGCCAGGGGCATTCTCGACGTTCGAGTACGAGGTCGGCGACCAGGTCCGCGCGCTCCAGATCGAGACCGGTGAGCTGATCTTCGGCGACTTTGAGCGCGACGGCCCCATGCTGCTGTTGCTCGTTGCCTACGTGCTGCTGGTTGTCATCATTGCCCGCTGGCGAGGAATTGGCGCATTGCTGGGCCTCATCGCGGCGTTCGGCATCGTCATCTTTTTCACCGTGCCCGCGCTGTATGGGGGCGGGCATCCGCTCATCATCGGCCTGGTCACGGGCTCGGGCGCGCTCGCGCTGTTGCTGTACCTCGCACATGGGTTCAATGCGCGCACCACGACGGCATACTTGGGCACGCTCGCGGGACTGGCGATCACTGCGGCGCTGGCCTGGTGGGCGGTCGAGGCCTCCAACCTGACAGGGATGTGGTCCGAGGAGGGCTCGCACCTCGAACTGTCGGGGCGGTCCGTGGACCTTCAAGGCCTGGTGCTGTGCGGCATTGTGATTGCGGGCCTGGGTGTGCTCAACGACGTGACGGTGACGCAGTCCTCTGCCGTGTGGGAGTTGCGTGCCGCCCGGCCCGAGATCTCTCGCTGGAACCTGTTTGCCCGCGGCATGCGGATTGGACGCGACCACATCGCCTCGACGGTGTACACGATTGTGTTTGCGTACGTCGGGGCCTCGCTGCCGGCCATCATGCTGATCAGCCTGTACGACTCGTCCTTGGGTGTGGTGCTCACCGGCGCGGAGATCGCCGAAGAGGTGGTGCGTACGCTCGTGAGTTCCATCGGGCTGGTGCTCGCCGTGCCGCTCACCACCGGCATCGGCGCGCTCGTGGTGGGCCAGCACGCGATCGTCGAGGACGATGTGGTGCCAGCCGAGGTTGACGACGAGGGCCCTGGCGAGTCATCGGCGACAATAGAGGGATGACCTCCACCCCTTCGACGACCTCTCGAGTGCTGCCTCCGCTGAGCATCGGCCCCATCACGGTTGACACGCCCGTGGTGCTAGCGCCGATGGCGGGCATCACGAATGCGGCCTTCAGGCGCCTGTGCCGCGAGCACGGCGGCGGCATCTATGTCGCGGAGATGGTGACGTCGCGGGCGCTGGTCGAGCGCACCAAGGAGTCGATGCGGATCATCCACCACGACTCCGACGAGACCCCGCGCTCCGTTCAGGTCTACGGTGTGGACCCCGCGACCATTGGCGCGGCCGTGAAGATGCTGGTCGAGGAGGACCGCGCGGACCACATCGACATGAACTTTGGCTGCCCGGTGCCCAAGGTCACTAAGAAGGGCGGCGGCGCGGTGCTGCCGTGGAAGAAGGACCTGTTCCGTGACATCGTGCGCGCCGCGGTCCAGGCCGCCGCTCCCTACGACATCCCCGTTACGGTCAAGATGCGCAAGGGCGTCGACGACGAGCATCTGACGTACCTCGAGGCTGGGTTGATGGCCGAGCACGAGGGCGCTGCGGCCGTCGCGCTTCACGGCCGCACGGCGGCCGACTACTACTCGGGTACCGCCGACTGGGACGCGATCGCGCGCCTCAAGGAGGCCGTCACGACCATCCCCGTGCTGGGCAATGGCGATATCTGGTCCGCCGAGGACGCGCTGCGGATGGTCGAGCACACCGGCGTTGACGGTGTGGTGGTGGGCCGGGGTTGCCAGGGCCGCCCGTGGCTGTTTGCTGACTTGCAGGCGGCCTTCGAGGGCCGTCCCGAGCGGGTGCGTCCCGGTCTGGATGTCGTGGCCGACACCATCTACCGTCACGGCGAACTGATGGTGCCGTTCTTCGGCGACGACGAACTCAAGGCCATGCGCGAGATTCGCAAGCACGTGGCGTGGTACCTCAAGGGATACCCCGTCGGGGGAGAGGTCCGTCGCGACCTGGGGCTCGTCGAGACGCTCGCGGACCTGCGCGCCCTACTCGACGCTCTGCCGCAGGACGTGCCGTACCCCGGCGAGGGCGCCGAGGGTCCGCGCGGACGCCAGGGCACCCCCAAGCGTCCAGCATGCCCGGAGGGTTGGCTCGACACCCAGGACATCACTCCTGACCTCGAAGCGCGCCTGGCGGAGGCCGAACTGAGCGTCTCAGGCGGGTAGTTCCCCCGAGGTTGGTCACCGGTGCGGGCCCGATCGCCACCCGAGTGCTGGGCGATCGGTGAGTTGGCCCACCGCCTTCCAGCCGTGCAGTGTGATGAACCCGACACGATGGGCCTGTTGTCCGCTGGATGTGACGTGCGGTATGAATTGTCCAACCCACGAGCGGGATGTTGCCGATGTTGGTGGCTACGGGGTGGCGGTTGAGGTTGTCTCAGCTCCGCGCTATCCGTGGTCTTCTGCTCTTGGGGGTCTTGCTGTGGCGATTTCTGGTGCCTTGTGGCGCTCGATGGATTTTGAGTGTGTGACGGGCCGGTTCGCGGCTGCGGTGGCTGTGTCGACGTTGATGCTGTACGCCGTGGTTGAGGCTGGTCCTGCCGAGGCAGCTGATCCAGAAGATGTCGTTGACGCGGCCGTTGCGGAGCTCGAGTGGGAAGGCGCAACGTCGCCGGACGCGATCTCGGCGTCGGCGTTGGCGAGGATTCGCGGTGTGCTGGTCGAGGATCTGTCGCAGCGCACGGAGGTGTCGCAGACGTTTGCTTTGCCTGATGGGCAGTGGCGGACGGATATCTCGACCGGTCCGGAGTGGGTGGCGACCGGCGAGGATCCCGCCACGGACGAGGGCTGGGCGCGTGCTGACAGTTCCCTGGTGCCGAATGGTGCGGGCGGGTTCGCACCGAAGGCGCACGTCGCGGGGTTGCAGTTCAGCGGCGGCTCCGATGGTCGGACTGAGGTCGTCACGGGTCAGGATGCCTCGGGTGAGCCGTTTTCGTTGTGGTGGGATGGGGCTCTTCCTGAGCCTGTTGTTGCCGAGGATGCGATCCGGTATGTGGACGCCGAGCCCGGCATCGATCTGGTTTTTCAGGTCACTGCGACTGGTTACGAGCAGTTCTTTGTCGTCAAGGATGCCGAAGCGCTGGAGGAAGCCGAGGAGCTTGCCATTGAGTTTGCTGCTCCCGAGTCGGACCTGGTGCGCGTCGGTGACGGCGTGGTGGTGCGGAACGACGACGGCCACCGGGTCGCGCAGGTGTCGGATGTATCGGCGTGGGACGCTGCTTCCGATGCGCTGCATGTGCAGCCGGTGGCGCAGATGGCGCCCGCACCGGTCAACGACGATGAACTCGAGGCTACGCCTGCACCTGAGGTCACTGCAGATTTGAACGAGTTGCCGACGATCGTGGACGTGCCCGTGGATGTGTCCGTGAGCGGCGATGTCGCGGAGATCTCGATCGACACCGGTGCTTTGCCGTTTGACGAGTCGTCTGATTTCCCGGTGGTGATTGATCCGTCGGCGAACCTGACCGTGTCGTTTGATACGTATGTGTCGGATGCGTGGTTGTCGGATCGTTCGGGCCAGACGGAACTGTTGATTGGCACCGCGAATTCTGGTGCGGACAAGTTCCGCTCGTTTCTGAATGTGAATGTCTCACCGATTGTGGGTAAGAAGGTCACGGCTGCGACGTTGAAGTTGTACAACCACCATTCGTGGTCGTGTAGTGCCAAGGGGTGGGAGGTGTGGTCGACATCGACGACGTCGACGTCGACGCGGTGGACGAACATGCCGTCCTTGAGCACCAAGTACGCTTCTTCGACGGCGACGAAGGGGTATTCGTCGTCGTGTGCGGGCGGTTACGTGAGTGCCGATATCACGACGATGGCTCAGGCCTGGTCGACGGGGACCGCGACGTCGAAGGGTATCGGCATCAAGGCCGCCTCGGAGACCGACAACGCCGGGTGGAAGCGTTTCAGCTCCGGAAACGCGTCGTCGAACAAGCCTGTCATCTCGGTGACGTACAACAGCTATCCGAACACGCCGTCGAGCGTGAAGGTCGCAGGCACCGCGCCGGCGGCGGGCGCTACGGTCTACACCAATGACACGACTCCCACCTTCAGTGCCGTGGTGTCGGACCCCGACGGGGGCAACGTGAGGGGCCTGTTCACCGTCAAGCAGGGCTCCACTACGACCGTGTCGGCCGCTTCAGGATCGTCGGTGGCCTCCGGATCGACCTCGAGCTACACGTCTGCCGCGTTGGCGCAGGGCAAGGCGTACTCGGTCTCGGTGGCCGCCAGTGATGGCTCGTCGACGTCGAGGGCGTCGTCGTCGCCTACCTGGACGGTGTTTGTCGACACGGCCGCGCCGGGCGCCACGTCGATCACGTCGCCGCAGTTCACCAACGGGCAGTGGAAGGACACCGCACCGTCTTCGGTCGGTGCCACGTTGAGCGCTACGGATGCGGTGAAGTTCGAGTACAAGGTCGACTCGGGCGCCGTCAAGACTGTCGTGGCGACCTCGGGTAGTGCAACGCTCACGGGCTTGCCGCGCACCAACGGTGGACACAGGGTCGAGGCTCGCGCGGTCGACCGTGCCAACAACACGAGTGCGTGGACGGTGTTGGAGTATGGGATCGGGTCGGTAGGAATCACTGCGCCTGCGTCTGATTACAAGACCACCGACCGCGTGAGGATCGTCGCGAGCGCACCACCGGCCGGTAGTGGTTCCGTGGAGCGCAGCCTGTACTGGAGGGCCAGTGGCACGCCCAACGGTGCTGGCTACTCTGACGCCACGGGTTCATCCGCGGGTTGGACGCGGATCACGGCTAATGCGCCTGGTGACGTGGCGGCGGGCGTGAACCCCTCGGTCGACTACCCGTGGGACTCGTCGCAGGCCGCAGAGTCGCTCGGCAAGGAGCGGGTGCCGTTCCTTATGGATGTCCAGGTGTGCTTCACCTACACCTACACGAGCGACACTCTTTGCACCTGGCGCAACGACGAGTCGACGCACGCCACTGTGCTGCGCGTGCCTCATGCCTTCGGCGACAACTTCCCGGTCGCGTCGGCTGGCCCGGGCCAGGTCGCGATGTGGACGGGCGAGTTCAACACCTCAACCACGGACCTTGCGGTGCCCGGTTACACGGGTACGCTGTCGGTTTCGCGTACCTACAGCACCTTCGCTGGAGGACGGGAGGACTCGGTCTTTGGTCCGGGCTGGGCGCCGAGCTTCGAGGGTACCGATGTCGGTGCGGCGGGCCTCACAGTCATCGATGCCACCGAGGACAACGGGCTCCTCATCCTCGAAGACGTCGACGGCACCTATCTTCTCTACCAGCAGCCTGGCGGGACCACCGAGCCGCAGAAGGCGGGCGAGTACGTGGCGCTCGATGCAGACACGGCGGCTTTGGGCTATCGGCTGAAGGTCACCGGCGAGGATAGGGCCGCCCGCCTGTCGCTTGTCGAGGATGATGGTGTCACCACCACGTGGGCCCACCTGGGTTCTGGAGAATGGGTTCAAGAGTCGGTCGTGGAGCCCGGTCAGGCTGGCGCGACGACGTTTACGCGTGACGGGTCTGGTCGTATCACACGGATCCTTGCGCCCGTCCCTGCCGGTGTCTCGTGTACCCCGACGCTGTCGCCCGGTTGCCGCGCCCTAGATATCGCCTACTACACCTCGACGAATGCGAGCACGGATGCGTTTGCGGGCCGTGTGGCGTCGGTCACCTACCGTGCATGGGATCCCGCTATTAAGGCGATGGGCTCGCTGGAGGTGGCGCGCTACAAGTACGACGCTACGGGGCACCTGAAGACTGTCGTCGACCCGCGATCAGGGATCCAGACGACATACGAGTATTCGGGCACGTCCAAAGCGCAGGTGCCGTTCCTTACGGCCGTGAAGCCAGGAGGCCTGGCCGCGTGGCGCATGCAGTACGACGACGATCCTCAGGGATCGGGATCGCTGCTGCGCGTCAGTCGTGACGGCGCCACTGACGGTGCACCACAGGTGACGATGTCGCGCTACATCTATGGCATCGATATGACCGCCGCCCCGTCCGGGGTTCCGGACGCCATCGGTGCGGTTCACGCGTGGGGGCAGACTCGTATCCCTGCCCTGGGTTTTGCGACCTTTGGTCCGGGTGAGGATCCGGGAACCAACAGTGCATCGGCTGTGAGTGCCGCCGCGTGGAAGAACGCGAATCTGACCTTCACCGATGCTGAGGGCTACACGCTGAACACTGCAGAGTTCGGTGCCGGCCTGTGGCTGTACACGGCCATCGAGTTCGATGATGGCGATCGTGTGGTGCGTAGCCTCGACACTGCGGCGACCTCACATCTTCTGGCACAGTCTGTCCTCAACGACGGGCAACCTGTAGCGCAGGAGATTGTCAACGCGGTGGCGTCCATCACCCGCTACAACGACGACATTGTCGCCGGTGCGAATTACACGTGGGACGGGGGCTCGATTGCCGCCGGAACAGTGCTGGTGCCCGCCGGAACATTGGTGACTGATACGTGGGCTCCCGCCAGTGACGATGCGGGCAACGGGCTTGCCCGCATCCACACCCAGTTCACCTACGACGAGGGCGCCCCCAACGGCGGGATCAACCCGAAGTCTGGGCAGCCCTTTAGTCTGGTGACGACGACACGCGAATTCAAGGCTGCCGAAGCGTCAGGGCACTGGGACCTGTCAGTACCGGTGGCCAAGGGTGAACCGTTGCTGTCGGAGTCGAAGACAGGTTACGACCCCATCGACGGCGCGCCGCTCACCGGTGACACGTCCGGGTGGATGCTCGGCGCGGAGACGACCACCACGGTGGTGATGCCTGACGCGGCCGACAACATCGTCTCCAAGACCCGGTACGACGCGCTGGGCCGGGTGGTGGAATCACGTGCCCCTGGCGCCAACGGCAACGACGCAGGCACGGACATCGTCGTCTATTACACGGTGGGTGCGAACCCCCATGACGCTGCGTGCGGCAACTCCCCGCAGTGGGCAGGCCTTCCTTGCGTGACGCGTTCGGGCGAGGCAACACCGACTCTCCCCGAGAGCCGCACCACGGGCTACTCCATGCTGCTGGCCCCCACGACCGTGGTGGAATCCCTGGGACAGGTCGCCCGTACGTCGACCACCACGTACTTGGCTGATGGTCGCACGTCGCGCACGTCCCTTGCGGTGACGGGACTGACGGACTCGACACCACTGGCACACACTCGTATCGAGTACGACGCTGCGACCGGCCTGCCGCTGGCGACGGTCGAGTTCGACAGTGCAGGTGGCGAGATCTCTCGCGTGTCCAACGCAAGCGACCTGTGGGGACGCAACACCTCCTACACCGACCGCGACGGCGCCGTGACCTCCCACGGGTTCGATAACGCCGGCCGACTGCACACCGTGAGTGACCCCCACCGCACCGTCACCTACACCTACGACGGCACCGACGCGTTAGGACGTGAGGAACACCGCGGACTTGCCACGACGATGACCGTCTCGGGTGCCGGAGCTTTCACGGCGGCCTATGGTGTCGCGGGCGAGATGCTGCGCCAACAGATGCCCGGCGGCCTGACACAGGTCAACACCTACTCGCTCACAGGTGAGGCTGAGTCGCTTGCCTATGTCAGCGACGACCGAGACGGCGGTGAGGTCCCACTGATCGCATGGACCCAGGTCAACGACCTGTACGGCCGTGTGGTCTCGGAAACGACGCCGGCCACGGGACAGGCGGCGGACCTCGTGGCGCAGTTTGGTCGCAGCTACACCTACGACCGTGCCGATCGGCTCACCAAGGTCGACGACCGCACTGCCTTGCTTGGCGAGCTTCTTGACGACGACACGACCGATGCAGCGGCCACGCCGTGCGTGACGCGCGCCTATGACTTCGATGTGCGGGGCAACCGTCTGGCGCGCTCCACATCGGTGTCGGGCACCGATGGCGTATGCGGCACGGGAACGTCGTTCACCGATGCGTGGACCTACGACGATGCCGACCGGGTCCACACCGGCGCGAACGGCGTCGCGTCCTACGTGTATGACGCCCTTGGACGCCAGAGGCTGATACCGGCAATCGACTCTCCGATGGGAGCCGCCGCTGGCGACCTCGCGATCGGCTACTTCGATAACGATCTGGTGCGGTCCCTGAGCCAGGATGGCACGTCAACGGTGTTCGGTATCGATGTGCTGGGAAGACGTACCGATGCAGTATCAACATCCGCGTCGGGCACGGTAACGCTGTCTCGTCACTACGGTGATGCCACAGATAGCCCTGCGTGGGTGACACGCACCGATAGCGCGGGCACGAGTCTGACGTGGTACGGCTCGTCACTGGGGGGTGATCTGGGCCTTGAGATCACTGACGGTGTGGTGGCGTTGCAGATCGCCGACCTGCATGGTGATGTCGCCACCAGTGTGACGCTCGATGAGGCTGGTGCGGTAGCCGCGGTGGGCGCCTTCGCGGACTTCGACGAGTACGGGCGAGTGTTGACCGTGCAGCCTGACACCGGGGCGCTCACGTATGGCTGGTTGGGTGCAAAGGAACGCGCCACCGATGCGGCCACCGGCCTGCTGCTGATGGGGGTACGGCTGTACAACCCCGTCACTGGTCTGTTCACGTCGGTCGATCCGGTAGCCGGTGGCAACACCACGGCCTATGCGTATCCCCAAGATCCAATCAACAAGTACGACCTTGATGGGCGTGCCTGGGGATGGCTAAAGAAGGTCGCCCAGGCTGCGAAAGTCGTAGCGAAGGTCGCGGAAGTCGCATCGTTCATTCCCGGCCCGATCGGCATGGTCGCCGCGGGTGTGGCCACAGCCGCGCATCTAGCGACCGGCGACTATAAGGCAGCCGCTGCGGCCGCGATCGGTCTGGTACCAGGCGGCAAACTGTTAGGCACGGCGGCCAGGCTTGCCGGCAAGGCGGCTAAGTCAGGCACGATCGCCAAGGTCGTGCGTAAGGTTGCGCCCGCGATCAGGCGGACGGGCTGTAACAGCTTCGAGCAAGGCACCGCCGTGTTGTTGGCCGATGGGTCATCGACACCCATCGAACAGGTGGTGGTGGGCGACCTGGTGGTGGCCACCGACCCGCTCACGGGCGAGACAGTCGCGAAGCCGGTGACGGACCTGATTCGGCATCTCGACGACGAGAAGTGGGTCGATGTCGCGGTCGCAACAGATGCGGGCGTTGACACGGTGCGTGCCACCGCCGAACACCCGTTCTGGGTAGCCAGCGCCCGTGACGTCATGGTGACCGACGGCGTGCAGATTGCGCCCAGCGGACGATGGGTCAACGCGGCCGACCTGGCCGAGGGCGACATGCTTGCGACCGCCACGGGATCGACGGGCACGGTGTTGGAAGTCCGGCCTCATGAGGCGACACGATGGGCATACAACTTCACCGTCGCCGACCTCCACACCTACTATGTCGGTGAAGAACCACTACTCGTTCACAATGCGAGCTGTAGCCTCCAGAAGAACAACTTCGTTCGTGTCGGAAAGACTCCCGATCAGAAGTGGCGGGTGTCGCTTGGGCCGGAGCGCAAGCATTGGGCCACGCTCTCGCCCTGGCGCCAGCGTATTCAGCGGCACCACATTCACATGGAGCGTGCCAAGGGAGGAATCACAAACAACGCCACGGGGACCTCGCGGCGACTCTGGGGGAGCTGGGTAACGTGAAGGCCGCCGACGCAGTCCAGTACCTCGACACGCTTGGGGAGCGTTTCGAGATCCTCGAGTCGGGACTCCGAGGCGATGTGGCCTACGCGCGACTCGGTGGCGACGTGCCCGGGAGACGCAAAGCCGTCGTGAACTCACCTGGGGAGAGATGGTTCGAGGTCGCTGTGGATGATGGATTCGCATATACAGTCTTCGCTGAGGATGTCGACGACTCTGAGGTGCGCCAGTTGCTCGACTCGATGGCCGAGTTAGCCACGTGCTATGTCTTCGAAGGCGGAGAGGTCGAGCGCCCGAGATCCTTCTCGCCGAGATTGGTGGTCCAGTGCAGCGGCCGACGTGTGGTCTTTCGCAGAAGTCTCGCAGAAGACCTGCGGAGGTTCGCGCTAAGAATCACTCCGTCCCGAGACACATGACTCTGTGTCTTAGCGCGCGCACCGACTGCGCCGGGAAGCTCGCATCGCGTTGGAAGTTGTCCGGGTGACTCGAGGGGTGCCGGTCACGTGGCGAGCTCACAGAGTCTCTGCGAGCCGGATCCATGTCGGCACCTACTTCCCGCCGCGGTGATGCGATGGAGGAGGCAGAGATGGTGGGCGCAGACGCGTTGCACGGTTGGGTAGCCGCACCGGCACAGGTGCGGAGACTCGTGGTCGCGCTACTCGAGAACGCGCAACATCCGCGCTACCGAGACTTGGCGACGTGCGTTCGCACGGACGCCATCGCGGTGCGACCCTCGGACGGTACCCCTCACGACCAATGGGGCTCTTCGCAGATGAGGGTGTAGGCCTGTTGGCCGGGGTGGTGTCCGGAGAGACGTCGAGGTCCTCCATGATGGGAGTTCTCACACCGTCCATCTGAAAGACCTCGACGTGTTCAACGGTACCTTCGGCCCTGCCGACCTCACTACTTTTTGCAGCCTCGACGACCTTGGTCTGATGGTCACCGGTCAGCGCATCGACGCTCGTCGTGCTGTTGGGACTGCTGAAGGTTCTGGTGACTTGGGGGGTTAGGCCGCGAGGGCGACCTGTGGGGCCATGATGGCTTCGTACTCGATGGGCGTCAATCGGCCTAGGACGCGTTGGCGACGTCGGCGGTGGTAGGTCCGTTCGATCCAGGTCACGAGGGTTTGCCCCAAGATCAGTTGACCGGGTGACCTGCCCCAGGGTTTGGTTACCTGATCAGGTGTGGCTCTGCCGCACCGATAGGTGACAGGGGCTAATCACGCGGTGAGAGCCAGGCTGGTGAATGTCCTGCCAGAACGGCTCACCTTGGGCCGAGACAGCACCGCGCTCTCAGGCGAGACCGTAGGGAGGCTCGGCGGGCGCATCGGCCGGGCCGCCATCGGGAGGAACAGGGGAATCGTCGACCGGCTCTCGTGCCGGGACAAGCACGAGTTGCACCATGCCATCGCCGTAGCGGCGCACGTCGGTGACGGTGATGGGGTGGCGACGAGTTGCCCCCGCGAACAGCGCATGGCCCGCGCCGAGCACGGTCGGATGGAGCGTGACGGTCATCTCGTCGACGAGTCCCTCATCGAGTGCTTGCCGGATCATCTGCCCTCCGTCCAAGTAGACGTCCTTCCCGCCCGCAAGGGTGAGCGCCTCGTCGATGAGGTTCGCGATCGGGCCAGAGGTCGCGGTGACCGTAGCAGGCGGGTCGTGCAGGGGCCGCGTGGTTGCGACGAGGATAGGCATGTCCCCGTACGGCCACTCGATGTCCATCCTGTCGACCACATCGAAGGTGCGTCTTCCCATGAGCATGGCGCCCACGTGAGCGGTGAAGTCTTCGAAGGACGCGGCATCGGACTCGACGGCGCCCCACGCGCCCGCAGCCATGGGAGCCCAGTCGGGGCGTGGCTGTTCAAGCCACGAGATATCGTCATGCGGCGCGGCGATGAAGCCGTCCAGAGAACAGGCGATGTAGACGCGGACGCGGGCCATGCGCCCCACGGTACGCCGCGCCCGGGTGCGGCGCGTGGCGAGCCTGAGTCCGCATCGGCCCCGTGGGGAGGGCGGGAGCACGGTCGCAGGAGCCGGCGCGAGATCCTCCTTCACTCGTGTCGGATCGGCACGTTCGCATGCACCTGTCGGGAAGGCACCTGCGAACGTGCGCCGAGGGGCCCCCGGTGTCCGCCGACACGCGGGAGTTGCTGGTCCCACACCCGGGGCAGATAGCATCGCCACGTGACCGCCATTGCCCCTGGATACGAGCCGCATGACACCGAGCGGTTTGTCGCCGAGCCCGCCAAGGCCGCGCAACGCACGCCGTTCGAGCGTGACCGCGCGCGCATTGTGCACTCGAGCGCACTGCGCCGGCTGGGGGCCAAGACCCAGGTGCTGGGCCTCGGCTCAGGAGACTTCGTGCGCACCCGTCTGACGCACTCGCTCGAGGTCGCGCAGGTGGGGCGCGAACTGGGCAAGGCGCTGGGTTGCTCGCCCGACATCGTCGATGCGGCCTGCCTCGCGCACGATCTGGGCCATCCGCCGTTCGGCCACAACGGCGAGCGCGCGCTCGACAAGGTCGCGCAGGACATCGGCGGCTTTGAGGGCAACGCCCAGACGCTGCGCCTGCTCACGAGGCTCGAGCCCAAGTCCGTTGACCCCGCCACGGGCGTCTCGGTGGGTCTGAACCTCACGCGCGCCAGCCTCGATGCCGCGGTCAAGTACCCGTGGCGCGAGCCCGCCGCTCCGTTGCGGCCGGACGGCACGCCCACCCGCAAGTTCGGCGTGTACGACGACGACCTGCCGGTGTTCGAGTGGGTGCGTGAGGGCACGAGCGGCACCCAGCAGAGCTTCGAGGCACAGGTGATGGACGTCGCGGACGACATCTCGTACTCGGTGCACGACCTCGAGGATTCGATCGTCTACCGCGCGGTGAGCCCCGGCGTGCTGCGTGACCCGGGCCAGGCCCGCGCCGTCGTCGAGCACGCCCGCCAGTGGTACGGCCGCGCCACCGAGGAGGACGCGCTGCTCGCGGCACTTGAGCGCCTGCAGACGTTCCAGTGGTGGTCGGATTCGTACGACGGCACTCGTCAGTCACTCGCCGCGCTCAAGGACATGACCAGCCAGATCATCGGCCGGTTCGCGCAGGCGATTATTGTCGCCACGCGTGCCGAGCACGGCGACGGCCCGCTGACCCGCCACCACGCGGGCCTGGTGGTACCGCAGGACACCCGCGACGAGATTCTGATCCTCAAGGGCGTCGCGGTGCACTTCCTCATGGCCCCGCGCGAGACCAGTCCCACCTATGCCAAGCAGCGCAAGGTGTTGCGCGAACTAGTCGGAGCCTTGGCGGACAGGGGAGCGCCGGCAATGGAGCCCCAGTTCGCTGCGGACTACCTCGAAGCGTCCACCGACGCTGAGCGCCTACGCGTCGCGATCGACCAGGTCGCGTCGCTCACGGACACGTCCGCATACAACTGGCATCACCGCTACGTGACCAGCAAAGACGGCGACTAGGCCTGGTCTGCCTGGGCCTGGGCCGGGACATCGCCCGTGCCGCGGCGGCGCAGCAACACCACGAGCGCGATGACCGGCAGTGCCAGCGGCACCCAGCCGTACGCCGAGCCGTAGCCAGTCCACACGGTCTCGTCCGCCCACAGGTCAGGCGCGGCCCAGCCGAGTGTCCCGATCACGAGCACGCCCACCAGTTCTAGTGCGGTGCCCACGATGGCGACCTGGCGCCAGCCGCGCCACAGCGCGACGGCGATCACGACATACAGGACGGCCGATGCGGCGGAGACCGTGTAGGGCATCGGCGCCTGATCGAACTTGGAGGTGATCTGCACGACGGAGCGTCCCGTCGCGGCAAGCCCCAGCACGGCGTACGCGACGATCAGCAGAATGCGGCCCATGGGATTCACGTCAGGTCCCCAGGATCACGAAGATGCGCCACGCGAGCACGCCCGCCGCGATCGCGACGATCACGGCGGCTCCGGCATCCACGCGCGCGATCTGGTCGGGCGCGAGCACGGGGCGGTTCGGGTCGGGATCGGTGGCCGCAGCATCGGGCGTGCCCAGCCGGCCGATGCCCAGCAGCGGCAGCACCACTATGGTCGCGAGCAGGTAGCCGATGGTCAGCACCAGGCCAGCGTCATTGCCGCTGAGCAGCACCGCGACCACAGCGATGGCCTGAATGCCGGTGACAATCCACATGCCGGTGACCACCAGTTCGAGCGCGCGGTGAAAACGGACGCGCACCAGCGTGATCAGGCCCGAAGCGAGGAGCACCACAC
>NZ_JBKEED010000013.1:0-78509 GCF_047975725.1 Demequina sp.
ACTTCATCTACGAAGGCACTGACGGCGACGAGGTCAACGAGTACTGCGCCAACCTGGTCCCCGACCAGTGCGGCGAAGTGCGCCAATTCCAAACAGACCGCTACGTGCTGAACTCCGACGAGGACATCGCCCTCTACGAGCGCATCAAGGCCGACGGCCTCAAGGGCTGGCCTGACATGCCCAACGAGGACGCCTCCATCTGGGACGGCTGGACCTTCTACATCCAGACGGTCGCAGAAGAATGCCCGCCACCGGACGTGTGTACCAACCTCGATGGGGACCAGACTGAGGTGCCCGAAGGTTGGACCGAGGTTGACGGCTACTGCTCCACCACCGTGTACGTGTGCTGGGAGATCCAGAAGAAGGTGAACCCCAGCCTGTTCTTCGGGCACAGCCAGCGCAGCGCCGTGTGGGGGCTGCCCACGTTCCCGCAGAACTTCGTCTTCCAAGGCGACGACAAGCAAGAGGTGATTGACCACTGCCTGGACATCGTCCCGCAGTGCGACACCTACTTGCAGTACCAAGTCGACCGCTACCTGCTGGATTCCACGGCAGACATCGAGCGCCTCGAGCGCATCAAGGCCAATGGCCTCCAGGGTGGAGGCTCCGGCTACAACCACGACGGGCCTATCTACGACGGGTGGCATGTCTACCTGCAGGTGGCCGGTGATGCTTGCCCAAAAGTCCCTGTCTGCGTCCTGGGGGCGCATGGGATCTTGTTCATTTCTCAGGTCCCCGCTGGCACTGAGCTAGGCGAGGGTCAATACCTGCCCCTCGACAACGGCTGGTGCTACGACGCTAAGTCTGGCAACACTGAGGTCTGTCACGCGGAGGAGGACGGCACGTTCACGTACGTCCCCACCGCATGGTGGACGGCCTATCGCACCGCGGCCAACCCCACGTGGACCCTCGGGTTCCCCTCTAGCCCCCACTTTGGGCACGAGGCGGACATCTTTGGGACCGTCACCGTGGGCGACACCGTGGTGATCGAGGGCCAAAACCTCGAAGGCACAGGCCAAGAACGGCTCGACAACGACTGCTACGTCCCCGTCAACGTCTGCTGGCTCGACCAGCAGGCGGAGGGCGGCCCGGCGTGGGTAGCCAAGGAGATCGACGTCGCTGCTCTTTCTGACAGTGACGTGCTGTGGACCGGGTTCCCGCAGGACTGCTTCAGCGTTCAGGGCGAGGTGGACATCTGCCACGCCACGGGCGATGACGGTGATCAATATGCGCGGCTTACCGTGATGTGGCAGGCCGTGTGGGACAGCGAGGCTGGCGAGAACGGTGACTGGGTGTTCCAGTTCACCGGTCACAACAGCCACGACGGTGACTTGTTCCCGCCGATCTCCGGCGTCGAGTACGGGATTCCGTACGCGTTCGCCGGGGCCGGCCCTGGGATCGAGATCTTCACCGAGGAGATGTGGGCGGACTTCTTGAAGTTCGACTGCATGACCCCGGTCGAGCCCACCAAGGCCCCCACGTCTACCCCGCTCACCTGCGAGGACCCCGAGGGCAGCCTGACCTACTCCGCCACCGTGGGAACCCGCCACGACGGCCTGCTGTTCTACCTGCAGAAGGTCGGTGACGATGGCGTGCCGGAGGTGTTCGGCCCGTTCAACGCTCACGATGTCGTGAACATCAGCAAGGACGGCCTGTCGCCAGGCACGTACCGAGTCTGGGCGGGTCCGGCAGCGCTGGACCTCACGGCGGCCACCATGTCGGTCGCAGATACCTCGCTGGTCGAGGTGGACCCGTACGAGTTCTACACGCACGAGTTCGTCATCACCGCCGCAGAGGAAGAGTGCGCGGACATTGAGCCCACGACAGTCGAGGCCGTATGTGAGGCGGGGGTGCCCCTGCTGAACTACAACGTGGTCCTCAACGACCCGCTGGGCGAAGTGACGCCGGAGCAAATCCGGATCTCCTTCTCCCGCACCATCGATGGCCAGGAATTCACCTGGTCCGCCGATCCCATCGCCGTGGAACCTGGCAGCACAGGTCCATGGACAGGGACGATGTACTGGCCCGGATACGAGGAGAACGAGGCCGGCGAGGCGATCGCCTTCCCCGGCTGGGAGCTCCTCGCTGACGGCACCTGGGAATCGGTGGGCAACGATCTGCTGGGCTGGACGCGTGGGGGCGCGACCATCACAGTCCAGCTGAACCCGACGACGGAGATCACCGGAACGGCCTACCCGGCCGCGACGTCGGCTTGCGAGCCAATCTCTGACTCGGTTCTGGGAGCCCCACCGCTCCCGACGGCGACGCCGGCTGTGCCGGTGGAGGGGGTCGCCACCTACGCGGGCTAGTCCCGTTCGGAACGCCCGTCCCGCGCAAGCGGGGCGGGCGTTCCGTCATGTCGGGCCGATGCACCCCCGCCGCCGTCTCCCCCGCTACGTCTCCCCACCGACCCCCCGGCCCCCGACCCACCGGCCCCGCCTTAGCGCGCCACAAGGACATGGTGGTCGGTTTTCGGGGGTGGCGTGAGCCCTGGCAGGCACTCACGTCCGCGATCAGGCCGCGACGGAACAGGGAGCGATGCCGGCGGCCGCTACTCGACGTAGACCGGGGTGCCGAGCGGTAGGCCTACGTCGGTCACCAGCTCGGTGATCACATCGTTGGGCAGCCGGATGCAGCCGCTCGACGCGAGCGTGCCGATCGAGTCGGGCTCGTTGGTGCCGTGGATGCCAATGACCGCGTCGCCGCCATTGAACGAGTCCAGCACCGGCGAATACCCCGACAGCCCATAGGCGTACGGACCGTAGACGCCATCAGGGTCGGGCGGCTGCAGCAGTTCGCGAATGTAGTAGACACCGCCGGGCGTGGGACGGTCTGAGCGCCCCACACCGATCTCGCTCTCGAGCACCACCTCGTCGCCCTGGTAGACGGTCATGGAGAATTCATCGAGCACGACCTCCACGCGGAAGTCGGTGCTGATGAGCTGCACCTCGTCAGCGGCGACCCAGCCGGTAGACCCGTTGGGGCGGATGGGCAGGTGGACGTTGACCCAGTCCCCCGCATCGGCTTCGACGAGGAACGTCAGCGGCGTCTGGTCGGGCACGGTGAGGACGTCCGCGGCCTCGATGGTCTGGGAAAGCGCACCGCCCGGGCCGTCGTAGACGTCGACGCTCGTATCGGTCGCGATGGCGATGGTCGCGGTCGTGGGGTGCACGGACGGCACAGCGCCGTCGTCCGGCGACGCGGTGGTGGTCGGAGCGCTGATCTTCGGCACGGGTGTGCCGCTGGCGATCACGTCGTCCTCAGGCGCGGGGTCGGACCCGCACCCGGCGAGCGCCGCGAGACCGACCATGGCGGCGACCGCGGCCACCCACCGCGCACGCAAGGGCGTACCCCGGCCGTGTGAATCTTGGTGGCGCATCGGCGCCCCACTCAGCAAGCGCATCGGCCCTCCCTCATGTGTGCTGGATCGAGTCTATCTGCGGGCGTTGCCCGCTGGAAGGATGGTCAGGGGACCTGGCGGCGTTGTCCCGTGAGATCTCCGCGAGTCCAGTCAAAGGAGTCCCCATGTCGCGCCTGACCGAGTCCCAAGCCGCCGTCGTGGACGGCGTCCCCGATGGCCTGCTCATCGGAGGGCAGTGGCGCGCGGCGAGCGACGGAGGCACCTTCGAGGTGGCCGATCCCGCGACCGGCGACACCCTCAAGACCGTCGCCGATGCGACCGGCACCGACGCGAAAGCCGCCCTCGACGCCGCCTGCGACGCGGGCCCCGAGTGGGCCGCGACCCCCGCCCGCGAGCGTGGCGAGATCCTGCGCCGCGCGTTCGACCTGCTCACCGCGCGCGCCGACGACTTCGCGTTGCTCATGACCCTCGAGATGGGTAAACCCCTCGACCAGTCCCGCGCGGAGGTCACGTACAGCGCGGAGTTTCTGCGCTGGTTCTCCGAGGAGGCGCCGCGCATCGCCGGGCGCTACGCCACCAATCCGGAGGGCACTGGCCGCGCTATCGTCTCGCAGCATCCGGTGGGCCCGTGCTACCTGATCACGCCGTGGAACTTCCCGCTCGCGATGGCGACCCGCAAGATCGCGCCCGCCCTCGCGGCGGGCTGCACCGTCGTGATCAAGCCCGCGTCCGCGACGCCGCTCACCACGCTCATGTTCGCCGCGCTGCTCGAGGAGGCAGGGCTGCCCGCGAAAGTACTGAATACGTTAACGACCTCCAACTCGAGCGCCGTGTCCGCACCGATTCTGGCCGACCCGCGCCTGCGCAAGCTGTCGTTCACGGGTTCCACCTCGGTGGGCGTGAGCCTGCTTGAGCAGGCCGCCCCGCGCGTGCTGCGCACCTCGATGGAGCTCGGCGGCAACGCACCGTTCGTCGTGTTCGAGGATGCCGACCTCGACGCGGCCGTCGACGGCGCGATCGCCGCCAAGTTCCGCAACATTGGGCAGGCGTGCACGGCCGCCAACCGGTTCATCGTGCACGCCTCGCTTGCCGACGAGTTCGCCGTGAGGGTGACGGAGGCAGTGGCGGTGATGCGCATCGGCCGTGGCACCGAGGACGGCGTCGAGATCGGGCCGCTCATCGACTCAGATGCCGTCAACAAGGCCGATGCGCTGGTCACCGACGCTGTCGCGCGCGGCGCCACACTGCTCGCCGGCGGTGGCCGGGCGGACGGGCCCGGCACCTTCTTTGCGCCTACCGTGCTGACCGGCGTTCCGACGAGCGCGGACCTGTGGCGCGAGGAGATCTTTGGCCCCGTGCTCGCGATCAGCACCTTCGAGGACGAGGACCAGGCCGTCGCGATGGCCAACGACACCGAGTTTGGCCTGGTCTCCTACGTGTTCACGCAGTCGCTTGAGCGCGGCCAGCGCATGATCGACCGGCTCGAGACCGGGATGATGGGCCTCAACACGGGCGTGGTCTCCAACGCCGCCGCTCCTTTTGGCGGCTGGAAGATGTCTGGCCTGGGCCGCGAGGGTGGGCTCGAGGGCATTCACGAGTACCTCGAGACCAAGTACACGCTCACGCCAGACCCGGCCGCCCGTTAAGGCGCGCCGGTTCCGGCAGCGAGCGCGAACCTAGCTGGCGAGACCCGCCGGAGGCAGCACCTCGGTGGACGTGGGCGCGGGCCGCTGCAACGCCACCGGAGTGCCCCACTGCGGCTCGCCGTCGACGAACGGCAGCACCTGCGCGCAGGCTTGACGGTTGGGCTCCCACAGCGGGTCGCCCACAATCTCGGTGTAGGTCCGTGCGTGATACACCAGCACCGTCTCGCCGTCGGGCGTGGTGGTGAAGGAGTTGTGGCCCGGGCCGTAGATCCCCACGGAGGGGTCGGAGGTGAACACCGGCTCGGGCGACTTGACCCACGAGGAGGGGTCGAGCAGGTCGGCGTCCTCGCTGGCGGTGAGCAGGCCCATCGCGTACTCGATGCCGGTGCCGGACGCGGAGTAGGTGAGGAACAGCCGGCCATCACGGATCAGCACCGAGGCGCCCTCGTTGACGGAGAAGACGCGGCACTCCCAGTCGAACTCGGGACGCGTGAGCAGCACGGCCGGCGTCGCGAGCGTCCAGGGGTTTTCCATGCGGGCGATGTACAAGTTGGAGTTGCCTTCGATGGCGAGGTCCTGCTGCGCCCACACCAGGTACTGGTCGCCGCGGTGCACAAAGCTCGTGGCGTCGAGCGCGAAGGACTCCCAGCCGGTGTCGACCTGGCCGCGCTCGACCCAGGTGCCGGTCAGCGGGTCGGCGTCAGTGCACTCGAGGCAGTAGACGCGGTGGTTGAAGGTCTCGGCGGTGCCGGGCTCGTCAGCGCTGGGGCCGCCCGTGGGCGAGGCCGCGTAGTAGATGTACCAGGCGTCGCCCACGCGGTGAATCTCGGGCGCCC
This sequence comes from Demequina sp., assembly GCF_047975725.1. Lineage (GTDB taxonomy): Bacteria > Actinomycetota > Actinomycetes > Actinomycetales > Demequinaceae > Demequina. The sequence goes on from NZ_JBKEED010000013.1 coordinate 5,844, forward strand.
AGATGAGCTGCGACTGCGGGCCGGTCTCGTGCTTGGTCCAGATGGTGACCTCGTCGGCGGCCTGGAGGTCCTCAAGGCGCTCCGCACGGCGCAGGACGATGCGGTCGTACAGCGGGTGAGATCCCGTGAAGTAGTACTGGCCGTCGACGCGCAGCACGCACGGGTCGGCGCGCTGCAGCACGATGGGGTTAGGGATCTGGTGGTCCGACATGTCGCCTCAGTCTCATCCTCGGCACCGTGTCACGGAACCGACTCTGGTCAATTTCCAACGATGTAAATCGTACCGGATGGGATGACGCGCTGGTCACCGCGGCTTCCAAAGTGCGCGGCTAGCGCCGCCCACTCATGGCAAGCAGCGCCTCAAGGTCGCCATGCACTTCGAGCCCCGCCGCCTCGCCCACGTCGTCGAGCACCACCCGCCCGTCCGGCGCGATCAACTCGAGATGAATGCGGGCGTCGAGGGTTTCCTCGACCCGGCGGTGCATCTGTGTACGCACGGGCGCGTGCAGCAGCCCGCCACGGCGGCGCTCAGCCTGCAAACGCAACACCGCGCCCGAGCGAGCACACATCTCCCAGGCGACATGCGCATCGTCCATCTCCAGGGCCGTGGTCCGCGCACCGGTATACGTCGCGAAGCGATGCAGCACCTGGCCGCCGTCGGGGTGCGGCCGGCGCACGCCGACGATGAAGCCACGAAAGCTCGTGCGACCCCACGGGATCGTCGCGATCGATGCCGACAGGCTCACGCCCGGGTGCGAGAAGTGGTTGCTCTGCATCCACACGTAGCCCTGCGGGAACGCGCGCCCCCAGTCCTTCTCGAGGTAGCCGCGCCCGCCGTCGAAGTTCAGTTCGCGCCCGCCAAGGGTCAACGTGCCTGCCAGATCGTGGCCGAACGAGACCAGCCCGTGATAGCACTCCATGACCGGCACCCAGCCGTACGGACCCATGATGCCGGGGCTGCGCCAGGTCACCGGCCACGGGTCCAGTGCGGTCGTGAAGCGCACTGCGCCGCGCAGGCCCGCTCCGGGGAGATCCACCTCGATCCCGTCCTCCCCAAAGCGGCTCGCGCCCACCGTCACGTCGAATCGCCGGGAGTTCGCCCAGAAGGCCGATGCGGGTTCAGTTTCGTACCACGACTCACCCGTCATACCGTCGAGTACCTGCACGAACGCCTCGTCGTGGCCGCCCGCGCCACCCCTGAAGATGCCGGGGATGATGGCGAGCCGTGCGCTCCGGTCGGCCGAGACGAGCTTGACGTACCAGCCCTCGAAGAACCCCGCGTCGCCCTGGTAGTCGCCGTGATAGCCATCCGGATGCCGGGTCGCGGCGAGGGTGTGCGCGGCGCGCGTGAGCGCCTGCTTCGCGCTTGCCCCCGCCTGGCCCAGGCCCATGCCGTCAATGTAGCCCGGCGCCGCATGCCATGCAGGGCCGGATAGCATGCAGGGATGGCTCGCACCGCTCCCATTGATGACGTTCCCGCTGGCGACGGCGTGATCCGCCTAGGGCAGTTCCTTCAGCTCGCCGGGCTCGTCGATTCCGGCGGCGAGGCCAAAGAGGCGATCCGTCAGGGCGAGGTGCTCGTCAACGACGAGGTCGACCTGCGCCGCGGGCGTCAGCTTCAGGTGGGCGACGTGGTGGCGTTCGCCGGACGCCGGGCGCGCGTCGCCGACTAAGCCAGCCAGCGCATCGGCCCTGTGCTGTTGCGCTGTGCTGTTGCGCTGTGCCGTTGCCCTGTGCCGTGGCATGAGAAGAGCCCGGCCCCTCGAAAGGGACCGGGCCACTGGAGCCGCCTAAGGGAATCGAACCCTTGACCTATTCATTACGAGTGAATCGCTCTGCCGACTGAGCTAAGGCGGCGCGCCCCCGAGCGGAACCCTGGGGTGCGAGTAGTCATCTTAGCGGGTCAGCACTCAGTTCCCGAATCGGGCATCTGACCGCCCACCAAGAAGCCATCCACAGCGTCGATGATGCACTGGTTGGAGCGGCCGTAGGCGGTGTGTCCCTCACCCTCGTACGTCAGCAGCGTCGAGCCCAGTCGCTCACTCAGCGACTGCGCCCAGGCGTAGGGAGTGGCAGGGTCGTTGGTGGTGCCGATCACGAGGATGTTGTCCCCCGCAGTGGCGGCTTGGTCGAGCGAGGTGATGTGCACATCGGCCGTCCATGGCCAGTTCTGGCAACCGGTACTGGAAGCAAACCACCAGCCGAACGTGGGCGAGGCCTCCTCCATGAGCGCCTTCGTCTCCTGGTAATCGGCCAAGTCCATGACGTCGGAGGTGTCCGCGTCCAGGCAGTTGATGGCCGTGAAGGCCACCTGCGAGTTCGACAGGTACTCGCCTGTGGAGTCACTGCGATCGAGGTAGAAGTTCGCCAAAAACAGCAGGATGCCGCCGGTGCTCTGCTCAATGACCTCCGCGAGACCCTGCTCGAGGTAGTCCCACGAACCCTCGTCGTACAGCGTCACGACGATGCCGTAGATCATCAAGTTGCCGTTGAGATCCAGGTTTGTGCCCGTGTAGTACGGCTCGGCCTTGGCGGTGTCGAGCAGGTCCTGGATGGTGGTGCGCGCCTGCTCGACATCGTTGCCGAGCGCGCATTCTTCCTTGCCCGTGCACCACTGCAAGAACGCGGTGAGCGCACTTTCAAAGCCCTCGGCCTGCTGCGCACCGACCTCGTCCCCCGGCAGCAGGAAGTCGACGGCGCCGTCGAGCACCAACCGCCCCACGTTCTCGGGGAACAGTTCCGCATAGGTCGCGCCCAACTGCGTGCCGTAGGAGAACCCCAGGTAATGGAGCTTGTCGTCGCCAAGGATGGCCCTCAGCACATCCATGTCCTTGGCGACGCTTGCCGTGTCGACGTTTTCCGCGACCCGCCCTGAGCCCGCTTGGCACAGTTCCGCGAACTCCGCGTTCAGGCGGTCCCATTCGTCGATGTCCGCTTGCGAAGTGATGGGACGGTCGGGCAAAAAGTACTCATCGATCTGGGCGCTCGTGCCGCAGGCGATGGCCGTCGACTCGCCCACGCCGCGCGGGTCAAAGCCCACAATGTCGTACGCGTCTACCAGTTCGTCGCCCGCCGAGGCCGCCAGCACCTCCGTGTAGTCCAGTCCCGAGGCGCCCGGCCCGCCGGGGTTGATCAGAAGCGAGCCAATCCGCGCGTCCTGGTCCCTCGCCGGGTATCGGTTGATCGCCACGCTGATGGTCGCCCCGTCGGGCTCCGACCAGTCCAGCGGGACCTGAACGGTGGCGCAATCGAGCTCACCGCACTGGCTCCACTCGACGTCTTGCTCGTAGACATCGATTCCTTGGGTATTCCCGGGGCTGGCCGTGCCGCCGGTCGACGGCGTGGCCGAGTCCTCCGGCGACACCTGGGTCTTCTCAGGCACGCATCCCACCAGCAGGACGGCGGCGGCGACAGCGGCCAGGGCACGGAGTCGAGTCGTCATGCCGCCACTCTATGCGCCCTCGTAGGGCCGATGCGCGAGTCGCCTTCCGCTCCACCCGTGGGCTTGCGCTCGGGTCGCGCTCGGGTCGCGCTCGGCTTGCGCTCGGGTCAGGCCGGGGTGCGCGGTCGCAACGCGAGCGCCATCGCCTCGAGCGCGAGCAGCGGCGCGACGTTGGAGGCGAGGCGTTCACGCGCCGTACCGAGAGCATCGAGGCAACGCATAGTGTCTGCGAGTGTCGAACGCCCCGCGAGGGACTCGAGGTGTCCCCGATGCGACTCGTTGACAAGCGGCGTGGCCGCCCCCACCTGCAGGCAGGCTACGTCCCGGTACAGCGACATGAGGTCCACGATCGCGCGGTCGAACACGTCGCGCTTGTGGCGGGTCGCGCGGCGCTTCTGGTCCTCTTCGAGCTGCTTGACCTGGGCGCGCAGTGCCGGAGGCAGCCGCCCTCCGTCGTCCGCGCCGAGCATGCGCAGCAACTCGTTGCGCTCCGCCACGTCGCGCTCGGCGGTCGCTGCCTTGGCGTCTTCTTCGGCAACGGCGGCGAGGTCGGCTGCTGCAAGCACAGCGTCGCCCACACCGCGAATCTCCGTCGCAAGCGCGAGCACCTGGTCGCGCCTGGCGCGAGCCTCTGGGTCGCGGGCCAGGCGCCGGGCGACACCAATATGGCTCTGCGCCGCGTACGCACACTGACGCGCCAGGTCCGGGGCAATGCCGTCGCGGTCCACGAGCAGCTGCGCGACCACCTCGGGGTCGGGCACCCGCAGGCTCACGTGGCGTGAGCGCGAACGGATGGTCACGACGATGTCCTCCGCGGCCGGCGCGCACAGCAGCCACACCGTGCGCGGGGGCGGCTCCTCGATGGACTTGAGCAGCACGTTCGAGGTGCGCTCCGTCATACGATCAGCGTCTTCGACAATGATGACGCGAGCCCTGCCCTCACTCGGCGAGGTCTGCGCGACCGCAATCAGCTCACGCACCTCGTCGATCGAGATGGTCACCTTCTCGGTGGCCAGCACGGTCACGTCCGCGTGGGTGCCGCTCAGCGCCGTCGTGCATGCGCGGCACGTCCCGCAGCCGCCCTCGAGGCACTGCAGCGCAGCCGCGAAGGCACGCGCGGCGTACGAGCGACCCGATCCGGGCGGGCCGGTAATGAGCCACGCATGCGTCATCGCGTCGGGGCTCGCGACCGCGGCCTTGAGCGGCGCGACCGCACGTTCCTGGCCGACGACCTCGTCCCACACGCTCACGGCGTACCCCAAGGCTCGGTGCGGAGTGGCTCGGTACGGAGTGGCTCGGTACTGAATGGCTCGGTGCGCAACTGCTCGGGCGAGGTGGAAGCGAGCCTTACCCGCGCATCGGCCGTGCCGACCTGAGCTGCCTCCATGGCGGCGCTCACAGCGGCGGCCACGTCGGCCTCGACCTCCTCGATGGTGCGCGCGGCGTCGATGACCGCGTAGCGCGCGGGCTCACGGGCGGCAAGGTCCAGGAAGGCCTGGCGAATGAGCGCCCCATGCTCCGCCGTCTCGCGTTCGACGCGGTCGAGTTCGCGCTCGAGCCTGCCCTTGGCGGGCGCCATGTCGAGCACAATCGTCAGGTGCGGCACGAGGCCCTCGGTGGCCCAGCGCGAGATGCGCTCGACCTCGTCGCCCAACCCGCGAGCTCCGCCCTGGTAAACGATCGACGAGTCGACGTAACGGTCCTGCACCACCACAGCGCCTCGCTCCAACGCGGGGCGCACCTTGGTGTGGATGTGATGCGCGCGGTCCGCGGCGTACAGCAGGGCCTCCGCGCGGGGTGCGACATGGTTGCCGTGCATGATCGCCTGACGCAGTTCTTTGCCCAGGTCCGTGCCGCCCGGTTCGCGCGTGGTGACCACCTCGAAGCCCCCGCCTGCGGGCGCGCGCAGCCGACCGGCGAGGCGCTCGACCTGCGTGGTCTTGCCCACGCCGTCGCCGCCCTCAAACACCACGAAGAAACCCGCCATGGCACCAAACTACCGGCAGCCGCTGACACCCCCCTTCCACGTCAAATGGATCCATTTGGCTTGTGAAGCGGCGGTGGCGCGGCGTGTTCCAGTGCAACACGCCACACGAGGCTGGCTTTCCCGCGCGCGCGGGGGTAGACCTGCAGGTGAGGGAGTGAGCATGAGGGCGCGCTGGGCACTGGTGGCGGTCGCGGCGATGATCGCCGGGCCGTTGTCGGCGTGCGCGGCCGAGTCCGAGCCCCCTACGGCCGTCTTTCTTGGGGACGCCCTCACCGCCGGGTCGTCGCTACCCGCAGAGCAAGGCAGCGACGACTGGGCGACGTTGGTCTCGCAGCAGTTTGGCTGGCGCGACGTTTACGCCGGGTGCGAGGGCTCGAGCTACACGATCGCAGGCGCCGACTGCGCAGCGACACTGCGCCAAAGCGTCGAGTTCGTGGTAGACGAGGACCCCGAGGTCATCGTCGTCTCAGGTGGCGTCGAGGACCTGGGCGCGACAGTCGGCGAGATCGAAGCGGCCGTCTACGCCACCTTTGCCACCTTGCGCGAGACGTTCCCCCAGGCACGGATCTACGCGGTGGGAGCCCTCCCCACGGACACTGCTGCGGTTGATGCGCTGGCCGCGGCGGACGTGGCCAAAGCTGGCGGCCAGGCGGCCCCAGACCTCGCAACCCTCAACGGGATCGTCGCGCAGCAGGCCGCCAAGGTGGATGCGATCTACGTGGACCTGGGCGACCCGCTCGATGACCGGCCCGGACTGCTCGCCACCGACGGCACCCCCACCGCCGACGGCCACGCGGTGATCGCCGAGCTCACCTCGAACGTCATCGGCGAGACCCAGTAGCCTCTCGGCCCCCGCCTCCCCCGGTTGATACCCGTCTCGACGCGATCTGAGCGGCCGGTGCGCCCCTGATACCCGTGTGGACGCGAAGCGAGCGCGCGTTCGCCAGCGCAACGGACACATCGGCCCGACGGAAGGTCTCCAGCGCCAATCTGCGCTCACGGGTATCAAGCGCGCGCTCACGCGCGCAAAGCCGTCCTGACGGGTATCAACAGGAGAAGACGGCGCCAGCGAGGGCCGCACCAGACAAGGCCGCGCCAGCGAGGGTCCCACCAGACAAGGCCGCACCAGAGACGGCGGCGTCAGCGAGCAGCGCCACCCGTCCGCCGCCTACTCGTTGGGGTACACCAGCCCGATCTGCGCGCGCACCTCGTCCATGGTCCGCATGATCTCGAGAGTCTGGTCCAGCGGCAGCAGCTCGGACTCTGTGCGGCCCTCGGCCACACCCCGTGCAAGCTCGGCTGCCTGGAACTGGAACCCGTTGGGCGCAGTCCCATCGAACTCCCGCACGGTGCCGTCAAGTCGCTTCACCACGAAGGTCGTGGGGTTGTAGAAGGTATCGGCCACCTCGATGCGCCCCTCGGTGCCGGAGATGACCGCGGCGTTGCTTGTGCGCGCCTCCATGGTGGTGTGAAGCGTCGCCTGCGCGCCGGGGTACTCGAACACCATCGACACCTGGCCATCAACGCCGGTGTCGCGCAGGCGTCCCACGGCCGTGATGCGCTCCGGCACCCCGAGCAGGTCGTGCGCAAAGGAGATCGGGTACACGCCCAGGTCGAGCAGCGCGCCGCCCGCGAGCTCGGGGCGCACCATGCGCTGCACATGCGTGAGTGCCTGGCCGTGGTTGGCCTCGAGTGACACGACCTCGCCGATCTCGCCGTTCGCGAGCGCCTCGCGCAACGCGGCCTGGTGCGGCAGGAACCGCGACCACATGGCCTCCTGGAGGTACACGCCCTTGGCGCGTGCGGCGTCGACGACGGTCTGGGCCTGCGCGGCATTCTGCGTGAACGCCTTCTCCACGAGCACGTGCTTGCCGGCCTCGATCGCCAACAGCGCGGGCCCGTGGTGGTCGTTGTGGGTGGTCGCGACGTACACAGCATCGACGTCGGGATCCGCGACCAGGTCCTCGTAGGAGTCGTACGCGCGTCCCGAGCCGACTTCCTCGACGAACGCCTGCGCCTTACCCGGTGTGCGCGATCCCACCGCGACGAGCGAGGAGGCGGTGTACTGCGTGATCGCCTCCGCCATCTTGTGGGCGATGCCACCGGCACCGAGGATTCCCCAGCGAAGGGCGGGCGCGGCCATGGGATCAGGAGTCGTCATTCCCCCACAGTAGCGACCGGCCGATGCGCCGGTCGCCCGCCGCCGCTCACTCGCCTTCGTCGAGTGCAGGGATTGACGGCACGCCCTCCACGATGGTGACCGGGTCAAGGTAGGCCACGCGGACCATGTCGCCGCGGTCCATCACCAGTTCCGCGCTGTAGACCCCTGGGCTCGCGAGCTCACTGCTGCCGCAGTCCCACACCTGGTTCAGTTCGAGGAACAAGCCCGGCTCATCGTGGGGAAGGTCGTCCCGCTCGGACCACTGTGCGGAAAACACCGTGGTCTCGCCCTCCGCGGTGAGCAGCAGCCAGGCGCTCACCCCGTCCATGTAGGCAAGCACGTCCTCGATCCCGCCTTGGGCGGCAGGCATGACGGGGATGGGGTAGCCGCCCACGAGCGCGTCGTCGCCATAGCCGTAGAGCCGTCCGGATTCGAGCCACGACGGCACGGGCGGACCTTGCTCGGCGTCGCCAGCCTCAGGTTGCGCGCCCACGCCCGCGAGGAACGCCTCGCACGTGACGCCGCCATCCCAGTCCGTCGTCGCCCAGGTCGAGCTCAGGTATCCCTGCTCGCCCAGGGCCGGAAGGAACGTTGTCTCCCTTGGGTCCGGGGTCTCGACCGCATCGGGCGTCTCGACCGCAGTGCCACCGTCCGTCGGGGCACCCGGCACGGCCTCGCCCAAGTAAACCCAGGTCTGCAACTCCGAATACTCGTAGGCCCAGTCGGCGCCCGGCGCCGCCTGCTCGACGGCCTGCTCGTCCACACCCTGCAGCACGAGCCACACGCCACCCGAGAGCTCCGGGATGGGCTCAACGTACGCGCAGTCTTCACCACGCGCCGGGTCATCCCCTCCCGAAGACAGGGCCCACCCACCCACGCTGAGCGACGTCCACTCGAGGTGCGGATCCGCGATGCCCGCGCTGACCTCATCGGCCACGAGCCACGCGTCGGCGCCCAGGTACCAGGGGTCTTCTCCCTCGGGAAGCACCACCACGGGCTCCACGCCCCACAACTCACCCGTCAGGGTTTCCGTGCCACCCGGGATCGACACCTGGTAGTGCACCAGGCCGTCACCGACTGCGCCGGCCGCGAGCGCATCGGCAAACGGAGCGCAGCCCGCCTGTTGCGGTGGCAGCACATAGGCGTCATAGAGATCGACGCCACTGGGGCTGATCACGGGGGCCGCCGGGTCCAGCGGTGCGCGCGTGCCCGGCAGTACCGACCACACGCCCACCGCGATGAGTGCCACACCCGCGACGGCTCCCGCGCCGCCCAACGCCCGAGCGCGTCGTCCACGCCTCACCCGGGCGCCCAGCGCATCGGCCACCTCGACCGAGGCGAGCCGCTCGCCCGAGCCAGCCGTCGCATCGGCCCCCAACCGTCCCAACTCGTCGTGAATGTTCATGGCCGACCCTCCGTCTCGATCACCGCGATGCGTTCGTGCTCGAACGCCTCGCTGCCCACCTCGGCCGCCAACCGGTCGAGCGCGTCCGAGAGGTAGCGCTTCACGGTCCCCTGCGCGAGGCCCATCGCCTGCGCGACGTCGGCGACCGTAAGGTCGTCGAAGTAGCGCAGCACCACGGCGGTGCGTTGGCGCGGGCTGAGCGCGGCGAGCGCAGTCGCGACCGCATCGGACGTCACGATCTGCTCGGCGACGTCCGGCTGCGTCTCGGGGGTGACCTGCGTGTGGATCACGCGGCGCCACAGCGTCTCGCGGCGCATGCAGTCGATGTGTAGCGACCGCATGGCCGCACGCACGTAGCCTTCAGCAGCTGCCGCGTTGGGGATCCGGCGGCGCTTGACAAACACCTTGACGAGCGCGTCTTGCACCAGATCCTCGGCGGCATGCTGCGAACCGGTCAGCAGGTACCCATAGGCGGCGAGCCGCCCCGACGCCCTCTCGAGCGTCGCCTGCAGCAAGTCATCAACGGCCACGGCCACCCCTTCCTCTCGCCATATGAACGGCTAGCTCCGAGAAAGGGTTGTGGCGCCTGGTCCCCACCCCCCGTTTCCCGTCAAATGGATCCATTTGACGGGAAGTGACACGCCCGTCGCGATGAAAATGGATCCATTTGACGGTGGGGAGGGCCGATGCGCCCGCTACTTCTTCTTGGGCGTCGCCTTCTTCGCGGCGGGCTTGCGTGCGGCTGGCTTGCGCTTCTTGGCGGGGCCCTTGGCGCGCTTGTCGGCGAGTAGCTCGACGGCACGCTCAGGCGTCATGTCGTCGATGGTCTCGTCACGCGGGATCGTCACGTTGGTCTCGCCGTCGGTGATGTACGCACCAAAGCGGCCGTCCTTGATGACGATGGGCTTCTCGCTCACGGGATCGGTGCCCAGCTCCTTGAGCGGCGGCGCCGCCTGACGGCCGCGCCCGCGCTTGGGCTGGGCGTAGATGGCCAGCGCCTCCTCGAGCGTGATGTCCAGCAACTGCTGCTCGGACTCGATGGTGCGAGAGTCCGTGCCCTTCTTGAGGTAAGGGCCGTAGCGGCCGTTCTGGGCGGTGATTTCCGCACCATCGGCCGGGTCCACCCCCACCACGCGCGGCAGGCTCATGAGCTTCAGCGCATCCTCGAGCGAGACCGTCTGAAGGTCCATGTCCTTGAACAGCGACGCGGTGCGCGGCTTGCCCTTGGCGTCCTCGGGCAGCACCTCGGTGACGTACGGGCCGTAGCGGCCACCCTTGGCGACCACGGGATAGCCCGACTCGGGGTGCGTGCCGAGCGTGCGCTCGTCGCCACCCTGGTTGGCGAACAACTCCTCGGCCTTGGCCACGGTCAGTTCGTCGGGGGCGAGGTCCTCGGGGATCGACGCTCGCTGCTGCTCGCCGTCCTTCTCGCGCTCGATGTACGGGCCGTAGCGACCGTTGCGAGCCGCGATGCCATCGCCGATCTCGAACGTGTTGACGGCGCGCGCATCGATCTCGCCCATGTTGTCGAGCAGTTCGCGCAGGCCCTCGGTCGGGGCGTTCGGGCCGCCAAAGTAGAACTCCTGGAGCCAGTCCTTCATCGAGCGCTCGCCGGAGGCGATGCGGTCGAGACCGGCCTCCATCTCCGCCGTGAAGCCGTAGTCCACGAGCGTGGGGAAGTACTCCTCCAGCAGGCCGACGATCGAGAACGCGAGCCACGTGGGCACCAGCGCCTTCTTGTCGATGCGCACGTACTCACGGTTGATGATGACGTCCACGGTCGACGCATACGTCGAGGGGCGACCAAGCTTGCGGTCCTCAAGTTCCTTGATCATCGCGCCCTGCGTGTAGCGCGGCGGCGGGTTGGTCGCGTGGATCAGCGGCTCAAGTCCGGCAGCATCCAGGCGGTCGCCCTGCGCCACCTGAGGCAGACGCTCATCGCCATCGGCGGGCTGCTTGCCGTCCTCGTCCTCGTAACGCGCCGCTTCCTTGGACTCGATGTACAGCGCCCGGAAGCCCGGCGCCGTGAGGATCGTGCCGGACTTCGAGAACTCGACGGCGTGCCCACCCGAGCTCTTCGCCCCGATCGTGATGGTCGAGGTGGTGCCCACCGCATCGGCCATCTGGGACGCGAGGGTGCGCTTCCAGATCATCTCGTACATGCGGAACTCTTCGCCGCGCAGCTTGGTGCGCAACTGGTCGGGCGTACGGAACTTGTCGCCCGCGGGGCGAATCGCCTCGTGTGCCTCCTGCGCGTTCGAATCGCTCGAGGCGTAGATGCGCGGGCTCAGCGGCACCGCATCGGGCCCAAAGAGATCAATCGCCTGCGCGCGTGCGGCACGGATCGCCTCACCCGACAGCGACGGCGAGTCCGAACGCATATAGGTGATGTAACCCTGCTGGTACAGCGCCTGCGCCACGTTCATGGCCTGCTTGGCACCCAGACCGAGCTTGCGGCTGGCCTCCTGGATCAGGCTCGACGTAATGAACGGCGCGGCCGGACGCTTCTTGTAGGGCTTCGAGGACACGTCGACCACGGAGAAGTCGGAGTGCTGCAGGCCGGACACCAGCGCGGCGGCCTCGCCCGCAGTGACGTGGTGAGCCTTGTCGCTCGTCAGCACGCCGCGATCGTCAAAGTCCTTGCCCGAGGCGACCCGCTTGCCGTCCACCTTGGTGAGACGCCCCACAAACGCGACACCCGCATCGGCCCCTGCGGTGGCAGTGAACGTCGCGGTGAGATCCCAGTACTCGGCCGAACGGAACGCCATGCGCTCACGCTCGCGGTCCACCACCAGGCGCAGCGCGACGGACTGCACGCGGCCCGCGCTCGAACCCTGACCCACCTTGCGGCGCATCACGTCCGACATGTCCCAGCCATACAGGCGGTCCAGAATGCGGCGGGTCTCCTGCGCCTCCACCAACTCCATGTCGATCTGACGGGGCGCCGCGAGCGCACGCTCAATGCCCTCGCGGGTGATCTCGTGGAAGGCCAGGCGCTTGACCGGAACCTTGGGCTTGAGCACCTCAAGCAGGTGCCACGCGATGGCCTCTCCCTCGCGGTCCTCATCTGTTGCGAGGTAGAGCTCGTCGGCTTCCTTGAGGGCACGCTTGAGGTCGGCGACCGTCTTCTTCTTGTCGCTCGTGACCTCGTAGTAGGGCTCAAAACCGTTGTCGACGTCCACGGCGTACTTGCCGATCGCGCCCTTCTTCTTTTCCGCGGGAAGGTCACGCGGGTTGGGAAGGTCCCGAATGTGCCCGATGGACGACACCACCTCGTAGTCCGCGCCAAGGTAGCCACCAATGGTCTTCGACTTGGTGGGTGACTCGACGATCACGAGCTTGCGGGTCATACAGTCCTACTTTCGTGGTGTGGTCCCGGCGGCCTTGCCCAGGGCGGGACGCTCACAGAATACATACGCCGCAACGGTTGTCTCGCGGGGGGCCCGGTCGGGTTCTGGTCCGTTCGCGCGTCCGTTCGCGCGCGGGCGCGCGCGAGGGCGGGCGGGGGTGCGTGCCCGCTTGCGGGCGCGGGCGCGCGCGAGGGCGCGCGACCCGTTCACCGACCCGCCACCCAACTCTGAGACGATGGCCGGGTGAACACCGTCGCTGTAGAGACCGCCATGCGCCAGATCGCCGACCAGGAGATCCGCCCCCGCTTCCGCGCCCTCGCCGAGGACGACATCTCCTCGAAGTCGAGCCCCAACGACCTGGTCACCGTCGCCGACGTCGAGGCCGAGCGTGCCCTCACGCCCCTGCTCAGCGCCATCGAGGACATCCCGGTCGTGGGCGAGGAGGCTACCGAGCTCAACCCCGCGTTGCCCGAGGTACTCGCCACCGCATCGGCCGCTTGGACGCTTGACCCCGTCGACGGCACCTGGAACTTTGCGCACGGCTCCCCCGAGTACGCGGTGATGGTCGCCCGCGTCGCGGGCGGTGACACCGATGCCGGTTGGATTCTCCACCCCGAGACCGGGGACCTGCTGCGCGGCGGCCGCGCCCTCGCGCCCGAGGTCGTCGCCGGCGATGGCACCGTCACCCCTATAGATACAGTGCACGACGCACCAGCCCGGCCCCTGTCGCAGTTGCGCGGCATGGCGACGCTGACGTTCGCGCCCGGGCCCGTCGCCGAGGGACTTGCGGGCCTCACCATGGACGTCAACGAGATCACGCCGCCACGAATGTGCGCCGGGTGGGACTACTGGGACCTCGTGACGGGCACACTCGACTTCCTCATGTACTTCCGGGCCAAGCCGTGGGACCACGCGCCGGGTGCAGCAATCGCCCGAGCGCTCGGATTCACCGTGCGTCACCTCGACGGCGCCGAGTACCGTCCCGGAGATCCCGGGCGTCCGTTCCTCGCGGCGCGGGCCCAGGAGTGGGACGCGCTCGCTGCGGCGATCACGGCGCGCGCGGGCGGCGCTTTCTAGCGGCACGTCTTCCCCTCCTTCCCTTCTCCTGCGCCGGCCAGCTTCGCGGTCGCCGGCCCCTTCCCCGGCTGCTAACCCCTCGCCCGGTTGCCAGCCCCTTCCCCGGTTGATACCCGTCACGACGCCTGTAACGCAGTGGGTGCGCGCCTGATACCCGTCAGTGCGTCTCGGGCGCTGGCACCCACCTTCGCCGCATGGCCGATGCGCCCGCCGCCTCCACGCGCGCGCCACCTGCCACTCTGTGGTCGACACGGGTATCTAGCGCGCGCCCATCGCGCCCAGGCCGTCGACACGGGTATCAACCGGGTGGGACAGGACTGAGCAACGCACAGCAAAGGAGGGCCCTCCGTAGAGAGCCCTCCGATGCAGCTGCGGCGATTAGGCCTTGACGGTCTCGTCCTCGTCGATGGACTCGATCGCCGGGGCCTCCTTGAGAACCTTGCGGTCGCCCGCCGTTGCCCAGATGATGCCCGCACCGGCGAGGATCAGCGTGAAGCCGAGTCCGCCAGCGATGGCCGCGACACCCAGACCCATGGTCAGCACGTTGGCAGTGACCGAGCCGACACCGAGCTCACCGATGAGCGCGTGAGCGGTGGCGGTCCAGGCCTCGGCGCGAGCAGGGCCCTCGAGGGGGTGCATGCGGTCGAAGTCGGCCCAGTACTTGCCGTCAGTGGCGACCTCGTAGGTGCCGGCCTCGAAGGTCTCGCCGTTGTACTCGACGTCCTCGTCGAGCACCACGGTGGTGGTGCCGTGAAGCGTGTGGTAGGCCACCAGACCCATCTGGTACATGTACTCAGAACCCGTGTTGACCAGGGGGTCGTTGGGGTCCAGTTCCCACGACTTGAGGTTGTAGCCCCAGTCGTTCTCGACCAGGTCGATAATGCCTTCGGCACCGGCAACCTCGCCGCGGTCAATGAGCTGACCCTCGTCGTTGTAGGTCAGCGTCACGTTCTGGGCCTCGGAGAACTTCGCGAGGGAGTTCGCGCCAGCCGCCACCTGCGTGTAGGCGAAGATGCCCACGCCGACGAATCCGACGCCGATGATGGCCAGTGCGATACCGAGCCACTTGAGTCGAGCAATCATGGTCTTTTTCCTTTCCCATCCGGGGTTGGTTACCGGCTGGTGAAAGACTCTCGACAGTCCTTTCTTACGTCTCGGGACTATGTACCCATCGGGGCCGTATAGCGCCAAATACCAGGTATGTCATCGATCTCAGTCGAGATAACGTTTTAATAACAATGGAGAAAGCGTAAAAACGAAGCCCCGCGGCCAGGACCTAGGTCACAAAAAACACCCCTGACGTTGGTCCTAGGTGATTTCCAGGGATGTTCCCGGCGCGACTGCGGCGCCAGCGTTCCAGACGCTAGGCCGTGAGGATGCCGTCCCTCACCAACTCGCGCACTGCGGGCACCAGCCCGCCGATCATGTCGCTCGCGGGCACGTCGAGCAGCACCGCGAGCGCGTGTGCGATCTGACCCACGGTGAGCTCGCCATCGCACGCCCCGACCAGCCCGGCCAACGCGGTGTCGGCCTTGACGGCTCGGCCAAACCCGCCTCCCTGCCGGATCAGGATGTGCTCGGGATCGGCCAGCAACGGCCGCCCATAGGTCTCCTTGGTGACATCGGGCGCGACCACCAGGGCGGTGTCGAGTACGGCCGCATCGGACGTCCCCACCAGCCAGTCGTGGGCGCGCAAGCCCGCCGCGAGCGTGGGGCCCAACGGCGCCGCAAGCGCCCCCTCGTGCTCCTCAAGCCGCCGCAACGTCGGCGCGCCCGAAGCCGGGCGGCGCAGCGTCACGATCCCGAAGCCCACCGCATCGGCACCCACGGCGTCGAACGAGCGCAGGTATGCCTCGTACGCGGTGGTGAAACCGGCCGGGTCGCGGTCCTGGGTGATGCCGGCGTCGCGCAGCCAGGTCTCGGCGTACTCCGCCGGGTCGAGCGCATCGCGCTGCACAATCCATGCGTCGAGCGGCACCTCAGACGCATCGAGGGCCTGCTCAAGCCGCGCACGCCAGTCGCCGTGGATCTCCCAGTTGCCCAGAAACTGCGCGACGCCCCCTGGCGCGAGCACGGATCCGACGCCACTGAGCAGCGACAGCACCACGCCGTCGCGCTCGAGCCCGCCGTCGCGGTATTCGAACGCGGGCGCCCCGGGAGGCGTGATCACGAACGGCGGGTTGGAGACCACCTGGTCAAACAGTTCGCCGACCACGGGCTCGAGCATCGACCCCTCGCGCAGGTCCCATGCGGTTCGTCCGGAGGGCCGATGCGCGTGCACCTCCCGCGCGGACGCCCGACCCTCGCTCGGCTCGCCCTCGCTCGGCTCGCCGGCTGCGTTCAGGCTTTCGTTGAACCGGGCATACTCCAATGCGCGCCGCGAGACATCGGTGGCAACCACCTCGCGTGCATGGAGCGACGCGTGGAGCGCCTGGATGCCGCAGCCGGTGCCCAGGTCGAGCACCCGGCCACGCGCGTCGCGCATCGTCACGGACGCGAGCATCGCGGAGGCTCCACCTACCCCCAGCACGTGGTCGGTGTGCACGGCTCGGCCGGTGAGGGCTTCGCCTTGGTCGGAGGCGATCCACCAATCCACCTGGCCGTCGTGGGTGGTCGCGGCATAGGGACGCAGGTCCACGAGGGAGCGCACCTCGTCGTCGGGGCCGGCGCCGGCGGTAGCCACCAGGCCACCACTCTCCAAGGCGGTCAGGCCCACGGAGGCAAGTGCCGCATCGGCCTGGCGCCGGGTGACGGTGTCGCCGAGCGAGAACAGGCGGCTCAGCACCGCTTCCCGGGCGTCACTGGCGCGGGCCTCGAGCGTCGCGGGCAGCACCTGCTCGCGGTCGAGCGCGCGCACGGCACGATCGCCCAGCACCTCGGTCACGGTGTCCACGGTCCAGCCGGCGAGGTCGGCGCGCAGCGCTTCGACGCTGGCCGCGTCAAGGGAGGGAGTGCTCATAGGAGTGAGGTTAAACGCCGCGACTACCCCGCTCCGCCCACCCCTCCCCGTCAAATGGATCCATTTGACGGGGAGAGGGGGCTACGAAACCCGTCAAATGGATCCATTTTCATCGTGAAGGAGGGCCCAGCGCGTCGCCAGTCAGCAAGGCGCGATAGAACGCCACACCACGCCCGAGCGACTCGATCGCGACGCGCTCGTTCGGGCCGTGGATTGCGGCGCGCTGGGCGCGATCCATGCGCAGCGGCGCAAACCGGTACACGGCCGGCGCAATGCGGGCCACGTGACGAGCGTCCGAGGCCGCGAGCATGACATACGGCACCGCGACCGCGTCCGGGTACGACTCGCCCACGGCCGCGACGAGTGCCTGCCACCGCTCGTCCTCCCCCGTGGGCGAGACCGGCGACGGCTCCGAGGACTCCACGACGCTCACGGCGACCCGTGGATCAGCGATGACGCGCGTCAGGTGATCGACGGCCTTCGCCACGGACGAGCCCACCGCGATGCGGCAATTCACCGTCGCGACGGCGCGCGTCGCGAGCACGTTCTGCGCTGGACTCCCTTCAAGCATCGTGATCGCCGCGGTGGTGCGCACCATCGCCGCAAGCTCCGGCCCCAGGCGCGGCAGCAGGCGCACCAGTACCCCGCTGAGCGAGCGTGCGCGCGACAGTGCCAGGCGCATCGGCCCTCGTAGATGAGGCGCAACCGTCTCGAACATCTCGATGCTGAGCGGGTGCAACGCGCCGGGGAACGGGTGCGATTCGACCGCCACGAGCGCGGCCGCGAGGATGCCGGGGGCGGACTGGCGCGGCGGCGTCGAGGCGTGCCCGCCGTCCGCCGTGACCGACAGTTCGATGGTCGCGATGCCCTTTTCCGAGGCCCCGATGACCGCCATGGGCGCCTTGAGACCAGGGAATGCGTCGACCGCCACCGCACCGCCCTCGTCGAGCACGAGCCACGGCTCGACGCCGCGCGACTCCAGCAGGTCCACGGCCGCGACGGCACTCGCGCCGTGCTGCTCTTCATCTGCCCCCAGCAGCACGTACAGGTCCCGCGCGGGGCGCCAGCCCTCGGCCAGGAGCGCGTCGAGTGCTTCGAGCAGCACGACCAGCGCGCCCTTGTCATCGAGCGCCCCGCGCCCGTGCACCCATCCGTCGGCGATGACGCCATCAAATGGCGCGTGCTCCCAGCCCTCCGCGCGCCAGTCGGCCGGCACGGGGACCACGTCTTGGTGCGCCATGAGCACCACAGGCCGTTCGGCGACGGCTCCAGGGATGCGCATCAGCAGGCCAGCGCGTCCCACGGTCTCTACGGTCGCCACGTCAAATACCTGGGAGTAAGCCGCCTCCAGCATGGCACGCAGCGCATCGAAGGTCGCCTGGTCGGCCTCCGAGAGCGGCCCCGCCGGCGGCGTGACCGTCGCGACCCTGATGGCCTGCGCGAGGTGGTCGGCGGCGCTCTGCGCCACCTCGTGGTCGGGCGGGTTCTGCCCGGCCGATGCGCGACGCCACTTCATGCTCTCTCCTCACCAGAGACGGGGCTGGGCTCGGGAGCCGGGGACGGCGGCTGGTCGAGCACGCCTGCCTCGGCGACCAGTGCATCGGCGCTAGAGGTGAAGGCGACCTTGGGCACCGCGAACAGGAAGAACATCGCGACCACGGCAGTGCCGCCACAGATGGCCCACACGGTGATGTAACCGGACAGCGACGCGGCGGTCGATTCGCCGCCGCCGCCACCGACGCCCGCGGCACCGGCCACCCCGGTCGCGAGCGCGATCGCGAACGCCGATGACGCGAAGGCGCCGCCGATAGTCTTGGTGGTGTTGGTCAGGCCCGTGGCGACGCCCGTGTGCTGGGCGGGAGCGGCAGCAGCGGCCGCGGCGGGGAGCGCCGCCACGAGCGCGCCCGAGCCCAGCCCGGCGATCACCATGCACGTGACCACTTGCGCGACTCCGTCATGGAAGGGGATCAGCGACAGATAGCCCAAAGCAACGAGCGCCGTCGCCCCGATGAGCACGATGCGGGGCGTGGTCAGGGTCGAGACGCGCGAGAACACGCCTGCACCCACCAGCAACGAGAACACGTAGGCGCCAATGAGGTACGACGCGGTCGCGGACGTCAGGCCGAGCCCGTAACCCACCTCCGCCGGATTGGTGCGCGCGAACGTCGACAGCGGCCCCTGCGCGCCCAGCACGCTCACGCCAAAGAGAGCGGCGGTGACAATGACGGGCCACAGCGCGGGACTGCGCATCATCTCCATGTCGACCAGGGGGTGCTCCGTGCGCTGCTCGACCTTGACGAACACGCCCAGCAGCACCACGCCCAGCGCGACCATGCCCACGACCCACAGGGTGATGCCGTCGACGCGGACCAGCGACAGGCCGCCCATGATCGCGAGCAGCGCGATCGTCAGGATCGACGCGCCGGTCGAGTCGATGGTGCCGCCGCCGCGCACGCCGGGGTCGGGCACCTTCAGCAGCACGACGATGAGCGCGATCGAGACCAGCACCGCGGGCACGCACAGGGTGGCCCACAGCGGCAGCATGCTGCCCAGTTGCCCGCCCGCGAGGGCACCAATGATCGCGCCGGCCTGGAGCGCGACCACGATGGTGCCCGCTCCCTTGCGCGTGAGCGCCGCGGAGTTGGGCTGTTGCCGCGCGCGAGCGAAGATGATCGCGACGTTGAGCGGCAACCACACCACGTAGAAGCCCTGGAGCGCCCACGCGGCGGTGAACAGCGGGAAGGTGGGAGCGACGGCGAGCGCGAAGCTCGCGATCATCGTGACCACCAGGGAGCCGATCAGCACTCGGCGGTGGCCGAGCATGTCGCCCAAGCGCGCGAGCACCGGCACCACGATGGAGCTGAGGAGCAGTTGCGCGGCCTCGTAGTCCCGACTAAATAGCGTGATTCGGAAAGCGGAGTGAAACGGGGCCATCCGAGACGGTGCACTGTCCGCCTGACCACGACGACAAACACTCGGTGCTGAACGGGCACAGGGTGTCCGGGCCCCTACCAGTCCGATGAGGGATCGCTCACCCGGAAGCCGCCTCCGGTCCGGTCCCCTTCTCGCAATTCCCAGTTTCGGGCATTGCCAAGTCAGTCGGGGGGCTCGATGCGCAGGCACCGAACCCGGAACTTGCGCCCACGCCGCATCGCGCGACCAGACCAGGCAGCGCGACGAAGCACGACCGGCCGGGTTTTCAGTCGTCACTTCGGTCTGACCCCAGGGCGCGCTCCGGTGCTGCGGCGACGATCTCTCCGGCGACCTCGATCGGCTGAGCACCCTCCCGCAGGCGATCTGCGATGCGCCTCGCCACACCCCGAGCCTCTTCGCGCTGTCTCGCGAATCTAGGTAGGAGCGCTTGGTTGTCTTCGTCGAGCATGTAGTGAGCGATGAACTGCTCGTGATGAAAGAACCACTCCCCGGACTCTGGATCAGTGCTGTTCACGCGCATCACGACCGCGGGCGCGTCCAGCCCGTAGGAGCGCGCTTGGACCAGGTTCGGGTCGAGAAGCAGCAGTGCGTCGTCGGACGTGACCACCATATGACCGGTGTCACGGCCGCCTTGGCGAAGGTCCTCAGTCATCGACAGCGCATCCGCGGACAGCACCGAACGAGCCTTGGGGCCCATGAAGAACTGGTCACCAGTGCTCGTGTTCCGGACGATCACAGATACTGGACGCGCCCGGAGCGGTATCCGCAGCTCGTCGCCGATCGCCACCATGACGGCGGCAGCTCCCGCACAGTCGGGCGAGTCACCAAAAAGGTGCGTTACCGTGAGCGCAACGTCATGCAGGCGCTGCCTAGCGTCGTCGCGTGCGGTCTCCGCCGCCGCGTTCCTCTCTGCCCTAAGTCTCTGTGCTTTGCCCACCTGATGCACGGTACGCGATCGGCGCTTGGCGGCTAGGTTGCGGTTCCCAATCTCTCAACCAGACCAGTACTCGGTGCCGAACTCGACCGGCTACCCGCAGAGGCCACCGCCCGAGGCGCGGGAACTATGGATGCGTGGCGTTGATCTTTCGCGCGAGCGCTTCGAAGTTGTCCAACGTTGCGTCAGATAGGTTGTCGACGCGCGCGGGATCGCGCAAGAGAACCTCAGCCGGACGCCAGTGGTCAAACTTGGGCTCGCCGGCATCCTCAAATCGCTTGAGGATGCGTTCATGGTGGCCCGACAAGTCCGCTTCCTTCACTTGCTTATCGAACGCGGCGTTGTAGAGCGCAAGGTAGTCCTCGACGGCGAACAGATCCTCAATGTCGGCGTGCTTCTGAGCCAGCACAGAGCTCACGAGAACGACGCGATCGCTGTCGATCTTGTTCGCGTTCATCGCCGCTTCCACCTTGCCGACTCCCTCGGTGCCGGAATCGAGCAACACAGTTACCGATACCTTGCGGCCGAGCAGCGAGACAAAGGTTGGCACGTTTGATGAGCCACCTGCCGGCAGGATGCGCCAGCGCTCGTCAACACCCTCACGTCCGAGAGTTTGCAGTCGACGGCTAACCAGGTCGAGGTATGCGAGATCGGACGGCCCTTCGACCAGAAGGTTGCGCTCCCCGATGAAGAGGTTCTGCGTCAAGTCGTAGCCGAGCGCCGCTTGGAGCGGGAAGGCACTGTCTTCCCCGACCTCAAGGGCTTCCGAAGTCGTGACTGAACCGATGTCATCGCCGCGGTCCTCAACCACTCTCACCCGCTCAATCTGGTCGACCATGAACGGTGAGTGGGTCGTGTAAAGGACCTGGCCCGCCGCCGCGAGCCTCTCGTTAATGAACCGCAAGAAGTCTTTCTGGGCTTTCGCGTGAAGAGTCAGGCCCGGCTCGTCGAGCAATACGACTACGTTCTGCTCACGAGCCTCAAACTCGCTGAACGCTGCGAGGAACGAGAAGAACCATCGGTACCCCGATGAGCGGCGCGAAAAGTTGTTGGTGAAGTCGTGCTTGCGATCCTCCACGCGGAAGTTTAGGTAGCGCACAACGCTGTGCTGGCCACGCTGGTCGGTGACTGTTTGCGGCTCAGTCACAATCTTGATGCGCAACTCCGGGTTGGTGCTCCAGTACTCCTTCATCTCCCTAGAGAGATCGTTCGACACCGACTCGAGTTCTGCAGTGCTGGACTCGAAGTTGGAGTCCGTCATGGAGTTCACGTCGGTATTCGCAAGCTTGAGAAGCGCTCGAGCCGTCTGCGCCGGGGAAGCGCCTGGGTGCTCGTCCGCATCAGTCTTGAGTTCAGCGACGTCGACTCGACCCTCAAGGCTCTGATAATCCGTAAACAAGAAGAACTTAGGCAACAACGAGCGGACGGTCGACCTCGCGACAGCGCCCACACCGCCGGCCTTCCCGAGGAAGCCGTCGATACGAGCGAAAACCTCGCTACTCGGTGTCCCCGAGACCTCTTTGTCTACGCCCTCCTTTTCCGAGGACGCCCCTTCTGCCGCTGCACCGGATTCTTCGGCAACCAACTCATCAAGGGCAGACTTGAGCGAGGCAATCGTCTCGTGAGCTTTTGCAAGAGCTTTGGCGTCACGATGGCCGTCGAGAACGTTTCGGACAAACCGCCGTTCATCGACTTCGACGTCGACCCAGAACGTGTCGTCGTAGCGTCTACCGACTTCAACCGTCTCCGACGTGGCGACACCTTCGCCCAGCGCAGCCGCCAGTGCTTCGAGATCGGCAGCGTCGAGCTCGAAGGTCGCTTCGATCGGAGAGACCTTCTGCAGATCTTCGCTTCGGCTGTCTCGGCTGCGGCGCCAGCGTGGGTAGTCGTCGAGTTCGACAAACTTGTCGCCGTAGACCGGATTGAGCCGATAGAGCGCGTCGAGCATCGTTGACTTGCCCGACTCGTTCATACCGACCAACGCGGTGACATCCTCTTCCACCGAGACCTCGGTGGAGTTCAGCACGTTCCTGTACCGCGACACCCGGAATGACTTCAGCCTCATGGTCCGATCCCTCGTTCCCCCGCTTGGTAACTGACGTGCAACTGACCTTACTCGGCGACTCTGACGCGACCGCTACCGCCGACGCCGCCTGCCGGTGACAGCGAGCTGTTCAGCGGCGATGAGCCTCTGATACGACGCGAAGAGCGATGTCAACCGGGCCTCATCGCTCACCGCGCCTGTGAGGCCGAACACCGCGTCGACAGCCTTGTCGAGACGTCGGTGTGCCGCGATCAGGGCTGGATCCATGGCAAGCGCGTTGTAATGGTCGGCGAGGGACCTGCCAGGGCGTTGCTCGCGAGCGACCAGCACTCCGGAGCCTCCAGCCACGATCGCTTCTCGCTGCGAGTCAGTCACTCGGGGAAGGGGAAAGGTGTTCCAGACAACCGTGTTCGAGAAGCTAGGGTCCGACTTGAGCCGACCCCCTACAGTCTTCTGCCAAAGTATGAAGGCTGAACTCGAGAGGATTGCGAAGGCGAATCCGTCGGGGTCAGTGCAGGTGTAAACCTTGTCGCCAGCGATAACTTCAGGTCCAAGGTGGGCGCACGTAGCCCAGCGCCGCGACTCGGCAAACACCTTCGGGATGCCGACGTACGGAACCTTCGGTTGCGCGCGTTGGCCGAACAGGTGCGGCGTCGCGGCCATCTCGCGCGTTGACTCCGCGCGGCTCTGGAGCCTCTCGAACCGCACCGCGTCAAGTCGGGCGCGCAGAACCCGAGAGCGCCCAACGTCCGCAGGGTCGAGATCCTCAAGCCACAGGCACCACCGAGGTGCATCGTTGATGAGCTCGCGCCCCATCAAGAACCGTCGAAGGTACTTCGCCGCGACGGGGTCTGCGGCGACTTCCGCGTGTTCGTCTGGCCCAACTATGAGATGCCCGCCGTCGCGGGGCATGGATCCCATCGTCACTCGCGGCAGATGCGACCCAATCGGCTCTCGCCGCTGCTCAACGAGGACGTTGGCGGCGTCTGCCAGGTAGGCGTTGATCGACCGCGCGACCTCAACTCGCTTGGGCTCACCACGCCCCGCCTCGTAGGTGAAGAGCTGGCTCTGGCGGCGGGGATGCCTGTCCATGCCGACGATGACGCAGTGCACCGCAGCAGCGTCGGGGGCTTCTGAGGTCCACACGAAGGTCCGGTGCGCGAACTTGATGCGCCAGCCCGCACCGAACAACGGGCCAAACAGTGCGGGCACTGGCTCACCCTGCGTGATGGAGTTCGTCGACACGAAAGCGAACTCGCCGTCATAACCGGGTCGGGAGAACAACTGGATCGCCTTCGCGTACCAGGCGGTGACGTAGTCGAGGCGGCCGATGTCCTTGCGTCCCCACACCATGCGGAGCTCGTCGGCCTGCCCCAGGGTTCGCGAAGCATGCCCAAGGAACGGTGGATTGCCTAGCACGTATAGGTGGTCGCTCGGCTCAACGACGTTGCCCCAGTCGGTGGCAATGGCGTTGCCCACGTAGATGGTGTCAACTTTGTTTAGGGGCAGAGTCTCTGGTCCCTTGCCTAGTGCGAGTTCCATCGCCTGGTTGGCCTGGTGCTCGACTAGGTGCAGCGCGGTTCGCGCGATCTGCGCGGGCCACTCCTCGATCTCGATGCCATGGAAGTGCTCGAGTGTGACGGCTAGGTCGCCCTCGTCGAACATGAGCGTCATCTCGGAGCCGCGCGAGCCGAGCTCCTGGAGCCGAAGCACGACATCGAGCTCGAGTTTGCGCATCTCACGGTATACACGACGAGGAAGTTGCCGCATCCTGCAGCAGGGTCGAGAAAGCGCATGTCGGCCATGTCGCGCCGCAGCGCGCGCAACCGAGCGGCGTCATGGTGCCCGTCGGTGAACCTCTGACGGAGTTCGTCAAGGAACATCGGACCGATCAGCTTGAGGATGTTCGTCTCGGTCGTGTAGTGCTCTCCGAGGTCCCGCCGCGCCTTGGCGTCCTTCACTGCCTGAAAGAGCGAGCCAAAGATGGCTGGCGAGATGTCGGCCCAGTTGAAGGCGCAGCAGTCGATGAGCGTCTCGCGCATCGCCTCGGTGAACGACGGGATGCTGAGGGTCTCCTCGAAGATGCCGCCATTGACGTAGGGGAACCGCATGACAAGCTCGTCGAGATTGCGGTTGCGGCTTTCGACCGGTCGCGCCATCGCCTGGTACAGCACCGCCAGCTGCGCGCCCAGGTCGGAACCATCCGCACTTGTGCGCGTCTCGATGAATTCGAGAAACAGGTCACGCTCCCAGACAGCGGAATCGTCGGCGTAGAGCGCGAACAGGGTCCGCACCATGAAGATCGACGCTTCATGATCGGTGTAGCCGGAGCCCTCGAGCTGCTCCCACAGGTCGGCCATCAACTGGGCCGCCTTGATCGACGCGGCCTCCTGGGCCTGCGATCCGAAGCGGCGGACCCCGTAGCCGGCGAAGAAGGCCAACGCGTCGACCGTGGCGGGCAGGTCCTCGAGTGCGAACTCGATCGCCGGGCCGGCCTCCGTGTTCAGTTCGAGGAGCCGGAAGCGCTTGAAGTCGGACGTTAAGACATAGCGAGGCATCTCCGCGTCGTTCAACGAGTCGAGGTAGTCCAGCGCCTGCTGTTCGGCGGCGACGAGATCGCGCCCCGCGGACTTCATCTCGATCACGGCGAGCCCAGGTACGAGAGCGTCGATGAAGCCCTGCCCCGCAGTCGACGAGCGGGCGGCACGCATCTCATAGATCGCGGCGCGCGTCTCAGTGATCCCGAAGACCCCGAGGAGGTCTCGGATGAAGGACTGAGCCTGACCGCGCTCGTACCCCTCCTCGTCACGCCAGTCCCGCACAAACGAGGCGGCGTTGGACCTAATGGCCTGCATCGACAGCGGCTTCGACATGACCCGAGGCTAGCGGGACGTCGACACTGCGGGCCGGGTGGCTCACCTGCGACGCCCATCACGACAGCACGAATGGTGACACCGGAGTGGGCCCTTTGGGTCGACCATCACCGGGTCACTGAGTCGTGGCTCCGCTGCTAGAACCATATGGACAGGGACAGGTTCCTTACATGCCAAGGTATTGCTTGGCGATACCGACAAGCATGCTCGCTGCGACGTCCACCCCGATACTTCCGGCGACGTTGACGGCGCCTCCGCGGAGTCGCTTCAGGAAGTCGGAGACACGATCGCCGTCGATTCTGCCTTCGTCGACCAGCGCCTCCGCAAATGCGTTTACGTCCGCCTGGTCGCTGAGCACCTCGGCTACCGCTGCGCGCAGCGCGTCAGCGTCACCTGGCGCCAAGGTGGTGGACTGATTGATGTGAGCGCCTGTCGCGATGTTCGTTCCGTCGCCGTAGATGTTGTGTGTGATGTGAAACACGGCCGCTTGAAGCTCTGGGCTCCCGCCGACGGTCGGACCGCCTAGGGAGCCGGCGTCGGGATTCGACTCCTGGAGTGCCAATGCGAACTCGAGTGCCTTCGTCCTGATCACATCAATCAGTCCCCGCAGACTCTGCCGGGTGATGACGTTGTGTGCCTTGTAAAGCGAGAAGAACTCGATCCTGAAGATCCCTGAGTTCTCGTACTGTTGCACCGCTGATGCCGGCCACTCGCGGCCGGGATCATGCTCGCCTGCCTGTTCGGCGAAGGCTTGCAGCTCAAGCACTGGCTCACGCAGCTCGACGGAGAACATTTCCCCCATGCCCGCAGGCGCAAGGGTCAGTTGGTGTTTGGTGAACGATCGCATGGGGCCGGCAAAGGTTCCCATCACTGGTGTGCGCATCTTGCGATACGTGGGGAGCACGGCGGCGTCGTCGTAGCCGTTCAACTCCTGACGCACCCACGCGATGGCGTCCTGTGCGTGGAGGCGATGCGCCACTACCTGCACCTTGCGCAGCAGGTCGGGCGTCGCAACTGAAGAGTCAGTCGCCGCGTCGATGATCTCGTCGAGGAGAGTCATGACGCCACAGTAGCGGCGCACCCAGACACCCGGGCCGGCGTTCCCAGAGTCACTCTCGGGACTGCTCGAGGGTCTCGCCGCGCCCTCCGACGACATCGTGGGCTGACGCGCGTCCGAGTGCCCACTGTAGGCCGAGGTTCTCCTGCGCGTGCCGGCGTACCTCGGGATCAGGATCATGAGCCAAGGACTCCAACGCCTCCCATGGCGTGCGCGGGTGTAACGCCGCGGCCAGGCGCACAGCGCCGTCCAAGTCCCGTGCACACTGCCCGAGCGCTTGTGCGACGTGGCTTGTGGCGTGCCCGTTCTCGATGAGCGCACGCTGGACCGACATGCGATCGTCGAGCGCTAGGCGGCGGACGGCGATCAAGGGAACGTTCGGGTGTCCAGCCACGGCAATGCGCGTTGCAATATCGGAGTGCGTCGCCCAGTTGGCGAGGTCATCCTCGATGGCGCAGCTGCAGCTGGCAGCCGCGACTCGGCGCTGATCTGCACTGAGCAGTGGTCGCAGGTGGTCGCTCGAGTGTCCGTATGCGCTAGTCAAGGCCGTGTCCGTATCTCTGGATGTTCGCGGTTTCGCGCCGCTACAAATGGTGCCGGGCGGGCGGCTCGTCGTTAGCTGACGTGTGGCTCGCGCTCTTGGGGCGGCGCGCGTTGGAAGAGCTTGCGACCCAGGACTGAGGTAGGCCCGCGCTGACTGAAAAAGTCTCAGCTGTGCGGTCACGACGTCCACGGAGCACGGAACTCCCTTGCGGCTCTCGGGCGGGAACCAAGTCTGCTCCGAGTCCGCCCTGCGCGATCGGTCGCATGACCTGTGGTCGTCGCTCGAACACTGCCTTGTCATGCCCGTGACGGGCGCTATCGTCGGCGCCATGGATGCAGTCACACGAGTCTGCGAAGTCTGCGGTCGCACCGAGGACCTCACGGACCAGCAGGCGTTTGATGCAGGCTGGGATTACCCGCCCCATGTCGGAGTTTGGGGCATAGTCTCACCGCGCACTTGCGGGGACTGCGGCGTTGAGGCGACGCTGTGGTGGGCGTTGCAGACTCGCGAGATCGATTCGGCGGATGAGTCGTCATGGCCGCTGCGCCATCGCAACTCGCTCGCGCGGATCCTCGCCGAACGACCTGGTCCTCCCGCGTAGCGGGGAGAGGCAACAGCAGAAGGCAGTGGGGCGGATTCCTGCACTGGCCGGGTGCTGCACCATGACTTCGGCGACATCAACCAGCACGCACCGCTTCCCGCTCATCAATGAACTGTTCCAAATGGCGCGTCATTGAACGATCCCAGCACGTCGTCCAGCCAGCCGGGTACCGTGGCGTGTTGGAGGAGCTCTCGGCACGGACTGGTGTGGAGCCAGTAGATCGGCCGTCGGCCCGCAGTGCGGTCTGGAGATAGCAGCATGTGCTGCGACCCGACGCGCACAGTCCACGGCTGGACATCCATGTAGTCGATCGCATCGCCCGCGATGTACTCCTCGCCATCCCAAGCCACTTCTTCGGCCTGCAACCACAGCAACCGCCGCCAGTGACTGTCGAGCCGAAGCGGTGTGGAGTCGCCTCCGGCGAGCCGTAGGTAGCGCGGTTCCGAGGTGCGGGAGTCAATCCAGTACACGCTGCTGGACTTCAACGAGCGGACCTCGTACAGCGCAGGCTCGGCCCGCAAATCGAACGCTACCGGCGTGCTCACCAAGTCTCGACTCCATAGCGTGCGATCTTGTCTTGGGGGCTGATCGCGAGGTCATCATCCGCTGGCGGTACCTCGAGTCGGTCGATTGCGGCGGTCAAGCGTGGCTGCCAGGGAAACGCGAAAGTGCTTCCGTCGGGGTTGTGGTCCCTACAGGCCATCAGCGGACGGGCTCCTACACGTATGACCCACTGGGGCGTGTCATCCCAGTCAATGGCCTCTGGCGCCAGTGGGACGCCGTCGCGTTCACCGAATGGCAGGGACACGAGGTCGGTCAATTCCACCCACCGGCCGTCGGTCTCATCGAATTCGGTGGCGTACTGAAAGAGGTTGGGGTTGGCTCGCAGCACGCGCGGCCGCGCGAAGCGGGTGTCGACGTAGTACGAGACAGGCGACGAACTCACGACGAGGTACAGCCCGGGCTCGTCCATGACGTTGACCTCAGTGATCGTCATGGCACTCACTCCGATCGCTCGTGACCGGACCGGTGGACAGGGGCGTCGCGCCCTGCGACGTCGAAGACTTGAACTCTCGACCGGGCGGGAACACCGCCGCGGGCCATTCCTGCGCAGGCACCTCAGAGTTGAAGGTCCAGTCGATGGCGTAGAGGCGCTCCGCGACGGGCAGGTCGATGGTGCGGACGTCATTGCCGTCGGCCACGAAGATCGTGTGTGCCAGCGCCACTCGCAAGACAGCTGGCGTCTCCTGGGCATCGTTGTCGGGTCCAGACATCACCCATAGGAGCGGTGCCCGCAGCCCCTCGAACCCATTGGCTGCCCCGTCGGGTGGAACGAGGTGAACGTGATCGCGGCCAATCGACGACAGCTCGAACTCGATCGTGGTTCCGTCTTCGCACTCCATGGCGAACGTGCCATGCGCATTGCGCACCCGCACGGTTGTCAACTCGTATTCCTCCATCACGCCTCTCCCTTCTGAATCCACGCCACCTCGGCCACCGCACCGGTGTCCGCATCGGGCGTGAGCTGGACGAGCTCCGCGCAGGTGGCCTGGCCTAGCCACTGGTCGTGTCCACGCCACACCACCCACGCCGTGGGGCTGTACAGCCTCACCCGACTTACCTTGATGTCGCCCTCGGTCCGGTCGGCCATGGAAATGGGCTGGCCCAGGATCGTGTGGGTCGCAGGCGCCGACGTGACCCACAGCAGGGGCCACCACGACCCGTGCCATGGCTTGCCGCCTTCCACTCGCGGCGGCATGAAGGCAACCAGGCCGTGGTCGAGATCGCGCAGATCGACATACACGTCACCGCCTACGACGGAACGAACACGGAACACACCCACGTCGCTGTGCAAGTTCAGCACCGTCCGGTACTCCCGCTCCGGGCGTCGGCCCGTCATGACGCACCAACCCAGTCAGGGACCTCGTCGAGACACTCAATCCGCGCCGCTCGAGTCGACAACAATCCGTGCAGTGGACCGCGGTCCGGATGCATGTCGGGCGTTCCGAACACCTGCTGACTACCTTCGGCGAGTGTCCATTCCTCAATCGAACTCCCGGGCCGCGCGCGACCCCACGGGCTCAACCCGTCGAAGCCCGCATGCAGACACCACAGTCCCGCGAGCGGCTGCCAGGCAGCATCGAAGCGGTTGGTGTAAGAGATCGCCGAGCGGGCCCGAAAGTACCGTGCGCACGGACGTCCACCGCGCGCATCGACGACATACCGCGTGCCCGACGCAGTGTGGACGACGAACACCATCGGGCACTCAAGAACCTGGATAGCCGTCCGCGACGTCATGCGCCCGGCCCGTCCATGTCGTCGGCCGCACGAGCGCAGGAGCTGGGCCGAGGTGCAGGCGTCTTGTCTTCGAGCGACGCGATGTGCTCTAGGACGCACTGCACGCAGAACCCGTTGATGAGCGCACTGCCTCCCACCAACGCGTACGCGAACTTGTGCCGCGACCCGACCCGAAGTTCCCAACAGGAGACGTCCGAGACGTCAACTTCCTCAGGTGCGAGCTCTCGACCATCGCATACGAGCGTCGGTCCAGATTCCGCCGCTCTCAGCTCAAGCCACAAGTTGTCGTGCTCGCTACGCATCGTGACTCCCGCGCCGCGTTGCCGCACGACAAGAGGCACCTGCCCACGCTGGTCTGGGTGGTACACCGTCGACGACTCAGTAGACAACGACCAATGGCACCTGGAAAAAGGATCCTGCAAGTCAACCTTGCTGTCGTTCTCGCGATTCACGCTACACCTCCCATCGCTTGCCATCAAGACATTTGTCTCGACCCTGAAGGAGAGGATAGACAGTGCACCCAAATCTTGCAACACGCTGTTTAGCAGGTATCTTATCCCACACGCGTCCTCATTCGTCTATTGTCTAGAACTCTTTATAGAACGTCTTCAATAACTCAAACTAGAAATCTTTCTAGAACTCTTCACGTCGACCAGACGCGAGCCACATATACCCACCTGAATCGTGTCCGCAAAGCGGGTGGCACGCCTGTGGGTCCACGCAACCTTCAGAACGGCGGCCGCGACTCACCTAGGCGCGGACAGTCGGATCGGGACAACGTCCCCGCGGCGCTCCGGCCCTTCGCGCTGTGTCCCAAGGCGGGACAACTCAAACATGCACTCCCACGAGGGCCTCACTCACCGCGTCGTCCCTCGGGGGGACAGGTGGGATGCCGAGCGTGGCTCAAGTAGGGACAGCACCGCGCTAGGAGTGGTCCACGTTGGGCCAACGGGTTACAAGCACGAGTGCGCAACGCCGCCGTCTCTGTTGATCGGCGCAGATGCGCGCCGGGAACCAAGCGGCGTCCTGGGACTTCGCGCGCCGCACCGACCTGTGCGGCCACACGGCTCGCCCTGGACTTGGGGTTGCGCCAGGGATGCTCGCGACAAGCATCGAGCCGCTCTCCGCGCATTGCACGCGCGAGTTGCGGGGGCGCCTCTCTCGCGTTCTGCGCCGGAACGGCCTCTTCTTGCTACGTGTACGGGCACCAACCGCACGCGATGTCTCAGGAACAACCTTCCAATCATGGAGCCCATGAGCCCTCCGAAGGCGCGGTGGTCCTTCATGATGGCCGGTTCCCGAGCCCGCTCGGATCGCGTCACGTACGTCGTCTTGGCGTCGGCCAACCCGGGTGCCCAAGAGGCGGTTCGGATGCCGTGCACCGTGGGCTGCCCGCAAATAGGTCCCGACATCAAGATTCCACGCCTCTAGAGACGATGTCTCCGCACCGATCTAGCGGCAGCCTCCGGCGACATGTAGTCTTCGCCGCAAGCGCGATGCTCAAATGAATCGCGCGATGCTCAAATGAATCGGGGGACCGATGCTGACTGGTATCGAGGGTGGCGTCTTTGTCGGGCCATCGCTAGGTTTGCCGCTCGTTGTGGTGGTGGTAGGGGCCATCGTGGGGCTCTTGGTATGGGACATTCTCCGTGGTCCGGTGCGCGGACTGCCGAAGTGGGTCTGGATTGTGGTCGTCGTCGTGTTCTTCCCGCTAGGGGGGCTCGTGTACCTCTTGTGGGGCAGGAACCGGAAGGTCGTCCGTGCGGGTAATGGCCAAGGCCCGCGATCGTCTGAGGGGCCTCGACCGCCCGCCGAAGGTTAGAGGTTTGGACTCTCAGCCTGTCGCCGCGGACGGTGGACCCCAGGCGGGCAGCGTCTCCACCGGCCCTGCAGTTCTTGTCTGAGCCGCAGTAGGTGCCGGACAGGTTCGCGATAGTGCGCGCTCTAGATACGAGAACGGCTGGCACGGCGGACGCCAACGCGGGCACAGGTAAATTTGAAGCGGGGTTTCACCGTGAGCCATACGGGCGCGCCAGACGGCACGCGAACGAGCGAACACATCCTGCCGTCGACGTCCGATTGAGCCAGGGGCCAAGTCCTGATCGTGGCTCTGCGAGTTGGCCTCTACCGAGCCGCAGTCGCGCCGACTCCTCCGTAGGCGTAACTCGTATGGAAACTCCCGAACGAGAGAGCGAGAGTGGACCTGCGAATTACCAGCGCTCTCTACAGCTGTAGTCCCGTTCAAGACCGTGTGTCTCGCGCGCGAACCGAGAACCACGCCCTGGCTCGAGCGGGCTGTAGTGCGCAACACAGGCCAACGGAGCAGCGCCGCCGAACAGGCAGAAGGCCTAGGCGGTCGCACGGTGTCCCACTGGCCAGAAGCCCTCGGCGCGCTTGGCAGTCCGACAGTTTGGCTCCAGCAGTGTGACGCGATTCGCTCGCCCAGGTGCGAAGCCTTACGTGATCGCGGCAGCTCAGCCACGAGTGCCGGCGGGCGGGTGCTCTCGCACTCGCACCGGGCATGGAGGTCGGCTCGTGCTGCAGGATGCAGCCGCACCCGCTACGACGTGCACGCCAAACCGACCCGGAGGTGCCGCTGGCGCGCCATCGGAGCCGATGACGGCCGAGCAGCACTCGCACGCAGCTCCTTACCTTTAGAGCGGCTCAATCTCGTTGGCTCGCGATCCCATCCTCAATTGCACACGCTTGCTCGGGTGTTCGTAGGTCAAAGCACCCTTGACCGCCCTGGTAGTGCCCACTACGGTGAGACGCGCACAGTTCTATTCAACCGGCATTACTCATCAAACAGGGGTGGAAACGATGATGTCAAAGTTGCGGAAAGCAGTTGTGGCGCTCTGTCTTGCGGGCGCGACACTCGGCCTGGTAGTGAGCCCGGCGAGCGCTTCGGCCCAAGGTTGCTCTTGGGCACCCGGCGCGTCCGCGTCGCACAACTGCCAGCGGATCTATGGAGCGGGCACCG
This sequence comes from Demequina sp., assembly GCF_047975725.1. Lineage (GTDB taxonomy): Bacteria > Actinomycetota > Actinomycetes > Actinomycetales > Demequinaceae > Demequina. The sequence continues at coordinate 38,490 of NZ_JBKEED010000013.1, forward strand.
TGCAATATCAATGGTCAGTCTGGTACGACGCAGGACTGACGACGAGCAACATCTGCGGCGAAGATTGGAAGATCCGGTGGACGCCCGACGGCAAGTCGCAGACCACTCGCGCCTACTACACGTCGAACAGTTCCTGCAGGCTCCCGTACTACAACAAGGGGTACGTCTGGAGCTTCTCGGGTTCTGACAAGAACTTCAAGCACAACTCGACCGCCTGCTCGACCACCAAGTGGGAGGACTACAACTACTGGGCTTCCTACACCTGCCACACGATCAAGAAGGTGTTCTAGGCATGGTCCTTCGCCGTGCCGCGGCAGGGCCTCTTGGGCTCGCCGCGGCGGGGCTACCTGTCGCCATAGCGCTCCTCTCGGGCTGTTCGACGGAGAGTTCTGGCCCCGCCCCGACAACGGCAAGCGGAGCACTTGAGTGGGTCGGATACACAATCGATTCAGTGCCCCCACAGCAGGCGGAGTTCTTTCAGGACAACCAGATCACCTTTGAAGAGTATCGACAAAGCGTATTGAGTGTCCGAAGTTGTGTCTCTGAGACCGGGCTCTTCTCCGATGTGGGCGAGATTGAGCAAGACGGTTTCGGTCAACTCAGTTTCTACGTTGAGTACCAGGCACCCGAGGACGCCGGCGCCAATGAGACCGAGGCTTGGGACAATGCCTACGAGAGTTGCAACAGCGAGTACGGCGATCACACGGCCAGCGCGTATGTGGTGCTCAATGCTCCTTCAGTTGAAGAACAGGAAGCACTCCGTCCGCAGCTAGTGACTTGCCTTCAGACTGCGGGAGTGAACATCGAAACAGATGCTTCTCGCGACGACATTCGTGACGCGTTTACGTCACTCGCAACTGGAAGCGAGTCGGTCAAGCAGAGCGCCCAGGAGTGCGGTGCGCAGTTCCCGCGGTTCTTCCTTGAGATGCCGGCCAAGAAGTGATACCCCAAGCAAGAGTCCAGGTTGGCTCTGGGTGGAAACGTAGAGCCGATGGTTGCCAGACGAGCCTCCGCAACGGCGAGTTGAAGTGACCGTGAGTCGGTCGCGCCTGCGTGTCGCAGGGTCGACCTTGTTCGCTGCGGTGGCGCTGTTCCTGCCATTGATCGCCGCAGGGACCCTCGTGTATGCCAAGTCCCTCGAATCACCACTCTTATCCAACGAGCCTGTGGAACCGGTCTACGGCCCTGTGGAGGCGGTCCAGGTACTCCGTGAGGCTGCTGCGAGGGTTTCTGTGGTGGAGGGGGAGTCTGTCACGCCGATCGTCAACATGGGTGGCACCCTCACGTCGATGCGAGTCGAAGCGAGCGACCACGTCGAAGCGGGAACCGTCGTCGCGAAGATCGACGGACGTGAGGTCGTTGCTTACACATCCGACGAACCGCTCTACCGAGACATCTCGCGAGGTCTGCAGGGTGATGACGTGGTAACAGCGCAAGAGTTCCTCGTTGCGCTCGGCTACTACGCCGCGAGTCCCGACGGTGTCTTCGGCGCAAGCACTGCGGCTGCAGTCTCGGCCTTCAACCGAGAGCATGGTTGGGGCAACAATAACGACGTACTTGCACTAGGCTCGTTGGTCTGGATTGGCGCCGAAGGGCTGACAGTTCGCGAGACTCTAGGTGTCGTAGGGACGACGGTGGCGCCGGGCAGTGAGTTGTTCTCTTCGATAGCCGAACCGGCCACTGTGGCCGTCGCGGACGTGCCCGAACTCCCACCTACCGGTCCCGCGGCTCTAACCGTGAACGGTGTGACTGTTCCGTATGAACTCGGTTCACGGACCGTCCAAGATGTCGAGAGCGTATCGGCCGTAGTCTCTGCGATGGCGGGGGCACTTGAATCGGTGGGCACAGTGACTCTGAGCGAACCTGCCGTTCAGGGCTCCGTGCCTTCCTCTGCTGTCGTCAATGATCCAGCGGGACGGACGTGTGTCTTCACCGAACAGCGCGGTGGGGTGCTGATCGTGAGTCCCACCGCCGACACGATGGGTTCCGTAGCTGTAGGAGAGGAACTCGTTGGGCGGAGCGTCCTGATCAACCCCCGCGAAGTCCGTGGGGACCTGGATTGCGAGTAGTAGTCGAGGGGTTGGGTTACCGCTACGCGGGCAGCGATACCGAAGTATTGCGGGACATCCACTTCTCGGTCCCTGTTGGGGGCAGCGTAGCGATCGTTGGACCATCCGGCTCGGGTAAGACGACTCTTCTCTCCCTCATAGGCGGCCTCTTGGCGCCTCAGCGCGGAGTTAGCTACTGCACGGATAGGCACGGCGAGCGGCACTCCATCGCGGCGCACGCCACGTGGGTGCTTCAAACTGTTTCTCTTCTCCCCGAGCGCACAGTGGTCGACAATGTAGCGATCGGAGCGTACTCGAGCGGCGCGTCTCGGGACGAGGCAACGAAAAGGTCGCGGGCGTGCTTGAAGGAAGTCGGTCTGGATCACCGCGCGTCCGAGCCAGCTCGGATACTCTCTGGTGGAGAAGCGCAGCGAGTGGCGATTGCGCGGGCACTTGCGTCGCGACGGCCCATACTGCTGGCCGACGAGCCAACCGGACAACTCGACGCAACCACGTCGGGTGTCGTCCTGGATGCGATGATGGCTAGTAGCCTCGCGCCTACAGTCGTGGTCGTCACGCATGACCCTGCCGTCGCAGCCCGTTGTAGCTTAGTCGTTGAGTTGCGCGACGGCCAGGTGTACGAGCGAGCGCGGGCGTGAGAGCGAGCGCCTGGCCAGCAGGGCTGGCAATGCGAGAAGGCTTCGCTACCGCACGGGCCGGTCGTTGGAACACCTTGCTACTCACGATTGTCGTAGCGTGGTGCGTCGCTCTTGGGGCCGTGGATGCCTCGACTGTCACGCAACTAGCGGAGCGCGAGGCCGAATGGGTGCGAGCTGGTGGAACGGTTTATGTGGCGGTCGGCGCGGTTAAGGACGGCGTGACCCAACCGATCCCCGCAGGCAAATGCGAACGGCTTGCGACTTTCGACGGAATCGATGGTGCATTCGCGATGGAACGTACCGATCATGGAGTGTCCCTCTCCTATGTACTCGGGGGACGAGCCTCGTTCTACCGAGTGTCACCCGGCGTCTTCGGTTTCCTTGACATCCCCCAAGTGCCGTCGCCGACTGTCATTGCGACAGCGGCCTTCGCTGAGAGAACCGGCATCGCCACTTCTGACCAGGTGAGGCTCGTAGAATGGCTCTCGCCCAGTACAGCATCGCTACCTTCCAGTCCCCTCACCGTGCGCATCGCGGATACTTCCGCGATCGGTGACGAGTATGACGGCGCGGTATTGGTCCCGAATGCGCTCGCGGAGGACGCGGACCTGTGTTTTGTTCGCACGGCCGCGACGACATTCGCGAGTGTCGGCGCTTTTCTTCCGCAGTACTTGTCGCACGACGGCGATCCGGCAATAGTTTCGTCGCGGCTCTTTGCGTCGGAGTACGACGAAGACTACTCGACTGCCTTTCTCGAGCGGCTAACGCGCTGGATGTGGATCGGGGGAGGTCTCTTCATTGGCTTCATCTGGATGCTGTTGCAGTGGTTCCGGCGTTCACATGTTGCGATCTACTCGACGTTCGGAATGGGCGTGTCGTCGCGCGCCATCTTGCAGTTTTCCGAGTGGGCACGCATAGCCCTTGTCGGTGCAGCTGCCGGATGGGCATTAGGAATCACGATTGCGCTCGCCTCAGGTGCACGCGTCGACCAGGCGCTGGCCCAGGTGTCGTACCATGCTGCACTGACCACTCTGCTCAGTTCGTTGGTGGTGGCCGTTGTCGGATTTCGACCCGCCGGATCGCTCCTCGATGATCTCAAGGATCGCTGATCAGCCCTACGCGGACGGCTCTCGTCGTACTCCGGAGTGATGCCGCTGCCTCTCGAACTAAGGCGACGCACGCCGGATGTGCCACGTCCCACCGCGGCGGAAGGCAAGCAGCTCGTCGTCCGGCTTGTGGTGGACTGCCCGCCGTGAACTCCGAACACTGAAAGGGAGCGCAAGCGACTGTGTCTGGCGCCGGTCCTTCGATAGCGGCCCCGAGGCTCTCCAAGTCGGGCCTGCGTCATCAAGTGCTCGATCCAGGAGAGTGAGTACTGCTGCGAGCTCTCACGGTGAGCCGGGATCTCTCCGAGGCTCGCGCGGTGCCACGAAAACCCCCTTGGGCGCACCCACGGTCGACCGCACTTCCGAAGACCTGCCTGCGTTTCGAAGAGACTCTAACCGGCTTCTGCCCAGGCGCGTCGTCCCCGCAGTCACTGCCCGAAGACCAAGGCTCTATGGAACCAGCAGGGTCTGCAGCAGTCGAACTCACAGCGGCAGGTGGCGCGTAGCAAACAGAGGGGGCTATGGAGATCGCGAGTTCTGCATCGATGCCAAGTCGGGTCAAGGCGAGTGTCCGCAATCCTGCCAGTCACAAGTCATCGTCGCGAACTACGCGTAGCGCCCGCGTGTGCGCCGGGAGCCTCGCGACCTCATAGGCATGGAGCGCATCGATCGCCTCCTGCATCGCCTTCACAGCGGCATCCCGGTCAGACTTGAGGTTGTCACGCGCCTTGAACGCCGCATCGATTCGCCCCTGGGCGCGCGCCAACTCCAACTTCACAACGTGCACCTCGCGAACAAAGCGCTCAGCGGCAGCCTTCCACCTGTCGCCCCGGTCAAGCCTGTCCTGCGACTGCCCCCTGAGGCGCTCGACCTCGGCTTCGAGTTCCTCGATGCGACCGGTGAGTTCAACCTCGCGGGCGGTGAGGCCTGCACCTGCAGCGGCGCGGACGGCCTCAGTGAACGCGTCCCGCTCTGGTGCGTACTGGCGGTTGAGCCAGTTGATCGATACTTCAGCTTCATCCGCCAGACCCCTAACGCTCGTGACACCAACCCTGATGCGTTCGGGGGTGCCCGCGAGGATGCGCGCCTGCGCCGCCCGTATGCGGCGCACGACGTTCGAGTCCCGCTCAACCATGCGTGACCTCCCTCGAGCCGGACCATGAAGCGCCGACGTCACGATTCGAGACCTTGCACAGCACCAGCAGGCGCTCCGTCAGCTTGTCCACCCCCTTGGCGAGCAGGCTGCGAACCTGCGCGGCCCGGCGGTACGCGTGATGGCAGGCATCCCAGAAGAGCTCTCGGGCGCGACCCTCGGTGCGATCCGACTGCACGATGGGCTCGCCACAGCGCTCGCACCCGCCGGGGCTGTCGGTAGTCATCAGCGACCGCCTCCCTGGTTGACCTGCGCGATGGGCAGCACGCGACGCCCCGCCCAATGCGCGTCGGCCATCGCCTGATGCCGGTCGGCCGACTGGCCGAGTCGCACCTGCCTGGGGAACGGCACCATGGGACTGTTCGCCTCGGCACGGAAGCGCTGAGCCTCAGCCTCGGCCGCCTTTGCGTCCTCGTCTGTGCGCACGAGACAGTCGCAACCGGGAACACAGCCTTCGAGGTCGGGCCCTTCCGGTCCTCCTTGGCACTTCCCCTGACCGTCGTACAGGCACATGGCGAACTGGCGAGGGTTGTTGAAGACCCGGCCCTCGCCGTGGTCCTCGACGTGCTCCTCCACGAGCCGCTTGACCCTCGACTCCTTGGGTTCGTAGGTCGCGCGGAACGGCTCCAGAACGCCGAGCAGCCGGTCCGCGGCGGGGCCGCTCACGCCGCCACCGGCGACGAGCGACCGATCGATCTCCGCGAGCATCTCGGCATGATCGGCTTTCCGCTCCGGGGACATCCCGTACGTCGGGCCCACTGCAGACATATCGGAGTATCCGCTGCGACCCAGACCACGCTCCGCGTGACCGAGCGTTAGCATGCTGGCGAACTCGCCGCCTGGCCGGCGCTGTGTGTAGACGTCGAAGGACCGACGGAGCTGACGCGGACGCAGCCGCCGCTGCGGGTCGTCGGGGTCCTCGATCCGGACGGGATGAAGTAGTCGGCCCTGCACGCGATCGCCGTTGATGTAGGCGATCACATCATCGATTCTCTGTTCCGCGGCACTTGCGCTCCAGCACATGCCGCTGTAGTCGCCACGCCCCTGGGTCGCGGTGCTGGCCGGAAACAGCCACGGCTCCTCCACCGCCTGGTTCTGACCCAGCGACTGCAGGAGTTTGACGGCGTCGACCACGATCTCCACCGCCTGCCAGTCTTTGGGATCGCCGTCCATTGCCCTGTTCTTCCAGGTGCGTCCGTGCAGGTAGTGCGCGCGAATCCCGCCCTCCTCCTCAGGGGCGACCTCCTTGAGGCAGTCCAAGGGCAGGGTTCCGATCTCCTGCGGCCTCGCGCTTGTGCCGCACCCGATTAACACATATGCGGCCACGTAGACACTCTTGATGACCGGTGCGGAGAGATGGGACCACTGGGAGTAGGGCATGAGATCGCACCAGTCGATGGCGTCGCACCACGGCCGTCCATCGACTCCCGAGCCCGTGATCGGCTGCGCCACAGGGCACGGGATGATCGCAACGGGCCACTCGCTCGCGTGCGCCTTCCGCTGCTTCGTGGACCCCCGGTACACGTTGCGCTGCAGCGCCTGCATCGTGAAGCCACTCACGTAGGCGAGGTAGGCGAATAAGATCTCGTTCTCCCACCTCGCAGCTCGATGTCGCGGCAGCGCCCCATGCTCTTCGATGAAGCCCTCGAGCCAGGCACGGATCTCGCCATTGTCACCGTCGCGACACTCACCGAGCCGGTCGAGCACCTCGGCGCGAGCTGCAACGATGTCCGGGCCAGCCTCACGGATCAAGCACCGGCACCACGCGAGCAGCGGGTCGAGCATCTTCTCAGGGATGACCTCGGTACGAGACCCCTTGGCCTTGCCCGACAACGCCCTGGGCTCACGGAATCCATCAGCCCACGACGGCACCGGAAGTCGGTCCTCCTCGGGCAGCCATGGGGCCAAGTCTGCGATGCGAGTGAGGTGACGACGCATCTCGATCCTCCACACGTCGGGACGCTTGGGCCGATCCTCATGTCGGTACTGGTCCAGCATGCCGGGCGTGAAGTCGCGCAGGTGCTCCAGTCCCTGCGCTTCGCCCCACGCGAGCAAGTCGCGGAGGGCCTGGAGCACCTTCCTCAAAGTGGCGGGACTCATGAACGGCTCCGCCTGCGCGCCTGGTCGTTGCAGGGATGCCGGGTGAAGGCCGCGGTTGATGAGGAGGTAGGCGACACGTCGCACGGTCTGAGCGACCTCGTCGGGGCGCTGGTGGTTCTTCGGGAAGAGGAACCCGATGGACACAGGCGACACGCCGTGCTGGCGACCGAGCGCGTCGAGCTGCCACCGCTCGTCTCCGTACCGGGGCATCTCTGCAGCAGGGTCGAATACTCGGTGCGCCTCGATGGCGTCCGCATCGGCTGCAGGCTCCTGCCATGCCCCGTCCCTCTCAGGAGCACCAACCCCAGGCGATGGGGCGTGGTCGGGTAGGACGTGCGGTAGAGCCCTGGTAGCAGTGCCGTCAAGCATCGTATTCACCCTTCAGGAGTCGTCGGACCTCGCTCTTGTCGTCCCGCGATGCTGTCCGCGCCGTGCGCTTGATGTCGTCGTCGTCGAACCGCACTTCGGTTCTCAGGAAGCCATCCAGGCGGAGGAAGTGGGGTCGGTACGACTCCCACACCCGTGCAGTGAACGCGGATCGGCGATCCTCCAAGGCCTGCCACAGGTACGCCAGACGCGGCAGGTGACGGCGGGTCACCACCGCGTTGGGGCAGGCTAGGCAGGCCATGAAGGACTCCGTGCACGGCGCACCAGTGATGGGGTTGTGAGTGATGTCCTGGCACGCCACCGTAGCGGTGTCGCTCTTGCCTGAGAGCACCTCAGGACTCGCATCGGCAATAGGAGTGATCCCCAGATGGAAGCGCTCAGCCGAGGCGTCGAACCCCATCTGGGCTCCCTGAGCGTGGACGCGCTGGGCCGCCTTCATCGCCTCAGGGTTGTTGCGCATGTAGTCGTTGACGAACGTACTCAGCGTGTTGTTGATGGGACCCACGTTGATGACCGTCTCGACGGTGCGGTGCAGGACCTGGAAGTTGAGTCCGGAAACGCTAGCCGGCACCCACGTCTCGTTCGCGCGCTTGCGCGCCGCGTACGCGGCGGGCGCACCCCAAGAGACCTCGCCCACCACGCGTCGGCGTTCGGCTTCATCGCCTGGTTTCCCCAACTTCGCCGCATAGATGATCAAGTGATCGCTCGTCACGCCCTGCAGCCGCGCAGACTCGCGGATCGGATGGGTAGCACGCGTGATCAGAGACACCCACGATGCGCTGCTCGCCTCGGTGCCCGACTCGAACAGAGCCGTGTAGTGAGCACGACTCGGGCCTCGTCGAGGCTTGCTCGTCGACATCGTCAGGTAGTCGGCCTCGTCGCCCGCGCCTGCGGCACGCGAGGTGACCCGCAAGGTGGTGATGTCGCTCAGGTTCCACCCCTCGCTACACATGACCAGCGTGATCATCGCAAGCGCCTCATTCGCCGTAGGAGCGATCCAGTTGAGGGGGCGTCCTGGCGAGTTCGCCAACTCACCAGAGCGGCGGTAGTAACTCCACCGCCCCCTGTTCATGCCCTCTCCGCCTGTTAGCACTTCGTACATCGACGCCTGCAGACGCTCTAACGAGCCAGCCCCGTAGTCTCCCCACGAACCAAGGTCCGCCCCTGCAAGTGCCATCTCGTAGTTGCGCTCGATGCGCTCGACTGCGCTCTCCACGACCTGCTGAGCGGCCACCTGCAGCTCGTAGAACTCCTCCCTCGTGAGGAAGTCTCGAGAGCCGCTGTCGATCACGGCGTGAAGCTGCTTGGACCACCGCAGGAATCCGCGAGCGCTGCCGGGCAGTTCGGGCACGAGCTCCATCCACGACTTGAACGATCGCTCGTAGAGCGCTCCTGTCGATTCCTTCCAGCCACGTTCGGCAGCGAGCGCCTCGAGCACACCATCAAGGACCGTATCCTTCACCTGCCTGAAGTCAGTGACACCCGAGGCGTCTAGGGCTCCGAGGAGCACCCGCGCCTTTCCAAGGTCCCCCTTGACCGTGTCAGGGCTACCCCATACGCCGCTCCGAGTCTTCAGATGGAAGGCCGCAAGGGCCTGCTTCCGCAGAGTCTCACTGCCCGGCCAGCCTGAGACATCGATGATCCTCGGCTTGGTCTCGCCCGTAGCGATCCACTCCACGGTCATCGCGTCGAGGTTCAGGCGCTCCTGGACGACGGGAACGGGCGAGTTCCTCGCCCGGGATGCCTTAGCCACCGTCACCCTCCTTGCCTACGAACACGGTGCCCGTATCGAGCACGAGGTCGGCCCCAGCAGTCATCCTCGCGATGACCTCTGACAACTCGCCGGTGAACCCCTCGCCGAGCAGCTCGCCCACCCACAGCGTCTGGACGGGCTTGAGGTAGGTCTTCCTCGTCGTCTCCACATCTGCGTGACCCAAGAGGTCCCGCACAACGTCGAACGCGCCCTTGTACCGTTCCTCGTCGTACTTCTCCGGCTTGGCGCCCGAGCGCTCGTCGATGCGACGGTGAAGCGCCAACAACTGCCACAGCGCGAACGTGAAGCGCAGGCTGTGCTGGCTCAAGTTCGGGATGTCCTCGGAGGTCATCCCGAGCGCTTCGCACTGATCGAACACACGATCGTTGGCGCGCTCGAAGATCTTCTCGATACCTGACGTCGACATCGGCAGTCCATCGTCGTTAAGCCACAGCATCAAGGGCTCCAAGCGGCCCTGCTCGTCGCGGATGAACATGCCCCGACGGTCATCACCAGTCAGCGGCTCAAAGGAGCCGGAGCGGCCGTACTCTGCCCTCCAGCGACGCCTGCGCCCCTTGCCCTCGAAGGTCACGACCCGGACGTCATGCCGGCGAGCGAAGTCGTCGTACCGCTCGTGCTTCTTGGCTCGCGCGACCGCCTTCGCTCGCTCCCCGGAGACATAGCGCTCAACGCTGTGCAGGCCGATCTGCGACGGGGTGTAGATCCGGCTGTTGCCGAACTTCGCGACACCTTCGGGGAGTCGGACGTTGCCGGACATGGCGGGGAGCTCGATGGTCAGCAGCGTCGATTGCTCCCGCGCTCGAAGCGCCGTCGTGACCATGAAGTTCACGTAGGCGACGTCCCTCTGGCGGTTCCTGCCGCCCTTCCACGAGTCATCGCGCTCGCCCGCCCGAATCGCATTGCCATCACGCACCGCCACACAGCCCTGCAGGCCGACGTCGCGCCACAACTGGAAGGTGCCGGGGGTCGCCCAACGGACGCGCGGGGGGCTCGACTTGACGGTGATCGTGTTGCTCTCGCTGCCTTGCTGTCGAGAGGCGCGCTCCGGGATCGGCGAGTGTTCGACCAGGCGCTTCCTCTCGGCCCATCCGTACAGGTCGCGCAGTACCGACAGCGTGTCAGTGCCGAAGGTGGCCTCGCTGATCACTCCGCCGTCGGGATGGAACCTGGACTCTGTGCGGTACGCCTTGAAGCTCCAGAAGTGCCAGTCCTGCACCCCGGCCCAGTCGTCAACGCCGACCTCGGGGTGCGACAACCACTCCAGCCAATGCGTTAGCGCCCTGGCCCGGTTCAGCCTCGTCTTCGAGAGCACATCGCCCATGCCGTAGGCGAAGAACTCCACGAGCCGGTCATCGATCTCCAGCGATGGCGAGACGATGATCGGATGCCCGTCGCGGAGGAGCATCTCCTTCTCGCGCTTCGGCAGGTCCGCGATCGCGTCGAGCTCTTCGAGCCAGCCCTCCTGAGCGCTGCGTTGGTGATCGACTTGGACCACCAACCAGTCTGATCCGGGGACGTTCTCAGCATCTGCGGGCATCTGAGCAGGCTAAGCGTGAATCACTCCACTGTCTAGACTAATCATGAACCAGTTGACGTCGGCATCGTGGATATCCAGGTGGCGCGCGATGTCCGTGAGCAGCGGCGTGTAGTAGCCCTGGAGCACACCTGACGTGCCCTCGACCACCACCAACGCGCCCACGACTCCACCCGCGAGGGCGTTGCGGGAACGAATCATGCGCTCATGCTCCCACCTGCTCCCCCGTCAAATGGATCCATTTGACGGGCGCGGAGGGCACCGAAGCCCGAGAAAATGGATCCTTTTGACGGGGAAAGGGGGCTACGAAACCCGTCAAATGGATCCATTTTCATCATGGAGGTCGTGGAGGTCGTGGAGGGTGTCAGGCGTTCTCCGCCACCGCCGCCTCGTCGGCCGCGTACTCGATGCCCGCAGCGTGCGAGCGTCGGGACGCCCCCGCCACCGCCACGACCGCGACGGTCGCCGCGATGAGCGCAATGCCCCAGCGCAGCCACGGGTTGGCGCCGTCGCCGTAGCTCAGCAACACCACCGCGGGAGCGATGAGCAGCGCTACCAGGTTCATCACCTTGATGAGCGGGTTGATCGCGGGGCCAGCGGTGTCCTTGAAGGGGTCGCCGATCGTGTCGCCAATGACCGTGGCCTCGTGGGCGGGCGAGTACTTGCCGCCGTGGTGGCCGTCCTCGATGATCTTCTTCGCGTTGTCCCACGATCCGCCGGAGTTGGCCAGGAACACGGCCATCAGGACGCCGGTGCCGATCGCCCCCGCAAGGAAACCGGCCAAGGCGCCCACACCCAACGCGAAGCCCACGAAGATGGGCGCCATCGCGGCCAGCAGGCCCGGCGTCGCGAGCTCGCGCAGCGAGTCACGGGTGCAGATATCCACGACCCTGCCGTACTCGGGGCGCTCCTTGCCGGTCATGATGCCGGGGTGCTCGCGGAACTGGCGGCGCACCTCGAACACGATCGCGCCAGCGGCGCGCGTCACCGCGTCGATCGCGAGCCCGGAGAACAGGAACACCGTCGCGCCACCGATGATGATGCCCACGAGCGTGAGCGGGTTGATCACGGCGTAAGAGAAGTCAGCGGCCGATGCGGCGGCATCCTCGAGCGCATGCGTCACCGCATCGGAGTACGAGCCAAACAGCGCGGTCGCGGCGAGCACGGCCGTCGCGATCGCGATGCCCTTCGTGATCGCCTTGGTGGTGTTGCCCACGGCGTCGAGGTCGGTGAGCGTCTGGGCCGCCTCCTCGTCGACCTCGCCGGACATCTCGGCGATTCCCTGGGCGTTGTCGCTGACCGGCCCGAAGGTATCCATCGCGACAATCACGCCCACGGTCGTGAGCAGGCCGCAGCCCGCGAGCGCGACCAGGAACAGCGCCATCGCGACCGAGCCGCCGGCCACGAAGAACAGCACGACCACGGCGCCCGCGATGACGGTCGCCGTGTACACGGCAGACTCGAGCCCCACGCCGATGCCCGACAACACCACGGTCGCCGCGCCCGTGCGCGAGGTCTCCGCGACGCGCTGGGTGGGCCGCTTGGCCGTGTCGGTGAAGTACCCGGTGAGCCACAGGATCAGTCCCGCGAGCCCGATACCCACGAACACCGCGACGGTGGCCATGACGCGCGGGTCGCCGGACTCGTCGGCAATCAGGTCGGTGCCGACCTCGGCAAAGGAGGAAGGCAGGTACACGAACGCAGCGACGGCGGCGAGCACGGCGCCGATGGCCGCGGAGATGTAGAAGCCGCGGTTGATGGCGGCTAGCCCGGGCTCGCCCCCACGCACCTTGGTGATGAACACGCCCACCGCGGCCACGATCGCGCCGATCGCGGTGACGATCAGCGGGAACACCAGGCCCTGCTCCCCCATGGCGGCCTTGCCCAAGATCAGCGCGGCCACCAAGGTCACGGCGTACGACTCGAACAGGTCGGCGGCCATGCCGGCGCAGTCGCCCACGTTGTCGCCCACGTTGTCGGCGATGGTCGCGGCGTTGCGAGGGTCGTCCTCAGGAATGTGCTGCTCGACCTTGCCGACCAAGTCGGCACCCACATCGGCCGCCTTGGTGAAGATGCCGCCGCCCACACGCATGAACATCGCGAGTAGCGCCGCACCAAAGCCAAATCCCTCGAGCACCGCTGCGGCGTCCCCGCGATACAGGAACACCACCGCTGCCGCCCCCGCGAGCCCAAGGCCCACGACGGACATGCCCACGGCGCCTCCCGTGCGGAAGGCGATGCGCGCGCCCTCGGCGCGGCCGCCGGGCTGGGTGGCAGCGAACGCCACGCGCACGTTGGCCCGCACCGCAAGCCACATGCCCATGTAGCCGATGGTCGCGGAGAAGCCCGCCCCTAGCAGGAAGAACACCGAACGGCCGATGCGCACGCCGGCATCCCCCGGCAACAGGAACAGCAGCGCGAAGACGATCGCGGCGAACAGCACCAGGGTGCGCATCTGGCGGCCCAAGTACGCCGAGGCGCCCTCTTGAACCGCGCCCGCGATCTCCTTCATCTTGGGCGTGCCGTCCGCGGCCTTGAGCACCTGTTGGCGCAACACAAAGGAGAAGATCAGGGCGGCGGCGGCGATGGCGCCAATCACCGCGACGATGGTCAAGCTCGAGCCACCCAGGTTGATTTCGGTCGTGACTGCGGTTGTCATTCGTCCTCCCCGACGAGACCGACCTCGCCCGACGTCGTTGTCGAGCACAGGTATGCCGGTCACTCTAGGGGACGATGGCCTGGCTGGCGCGGTGTGACCCAACGTTTGCGCGACCTTGTGCGTCGTGCATGCGAAGACGATCCAAGCCCAGAACCGATCAGCGGTGACCGGAGGGGAAATGGCTGACTGGCAAGACACCATGGAGCAGTTGGTGCGCAATCGTGAGCGCGCGTTGCTGTCGTACGCCTATCTGGTGTGTGGCGACCCGGTGCAGGCGCAGGACCTGGTGCAGGACGCCCTGGTGCGCACGTTCGCCAGGGAGCGCAAGGGCCTCACGGCCGTCAAGGCCGAGGGGTACGTGCGCCGCGCGATCACCACCGTCTACGTCGACCAGTACCGCCGCAAGCAACGCTGGCAGCGCGTGCAGCACCTGTTCCGTCCTGACGTCCTCGCTCCGGATCGGCTCGGGCAGGTCGAGGCATCCTCCGAGGTGGCCGATGCACTGGCCACCTTGCCGCCGCGCGTGCGGGCTTGCGTGGTCCTCAGGTTTTTCGATGACCTCACCGTGCCGCAGATCGCCCGCCAGTTGGGGCTCGCGGATGGCTCCGTCAAGCGCTATCTCAGCGACGGGTTGGGGCAGTTGGAACTGGCACTCGGACCTCTCGAGGACGCACAGATGGCCGATGCGGAACACACCTCCGTGGATTCGCGTCACTCACAGAAGGGCAACCGCTCATGAAGCTCTCGGATGCACTGAGGGGCGCGGCCGACCGCGCTCCCGTCGAGGACGGTCTGATCTCCGTGTCCTCCGTGTCCTCCAAGGTTCGCCGCCAGCGCGCGGTGCGGACCGGATCGGCCGGCCTGGTGGGCGCGGGCGCGTGTGCGCTGCTCGTCTTTGCGGCGATGGGTCCGCTCAGTTCGCCCGGCACCGCCCGCGACGAAGCGACCGTGGGAGGACTGGCCGAGGGCGAGATGGACGCGGCGCTCGAAGACTCTGCTGGGGCCGCGGCCGACGGCGCCGCGGGCCTGTCCCGCCCCGCCGAGCAGTGGTCGTGCGGCGCCACCTTTGACGCCAACGACGGCACCTGGTCGTGGGGCGACACCACCGGCGCCACCTTCGACGCCGCCGAGCCCGCGTGGGACGGCGAGGCCTGGCAGTTGCCCAGCACCCTGACGGCCCAGCGCGCCATCGACCTGGTCTCCTCCCCCGACTACGTCGTGGTGTGGGACGGGATCATCGTGGGCCGCCTGATCCACGAGGACCCGATCCCCTACGGCCCCGCCGACGAGCCGCTGGCGCCGTCCGACGGCGAATACGCGAGGCTCGACCCCGCGACGGATGCCGGCTCGATCTCGCAGGACACCACGCTGGAAGCGGTCAACTGCTGGGACGGCGAGCCGCTGCCCGCGGGCAAGTACGAGGTTCACCAGGCGTGGACCCTTGCCTATGCCGCGACGGCCACACCCGAGCCGACGGAGTCCGCGCCCGAGCCCTCGACCGCGGCGTCGACGGGCACAGTCACCGAGGGCTCGGAGGACGACGCCGCTGCGGGAGGCGGTACCGACGGTTCCGAAGGCTCCGCGCAGGCGTGGTTCCGGGTAGCTGCCGCGCCCGTGGGACTCGTCATCGATGGCGACCCCGTGGACGACCCGTTCGGCGACTACCTGGGCGGCGACACCCCGGGCGAGCCAGTGCCTCTGCCTGAGCCCGTGGATCCCGTCGAACCCACCCTCCCGGACGGCGCACTAACGACCGACCTCGCCCGCGAGTTGTACGAGGCCGCCCTCGTCCGCGGCCCCTGGGACATGGCCGAGGGATCCCAACGGTGGATCAAGGTCAACGACTCACGTGAGGCCAGCCCCGACGGCGCTTGGGAGTACCAGTACTACGGCTGCACGTGGGGTGACGGTCGAGACGGCGGGTTCCCCACGCAGTCGGCTGACATGGGCTTGCTCGACGTGAGTGCGAAGGTGCCGGCGTCCCTCTCGGTGAGCTACGGCTACGTCGTCGACGGTAACCCGTTGGCGACCACATCTGTCACCAACGTCTCCGAGTACGCCATCCCGGGCTACTGGTACGGCGACAACGTCCAGCTCGCCTTGGTACGCGACGGCGTGGTGGCAGCGGAAATCTACCCCGAGACGATCTCAAGCGGCACGGGCGGGGTGATGGAGCCCGCGTGGGGCGAGACGGCCGTCATGCCCGACGGTGACTACTGGCTGAGCCCCGGCGCGACGAGCAAGGGCGAAGGGCTGCTACGCAACGCGAACTCGTGCAGCGGCGACGGGTCAGGGGTCCAGCCGGGCACCTACACACTCCTCGCCCAGGTCAGCCTCTACATGGATGGGGCATCCACCGTCGCCTACGGCGGCGCCGTGGACGACATGAGCGTCCTCGAGCGCGAGGCAAGCACCCTCGACTCGCTCACGGGAGCCGTCGACACGCCGTCGGCGTGGAGCGAACTCACCATCGGCGACGCGGCCGAGCCCGCACCGGACACCGCCATCGCCTACGAGGAGAACTACGACTGGATCGAGTTCCAGGTGTGGACATCGCTGGGCACCATCACGGTGCGATAAACCCTGGGGGGTACCGCTGGGCGTGGGCTCCTGACCAGAGCCCACGCCCAGCGCCATGTCACGCACATCAGAAACCGCATTCCCCCGTGCACCGAGTTGTGGCACGATGGCGCCAGGAGCACGGTCGATGATGATTCGGACGCGGCTCAGCCAGACCCCCGGGGGCGGCGTGACCCCCTCAGCCGCGCCGCCTCCGGGCCTGTCTGGCCGCATGGGCAAGCACGCGGCTCGGCAAGCACACGGCCTAGCCAGACCACTGGGGCCCCGCCACCGCTGTCGCACTGACGCCCTGCGCGCCCACCACCTCAACGGTCACCACGGCCCCCGCCGCCGTACACCGCGACACCCGCACGTCAGCCATGGCCGCGTAGGCCCGCGCTTGCGCGCAACCCTGCGCCCTCGCGTCGCCTCCCATCGCGAGCGCACCACGGGCCACATGCGCGCCCGCGAGGGCGGCAGTGTCGGCAGCGTGTTGCGCGCTGACCCGTGCCTGCACGTGGGCCGCACCGGACATGACAGCGATCCCCAGCATCACGGCCGCCACCACGATGGCGAGCGCCAGGACGCTACCCGAACCCGCATCGGCCCCTCTCACGAGGTCACCAACGCGGTCGAGCGTGCCCGTGGCGCAGGCAGCCACGGCACCGATTCGAGGCTGACCACCACTGTCACGGCGGCGCCATCTGCCGCGTGCGCTACCTGAACCGTTGCTCCCGGCAGCGCCTGTGCAATGGCCTCTCGCGCGGCCGGCTCGCCCTCCACGGCCGCGATGCGCGAGCCCAGCGCGGCGGCGTCGGCGGCCGCCACCCCGTCGCCCGCCCAGGCCACCGCCACCATCACCATCCCGACCACGAGCGCGACCGCGGGCAGCGCCGCCGCCAGCTCGACGGACACCGACCCACGGTCGCGCCCCCTGCTCATCCGAACGCCGAGCGCAGGATGTTGGCCAGCAGTTCGCGCACCTCATCCGAGCGAATCAGCGCGATGAGCACGCCCGCGAACGCTGCCGCAGCAACCGTCACAAGCGCATACTCCGTGGTGGCCATGCCATCGTCCTGCTTCAGGATCCGTCGCAGGCGTTCCATGGTGTCTCCCTTCCGCCCCTGGCCCGGTGCCAGCGGCGATCCCCAGCCTGCGAGGCTCGCGCTCGCTCCGCACGGGCGGGCATCCACAACAGGGGACACACCGGCCAACCCGGTGGCCTGGGGATGCGCTGTCACTTCCGCAGGGCCGATGCGCCCACCGCCTGGCATGGCCTGGCACCACCGCCGTTTCACGGCAGCTCCGTCCCCGTGAGTAGCCCGAGGTCGCCGATCCCGGCGCCCGCCACGACCGCAATCAGGAGCGGCACCACCCCTACCAGCACGAACGCCGGCAGCAGGCACAACGCCAGGGGCAGGGTGAGCCTCACCCCCAGTTCGCCGGCCGCGCGTTGAATGTCGCGTCGCTGCTCACGGTCCAGCCTGGTCATCGCGGCACGCAGGCCAAACCGGGCGGGAGCCCCGGCCTGGGCAGCGAGCGCGAGCGGCCCGGCGAGGGCGTGTGTCAGCGGGTGGCTCGCATGGGCAGGGCGCCCTGCCGCGAGTGCCAGCAGAGCCGTCGACGATGCGGGGTCCACCACCACCGCGACGCGCTCGCACGCCGTCGCCACGGGCAGGCCCGCACCCAGCGCCGCCTCGACCAGTGCGAGCACCACCGCTGGCGGCACGGCACCGCCACCCCGTTTGCCCGGCGACGGTCCGCCGATGCTCGCGCGTGCCACCATGCGCGCCATCCACCCACTGCCCGCCCAGGTCATGGCCGCCGCCACGGCAAGCAGCCCCCAGCCGGCCGGGGACGTCGCAAGCAAGCGCAAGGCTGCCGGGTCAACGGCCGCCGCGAGGCCCGCACCGATCAGCGGCAGCCACCGCAAGATGCGGGCGCTCATGCGCGGTCCGGCGAGCGCGGCTTCGGCAGCGTCCTGGGCGGAGCGCACCACCGCGAGCGCGCCATCGATGGCGCCGAGCACGCTCACCAGCGGCGCCCCCGTGTCGCGCGCGAGCAGGCAGGCTGCGCGCACGGCGTCGGCGCTGGGCGGGTGGGCGCTCAGCGGCGGCTCGGACGCGATCGGGATCCCCTCCGCGTCGACGGGCACCCCGAGCACTCGCCAGGCGCGGTCGGGGTCCAGGCCTGCGTGCAGCAAAGCCGTCGCATCGGCCAGCACAGCCGACGGGTCGGGCGCCGACTCCGGCCGTGCTCGCGCCGTACGGGAAAACAGCGGCCTCGTCACGATGCCGCCCTCGACGGCCCGGCCCACGGCTGACGCGCCACGCCAACACCAGCACCAGCACCCGCACCCTCCAGCAGCGCCGCGAGCACACCGTGGCCAGGGCCCGGCAACATGGTCCCGTCCCGCGCGAGCACCAGAGCCGGTCGCACCGCCAACGCTCCGCCGTCGTCCACGAGGACCGCCACCTCGGTGAGCCGCCGTCCGGCGGGCGTGCGCGCGACGTGCACCACGGCGTCGAAGGCCGCGAGCGCCTGCGCGTGGACGGCCCGCTCCGGCATCCCCGCGAGAGCGCCGAGCGTCGCGAGCCGCGTGGGCACGTGCGCGGGCGAGCTCGCATGGAGCGTCGTCATGGAGCCCGGATGCCCGGTGTTGAAAGCGGCGAGCACATCGAGCACCTCGGCGCCGCGGCATTCCCCGAGCACCACCCGGTCAGGGCGCATCCTGAGCGCCTCGCGGACCAGTTGCGCGAGCCCCACGGCACCCACGCCCTCGATGTTGGGGCGGCGCTCCACCAAGCGCACCAGGTGCGGATGAGCGGGCGCAATCTCGCCGGCCTCCTCAATCACCACAATGCGCTCGCGATGGTCGACGAGCGACAGCAACGCCGCCATCAGAGTGGTCTTGCCGCTGCCCGTCGAGCCCGTCACGAGCAACGACGCACGGCGAGCCACCAGCGCCTCAAGCACCTGCCGGGCACGCAGATCGAGCGCCCCGCCGGCCGCCAGATCGTCGAGCGTCAGCGCACGCTCACGTACAAGCCTCAAGGAGATCGCCGCGCACTCCGGCACCACGGGCGGGAGCACGGCGTGCAGGCGGGTCCCATCGGGCAAGCGCGCATCCACCACGGGGCTCGCGTCGTCGAGCCTCCTGCCCCCCGCGGAGGCGAGCCGCACTGCCAACGCACGCACCGCATCGGCCGTGTCGAGAGCGACGGGGACGGGTTCGAGCCCGCTGCCCCTATCAAGCCATGCCGTGCCGGGGGCGTGGACGAGCACGTCCGTCACCCCTGGCACCCCCAGCCAGCGGCCCAGCGGTCCCGCCCAGTCTCGTGTGATCGCCACCCCACGACCTTGCCGCCGTCGGCGCACCAGCACCCGGCCTGGCCCTCAAGTCTGGGGACAACGGTGACGATGATCTGCCTGGGGACGCCACCGTGGTGTGCCGTGTCGCAGGGTGCGGCTAAGGTGGCGTGGCAAGGAGGTAGTGATGTCCAAGCGCTCTCGCCAGGCCCGCTCGGCCGCGTTCTTTGACCTGGATAAGACCATCATTGCGACAAGTTCGTCGATGGCCTTCGCCGGGTCGTTCATGGACGGCGGCCTCATCACTCGCGCTCACGCCCTGCGGACCGCTTACGCGCAGTTCCTCTACCTCGTGGGAGGCGCGGACGAGCGTCAGACCAACCGCCTGCGGGACTCGCTTTCCGACCTGATCAAGGGGTGGGAGGTCGCCAAGGTCCAGCACATCGTGCGCGAGACCCTTCACGAGCACATCGACCCCGTGGTCTACGAAGAGGCGCTCGCGCTCATCAAGCGCCACCAGGAAAACGGCCGCGACGTGGTGATCGTGTCGGCTTCGGCCCGCGACGTGGTCGAGCCCATCGCACAACTGCTCGGAGCCGACGAGGTGGTCGCCTCCGAGCTCGAGGTCAAGAAGGGCTTCTACACCGGCGAGATCACCTTCTACGCCTACGGCGAGGCCAAGGCAGAGGCCATCAGAGCACTCGCCGACGAGAAGGGCTACGACCTGTCGCGGTCGTTCGCGTACTCGGACTCCATCACCGACGCCCCCATGCTCAGCGCGGTCGGGCACGGCTTCGTGATCAACCCCGACCGCTCGCTGCGCATCGCGGCGATGCACGCCGGATGGGGCGCGCTGCGCTTCCGCAAGCCCGTGGGCCTGCGCTCGGGGCCGTCCACCCGGTCAACGGCCCTGACGCTGCTCGCCGTCGCCGCCGCTGTCGCGGCCGTCGTGCTGTTCATGCGGGCCGCGAAGAACGTGGTCGACGACGAGGATTAGCCCGCAGGCGCGCTCGTCGCGGCAGGAACCCGTGCAGTAGCGTGACCTCACCAGTTCTCGAGGGGGTCAGTGATGACGCGGTGGCTGCGCAGTTACACGGCAGTCGCGCATGAGCGCTACCCGGGGCTCGCGGCCTTCGCGAGCCTGCTGGTGGGCGAAGATGACGCCCGCGTCACGCAGTTGGTCGACGATGCGCTCGTGAGCGTCTTCGGACGCCTACGCCGGCCCCTGCCGGCCGACCAGGCAGAAGGCGACGTGCGCATGGCGATCACTCGCGGATTTCTCGCCACGAGCCGGGCCGATCCGCATCACGACTCCGCTGACACAGCGCCCGCCGCTCGAGCAACGTCCGACACCGCCATGGACCTGTCGATCTACGCACCACCGGACCCCACCACGGAACCGGACCCCCACGCAGAGCCCGAGCGGCAGGCGTCGACGACCACCGCCAAGCCGAGCGTGCCCACGCGGGCAACCCTCGCATCGGCCCTCCTGGACCTGCCACCTCAGGTGCGTGCCATCGTCGTCCTGCGTTCGTACGAGGACCTGTCGGTGGCGCACATCGCCCAGGAATTGCGCCTCCCGGTCGCCACGGTCACCCGCGACCTCGCGATGGCTGCCGCGCATCTCGACACCGCTGTCGGGCTCTCGATCGCCCCCGACGCACCTCGTAGTGCGGCCATCGACAGCGCCACGGTCTCGGTCGGCGGCCACGTGGCAGGGCGCTGACATGGCCGACCTTTCCGACGCCATCAAGGCCCTGGGGACATCGCGCGCGCGTGATCGGATCGGCGCCCAGGCACGACCGGAGGTCATGGGACGGATCCGTGGCCGCCGGCGCCGGGCAGGCATGGCCTACGGTGGCGTCACCGCTGTCGCGGCCGTCGCACTGACGGTGACCGGACTCGCGATGGCCCCCGCGCCCACTCCTGCACCCACCGCGAGCCCCACCCCTGTGCCGTCGTTGAGTTCTGCCCTCGAGTACGCCACCATCGACCTCACCAGCGAACTCGCTCAGAGCGACGCCTTGCAGCTGCCGTCCTCGTATGGGTGCGGCAAACCGGTGCCGGCACCAGACGTGGACGGAGCGCCAGTGGACGGCGCGTTCACCGTCACTTACGACGGCGCGGCACTTGCTTCCCAAGGCCTGACCGGCGGCGTCGAGGGGACTCTCGACATCAGTTCCTCCTTCGACGGCCCCACACGCGTATGGACCACCGCCCCGTCAGCGATGCTGGTGCGCGATGGCGTGGTGGTGGGTCGCGCATTCGGTGGCACCCCACGCGAGGACACGGTCGTCGACATCGGCTGGGGCCCCACCCTGCAGTACGTGTGGCCGGGTTATGCGTACGGGTGCGGTGAGGACGAGTCCTGGATCCCACTCGAAGCCGGTCAGTACGACCTGGTGCTCGTCGCCAGGATCGACTCCACCATGCAACTCGCGGCCATCGAGACACTCGAGCAACACTCCATCGTCCTTCTGCCCCCTGAAATGCAGGACTACTATCAGCCCGGTTCGTGGGAATGCGAGCGCATGGCGACGTCCGACATGTATCTGCCGATCAGCTGCGGCGTCGCCCGCATTCCTGGCGCGTCGCTCGATCTTGCTGCGGGCACCGCCACCATCCCGTTCGAACCTTCCGGCTTCGAGGCCGACTTTTCGGCCACCTTCGTCTCCGAGCCGGTGACCGTGACCGTCGCCGCCCCTGAAGTCGTGGAAGAAGAGGCAGTCGAGCCCGACCCCTACCCTGCTGTGGTGGAGGGCACGGTGCCCGTCTGCGGGCAGCCATACAGCTACTTCGAGACCTCCGAGGTCGCGGTCACCGACGGCAACACGATGACCCCGGGGGAGGGCAAGATCTCATTGGGCCTGTGGCTCGACCGCATGGAGTGGGACACCGCCACGATCGACGTCGCCGCCTCGGGAGAGCTGTGGCTGCTGACATCGGCAGAGATTCCTCAGGAGGACGGCTCGTCTGTCTGGACGACCGAACTCGCCGGAGTCGCCAGCATCACCGTGCCCGGCGATCGATCGGTGGACCTGGTGCGCTTCGATGGCCCCGCGTCGATCGATCTCGAGGTGGGCCCCACCCAGTGGTGCGAGGGCTACACCTCCGCCCATGTGACCGAGGCCTACTACGCCATCCACCACACCCTCACCGACGAGCACGGCTCGCGCGACATCCGCGTTCCGCTGTGGACCTCGTGGTGGTGAGCACCGCACACCCAACCCTTTCGCTCCCCCACACGTTGTGACCTGTAGAGGCAACTGGCCGATGCGCGAGCACGTCCCGCTCGTCCGGTGCCCCGGTAGGGGGAGACATGAGCAGGACATTGGCGGGACTGGCGGCCGTGGCCGCACTTGCGCTCGGCATCGCGGTGGGATGGACGGTGCAGCAATGGCGGCCGTCACCTGACCTCGCCCCGGGAGACGTAGAACTGCTCGAGCGTCCGGTCGTCGGGGTGTCGCAATGAGGGCTTGGTCACACCAACACACCCTGACCAGGCATGGAGCGGAATCGTCCGCGCGGGCTATCGATTCGTCCGATTCGAGGCCGTAGCATTGAGCCTCACACACCAGGAACCACCGTGGCGCAGCCCTGCGCCGGAAGGGTACGGCGGCACGATGAACAAGGGGCTCATGGCCGTGGGCGCGATCATGGTCGCGGGCGCCTCTGCGGCGGTGGGATGGTACGGAGTCAAGCTCCTCGTCACCCCTGACACGCAGGCAGCCCAGGACCCGGCGCCGACGGTCACCTCCGAGGCCACCACGGTTCCCGTCACGTTCGCCGTGGAGGATATCAAGTCCCAAGCCTCCGGACTTTTCACGCCACCCGCGTGTGGTGAGGAGTTCTCCGCTGAGGCCACTGCAGCCAATGGGATCCTGCCCTCGGTGAGTGTCACGCATGACGCAACCGGCGCATCGGCCGCCATTTCCTTTGCCACCGAAGGCGACTCCGCGACGGCCTTTCTCGCCCAACAGGGTCAACTGATCGTCACCCGCGATGGTGTGGTCGTCACGCCCGAGGGCGGCGGGGAGTTTGTCCCCGAGTACTTTGTCGCCTCACCCAGCGGCGATGCGACCGTGACGGACACGATCGACTTCGAGGCCACGTCGCTGTGTGACGTCGCCTCGGAGTTCTCCACCATATGGGACGACTTCGACTGGGCGAGCGCAAGCGAAGCGGAAGTGACCGCACGCCAAGAGCTCGCGGCTCAGTTCGAGGAAGAGCACAGCGAACTGCCGGCCGGTGAGTACAAGGTCTACGTGTGGACGCCCGTCATCCTCGGCGAGTCAGCGGCCGCCGCGCGCGCTCTCATCGAAGAGGGCTTCAGCGACCTCGCCTACCTGCAGTACACGGCCGGCTACTCTCCGCTGAGCGGCTCCGCCGAGCTCGAGGAGTACTGCTCGGAGCACGAGACCCCCGACGGCGCGAGTGAGCTCCTGTGCGACGTGCCACAAGACGTGCTCACCACGTTGCTTGAGCGTGACGTGCCCGAGTACTACGTGGTGGACGCCGCGCCCGCCGTCGCCATCTCCGAGGCCGCGACCTTCACCGTCGAGTAGCGCAGCGCTCAGCCGGTCTTGCGCCGGAAGTCGCGCTGCGCGTGCGCCTCGCCGTTGCCGTGCAGCCCGCCACCAGCAGTGGCCTGCACTCCGGGGCGCGTGACCTGGCCGTCGTTGCCGACCGCCTGAGCCATGACGGCCTGGGCGTCGCCGCCCTCGACGGCGGTCAGAAACTGCTTGGCCTGGTCATCGCGCAGCATCTTGGCGAGCTTGCCGTGGTGGAAGATCGCCACCTCGCCATTGTCGCGGGCACGGAAGTCGAATCCTTCAGCTCCAGTCATGCGCCCATCGTCACACGAACCACTGCGGAGCGCATCTGCACCCCTCTCCCCCTCCCCCTCTCCCGTCAAATGGACCCATTTGGCCCGTGTCGCTGGCGCTCCACCCCGGTCAAATGGATCCATTTGACGGGTCGCGGGGGGTTAGGAGTCGGTGGGGCGCTCCTGGTTGTCGGTCTCGCGGGGCTCGCCGTCGCCGTGCGGCACGGGCTGGGGCGTCGCCTCCTCCGTCGCGGGGTGCGTGTCCTCGGGGTCGGTCGCTCCGGGGATGGGCTGCTCGCCTTGGCTCTTGTCGCTGCTCATGCGCCCATGCTCTCACTCCGATCCACCCCTCTGACGATGAAAATGGATCCATTTGGTTGGTGTCGCTGGCGCCTCACCCCCGTCAAATGGATCCATTTGACGGGGGTGGGGTGGGGATGAGGCGGGGACCGGGGCGAGGGCGGATGGCGCATTTCGCTCTTTACCAGGCACCCTTACAAACCGTTGGCCTAGGACCAAAGTCCCACTAGCCTGACGCTTATGGTCAATGACGTCCAGACACAGTCCCGAACCCTTGAGAACCTGCACCACGAGCTGCGGTCCTTCCCTCCGTCGCCGGAGTTTGCCGCCCAGGCAAACGCCCAGGCAGACCTCTATACCCAGGCCTCGGAGAACCGCCTCGCCTTCTGGCGCGAGCAGGCCGAAAGCCTCTCCTGGGCTACCCCCTTCACGCAGGTCCTCGATTGGTCCGGCGCGCCCGTCGCCAAGTGGTTCTGGGACGGCACGCTCAACGCTTGCGACAACGCCGTCGACCGCCACGTGCGTGAGGGCCGCGGCGACCGCGTGGCCTTCCACTTCGAGGGCGAGCCAGGCGACACCCGCACCCTGACGTACGCGGACATGCAGCGCGAGGTCTCCAAGGCCGCCAACGCCCTGACCTCGCTCGGTATCCATAAGGGCGACCGGGTCGCCATCTACCTGCCCCAGATCCCCGAAGCTGTCATCTCGATGCTCGCGTGTGCGCGCATCGGCGCTATCCACTCTGTGGTGTTCGGCGGCTTCTCCGCTGAGAGCCTGCGCCAGCGCATCGACGATGCCGAGGCCTCGCTCGTCATCACCGCTGACGGCGGCAACCGCCGCGGTGCACACCTCGCGCTCAAGCCCCTGGTGGACGCCGCCCTCGCGCCGTCGGAGAGCAACCCGGAACCCGCATCGACCGTCGAGAACGTCCTGGTTGTTCGCCGCACGGGCCAGGAGACCGCCTGGACCGAGGGCCGCGACCTGTGGTGGCACGACGTGGTCGACTCCGCCTCCGACGAGCACACGCCCGTGATGGTGGAGGCGGAGCACCCGCTGTTCATCCTGTACACCTCGGGCACCACGGGTAAGCCCAAGGGGCTCTATCACACGACCGGCGGCTACCTCACGGGCGCCTCGTACACGCACCGCGTGGTCTTTGACCTCAAGCCCGAGACGGACGTGTACTGGTGCTCGGCGGACGTGGGCTGGATCACCGGCCACAGCTACATCGTCTACGGGCCCATGATCAACGGCGCCACCCAAGTGCTCTACGAAGGCGTCCCCAACGCCCCGCATGAGGGCCGCTGGTGGGAGATCATCGAGAAGTACAAGGTGTCGATCTTCTACACCGCACCCACCGCGATCCGCACCTTCATGAAGTGGGGCGAGGCGATCCCCGCCAAGTACGACCTGAGCTCGCTGCGCCTGCTGGGATCCGTGGGTGAACCCATCAACCCCGAGGCCTGGATGTGGTACCGCCGCGTGATTGGCGGCGACCGCTGCCCCATCGTGGACACCTGGTGGCAGACCGAGACCGGCGCGATCATGATCTCCCCGCTACCAGGGGTGACGGCCACCAAGCCGGGCTCCGCTCAGGTGGCACTCCCCGGCATTTCCGCAGCCGTGGTCGACGACGACGCGCGCGAGGTAGGCCCCGGAGGAGGCGGCTACCTCACCATCACCAAGCCGTGGCCGAGCATGCTGCGCGGCATCTGGGGCGACCCCGAGCGCTTCAAGGAGACCTACTGGAGCCGCTTCCCCGGCATGTACTTTGCGGGAGACGGCGCCAAGCACGACGACGACGGCGACATCTGGCTCATGGGCCGTGTCGACGACGTCATGAACGTCTCCGGACACCGCCTGTCCACCACCGAGCTTGAGCACGCCCTCGTGTCTCACCCGTGGGTCGCGGAAGCGGCAGTCGTGGGCGCCAGCGACGAGACCACCGGCCAGGCTGTCGTGGCCTTCGTCGTGGTCAAGTCCGATGGCGGCGGCGCGACGGCGTCGGGCCACGAGGTCGCCGTGGCCCTGCGCGAGCAGGTTGCCAAGGAGATCGGCCCGCTCGCCAAGCCCCGCACCATCCTGGTGGTGACCGAGGTCCCCAAGACCCGCTCTGGCAAGATCATGCGCCGCCTGCTGCGCGATGTCGCCGAGCACCGGCCCGTCGGTGACGTCACCACGCTCGCGGACTCCTCCGTCATGAGCGCCATTCGCGACGGACTCGAATCCGGCAAGGCCGACTCCGACTAACGCTGGGGGAACCGCATCGGCCCTCCTCCTTCGCGAGTCAAATGGATCCATTTGACGGAAGAGGGGGAGGGCCGATGCGCGTGCGGCTGCCGCACCACGTCACCTATCGCACGTCGTCACCTATCGGACTGGGCCGATCCAGGTCCAGCCGTCGCAGCCCGCAACGTCCAACAGTTGACCGGGCTGCGCCATCACGGTGCCGCCCGACTCATACGAGTCGTAGTAGGCCTCCGACACCGGGTCACCCGAGTCCCACTTGGTGTGGTCAGCGAAGACCGACGCCACGCAGTAGTCGGCCGATTCCCAGTCCTCGGGTCCCGTGTACTCGCCCGCCTTCACGTCGACGCCGACGAGCCAGTCACCTTCGCCGACGGTGGTGTCGCCGCGATCCTGGGCGTAGAGCTCATCGAGGTCGACCCGCTCGACCGGCTCCTCGCAGCCATGAATGGTCGCGATGTCGCCCACGGCGAGTGTCACCGGCATCGTGCCGCCCCGCGAGTAGTCATAGTTGCCGAGAATGGTCCCGCCCTGGAAACCATAGTGATCGATCCACTCCACAGAACACACTGCTTGATCCGATGCGGGAGGCAGCAAGTAGGTTCCCGCAACGATGTCGCGGCCCACGGCGTAGGTGCCCGCGATCATCTCGGTAGCGGTCGCCCCCACGAAGGCCTCGGCGGGATCGATCGCCTCCCAGGTGCCGCACAGGTCAGTCGTCGTGACCTCGTACCCCGGGGGCGCCATCAGCATCGCCGAGCCGTCGATGGTCTGTCCAAAGGCGTAGAACGCTCCGTCGACGAGGTTCCCTGGCTCCTGCACCTGCCAGTAGCAGCCGTAGCCGTCGTCGCCATCGGCCGCGACAGCGTGGGCGGCTACATACACGCCCGGCGCGAAGCCCTCCCCTGCGACGAGCGTCTCCCAGGTGCCTTCGAACGTGTCGCCTGGTACTGCAGTTAACAGGCTGGGATCGGAGATCTCGGGCGGGTACTCCGCCGCGAAGTCCGTCGGTGGGAAGGGCTCGTCGTCCGCGGCGGGCTCCCCGGCATCGTCCTCGAACCAACCGTCGGTCACGTCACCCCAAGAGAAGTCACTGTCCGAGATATTGCGGTCGATCAGCCACCACGCAAGCCCGATCGCTGCGGCACCCAGACCCACAAGGGCGAGCAACACGAACACCGCAAGCCCGGGCCCGGACCGCACGGGCTCGTCGGGCGTGGTGCGAATGTCAGGCAAGGGCGAGACACTCGCAGGCCGAGCAGGCCGAGCAGGTGGCGGCATGGGCGGCATGGGCGGCACGGTGCTCGATTCCGCAGCGCTCAACGACTCGGCGCTCGACTGCCCACCTCGATCCTTCGCTCCCGGCGCGGCCGAGGGCGGCGGCGGGGCGAACCCCGGCTGCGCGCCTTCGTCGCTCGATCCTGCGGGCGAGTCGTCCCTGTTGTCGGTGTCCATGGTCCCCCTTCGTGTGAGTGAAGCATGGCCGCACAGTCACGCCGGGGCAAGCCCGCTGTGGATAACTGCCCTGCAGACCGTCCCGATCAGGGCGCGATCATCACCAGCACCACCCACATGAGGGTTCCCAGCCCGACCATCGCGAGCGCCACCGACGCAGTCGCCACTGCCCATTGTTTGCCTGCTCGCACTCCGCGCGCGATCGCGAGCCCCGACAGCACGGCGGCGGCTGCCAGTCCGGCACCGACGCCCAGGCCGGCCATCGTGGGGCTGCCGTCGGGGGTCGTGTAGTTCGCCCCGACTGTGAAGAACCACAGCACGGCACCTGCCACCAGCAGTCCTGCGAGTGCCGTGGCCCATGCCAGGGCGCGCATGCCCGGTGTGCTCCCGTCGCCGCCCTCCATGGCGGCGCGCCAGTCGCCCATCGCCTACCCCAGGGTCTCGGGCAGCGACGGCGTCTCGCCCAGCACGTGCTCGGCGAGGAAGGCGAACACCGTCTCGTACCAGACGATCGCGTGCTGCGGTTTGAGAATCCAGTGGTTTTCGTCGGGGAAGTACAGGAACCGGTGAGGCATGGTGCCGTCCTCAGCGGCACAGTGCTCGGCGAGCTCGGCCCACAGGCGCAGGCCCTCCCCGATCGGCACGCGGTAGTCCTTGTCGCCGTGGATGACGAGCATGGGCGAGACGATGTCGCGCACGAACTGGTGGGGCGAGTTGTCGATCGCGCCCTGCGCCGTGAAGATCGACTGCCAGTAGTCGGCGTGGTCCGTCGTGGGCGAGAACTGGTCGAGCGACCACAGGCTTGCGTGGGTCACGATCGCGTCAAAGCGGTCCGTGTGCCCGGCAACCCAGTTGGCCATGTAGCCGCCAAAGGACCCACCCATCGCGGCCGTGCGATCGGCGTCGATGTCCTCGCGAGCCACGACGGCATCGGTGATCGACATCAGGTCGGTGAACGGCGCCTCGCCCCACGCATCCCAGCCGCGCGCAATGTACTCGAGGCCGTACCCCGTCGACAGCGCGGGGTCGGGCAGCAGCACCGCGTAGCCGCGAGCGACCGCGAGCGCGGGCGCCCAGCGCCACGACCAGGCGTTCCACGAGTTCAGCGGCCCACCGTGGATCCACAGCAGCAGCGGGGCCGGAGATTCGGCCGATGCGCCGGGCGGGGTGAGCAGCCACCCCGGCACTCGCGCGCCGTCGGCAGCGGTGGTGGAGACCCGCTCAACGTTTGCCTTCACCTGCGGCGCGGGGGCGGGCGTGGCCAGGCGCGTGAGCGTGCCGTCGGCGGCAATGCGCACCGGGTGGGCGGGCTCGAGCATGGTGGCGCGCAGGGCCACCAGGTCGCCGGTGCTGCGGTCGACAGCGACGCACGAGTAGGCCGCGTCGTCGGTAGTCACGGCGGTGACGGTGTCGGTCTCAAGGTCGATGCGGAAGATGGGCGCGTTGCCGTCGTCGTCCGCAACGGTGATGAGTGCGGTGCCGTCAGCGGAGAACTGCAGTCCGGTGGACCAGCGGTCCCAGTGGGCGACAATCTCGCGCGGCTGTGAACCGTCGATGGCCGCGACCCAGATCTCCTGGTCGACCGGCCCCTCGGCGTGGGGTTGCGCGCCGCGGCCATAGGCGAGGGTGGCGCCATCGGGGCTGATCGCGGGGCCCACGTAGTCGAACCCTTCCTCGTCGAACAGCACCGTGTGCTCACCAGTGGCGACGTCGATCGACACCAGCCTGGTGCGCGCCGAACGCCCCACGGGCACCTCTTCGGTGGTGATGACGGTGCGGCCATCGGGCGTGATCGCCGCTTCATAGGACCGTGCCGCACGGGCGGCCTGCGGGGTGAGGGTGCGCGGCCGCGGCAGCGTGGCGGGGTACGGCTGGGTCGCGTTCGGCGTGGAGTCTTCACCCTCCGGGCGTGGGGCCGATGCGGTGGCCTGCTCGGGGCTCAGGTCACCCAGGTCCACGGCCAGCAGGTGCGGGACGGCGGGCCCGAGGTCGTGATCCCAGTGCCGGATCGGGTAGGACGAGTGCAGGATCGCGTTGACCTTGCGCTTTTTGCGCTCGGCGCGGATGCGTGCGTCGTCCTCGAGCGAGGACGCCGAGGGCATGAGGTCGGTGCCGAGGATCGCGACGGGTGCGTCAGCGGCGACGGCAGCGAGCCCCCCAGCGCCGCCCGCCAGGCGAGTGACGCATCGGGCCTCCCCACCGGCTGCGGACAGCAGCCATAGCTGCGAGGCCTCGTCCTCGTCACCGGAGTCGGGCCGGCCGGAGGTGAACAGCAGGTCGCCCGTGGACGCGAAGGCTGCCCCCGCCTCGCCCTTGGCGGAGCGCGTGAGGCGACGAGGCACCCCCTCGCCGTCCGTCGCGACCTCCCACAGGGAGCGCTCGTAGGTGGTGGCGTCGGCGGACAGGGTGGCGACCGTCAGCACGGCCCGCGCGCCGTCTGGCGACAGGGCAAGGCCCTCCAGACGGGGGATGGCGATGAAGTCGGTCAGGGAGGCGTAAGCGTCGGTCACCGCTCCACCGTATGCCCACCGTCGGACCTCCGTGACCGACGAAGGTCCAACAGCCGGTCAGCGGCGACCACGAGCCCCAGCGTGAACAGGCCCACGCACGCGCCAGCGAGCACGTCGGACAAGAAGTGATAGCCCAGATACATGCGGGTGAGCGCCACGAGGCCGATGAGTGCCACGGACACGAGCGCCCACATCAGGCCCGTGCGCCACCCGCGGTGACGCCGCCACAGCAGGTACGCGACCACGAGCGCGAGCGTGGCCGTGCCCGTCGAGTGGCCCGAGGGGAAGGAGAACGAATGCTCCACTCCCGGCACCGCCTGGAACTCGTCGGCCGGCCTGGGCCTGGCGACTGTGGCCTTCACCGTCACGGAGAACAGGGTCGAGACGACCATGGCACCCATGAGCAGCAGCGGGTCGCGCCACGAGCGCTGCCCCGTGCCCCCCGATCGCCGCCACCAGACAACGCAGCCGACTGCCACGAGGACGGGCAGCACCACGGGCCCGAACACCGTGGTGACGGCCGTCATCACGGTTGTCACCCACGGCACACGATGGCTCGCGAACCACTCGAGCAGCGGCTGATCGATGGCCTCGAAGGTGTCACGTTCGATCACCTCGTCGAGGATCTCGATGAACCACCACAGGCCTACTCCTGCGATGACCAGTCCCGGCAGCAAGGCACGCAGCACCGGCGGGAGTCGATACCAGGCCCGTTGCACCATCGCCCCAGGGTAAACGGGAGCCGCCGCGCGTGCCCGCCTAGCCCTTGAGGTCGCGCGCCCGGTAGACCAGCACCCCGGCGACCATCAACGCCGCACCCACGCCCACCAGCACCCCCAGCTGCCACCAGGTCATGCCCACGACGAGGGGGTTACCCTCCGCGACGTACCAAAACGGCGACAGCCGCGCCCAGTCGGCAAGGTCGGGGTTCACCGGCACAAACGCATTGACGCCCCACCCGACGACGGCGAGACCCGTGCCCACTCCCACCGCTACCGAGTGGCGTCCCGTCAGCGCGCCCGCAAAGAACGCGGCCCCTCCCAGCACCAGCCCCAGGCCGGCGAGCAGCACACCCGCCGCGAGAATATGGCCGGGGTCCATGCCCAGCCCGGCAAGCGCGTTGCCGGCCATGATCGCCGCCGAGATCGCGAGCCCCGCCACCAGCGAACCGGTGACGATGGCGAGAGCCTTGCGCGAGGCGACGGCCACGCGCGACACGGGCAGCGACAGCAGCAGGCTCGCGGTGCGATCGCGCTCCTCACGCGCGAGAGCGGCTCCCGCGTTGATAGCAACGATGGCCACCACGACCGGCCCGACGATGGACAGGCACTCGCCGTAGTACCAGCCCTCGGGGGTCGAGAAGTCGGCGAACCCCACCATCGCGAGGATCGAATCCGGCATGGACTCGACGACGGGGCCAAGGTCCTCGCTCACGGCGTTGAACAAGAAGCCCAGCACGAGCGCCTGCATCGCGGCGAACCCGCACGCGACCAACAGAATCGGCCGCAGGTCGGTCAGCGCACGCGTTGCGATCCCTCGCGTGGACCCGCGCCCGGCGAGGACGGCCACCACCTTGCCCAGGCGAGGGTCCTCGCGTAGCCGCTCGAGCATCGGCGCTTTGGCTAGCCCTGCTCCCAGGTCGCGGCGCGACAGTCCCCACCAGCCCAGCGCCGCCACGGCGGCGCTCACCCCCACGAGGACCAGGACGGGCGTCCAGTCCACCCCGGACGCGAGGGGCTGCGTGCCGTCGATCCAGGACCAAGGCGAGGCCTTGGCCCAGTCCTCGAATCCGTCCACCAGGGGCAAGATGCCGTCGGCGAAGTACGACAGCGCGATGAGCCCGACGCCCACCCCAGACGCGAGGGAGCGGCTGCCCGTCCACGCGCCCACGGTCAGCGCGACCGCAGCGAACAGCAGACACACCGCGAGCATGTGCACCGTCGCGGCCACGAGGTCAACACCGGCCGTGGACTCCCCCGACAGCCAGGCCGCGAACACATATGACAGCGAGGCGGCCACCCCAGCGACCAGCACCACCGTCACGACCGCGAGAGCCTTCGACGCCAGCAGCCGGGACCGCGAGCGCGGCATCGAGCCCAGGATGTTCATGGTGCCCGCGGATTCCTCTGCGGCAATCGCGGAGGCACCCATCGACACCCCGAGCCCCGCGATCACGAACGGCCCCATGAAGGTGAACATGTTCGACATCATCATGCCGACCACGCCGCCGTCCGAGGTCAGTCCAGTAAGCGACAGGTAGGCCGGCGGCATGGCGTCGATGAACTCGACCGCGTCGTCGCCCATGCCTGCGAACGCCCAGATACCCATCCACGCGACAGCGAACAGCGCGAGCACGCCCAGCGCGGCACCCAGCCACCTGTCCCGCAGACTCTTGAGGTAGACGGAGCGCAGCATCACGCGCGACCGTCGACGGCAGTCGCGTCCGTGTCCGGGTCATCGCCCGGGACGTCGCCCGGGACGTCGCCGGGGTCGCCTCCGGCCGCCACCACCTCGTCGCGATAAAACTCGAGGAAGATCTCGTCGAGGTCGACGCTGGCCGAGGACACCGACAGCACGTCATGCGCAGTCGCGACCGTCAGCAGCGGCGCCATGGAGCCCTCGAACTGCGCGGTCACCGTGGGACCGTCGGCACTCACCGAGTGCACCCCCTCGACACCGTCGAAGGCCGCGGCCGCCACGGGCGATGCGAACTCCAAGGTGATGCGTCGCAGCGCCTTGTCGTGCAGCTCACTCATCTGCTCGACCGCGATGAGGTGCCCGCGACGGATAAACGCGACCCTGTCCGCCACCCGCTCGACCTCACTGATGGTGTGAGAGGACAAGAAGACGGTGCCCCCCGCATCGGCCATCTCCCTCAGTAGCGTGTGGAACTCGAGTTGCACGAGCGGGTCCAGCCCGGTGATGGGCTCGTCGAGGATCACCACCTCTGGCGAGTGCATGAACGCCTGGACAATGCCGAGCTTCTGGCGGTTGCCCGACGAATACTCCCCCACCTTTTTGGACAGGTCCGCATCGAGCCGCTCGGTGAGCTCGTTGACCCGCGACCACTGCACGCCGCCGCGCAGGTTGGCGAGGTACTCGATCGTTTGGCGCCCGGTGAGGTTGGGGTAGAGCGCGAGGTCCGCCGGCAAAAAGCCGATGCGCCGGTGGATGTCCACGGCGTCGCGCCGGCTATCAAGACCCAGCACCCGACACGCCCCCGACGTGGGCCTGATGAGGTCCAGGATCGAGCGGATCGTCGTGGACTTTCCCGCGCCGTTGGGGCCAAGGAAGCCAAAAATCTCCCCCGGCTGGATGGCAAAACTGACGTCGTCGACGGCCGTAAAGGCACCGAAGGTCTTGGTGAGGTGGTCCACCTCGATGGCCGGGGTCGCGCTCATGACCCCTCCTTCCGCTACAGGTGCGGGTCGTGCGCAGGGTCGAGTGGCCCTCGTCGTCCGCCTGCCTTCATTCCTAGCCGATGCGCGGGCCGGGTTCCAACCTGGCGCGCCCTGCGGGGCGCGACCATGGCAGGACCCTGGGGCTGGCCGGTCGGGAAAGGGCATGCCACGATGGGCTCATGCAGGATGGAACCCGTACCGACAGCGCGCCCGAGTCTGACGTGATTGACCCGTCGGCGCCCGCGCCGCTGCCCGAGCGCGAGGCCGTCGCGCCGTCCACCACCGTGATCGAGTCGACGCTCACCGCGGAGACGCCCCTGCACGACGACCACCACGACGAGGACGAGCACCTCCTGGGCGAGCCGCTGCCCGCCGACCGCTACCTGGACCGCGAGTTGTCGTGGCTCGCGTTCAACGAGCGCGTGCTCGAACTCGCAGAGGACCCTGAGACGCCGCTACTCGAGCGCGCACGGTTCCTCGCGATCTTCGCCTCCAACCTCGACGAGTTCTTCATGGTGCGCGTGGCGGGCCTCAAGCGCCGTATTGCCGCGGGCTTCGCCGTGCCGTCAGCGACGGGCATGAGCCCCACCCGCCTGGTGGAGGCTCTCACCGAGCGCGCCCACCAACTGATGGACCGCCACGCGGACGTGTTCGAGGACCACGTGATGCCCGAGCTCCAGGCCGAAGGCATCCACCTGGTGCGCATCACCGACCTCGAAGAGACCGAGCGCGAGCGCCTGCGCAAGCTGTACCGCTCGGACATCTTCCCCGTGCTGACGCCGCTGGCCGTCGACCCGGCCCACCCCTTCCCGTACATCTCCGGCCTGTCGCTCAATCTCGCCGTCGAGCTTCGCGACCCCGACTCCGGCAAGCAGTTCTTTGCCAGGGTGAAGGTCCCCGAGACCCTTCCCCGCTTCTTGTCCGTCGACTCGGCGGGGCACGCCGCCCAGGTGACCGATGCATCGGCCCTGTCCGATGAGCCGCGCAGCTTTGTGCCGCTCGAGGACGTCATCGCCGAGCACCTCGACTACCTGTTCCCCGGCATGGAGGTGCTCGACAGCTACACGTTCCGCGTCACCCGCAACGAGGACGTCGAGGTCGAAGAGGACGACGCCGAGAACTTGCTCAAGGCCATGGAGCGCGAGTTGCTGCGCCGGCGCTTTGGCCCCGCGGTGCGCCTCGAGGTCGCGCAGGACCTACCGCCCCACATTCGCGACCTGCTGGTGCGCGAGTTGGGCGTGACGGAGCACGATGTGTTCCACCTGCCCGCGCCGCTGGACCTCACGGGACTGAACGTGATCGCGGACCTCGACCGGCCGCGTCTGCAGTTCCCTGCCTTTAGGCCCACGACTCACCACCAGCTCGCGCCGGTCGAGACCGCCGAGGAGCAGAACGTGTTTGTCGCGGTGCGCCGCGGCGACATCCTGCTGCACCACCCCTACGACTCGTTCTCGACGTCCGTGCAGGCGTTCCTCGCGCAGGCCGCGGTGGACCCCAAGGTGCTCGCCATCAAGCAGACGCTGTACCGCACCTCGGGCGACAGCCCCATCGTCGACGCCCTCATCGAGGCCGCGCGCAACGGCAAGCAGGTGCTCGCGCTGGTCGAAATCAAGGCGCGATTCGACGAGCAGCAGAACATCTCGTGGGCGCGCAAGCTCGAGAAGGCGGGCGTGCACGTCGTGTACGGCCTGGTGGGCCTCAAGACGCACTGCAAGCTCTCGCTCGTAGTGCGCCAAGAGGACGAGGGCCTGGTGCGTTACTGCCACGTAGGCACCGGCAACTATCACCCCAAGACCGCGCGACTCTACGAGGACTACGGACTCCTCACCAGGGACGATGCGGTGGGCGCCGACCTCACCAAGCTGTTCAACCAGCTCTCGGGTTACGCCCCGAAGGCGCGCTTCCGGCGCCTGATCGTGGCCCCCACGGGCGTGCGGATGGGGCTGATCGAGCGCATCAACGCCGAGGCGGAGCGCGCCCTCGAGGGCGAGGAGGCCTGGGTGCGCATCAAGGTCAACTCCGTGGTGGACGAGAAGACCATCGACGCGCTGTACCGCGCCTCGCAGGCCGGCGTGAAGGTCGACCTGGTGGTGCGCGGCATCTGCGCGCTGCGCCCCGGAGTGCCCGGGCTGAGCGAGAACATCCGCGTGCGCTCGGTGCTGGGACGGTTCCTCGAACACTCGCGTGTCTACGCCTTCGGGGGCGGCGGGGAGCCCGAGATCTTCATCGGCTCGGCCGACCTCATGCACCGCAACCTCGACCGGCGCATCGAGACGCTGATCTCGATCGCGGCGCCCCACCAGAAGGCGTTCCTGCTCGACAACATCGCGATGGCGATGTCCGACGAGTACATCGCCTGGGAGCTCGACTCCGACGGCGTGTGGACCCGCGAGACCGAGGACGCTGAGGGCAACCGCCTCAAGGACGTCCAATCCACGTACATCAAGCGCCAGCCCAAGCGGAGGGCCAAGCGCAAGTGAGGCGCTACCCACCAGGCACCGTGATCGCGGCAGGCGCCCTCATCTGGCGCCTCCGCGACGGGTCGCTGGAGGTTCTCGCAGTCCATCGCCCCCGCTACGACGACTGGTCGTGGCCCAAGGGCAAGCTCAACAAGGGCGAGACGCTGCCCGCCTGCGCCATTCGCGAGGTCGCCGAGGAGACCGGCAAGCAGGTGATCCTTGGCCAGCCACTGCCGACCCTGCGCTACCCCGTGGGAGGCAAGACCAAGGTGGTGAAGTACTGGGCTGCGCAGGTCGCTCCCAGCGCAGCCGCGGCCGTCAAGGCACGCCCCAAGGTCAAGGACGCTTCTAAGCACGAGATCGACACCAAGAAGTGGCTCACGGTCGAGCAGGCGCGCAAGCGCATCACGTTCCGTGACGACCTGCGTCCCCTCGAGGCGCTGGTCCAGG
The DNA here is from genome assembly GCF_047975725.1 of Demequina sp. Taxonomy (GTDB): domain Bacteria; phylum Actinomycetota; class Actinomycetes; order Actinomycetales; family Demequinaceae; genus Demequina. The sequence goes on from NZ_JBKEED010000013.1 coordinate 75,425, forward strand.
CTCACGAAGCCGGGCGGCTCGAGACCCGCGCGTTTGTGCTGGTGCGCCACGCCCGCGCCAAGCGCCGCAAGGCGTGGGACGGCCCGGACCTGAAGCGCCCCATCACCGCCGCGGGCGCCAAGCGGGCCGAGCAGCTGGTGCCACTCTTCGCCGCCTTTGGCGCACGCCGCGTGGCCTCGTCGCCCGCCGTGCGGTGCACCACGACGGTCGAACCCTTCGCTGAGGCGGCGGGGCTCAAGGTCAACCGCTACCCCGCACTGTCGGAGCCGGCGCACGCCGACGACCCGCTCGCCACGGCCGAGACCTTTGTGGGACTGCTGGGTCGGCAGACGCCACAAGTGGTCTGTGCGCACAGGCCCACGCTGCCCACGATCGTCGAGATGCTGAGGGCGGCCACGCGGCCGTACACGCATGGCGCGCTGCCCCGCAAGAACCCCTACCTACCGGCCGGCGGCGTGCTGATCGCACACGTGCTCGACACAGAGTCGGGCCCGCGCGTCACCGCGATTGAGACCCACCTGCTGCAGGTCCACCCGTAACGCGAGCCCCGTGCGGTTGATACCCGTCAGAACAGGATCCGCGCTGCGAAAGCGAGCCAGATACCCGCGGTGACACTCGTGCGCGGCCAGCACGCACATCGGGCGTATGTCGGGGCAAGAAAAAGACATCGGACTGGGAGCGCCAGTCGGCGCGAAGGCCGCTCGTGGCGGCTGATGTTGGAGCCCGGGGCTACCGCAGTCCGATGCCTTACCCCACTGTACGCCTCTCGCGCACTCCCTCAACTCCACCCCTCACAAGCCAAATGGATCCATTTGACAGGCGAGGGGGCGGCCACTCACGAGGAAAATGGATCCATTTGACGGGTAGGTGACCCAGTTAGACGAGGAAAATGGATCCATTTGACGGGGGTTAGTCGAGGCGGCCCTCTCGCCACATCGCGGCGCAGCGCTCGAGGTCCTCGCCGGTGCGCAGCAACTGCGCGGCCCGCAAGGACGTCTCGTGGGCGCGACGGTCGTTGTGGCCGTCGTCACGCTCGGCTTCGTAGGCCGCCCCCGTCGCCACCACCCGGCAGAACGCGCCGGCACGCTCAAGCGCCACCGCAAGATCGCCCGCGAACACGCCCGACAGCACCGCGTCGGCGAGCGAGCGCACCTCGTCGGGACCGGGAGGGTCCTCGACTCCGGCGATCGCATGGCGCACATGGGCCGCATGGACGCCCTGGTGGTACGACTGCGCCACTGAGGACGCGTCGTGCTTGACCCACTCGCGCAGCATGTAGATGCGCCACAGCGCGCCCGGCAACGTGTGCGAGCCGGCCTTGGACCACATCATCGCGACGGTGTCGATGCCCTCTTCGTCGACCAGGCGCACGAGGCGCGCGGTCAGTTCGGGGTCGGACGCTTCACGGGCCTGCGACACGAGCGCGAGTGCGGTCTCGTGCGCGATAAGCCCACGGTCGGCGGGGTCAATGTCACCCTCGAGTTGGTCGGCCTCGTCCATGTCGAGCATGGCGGGGCGGCGAAAGCGCGGCTCGGCCATCACGGGTTCCCAGGCTGGCCGGTGTAGTGGTTGGGCTGCGGATCGAGGAACCCCCGCCCCGCGTCGTACGGCAGTCGCTCGCCACGCTCGCCGGCGGCCTCGCTCGCCGCCGCCTGGGCCTGGTCCTCGAACGTGAGCGACACGGAGTTGATGCAGAACCGGTCGCCGGTGGGCGTCTGAGGCGCGTCCGCGAACACGTGACCCAGGTGCGAGTCGCACGTGGCGCATCGGACCTCTGTGCGGACCATCCCGAGCGAGACGTCCTCAGACAGGGTGACGGCCTCGTTCTCGGCAGTGAAGAACGATGGCCAGCCGCAGTGCGAGTCGAACTTGGTGTCCGAGCGGAACAACTCGGCGCCGCAGGCGCGACAGCGGTAGACACCGTCGCGCTTGTTGTCAAGCAGCTCGCCGGTCCAGGGACGCTCGGTGCCTGCCTCGCGCAGGACGTGGAACTCCTCGTCCGTGAGCTCCGCGCGCCACTGGGCGTCCGTCTTGACGATGCGTTCAGTCATGAGGCGCTCCTTTCAGGAGGGTTCCCCTCAGCCTATGCGGCTTCACGGTGAGGAACACACGTGGCGCCCGGCCGCTGAGGGGTTTGCCGGGCGCCACGTGCGCTCACCTGAAAGACACCCCCTGCCCATGGTTTGTTCCCACCCCCATCAGGGCCGATGCGGTCGCTGGGCTCCGCACGGCCCTCACCTGGGGTAGGACCACTCGGTGGGCACCGGTGGACGGCAGGTCGAGAATGGCGAGTGAGGCTAACCTAAGAATGCGGACGGATCTGACGCATATTCGCGATCCCCCCAAGCGAAAGCCCTGGTAGCCGTCATGTAAGGCTCACCTTTGCGGCACAATGACGTTTCTTTATTCCTTTGGAAACTGCCGTGTGTCTTTATTTGAAAAGGTGACATCCGACATTTCTGGACGTATTCTTGAGCCATCGCACATCCACGATGACAACCAGGAGGACACCATGGCCACCATGATCAGCCTGCCGATCGTCTCGTCCTGCTCGGTCGAGACCTGCGGCTTCAACCACAACGGGTGCCACGCAGGCGCCATCAACGTGTCGGGAGACCACGCCCACTGCTCGACCTTTGTCGACTCGGACACCAAGGGCGGCAAGGAAGGCCCCGCTGGCGTGGGCGCCTGCACCCGCACGGACTGCACGTTCAACGACGAGATGCTCTGCACCGCAGCAGCCATCGAGGTGGGCGCGTCGTTCGACACGGCCGACTGCCTGACCTTCGAGGCGCGCTAAGCCTCATCGCACGCGAAGCCCCCGACACGTCCCGGGGCGGGTTCTAGCGATCCCCGCAACACCCTGACTTCAGGGAGTTGCGGGGATCGTGTCGTTTGAGGAGTTGAAAGCTCAGTTCTTCGCGGAGTTGGAGCGGTCCGAGGGGACGATCAGTGACGTAGCCGGGAGAGTCGGCGTCAACCGGCATACGGCGTATGGCTGGTTGCGCAAGGCGGGCATGTGTGGCGTGGGTCGACCCGGCAACGGTCCACATCCGCGTCGTGGTGAGTACGAGAGAATGCGCGC
>NZ_JBKEED010000014.1:0-30431 GCF_047975725.1 Demequina sp.
AGGTCGAGGGCATGCGTGCCGTCATTCGCCGCTCCATCGCCAGAGACCCCACGCGCTTTACGCGCATGGCCGCGGGTATCGTCGGGGTTTCGGAGGAGACCACCACGGGCGTGCACCGCCTCGAGGCTATGTTCCGCCGCGGCGAACTGCTGTTCCCCGCGATAAACGTCAACGACTCGGTGACCAAGTCCAAGTTCGACAACCGCTACGGCATCCGTCACTCGCTGCCCGACGGCATCAACCGCGCCACCGACGTCCTCATGGGTGGCAAGGTCGCGTTCGTCGCCGGCTACGGCGACGTGGGCAAGGGCGCCGCAGAGGCGCTGCGCGGCCAGGGTGCCCGGGTCATCGTGTCCGAGGTCGACCCCATCTGCGCCCTGCAGGCCGCGATGGACGGCTACGAGGTGGCCCGCATCGAAGACGTCGTCGAGCGCGCCGACTTCTTCATCACCACCACGGGCAACAAGGACATCATCCGCGTCGAGCACATGGCCGCCATGAAGGACAAGGCGATTGTGGGCAACGTGGGCCACTTCGACAACGAGATCGACATGGCTGGCCTGGCGCGCTCTGGTGCCAAGCACCAGCCCATCAAGCCCCAGGTCGACGAGTGGACTTTTGCCGACGGTCACAGCGTGATCGTGCTGAGCGAGGGCCGTCTGCTCAACCTCGGCAACGCGACGGGTCACCCCAGCTTCGTGATGTCGACGTCCTTTGCCAACCAGGTGCTCGCGCAGATCGAACTGTGGGTCAACCTCGAGGCCTACCCGCTGGGCGTGCACCGCCTGCCGAAGGTGCTCGACGAGAAGGTCGCGCGGGCCCACCTTGACGCGCTCGGTGTGCGCCTGTCGGTGCTGAGCGAGGAGCAGGCCGACTACATCGGCGTTCCTCAGCACGGCCCGTTCAAGTCGGAGCACTACCGCTACTGACTCTCGCCCCCCTCCTTCCCGTCAAGTGGATCCATTTGGTACGCGAAGAGGGCCGCCCGCTCCGGTCAAATGGATCCATTTGACCGGTGGGGGGTGGGGGGTGGGGGGTGGGGGTTAGTTCACGGCGTCGGGCACGCCGTAGGGCAGGCGCGCGACTCGCGCGGCCTCGTCCTCGGCGCGCACGGCCCTGCGCTGCTCGATGCTTGCCTCGCGCTGCCCACGCTCCCACAGCACGGCGGCGATCAGATGCTCGGGGTGGGTGCCCTCCGGCGGCAGGGGAGAGACGTACTCCGCCATGCGAGCGCCCAGTTCGGTGCCCAGGCGCGCACGGGAGCCGGGGTGGAGCGAGGCCGCCCGCGCCAGGAACATGCGGCACGTGAGCGCAAAACCGTCGGGCAGGCGCAGGATGTCAGCGGCGGACACCCAGGTCACCAGGTGGGGTGGTGCCTCGATGGGTGGCAGGGCGCGCTTGGGCCCGCGCACTCGCATGGCATAGGTGCCGGCAAGCAGGTCGCCAATACGCTTGGCGCGCGCGTTGAGCACCGCGACAGTGATCGCCAGGATGCCGAAGGTGCCGAAGATCTCGACCAGCCCCGTCAGCGCGCGAATGAAGGCGTGGCGGAACGAGATGGGCCCGCCGTCGTCCCTGACCACGCGCAGGCCGCATGCGAGGCGGCCGACGGAGCGCCCCCTCGAGAGCGTCTCGACGATGGTGGGCACGATGACGAGGGTGATCACCATGGCTGCGATGGCCGTGGCGCGCTGAGCCGCCGCGTTGGCGAACATGGTCGCTGCAGTCAGGAAGTACAGCAGCGCCATCGACGGCAAGCCGTACACGATGAGGTCGATGAGTCCGGACAGCATGCGGTTGGTGATCGCAGCGGCGCCCGTGCTGAGCGCGACGCCTTCTCCTGTGAGGATCTCGTCCTCGACGGTATCCATACCTCCCCCTTCGCCCGGCCGTTGTATGGCATCGTAGCGGCGTGGACATCGACGCCTTTGCCGGAGCGCGCCAAGCGCGGTGGGATCGACTTCAGGAGCTGTCGCGTCGCCGCTCGCTGACCGGCGAGGAGGCCGACGAACTGACGAGGCTGTATCAGGCGACCTCCGGCGACCTGTCCGCGTTGCGGTCCGCAGCGCCGGAGCCGGGCCTGGTGACGCGTCTGTCGATCACCCTGGCCAATGCCCGCGTGTGGCTCACCGGGGCTCACGAAATGTCTGTGCGCGGGATCCGTCACTACCTGACGCTCGGCCTGGCAGCCGCGATGTACCGCGTGCGTTGGTGGGGTGTGGCGGTCGCTCTCGCGGTGGTGGGCCTGGGCGCTCTGAGCGCCTGGTGGACGGTGACGCACCCCGAGGCGCTGGCCCTCATCGGCAGTCCCGAACAGCGCGACGCGGTCGCGCAATTGGAGTTCGCGAACTACTACTACGAGTACGACTCGAGTTCGTTCGCCGCGTCGGTGTGGACCAACAACGGGCTGCTTGCGCTGCAGTGCATCGCGCTGGGGATCACGGGGATCTATCCCGCCTACCTCATGTACAACACCGTCATTCAGTTGGGCGTGGCGGCCGCGGTGATGGCTGAGGCTGGCCTGCTCGACATCTTCTTCCAGCTCATCATCCCCCATGGCTTGCTCGAGCTCAGCGCTGTCTTTGTCGCGGCAGGCGCTGGCCTACGCCTGTTCTGGACGATGCTCGTGCCCGGGCATCGCACCCGGATGCAGGCGCTGGCCGAGGAAGGCCGGGTCACCGTCAGCGTGGGGATCGGGCTGGTCGCCGCGTTGTTTATCTCCGGGCTGATCGAGGGCTTCGTCACGGGCTCATACCTGCCCTGGCCCATCAAGATCGTAATTGGCACACTCGCGTTTGCGGCGTTCTGGATTTATGTGTTCGTGGTGGGCCGGTATGCCGTGAGGGCCGACGTCACGGGCGACGTCGAGGGCGATTTCGCCACCGACGCCGCCGCCGTGCGCGGCTGAGCGGACGTCACTCGCGCGCTGCGCTCGGGGATCATCCCGGAGGGCCGATGCGGGGGTGGGCTAGAGCCGTCCCGACGCCTTGAGCGCGAGGTAGCGATCCGCAAGGGCGGGGGCAAGGTCGTCTGGCAGAGCGGTGAGCACCTCAGCGCCCAGTTCCCTGACGCGGGCGCCGATGGCGTGGTGCTCGAGCGCGCTACGCGCCGCCGCGGCGGCGGCGTAGTAGTCCTGGAGATCCTCCCGACCCGCTTCGAGGACCGCGAGGTCGGGGTCGTCCACGGAGGCGAGCACCACCGCATGCTTCGAGGCGATGGCCGCGACGGTATCGAGCAAGCCGCCGTCGACCGCTGACGGGTCCAGCGTCGTGAGCAACACCACGAGCGAGCGTTGAGACATCCGGCTTTGCACCAGGCGGGCCACGGCGGGCCAGTCGGGCTCGACCAATGCGGGTTCGACGGTGGCGAGGGCGTCGGCCAAGCGCGGCATGACGGCCGCACCTGAGGTCCCCAAGGCGCGCGCACGCTCGACGCGGTCGAACGCCGTCACCTGGACTCGGTCGCCGGCTTTGGTGGCGAGCGCGGTCAGCAGGAGCGTGCCCTCGATGGAGGCGTCCAGCCGCGGCGTGTCGCCCACCCGCGCCGCCGACAGCCGTGAGGTGTCGAGCACGATCATCACGCGGCGGTCGCGCTCGGGGCGGTAGGTCTTGACGAGCACCTCCGCCCGGCGCGCGGAGGCACGCCAGTCGATCGAGCGCACATCGTCGCCAATGACGTACTCGCGGAGGGAGTCGAACTCCGAGCCCGCACCCTTCAGTTGGACGGCGGTCTGGCCGTCGATCTCGCGCAGGCGTGCCAGGCGAGACGGCAGGTGCTTGCGAGAGGCGAACTCGGGCAGCACCCTCAGTGTCGCGGGGGCATCGATCAAGCGCTGACGGCCAGCGAGGTGCATCGGCCCTTCGAGACGCACAGTGACCGGGCCCGCGCGCAGGTCGCCACGGCGCGTCGGGAGCGCGACGGTGCGGGCGCGGGTGCTTTCGCCTGCGGCCAAGCGCCACTTGTGGCGATCGCGCTCGGCGCCGACCGAGGGCTGCCAGGCGTCACGGACCGCCCCACGCAGCGAGCGACGGCCCAGGTTGGCCACGTCGAGTGTCAGCGTGGTCGATTCGGTGAGCCGCACCGACGCAGGGGTCGAGCGCCGCACCCCCACCGAGGTCGGGTTGCCCGCCAGGAGCGCGTCGAGGCACGCGAGCGCGAGCACGCCGATCACCCACAGCCAGGCGAACGTGCGCTCGTGGACCACAGCCGCTGGCACGGCGCCCAGCGCGACGAGCAGCACGGTCCATCCGGTGATGTACATGGACTCAGCGAGGCACGGGGACGGAGGCCAGCACCGACTGCAGCACTGCGGCCGACGTCACGCCCTCGAGTTCGGCCTCGGCCCGCATTTGGATGCGGTGTCCAAGGGTCCACTCGGCGAGCGCCTTGACGTCGTCGGGGGTGATGAACGTGCCGCCCCGCATCCACGCCCACGCCCGCGCGGTCGACAGCAGGGCCGTGGCCGCACGAGGCGAGGCTCCGAGCGACACCGACGGCGCCTCGCGGGTGGCCCGGCACAAGTCGACGATGTACTGGGCGACCTCGGGGGCGACGGCGACGGTCCCCACGGCTTCGCGGGCCGCATCGAGGTCCGCGAGAGTGGCGACTGCGCGCACGCCCGCTGCCTGCAGGTCGCGGGCGGAGAAGCCGGCAGCGTGGCGCAGCACCACCTCGACCTCGGCTTCGCGCGCAGGCAGGGGAACGGGCAGCTTCATGAGGAAGCGGTCCAGCTGAGCCTCGGGCAGCGGGTAGGTGCCCTCGTATTCGACGGGGTTCTGGGTCGCGATCACCATGAACGGCTCGGGCAGGGGGCGAGACTGGCCGTCCACCGTGACCTGACGCTCCTCCATGGCCTCGAGCAGCGACGACTGCGTCTTGGGAGGCGTGCGGTTGATTTCGTCGGCCAGCAGCAGGTTGGTGAAGACCGGACCTTCACGGAAGGAGAAGGCCGCGGTGCGCGCGTCGTACACGAGCGAGCCGGTCACGTCGCCAGGCATGAGGTCGGGCGTGAACTGCACGCGCTTGAAGTCCAGACCCACGGTGTGAGACAGCGCACGCACCATGAGGGTCTTGGCCACTCCTGGCACGCCCTCGAGGAGGACGTGGCCACGGCACAGCAACGCAATGACCAGGCCGGTGACGATCGCGTCTTGGCCCACGACGGCCTTGCCAACCTCGCCGCGCAGGCTCGCGAGGGCCGTGCGTGCCTGCGCGCCCGGGGCCGACGAGGGCTCAGGCGCAGGCGCCGGAGCGGCCTCAGTCGCAGTCTCAGTCGCAGGCGTGGCCTCAGGCGCGGCTGCGGGAGCATCGGTGGCGCCGCCGTCGGCGTCGGGACGGTACTGGGGATTCTCGGTCACGGTCGGTGGACCTCTCTTTCCAGGGTGTCGAGCTGGTCGACGAGCGTCATGAAGGCGGCGCCGTCGGACGGGTGGGGACCATAGAGCAGCGCATCGACGTCGCGGGGATTGCGGCTGCTCGCGCGTGCGACCGCTGCGACGAGTGCGTCGCGGTCGGCAGCGCGGGGCACGCCCAGTCGGCGGCCCATGCGTGTGGCTGCGCGCGCTCGCATCGCCGCGCCCGCGCGGCCACTGGCCTGCGCACGTCGGTACAAGCGGGCGCGCCCTCGGGTGGACTCCGAGGCCCGCACTACGACGGGCAGCGGTTCCGTCACGAGCGGGCCAAACCGCCGTGCTCGCCACACGGCGGCCACGGCCACGGCGAGGCCGAGCACAAACAGCATCGGCCCTGTGCCGGGGGGCAAGAAGTCGGGATTGGCCTCGATCTCGCTGGGCGGCGCTGCCCCGTCGGTGCCCGAGCCGTTCCAGGTCAGGGAGGTGGGGTCGAACATGTCGGCGACGTACCAGACGACCGTCTCGTGGCGCCCCACGGCCCGCAGGCCCAGCGCCGCGTGGCCGCGCTCGGCGAGGTGGGCGTTGGTCACGGTGAGCCATGCGGGCAGGAGGGTGATGCGCCGCCCCCCGTCGTCGATGACGACGTAGCCGTGTTCGCCGCTGGAGTTGGTGAAGCACGTGAGCGCGCCGACAGGGTCGCCCGCCACGCTCGAGCCGAGCACCTCGATCTCGCCGGCGGCCTGCGCGTCAGGGTCGTCGCATCCGGCGGCCGTGGGGGAGGTGTCGAGGCTGTAGCCCACGCTGAGTTCCGTCTCCAGCGCGTCCAGCAGCATCTGTCCGGGTGCGATCAGCACCAGGTCGCCGGGGTAGTCCGCGATCGACTCGAGCTGGTAGTCCATCATCGAGTCGTTGTCGGCGATCACGAGCGTGGTCGCGGCGGGGTCCGCAATGCGGGCGGCGGACATGGTGGCCACCTGACGCACCTCGACGCCCTGCCCGCGCAGAATCTGCGCGAGCGCCCGGGTGCCCTCCTCGGTCGAGTTATTGGTCGACAACGGCGTGGTGTCCTCGGGGCGCGAGGTCCAGACCATGAGGCCGATGAACGCGACGAAGAGTAGCGCCACGACCAGCCCGAAGGGTCGCTTGCGGACCTGCGTCACGACGTCGTCGCGAGGGACTGCCTGATGCAGCGGCGCGGTCGTGCTCATGCGGGAACCGCCGCGCCTCGACGTCGCTCGACGGCGTCAAACGTGCGTTCGGCATGCGCCGCGTCAGTGCTGCCGAGCCCCCCGGAACCGTAGCGAGCCTGCTCAAACGCGAGCGCATCGGCCCTGACTGCCTGGGCAAGGGCGGGGAGAGCCGCGCCGATGCGCTCGGCGGCTTCTCGCGCCGTCACGCCGGGGGAATCGAGGATGGCGCCGCGCTCGAGCTCGAGGCGGACGACGGCACGCAGCCACTCCATAACCGCGAGATCCCAGTCGCCCGCCGCTTGGGCGGCACGCGCGCTGTCGCGTATCTCCTGCCACGATCGCCCGTCGTCGTCGAGGACGCCGAGGCCGCCTGCGCCACGCCGCGAGCGGCGCAGCGGGCCCAGCACAAGCCAGATCACGAGTGCCAGCACCGCCGCGACAATGATCCCGACGACGACCGCGCCTGGTACCCCGAGCGAGCCGCCCATGTCGCCGATCCGTGCGAGGAGCTGGTCGAGCCAGTCCCAGAAGGCTTGGAGCGACAGTCCGCCAGAGTTCTCGCGGTACTCGGGCTTGGCTAGTTCGTCCTCGGCCCACCGGCGCGCGGTCTCGGCGTCGGGGTCGACGGGAATGCTCAGCAGCACGCGCTCACCGGCCCGACTGAGCGGTCGCGCGTGCCTCTGCGGCGCGGGCGAGGTCGAGGTCGAATCCCTCGTGTCGCATGCGCAGGTCGATGTAGATGAGGGTGTGGACGGACCCCATGTACGCGTACGTCAGCACCAAAGAGACCACGAAGGCGATGCCGTACACGACGAAGAACGCGATGGCGAGAACCCAGCCGTTGTCCGGGGCCGTGAAGGCGGCCACGACTGCACCCATCTGCCCCACGTATTGCAGCACCGACGCGACGATGTTGATGAGCAGCATCGTCACGAAGATGATGAGCATCGACCACCAGAACCGGCCCTTGACCAGGCGCGTCAGGCGCCCCAGTGCGGCCCAAGCGCTGATGTCTTCCAGCACCACCATGGCACGGGCGAGTCCCTGGACGAGTGTGATGAACAGGCCTGCGGGGACGAGCACGACGAACACCAGAAGCAAGGTCACCAGAATGGCGCCGGTACTGCTATCGCCGGCGATCAGTCCCCACAGCAGCGGCACCATCACGATCAGCGTCAACAAGGTGTAGGCGAGCGTGGCGAGCACGTACAGGATCAGCAGCGAGCCCAGGCGTGCCCGCATCTGACGCCACGCGACCGCCAAGCCAACGCGCTCGCCCATGACCGCGCGTGCGACTCCGGGCGCCACGATGGAACCGCACAGCACGTCGGTCAGCAGCAGCGAGATCACCGCGAGCACCACCATCACGATGGTCTGCACGTTGATGTTGTCCCATGCGGGCAGCGCCTCTGACGAGAACAACTGCACGTCGTTGAAGACCATCCAGCCTGCCGTCACCGACAAGATCGCGGTGATGATGGTGAAGAGCAGAGGCCCGCCCAGGATGACGGCACGGTTGTAGCGCATGGCCTTGAACGGAGCCGCGAGGAAGTCGCCAAAGCTCAAAGGCCGCAACGGGATGATGCCCGGCTGCCAGGAGCGGTAGGTGGGGGCTGCGTGGCCCATGCTCGGTGGCGGCGGCACCGGTGTGCCGGTGGGCCCGTAGACCAGGCCAGGCGCTGGAGCGGGGGCGGCTGGCCCAGGTGCCGGCTGAGCGGCTGCAGGAGCGGCCGCTGGAGGAGTCGGTGCGGCTCCCGGAGCGGTCCACGGCGTGGCCTCGGGCATGACGGGCGGCTCGGGAATAGCGGCGGGCCCCGCGACGCGCGTATCGGCCTGCCAGTGGTCGCCCCCCTGTGGGCTCGGCGTGCTGTCGGTCACTTCGCCTCCTCCTTGACGCGCCTATCCTGCCACGGCGCGCGCACGATGCCGAGAGTCTTCAGGCATGATGCGCGAACCTGCATGGCAAGATGGGGCCATGACGGCACGCATCCTGGTGGTCGATGATGATCCGGCGGTCGCGGAGATGACGGGAATCGTCCTGCGCGGCGACGGATTCGAGCCCGTGTTCTGTGATCACGGCGACAGAGCGCTGGAGGCCTTTCGCGACCTCGCGCCCGACGTGATCCTGCTTGACCTCATGCTCCCGGGAAAGAGCGGCATCGACATTTGCCGCGAGATCCGGGCGGAGTCCGGGGTGCCGATCATCATGCTGACGGCAAAGTCGGACACGGTCGACGTGGTGCTGGGACTGGAGTCGGGGGCAGACGACTACATCCCCAAGCCCTTCAAGCCGCGCGAACTCATCGCGAGGGTGCGCGCACGACTGCGTCGCAATGACGCCTCCGCGCCCGCGGTGGTGCGCATCGGCGACCTGGAAATCGACGTCACCGGGCACCGCGTGAGCCGCGCGGGAGAGATGATCCCGCTCACGCCTTTGGAGTTCGACGTGCTGGTGACCCTGGCGCGCGCCCCAGGGCAGGTGTTCACGCGCGAGGTGCTGCTCGAGGACGTGTGGGGCTACCGCCACGCCGCGGATACCCGGCTGGTCAACGTCCACATTCAGCGGCTGCGCGCCAAGATTGAGCGCGATCCTGAGAACCCGGAAATCATCCAGACCGTGCGTGGTGTGGGCTACAAGGCGGGTGCTCACCAGACGTGAGACTCACGGCGCGCTCGGTAGGCGCCGTCCTGTTCGCGCCGCTGCAGCGGGCGTTGCGGCGGTGGATGCGTTCCATGTCGCTGCGCGTGGTGGTGTCGACCCTGGTGGTCGGCCTGGGCACGGTGGCGCTGCTTGGGGCGTACGTCTCGTCTGACATTCGCGACGGCCTGGTCGACGAGCGAGTCGAGGGCGTGCTGTCGGAGAGTGCTCGGGACGCGAGTACCGCGCAGGATCGTGCCAACACGACGACGGCCACGAACGCTGCCGACCTGCAGTCCTTCGTCTACGACCTGCAACTCGAACTGCGCGGACTGGGTGGCGTGAACCGCGGGTTGGTGATGCTGCGCAGCCCTGACAACACCTCTGCGGTGCCGCTGACCATAGGCGAGTCCACGGAGGACCTGCGCTTTGTGGTGAGCGACGAGATGCGCGACGCGGTGAGCGCAGGGCTGTCGCAGCCGTGGCAGTTCGTCGAACTGCCCCAGTCGGGGTCGCCCGGCGTGGTCGTCGGGAGTCAACTCGATATCCCCCTCGCGGGACCGTACGAGCTGTACTTCGTGTACTCGCTTGCGGAGGAGCAGGCCACGCTTGCGCTCATCCAGCAGGTGCTCGCGATCGGCGCGGGCGTGCTCGTTGGTCTCGTCGTGGTCATGACATGGTTCGTCACGGCGCAGGCCGTCCGCCCCGTGCGTCAGGCCGCGCGTGTCGCGTCGCGCCTGGCAGAGGGCCGTCTGTCCGAGCGCATGACCGTCCGCGGTCAGGACGAGATGGCGACGCTCGCACGTACGTTCAACGAGATGGCGGAGTCACTGCAGCGGCAGATCACCCGCATGGAGCACCTGTCGCGCTTGCAGCGCCGCTTTGTGTCCGATGTGTCGCACGAGCTCCGCACGCCTCTCACGACCATCCGGATGGCCTCCGACGTGCTGTACGACGCCCGCGAGGACTTCCCCCCGCACGTGGCGCGCTCGGCCGAACTGTTGTCCAATCAACTCGACCGATTCGAGGCGCTGCTCAGCGACCTGCTGGAGATCTCGCGTATCGACGCTGGCGCCGCTCAACTGGAGTTTGAGGAGCACGATCTCGCTGACGTGGTCAGGGACGAGGTCGAGGCCGTCGCCGCGATCGCCGCCGACATGGGCGTCGAGTTGCGCCTGCACGTTGCGCCGGGGCCCAACACCGCGTCGTTCGACCGCCCGCGCGTGGGCCGCATTGTGCGCAACCTGCTGTCGAACGCGATCGAACACTGCCAGGGCAGCCCGGTCGACATCGCCGTGCGCTCCAACCGACGAGGCACCGCGGTGGTGGTGCGCGACTACGGGCTGGGACTGACCCCCCACCAGGTGGACCGCGTCTTTGACCGGTTCTGGAGAGGCGATGCCGCCCGCGCCCGCACCATGGGCGGCACGGGACTGGGATTGTCGATCGCGCGCGAAGACGCCACGCTGCACGGCGGCAAACTCGAAGTGTGGGGGTCGCCGGGCAAGGGCGCGAGCTTCCGCATGCTGCTTCCGCGCACCTCGGAAGGGCTCGGGCACAACGCCCCCCTGAAACTCGTCTTGCGCGAGAGCGAGTTCGAGCACGTGGGCCCGCGCGTGGCCCTGCACCACGGTGGGCCGCCCAAGGATGACGGCGGTGGCGAGAACGCGGAGGTGGCCCCATGAGTCTGACAAGGTCGTTGGTGTCCCTGGCCGCGGCGGCACTGCTGCTGGCTGGCTGTGCGTCGATTCCTACCGAGGGCCCAGTCGAAGAGGGCAACGCAGACGTGTCGCCCGTCGAGCCATTGGTCCCCATTCAGGAAGGCCCAGAGCAATCCGACAATCCCCAGGCGATTGTCACGGGATTCCTCGCCGCCTCGGCCAGTGGCGTGGCCACCAACTTTGATGTCGCCCGCGAGTTCCTCACCGACGAAGCGGCGGCGCTCTGGGATCCCGGTGCGCGCACGCTGGTGTACGACTCGGGCGCCGTGACGCCTGAGTGGGATGAGCCGACGGCGCTCGCCACCTACGAGGTTGCCCTCGCTTCGGCCATCGACGAGTCCGGTCGACGCGTGGATGCCGCCGACGATCAGGTCGCTCAGATCGCGTTCACGCTCGAGCAGCAGTCCGACGGTCAGTGGCGCATCAGCGAACTCGAAGACGGCGTGGTCATCTCTTTGGCCAACTTCAACCGGTTCTATCGGTCGGTGGACCTGGTGTTCGCCACGACGGACCGCACGACCGCCGTGCCAGAGGTGCGGTGGCTTCCCGACAACAACATCGCGACGGCGGCGGCACGCGAACTGATCGAGGGTCCGTCGTCGTGGCTTGCCGACGCGGTGCTCACAGGATTCCCCGCCGCGGCCTCGCTGGCCGTGCAGTCCGTCGTGGTGACCGATGGCGTGGCGACCGTAGATCTGTCCGCCCAGTCCGCCGGTACGGCGGACGAACGCGCTCTCGCGCTCGAGCAGATGCGCCTGACGCTGACGGCGCTGCCGACGGTCACGGGCGTTGAGGTCAACATCGGGGGCCTCGAACTTGCGCAGGAGGGTGCCTTGACCCTCGCGGCTGCGCCCGTCCCTGATGCGCTCGCGGCCACCATCGTGCAGGGACGGCTGGGGCTGTGGGACGGCACGGTGATGCGGGCGACCCCGCTGGGATCTGGCGCGGTGCCATCGGACTCGCGTGGCCTCGCGCGCTCCTTCGGCGGCCAGGTCGCGTTCATCGTCGACGAGGGCACCTTGGTGGTGTCCGATGCGCTCGCGGGTGAGGACCCGCCACTGGTCGAGGTTGACGGAGAACTCGAACCTGCGCAGGGGCAAGCGTTCACGTCGACCCGGTATCAGGGAACGTCGTTGGTGACGCCGTCGTACGACAGGCACGGCTACGTGTGGACCTCCGAAACTGCGGACCCCTCGAGCTTGGTCGCCATCGCTGCCGACGGCACCGTGACCGAACTCGCCACCGAGTGGCTCAAGGCGCGCACCGTGATGGGACTGTCCGTTTCGCGTGACGGTGCGAGGGTGGCGGTGGTGTCGCGAGCCGGCGGACAGCCGGTGGTCGAGGTCGCCGCCTTGGTCCGTGACAGCAACGGCGTTCCGCTTGGAGTGGGGGAGCCCATCGCGATGGGCGCAGGCGTGGGTACGGGGGTGGATGTGTCGTGGATGGACACCACGACCGTGGGAGTCCTGGGCGAGCTCGTCGAGGGCTCGCCCACGCCACTGTGGTCGATCGAGGCCGGTGGTGCGACGTCCGTGGTGTCGACCATCCGCGACGGCGTGGAGTTCGCGGTGCGTAGTGGCGAGGCCACCTTGCTCGCGGTCAACCTCGAGGGTCGAGTGGAGGAGCGCTCGGGGTCCTCGTGGGCTCCTGTCGCGACAGGGGTGACGGAGATCGCCTACTCGGGATGAGGTCGTCCCCAGGCCGCCCGGCACCACGCGCGGTCCCCAGGTGCGGGGCAGGCCTGTAGCGCCGCGAGGCACTGTGGTGTGAGCTGGACCCTATGGCACGAAAGCCCGCGCCGTGGACCGACCTCGCGCGCACCCTCGCGCGCCTCGCGGTGCCGGTCGAGTGCCCCGGGTGCGGCGCGGAGGACGTGCGCCTGTGCGGGGCGTGCGCTGCACCGTGGTGGACCGATCCCGTGCGGGTCGAGGACTGTGCTCCGCGCGTGAACCGTGCGGACGAGCCGTCGCTGCCAGTGTGGTCGGCGGCCGCCCTCGAGGGGCCCGTCGCGGGGGTCGTGGCGGCCTGGAAGGACGGCGCGCGCCGCGACCTCGATGCGTGGATGCGGGAGGTTGCGTGCCGTGTGGGCCTGCACGCCGGGCAGGCGCTGCGGGAGGTGGGCGTGACGCGCGTGGCGGTGGTGCCCGCTCCTGCACGGCGCGCGTCGACGCGCAGGCGCGGCGTTGACCTGCCGTGGATCCTCGCGCTGGGCGCGGCACAGGGCCTGAGCACCGCGGGCCTTGACGTCAGCATCGAGCGGTGCCTGCGCATCGGCGCTGGAGAATCCCGCGGTAGGTCCGCGAGGGGGCGGTGGCGGGACGCCAGCCGGGCGCTCAGCTGCGCGGCGGCGCCCGGCGCGGCCGCAGTGATCGTCGACGACGTGCTGACCACCGGGGCCACCCTCGCCGCGTGCGTGGCGGCCCTGGAGGGCCGCGGAGCAGTGGTGGCGGGCGCCCTCACGGCCACGTTCGTGGATCGTGGTCGCGCCCGTCTGCGGACCGGGCTAGGCTGAGATCAGACGACGACTGTCGTCACCTTCAAAGCTCGTAGGAGGTGATGCCGCAGGCGCACGAAGGCGCCCGATCACCCGAGTCAAGGCCGCATGGCCGACCCAGCTGAAGAAGGAGTTCCACCATGGACATCGCGATCATCGGACGCCACACCAAGGTCTCTGAGGACATGCGCACCAAGATCCTCGCCAAGATGGCGAAGGTCGAATCCCTGGCACCCCGCGCCACGCGCGCCGAGGTCAACGTGATTCACGAGCGCAACCCGAGGCTGGCATCTGACCGCGAGCGGGTGGAGATCACGGTCCACGGACGCAGCGTGGTGCGCGCCGAGGCTGCCGCGGATGACCGTCACGTCGCCTTCGAGCGGGCGAGTGCACGCATTCTTGAGCAGTTGCGCCGCCAGCACGAGCGCCGCGCCACCCGTCACAAGGGCAAGACCCCGCTGCACGAGGTCGTCGCCGCACCGATTCCGGGCGCCGCCGCGGTGAACCCCGAAGGCTCGCTCGCCCCTGCCGCCTCGACTGAGGACGACGACCGCGTCGAGAATGTCGAGTCGTGGGAGGGCGCCCCCGAGGGGTCGACCGTCGAGGTCCCCGTCGACGGCACCCCCATCACCATTCGTTCCAAGACCCACCAGGCGTCGCCCATGTCGGTGTCCGAAGCGATCGACCAGATGGAACTGGTCGGCCACGACTTCTTCCTGTTCATCGACTCCGAGACGTCGCTCGCGTCCGCCGTGTACCGCCGTCGTGGGTGGACGTACGGCGTGATCCGCATCGAAGAGGTGCCCGCAGCACTTGCGGAGGCAACCTCCTAATCCACATCACTCAGAGGGGCACGGGCAAGCACCCGTGCCCCTCTGTTGCGTTGTCAGCCCCGGCAGTAGGCTCACGCCGTGCGCACGAGGGACTTCTTGCTGGTGGTGAGCGCCGCGGTTCTGTGGGGCACCGGCGGCGTCCTGGGCGCGCTCCTCGCCGACGGGGGTGCGGTGCCCCCTGCCTCGGTGGCGTTGTGGCGCATGCTCATCGCCGGGGTAGTGCTGACCGCGTGGGTCGCGATCCGCGGAGAGTTGCGGGGCACCTCGCGTGCCGGATGGCGCCGGGTGCTCCTGACGGCTGCCCTGACCGCCGCGTTTGAGTGTCTCTACTTCTCGGGAGTCGCGCTCGCGGGAGTGGGGCTCGCCACGCTCGTGACGATCGGCTCGGCACCCGTTTGGGTGGCGTGTTGGGACGCCGCCACCCAGCGCCGCCGGCCACCGCCGCGTGCGCTGGGGGCGCTCGCGCTGGCCCTCGTGGGTTTGCTCGCCGTGAGCGCGACGTCCCTCCACACGGCCGATGCGCGAGCAGGCGGCATCGTCGTCGCCCTGGCAGCGGGTGCGGCTTTCGCTGGCATCACGGTCGCCAACAGACGTCCCGTTCCCGGGATGGGCCCGGTGCGTCTGGTGGCGTTGACCTTTTTCGTGGGTGGTCTGATGGTGTTGCCGGTGGCACTGCTCACCGGGTTCGCGGCGCCTGGCGGGCTCGAGGGGTGGACGCTGGCGCTCGCGATGGGGGTGTTCTCGACCGGGCTCGCCTACGTGGCCTACCTTGCTGGCCTCGCGACCGTGTCGGCATTTGTGGCCACGGTGGTCTCACTTATCGAGCCACTCGTCGCGGCAGCGCTGAGCGCCCTCATCCTCGGCGAGCGGCTCGGATGGTGGACGATGGCGGGCGGGGTGGCCCTCGCATCGGCCGTTGTGATGTTGCGCCCACAGCGAGACGCGCAGGGGCGCGTCTCACAACGGCCTACGATGGATCCGGATCCAAGTCGTCAGGAGTCATAGGTGTCTGTTCTCGATCGCGTCATCCGTATGGGCGAAGGGCGCGTGCTGCGCCGCCTCAACCGGGTCGTCACCCTCACCAACGCGATGGAGAGCGTGTACCAGGAGCTCTCCGACGAGGAGTTGCGCGCACTCACGGCAGAGTTCAAGGAGCGCCACGAGGGTGGTGAGTCGCTCGACTCCCTCATGCCCGAGGCATTTGCTGCCGTTCGTGAAGCCTCCCGCCGCACCCTGGGTCTGCGTCACTTCGACGTCCAGATCATGGGTGGCGCCGCGCTCCACAACGGCGACATCGCGGAGATGAAGACCGGTGAGGGCAAGACTCTGGTGGCGACCCTGCCCGCCTACCTCAACGCGCTCGCCGGCAACGGCGTCCACGTCGTCACGGTCAACGATTACCTCGCGAGCTACCAGTCCGAGCTCATGGGCCGTGTGTTCCGCTTCTTGGGACTCACGACCGGGTGCATCCTGTCCGGCCAGCCCTCCGAGGTCCGTCGTGCCCAGTACCTGTGCGACATCACGTACGGCACCAACAACGAGTTCGGCTTTGACCACCTGCGCGACAACATGGCGATGGACCCCAAGCAGTTGGTGCACCGCGGCTACCACTACGCGATTGTCGATGAGGTCGACTCGATCCTCATCGATGAGGCGCGTACGCCGCTGATCATCTCCGGTCCCTCGTCCGCCGACTTCGCCAAGTGGTACATCGAGTTCGCGCGCATCGCCAAGACGCTGACCGTCGACGAGGACTACGAGGTCGAGGAGAAGAAGCGTGCGGTCGGCATGCTTGAGCCCGGCATCGAGAAGGTCGAGTCGGCGCTCGGCATCGAGAACCTCTATGACCCCGCCAACACACCCCTGATCGGCTTCCTCAACAACGCCGTGAAGGCGAAGGAACTGTTCCGCCGCGACCGCGACTACGTGGTCCAGGGCGGCGAGGTCGACATTGTCGACGAGCACACGGGACGCTTGCTCAAGGGACGTCGCTACTCGGAGGGCCTGCACCAGGCCATCGAGGCCAAGGAAGGCGTGCCGATCAAGGCCGAGACGCAGACCTACGCCTCGATTACGCTCCAGAACTACTTCCGCCAGTACACCAAGCTCGCGGGCATGACCGGTACCGCACAGACCGAGGCTGCCGAGCTCAACGCGACCTACGGCATGGGCGTGGTGCCGATCCCCACGAACAAGCCCATGATCCGCGAGGACAAGGCGGACCTGCTGTACAAGTCCGAGGCCGCGAAGTTCTCCGCCGTCATCGAGGACATCCTCGAGCGCAACAAGGCCGGCCAGCCCGTGCTCGTGGGAACGGTCTCCGTCGAGAAGTCGGAAAAGCTGTCCAAGGAACTGCGCAAGCACGGCATCAAGCACGAGGTGCTCAACGCCAAGCAGCACGAGAAGGAAGCGGTGATCGTGGCTGAGGCGGGCCGCAAGGGCGCCGTCACCGTCGCGACCAACATGGCCGGTCGAGGAACCGACATCATGCTCGGTGGTAACCCCGAGTTCCGTGCCGTGCAGGAAATGTCCGAGCGCGGGCTCGACCCCCAGGAAAACGCAGAAGAGTACGAGCGGGTCTGGGACCAGGTGCTCGAGGCCGCCAAGGCAGCCGTCGCCACCGAGCACGAGGAGGTCCTCGCTGCGGGCGGCCTGTACGTGCTGGGCACCGAGCGCCACGAGTCGCGCCGTATCGACAACCAGCTTCGTGGCCGCTCCGGCCGTCAGGGAGACCCGGGCGAATCCCGCTTCTACCTGTCGCTCGAGGACGACCTCATGCGCATGTTCCAGTCCGGCCTGGCCGCGACCATGATGAACTCTGGTGCGCTGCCCGACGACATGCCCATCGAGTCCAAGGTGCTCACCCGCGGAGTGCGGTCCGCTCAGGCGCAGCTTGAGGGGCGCAACGCTGAGATCCGCAAGAACATCCTCAAGTACGACGACGTCATGAGCTCCCAGCGCACCGTGATTTACGGCGAGCGCCGCCGCGTGCTCGACGGCGAGGACTTCCGGGACCAGATCCAGAGCTTCATCGAGATTGTCGTGGGCGCCTACGTGAAGTCGGCGACCATGGTTGGCGCTCCCGAGGACTGGGACATGGAGGCGCTGATGAAGGACCTGCGCAGCATTTACCCCGTGTCGCTGACCGTGGACGAACTGGTCGACGAGGCTGGCGGCGCCGAGCACCTCAACCAGGCCTTCCTCACCCGCGAGCTCATCGCGGACGCGAAGTTGCAGTACGAGGCCGTCGAAGCCCGCCTGGGCGAGGACCTCACGCGCACGGTTGAGCGCCAGGTGGTCATGCAGGTGCTGGACGCCAAGTGGCGCGAGCACCTGTACGAGATGGACTACCTCAAGGAGGGCATTGGTCTGCGTGCGATGGGCCAGCGCGACCCGCTGATCGAGTACCAGCGGGAGGGCTTCCAGTTGTTCGAGGCCATGACGGACTCCATCAAGGAGCAGTCGCTTCAGGTGCTGTACCGCGTCGAGAAGCGTGTCAAGGAGCCCGAGACGGCCGATGCGCCCGCTGGGGGCGCCGCCGCTGTCCAGGCCGGTGGCGCGACCTCGACGGCGACCCAGGCCGGTGCGCCGCGGCGCTCGGTGAGCCTTGGTTCTGCCACGCCGGGCGCGATGATGCAGTCGTCGATGGGAGCGCTGACGTATTCGGGTCCGTCGGAGGACGGCACCGCGGCGGTCAAGAAGACCGGTCCCGCCGCTGGCGCCAAGCCTGAGGGCGACGGGGTGACGTTCCCCGGCACCGCGAAGAACGCGCAGTGCCCGTGTGGTTCGGGCAAGAAGTACAAGGCCTGCCACGGCAAGAACGAGGACGCCTAACCCACCAGGAGTTCCGCTACCTGCCAGCGACCGGCCACCTCGACTAGTCGCATGGCAACCGCGCGGCAGCGGCCGTCGTACTCGACCACGATCGAGACCTCGGCCGCGTCGCGTGCCACTCGGCACGCGCGGGCTCGCCTGACCCCGACGGGGTGCTTGAGACGGCTGCCGGCGCGGATCGCGAGCGAACGCTGGCGTGCGATGTCCGCGAACACCTCGGGGTCGAGCCAGCGCACGTAGGTGTCGAGCGCGGGACCCCCGAGAGTTGCTTCGACCGCGGCCTTCGCCACGGTGCAGGCCAGGGGAGTGGGGTCTCCCAGGGCGCGCTTGAGCGCGCGCCGCGGCGGTGCTGCGACGGGGCCGAGCCCGGCGGCGACAATCGGGCTTGCGCTCATCGGGCCCACCCCGCAGGCAAGTCGAGGTCCTGGCCGGGCCGGATCAGGTCTGGGTTGTCGCCAATCACCTCGCGGTTGGCGTCGTAGAGCTCGGGCCATGCCTGCGCGACGTGCGCGGCATTCCCGCCGAGAGCGATCTCGGTGATCGACCACAGCGAGTCGCCGGGGCGCACCACGTGGGAGTCCGGCGCGGCTTCGGGCTGCGCATGCGCCTGCGGTGGTGCCGTGGGAGTGGGAGTGGGAGTGGGAGTGGGTGTGGGTGTCGTGGGAAGGGGTGTGGGCGTCGTGGTGGCGGCTACTGTCGCTGGTTCCGGGGCCACGAAAGGTGCGGGCGTGGGGCTTGGTGTGGGCTCGGCCACTGGTGGTACCCACCCCGCGTCCGTCACGACGGTGACGGATGATGGCGCGGCGGGATCGACCCATCCGGCCCCCGGTGTGGCCGCAGCGGGCAGAGCCACCGCGGTGGCCACTGAGCCAGTCAGAGCGGCCACGACGACGCGGCGCCATGGGCCGAGAGGCCGATGCGCATCAGCCGTACTGCGCTGAGCGCGGCGGGGGGCCAGTGCGGTGGCCAGGGCGCTCAAGGTCAGCGTGGTCGTCACCAGGGCACCCGTGGCGCAGCCGCCGACGATGAGGAGGTCCGTGAGGGTTGAGGTCGCCGTGATCGCCCTGGCGTGCGTCCATGCAGTGGCGCCGAGAACCACAGCCAAGAGCGGTGCCGCGAGCACTGCCCCGATCGCTGCGATGCGGGTCACGGTGCCTACCTCCCGAGATGCTTCCACGCTAATCCCCCTTGATGCTGTTTGATGCATTTTGATGACACTAGATATACATGGAGGCGCAATGTTCGTCCATGGCAAAGGCACGGTTGTGGACAAACCGCTAGCGTGTGCGCATGCGATGGGACGCGCTGTTCGAGGACCTCGAGGCTCAGGCGGAGTCGCTGGCGCGCGAATCGCTCCACCTTGAGGTGGCCGAGCGCACCCGAGGCGAACGCGCTGGCATCTCGCTCGCCGCCCGCCTGGCCGGCTCGCGTGGCGCCGCCGTCACCGTCGCCTTGGCGGACGGCACGCACTCGAGCGGGGTCGTGCACGACACGGGGCAGGACTGGGTGCTGCTGGCAGACGGTCCCCGGCAGCGACTCGTCGCGCTGTCAGCCGTGGCCGCGATCGATGGGCTTGCCGCCCAGGCCGCGACGCTGACAGCCGTCGAGTCCCGACTGGGAATGGCGGGGACGCTGCGTGCGCTTAGCCGTGCCCGTCAACGCGTGGCCGTGCACGCCGGAACGGTGGTGGTGGGCTTGATCGCGAGCGTGGGCGCCGATCACATCGACGTGGTGACAGATGTGCCGTCGCGGCGCTGGAGCGTCCCGACAGCATCGATCCGCGAGGTGGTGTCCGCCTAAGCCTGAGCGCTGCGGGTCTGGGAGGCCCGCTGTCGCGACTCCTCGTACAGGCGAGCGATGTACTTCTCCAGTTCGTCCGCCTCGACTCGCCACACTCCGCGCCCACCCACCTGGATCGCGGGCAGGTCGCCGCCGCGCACCAAGGCGTACGCCTGCTGCGACGAGATGTTCAGGACCTCCTGGACATCCTCGAGGGTGAGGAAGCGTGGGCTCATGGCGACATTGTGGCACGGTCGTGCCCGCTGCCCGTCGAAATCCACAGGGGCTTGGCAGGAGCGTCCTGACTAGGCAGGATAGGGCGCGGACGACGTGATCCTTAGGGGGGACCATGGTTGACGACGGCACGGTGGCCGGCCGCTTGCGCCGGCCCAGTTGGACGGACCCGCGCCTGCTCGTGGGTGTGCTGCTGATGGTGATTGCGATCGTGGGAGTGGCATTCGCGCTCGACGCCGCTGACCACACCGAGCCCTATTACGTGGCCGCCGGCACGCTCGTGCCCGGTGCGGTGCTGAGCGAAGGCGACCTCGAGGTATCCCATGTGCGGGTGCCGCACGGCGCCTACCTCGGTGCGCAGCAAGAGCCGCCGTGGGGCAGCGTGGTCACGCGCGTGGTGGGGCAGGGCGAGCTGGTGCCTGTGGCGGCGCTCACCGACGCCGATAGTCACGATGGGCGTGTGCTGGGAGTGGTGGCCACCTCGCCCGTGGCGCCCGACCTGGGGGCCGGGTCGGCGGTGGACCTGTGGGTCACCGCGACGGACGACACGGGCGCGCCACAGACCTTCGTCGTCGAGGACCTCGCCGTCGCGGACGTGGATCGGGCCGAGCGCGCCTTTGCAGTGGCGGGCGGTGAAACGGTCTACCTCGCGGTGCCGTCTGACTCGGTGGCCACCGTGCTCGATGCCTTGTCGTGGGACGGGGACGTCACGATCGTGGGACGGTCAGGCAGCTGATGGCGAGCACCGGAGTGATCCTCGCACTCGGCGGGCGGGACGACGGGGCCCTGGCCACTGCGATCGACGCGCACCCACGGCTGAGCGTCGTGCGACGCTGCGCTGACCTCGCGGAGGCACTGGGCGCCGCGCAGGCGGGTGTAGGTGCCGTGGTGGTGCTGGGCGATCACGCAGACGTGACGCGTTCGGACGTCGCGGCACTTGAGGCCGCCGACTGTGTCGTCGTGGGGGTGCCGGTCAGCGAAGGCGAGCACGATCGCCTGCGTTCACTTGGGCTGCGAATGCTCGCCGCTCCCGGCACGCACGCCGACGAGGTAGTGGACCTCGTCGGCTCGCAGGTGGCGAATCCAGGCCGCGCCCGAGTGTTGTCGGATCCGCCGCCGCTCGCCCCCCGGCCCGCTCAGGGTGCGCCGGGAACGATCATTGCGGTGTGGGGGCCGGCGGGTGCTCCCGGACGCACGACCACCGCACTCCACGTGGCGGCGGAGTGCGCGCAGCAAGGCCGATCGACCCTTGTCATCGACGCAGACACCTACGGCGGTGCCGTCGCACAGGCCATCGGTTTGGCGGACGAGGTGCCTGGGCTCGCGGGAGCGGTGCGTGAGGCCCAGCACGGGCGTGTCGATGCCGCCACGATCTCGCGCTACGCGGTGCCCATCACGGATCGCCTCGCGGTGTTGACGGGAATCACCAGGGCCGCACGGTGGCCGGAACTCACCAGTGCTGCCCTCGAAGCCGTGCTGGAGGCGGCCCGCCAGTGTGCGCAAGTGGTCGTCGTCGATTGTGGCTTCTGTCTCGAGACAGACGAGCAGTGGCAATTCGACACTCGCTCGCCACGGCGCAATGGTGCGACCCTGACCGCGCTGGGGCGCGCCGACACTGTCGTGGCGGTGGGCAGTAGCGAGCCGCTCGGCATCCAGCGCCTGATCCATGGCCTCGAGGGCCTGCGGGAGCACGTCACGTCCGCGCCGGTGGTGGTGGTCACCAAAGTGCGCGCGAGTGTCGCTGGCCGACGCCCAGAAGAAACCGTGGCCGACATCCTCACCCGGTTCGCCGGGGTCGAGCGCATCCACCCCATCCCGTGGGATCCCGCCGCGCTTGATGCGGCGGCCTTGCAAGGCCGCCTGATGACCGAGTGCGCGCCGCGCTCACCCGCGAGGCGCGCCTACGGGCAGCTCGCCTCGGCCGTCCTTGCGGGGACTGCGGTGGGCCAGGTGAGTCCTACGACCGAGCGCGCCCTGCCGGTGGGACACTGAACCCATGCGCGTCTACGTGCCCGTGACCTTGGCCGATCTTCCTGCGACGGTATCCGGACTGTGGGAGCCCACCAGCGGATACGCGGTGACCCCCCGGCTCCTCGAGATCTCGTCGATCGACGATGAGGAGGAGCTCGCCGAGCAGGTGCGAGACGTCGCCGCCGCTGACGCCGTGCTCGAGCTCGGGTCCTCTCGCCGGGCCGTGGTGGTCGTGGACTACCCGCGCCAGGATGTGACGGCCGATCCCGGCGGGCATCCGGCCGCAGTCACCCTCGTCGGACGCGTGGACGCCCGGTCCGTCGCGTGCGCGTTCGTGGACGAGCGGGACGGCGGCGACGACGCGGTCGCGGCCGCCGCGGGGGACGAGGACGCGCTCGACCGTCTCGAAGACGGCGATCTGCTGTGGTTCGACGCCTCGGAGATCGCTGCGCTGCAGTTCTAGTGCGCGCGCAGCGCCTCAAGCAAGGCCGCGTGCAGGGCGGTGTTCGTCGCTAGCGCGTCGCCGCCGAAGGGGCCCGGCTCGCCCGCGAGCGAGGTGAAGGTTCCGCCCGCCTCTTCGACAATAGGTACCAGGGCGGCCATGTCGTACAACTCGAGCTCAGGCTCGCAGGCCACGTCCACCACTCCCTCGGCGACCAGCATGTAGCTCCAGAAATCTCCGTATGCCCTGGTGCGCCACACGGAGCGGCTGAGGTCCAGGAACGCGTCGAGCAATCCGCGCTCCTCCCAGCCCGACAGCGACGAGTACGACACGCTCGCCTCGCTCGCCTGGGTGACGTCCGAGACCGAGATCGCCAGCGCATCGGCCAGGCTGGCGCCCTTGAAGGCGCCGTCGCCGCGAGCGGCGAACCAGCGCGAGCCCAGCGCGGGGGCGCTGACGACTCCCACGACAGGCACGCCGTCGTCGAGCAGCGCGATGAGCGTGGCCCACACGGGCACGCCGCGAATGTAGTTCTTGGTGCCGTCGATCGGGTCGACCACCCACTGGCGGGTGCCGCCTGACTTGTCCGCGAACTCCTCGCCATGGAACGCATCGGCGGGGCGGTGCTCGTCGAGCAAGCGCCTGATCAGCAACTCGGTCTCGCGGTCGACGGCCGTGACAGGGGTGTCATCGGGCTTGAGTTCAACGGTGAGCGAGTCCGAGCGGAAGTTGCTCAGCGTGAGGCGGTCCGCCTCGTCGGCAATGCGCATGGCGAGCGCGAGATCCTCGGCGTACGGTCCGGTGGGCTGCATGGCTCACAGGCTATCGGGCCGATGCGCGGGCCGGGCGCGGTGCCGTCCTCACTGGCGATCGGCTCGCCATCAGTGGTGAGCGCACGGGCTCCGCACACATCGAGCAAGGACGCTGTGACCAGGCAATTCGCCTCGCACCGGACCAAAGGGATCCTTGACACAAAGTTCGGAATGCGCTTACCGTAGACAGCGCCGGGCAAGAAACCGGTTTCTGGTCGCTGCTCAACGGGGAGCACCGAGTTTTCGATTCTCAATGGGGAGATTCATGAGACTGACAGCCAGCAGCATTCGCACGTCCCTCGTCGCCTTCACGACCGCGGCCCTCGTCGCGGTCGTCGCCGTGCCAGCGGGCGCGGCCGGGGCAGCCGGGGCCTTCAACGCGAGTGACGTCGCACCAGGGGCGTACTCCGCCAATCTGAGCGTTGGAGACTTCACCGTGCATGCCGCGTCGGGGAAGGCCGTGAACGTCGACGGCTCGGACCGTACCTCCGACCGCGGTGACGAATACACCCAGCGCCTCAAGCTCAACGGCTCGGGGGCGGCGGCCAACCGGTCGCTGTCGTTTACGGCCGACGGGCCCACGCAGGTGCTCGTGCACGCACGCTCGGGCTCGGGCACTGCGGACCGGGCGCTGGCCCTGTACGACGAGTCGTGGACCGAGCTCGCCAGGGTCGAGGCGGTCGCCGATGACTCGTCGCTGCCCGTCGCGACGGAGGTCTTCGACGTGCCCAGCGCTGGCACCTACTGGATCGCCTCGCCCAGCTCGGGAGTGAACGTCTACTACGTCGAGCTCGGCCCGGAGCTGGCCGGGGCCCGCGCGGCGTGGGACAGCGTCGCGGCCCCCACGGTCGACTCCGTCACGACGGACCCCGCTGATCCCACGCGCTTGCTGGTGACCTACACCGGGCTGCTGGGTCCCGACGGCGGCGACATCGCCCACGCCGTCCTGCGTGACGCTGATGGCATCCAGGTGGATCGCGCCTTCACCGCCGTGGACGGTGCCAGCGGAGTGATCACGCTGTCGCCCCCTGCCTCCGGTGCGTACACCGTCGAGGTCTCGCTCACCCGCTCGGGTGAGGCCGATGCGCTGGTCTCCCCAGCATCGGCCGTCACCGAGTTCGCTCTGCCGCTCGCGGTACCCGAGATCTCCGGCTCGCTCACCACCGCGGTGGCGGGAGGGAGCGCAACGGTGACCCTCGAGTGGGGCGCCGTGGCCGAGGCCGAGTCGTACACCGTGGAGGCTCGTCAGGGCGCAGATGAGTTTGCCGCCGTCGCGAGCGGGATCGCGGGTACCTCTGCCGAGATCTCCGGACTGACCCCAGGGGCTGCGTATGAGATGCGGGTCATCGCGCACCGCGGCACGGACAGCGCCACGGGGCCGGCAAGCGTCGTCGAGGTGGCGGGGGAGGTGCAGCGGTGGCAGCTTGCCGAGGTGGGCTCGAACGCCGCCGCGACCACGGCCGCCACGGTCAACGAGGACGGCACCATCACCTTCGACGCGCTCGCGAGCTCGACCAAGTTCGCCTCGTCGGAGGACGGCTTCCAGTACTTCTACACGCAGATTGATCCCCAGACGGAGAACTTCACGCTGAGGGCTACCTTCCGGGTCGACAACGCCGCCGCCAAGGACAACCAATCGGGCTTTGGCATCATCGCGGTGGACGACCTGACGCCGTTCTCGGGCGCCGACAGGTACTTCAACTCCGCGGCGGCACTCGTCACCCGCTACGGCGAGGGCACGCCCGCCGTGGTCAACGGCACCCCCGGTGCGCGATTCGTGACCGGTTACACCGGAGCCACCAACACCACCGAGGGCCTGCGCGACCAGAGCGGCTCGGAGGAGTTCGACCCCGGGTACCGGCCGGAGGTCACTACCGGACCCAAGTTCGACACGGGAGACGTGTACGAGTTCACGCTGCGCCGCTCGAACACCGGTTTCCACGCGATCTGGCACCGCTCGGGCGACCCTGCCGACGACATCGAGGTCATCGAATACGACCCCGACATGCTGCTCGCGCAGAACCCCGACGCGTTCTATGTGGGGCTCGCGACGGCGCGCAAGATCGCCGTCACGGTGACCGACTGGGAGTTCACGACCCTCCACCCGGATGACGACGAGCCCGCTCAGGACCCGCCCACCGAGTACGTCCCGACCTCGCTCAAGGTCGACGTCACGGAGACGACCCCGCACCGCGAGATCGCCATCCCGCTGGTCGCCGACTTCTACGGCACCGGCCAGATTCTCGATGCCGACGGCACCGTGCTCGTGGACGGGCTCACCCTCGTCCCCGGCGAGTCGGTCGAGGGCACCGTCGCCCTCGACGAGGGAGACAACACCTTCACGGCCAGGGCCACGCCCGCGGCCGACCAGCCTCAGCTCGGTGAGTTCGAGGAACTCGAGTCGATGGATCCCGTCGACGTGGCCGTCACCGTCACCGTGAACGCCTACGGAGAGCCGGGCCAGTCGCTGTGGGTCGCGCCGGACGGCAGCCCCGACGGCGACGGCACCAAGGCTCACCCGCTCGACGTGCACACCGCCGTGGGCTTCGCCCAGCCGGGCCAGCAGATCATCCTCGAGGGCGGCACCTACGCACTCGAGCGCGCGGTGGTGGTCGACCGTGGTCGCGACGGGACGGCCGAGTCGCCCATCACCCTCATGTCCGAGCCCGGATCGCGTGCGGTGCTGGACCTGACGGCCTCCGTGGGCGGCGGCCTGCACCTGCGGGGTGACTGGTGGCACGTGTACGACCTCGAGATCACGGGCTCCTTGCCGACGGCCAAGCCCATGCTGATCCAGGGCCACCACAACGTGGTCGAGCGGGTCGAGTCGCACCACAACCAGGACACGGGCATCCAGATCTCGGGGGCCTCAGCCGAGCCACCCTCGATGTGGCCCTCGCACAACCTGGTGGTGTCCTCCAAGGCGCACCACAACGCCGACCCTGGCGGTAACGACGCGGACGGTTTTGCCGCGAAGCTGACCGTGGGGGAGGGCAACGTGTTCCGGTACTCGATCGCCCACCACAACATCGACGATGGCTGGGACCTGTACGCCAAGTCGACCACGGGGCCCATCGGCACCGTGGTGGTCGAGGACTCCGTGGCTTACTTCAACGGCTGGCTCTCGGAGGATCCGACCCGCACGGGCGAGGGCAACGGTTTCAAGCTCGGCGGCGAGTCGATCCCTGGCGACCACCTGCTGCGCAACTCGGTGTCGTACGGCAACCTCGCGACCGGTGTGACCTCCAACTCGGGACCCGACGTGCGGCTCGAGTCCGTCACCTCAGTCGACAATGAGCGCGGCATTCGGCTCGAGACCAACGCGAGCACGACGGCCTACGAGGCGACCGGGGTGATCTCGTGGGCCAACCCCGGCGCCGACGTGCTCGCGCTCAAGCAGGCCGACACCTCGCTGCTCACGTCCGCCACCAACCACTTCGACGGCGCGGGGGTCAGTGCGGACTGGTTCGTCTCGACGGACTCTGACGCGCTAGCGCCCCGCATCGCCGCCGACGGCTCGGTCGACATGCAGGGCCTGTACGAGCTCACGGGGCTTGCCCCTGCCGATGCGGGTGCGCGGCTCATGGCGAACCCCTCGCCCACAGAAGTCTCGCCGCTGCCGGAGGTCGAGCCCGCCCCCGTGGGGCCCGCGCCCTGGTATGCGAGCGCGGTGTATGTGGCGGGTGACCAGGTCCAGCACGACGGAGTGGTCTACGAGGCGCGTTGGTGGACTCGCGGGCAGGAGCCGGGGCTGTCGCCCTGGGGTCCGTGGAAGGTTGTGGGTGAGGCACCGGGTGCCCCGGCGGTGGTGGTGTGTGCCGCTGCCTGGGACACCTCCACGACCTACCTTGGTGGCGAACTGGTCTCGCGCGACGGCGTGAACTACCGGGCGCTGTGGTGGACGCGCGGCCAGGTGCCGGGCGACAGCGCGTGGTCGGCCTGGGCTGCCGTCGCCCCCTGCGAGGTTTCCTCGTAGGGCCGATGCGGCGGGTGGGTCCTTAGTAGGTCTCGCCCGCCGCACGGGAGGCGAGCAGGCGCCGGATCGAGTCCACGCGCGCGTGGCGGTCCGGCACGTCTGCGGCCCAAGCGTCGAGTTCGCAGCCCGACTGGGCCGACTCGTGGGTGCAGCCACGCGGGCACAGGTCCGCGGCGGCATCGGCCACGTCGGGGAACGCGAGGATGAAGTGCGCGGGGTCCACGTGCGCGAGACCAAAGGAGCGCACGCCGGGGGTGTCGACGATCCACCCGCCCTCGGGCAGGGGATAGCGGATCGCGGAGGTCGAGGTGTGTCGGCCGCGACCGGTCACGTCGTTGACGACGCCCACGGCGCGGCCCGCATCGGGCACCAGGGCGTTCACGAGCGTCGACTTGCCCACTCCCGAGTAGCCCACGAGTACCGTCGACAGGCCCGCGAGTTCCTCTCGCAGGCGCACGAACCCAGGGTCGGCCTGCGCGCCACCGTCGCGCTTGACTGACGTCTCGATCACGGTGACGCCCAGTGGCTCGTACGCAGCACGGAGCTGATCCGCGCTCGCGAGGTCGGCCTTGGTGAGCACCAGCAGTGCCGTCATGCCGGCATCGAAGGCTGCGACCAGGCAGCGGTCGATCATGCGGGGGTTGGGCTCGGGGTCGGCGAGCGCGGTGACGATCGCGAGCTGGTCGACGTTGGCGACGATGACCCGCTCGGTCGCATCGGTGTCGTCAGCAGTGCGACGCAGCGCGTTGGTGCGCTCCTCGCGCCTGACCACCCGAGCCAGGGTGTCGGGGCGGCCAGAGGTGTCGCCCACC
Organism: Demequina sp.; assembly: GCF_047975725.1. Taxonomy (GTDB): domain Bacteria; phylum Actinomycetota; class Actinomycetes; order Actinomycetales; family Demequinaceae; genus Demequina. The sequence goes on from NZ_JBKEED010000014.1 coordinate 28,088, forward strand.
ACCGCGACCTTGTCGCCGATGACGAGTCCGCGCCTACCGAGCTCGCGGGCCTTGACCGCCATGACCTGAGTGCCGGCCACATCGAGCGTGAAGCGCCCGCGATCCACGGCCGTGATGGTGCCTGCCGCGGCGTCGTCGTGACTGGGCCGGATCTTGGTGCGCGGGCGCGAACCGCGCCGGTTGGGCCGGATCCGTGCGTCCGACTCGTCGTACTCCCTGCGGGCCATTCAGCCGTCCGCGGCGCGCGCGCCGAGCATGTCCGCCCACATGGTGGGGAAGTCGGGCATGGTCTTGGAGGTGGTGCCCACATTCAGCACCTCTACTCCAGGCACCGCGAGGCCGATGATCGCAGCGAAGGTGGCCATGCGGTGGTCGTGATACGACTCCATGACCGCAGGGGTGAGGCCCGCGGGGGGCATCCCGTCGAACTTGAGCGAGTCGTCGCCGGCAAGGCAGCGTCCGCCCACCCGCTCGACCTCGCGAGCGATCGCGGCGAGCCGGTCGGTCTCGTGCCCGCGCAGGTGGCCGATGCCGGAGATCACGCTCGGCGAGTCTGCGACGGCACACAGTGCGGCAATGGTGGGAGTGATCTCGCCAGCGGGGGACAGGTCCGCGTCGATGCCAGTGATGCCGCCGTGCGCGAGGCCCGGAGCGCTCACGCTCAGCACGCCGTCGACGAGCTCGCAGGTAGCGCCCATTCGCTCAAGGATCTGGGGATACAGCGCGCCCGGCTGGGTGGTGTGGGTGGGCCAGCCAGGGATGCGCACGGTGCCGCCCGTGATGAGCGGCGCGGCGATGAACGGACCGGCGTTGGACAGGTCGGGCTCGACGCGCACGTCACCGAGCGCGATCGGCCCCGGGTGCACGATCCACGTGCGCTCGTCGGGCTGATCCACGCGCACGCCCGCCTGGCGCAGCGTCTCGCACGTCATGTCAATGTGCGGCAGGCTCGGCAGGGTCTCACCCGTGTGGCGCACCGTCAGGCCCTGCGGCAAGCGAGGGGCCACGAGCAGCAGACCCGTCACAAACTGCGAGCTCGAGCTCGAATCCACCGCAACCTCTGCAGGGATCGACGTCGGCGGCGTCACGGTGAAGGGCAAGGTCCCCCTGCCCTCGTCCTCAACCGTCGCCCCCAGCGCGCGCAGCGCATCCAGTAGCGGCGCCATCGGACGCACGCGTGCACCCTCGTCGCCGTCGAACGAGACGGGCCCGTCGGCGAGGAGCACGAGGGGCGGCACAAACCGCATCACCGTGCCGGCCAAGCCGCAATCAATATGGGCGCCGCCCTGGACGGGGCCGGGCGTGACGCGCCAGGTGGCACCCGCATCGTCCACGTGCTGGCCGAGCGCGCGCAGCGCGGCGATCATGAGTGCGCTGTCGCGCGAGCGCAGACCGCCAGCGACCCTGACGGGGGCGTTGGCGAGGGCGGCGAGCACCAAGAAGCGGTTGGTCAGCGACTTCGAACCGGGGACGTCAACGGTCGCGTCGAGCGGTGCGGTGGCGACGGGGGCCGCCCAGACCTCTCCTGGACCGGTGCCGATCGGGTGCGTGGGGGCGAGGCTCACTTCTTTTTCGCGGCGGCGGCCTTGGCCGACTGCGCTTCCTTCTTTGACTGAGCCTTAGCCTTCTTGGCCTTCGCGCGCTCCTTCTTGCGCGGCGAGTGGCCGGCGGTGGCGGCCAGCAAGGTGCCTCCCAGCAGCGAGACGTTCTTGAGGAACAGTTCCATCTGCTCCTCCTTGCGCTGCTCATCGGTCTCGAGCCAGAACGGGCGCCCAGCGGCGACGGTGGCGAGCGTGAGGCCCGCGAGTGCAAGCCCGGCGGTACGGGGCGTGCGCGACAGTGCGAGCACCGTGGCAGCAGCGACCGTCGCCACCCCGTGAACCTTGACCAGGTCGGTGGTCTTCACGTCGTCGAGGCCCGCTTCCTTGAGCAGGGGCTCGACGACGGGAGCAGAGCGCTCCGCACGCCGCTCGGGTTCCAACACGGACTGAACTCCGCCATAGACAAACCACGTGGCGAGCAGGGGCCTAGCAAGGTGGCGCAACATGCGACCTACGCTACCAAGCAAGCCCGAACAAGGGGAGGGCGCACCCGGGAATGGATCGACGTGCCCGTCGCGTTGAGACGACCATGACCGCAACCGCGACCATGGAGCCCCAAGAGGCGAGGCGAGACGCCGCGCCGTCGGCACTTGGGCCTGGAGTAGGCTCGATCGTCATGACCGATGTGCAGCTGGACTTCGAGACCGAAGCCTTGTCCTACATGGACCAGTTGTTCGCAGCGGCCCTGCGCATGACGCGTCACCGTCCCGATGCGGAGGACTTGGTCCAAGAGACCTACGCGA
>NZ_JBKEED010000015.1:0-27427 GCF_047975725.1 Demequina sp.
ACGCAGGCTTGGCCCCATTCGGCTCCGACCACGGCGTCCGCGTCGGCGCTGAGCAGCGCGTTAATCATGGTCTGCAACAGCGAGCGCATCAGGTCCGGCGACGCGTCGGTGAGGAGATTGCCTTGTCCCGCGGGCAGGGTCGACAATATGGGATGCGGTCATCGTGGTGATCCACTCGAGAAGAACTGTGCAAGGTGATACTCGAAGGTCCCGCGGTGGCCGCTTCCTCATTTACGAGAAGGCTTGCCACCCTCGAGGGCTACACCACTCTAAGAGGCACTACTCGGAGATCAAGCGGAGCTCTCACCGAAGTCGATGGATCAAGGTCGTCCAGTGTCCCCGTGCATGGCCGCGGAGCAGTTCGAATCCAGCGGCTCCCCACAGGGATCCCTCCTGGACGCCATTCGGAAACGGAAACCCGGTGATCCGGGTCTCCCCCGCGATGTCAGATGGAGCGACGACATTTGCGCGAACTCCAGTTGTGGGGCCGTCCGCATCAACCTCGAGCACCTCGAAAGCAAAGGCTCTTCCCCGCGTGCGCACGGGCTCAGACGCATTCAGATACGCACGGCAGACTCCTCGGAACGGACACCCCATGCATCGTTCGGCTCCTGGTCGGCCGACGAGTTCCTGCTCTCCCCTGCCAGCTGCGGCGAGTGCCTCGCGCGCGGCAACTGCTCGATGAACTGCATCTTCAACGAGCGCTGGCCCTCCGGCGACTTCAGTCCCGTGGCCCGTTCCATCGCGAACCTCCAACCGACTTGGAGCGCGGCCGAGGTACGCCCGCGCCAGTGCTGCATAGAGCCGCACCTGGAGTTCCACTTCCGAAGTTACCACCGGCTGGGCGAGCCCGGTCTTGTGGTCGACCACCACTACGGAGCCGGCCACATCCTCGACCAGATCCGGTATGCCCATAAGGCCGTTCCGCGCGTCGTAGAGCTTTCGCTCCACCCACGGAAGAGGACCTGGCATTGCTACAGGCTTGATCGGAAGCTCGTGCCCGCTATCGGTCGCGATCTCACGCTCGCGCCAAGCATGGCGGACGTCATCGGTAACGGCTACCACGTGTTCCCTGGGCGCTACCGTCGACTCATACTGGATTCGCACCCGCTCGCGCGTCAATGCCCAGTTCTGCCACTGCTCCGGCCGCGGAGGCGTCGCTGGTGCCCACTCGTCGACAAGGCGTGAGTGCCAACGCTCCGCCGCCGCGTGCCACACGTCGCCAAAGGCCGCACCGCTTTCGCGCGCAGCGAGGACCTCATGGGCAATGCCCCCCACCGCCGCTGCCGGCCCTGTTCGCCGCAAGGCCGCGAGGGCGGGATCCAGACGGAACCCCGCCTTGGCGGGACATTGCTCGAAGGCGATCACCGCCGACGGGCTGATGTAAGCAGGCACCGTCGGGCGAGGGACAAGGCCGATCACGACTGCAGCATGGACATGACCGACACCGGGTTGAGACGGAAGCGGCGAGCATCGAACCACTCGACGTAGAGACCGTCCATCGTCTGCGCCTGCACCTGGGCTACCGCCTGCGCATCATCCAGCCAGGCCTCCTCGACGCGCCATAGCGGATGCGCGAGGAGCACGCACTTGCGTCCAGCAACGATTGCGGGTACCTCGCCATACGCACGAGCCTCAGCACCGGGCAGCGCCCGCGCGGCGACCTCGTAGACCTCGTCGCCCGCGCGCAGCGAGCGACCCAGCGTAAGTTCCCGCCCGCTTAGCAACTCAAGCATGTCGAGCGCCAGGCGCCAGTCCAGGAGGGGGTGCTTCCGCGAGTTGTCGTACGACCGCATGCAATCCGGGCACGAGACGTCGCACTGGGCCGCGTGTGTCGGTGCAGCCCAGCGGCTCTGCAGGTCACCCACGGCGTGCGCCAGAACCTGCTCGAACGTCTCTGGCTCGCCGATCTCGATCGCGTATCCGGCCCCGTTCTCCGCGGTGTCGGCGAAGTAGATAGCCGAGGCTACCTGCGACTTCATATCGGCCTGGTCATCTGCGAGCATCGGCACCCGCACTGGATTGAGACCCACCGCCAGTTCGCCCGCGTCGAGGTCAAGGTGCGCCTGGGCGGCGAGCTTCATCGCCTCCGCCACTGACGTGTACGCGGCGCGAGCCGACCACTGCTCGAGCAGCCCCAGCGAGCCCGTCTTGAGCGACAGGCGCCGCGGCGTGACGAGCAGGGCGTCGGTGACACGGATCTCGCCGATGACGTTCTTCACCTCCGCTTGGGGCTGTCCAGGAACGACCGTGACAGAGCCATCCTCTTCGTTCACGAACTTGTAGCCCGCGCCGCCGTTGTCGTTGAAGCTCACCAGGGGAGCCTGCTCATAGACCTCAAGGTCGATGGGACCCAACTCGGCACGACGATCAGGCTTGGCCTGCACGGAGATCTCCGGAGGCGAAGCGTGGGACTGATCGTCGTTGCGATCGTCGTACGAGCGTGGCTTGTACGACGTGCGGAATCCCCGCGGCTCGTACAGGCCAAGCGCGACCAATGGGGCATCGCACTGCTCACACACGTTGAGCTCAGCCTTCGGCCGCAGTTCGGTGCGCCCGCACCGCTCGCACTTTGCGACCGAGGTGACAGGACCGAGCGGGTTCTCGACTGGCTTGACGACGGATCCTTGAACGTTGAAGCCCACGAAACCTACCGCTGTGTGTACCTTGCCGTCCTTGACCACCTCTGCGCCCGGAGCGAACGCGGAGATGGCCTGGCCGAGCGGCCGGTCCGATACGACCATCCGCTGCAGCGCGTCCTGATTCCACGGCATGCCGTCATAGAGCGACCGGACCCGGGTGGGAAAGCCGAAGATCGGGAGGAGTCCCCGACGTGCGAGGAGTGCACTCAACTCACCCTCCGCTCCGTCCCCTTCCCTCGCGATGACCTCGTCTATTGCGACGACGAGAGCAGATCGGGCGAACTGCACGACATTCGCAACTTCGGCCTCGTCCAATCGCGTGTACCGCGACGCACGCACGGCGATACGGTCAACGGTGTCCGATGCCCGAAGGAACCCGCCAATCGCCTCGCGAAAGTTCGGCCACGTCTCGACCGTGCCGAACGTCCCGTGGCTGCTCTCGGGCCCCCACTGCGGGGGATCGGACAGCGACCCGAAGGCGAGGCGCAGGCACTCGGAGTTGACTCCCCGCTGGATGATCGCGCGCCGTCCGAGATCGAGGAAGGGCTGCGGCGGGATGTCGCCGGTGATCCGCTCCGGACGCTGGAAATAGAAGTCGTCGTGCGTGCGATCGCGACACAGAGTCAATGCGAAGCTCAAGGCCTGCCCAGATCGGCCTGCCCGCCCCACGCGCTGCTGATAATTGAACCGCTGCGGGGGCACGTTGGCCATCATGGTTGATCGGAGCGAACCGATGTCGACACCGACTTCCATGGTCGTCGTGACCGACAGAGCATCCAACTCGTCCGGCAGCAGGTGCTCCGAGGGGGCCAGCGCGCCCTTGAAACGCCGTTGACGTTCCCGCTGCAGGGAGAGCGGCCGCGTCTGACCGGTCAACTCGGCGATCGCGAGACGACGTGAGGGCTTGTTGGCGAGCCACGCGTAGTAATCAGTCTCGGCGTCCCGTGCTGGCTCGACCTCGAGTTGCGCGGCGTTGCACTGGGTGTTGGCACAAACGCCTGCGCTCGGCTGGAGATGGACATAGCGGCAGTTCTTGCACCGCCAGACCTCACCCCCGGCCGGCACTGCGACCAAATTCGTTTCGAAAGATCCCGTCGTGAGGATCCACTTGCGAGCGGCGAGCTGTAGCGGCTCAGTGCCGAACAGCGCGTCGACCTGCGCGACCGAGGCCTTCTCGTCAAGGCCAAGGTGCCGCGCCACTGCCTCGACATAGTCGCGCACCGGCTTGACCATCAGGTCCTCATCCTCTACACCGAACGCTAAGCTGTCGGCATACCGACGGCGGGTCCCAAGGATGCGAATGGATGAGTCCACCACCTGCAGCAGCTCGGCGTGAGCGAGCGGCCCATCGATTGCTTCGACGCCGGCCACCGATAGTCGAGCGATTCCCACGGACTCCATGTCACGCCGAGCGCCATCGAACAGCGACTCAGCCACGGAACGCCGCATGTCGCGCAGCAGCCGCTCGCGCCCATACTGGGTCGGGTTCCCGGGCCACGCCCCCTTGACGGGGGGCTCGAACGCCCGGTACCAGGGGGTCCCGGTGGCCGAGGATCCATCTTCGAGCGTGACGTTCCACGGACTCGGGCCACCCGGGTTGACGCCGATCTCGAGCAAAGCGTCCTGCACCCGGTCAAAAAGCTGGAGCAGCGAGATCGATTGCTCACCGCTGAGCCTCGCGACCGCGTCGTCGAGCGCCGCCTGCATCTCAGGCGAAAGCGGGATCTTTGCGTTCAACATCATGTTCGCTTGCCAGCCGGCGAGGAGTCCACGCGCGTCCGCTTCGTCGGGACCCGAGATGGCGCCGAGCAACGCGAAGGGGTCGGGCGCGCGGTGAACCTCGCGTCGGAGCACCTGGCGGACTAGGTCGCGGTGATGATTGAGCGCCACGCCCGCCGCGGTGCGGGCGGCGTCGTCGCGACTGTCGGTGAAGATGATGGTCTTTGCGTCGACGACTGCCCCGCGCCCCTCCTTGCCGGTGGCGAGCGCACGCACGAGTTCAGAGAGGTAGAGCTGCGTGGCGGCAGCGCTACCGGCGGTGTGCGCACGAATAGGCGAACGCACAACACCACTCTGAAACACCTCCGAATTGCCTTGCCGCTCGCTCATGCCGCATGTCGGGCACTTCGTCGGCAGCGCAGGTATGTTGCTTGCCGGCCCGGCGCCGAGCGGGACCAGGCGCAGCGCGTCTGTTGCCGCAAGACTGGGTTGCGCGAGGCCCAGGCTCGGGTTCCACGCCAGCGGCCTGAATCCGAACTTGGTCTTCCCTGCAGACCAATCGTCGACTGTGGTCGAAGTGCCGGGACGGAACCAGACATACTCCCCACCCGCCTTGCGGAAGACTGGCCGCTCAGCCTGGCGCTCGGTGGTGGGAAGCGATGAGATCAGAGTATCTTCGCCCTTGGTCTCCACGACGTTGCCGCCGAGGCTGACGTCGCCACAGTGGAAGCAGTAGAGCAGATCGAGCACGCGGGACCCGCAGTGATCACACACCGCACGAGGCGCAGGATAGAGCGTTCCAACCGTCCGATCCGAACCCGCCTCACTGACGCCGCTGCAGGCCCGGTTCGTGCAAGCCCACATCCCTCGCGGCGCGCGCACGAACACATGAGCCCGCATTGGAATCAAGGTGACGCCGTCCTCGCCCGGTCGATCATCGGCGAGGCGATCGAACACTGCCTCGAATACGGAGATGCTCTCGGTACCGCGACCGAACATGCGCTCGGCGATCACATTAGTACTGGTCGCCCGGATCCGTCCTGAGCCGGGCTCTCGACAGGCTGCAGCAATCGCGTGGGTCAGTTCGGCGGCCGATGCTCCCGCTACCTCCTCGGCAGTCCATGATCCGGGATCAGAAGGCACCTGCAAGGGCTGCCCAGGATCTATCGCGAACGTCCTGCGATCCGTGCCGAAGAACTCCTCTAGGTACGACAGGCTCGACTCGCCCTCATCCAATGACGCTGAGGTAGCGATAATTCGTAGCTGCGGCGAGTCCGCCTCAATTCCGAGGCGATTCAGCAGTTGGCGAATGATCAGCGCGACTTCGCTGCCCTGGGTTCCCCTATAGAGGTGCAACTCGTCGACGACGAGGGTAAAGACATGCGAAGAATCGGCCTTGACCCATTCCTGTGTCGAGGCGAAGATCGGGTCCTCGAACGCACGCATCATCATCGTGTTGAGCATCGAGTAGTTGGTCACGAGCACGTCCGGAGGGCTATCGATCATGTCCCAGCGCGTCATCATCTCGCCAGTCGCCGGGTCGGGGAACTCGGCGGGTTCAAGCGAAGGTGCCTCGACCGACTGCTCGGCTATCGACTGCGCAGCTGCGAGTACTTTCGCGTAGTCCTCCGCGAGGTCGCACAGTTCCTTTGCCACCTCCTGGGCCTTCTTCGACTTTTTGGTCGGCTTGTGCTGGTTCCCGAGAGTGCTTCCCGTGTAGCGCCCGAACCAGAGGGGCCGTTCGGGGTGCTCAGCATTAAGCGCCCGGATTGCGCGCCGCATCCTGGTCATCTGGTCCTCGACCAGCGCGTTCGTCGGGTAGAGGATGAGCGTCCGAACTGCGCCTGGACGCGACTCACCGTGGCGCATCGGCACCCACCGGGGGTCCGCGGCACTCCACCAGCGATTGGCTGCAGGCTGGCTAGCCCAACCCTTGGACTCCTCGACCAACCTGGCAAGAATTGGGAACAGGAACGATTCGGTCTTGCCAGAGCCGGTCCCCGAGGTCACGACAACGTTGTGCGGCGCGGCGGCGCTGAAATGGCGCTCGATCGCGTTCGCTTGGTGCGCCCGCAGAGACACGTCCGAAACGTCAGTGACACCGAAGGTGGCCCGCGCCACCGATTCAAGCGTGGAAGTAGCGATTCCCGCACGCTCGGCCGCCTCACCAATCGGCACACTGTTCGGATACGGCAACACTGGCTCGAGCAGCACATCGCCGACGATCGCGTCAGGTGCCTCCAGGAGCGCCCGTCGCTCTGCCATGAGGTCGGGGTCGTTCAGCCAGTACGCGGTGTCGTAGTACCGGAGGAATGCGTCACGCAGCCCTTCGGCGAGCTTTCCGGGAGTCACGTCGGAGGACATCTATGCCCTTTCGAGTTGCAGTAAGTGTCTAGGAGTTGATAAGCGCGTAGAGGCGGTCAGCTGTGGGTCGGTCCAGACCCTCGTATGCCAAGACCTTGCGCCGGCTGTCCCCCACCTTGATCTGGGCAGGGCGTGGCATTACGCCCGATGCGAGCGCCAACGCACGGCCGTACAGACCCGGAAGCTCGCATCCGCGGGGGACGAACACCGCGCTCTTCGCCTCCAGGTATACCGCCAGAGGTCGCCCGTCGGCGGCCGCCGCAAGGTGCTTCACCAGGTGCACAGTCGCTCGCGCGGCCTCGCGCCTGGCAACGTCCGCGTCGCTCCGAAGGATGTAGGTCCGCTCGAAACCCCTCGTCAGACGGAAGGCACCAGGTCGGTCGACGTCCGTCGTCGGAACCCAGCTCGCGCTTTCGGTATCGAACAGTTCGGCTGTCTTGAATCCGGGCAGCGCAGCACGGGGGAGGGCGGCGGCGACAGCGCTGAGCGGCGGCAGCGCGTACAGGAGTTGCCACGACGGATCGTCGACGACGGTGATGCCCTGCTCGAACGCGACGTCGAGAACCGAGTCCGGAAGCCCGGTGATCACGGTGCGCGGCGGCTGCGCGTTGGCCTGGATCTCCGCCACCACAGCACCGCCGCTCTCGGCCTCGTGCAGCAGCCACGAGCGCACGTCCGGCGGCCAGTAGCCCAGCAGCTCCGCCGCGCCATCCGGTCGCACGGCGACCTGGCACTCGGCCATCGCCCAGCCAACGACGGTTCCTGCCGCATCCCGCTCGACATCTATATGCCCCAGGGTCTCCAGAGTCGTGGCGAGCGTGCCTCCGAAGAGAGCTCCGGGCTCGATCTGCGTGGCAAGGTTCGTGAGCTGGCGAGCGCTACCAGCGCCGATGTGCCTTAATGCGTCGAGCGCTCCTGCCCAGAGCCGTCCAGTACCCGTATCCACCGACGGCAGATCGGCGACGTCGACGGTGTGTTCCGCGCGCCTGCCATTCGACTTCTTCGCGGCCTTCCATGCCCATCCCGGCGATCGCTTCACCACTCCGCAGGACTTGCACTCGCCGGAGATGTACTTCTGCTTGGGGCCATCGCCAAAGGTCGGATACACGAGGTAGTGCGCCCCGGTATTGACACATGATTCAGGGTCGGGATCTGCGACGCGAACGGGCTTCACTACTGTGGCCATGGCCTCCTTGCAGTGCATCCACGACGCCGCCTTGGACGCACTGCCACTGACATCGACCCCGAGCTGAGCAGCCGCGTAGATTCCGGTGACGCACACCGTATTCGCTCCGACGCTGTCGCCTCGAACCCCGACGGCTCCAAGCGCGTCTTGCCCCTCGCCGATGATGTACGGCCGCTCGGTAGCGCCTGGCTGCGACAACTCGACCTCCTGCACGTCCCCGCTTCGGAGACGGAGCGTGCCCTGCTGCAGCGGGTCCTTCGCGCCCGGCAATCGCAGTTCGACCCGGTAGTCTCCCGCGGCGAGCTGCTCATCGCCGAGCGGCACAACGAGCGCGCCCTCTTCAGAACTCCATTGGCGGACCACCGCATCGTCTGCCAGCGCCACGCAATGCACCTCGAAGCTCGGCACGCTCTGTAGCGAAACCCTAATCTCCGGCGGCGCCACCGCGGACCACTTACGGATGCGTGAAGGGATGCGGATGCCGCCCGCGAGCGTCAGCAGGTCTCGCGCCAGCGGAACTAGTTCGGGCACCAGGGTCTGCAGCGGGGGCGTGAACAACTGGACGCCCGCAAACGCAGCCCATCCGGTCGGAATCCCCTGCACGCCCGCGAGCTTGCTCCAGCCGGGGCGGGCGTGGCTCGCGAGGACCTCCTCCACAACCCTGGGTAGCGTGCCCTTTAGGCCGTCCTCACGAACGAGCAGCACGGCATCGGCGTTGAGCTGCAGACGCTCGCGCTCGACAAAGGCCTGCATTACCTCGTCGAAAACCAGGGGAATCGTCGCCCGGGGATGCCGCCTGCGCGGAGCGGCGTCAGGCTGCTTCGGGTCGCGCATCTCGACGATGCCGGCAAGCAGGCTACAGGCGTCGATGACGCCGCTGATGGGAAGAACCCTGAGGTTGCCCGATGCCTGGCCAAACTCGACCTCTTGCCACTCTCCGCTTTCATCCTTGAGCTCGAGCGAGAAGGCACTGTCGGTGTGGTCTCCGGCATGCATCGAGAGCATTAGGTTGAGACTCGTCCCGAAGAAGCCTCGGCTCAGGTCGGCAAGCAACCGGACGGAATCCAGCGAACCGGCAAAATCCTCCACGTCCTTGTCGAGGGTGCCATCCCACGCCGCGAGTTCGAGCGCGACGACATTGGCAATGCGGGCGCGCGTCGCCTCGCGCTTCCAGAGCTTCTTCAGGTTAACTGAGGCGGGACACGAATCGAGCGTCAACCACTCGCCTAGATATGCCTCGAGGTCCTGGCCTCCGATCTCCATTCCGGGAGCGAGCCCGTACTTCAAGAAGAAGTGCGTGAACTTGCGGCGGTCGCCATCACGGACAAGCGCCTGTGAAAGAGGAATCCCCACGTAGCGGTGGCTGAGTGCGTACGCCGTCGGCAGGCCCCGGCGACCATCGCATTCCTCGAGCCACCAGTTGAGCGCGCCCCAGAAGTCCTCGGCTCGTGCCGAGTAGTGCTTCTGCACATCGGCCAACACGGCTTTGTCGCTGCCAAGACCGAGCGACTTCGCGAGCCACGGGTAGTACGCGTTCTGCGCGTAGGGGCTCCCGTCTGCACCCATCTGCTCGGCCGCGAGCACGCTGATCGCGAGGAACGCGAGCACCGGCGGCGGCTCCCTCCGGGTTCGCACGTCCCGCATCCACTGACCGCGGCGTACGGTGAGTTGCTCAAGACGGAGCATCCCGTCCTGGACCACGACTCCGGCAACCGCGTCGCGCAAACCCTCCGTCGGGTCGCCGTCCCAATCTGCGGCATTCGCAATTTTCGCTAGCACGTCGTCGTCGAGATCGAGATAAGCCGGGGTGGCGTCGTGCGACTCCGAGTAGATTACCGTCGCAATGGCGTCGTTCCACCGTGTGTACGTATCCCAAGCTTCAATGCTCGTCACTCTCGCCCCCAGCGAAGTAGTCAACACTCTGCGGCTTAATATCCCGCACCCCGCCGACCTGATCAACCGGGCGTGAGAATGTTGGCACGAAGCACTGACTTCCCCACCGAGTCCCCTTTTTGGAGGCGCCCGACAGTCTGCCGCCTCCGCTCGCCAACGTCAGTTCGAAGGTTGCGCCCGCAATCGCAGCCACCCACGATCAGCTAAGCTTGCCGGCATGTCCTCCGCGCCCCACCCGGCATTCACCTACGCCGATCTCTTCGCAGGGATCGGCGGCTTCCACGCGATGTTGGAGCACGGCGGCGGCCATTGCGTCTACGTCTCCGAGATCGATCCGAAGGCGCGTAGAACCTACGCGCTCAACTGGATCGACCCCCTGCCCGCTTCGGCCCGGCCGCAGGTCAATTCCGACATCACGACTGCGACTCCTGAGCACGGCCGCGTCGACGTGCCAGCTCATGATGTCCTCGCGGCGGGCTTCCCCTGCCAGCCGTTCTCAAAGTCAGGGCTGCAACGCGGCATGGATGAGGCGCGCGGCACACTCTTCTGGAACATCGCAAGGATTCTCGAGGACCGCACGCCTGCGGTGGTGATGCTCGAGAATGTCCGCAACATCGCAGGACCGCGTCACCGCCACGAGTGGGACGTGATCATCCGCACACTGCGCGAGATCGGCTACCGCGTGTCGAACCGCCCGACTGTGTTCTCACCGCACTTTCTGCCACCCAATCTGGGAGGCACACCGCAGGTCAGAGACCGCGTGTTCATCCTCGGGACCTTCATCGGCCCCAACCAGGTCGCCGCGGAACTTGCTGCTGGCATCGTTCCCGAACCCGTTGTCCTGCGTGCACCGGTGAACGGCTGGAGCGTGGACGACTGGCGCACGGAGTGGATCCTCGACGACGACGCGACCGTCACCGACCTGGAGCACTATCAGCTAACCGATGCCGAGCGTGAGTGGATCAATGTGTGGGACGACTTCGTCGCGCGCCACCATCATTCCACCGGCGGAAAGCTGCCAGGCTTTCCCCTGTGGGCCGACCACTGGGTCACGGAGTCGCGCCTCGACCCGTTCGAATTGGACGGCATGCCCGCGTGGCGCAAGACGCTCCTCGTCAAGAACGCTCGCTTCTACGACGAGCACCGAAAGATCATCAATGCCTGGCTCGTCGCGCACCCGCAGTTCGGCAGTTTTCCCGCGTCTCGCAGGAAGTTGGAATGGCAAGCGCGCGAACTCGAATCGCTGTGGGACACGGTGATGCACTTCCGTCCCTCCGGGATCCGCGCCAAGGCGCCCACATACCTCCCGGCGCTCGTTGCGATCACGCAAACGTCGATCTACGGTCCCCGGCGTCGACGTCTGACGCCGCACGAGGCAGCTCGACTCCAGGGCCTACCCCTCGAGTTTACCTTCGGCTCCCAGAAGGATCCCGCGTCGTACAAGCAGGTCGGCAACGGTGTGGCGGTCGGGGCCGCATGGCACGTGTTCAGGACGCACGTCGAGCAGAATGCGCCGGATCTGCCCTCGCGCCTAGTCGACTCCGTGCTCGGCGCGTCGAGGACACCTGAGACTGCGGTGTCTTCGACGCGAACAGGCTAACTACGAGGAGCGTTCGCGACCAGCGTCTCCAGGCCGGAAGTGCCGAACTGCCCCTTGAGTGCGTCGGATGCCGCCGTGGCCGAGACGCCTAGAGCATCCAGCACGTCACCCACTACACGCGCGGTGTAGAGCCACTGCACCTTTGACTGCGTCTTGGCGGGACGCTTCCACCGGTCCGAGGCGGAGAGGTCGCGCAACCGTCCACCCGCGGCCGCGACGACTTTGGGGAGGTCCTTGCCATATACGGCCCCCGCCGCGGCAAAGCCGATGAGGACCGCCACGAGCTGAAGTTCCTGCCACTTCGTATATCCCTGCGAGTTGCGGAATGCGGGATGCCACAGTGTCGGCGGGAGCGAACGGTGAGCCTCGACACTCAACGCTAGCAAGTCGACCAGTGCGAACACTCGGTCGGAAACGCGAAGCGGGTCGTACCGCGACGCATCGACGCGCTTGAACATCAGGTTGATGTGACTCGCTGTCGAGCGCGAGTCAGGACGGCCCTCGTCCACCAGAAGAGCAGCGGAAGCCCACGCGAGGAGTTTGGTGCGACGGAAGCCAGCTCGAGCGAAGCCGTACCCGCCAAGAGTGCGCCCGATGGCGGTAACACGCTCACGAATCGGGTCGAGGAAGGGCGCGACTCCGTCGAGGTCTTGGGTGTCACCCGCCGCGACCAGAAGCCCCTTCATGAGCGGTAGGTGGTGATACAGAGCGTTGCGAATCTCCTCTGCGTTGAGGTGCTTGCCTTGCTTGTTGTAGAGGCTGAACACCTCGTGGATCTGCTCGGACGTCACCTGCTTGTACAGGATCACGGGTATCCGGTATTGCGATGTCTGCTCGAACAGCGACCGCACCACACGCGGCTCACCCACAACCGTGATGGGGAGATTCCGAAGCTCAGAGTAGTACCGCCCCTTGAATGACTCGAGCTCGCCGCCAAGGGCCTTGACTCCACCGGAGCGCAGCGGGAATGGGAAATAGTACTCACGCTCCAAGGTCGAGGTGAGGACCTCCGTCGTGCGTTCCTTCCAGATCTTCTTGAAGCGCGGGTACTCCAGCTGGAACACATGCACCAGATCTGGCATGTCCCATTCGAGAGCCCTTTGCTTGACAATCTGAAGTGCGGTCGGGTGGTTGCCTGTGAACCGTAGAATCGCGGTGAGGCGCTGCTTCCCGTCGACCACTTCGAACTGAAGAGTTCCGGCCGCTGCGCGCTGCAACAGAATCACTGACGGCAACGGAATCCCGCGCAGTACCGACTCGATGAGGATCTGGGCGTCGCTGTTCGGCCAGACGTCGGCACGCTGATACGACGGGCTGAGGTCCAGTTCGGAGTCACGCG
Organism: Demequina sp.; assembly: GCF_047975725.1. Taxonomy (GTDB): domain Bacteria; phylum Actinomycetota; class Actinomycetes; order Actinomycetales; family Demequinaceae; genus Demequina. Next base: position 12,744 of record NZ_JBKEED010000015.1, read on the forward strand.
CGTGCTGAACGAAATCCGCGATCGGCCACGTGTCGGCGAGCGCCTGAATCGTTCCGCTGACCTCGCTCTCTGCCTCGTCGTCCATGTCGCCCCAGCCTTGCTCCCACGACGTTGTCGCGGCAGCGATCGCCGCCGACGTGTCGTCAGCAGACTGCACCTCGACCTCGAACGCCTCGCGAAGTGCGACAGCACGTTCGAGCCGCTCGTTCAGCCTCGCGAGTGCCTCTTGCACCAGGACGTCGCCCTGGTCGAGTCGCTTGTCGGGCGACTCCCCGAGCCCTTCCAGTAGCGAAGCGCAAAACGCAGGATTGGAGCCCGCCGAGAGGTCGGTAGCGAGGTGTAGCCAGCCCTGAACTGAGATCACCGCATGCTGCCACCCACCGTCGTGAAAGTCGGCGGGTTTGAGGACGACAACCGAGCGCGACGGAACGAGTCCCTTCGGAACCACGGCGGCTGGAACCGAGAGCGCCGCCACACCCTCGGCGATCTCGCGCTGCTCGACGGTGAGGACTTCGTCCGGATCGTCCACCGCGATGGTTCGACCGCCACTGGTCCCCTCCTCCTCGTCGAGGAACTCAAACTCGAAGTCGTCATCGGTCGCAAGCGCGTCGGCGGGAGATTCAGTTGCTGCGTGACCGATGGCCAATGGGGGCGTGCCCAGAACGCTCTCTAGAAAAAAACGCCGTGCGAGTGGATCGCGCGGCGCTTTACGCGCCACTACCGCATCAACTAAGTGGTTAAGCCCGCGTAGCGTCACCGTGTCACCGCTGGACCAGCAAGCTTCGTCCCACTCGACGCGCACTTCGGCGGCAATGACTCGGCAGCACTCAACTTTGCCGGGTACCTGTCGCAGTTCGAGCCCCACGGCCGCACCGAGGGCCTCAATAGCGGAGCGCTTCTCCTTGCTCCCCGGACCCAGAGGCTCTGGCGTGACCCCCCCGAGGTAATACATGCGAGCCACCGCATGCGCCTTGTCCTTCGCACTTGAGTACTCGACCATCAGGTCCTCAGCTTTCCCGTTTATCGTTGGCGCGGTGCGGCGCGTGCGCGACTGCGCTCATCGCGATGAACCTACCGCGTGCGATGTTGTTTTCCTGCGTGGCCCGCGCGCCGGGCATGTCACCGCCGTGTGAGACATACGCCACTGGAGCTTGACTGGCGCGCCACACTCTCTACCATTGACACGCTGGGGAAGCCGCCGCGCACCGGAACGCGCGGTCCGGACTCCACCATTTCCCGCCCCAATGGAAGCCGTCGTGAACCTTGATCCGCTGCCCAGGCCCACGCACGATCGCGGCGAGTTCGTGACCGCACAGGCGAGGGATGCCCTCAATCACTCACGCGTCAGAACACTCACTGCTTGAGGGGCAAGGCAAACACGACATGTCGGCTGACGAATCGGATACAAACCCGGCAACGCTTCCGCGGCAGCGTGTCGAATCACTCGCCCGCTCACGTGACCCCGTTGATCGTGCACTCGCAGCATCGGACCTCGCCGGAACGGAGGACGCTTGGGCAGTGCCGCTGCTTGATGCACTGCAGCGGGACCCCGATCCAGCGGTGGCCGAAGCGGCCCGCGTCACAGTCACGAACCTCACACCCGCCTTGAGGAGCGCGGTTCGTCGAATTTGGTTCGCTAGTCCGACCATCACCTCTAGCAAAGTCGCAGTCGACGCGGATGGCCCGAGCGCCAGCGCACGAAAAGGCGCTGCGACGCGGCTCGCACCACTCACTGAACCACTCACCGCCAACCAAACACTGAACTCAGAATCGGCAGCACTCCAGGTCACTCCGGTACAACGTGCGATTTGGACTGCGATCGCACCGATCCTGGACGAGTGCGGTGCAACGTTTGGCCAACACCTCGTGTCTAGCGTCCAACATGCTCTGGCGCATACGCACTTTGAGGTCGGTGTCGAGGAAGTCAAGGACGCTGTCATGATCGCTACTGCTCGGGGCGACGCCACGTGCGAGACTGCGGGCCCAGCTTCGCATTTCTCTACGTGGCAGATCTCGCTGGCCGCAGATTATCGCCGAGTCCTAGGAGTCGCCGACGGAGGCTCGCCGCCACCCGCGCCGGGAAATGACACCACCAGCGCACGGCATCAGGTGCCGCTGCCCTCGCCGTCTGAGCTGGAGCCGATCACTTCGGACTCACCGTCAATCGACCATGCTGTGATCGCTGTCGTCGATCGCGCTCTGGCGGTGTACGGCCGCTTCATCATCAATGAGGTTGGTCGAGATCGGGCGACGGCTGATTACGGCTGGAGCGACGCAGAAATCCGGACCTCGATCATCCGGCTCGTCAACCAACACGTTATTGCGCGACAGGACGTGACCGATGCTGCGGTTGACGATTGGCTACTTAGGCGACGCCTCCCGCCAACGCAACCAAACCTCCTCTCCAGGCGCCGTGCAGCAAGATGAGCACGGCGCGCCATCTCGCTTGAGACGACGGGCGATGTCGACTAGCCACCCCCTCGCCACCGACGACTTGCTGCGCGGTATCACCATGAGAGTTCTTAGCGTGTTCCCGAAGTCGGTCGCCGTCAGTGCGCTCACGAGTAGGGTGACCGAGATTGCCCTGCGGGAGGGTGCGTCCCGACGGACGAAGCCTCACCGAAGCCTTATCAGTGCTGAAGACTCGGGTTGATGCGCCTCCGATTGGCGTAGCACTGAAAGACTGGAAGCTCCGCGAACTGCGATCGAAGCAGCCACCACGTCGGTTGCAAGCGGCGAGATCACCGTGACGACGGACGCAGTTCGGGCTTTCGTCCTGCAGAAATTCTCGGTTCGGGGTTACCGAACCGTGAGCGGACTTATCAAGTTCACACGCAGACGACGCCGGCTTCGTGGACACCGGACACAGCAGGAATCGGTGCGCCTCCTGGAATCACGACTCCAGCCATGGCGATATCCGGCGCCACCCTCGAGTTGGCAACGGTGTCGAGTGTCCGCGAACATCGCACTGGCCACTCCCACCGTGTCGCGGTCACCCGGAGAGCGCCCCTCCCAACGCCAGGCCGACCGCGCGTCCCAGGTCATCGCCGCAGGACCGATACGTGTCGAGCAAGTTCGTCGCCCCTGTCGCGGTCCTCACATGTCCGTATCAGTCAAAAACCGCGACCGGCTGCAGGTCCCGCATCAACACCCACGCGTGCGCGACTGCCGCCTCATAGAGCGCCCCCTCATCGTCGGCCTCCTGCCACCAGCCTCGGAGCTCATGGAGGGACGCCCAACCCGCGGCCTCACCCATCCACGACAGGTCCGCGAGCACGTGCGGGTCCGAGCCTCGCTCACCGCGCACCGTCCAGGAATGCCGCGAGTTCACCATGGCCCCCAGCACCCACGCGATCGACCGGTAGCCGATGGTCACACCGGTGGTCGCTGGCGTGGGCTCAGGCTTGCCCATGCCGTGGGCCTCCTCGATGCGTCGAAGGATCGCGTGCGGGTTGACCTGCTCGAGTAGCGCCGGCGGGGCCACGGTGAAGTCTCGGTCCTTGATGGCGATGCCGGCGGCACGCGAGAACCCCACGCGTACGTCGCGGCCAGCCAGGCTACCCACCGCCTCGACCACGGTTCCGACCTTGTCGAACACCGTCTCGACGAGTCCCAGTTGCGGGTGGCGGCGACACAGTTCAGACGCGGCCCACCACAGCTGCGCACCAATGAACCGGTCTGCCGGGCGGAACACCGTGGTGCCGCCCATCACTGCACCTGCGCTAGATAGGTCCGGAACGCAGCATTGGGATCAGCAGAAGGGAGCGCCGCCACCACGTCGCGCAGCGCGACCTCCACCGTCACGCCCAGGTGCCGTGCCGCGTACAGCGCCGCCACGGTGGGCGTCCGAGATTGCGCGGCGACACAGTGGAGGTAGACCTTCTGGCCTCGGCGCGAAACTCAGCAACCGTATCGGCCGCTTGCTCGAGCACAAAGCCCAGGTGGACGTTCGCGCCCGGATCAGGACTGTCAACGAGCCACACCTCTACCGCGTTGTACGGTTCGATGCGCGCAGGAACCTCACGAGCTCCGAGCTGGCACAACGACACCACCGCATCGATGTCCGCGGGCAGGTCCACCACCTGGCTCACGCCCCCAATCACCACACCGTCGTCGTGGGGGTGGACCGCGATCGCGTCGCGCCCCGTCCAACCCGAGTAGTTCAGCCTGTCCCCCACGAGCCATCCGCGCGCATCGGGCCGCCCACCGCGCACCGCCAGGACGGCGAGACGCGTCAGTTCACGTGCCCCGAGCCCCGGGTGGCCGTGCAGCATCCGCTGCCAGCCCAGCGGGATCGCCGATGCGCCCACGAGTGCCCCCGCCAGCCCACCTGCGATGGCAGCGACCGTGTCCGTGTCGTTGTGGATGCGCACGGCCGCCTCAATGACTCGCACAAACGCCTCGGGCGTATGCGTCTGCGTGTCTTCGAGATCGATGCCGCCTGCCCGCACCGCGGCGAACGCGGCCTGCACGGCGTGGATCACCCAGCCGTTGTGCGCAAAGCTGTCGGGGTCGGCGCCGTCCGCCTCCTCGAGCAACCCGGCCCACCGGTCCCGGCGGGCCTCGGGGAGAGCCGCGAGCGCATCGGCCATCCTGACCCGGCCATCGCGCACCGCGAGGTGAATCATCACGCTCCAGAGGGCGGCTGCGTCACGCGAGTCGTCTTCCCAGTGCGTGAGAGCAGCAATCGCACTGGTTGCCCCAGCGACGCGAGCGACCCCGTCCTCCTCCCCCATCAATGCGAGCCCCACCGGCGCCGTGCGCATGACCGAGCCATTGCCGCCACTCCTGCCGTTGAGCTCGTGCACCCGTCGGGCCGACTCCCGAGCAGCAGCCGCGTCATCGCCGCGCATGCCTCGCAACACCGCCGCTGTCTGGATGCCCACGTCTTTCGCGCCGGCTGCCCAGGTCCGCCAGGCGCTCACGATCGCGCCCTGAGCCTGCGCGTCGGCCAGGTCCATGCCGGTCGCTGCGGCGCGCAGAATCGGCAACGCCATGGCCGTGTCGTCGGTCCACTGACCCGGCTCCCAGAGGTGATTGCCAACCATGTCAGCGGCCGAGCCCGCAAGGGCCAACTGCGGTCGCGCGGGGCCGAACTCATAGGGCGCACCGATCCCGTCGCCCACGGCGGATCCCACGATGGCGCCAGCGGCGCGGTGGGCGATGGAACTAGTGATCTTCGTCATGGTGACCCCCTCGTTGTACGTTGACGCAATTCTGCGTCAATTGACAAGTTAGCGCAAGAGTGCGACATTGGCCACTGTGACAGAGTTTCGCGATACCTCCGGGCGAGCACTGAGCGACTACCCGCGACCGTCGGTGGCCGTCGACACTGCCGTGCTCACTGTGGCCGATGGCTCGCTTTCCGTCCTGCTCGTGGACGACTCGCGGGACGGATCGCGCAGGCTCCCCGGCACCTTCCTCCACGAAGGCGAGGTCCTGGCCGATGCGGTGCGGCGTTCGCTCGCCAACAAGGCGGGCCTCGCCGGACTCGAGCCCGCGCAACTGCGGGTATTCGACGCGATCGGCCGCGATTCTCGCGGCTGGGTCATCTCGGTTGCGCACCTGGCGGCGGCGCCCGCTGCCCTCCTCGGCTCGGCCACCCTGGTGCCTGTCACAGATGCAGGCCCACTCGCGTTCGACCATCGGGAGATCCTGTCGCTCGCCGTCGCGCGGCTCCGCGCGGACTACGCCAAGAACCCCGATCCTTGGGGACTGCTGGGTAGCGCGCCCTTCACCCTCCTTGAGCTCGAGCGCCTACACCGTGCCGTGGACCCCGACAGGCCGGGGGGCAAGGACACCTTTCGTCGGCTCATGGAGCCGCAACTCACCGACACAGGAACGCTCGACCAAGGAACGGTGGGGAAGCCAGCCAGGCTTTTTGTCAAGGAACAGGAGCAACGATGACTCGCACCACGCGCACGGAATCCAGCCACACACCTGTCACACACCTCGAACTCGTGGCGCTCCAGCGCCTGTACCTCGACGCACGGCAATCCGGAGACATCGAAGCCACGAGCGCAGCGCGCACGGTTTTCGAAGCGCGCGCCAAGGAGTTTGCCGCGGGGCACTCCCTCCAGTACGCCATGGGGCCGATCGACGAGGACGGGGCGGCCTACGCCGCGTTCCTGGCGAGCCTCGACACTCTCCCGCCCCGCCCACCACACGCATGCTTCGAACCACAACTCCCCGGGCCGAGCGCGAGCGCTGGCTCAGGGATCACTGCCAGGACGGCGCCGCTTGGACCGACGACGACATCCTGATGGCGATGGGCATGGGGATCAACTGATGCATTGGCTTTCACCACCCGCGACGCGCCACCGATGTTCCAGCAATGAGTGACTCCGTGTCGTCGCCCATCATTCTGCATGTACCCCACGCCTCGCGGCTGATTCCCGCTCATGCACGCACGGGCATCGTTCTCACCGACCCCGACCTCGAGCACGAACTCGACTGCATGACGGACTCATTTACTGATGTCATTGCTCAACGCGCAGTCCACACAGTGGTGGCGTCAGGGACGTCCGCGCCAGCAGTGGTCCAGGCGCCCGTGTCCCGACTGGTGGTCGATGTTGAGCGCTTCACCGACGGTTCGGAGCCCATGGAAGAGGTGGGCATGGGAGCCATCTACACCAAGACCCATGACCGGAGGCGCCTGCCCGAACACGTCGACAACGAACTACTCGGCAGGTACTTTCGTCCGCATGCGCGCGACATCGAGTGCGCGGTAGGCGAAGCCCTCGCGGAGCATCACCGCGTGGTCATCATCGATGTGCACTCCTACCCCACGCGCCATCTGCCCTACGAACTCGCGGCACAGGACGCCCCTCGGCCCTCGATCTGTCTGGGCACAGACACAGCGCACACGCCACCGTGGCTGGTGTCCGCAGCGCACGAGGCTTTCGGCGCGTTCGAGCTCGCCTTCGACTCTCCCTCTGCTGGCACCTATGTGCCGTTGCGCTTCTATGGCACCGATGCGCGCGTGTCCTCGATCATGATCGAGGTGCGCAGGGATCAGCACATGGACGAGCGGACAATCTCGCCCCACGGGCGCCTCGCCCGGGTGGCCGATGCGCTAGCCGACCTTGTCTCTCTGGCCCACCAGGGCGGGGCCTGAGAGACAGCACGCGCACCCCGCCATCGACAGCGAAACCCAGCCCGCGCATCGGCCCTCATCACACCCTTGCCGAAACCCCAGGTAAGGGAGTACAGTCCCATGCTCGTGCGCCGGAACGTCCGGCGCCGCCCAGGACAGGAAGGACGCCGCCATGAGCCTTGACGCCACAAGCTCGGCCAATTCCGGCTTCTTCCTGCACCCGTATCCTCTCCGCAGCCAAGCGCCCGAACCGCGCTTCCAGGTGCTGCGTCGAGAGGAAAATCAGCCCGCGCGCTGACCATCGCTGTGCCCACACGACCGTGGGCCCACATGGCGTCGGCGGGCGACACGCCTCGCTGAGCCCCCGGCCATCGGCCTCGCGCTCAACGACCGCGTGACCTCATCCCTGCACCGCCATGCTCGTGCGCGCGCACGCCTGCTCGCCACGACGTCGGCCCTCCCTCACAGGCCACGGCCGACACCCCCATCTCCATCACTACACAGAAAGGCACCAATCATGGAGAAGCTGAACGCTCGGCTTCTGAACTGGGCATCCATCCTGGATCCCCAGACCAAGGAGCAGGCGATCACCACCTCGACCATGCCATTCATCTACCCGCACCTGGCGCTCATGCCCGATGCTCACTTGGGCCTCGGAGCGACCGTCGGTTCGGTGATCCCCACGTTGGGAGCCATCATCCCGGCGGCCGTCGGGGTGGACATCGGATGCGGCATGATCGCGGTGAGGACCCAGTTCACCCGGGGCGACCTGGAGGGCAAGGACCTCGCTGAACTGCGGCAGCAGATCGAGCGGTCCATCCCGCTCAGCGCCGGAGGGCGAAACCGGACGATGCGCGAGACGGCTCAGACGCGGGTCGAGGCTCTGGAGGCACTCGCCACCGACGAGCAGCTGGCACGGATCGACCGGCTCTCGCGGCAGTGGCGGCTGCAGCTGGGCTCGTTGGGCTCGGGCAACCACTTCATCGAGGTCAGCACCGACGAGTCCGGCAGGATCTGGTTCTTCCTGCACTCCGGTTCGCGGGGAGTGGGCAACCGGATCGCTCAGCACCACATCGCGGTGGCCCACACCGTGATGTCGCGGTTCTGGGTGACCTTGCCGGACAAGGACCTCGCCTACCTGGTCGAGGACACCCCCGAGTTCGACGAGTACATCGCGGATCTGCTCTGGGCCCAGACCTACGCCCTGGCCAACCGGGAGGAGATGATGGACCGGGTGGTCGACCAGTTCGAGCGGTGGATGTCCGCCGCGACGGGCACGGAGGTCACCGTCGATGAGCAGCAGCGGATCAACTGCCACCACAACTTCTCCGCCAAGGAGAGGCACTGGGGCAAGGAGGTCTGGGTGTCCCGGAAGGGCGCCATCGCCGCTCACGAGCGCGAGTGGGGACTGATCCCCGGATCGATGGGCACGGCATCGTACGTGGTCACCGGCCTGGGCAACGCCGTCGCCCTGCACTCGTCTCCCCACGGAGCGGGCCGGGTCCACTCCCGGTCCAGCGCACGGAAGACGTTCACCCAGGACGACCTCCGAGCCTCCATGGCAGGCATCGAGTACCGCGACTCGGACGCCTTCATCGACGAGATCCCCGCGGCGTACAAGGACATCGATCAGGTCATGGCCGATTCGGCCGACCTGGTCGAGATCCAGCACACGTTGCGGCAGCTCGTCAACGTGAAGGGCGACTGACCGGTCGCGTCGCGCGTCCCTGGCCACACGGCTGGGGACGCGCGGCTCATCCTCTCGCGGGCGCGCCATGACGAGGTAGACGGGTAGACACTGAAGGGTAGACTTCTACCCATGGCCCTGAATATCAAGAACGAGGCGACGGTCGCGCTCGTGCGCGAGTTGGCCGAGAAGACCGGACAGACCCAAACCAGCGCGATCGAAGCCGCAGTGCGCGAGGCTCTCCACCGCCTCACCAACGACGACCACGCACACCGCGCGCAGGAGCGCTACGACCGGGCGATGGAGATCGTCAAGGAGATCGACGAGTCGTTGACGGACGAGGACCGCAAGGCAATCCGGTTCGCGCAGGACGAGCTCTACGACGAGGACGGCCTCTTCACGTGATCCTTGATAGCTCCGCGGTGATCGCGATCGCCTTGCGCGAACCCTCCCGGCCCGCGTTGCTTGCGGCGATGAGTTCCGCGCGCACTCTCGCCGTGAGCGCGGCCACCATCGTCGAGATACACGCGGTGTTGTTCCGGCGCGGGCAAGCCGCACTCGTGAGACGAATCGACCGCCTCCTTGCCGAGTTCGAGGTCACCATCGTGGAGTTCGACGCCGCACAGTCAACGATTGCCAGCCACGCCTACCGCGACTTCGGTCGCGGCTCCGGCAGTCCCGCGAACCTCAACCTGGGCGACTGCTATTCCTACGCGCTTGCCACTGCTCGCGACGAGCCCCTGCTCTTCGTCGGGGACGACTTCACCCACACCGACGTCCTCGTCGCGCTCAAGGCCTGACCCGGTGAGCCTGGACCCAGGAATTCCCGCCCGCCTCCCACCGTTGCCCTCCGAGTACCCCCTCTGAGAAAGGCTCCACCATGCGCGCGCTCATCCAGCACCAGTTCGGCAATCCCACCGAGGTCCTCACGGTCGAAGACGTCGACACCCCCGAGCCCGGCCCCGGCGAGGTGCGCGTGCGGATGCTCGCCTCCGCAATCCACAACCACGACCTGTGGACGGTCTCCGGCGACTACGGCTTCAAGCCCGAGATGCCCGCGGCCGCCGGCACCGAGGCAGTCGGCGTCGTGGACGCGCTCGGCGAAGGCGTGGATGGCCTCCAGGTGGGCCAGCGGGTCGCGAGCGCGGGCACGTTCGGCGTGTGGTCCGAGCTCTTCGTCGCCAAGGCCGCCACGCTGATCCCCGTCTCCGACGCCATCCCCGACGAGGTCGCCACCCAGCTGGTGTCCATGCCGTTTTCCGCGATCAGCCTGCTCGAGTCGCTCGATCTCAACGAGGGCGACTGGCTCGTGCTCAACGCCGCCAACGGCGCCGTCGGCCGGCTGGTCGCGCAACTCGCGAAGGGACGCGGCGTCAATGTCGTCGGTCTGGTGCGACGCGAAGCCGGCGTCGCCGAGCTCGCCGACCAGGGCATCGGCCGTATTGTCGCCACCGACGCCGACGGTTGGCAGGACCGCGTCCGCGAGCTCACCGGCGGCGCGCCCCTGCGCGCCGGAGTCGACCAAGTGGGCGGTCGGGCCGCCGGCGACATGCTCGAGCTACTCGGCGACGACAGCACCCTGGTGGTGTTCGGCGCCATGGACTCCCCCAAGCTCGAACTGAGCTCCGGGCCCATCATCTTCAAGCACGTGACCATCCGCGGCTTCTGGGGCTCGCGCGTGTCGGCGACCATGGCCGCCCAAGACCGCACCCGCCTCATGGGCGAACTCTTCGCGCGCCTGTCCGACGGCACCATCACCCTTCCGGTGGACTCCACCTTCCCGCTCGAGAACATCGCCGATGCGGTGGCCGCCCACTACACGCCCGGCCGGGTGGGCAAGGTGCTGCTGCGCCCGTAGGGCCCTCGTATCTATCTCACCATTGCCTGAGGCGACCGCGCCGGGAAAGGTTCATCCCGCATCGGCTATATTGCCCCGACCCACCGGCCGCGGGCGACGCCCGATGCGCACGCCTTGGGGGAGGTAGGGATTGACTGGGGACAGTGCCGTCGAGCACCTGCCTGCGCGGCTGCGCCGGCTCACCGCGATGCACCTGGCGCTGGCCGGGATGCTCGCCATCGCGGTCGTCGTCACGCTCATTGTGTACAGCGTCCAGTTGGGCGACGGCGAGGCCACCTCGGGCTCAGCGGTGCTGCTGGCGGTCACCGCATCCCTACTCATGCACGGCGGCATGGCGGCCGTGGCCCTCGCGGCGGCCCGGCCCACGTCCTCCCCTCGTGGGGTGCGGCTGGGCAGCATCGCCGTCGTGGCCGTCACAGGAATCCTGGTGCTGGTGCTCGTCGTGGGGATCGCGGTCGCGGGTCGCGGCGGCCTCGCGGTGGCGGCCGCGGCCACCTATATGGTGCTCGCACTTCCCGCCATCGCCACCCTGCGGACCGTCAACGCCATCGCTCCCCGACGCTAGCGCGAATGCTGCTCACCCCCGGGCCTCCGCCACCACACCGCTGGCGAAGTCGATGGTGCCCGCCACTCGGGCGCATCGGCGCTCGCTACTCGCTGCAGCCGCACACGGCCGATGCGGTTCTCGCCTGCCAGCACACCTCACACACGCCGTGGTCGCGCGGCTCGGGCCGCGCAGCGGGCACCGCTCGGCGCGCCCCCTGCGCACGCTGAGGAGTCACCGTGGCGACCGTGCCGGGACTGTCGTCGACTGCGGAACTCTCCTCGCGCATCGGCCTGGCTGCCTTGGGGAAGTGAACGCCCCAATTCACGGTGCCCGCGCGGTTGGTCTTGGACCACACCTGCTCAGGCAGACCGCAAGCGGAGAGAGCCTCGGCCTGCGAGGAGAACCACTCGATGCCGCGACGTGTGATGTGCAGCGGGTGCATGCCGTCGACGCGCTCGGCCTTGATGTAGCTGGCCTTCACCTCAAACGAGATCAGCCCCGCGCGACGCGCGACCTGCTGCACCAACTCCCAGTGATCGGGCTCCACCTCGAAGGTACTGAGGGCAAGGTCGAGGGTCATGGCGTCGCGGTCTGGCACGCTCAAGGATCCCACGGTTCGCACGCACGCAGTCGCGCGCTGCGGACAGAACACCCCCCGGCCCTAGAGGTCGCCCAAGTCCATGCTCAGGTCGATCTCCTCCGGCGGGCGGCCTGGCGCCCCGAACACTCCGGGCATCCCGCCGGGCCGGCCCGGCCTGGGCGCGGCGTGGACGGTCTCGGATACCAGCTGCTCGGGCAGCGCTGCCAAGAAGTAGGCGTCTTCGACCGTGGAGGGCGTGGAGAGTCCACCGACGTAGGCGCGCACGGGCGTGTGGAGCACTGATCGCGTCACGCACAGGCGATCACGACCGCGGGTGAGCGCCACATAGAGCACGCGCCGTTCTTCCTCCATCTCGGTCTCGTCACCCAAAGACCGTGGGGACGGGTAGGCGCCGGCCGACACGCCCGCGCAGAACGCCCAGTCGCGTTCCAGACCCTTGGCCGAGTGCACGGTCGACACGATGACGTGGTCGCCGTCGGAGCGATCCGCCGCGAGCTCCGAGGTAAACACGGGAGACAGCAGGTACTCCTCGATGAACTCGAGGATGCTCGACCGCGTCGCCGCGAGCCGCTCGACGTGAGCGAGGTCGCGCGCGCGTGCATCCCAGTTCTCGTTGCGGTACTTGTGAGCGAGGATCGGCTGCAGCATGGCAGCGGCCCGCCCCACCGCATCGTCGACCTGCTGAGCGGCCTCCTCGATCGCGTCGAGCCCGTCGCGCAGCCACGGTGGAAGCGACGCGAGTCCCGCGCGCCGCGCCTCGCGGGCGCTGGCTCCCTCAGAGCGCGCGGACAGGATCGCGTCGAACGCTCGCGCAGCCGTGACGTCGCCGACCCTGGGCACGAGCGTGAGCAGCCGCATCCATGCGACCTCGTCGTCGGGGTTGGCGATAACCTTCAGCGCCGCGAGCACATCCCGCACGTGCGCGCTCTCGAGCAGCTTGGTGCCGCCAAAGAACACGTACGGAATGTCGTTCTCGATCAGCCGCGCCTCAATCGCTCGGCCCGAATAGTTGGTCCGCACTAGCACCAGGTGGCTCGCCCACGGCAGCCCGTCGGCCTTAGCGCGCAGCATCTCCCCTGCGATCCAGCCGGCCTCGTCGGCCGGGGTCTCGAAAGAGTGCAGTTCGGGCTTGGCGCCGCCGCCCCTCACGGCACGCAGGTGCTTGTCGTAGTTCAGCGGCGAGCGTGCGAGAAGCCAGTTGCTCAGATCAAGGAGCTCTTGCGTGGAGCGATAGTTGTCCTCGAGCTTGAGCACCCGCGCTCCGGGCACCCGCTCGGTAAAGGAATGAATGGACGCGAAGTCAGCGCCCCGAAAGCCATAGATGGACTGCGCGTCATCACCCACGCAATAGAACCGCGTGTGCGGCACCAGTGGGTCGATGATCTGCCATTGCAGGGGGTTGGTGTCCTGCATCTCGTCGATGAGGATCTCCTCGTACCGACTGCCCACCCACGCGGCCACCTCGGGATCCTGCAACCGCTGCGCGAAGATGATGAGGATGTCGTCGTAGTTCAGGTACCGCCGTTCCTTCTTGCGCGCCTCGAAGTCCCTGACTACTTGGCCCACGGCCTTGGGGTCCACGTCGAGATCGGGGAACTTGACCGCCAGCGCCTGCGCGAGGCTCACGCGCGTGTTCCGCGCCAACGACACCGCGTCAATGATCTGCGCTGCCTTGAGCCCCTCGACGCGCTTGCCGCGGCCGATGACGCCGCGCATCACCTGCGCCTGGTCTTCGGAGTCGAGCACGGTCCAGCCTTCGTAGCCGAACACGTCGGGCGCTCCTCGCACCTCCCGCATGGCCCAGCCGTGGAAGGTCATCGCCGCCACGCCCTGCCCGGCCGATGCGCCCGCTGGCTCGGTCTGGACACGGCTTCTGATCTCGGCGGCGGCACGGCGCGTGAACGTGATGGCCAGGAGGCGGTGGGGCGATGCTCCACCGCGGATCAGGTGACGCAGACGCGCGACGATGGTGGTGGTCTTGCCAGTACCGGCGCCGGCGAGGATCAGATTGTGGCTCGCGCCGGTGGTGACGGCCTCGCGCTGCGCGGCGTTGAGACCTGAGTACTCACCGCCGGTATTGCCGCCGCCTGAAAATGCCATTCGACGAGTCTACGGTGGGCCTCTGACATGCACAGCCACGCCGGCGTCCACGCGCATCGGCGCACGGAGCGCAGGGCGAAATCCCAGGTAAACGCATGAAGGGCCACCCGGTGGGTGGCCCTTCATGGAATGGTTGTCCCGCTGCGGCCTACTCTCCCACACCCTGGCGAGTGCAGTACCATCGGCGCTGAGAGGCTTAGCTTCCGGGTTCGGAATGGAGCCGGGCGTTTCCCTCTCGCTATGGCAGCGGAAACTCTATGGAGATATGTTGTCGGTTCGACCGTATCTCGGGAACCGCATAGTGGACGCAATGACAGCAGTGATGTTAAGTCAAGTTATCGGCCTATTAGTACCGGTCAGCTTCAAGAGTCGTTAGTCCTCTCTTCCACATCCGGCCTATCAACCCCATGGTCTATAGGGGGCCTCTCGGAGCAAGCTCCGTGGAAATCTCATCTTGAGACCGGCTTCCCGCTTAGATGCTTTCAGCGGTTATCCGTTCCGAACGTAGCCAACCAGCCGTGCTCCTGGCGGAACAACTGGCACACCAGAGGTTCGTCCATCCCGGTCCTCTCGTACTAGGGACAGATTCTCTCAAATTTCCTGCGCGCGCAGCGGATAGGGACCGAACTGTCTCACGACGTTCTAAACCCAGCTCGCGTACCGCTTTAATGGGCGAACAGCCCAACCCTTGGGACCAACTCCAGCCCCAGGATGCGACGAGCCGACATCGAGGTGCCAAACCATGCCGTCGATATGGACTCTTGGGCAGGATCAGCCTGTTATCCCCGGGGTACC
>NZ_JBKEED010000016.1:0-69814 GCF_047975725.1 Demequina sp.
GCGACGTGCACGAGCGCGGCGCTCGCGCGGCAACGATCCCCTCACCGGTGGGTGCATGTTCTGAGCCTACAGGTGGGCCTCACCTACGCGCAGCGCGCGCCGAAGGCGCACATCTGGTCCAGGTCTACGCGAACCCCGGGGGAGGAGGGGGAGGAGGGGGAGGAGGGTGGGGAGGGTGGGGAGGGGTGAGGGTGGTGGTGAGGGCCGTTGGCTACGCGCGGCGGTGACGTGCCATCCACGCCTCGACGGCGCCGGGGTCGCGGGGCAGGGCCGCCGAGAGGTTCTCGACGCCGTCCTCGGTGACCAGGACGTCGTCCTCGATACGCACGCCGATGCCGCGCAGTTCTGCGGGCACGGCGAGGTCGTCGGCCTTGAAGTACAGGCCGGGCTCGATGGTGAACACCATGCCGGGCTGGAGCGGGCCGTCCATGTAGAGCTCGCGCTTGGCTGCGGCGCAGTCGTGCACGTCGAGGCCCAGGTGGTGGGACGTCGAGTGCACCATCCAGCGGCGGAACAGTTTGGACTCTTCGTTCTCGGCCTCAGGCACGATGCCCCACTCGGTGAGGTGTGCCTCGATGACGTCCATGGCGGCCTCGTGAACGTCGCGGAACGTGACGCCGGGGCGCGCCACTGCGAAAGCGGCATCGGCGGCCTCGAGAACCACCTGGTAGACGCGGCGCTGCACCTCGGAGAACTCACCGGTGACGGGCATGGTGCGGGTGATGTCTGCGGTGTAGAGGCTCTCGACCTCGACGCCGGCATCGAGCAGCAGCAGGTCGCCTTCGCGCACCTGGCCGTCGTTGGTGATCCAGTGCAGCGTGGTGGCGTGGGCTCCGGAGGCGGCGATGGTCTCGTAGCCCACCGCATTGCCTTCTTCGCGGGCGTGCCCGTCGAACGTGGCCTCGACCACGCGCTCGCCACGCTTGTGGGCGATGGCGCGGGGCAGTTCGCCCACCACGCGCTCGAAGCCCGCGATGGTCGCGTCCACCGCTTCGCGCAGTTGCTGGACCTCCCACACGTCCTTGACCAGACGCATCTCGGACAGCACGCGGCGCACGGCCTTGGTGGGCTGCGAGTGAAGGCGAATGCCCTCGGGCAGCGTGGACAGCGGAGCTGTCGCGATGCCGGTCATGGCGGCAAACTCGTCAAGTCCGGGGCGGCGGCCAATCCAGAACTCGCCCGAGCGGGGGTCGGTGTAGAAGCCGTCGTCGTCCTTGCCTGCGGGCGGGATCAGGTACAGCGTGGCGTCGTGGCCGTCTGCCGTGGGCTCGAGCACGAGCACGGCGCCGGGCTCGCGGTCGGTGCCCAGGCCCGTGAGGTAGGCGAAGTCCCGGTCGGGGGAGAAGCGGTAGTCGGTGTCGTTCGAGCGCACCTTGAGGTCGCCAGCAGGCACCACGATGCGCTTGCCGGGGAAGGCCGCCGACAGCCGGGCGCGGCGCTCAGCGGCGAACGGCGCGGAGGCGGCCGCGGTGGTCTCAAGATCGTCCGGCTCAGCCCACTGGGACCCGATCCACGTCTTGAACTCTGCGTTGTCAGGGCGCAGTGCGCGCGCCTTGTTGGTCTTCTCAGCCTGCTCGTCGCTCACGGCACCATGGTCGCACGCTCGACGGCCGCCGCTGGACCTGGCATAGCCTGGCCGAATGCGCATCGACCTTCACACCCACTCCACGGTGTCCGACGGCACGGGCTCTCCCGAGCAGGTGATGCGGGAGGCCGCAGAGGCGGGCCTCGACGTGGTCGCGCTGACCGATCACGACTCGACCGCCGGTTGGGACGAGGCCAGCGCCACGGCGGCCGATGCGGGCGTCGCCTTTGTCCCTGGGATCGAGGTCTCGTGCCGCCACCACGGCATCTCGGTGCACTTGCTCAGCTATTGGCACGATCGAGCCGACGAGGGCGTCGAGCGGATGCTGGCCGCCACTCGCGACGCGCGCGTGGACCGCGCCAAGGAGATCGTGCGCCGGATTGGCGAGGACTATCCCGTGACGTGGGAGGCGGTATCCGAGCGGGCGGGGGACGCGGCTACCGTGGGCCGCCCCCACATTGCCGATGCGCTGGTCGACCAGGGGGTCGTGCCCACCAGGGACGCCGCCTTCGAGGCCATTTTGGTGCCCGGCTCGCGCTACTACGTCCCGCACTACGCGCCCGAAGTGAACCAGGCGATCAGGACGATGCGCGCCGCGGGCGGGGTCACGGTGTTCGCCCACCCTGGGGCCGACACGCGCGGCAGGATCGTGCGCACCTCGGTGATCGAGTCGATGGCGCGCGCAGGGCTCGTGGGGCTTGAGGTGCACCACCGCGATCACGACCTACGCCAGCGCTCGCGGCTCGCCGACCTGGCCGAGCGGCTCGACCTGGTGCCCACGGGCGCCTCCGACTATCACGGCACGGGGAAACTGAACCGACTGGGCGAGAACCTCACGGCTCCCGCCGAGTTCGCCCGCCTCGAGGCCGCGCGCGGTGCGCTGTCGTCGCACTGACACCAGACGCCTCCCGGTCCCAGACGCACCGCGGCCCCACCAGCCGTGGGGCTGATGGGGCCGCGGAGTACTCCTGAACTGAGCCTTAGGCCTGGGGCTGCGCCTGCTGACCGCCCTGGGCTGCGCCTCCCGCACCCGAGCCGCCGCTGCGGCGACGACGACGGTTGCGGGGGCGGCGCTGGCCGCCCTCAGCAGAGGTCGAGCCGGCTGCCGAGCCCTCGCCAGAGGTGCGCTCTCCCGAGGCGCGCTCGGTGCGGCGCTCACCACCCGCATCGGCCGTGCTGCCCTCGCCGCGGCTACGCGAACGACCGCCGCGCGAACGTCCGCGGCCACCCTCGCGTGAGCCGCCGTCGCGCGCACCACCGGAGCGGCCGCCCCGGTCGCCGCCACGGCCGCCGCCGGACGGCTTCTTGCCGGTCTCGCCCAGGTCCTCGACCTGCTCGGCCTCGAGGCCGGCGAGGTGCTGCTCGGACTTGGGCAGGCGGCCCTTGGTGCCTTCGGGGATGTCGAGGTCCTCGTACAGGTGGGGGGAGGTCGAGTAGGTCTCGACGGGCTCGGGGTAGCCCAGGTCGAGTGCCTTGTCGATGAGGCTCCAGCGGGGGACGTCGTCCCAGTCGACAAAGCTCACTGCGGTGCCGGTCTTGCCCGCGCGGCCGGTGCGGCCAATGCGGTGCAGGTAGGTCTTCTCGTCCTCGGGGCACTGGTAGTTGATGACGTGCGTGACGTCCTCGACGTCGATGCCGCGGGCGGCGACGTCGGTCGCGACGAGCACGTCGATCTTCGAGTTGCGGAAGGCGCGCAAGGCCTGCTCGCGGGCTCCCTGGCCAAGGTCGCCGTGGATGGCGCCCGCGGCGAACCCGCGGTCACGCAGCTCGTCGGAGACCTTGGCTGCGGTGCGCTTGGTGCGGGCGAACACGACGGTACGGCCGCGGCCGTTGGCCTGCAGAATGCGCGCGAGCACCTCGATCTTGTCGAGTGCGTGGGCGCGGTAGACCACCTGCTTGATGGCCTTGACCGTGGCGCCGTCGTCGTCGGGGTCAGCAGCGCGGATGTGCGTGGGCTGCGTCATGTAGCGACGGGCGAGAGCCACGACGGGCCCCGGCATGGTCGCGGAGAACAGCATGGTGTGGCGCGACGCGGGGGTCGCGGCCAGCAACTTCTCGACGTCGGGCAAGAATCCGAGGTCGAGCATCTCGTCGGCCTCGTCGAGCACCACGGTGCGCACGTAGCGCAGGTCGAGGTGGCCCTGGTTGAGCAGGTCGATCATGCGGCCGGGGGTGCCGACGACGACCTCGGCGCCCTTGACGAGCGCCTCGATCTGGGGCTCGTACGCACGGCCACCGTAGATCTGGACAATGCGGGTCGAGCGCTTCTTGGACGCGGCGATGAGGTCACCGGCCACCTGGACGGCGAGTTCGCGGGTGGGGGCGACCACGAGGGCCTGCGGCTTGCCGGGCTCGGGCAGCGAGTCAAAGCCCTCCTCGCCGGGGGAGACGGTGCGGTGCAGCAGCGGCACGCCAAAGCCGAGGGTCTTTCCGGTACCGGTCTTTGCCTGGCCGATGATGTCGTGGCCCGACAGCGCCACGGGCAGGGTCATCGCCTGGATGGGGAACGGGGTGAGGATGCCCTTGTCCGCGAGCGCCTGGGCGATCAGCGGGTTGATGGGGTAGTCGGCAAACGGCTTCTCGGCGAAGGCAGGGGACTGGGCAGTCAGCTGCTCGTCTTCGGGGGTTTCGGGCACAGAGATGTGCTCGGCGGTGTCAGTCATGGTTGTCCTATGGTTCGCGCGCCACAACGCATAAGGGGGCGCATTCTCGGCGGGCAGCCGATCGCGAATCATTGTCCTTGCGGCCTTCGCTGTCTGCAGCGGTACCGCGCTTCTCATGACGACCGGTCAGCCCCGGGTCGCCTTGCATTCTACCTGGCCGAGGGTGAGGCGCGCCAGGGTCGGTCACGCGAGGCCTCATCGCTGGTGGCGAAGGGCGCTTCTCGAGGGGTGATGACCTGGGCGGCGATGGCCTCGATGGCGAAGGCACTGGTCTGAGCGAGCTCGACGTTGTCGGGGTCAAGCAGCCACTGCACTTGCAGGCCGTCCATGACCGCGAGGATGGAGGTCGCGCCGAGCGCGATGGTGTCTGGCTCGTCGATCCCGTGCTCCGCGCACATCACGCGGAATGCGGCGGCAACCTCTCCGCGCAGGACCCGGTAGCGGTCCTCGAAGTAGGTGCGACCCGGGTTGCCGTCAGTGACGGACTCCGCGGACAGCACGGCGTAGGCCTGGACGATTCCGGGCCGCGCCTGGTTGACAAACGCGGTGCGAATGAGGTGGCGAAACAGCGCGGTGCCGTCGGGGATGTGCTGGCCCTCGATCCCTTCGACGTCGGACTCGTCGCGGTAGCGCAGCACCTCGACCAGCAGTCGGTCTTTGGATCCGAAATGATGAAGGATGCCGGCGTGGGTCATGCCCACTTGCTCAGCGATCTCCGCGAGCGGGCCATTGTTGTAGCCCTTGGCGCCAAAGATCTCGAGCGCGGCGCGCAGGATCTCGCGCCGCCTCTCGGCCGTCTCGGGCCTAGGGGGCAACTGTCGCCTGGTGCGGCTCATATGGACCTCGCTTGATGAGTGCGCCCCTGCGACCGGGTGGGCGCTAGGGGACGTGTCGAGTCTATTCACAGGGGCGGGTAGCCCAGATTCGCCATCGCCTCAGGTCACGAAATGGCAACAGTCCGTCCCGTCGGCTTCTCAGTTACTAACCGTACTGTAAGTTACTCGACAAGGCCTCTGATGGCCGGTTTCGATGACGAACAAGGAGCCGTTGGTGACGACGATGTCAGGGCTGAGCGACGCGAGCGCGACGCTCGAGCAGGCCAAGGCGCAGGCCGCGAGCCTGCCGCTCGAGCGCAAGGTGGAACTGCTCACCGGCATGACCATGTGGCGCCTGATCGCGTTGCCCGAGCTGGGCCTGAGGTCGATTTCCTTTTCCGATGGCCCTGTAGGCGTGCGAGGGCTCGGAGAGCGTCAGGGCGAGACGTCCATCCTGTTCCCTACGCCGTCCGCAGTGGCCGCCGCGTGGGATCGCGACCTTGCCGTCGAGATCGGGAGGGGCTTTGCGCAAGAAGCCCGCGCCCACGGCGTGGACGTGGTGCTCGCTCCCCAAGTCAATCTTCAGCGCACTCCCGTGGGAGGGCGCCACTTCGAGTGCTTCTCGGAGGACCCCGCGCTCACGTCCGTGGTAGGCGCCGCAGTCGTCACCGGCTTGCAGGAGCAGGGGGTCGGCGCATGCATGAAGCACTACGTGGCCAACGACTCCGAGACCGAGCGGACCTCGTACATCTCACGGGTCGACGAGCGGGTGCTGCGAGAGGTCTACCTCGCGCCCTTCGAGGCCGCCATCGACGCCGGGGTGTGGTCCATCATGGCGGCCTACAACGGCGTGGACGACGGAGCCGAGTCAGGTCCCATGACCGAGCACCGTCACCTGCTCGTCGACGTCCTGAAGGACTCGATGGGCTTCGACGGTGTCGTGGTCTCTGACTGGGAGGCCACCCGCCGCGCGGTCCATGCGGCCACCGGCGGACTGGACGTCATCATGCCGGGTCCAGGCGGGCCGTGGGCGCAAGGACTGCTGGCTGCCGTGACGGCGGGCGAAGTGAGCGTCGAGACGATTGACGACAAGGTCGCACGCGTGCTGTTGCTTGCCGCGCGGGTGGGTGCCGCCCACCCCGAGCCTGCTGCGACGCCACACACTGCTGACCTGCGCACTCTCGCTCGGCGGGTGGCCACTCGCTCCACCGTTGCGCTGCGCACGGATCCCGCGAGCGCGCCGTGGAGCCGGCCAGCGCCAGCGTCGGTGGCGCTGATTGGTGCCAACGCAATCCGTCCGCATGTGTTGGGAGGCGGGTCGTCGACAGTGCATCCAGCGCACGTGGTCACGCCCGTGGAAGGCCTCGCGCAGCGGTGGCCCGACGCCAGCATTGTGGTCGAGCGTGGGGGCGACCCGCGGGCCTTCGCGCCCCGCCTGGACGTCGCTGGACGCGCCGCAGGCATCGAGGTGGCGTGGCTCGACGAGGCCAGCCGGCCGTTGGGCGTGCACACGGTCACGGACTATGAGGGCTGGCTCCGCGACATCCCCGCAGGAGCGACCTCGGTCGAACTCACCGTCAGGGCCCGGCTCGACGAGCCTGGCGAGCACCAACTGTCCGTGGGAACGGTGGGCATCCACCACACCGTGATCGACGGGCTCAAGGCGTCGTCCAGCGAGCGTCGCGTGGGGGTGGACTGCGTGCTCGACTCGTCGGTCAACAACCCCGACTCGCCGGTCATGAGCGTCACCATTGATGAACCCCGCGACGTGGTGATCCGCTCTCGCCACCAGGTCATCGACGCGGCCGGGTACGGGCGCTTTGTCCGCGCCGAACTGCGCCACGCGCTGCCGCGGCGCTCGGACGACCAGGAGATTGCCGATGCGGTGGCCGCCGCCGCTGCCGCCGACCTGGCGATCGTCGTCGTCGGCACCAACGAGGAATCGGAGTCGGAGGGCTGGGACCGCACCACTCTGGCCATGCCAGGACGCCAAGACGAGTTGGTCGAGCGGGTGCTCGATGCGGCGCCCGACGCGGTGATCGTCGTCAATGCAGGCGCCCCCGTGG
The DNA here is from genome assembly GCF_047975725.1 of Demequina sp. Taxonomy (GTDB): domain Bacteria; phylum Actinomycetota; class Actinomycetes; order Actinomycetales; family Demequinaceae; genus Demequina. The sequence continues at coordinate 7,130 of NZ_JBKEED010000016.1, forward strand.
TGCTGCCGTGGCTCGAGCGAGCCCGCACCGTCTTGTGGGCGTGGTTCCCCGGTCAGGAGGCGGGCCACGCGCTCGCGGACATCCTCAGTGGCGACGCTGAGCCTGCGGGCCGACTGCCGTGGACCCTGCCCGCTCGCGAAGCAGACGTGCCGGTGGCGCACGCGATTCCCGACGGCGGGGTCATCGCTTACGCGGAGGGCGTGGATGTGGGCTACCGCGCGTGGGAGCGCTCGGGTGCCGTGCCAGCGGCACCCTTCGGGCACGGCCTTGGCTGGACGACATGGGAACAGGCACTGCACGCCAGCCCCCGCATCGGCGCCGATGCGGTCGTAGAGATCGACGTCACCGTCACCAACACGGGTGAGCGGGATGGTCGCGAGGTGGTGCAGGTGTACGTCGAGCCTGTCTCCCCGGATGTCGCACGCCCCGTGCGCTGGCTGGGGGGCTTCTGCTCCGCGCAGGTGCCTGCGGGCGCGAGCGCACTGGTCACGGTGGCGGTGCCGCGACGCAACTTTGAAGTGTGGGACGTGCAGCGCCAGGCCTGGCGCCTGGTGGGGGGCGAGTATCGCCTGCACGTCGGGAGGTCTGTGCGCGATCTGCGCGGTGACGAGGTGGTCACCGTGAGCGCGCCCGAGTCGACGAGGAGGTCCGTCTAGCTCGGCGCCGCACGACCGTGGGCGCAACAACACCATGACTGGTGCCGGGACTCCGGCACCGCCAACCCTAGGAGGAACTGATGAGGATGAAGAAGTCCTCGATCGCGGCCCTCACCGTGGCCGCAGCTTTGACCCTCGCCGCGTGCGGCGGGGACCCTGCCGATCCGGGCGAGACCGGATCGGACGACGGTTCGAGCACGCCCCAGGCGGGCGCGGCCCTGACCATTGCCAAGCCCGACGGCGCGATTGCCACCGAGTCCAACAACCCGTGGGTGGGGGACTCGTCGGGCCTCAAGCTCGGCTACATCAACGCGATCCTGGAACCACTCGCTCACGTCAACACCGTCGACCCCACCGCGGAGACCGTGCCGTGGCTGGCCGAGGAGTTCACTTGGTCGGACGACGGCACCCAGCTCACCGTCACCCCGCGCTCGGGAGTGAAGTGGAGCGACGGTGAGGACTTCACCGCCGACGACATTGCGTTCACGTTCCAGCTGTTTCTTGACTACCCCGAACTGGACACCGCCGCGACGGGCCTGACCGCCGTCGCCAACGACGGTGACACCGTCACCTTGACCTTCGCCGAGCCCATGTGGGTCAAGCAGGACAAGGTGCTGCACAAGTTGATCGTTCCCGAGCACATCTGGAAGGACGTGGCCGACCCGGCTACCGAGACCTTCCTCGAGCCCGTGGGCACCGGGCCCTACGTGATGGAGACCTTCTCCACGCAGTCGGTCGAGCTCACGGCGCGCACCGACTACTGGGGCGGTGAACTCGCCGTGCCGACGCTGTACTACGTCTCGTACAACGACAACACCGCGCTCACGACGGCGCTCGCGACGGGCGATGCTGACTGGGCCCAGGCCTTCATCCCCAACGTGCAGTCGGCGTACCTCGACAAGGACGCCGAGCACAACGTCTACTGGGCACCCCCGGGCCTGGCGGCGGACGTGATGTACATGAACCTCACGGAGAAGCCGTTCGACAACGTCGCCTTCCGTCAGGCCGTCAACATGGTGGTCGACCGTGCCAAGCACGCGGAGATCGCGCGTGAAGGTGGAGTGCCGGAGATCACCTCGGTCACCGGACTGCCCACGCCCGTCGGTGACTCGTACATCTCCGACGCGTACGTCGGTCAGAACTACGAGGTCGACGTCGACGGTGCACGCGCCGTGCTCGAGGACGCCGGCTACACGTGGGACGGTTCGGACGCGCTCGTCGATCCCGACGGCGAGACGGTGACGTTCGAACTTCAGGTGCCCCAGGGCTGGAACGACTACGTGACCGGTATCTCCCTCATCGCGGACTCCGTTGCCGCGCTGGGCGTCACCGCCACCGTGAACACCCCCGACGTGGACACCTGGTGGAACGACAAGTCCATCGGTGACTTCGACGCGATCCTGCACTGGACCGACGGCGGGCTCACCCCGTACGACATGTACAAGTCGATGCTGAGCCAGGACTGGCTCGTGCCCATCGGCGAGCCGGCCAACAACAACTTTGGCCGCTTCGACAACGCCGAGGTCACGCAGGCACTCGACGCCTTCTCGCTGACCAATGACGACGCGGAGCGCCAGGCGGCACTCGACATCGTCGAGAAGGTGTTCGTCGAGGACGTTCCGGTCATCCCGATCGGTACGCGCCCCTCGATCGGTGAATACAACACCCGCAACTACGTGGGATGGCCGTCGGACGAGGACCCCTACGCGGACATCAACCCGACGGTGGCGGCAGCATCGCTGATCCTCACCCGTCTCGAACCGGCCAGCTGACACTCTCACGCTGACCCTCGCTGCTTGGTGGGGCCGGATCCCCCGGCTCCACCGAGCGGCACCACCGTCACCCGAAACAGGAAGACACCGTGACCACCGACACCTTGCTGACCGTCAAGGACTTCAGCGTCGTCTACGACGTGGAGCCTCCGGTCGAGGCTGTGACCGAGGTCTCGCTCGAGCTGCGCCGTGGAGAGATCCTCGGCCTCGCGGGCGAATCCGGCTGCGGCAAGACCACCCTCGCCTACGGAATCCAGCGCCTGCTCAAGCCCCCCGCCGTGATCACTTCCGGGCATACGGTCTTCCACGATGCGTCCGGTGAGGACATCGACATCAATGGCCTAGACGCCGTGCAGATGCGTGCCTTCCGGTGGGACAAGGTCTCGATGGTCTTCCAAGGAGCGATGAACTCGCTCAACCCCGTCGCCAACATCGGCCGCCAGCTCGACGATGTGTTCCTCACCCACCGACCGCAGATGACCAAGGGCGAGCGCCGTGAGCACTCGGGCCGCCTGCTCGACCTCGTGGGCGTGGGCAGGGACCGGCTCCGGTCCTACCCCCACGAGCTTTCCGGCGGCATGCGCCAGCGAGTGATGATCGCGATGGCCATGGCGCTGCGGCCGCAACTCATGATCATGGACGAGCCCACCACGGCGCTCGACGTGCTCGTGCAGCGCGAGATTCTGCAGCAGATCTCCCAATTGCGTGGGGAGCTGGGCTTCTCCGTCATCTTCATTACCCACGACCTGCCGCTCTTGCTGGAGATCTCCGACCGGATCGCCGTCATGAAGGACGGGCGGATCGTCGAACTCAACACCGCCGAGCGCATCTACACCCACGCGGAGCATGAGTACACCCGCAAGCTGCTCGCGTCTTTCCCGAGCCTGACGGGGGACCGAGGCGCCTTTGTGCGCGGGTCCGCCGCCGTCACAGACAAGGAGGGTGACGCGTGACCACTCTCGACTTCCGACACGTCACCAAGCGCTACCACGTACGTGGCTCGGGCGAGTTGCTCGCCGTCAACGACGTGTCCTTCTCGCTGTCGTCGGGTCAGACGGTCGCCCTCGTGGGGCAGTCCGGCTCCGGCAAGTCGACCATCGCGAAGATTCTCACCCAGTTGGAGCATCAGAGCGACGGCGAGGTGCTGCTCGACGGGGAGCCCATCCCACGTCGCGGTGCGGGCCTGCGCCGCTACCGCCAGCGGGTGCGGATGGTCTTCCAGGATCCGTTCGCCTCGCTCAACCCGTATCACACCATCCGACACCACATCGAGCGGCCGCTGCGCCTGGACAAGGTGGTGCCCAAGCCCGAGGTTGACGACGAGGTTCACCGGCTGCTCGAGAGGGTGCAGTTGGACGCCGCTGTGGTCGACCGCCGGCCCCACGAACTGTCGGGTGGGCAACGTCAGCGCGTGGCGATCGCGCGCGCCCTGGCGTCGCGGCCCGAACTGCTGATCGCCGACGAGCCCGTGTCGATGCTCGACGTGTCGATCCGTTTGGGTGTGCTCAATTTGCTGGCGGACTTGCAACGTCAATCCAACCTTGGCGTGCTGTACATCACCCACGACCTCGCGACAGCACGCCACTTCTCCGACGAAATCATGGTGATGCACCACGGTGAGGTGGTCGAGCGCGGCGCCGCCGACGACGTCATCCTGCGTCCGCAGCACCCCTACACGCGGGAGTTGCGCTCCGCATCCCCGGATCCCGACAAGCACTTCGCCGGCCGTGACGGCCAGGCATCGACCACGAGGAGCTGACGGACGTGCGATTCATCCTCAGACGTGCCGCCTTTTACCTCTTCACGGCCTGGGCGGCCATCACGATCAACTTCTTCTTGCCTCGCATGATGAAGGGCGACCCGATCACGGCGTACCTGCAGAAGCACCAGAGCGACTTCAACCCCGAGGCGATCGCCTCTCTCGAGACGCTGTTCGGGCTCGACGAGGACGCGTCGTTGTTCGAGCAGTACATCGACTACTGGCAGTTGTTGTTCAGCGGCGACCTGGGCCGGTCGTTCTCCAAGGGGCTGGCCCCCGTGACGGAGGTCATCGCGACGGGGATCCCGTGGACTGTGGGCCTGGTGGGAATCGCGACCATCTTGAGCTTCCTGATCGGCACGCTCATGGGCTCCGTGATCGGGTGGCGTCGCGGCTCGCGTGCGGACCTCGTGGTCCCGTTCGCGACGTTCTTCTCGACGGTGCCGTACTTCTGGATGGCCTTGCTCGTGATCGCCCTGTTCTCGACCCAGCTGGGGTGGTTCCCCGCTTCGCATGCGTATGACAAGGGTTCCGCACCCACCCTGTCGTGGGACTTCATCGGCGAGGTCATCGCCCACGGCACGCTCCCGGCGTTCACCATCGTGTTTGCCTCCCTCGGAGGCTGGATCCTTGGCATGCGCAACATGATGATCACCGTGCTTGACGAGGACTACGTCACCGTCGCGGAGGCCAAGGGGCTTGCTCCTCGGCGGGTGCTGCGCAAGTACGCCGCGCGCAATGCGGTCCTGCCGCAACTGTCGAGCTTCGCCCTCGCGCTGGGGTTCATCGTGGGCGGCACGCTCGTCACGGAACTGGTGTTCTCCTACCCGGGCGTGGGCAAGATGCTGCTCGACGCGACCAACGCCAAGGACTGGCCGCTCATGCAGGGCCTGTTCCTCGTGATCACCATGGCCGTGCTCCTGGCGAACATCCTTGCGGATGTCGTCCACGCGGTCCTCGACCCTCGCACGCGAATGATGGAGTCCTGAAATGTCCGTGTCGAACTTTCCTGTCAGCGACGACCCCACGCCCATCGCCGATGCGAGCGCAACCGAGCCTCGCCGTCCCCGGCGCGGCAGCCGCATCGGCCAGTCGTTCGCCATGTTCCGCAATGGCAAGTCGATCACCGGACTGATCATCCTCGGGGTGTTCGTGTTCGCGGCAGTGTTTGCCGACTTCATCGCACCGTTTGGGCCATTGGAGAAGGACTTCACGGCGCTCAAGCAGCCGCCATCGGCACAGCACTGGCTCGGCACGACCCACCTAGGGGAGGACATCTTCTCCCAGATCATCTACGGCACCAGGGGAGTGCTGATCGTGGGCCTGGTCGCGGGAGTGCTGGCGACTTTTGTCGCCGTGGTGGTCGGAGTGTCCGCGGGCTACGTCAAGGGATGGAAGTCGGAATCGTTGTCCGCGCTCACCAACGTGTTCTTGGTGATCCCTGGTCTGCCGCTCATCATCATCGTGGCCTCGCAATACGACAACCCGTCTATCGTGCTGATCTCCGCAGTCATCGCGATCACCGGGTGGGCGTGGGGCGCGCGGGTGCTGCGTGCGCAGACCATGTCGCTGCGCAACCGCGACTTTGTTCAGGCTGCCCGCGCCAACGGCGAGCGCCTGCACCGGATCATCGCGGTGGAGATGCTTCCCAACCTCACCGCCATCATCGCGTCGAGCTTTGTGGGCACGGTGACGGCCGCCGTCCTGGGCCTCACCACGCTCGCGTTCATTGGCGTGATCCCCATCACCAACCTCAACTGGGGCACCATCCTGTTCTGGGCACAGCAGAATGGCGCGTTCCCCGACTTCTGGTGGTGGTACATCCCCGCCGGCCTCTGCATCGCAATCTTTGGCATGGCGCTGTCGCTCATCAACTTCGGCATCGACGAGTACGTCAACCCGCGCCTGCGCTCGGCGGGCGAGCGCGCGAGGGCGATGCGCCGCAAGGGCATGAGCCTGACCTCTGGGGTCACCATGGTGCGTGAGGCCGACGACGACAAGTGACGACCAGTACCGTGACACCCATGCGCGTGGTCGTCATGGGTGTCACGGGGTGTGGCAAGTCTTCCGTCGCGCGCGGCTTGGCCGACGCTCTTGGCGCCCCCTACGGCGACGCCGACGATCTTCATTCGGCCGATGCGGTGGCGGCCATGGCTGCGGGAGTGCCCCTCACCGACGAGGACAGGTGGCCGTGGTTGGCTCGGGTGGGAATGTGGTTGGCCGAGAGGGAGGACGCGGTGATGGCGTGCTCCGCTCTCAAGCGGTCCTACCGCGAGGCGCTGCGCGACAGCGCGGGGCGCGACCTTGTGTTCGTGCACCTGAGTGCGCCACAGCACGTGCTCGAAGGCCGGGTGGCGGCGCGCACGCGACGCGGGGGCCACTTTGCTGGCACGGGGCTGCTCGCGTCGCAGTTCGCGATCCTCGAGCCATTGGCCGCCGACGAACGAGGCGTGGTGGTCGATGTGACCGACGCTTCGGTGGCGCAGGCGGTCGGTCAGGCGCTCGCCTATGTGCGCGGCGCCGCGGGGGAAGGCTCTTAGGCGCCGAAGCCCACTCGCCGCTTGGACTCCTCGCCGATCTCGACGTAGCCGAGTGCGCCTGCGGGCACCACGACGCGGCGGCCCTTGATGTCCGTGAGCTCAAGAGTGGCACCAGCGACGGCATCGGCCACGGCGGCTGCGACCTCGTCTGCGGTGCTGTGAGTCTCAAGTTGGATCTCACGGGCAACGTTCTGAATGCCGATACGAACCTCCACGGGGGCCTCCTGTGGTCGTCGATGCTGGGGTCACTGATTATCGTAGAGCCGTGAGTCGAGGCAATGGGGCGATGTTCGCGCGCAGGAGAACCGGCGGGCCGAGCCCGAAGGCGGTGGCCATCGTGGTCGCAGCCGCCTTCGTGGGTGGCATCGCCGTGGGATGGGGTACCGGGCTAGTAGGCGAGTCACTCGCCGCACCGGAGCCGACCGTCTCACCCACGCCTTCGCCCGATCCGAGCGCCACTCCTGAGATCTCGCTGCCCGACCTCGCTCCCATCGACCGCGAGTTGGACGAGGCCGACAGGCTCGCGGGTCTCACCAGGCTCGAGGTGCCCACCACGGGCGCGGGAACCTTCACCACCGTGAGTAGCGATGGCGAGGCGACGGCCGACGCCGCTGCCGTCAAGACGGTCCGCATCGAGTTCGAAGACGGGCTTCAACTCGACGGCCAGGCGCTGGCGGAGTTCGTGCTCGCCGTCCTCAACGACCCGCGCGGCTGGGGTGCGCGCGGCCGATACGAGTTTGTGCCCACTACGGGGGCCTCGGACGTTCGGGTCGTGATCGCGAGCCCCGTCACGACGGCGTCCACGTGTCTCACGCCACACGCCGCGGCCTCGTCGGTGGGCACCGCTGACGACGCCGCGAGTGCAGAGCCGACTGTCACGGCCTCGCCTGCTGAGGCCGTGACCTGCGCCGACAGGGGCCTCGTGATGATCAGCGGCTATGACTGGGCGGCAGGGCTCGACGCGTACGGGACGGACACCACCGGAGCCCGTGCGTACCTGGTGAACCATGGCGTCGGACACCTCCTCGGCACCGCCGACGAGGTCTGCGAGTCTGGCCGTGCCCCCATCATGGCCGACCAGCGCGAGCTGCCCGAGGTGTGCGAGCCCAACCCGTGGCCGTCGCCAGACGAGCCTCTGCCGGAGCCCAGCACCACCGCATCGGCCGAGAACTAGGGTGCGCGGGGCCGCAGGCGCCGCTCAGTAGACTCGGCCCATGTCTGAGCAGGTAGGCGATCCCGCCGCGACCAGTACTCGAACGGGCGTCGGGCCCTTCGCTCTCAACGTTGCCCGCGGTGGTGTGATCGGCGCAGTCGAGATTGTCCCCGGCGTCTCAGGCGGCACGCTCGCCCTGGTGCTCGGCGTGTACGACGTGCTGATCGGGTCGGCGGGCTCGCTCGTGCGAGCAGCCGTCGACTGGGCCCGTGCGGTAGTGACGCCTCACCAGCGCGCCGAGCTCAAGGCCAGGGCCCGGGCCCATGCGGCGCAGGCGCGCTGGTCGATGCTGATTCCCATCGGGATAGGCATGCTCGCCGCGATCGTCATCGTCTCCGCCACGCTCGCCCCCTTGCTCGAGCACAATCCGGTGCAGACCTCCGCCCTGTTTGCGGGCCTGATCGTGGCCTCGCTCGCCGTGCCTGCGCGCATGGTGGGGCATTGGAGGGCGCGCGAGATCGCCGCCGCGTTGGTGGCCGCCGCATTCGCGATCTGGTTCACCGGACTGACCGGCACCCCGCACGACGACCCCGCCATGTGGATGGTCGCGCTGAGCGCCTCAGTGGCCGTGTGCGCGCTCGTGCTACCCGGAGTCTCGGGATCGTTTCTGTTGCTCGTGCTGGGCATGTATGCGCCCACGCTCGCGGCCGTGAACGATCGCAACCTCGCGTATCTCGGGGTGTTCATCGTGGGCGCGATCGTGGGTCTGTCGCTTTTTGTCACGGGCTTGCAGTGGTTGCTCGAGCACCGCCGCTCGCTGACCCTCGCGGCGATGACGGGTCTGATGGTCGGGTCGCTGCGCGCACTGTGGCCGTGGCAGGCCGACGACGGCACGCTCCTGGCTCCTGGCGACCACCTTGGCGCGGCGATCGCGCTCTTTGTCACCGGGATCGTCATCGTGCTGGGGATCATGGCACTCGAGCGGGTGGCCGCGCGACGTGCGGCGGCTTCGACCGACTGCGATGTCAGTGGCGTGTGATGGGCTGAGCTCATGACCACCACGGTGCTAGGCGCAGCCACGCCTGCGCGGCGCCCGGACGCGCTCGACCGCGACCAGGCTGCCGCAGTGGACCATGCGATCGCTAGCCGCGGGCATGTGGTGATCGTCGGGCCTGCTGGATCTGGCAAATCCACGGTGGTGACGGCCATCGCCGCACGGGGTGCCGCGATGGGCCTGCGGCCCGAGCGGATGCTGGTGATTGCGCCCACGCGTGAGGCCGCGGCAAGGCTGCGCGACACGGTGGCCTCTGGAGTGGATCGGGCCTCGGGAGTTGCCGTGGTCCACACCGCGGCTTCCGTCGCGCACTCGGTGCTGTGTGCACAGGCGCAAGCACTCGGAGAGCCGGCCCCGAGCCTCATCACTGGCGCGGATCAGGACGCGATGCTGCGCGATCTCATCGATGGCCACCGCCGGGGCGAGGGTTCTGCGCCGGACTGGTCCGCGATCGTTCCCGAACAAGCGCTCACGCTTGCGGGCTTTCGCGGGGAATTGCGTGACCTCATCATGCGCGCCACCGAGGCCGGGCTCGATCCCGACGGGCTGCGTGACCTGGCGGCACGCACGGGGCGCCGTGAATGGGACTGTGCCGCACAGGTGTACGAGGAGTACCTCGAGGTTGCCTTGTGGCGTGAGATCGAGGGACGCGGGCTGCGCTACGACGCGGCGGGCGCCGCGCGGCAAGCCGCGGTCGTGCTCGACAACTGGACCAGGGAGTGGGGCGCCCGTCCGTCGTGGGACCTGGTGGTCGTCGACGACTACCAGGACGTCACCGCATCATCGATAGCGCTGCTCGACGCGCTCGCGGCAGGCGGGGCTCGGCTCGTACTCGTGGGCAACGCCGACCAGGCCGTGCAGGGGTATCGAGGTGCGGTGCCGTCTGCCCTCGCTCAGGCCACGGCGACCACGGGCCGGCATGCGATGGGTGCGTCGCTCGTGCACTTGAGTGAGGTGCACCGTCAGGACGGTGCGCTGGCCCACCTGACCGACCAGGTGGTGGCGCGCATCGGCACCCAGTCAGTGGGATCGGCCAGACGGCCGCCTACCTCCATTGACCACAGTTCTGGGCAGGGCGTGGAGATCCTGGTGGCCCCGCATCGCTACGCGCAGTCGCGTGCGATCGCCGCAGCGTTGAGGCGTGCACGTCACGGCCTCGACGGCGAGCCGGTGGGGTGGGACCGCATGGCCGTGATCGCGCGGTCCAACGGTCAGTTGCGCGCCCTGCGTGCTGACCTGCTCGCGGCCGACATTCCGTGCGAACCGTTGGGGGACGGGGTGGCGCTGCACGAGCAGGCAGTGGTCGCGCCGCTGCTGGGGATGATGAGGGTGGCCGCAGGCAGGCCGTGGACGGAAGACCTCGCAAGCCAGGTACTGTCGTCACGGCTCATCGGACTCGACCCCGTCGCCCTGCGGCGCTTGCGTCGCGCGTTGGTGCGTGAGGATCGTGAGGCAGGCGGACGGGCGCCCGCCGCGGACCTCCTGGTCGACGCGATGGGCGATCCCGCACGATGGGCGAGCCTGAGCGGGCACGAGGCACGCTCGGCCGCCCGCGCAAGCGCGGCCGTGGTCGCGGCACGCGAGGCGCTGGTCCGCCGCGAGGACTCGCCCCGCCGGGTGATCTGGACGATCTGGGCCGCGCTCGACGTCGCCGACTCGTGGCGGGCGGCTGCGCTCGCGGGATCAGCGCGTGACGACGCCGACCTTGACGCGGTGATCGCGCTGCTGAGGGAGGCGCAGAACGTCGAGGAACGCCGCCCAGGCGTGACGGTGGACGGGTTCGTCGACCACCTCACGTCGCAAGAGTTCGCGGTCGACAGTCTCGGTGCGCGGGCGCGCGGCACGGAGACGGTGACGTTCGCGACGCCGGCCTCCGCTGCCGGCCGCGAATGGGATCTCGTCGTCGTCGCGGGCGTTGAGGAAGGCGTGTGGCCCAACCTCCGGTTGCGTGACTCGGTCCTGGGAGCGCAGCACCTCGCGGAAATCGTCGCGTTTCGGGCGCCCATCGAGCCTCTTGACCTGGAAGCGCGTTCTCGCCTGGCGGCTCAGGCGCGGCACACGGTGCTGGACGACGAGACGCGCGCCTTCGCGGTTGCCGTCTCGCGCGCCCGGGCCCGGCTTGTGGTCGCGTGCGTCGAGGATGAGGACACCCGCCCCTCCCGGTTCGTCGACTGGGTCGAGACCGCTACGGGGGTCGCGCGGCACACGACGGGCACGGTGCCGCGCATGTCTGACCTGCGGCATGCAGTGGCGACCTTGCGAGCGCACGACGAGCGCGCATCGGACGACGACGTGCGTGTGCGCGCGATCGCCCTCGCGCGGCTCTCCGTACTTGATGTGGCAGGCGCCGACCCCGCCATGTGGAGTGGCGTCGCGGATCCGTCGACCGATGCGGGCTTCTTCGATCCGGAGGGGCTCGTGAGGGTGTCACCGTCCAAGGTCGAGGGAGTCGAGCGCTGTGCATTGCGGTGGGCGCTTGAGAGCGCGGGCGGCGTGGGTCAGGACAGCGACAAGCAGCAGCTTGGCACGCTGATTCACGAGATTGCGCAGCAGTTGCCGGACGGCACCGAGGCGCAACTGCAGGCCGCGCTCGACGAGCGGTGGCATGAGGTGGCGGGGGATGACACCCTGCCCGACCGCGTGCTGCGGGCCAAGGCGGACGCGATGATTCACCGCCTCGCGGAGTACTTTGCGGCCAACCCGCCAGAGCGCGTGCGGCTCGAGGAGCGGTTTGAGGTCGAGGTAGGAGGAGCGTTGCTCGCCGGCAGTGCTGACCGCGTCGAGACCCGAGCCGACCGCACCCGGATAGTCGACCTCAAGACGGGTGACCCCGCCTATGCCGGCGACCCGCTCACTCACGCCCAGTTGTCGATGTACCAACTCGCCGCGGCCCACGGCGCCTTCGAGGGCGTGGATCAAGCCGACGGCGCGGCCCTCGTGTTCGTCGGAGGGTCCAACAAGGGTCACTCCGTCAAGGAGCAACCGCCCATCGACGTGCCCGAGCAGCGGGCGCGCTTGGAGGCCGTGGTGGGCGTCATGCGCGACTCGGCATTCCTGGCCACCGAGAACGACATGTGCGGACGGTGCCCCGTGCGCCGGTCGTGCCCCGTGCAGCCAGAGGGGCGACAGGTGAGTGACGCGTGAACCAGGCAGGTGAGGCGGGCCGCGTCGATGGCTACGGGCGCACGGTGGCCGAAATCGCGGCCGTGATCGACCCGGACACAACGCCCACCCCGGAGCAGCAGGCCATCATCGGGTCGGGACTCGAGCCCACCCTTATCGTCGCCGGTGCCGGGTCCGGCAAGACCGAGACGCTATCGATGCGCATGGTCTACTTGCTCGACCACGGCGAACGTCTGTTCGGCCGGGCCATCAGCCCCGACGAGATCCTGTGCCTGACCTTTACCCGTAAGGCCGCGGCGGAGATCGCCGAACGTGCCCAGGCACGCATCACTTCCATCTTTGGAGAGGATCCTGCGCGGCCGCCGGTGAGCGTGGCCACCTACAACGGCTATGCGGCCTCGCTCGTGGCTGAGCACGGCCTCCGGCTCGGCGTCGACCCCGATGCCGCCACGCTGACCGATGCGGCGCTGTGGCAGATCGCCGATGCTGTGGTCAGCCAGTGGTCAGACCCCGTCGATACCTCCGCGTCCGTAAGCACCTTGACTCGCGCAGTCTCGTCTTTCGCGGCGCAGACCCGCGAGCACCTCACCACTCCCGCGGCAGTGCGTGACTGGGCCCAACGCACCCTCGATGGGTTGGGAGGGCTACCCGGCGCGCGCGGCGGAACCGCGATGGTCAACGCGAACGGCAACCCGACGCCGGAAGCCGCGTCACTCAAGCAACTGACGACGCTCATCGACCTGGCCCCCATGGCCACCGAGTTTCTGCGCCGTAAGCGCGATGGCTCGTACCTGGACTTCTCCGACCACGTGGCCTACGGCGTCGAACTCGCGGACCTCGAGGCGGTCCAGGCCATCGAGCGCAGCCGCTACCGGGTAGTCCTGCTGGACGAGTTCCAAGACACCTCGCCCGCGCAGTTGAGGCTATTCGCTCGGATGTTCGGACCCACGCACCCGGTGATGGCGGTGGGCGATCCCAACCAGGCTATTTACGGCTTCAGGGGAGCGTCGGCCAGCGCGTTGTCGTCCTTTGTCGAGCAGTTCGGGGGGCCCGAGCACGTGGCCACGCGCACGCTGTCGGTGTCGTGGCGCAACGAGGCCGCCATTTTGGCCGCAGCGAATGCCGTCGCCCGCATGCTCCCTGAGCATCCCGCCGTGCGGGTGGAGCCCTTGCGGTCGACGGGTCAGTATCTTGGCCGGCCCGAGCCCGCGCGCGCGGCGCCGGGGCTGAGCGCCCACATGGCACTCGACCTCGCCGACGAAGGCGACTCCATCGCCGCATTCATCGAAGCTCGACGTGAGGAACTCGCTCGTCCCGGTCGCATCGCCAGCGCGGCGGTGCTGTGCCGCCGGCGCGTGCAGTTTGCGCCGATCATCGAGGCGCTCACCCGCGCCGGTCTTGACTACGAGGTCGTCGGGCTCGGCGGACTCATCGACACCCCCGAGGTAGCCGAGCTCATCGCGTTGCTCCAAGTGGCGCACGACCCCTCGCGCGGAGACTCGCTGATGCGGCTGATCGCTGGCGAGCGTCTTGCCTTGGGCCCGGCGGACCTCATGGCGCTCAAGGACTGGGCGGACCGTGACCGAGACAGCCGCGACCGGACTAGCCCGGGTGTCCGAGAGTACGCGCCCACCATCGTCGACGGCCTCGACTCGCTGCCCAATGCTGCCTGGGTGTCCCATGCCGGTCGCTCGCTGACGCAGAGCGCCCTGGACAGGTTGAGCATGCTGCGCGGCGTCGTGCGAGCGATCCGCGAGCACACCTACCTGTCCTTGACAGAACTCATCGTGTTCGCTGAGCGGGCCTGGGGCCTGGATATTGAGGCCGAGGTGGCCCGGCCCGACGGTCGGGCCTCGCGCAACGTCGACGCTTTCGTCGATGCCGCACGCTCGTTTGCCGCAGGCGCCGAACGCGCCACGCTCGGGGCGTTCCTCACGTGGCTCGATGCGGCGCGCGACGAGGAGCGCGGCCTGACCGCCCCGGTCAAGGAGCCCGAGCCCGGTGCTGTGCAGATTCTGACGTGCCACAGCGCCAAGGGCCTCGAGTGGGACATCGTGGCGATCCCTGGGATGACGCAGGGGACGGGCAGGGGAGGGCGTAGCCAGTTCCCCTCGGGCGGCATCCCCAAGCCCTACCTTGACGAGGATGGCCGCAGGCGGGTGAGTGTCAACGACGGCGCGTGGCTGTCGGAGGCAGGCCAGCTCCCTTCGCCGCTTCGCCTTGACCGCGAGGACCTGCCGCTGTTCGACCTGGGCGACGCCGTTGACCGCGCGAGCCTCAAGGCCGCCATCGACGCGTTCAAGGCGGACTCGGGTGAGCATCGGGTCGACGAGGAGCGCAGGCTGTTCTATGTCGCGCTCACACGCGCGCGCACGCACGTGTTGCTGTCTGGATCATGGTGGAGCACGTCCTCGTCGCCTTCCGCGCCATCGCTGTTCCTGTCCGAACTGATTGATCGCGACGTGGTTAGCCGGGACGGTTGGACGGCTGCTCCTGAGGACGACGCCGAGCGCCCCGAAGCGGTGCTCGCCGTGGCGCCGTGGCCCGCGCCACCCACTGCCGAGCAGCAACGCAGGCGGGCCCTCGCGCAGCAGGTGCGGGTGGCGATGACGGATCCGGAGGCGCTTGCCGTGCCGTGGGCTGACCTGCCATGGGGAGCGGACATCGAAGCGATGCTTGCGGAGCGGGCCAGCAGGAGCGGCCGGGCAAGCACGGTGCCGCTTCCCGGACACCTCACCGCGTCCCACCTGGTGGCGATCCAGCGCGATCGGCAGGCGTTCGCGGATCAGTTGCGCAGGCCGGTCCCGCAGGAGCCCACGCTGGCCGCTGCGCGCGGCAACGCCCTGCACCAGTGGATCGAGGAGCGCTATGGGCGCCCGGTCTTGCTCGAACCGGACGAGGTGCTCGAGCGAGACCACGTGGATGCCGACCACCTTGCGGGCCTGCGCGCAGCGTTCGAGAACTCGGAGTGGGCGGGCCGCCAGCCCACAGACATCGAGGTGAGGGTGGAGATGCCCATCGGTGGCGTCACCATTCGCTCACGCATCGACGCGGTGTTCCCCGCCGGGCAAGGGCTCGAGCGGATCACGGTCGTGGACTGGAAATCCGGTTCGCCGCCCCGAGACGCCGACGAGCGCAAGGCGCGTGAGGTCCAACTCGCGGTGTACCGACTCGCGTGGTCGGCGTGGAAGGACATCCCCCTCGACGACGTGGACGCGGCGTTCTTCTACGTGGGAGCAAACCAGACGGTCTGGCCCGAGCGGCTCATGGAGCGTGACGAGATCGTCGCGCTGCTGGCGGGAGAGCGGGCCTAGTCTTCGTCGTCGAACAGGAGCGCCTCGAGGTCGGCGAGCATCCCCTCGCCGTCCTCGATCACATCCTGATTGTCGGTGCGTACGCCGTACATGAGCCAGCGCACCAGCGCCAACTCCGAGGCGAGCCGTGCGCGGTCGATCAGGTGGGGATCGCGCGTCTCGCGCCGGCCCATCCGGTAGGCCTCCATGATCGACTCGAGCACATCCTCCGGCGCGGCTGCCGCGAGCCACGCGAGGTCGTCGGCAGGGTCAGCGACACGGGCATCCATCCAGTCGGCGATGCCAGTGATGGCGTCACCGCGCACGTGGATCTGGTGCTCGCCCAGGTCGCCGTGCACGACGGTGGGCTCGAAGCGCCACCAGGCAACGTTCTCGAGCTGGTGCTCCCAGCGATCCGCGAGCCGCGGAGGAATCTTGCCGGTGTCGATCGCCGCGTCGAGCTCCGACATGCGACGGTCGCGGTACTCCTCGGCCGTGTAGGTCGGCAGGCCTTGGTCCTCGATCAACGTGGGCGGCAGCTCATGGATCTTCGCGAGCGCGCTACCCAAGGCGGCCGCGAGGCCTGGGCCGGGGTCGATACGCGACAGCACCATGGGGCTGCCCGCGATCTCGGAGTACACGACGGCACGCCCGCCGTCGGAATCGGCGAGGGCGGCGGCCCCACGGGGGCGCGGTACGTCGAATGGCAGCAGGCCGGTGTCGTGCGCGCGGGCCAGCGCGGTCAGCAGCCCACGCTCTGCTTCGAGCGCAGCGCCTGCAGCGGGCCGCTTGGGCGCGCGGACCACCCACCGGGTGCCGGTGGCGTCCTTGACCACGACCACGTCGAAGTCTGCGTCAGTGTGGGGGCTGCGCAGGACGTCGTAGACGTCGAGGCCAGGCACGGCGACCGACGCGAGCGCGGCGAGCGCGAGCGGAGAACGAGGCACGCCCTCACGATAGAACCTTCGCGCGGGGCCGCGCCACAGCCCACGCCGCCGCTGGGTGCACGCGCACGGGGCCACGGGCCCTGGCGTACCTTGGTGGCGTGATGAACCCCGCAGTCCCCACCCCGCCCTTCGTTGACCGCGCCGCGCACCTGCGAGGGGTGAGCGACGGCTCGCTCGCACGGGCGGTCCTGGTGGCAGACGGCGCGGTGCTCACGGGACCGGACGGGCTGGTCACCCTCGCTCCTGGGGCGTGGGATGGCGCGGCGCTCGTGTGCTTCCTGGGAGTGGCCGACGGCATCGAGTACGTGGCCGTGGCGAGTACGGCCGATGCGCAGGAAGGCCTGGGAGAGGACGTGGCCTTCGAGCCGCTGAGGGCCCTGTTGGGCCGGCTGGGCGAGGACCGTGTCGGCCAGCGCGACCGCGACCTGGCGACCACGGCCGTCGCCATGGCTCACTGGCACGGCTCGCATGCGCGTTGCCCGCTGTGCGGAGGGCCGATGCAGGTGGGGCCGGGCGGCTGGCATCGCCGTTGCGCTACTTGCGAGCGCGAGCACTACCCCCGCACCGACCCCGCGATCATTGTCGCGATCACCGATCACGAGGATCGGCTGTTGCTCGCGCACGCCGCTCGCTGGACGGAGCGCCGCTTCTCTCACTTGGCCGGTTACGTCGAGCCAGGGGAGAGTTTCGAGCAGGCGGTCAGGCGCGAGGTGGCAGAGGAAATCGGCCTCGAGGTGACGGACATCGCGTACGTCGCCTCTCAGCCGTGGCCATTCCCCGCCTCGGTGATGGTCGGCTTCACGGCGCGTGCCGCATCGGCCGTCCTGACGCCGGACGGCGAGGAGATCACGGAGGCGCGCTGGGTGAGCCGCGACCAATTGCGCGCGGCGACCTCGACGGGTGAGATCGTCGTTCCGCCGGCCGGATCCATCGCGTTGCGCCTGCTTGAAGACTGGCTCGGAGAGGCGCCCACACGGGTGGCGGCCGACAGTGTCAGTGACACCTGACACGATAAGCGCGATGTCAGCAGACCAAATTCTCGAAGCCCTCGACCCGGAGCAGCGCCAGGTGGCAACCGCGCTGCATGGGCCCGTGTGCGTGCTCGCGGGCGCCGGCACCGGGAAGACCCGCGCCATCACGCACCGCATTGCCTACGGCGTGCGCGTGAACGCGTATGCGCCGCAGTCGGTGCTTGCCGTGACCTTCACGGCGCGTGCGGCGGGGGAGATGCGTCAACGGCTGCGGGCCCTGGGAGCGCCGGGCGTGCAGGCGCGTACCTTTCACGCTGCGGCCCTGCGGCAATTGAGTTTCTTTTGGCCACAGGTGGTCGGCGGCCAGGTGCCACAACTTGTCGAGCACAAGGCGCCGCTCGTCGGTCGTGCTGCACGCCACGCTGGACTCAGCCCCGACCGTCTCACGGTGCGTGACCTGGCAAGCGAGATCGAGTGGGCGAAAGTGTCCTTGGTCGCGCCCGAGGACTATGCGGCACGCATCGCTGCGGACGGTCGCGAGGCCCCCGCCGGAGTGGGCGTTCAGCAGATGGTCGACGTGATGCGCGCCTACGAGGATGCCAAGACCGAAGCGGTGGTGCTCGACTTCGAGGACATCTTGCTGCTGCTGGCCGACATGATCGGCAGGCACGGCGAGGTGGGGGACCAGATTCGCCGCCAGTACCGACACTTTGTGGTCGACGAATACCAGGACGTTTCACCCCTCCAGCAGTTCCTGCTCGAGCAGTGGATGGGGGACAGGCGCGAACTGTGTGTGGTGGGCGATCCGGCGCAGACCATCTACTCGTTCGCGGGAGCAAGTCCCAGCCACCTGCTCGACTTCACCCGCACACACGGCGACGCGACCGTCGTGCGACTGGTGCGTGACTACCGCTCCACGCCCCAGGTCGTGAACCTCGCCAACGGGCTCATGGCTCAGCGCGGTGGGCGGCGCGCGGGAGTGGAGTTGATTTCGCAGCGGCCCTCGGGTCCGGAGCCCATCTACACGTCGTTTGAGGACGAGCCAGCCGAGGCCGCGGGGATTGCCCAGCGCATCGACGCGATGATCAAGGGTGGCGTCTCGGCCGCCGAGATCGCGGTCCTCTACCGCACCAACAGCCAGTCAGAAGAGCTCGAAGAGGCGCTCGCCGAGCGCGGCATCGGCTACCTGGTGCGCGGCGGCCAACGGTTCTTTGACCGCGAAGAGGTGCGCAAGGCGATGGTGCTGCTGCGTGGCGCCGCCGTGAGCCCCGGCGAGGGGTCCTTGGGCGAATTGGCGCGCGAGGTGCTGAGCGAGGCCGGGTGGTCGCCCGACGCTCCCACCGCGCGCGGCGCCGTGCGGGAACGCTGGGAGGCACTCGAGGCCATCGCTCAGCTCGCCGACGACTTCGATGCCGATGCGGGCGGCGCGGCGACGCTGAGGGAGTTCGTCGAGCACCTCGCCGAGCGGGCTCAAGCGCAGCATGCCCCTGCGGTCGACGGAGTGACGCTCACGACCATGCACGCCGCGAAGGGCCTCGAATGGGACGCGGTGTTCATCGTGGGCTGCTCCGAGGGGCTGATGCCCATCGCGCTGGCCGAAACGGACGAGGCCATTGAGGAGGAGCGCCGGCTGCTGTACGTCGCCGTCACTCGCGCACGCGAGCACCTGCACCTGTCGTATGCACGGGCTCGCAAGGTGGGTGGCCGTGCCACCCGCAAGCGCACGCGGTTCCTCGAGAAATGGTGGCCCGAGGCCGCGCGGCCCAAGGCGGTGCGTGTGAGTCGCCAGCAAAAGCTCGAGGGGCTCAACGCCGATCAGGCACACCTGTTCGAGGCGCTGCGGCAGTGGCGGCTCGGCGTCGCGCAAGAGGCGTCGAAGCCGGCCTTCACGGTCTTTGCGGACCCCACGCTGATCGATATCGCCATCGCGCGTCCCCGCACCCTCGGGGAACTCGCGGGGATCAACGGCGTGGGAGCGGTCAAGCTCGATCAGTTCGGCGCCCAAGTGTTGAGGGTGGTCGCCGACAACTAGCGTGTCGCTAGGTCTGGAGGCAGGCGCAGGCAGGGTGAGGTTCAGGTGAGGGAAGTTGCCGCACGCCCTCATCGCTTACCCGCCACACGCCCGGGTCGGTACCCGCCGAGAGGTGAGTGCACGCACGGGCGGTCAGCATGCCCGCGAGCCCGGCGAGCATGGGTGTGGTGTGCGGCGTGCGGCCCTCACATTGCAACGCGACCGCAGGCCACAGTCGATCCCGTTCCGTTGCCGCGAGGCCCAAGCACGTGACGCAAGCCGTGGCACCGGGGATGACGAGAGGGCCCACCGTGACGCCGCCCTCGTCGACGGTGACGAGCAAGTGGGGCTGGTCGTCGCTGAGCAGGAGCCGTGCGGCAGTGACGGGAATCCCCACGGTGACCAAGACGTCGAGGGCGGCCGTCGCATCGGCCCCGCGGACATCGGCACCTGGGACCGTGGCGCGAACCCGTGCCGCCGCCGCGCTGCCGTGCGATGAACCCGGTGCGAGCACGGTGTTCTCGCGTGGGCCCTGCCACGCGCGGCCGCCGTCGGCGAACGCGATGGCCCACCCCAGGCGGGCGAGCATCGTCGCGGCCTCGACTGCGATCGCCGTGCCCGAGCGGAACCTCACCACCGCGGCAGGTGCCGATGGGCGTGCGGTCTGTCCCGCATCGGCGAGTGACTCGAGCAGAGCCCGGTGCCGTCGCTGTTCGGAGGCCCCCAGGTTGCGGCCGCCTTCGAGGGTGGCCAGAAAACGCATCTGCTCGGCGGTAAGACGCTCGAGGATCACTGGAGCGTGCAGGCCCACCTGCACCGAGGTCAGGCCGCGCACAATGACCGGGCATGCGGGTGTCAGTCTCATGCGCGTCAGCGTCGCAGAGCGGGGCGCCCCGGTGGGCGCTATCCACAGCCCTGACATGACAAGAGGCGGGCGGCCCGTGGGCCGCCCGCCTCTTGAAGGTCTCGAAAGGAGACTTATGCCTTGCCGAGGATGCGGTTCAGCTTGGTGCCGCACTCGGGGCAGGTGGCCTTCGCCATGCGGCGACCGTTCTCCGAGACAACCACGTCGCCCTCGGTGGTGCGCTTGTCCTTGCACTTCACGCAGTAGAACTCGCCAGCGTACTTGTCGGCCATTCGCCTTCTCCTTTAGTCACGCGCGACGCCGGGACGCCGCGCTCCGATGGCCACGACGGGCCGATTCCCCTCAAGCGTAGACGGAAAAAAGGCCAATTGAGCACAACATCAGCACGCCGTGTCGCAGGGAGTTGTGCGGGTCAAGGGCGATCGGGGTCCTCATCGTCGCCGTGCTGCGCGCCGGTCGAGCCGGCGTTGTCGGTGCTCGCCTCTGCGCCGTCGGAGGGTCCGCTCGCGGCTGCAGCCAGCAGCGCCTCAAGCTCGCGGTCCACCTCGTCCGCGGTGTCGCCGCTCGCCAGGCGCTCGACCCAGGCGCGAGGGTCGTCCAGTGCCTCAGCAGGAGGCAGCACGTCGGGGTGGGCCCAGACCTTGTCGCGCTCCTGCGGTCCAAGTTCCTGGCTCAGCGCGGCCCACAGCGTCGCCGCGTCTCGCAGGCGTCGCGGCCGCAACTCGAGCCCCAGGAGGGTGGCAAAGGTGTCCTCCGCCGGTCCACCAGCGGCGCGCCTGCGACGCATCATTTCCCGGAGCGAGCCGATGCTGGGCAGGTGCGGAGCCGCTGCGCGGACGGTGACTTCCTGCACCCAGCCCTCGATCAGGGCCAGCAAGGTCTCGATGGAGCGCAGGGTCTCGAGCTGTGCGTCGGAGTGGTGGGTCGCGAAGATGCCCGTGGTGAGTGCCTCTTGCAACTTGGCGGGCTCGGTCAGGCCGGCGTCGCGCACCGCCTCGTCGAGCGCTTCGAGGTCGATGGTGATGCCGACCGCGTAGCGCTCGATGAGGTTGTGCAGGTGGCCGGGAAGCCACGACGCGGTGGTGAACAGGCGCACGTGGGCCGCCTCGCGCAACGCGATGTAGGCACGCACCTCATCGTCCGGAATGCCAAGGCCGGCCGCGAAGTCGGCAATCGCACCGGGGACCATGACGACACGCGGCTCGGGCAGGAGGGGGAACCCGAGGTCGGTGATGCCGAACGCCTCGCGCGCCATCTGGCCTGCAGCCTGGCCCACGTGCATGCCCGTCACCGTGGGGCTGACTGATCCCACGAGCCCGCTGGCATCCCCACCCAGGTGCGAGGTGGCCTCTTCCGACGTGAGGATCTGCCCCAACGCCTGCGACACCGAGGTGGCGACAGGGCCCGCGAGAATGCGCCAGGTGGGCATGGTTCCCTCGACCCATTCGGCGCGGCTCCACACCCGGGGTTCCAAGGTGGAGGGGTTGAAGTCCGTCGCGGCATCGAGCCAGAGTTCTGCGCGCGAGACGGCAGAGCGATGCTCGGCGGCGACGGCCGCGGTCACCGAAGGATCGCCACCCTGTGCGGCGACGCCGCGCGCCACATCATGCGCGAGTTGCCAGTTGACATCCTCACCCTGCGACTGCGCCACCAAGGCGCGGATCTGGCCCAGGACGTGGTCCATCATCGCCGGATTGGCCAGCATGCCACTGGCCTGAGCCAGGGCCTGGGGGTCCATGCCCATACGTTCGAGTTCCGTGAGGGCTGCTTCAGCGTCGTCCCCGAACAGTTCCCGCAGCAGTCGCATCCAGGGGGTTTCGTCCTCGCTCACGGGCGTCTCCTGAGGTTCTAGCCGCGCCTCGTGCTCGGCTTTGTCCAAACTAACGCCCCTGGCTCGCAATTGGGCTCATCGTTCGCTATAAGCAATGATGGACAAGTGACTGCCCCGTCCGAGCTCCCCGAGCAGCCTGCCTTCCCACTGACAAGCGGCGACGACTCCACGCGGGTGGAGGGCGACGGTACGCCGTCAGGCGAGCAGCCGATGGATCACCGCTCCAACGTGATGGCCTTCACCGGATTGGGTGCCTCCGTCCTGATCGCGGTGCTGTCGATCCTGCCCGCCGCGTACGCTCTGGGCGGGCCCGGACCCACCTACGACACGCTCGCGCAGACTGACGGTGTGCCCGTGATCGAGATCGAGGGCGCGCCCACGTACGAGGGCACCGGCGAGTTGCGGCTGACCACGGTGTCCGTGGGCCGCGGCAGCGGCCACGCTTTCACTCTTGGCCAGGTTCTGCGGGACTGGGCGTCTCCGTCGGCCTACGTCCAGCCAGAAGAGGTGGTCTTCGGCACACCCGATCAGGAGCAGGCCGTCGAGGAGCAAGCCCAGCAGGCCTGGGTGACCTCGCAGGAAGCCGCGACTGTGTCAGCGCTTGAGGCGCTCGGCCACCATGTCACCGCACGGCTTGACGTCGCGGGCGTGGACCCGGAGTCGAACGCGACGGGACTGCTCGAGGAGGGCGACGTCCTCGTCTCCGTGAACGGGGTCGACGTTGACTCCTACACCGCCCTCACCGAGGAACTCGGTGAGCTCGAGGCTGGCACCGATGTGACGGTCGGGTATTTGCGTGACGGCGCCCCGGGCGAGGCGACCTTCGCGACCCTCACCAACGACTCCGGCGGCGCCTTGATGGGCATCTGGGTCGACCCCCAGTTCGACCTGCCGATCGAGGTCACCGTCAACGTCGAGCAGGTCAGCGGACCGAGCGCGGGCATGATGTTTGCGCTGGGAATCATGGACAGCCTCACCGAAGTGGACGAGCTCGCAGGCGCCAAGGTGGCCGGCACTGGCGAGATTGACGCGTTCGGTGACGTGGGTGCCATCGGTGGCATCCGCATGAAGATGTACGGTGCCCGCGACGCGGGCTCCGAGTACTTCCTGGCACCCGTCGAGAATTGTGACGAGGTTGTCGGGAACGTTCCTGACGGACTCGACGTCTTCTCGGTGGATACGCTTGATGACGCATACGAGGCCATTACCGCCATCGGCGCCGGCAACACGCAGGCGCTGCCCACTTGTGAGGCGCCATGAAGGCGCCAATAGCAGGACCGATCTAAGGACAGACCAGTGACGTTCGACGCCCGCCCCACGCCGCCGCGACGCCCCGTGGACGTGCCCCGCCGCCGATCCCCTCTCATGCTCGCCGCGATAGCGGTCGCCATCCTCGTGGTCATCGTCATGGCCGCGGCCCAGGTGTGGGCAGAGGTGGCCTGGTATCGCCAGGTCGGCTACACCTCCGTCTTCACCACCCAGTGGGCGGCGCGCCTGGCGATGTTCGCCGGGTTCGGCTTGCTTGCCGCCGCGTGTGTGTGGTTCACGCTGTGGATCGCGCGCCGGGTACGGCCCGCCGTCACCGGCACCCGCACGCCGCTTGACCAGGTGCGCGAACAGATTAGGCCCGTGGAGAAGTTGGCCATGGTCGTGGTCCCCACCTTCATCGGGCTCATCGCGGGCCTGGCCATGGGTGGACGCTGGGCGGAGTTCCTCGCGTGGTGGAACCACGAGTCGTTCGGCGTGGCCGACCCGCAGTTCGGGCTCGACGCGTCGTTCTACGTCTTCACCCTGCCCGTCCTCCAGGCAGTCATCGGCTTTGTGCTGACCATTTCGATCCTGTGCACCCTCCTGGCAGCGTTCGTTCACCTGCTGTACGGCGGCATCGGCGGTGGACGGTCCTTCGTCGCCTCGAAGGGCGCGCGTATCCAGTTGGCCGTCTCCGGCCTGGTGGTCATGCTCGCGATTGCCGCAAACTACTGGGTGGGTCGCTACGCGCTCCTGAACACCCAGAACGGTGACTACTTTGGCGCGCTCTACACGGACGTCAATGCGATCATGCCCGGACGCGCGATCCTCGTCGGCATCGCGGTCCTCGTGGGACTGATGTTCCTCGCCGTGATCTGGCGTGGTGACTGGCGCATCCCCGCCGTGGGCGTCTCGCTCATGGTGCTGTCCGCTCTCGTCATCGGCGGCATCTACCCCGCGATCGTGCAGCGCTTCGAAGTTGATCCCAACGCTCAGACTCTTGAAGCCGAGTTCATCCAGCGCAATATCGACGCGACGCTGTACGCCTATGGGCTGGACGACATCGACACCATCCCGTACGAGGCCACGGTCGAGGCAGAAGCCGACGCGCTGAGGGCCGATGCGGAAACGACCACTCAGATCCGTTTGCTTGACCCCAACGTGGTCTCGCCCGCCTTCAAGCAGTTGCAGCAAAACAAGCAGTACTACGACTTCACCGACACGCTGGCGGTTGACCGCTATGAACTCGAGGGCGAACTCAACGACACCGTGATCGCGGTGCGCGAACTGAACCTCGACGGGCTCAGCGACGACAGCCGCAACTGGGTCAACGACACCACGGTTTACACCCACGGCTACGGCGTCGTGGCGGCGTACGGCAACACCACGGCCAGCGACGGCCAACCGTCCTTCTGGGAAGGCAACATTCCGTCGACCGGTGCGCTGGGCGACTACGAGCCGCGCATCTACTTTGGTCAGACTCTGCCGGACTATTCGATCGTCGGCGCCCCAGAAGGTACCGAGCCCTGGGAGTTGGACTACCCGGACGACGACTCACCCAACGGCCAGGTCAACACGACCTACCAGGGAGAGGGCGGCCCGTCCATCGGCTCGTTCATGGAGAAGTTGCTGTACGCGGTCAAGTTTGGCGAGGAGCAAATTCTGTTCTCGGATCGTGTGACGACTGAGTCGCAGATCCTGTACTACCGCGACCCGATCGAGCGTGTGCAGCGAGTCGCGCCGTACCTCGAGCTCGACCAGACCACCTACCCGGCGGTCGTGGACGGGGACGTCGTGTGGGTGGTCGACGGCTACACCACCGCGAGCTCCTTCCCGTACTCCGCGCCCGTGTCGGACCAGGGCCTGTTCGCGGGCAGCGACCTCGCCCAGTTCCCCTCGTCGCTGAACTACGTGCGTAACTCGGTCAAGGCGACCGTCAACGCGTACGACGGCACCGTGACGCTGTACGCCTGGGACGAGGAGGACCCCGTCCTCAAGACGTGGCAGAACATCTTCCCGTCGACCATCAAGTCCGTGTCGGACATCTCGGGTGACCTGATGAGTCACCTGCGCTACCCCGAGGACCTGTTCTCGATCCAGCGCGAACAGCTCGAGCGCTACCACGTGGATGACGCAGCGGCCTTCTATTCGGGCCAAGACCAGTGGGAGCTGCCCGCCGACCCCACGGCCTCCTCGACCGCCGCGGCCGAGACGCTGCAGCCGCCGTACTACCTGACGCTGCAGATGCCTGGGCAGGATGACCCCACGTTCTCGCTGACCAGTTCCTTCATCCCCGGAGGTAACACGGACCGCAACATCCTGACGGGATATCTGGCGGTGAACTCGGAGACGGGCAACGCCGACGGTGAGGTCGCCGAGGACTACGGTCAGTTGCGGCTGCTCGAACTGCCGCGAGACACGACTATTCCTGGCCCCGGTCAGGCGCAGAACTACTTCAACGCCGACTCCGAGGCACAGCAGACGCTCAACCTGCTGCGCACCGGTGGCTCTGAGGTGGTCAACGGCAACCTGCTCACGGTGCCCGTGGGCGGCGGACTGCTCTACGTGCAGCCGGTCTACGTCCAGTCGAGTTCCGGCACCCAGGTGCCGCTGTTGCGCAAGGTCTTCGTGGCCTTTGGCGACAAGGTGGGCTTTGCTGACACGTTGCAGGAGGCTCTCGACGAGGTCTTCGGTGAAGGCGCTGCGCCCGAGGTGGAGACGCCGACCGACGAGGTTGAGCCGGACACCCCGCTCGACCCGGGGGCCACTCCTGAGCCCACGCCCACGCCGGAGCCCAGTTCGCCCGAACCGACTCCGTCGGACACGGCGACCACCGACCCCGGTGACATCACCGACGCTCAGGCCGCACTCGAGGATGCCCTCGACCGGGCCCAGCAGGCACTCGAGGCCGGTCAGGCCGCGCTCGCTGAGGGTGACTTCGCCGCCTACGGTGAGACTCAGGATGCGCTGGCAGACGCGATCGAGGACGCCATCCTTGCGGAGGACGCACTGGCGGCGCAGTAGTCGATTTGGAACCTCGCCGCGCGTGGGCTAAAGTTATCGAGCCGACGCGGGGTGGAGCAGCTCGGTAGCTCGCCGGGCTCATAACCCGGAGGTCGCAGGTTCAAATCCTGTCCCCGCTACCAAAGAAAGGCCCCAGACCAGGGATTTCCTCCCGGTCTGGGGCCTTTTGTATTGCGTGCTCGGCGACGAAGTACGCTCAAAAGTACGCTTCAGCGAGGACTTCATCCTGCTGTCGATCGAGTAGCCGACGATCCGGTTCGAGAACACGTCCTTGACCGCGCACAGATACAGCTTGCCTTCGGCCGTGGGGTGTTCCGAGATGTCCCACAGCCACACCTTGTTCGGGCCGTCGGCGACGAACTCGTGACGGACCACGCCGTGCTCGTCGACGACCGCGAGGAGGTCGTCATGCGGGGCCGGACCTGTCGCGCCGGCCTTCGAGCGGGCGACCTTGTGATGACTGGCGCTGATGCCTGCGATGCGGCACAGCCGGTGGACACGGTTCTCGCCGACCGTGATGCCGTGCTCGTCGCCCAACTCGTCGGTGATGAACTTGTAGCCCAACGTTGCGTCGTCGCTGTGGACGTCACGGATGACGTCCAGGAGGTGCGCATCGTCCCAGTCACGCTGACTGACGGGGTTCTTCAGCCACTTGTAGTACCCCTGGGGCGACAGCCCCAGGACCCTGCACGCCACCGTGACCGGCACCCGGACGGGTGCGTCGGTCGCGGCCATCTCACGGACGAGCGGGAAGACTATTTTCCGGCAGGTTCGCCTGCGAAAGGTAGGCGGCCGCACGGCGCAGGACCTCGTTCTCCTGCTCGAGGAGACGGATCCGCTTCTTGGCCTCACGCAGCTCCTTGCGCTCGTCCTCGCTCACGCCGGGACGTGGTCCGTCCTCAATGTCGGCCTTCTTCATCCAGTTCGCCAGCGAACCTTCGGAGATACCGAAGTCCTTCGCGATCTGGGACAGCGGCGCCTGGCCGCGGCGGGCCACCGCCACGACGTCATCGCAGAACTCTTGGGGGTAGGGCTTAGTCACAAAGACATCCTTCCAGCGAGGACAAATCCTCAAAGTTCAGATGTCAACCAAAGCCGGGGCAGACCCGAGACCGCCCCGCGTCGACGTCGAGCATGCAACACGCGTTTGCCCTGGTGAGGGGTCTTGCCCTTGCAACGTGGGAGGGGGGGGTGTAGGAAGGTTGCCAAGGAGCCTCCATCCCCGGAGGGGTTGCTTACTCGAATGACAACGAAGTCACTACGAGTAAGGAGCACGACCATGAGGCTCAAAGCCAAAACCTGGGCCACCGCAGCAGCCGCTTCCATTCCTCTCCTGTTGGCCAGCACCGCTAGCGCAGTGGCCTCACCTTCTGCGCGGTTCGTCGCGCTGGAGGCCGAGTTAGTCGCAGACCTGCAGCTCGAAGAGATGGCGACCAGTGTGGTCGCTGCCGTCCAGGATGCCGGCACAGGTGAGGTCGAGATCACCTCGTCGACCGAACTAGGGTCTTCGATCATCGAACATCTCGACGGCGGCGGCCTCGATACTGATGTCGAGGCTACGGTGGACGCTCTCGACCAAGAGCTAGACTTGAGCACCCAAGCTCGGGAGCAAGTTGCGGCGTTGATCGACTCAGACCGTGCACACCTCGACAAACTCGCCGGGGCGGGAATAGAACTGGGTATCGAGGCCGTTGAGGTCGCTACGACGGATCTAGCGGCTACCCTAGACGCGCGCAACGATCAGATTCTCGTCGAGGCAGAAACTCTGGTCTCCCACCGCTACGATTCCGGCATCGTCGGACAGATGTTGGAAGAGACGACCATGATCGTGGACGCCGTAAGCGGCGAGCTGCTGGCCATCGACCGCATCACCGAGGCCGACTATGCGGATGCTGCCTCGCTGACCGACCCTGGGTGGTTCGATGACGACGATTTGGGTAGCGAGGTGGGTGAAGGCATTCCTGGACCTAGTGAGACGGCCGAGGCACAGTTGGATGCCGTCGACGACGATACTTGGATTGAAGTGGGCCCGGTCTCTGCCCGCGGGTACAGCGCTCCTTTGATCACTGGAATCGGCTCGAGCGGGCGTTCGTACGTCGTCAACTACGCCCGCAAGTACGCTCTGACTCCGAACCGGTATTACCGCACCTACACGTCCGACTGCACCAACTTCGTCTCTCAAGCGGTACGGGCAGGCGGTTGGTCTTTCAAGAATGGCTGGTATCGGAGCAACGGCGCGTGGTACTACTCCTCGACCGGAGTGACCTCCTTCACTTGGGCGGGGGCGGAGAACTGGTTCCGGTTTGCGCGTGTCGAGTCCAAGCGAGCCAAGACCATTACCCGTTTCTCCCAGGTCGTGCCCGGCGACATCATCCAGGTCAAGTTCAAGGGAAAGTCCAATATCGGTCACTCCATGGTCGTCACGGGAGTTAGCAAGGGAGAGATTTATGTCAGCTATCACTCGAGCAACAAGCGCGACGTTAAGTTCTCTGCCTTCGACGCCACCTACACCGGCGAGCAGTACTTCATCCACCGGCTCTAGCCGCCAAACTACGAGGAGCGTCCGCACGGTCGCCGCCGTTGGTATCGCCTCCGTGTCCATGTCACTTGCGGCCTGCTCCCCCCCGGGTTGCGCCTCGTACCAGCGGAGTTTCGACACGCTCATGAACGAGTTTCTTACAGCCGTTCAGCAGCACGATGAAGAACGCGTGGCAAGCACGCTGGCGCCCGAGTTCACGGTGAACCCCTCAGCGCTTGACACACTGGAGGACGGCCTCGCAGGCGTCGATCTCAACGACCTGCTTTACAGCTCAGAGCAGGCAGGCTCGGCAGCTTCGACCAAGGTGTACAACGCCGACGGCAGTCTCCTGGGGGTATTCGAACACTCCAGCACCTCTGAACAATGCTGGGCAATGGCCTGGGGCTCCTACCCCGAGCCCGGCCCCAACACCTCACCTAGCGCGGCTGCCACCGCTTGAATCTGTCCATCTTGATGTCCTCCCCGCCCTTCAGGAGGGGGAGGACTTCAAGGCCTTAGGCACTTGCCCGGCCTTATAGAGCAGCACGTTGGAAGGAAACTGACATGAACCCGAATCCGGGGCAGACCCGAATGGCGAGTCCCAAATCCCGGCCTCTACCCGCCCGCCCATGTCTGGGTCCGCGCGTGAATGCGCCGCCGGAGACCTTTACGAGCAACTACCCTGCCTGAACAACGACGCCCCGAGGCGGGGTCGTCGCATTCAGGCACGCAGCGGCGCTCAGCGCCCCCACGAGCGGACGTGGCCGTCTAGCCAGTCAGCGAACTGCGCAGCCGCCCGAGAGAGCGTCCAGATACCACCCACAGAGGCACCGATGGCTGCAACGGCGACCAGCAGCTTCTGCCACCACTCCGGAGCCGCCACGAAACTCTCCCACGCCCACGCGGCGAGCGGACCGACCCCGAACGCCTGACCGATGACACCTAACAGCGCGCCGGCCACGAGGACCACGACGGCGACCGGGATCAACGCGAGAGCCATGCGGCCGACGGCGATCCAGCCGATGCGAGACTCGAGCCCCGCGGTGGTGTCGAGCACGCGCTGCGCGCGAGCGTTCGACTCGTCGATGCGATGCGTCACGGCCTCAGCGGCGGCCTCCGGTGCCGAGGCCGCCACGCTCTTGACCGCGCCGACTGCGTGCCGGACGAGAGCGTCGCCCTCGCCGAGACGCTTCGTCATCTCCGCGTCGCGAGCCGCCGCCTGTTTAGCGGCTAACGTCGTAATTGCTGTCACGCGTTTGGCCACGGCCTGGAGCTCCGTCAGCACGGTCGAGTAGTGCTCGACCGCGACGGCGTCGGCGATCTGCTTCTGCAGCTTCACGATCTCTGTCAGCCTGCCGTCGTCGCCCGTGGAGGGCGAGGGCTGCGCTCGCTGCGGCGAGGTCTGCGTCTGCGCCAGTAGCCGGTCGAGTCGCTCGCTCGTCTCCTCGTCCACCACCCCCACGTACGAGGTCAGTTTCGAGACTGCGCCAGTGAGCGTCTCGAGCTGCCGCCGCTGCGCGTCGAGCATCGACGTCAATTGCGACAGGCTCTGCTGCTCCTGCTCCTCGTGACCCCTGGTCTCGATCTCGTCCAAGATACCCATGTGTGTTCCCTTTCTCGAGCGTCGTCCGCTGGTGCCTGTTGCGGTGGTGGTCGAAGATCTGTAGCGCGATCTTCGACGTAAATTCACTCGTCAGCGACGACGCTTTGCGACGCCCGAGCTTCCCGTTGTCAATGCGACGCATCTTGTAGGTCCAGCCGTCTCGCTCCGTCGAAACGAGCGCGACGCCGTGCTCTGCGAGCACACCCTCGAAGGCATCGCGATCGACGGAGCGGCTGTCACGTAGCGCGTCGGCGACGCTGTCGCCAAGCCTGCGCTCGAAGCCGCCCACGGCGAACTCCTCGCGGCGCATGTTCCAGTCGGGAAGCTCGCGCTGCGGATCCGGCAGAACGCGGCATCCCTCGTCTCGCATCAGCTCGTCGTTCACCTGACGAAGTCCGTGCGTCCAGCTCGTGTATCGCTGGAGGCTCTTGCCCGTGAGGTTGTCGTGATTGAGGAGGTAGATGTGGTTGTGCGCATGGCCGCCTGCAGCATCCCGATGGGTGACAACGAGGTAGTCCGAGGTTGCCATGCGGCGAGAGAGCTTCACGCCCAGCTCGTTGACTCGCTGGAGGTCGTCGAGATCGGTCACGTCGAACTCATCTGGGCTGAACGCCTGGACGTAGCTGTAGACCTCGACCTTGCGGCCGTGGGCGCTGGCGAGGGCCTCGGCCCGAGCGACGAACTGCTCGGACGATTCCAGCGAACCCGAGAGCACCGCGGCGCGCGTCGTGCCGTGGCGTTGGTGCGCCTCGCGCACTCGCTCGGAGCCGCCGAGCAGTGCGTAGCGCACCGAGTCTGCCGCCGACCGTGACGACCTGACATTCACCGTGCTCATGTCGAGGTCCCGTCCCCGAGCTGCGCTCGGACCTCGACGACAGCGGAGGCCACCTCGCGCAGCAGATCGTCTTCGAGAGCGGCGCCGCTTCGCAGCGCCTGGTTGAGATTCACTCCGACGCGTCGAAGCTGCTCAACCGCCCTCGCCAGCTCGGGCCGCGGCACGATGGAGGCCGACTCTGCGGCCTCCATCCTCGCCATATGTCCTCGACGCGCATCGAGCGCATCGAGGACCGCCGCACGGACCCACACGCTCGGCTTCACGCCGATCGCGCGGGAACAGCGGTGGATCGCTTCGCGCTCCGCCGCTGTGTACCGTACGTCGATCCGCATCCCCCGGTTCTTCCGAAGTGCCTGGGAAGGGGGTACGGACAGGCCAGCAGGGTGCTTGTCGGACAAATCGCTGACGCTCTTGTCCTCCGCGCACCGCTGGCCTTCGTCCTCGGTCGCTGCGCTTCCTGCGGGCGAGGGGGCAAAACGCATCGCACTGCGCGCTCCCAGATCAGTAGCTACGTGCATCCTGATCACCTCCCTCCACGGCACCTGTTTGGGTGCCGTAATCGGTCGCGGAGCTGGCCGATGAGGCGACCTCCTCCGTCGACGCTTCCGTCACCGATTCGGTGTCGAGTTGCTGCGCGAGGCGGCGCACCTTGTCGCTGGCGAGCACGTCGCCGAGCGCGGCGATCTGCTCGGGCGTCGTTGCATCCATCGCCTGAGCGATGCGTACACCGAGAGCGTTCTGCGCTGCGACAATCGCAGCGCGCTGCTTCGCCTTCGCGGCACGCTTCGCGTCGCGAATCTGCTTAGCGAGTGCACGCTGCTGTTCGAGGAGTTGTTCAATGTTCGTGGTCATGATGCCGTCCTTTCGGGAGAGTGGATTACTGGGACAACAGGGTGCTCGACGGTGATGCCCCGCGCAGCGAGTTCGCGACGCATTCGTGCATCCTGACGAGCCTCGATCGAGGCATGGGCCGGGACCCTCAGCGCTACATCCGGCGATCGCTCGGCGACGTGGGTGAGCACGGTTTCGATCGCCTCTGAATGCGTCAGGTGGACAGCCGTATCGGTCGGCCCGTACCCGATCGCGAGCTGCTCCCAGCCGCCATCGGGAATGGATACGACGCGGCTGTGTGACTCCACTTGGCTGACTCGACTGATCGTGTAATGGGGGTCGTCGTTGAGCTTCTTCGCGTCGATCTGGAGCGTGATCCGTCGCACCAACTGGTCGAGCGAATCGCTGGTCGATCTCTTGCCCGGCACGAAGAACCCGAACTCGACTGGGTCCACCGAGACGGCGATCAGGATCACTCGTGGTGCAGCGTCCCGCTTGTTCACATACCGCGCCGAGATCGGGCCGGCCTGACGAGGATCAAGCAGCATGAGGAGAATCGGCCACTCCATGACGCGCGAGCCGGGTTCGTTCATCAGGAAGATCTCCTGACCCGCATAGTCGTCTGGGCCGTTCTTTGCAGTCGACCGGAACACGTTCCACCCGAGCTGCTCTTGCAGTTCCGTCGCGACGCCTTCGGCGAGGAAGCTCTTCCCCTGATCACTCGCGCCCATTACCCAGACCACCGTCTTCCGGAACGCGCCGCGGCGCAACTTCTCGACCTCGGCGTGCATCTCACGGCGAGCGCGGAATGAGAACGCGAGATCGATGTTGGTCTTGTTGCGCGCGTAGATGTCGCCGAGCGTCCTGTCGTCCAGGATGGCGAGCTCGTCGAGCTCGCCATCGAGGACCTTCTGCACCATCGCGTCGCCCAGTTCCGACCACTCTCTTTTCGAGATCGGAGCGTTGCGAGCGACCACCGCGCGCCGCGCCCAGGCGCGGCGATGCGACTCCTCGATCTTCAGATAGTCCTCACCGCGGAGCATCGTGACGTCGCGGGGGCTGTACTGGAACTTCGCTGGGTCCTTGGCATGGATCAGATACGACTGCGCGTTCTCGATCCGACCACCGCGGCCGGGAGCCCGTACGACGCTCGTGGAGAAGCCGATCGCCCGATCGATCTCCACACACTGAAGCTTCCCGTCGACCTGGCGACCAACGCTCTGCTGGATGATCGCATGAATGTGATCGGCCTTCGGAGACCCGTCGTCGAGGCGATCCTGATCGTGCTTGATGACCCATAGTCCCTTCGCATCACCTCCCGCAGCTTCATAGCGCCGCAGCACCTCCTCACCGATCTGCCGAGCGCTACCCGCCGTGATGAGCGCCGGGTCCCAGCCTGGCCAGTACTTCGCGGCGAGGTTCTGCGAGAACGTCACGTAGGCCGGCGGCTCCTTGCCCCCAGGGCCGCTGACCTTTCTCTTCGTCTCGGCCATCAGGACCACCCCCGACCGCGCGCCGGATTAGGTGAAACACCCATCAAATCCGGCGCGTAATCCGGCGCGTCAGGGGAAACGGTCGGATGCGACCGAACAGGACTCCGTGACCCCACCGCAATCGGTGGATTACCAGGCGTTTGTGACAGCGGGGGGCTATCGGCAAGCTTTAGCCCCCCGCGCGTAGTGTCCCCGAGAATCCGGATTTGGTTGTGGGATCCGGGGGAACTCTTGTACGAGGGAATATGCGTCGTTTCTTCGGCCGGTTGAGTGGACTGCTCGTCCTCAGCGGCTCCGGGCGATGGATGCAGGAGGACGCAATTGCGGGTGGTCATCGTTCAGCCCTCCACCTGCGCGTCGAGCCAGGCTTCGACATCGGCGACGCGGTAGACAATCCGGCCATGCACTTTGCCGAGGCGGACGAACTTCGGGCCGACGCCGAGCGAACGCCAGTTCGCGAGCGTCTTCTCGCTAATACCCGTCATCTCGGCGACAGTGCGCGGCTTGACCGAAAGCGGTATGGGGGTGGTAGCGGACATGAGACTTGCCAATCGACGACGTTGAGTCGGTGGCTCCGGCGTCCCGTATTCCGGCGGGCGATTCTGCCCCTGCGACTTGATATCTCGTAGATATCTGCGGGCCTATCGCTCATGCCCGGCCTTGAGGCCATCTTCTTTCGGGTTCATGTCCAGCGGGTCGACCGCCTCGTACTCGAGGTCTCGCTACCACCACGGATCGCGAAACCCAGTACCTACGCGGCGTCGATCTTGAAGAACTCCGAGATCGCGTCGCAATATGTGGCGATCTTAGTTGCCCTGTCAAGCCCTGTCAAGCCCTCGGTTCCTGACGAGTTTCCTCTTCGTCGTTTTGAACCTGCTAACCTGACGCCATGGCCAGAGCCGCCAACAGCCCGCTGGCGCCGGGCGAGCACAGTATCGACCGAGTAACACCCCGGCAGCAGGCGGACGGCACCTACCGGCTGGACTGGCGCATAGCGCTACCCGATGGGCGCACCGTCGCGAAGATCACGAAGGCCGCCACGATCGGCGCGGCACGCCGCAAGGCAAAGCAGACCGCGGCCGACCTGCTCGCGAACGGCGGCTTCGGTGGGCAATGGAAGGGCACCTCGTCGCTCAGCGACTACATCCAGAAAGTCGCAAACCCTGCAATCGAAAGCGCAGGCCTCTCCGACAACAGTCGAGCGCGATACCGGCTCGTGCTTCGACTGCTCGTCGGCGACTGCTCTGCGGACCATCGTCACCGCAACAGCCTCAAAGGCCACACCATCGCGTCGGGCAGCCGGTTCCGGGCGATGGAGGCGTGTCTGCAAGAGATCGCCCAACTGCACGGCAGCGAGACAGCGCGGCAGTCTCGGACTGTGCTCGGGAAGTACATCATCCAGCAACTCATCCGTGACGAGGCGATCACCGGCAACCCGCTGGCTGGCATGTCGGTGGACCTCCGCAGCAGCAAGCCGAAGCCCGCAGGGCCGCAGGGGGGTCTCGCGTTGAGCCGAGCGGACTGGGAGCGCGTGATCGATCACCTGCTCGCACTCGACCCGACCGAGGGGCTCTCGATGCGGCAGGGGCGATGGTCGGCCACCGAGCGCGTCGCCAAGCGGCAGGGGGCGATCGACCTGACGCTGCTCCAGGCCGCGACCGGACTGCGGATCAGTGAGGGCCTCGCACTCGTCCCCCGCCACCTTACTGTCGACGACGCAGGTCTGATGCGCGTTCAGGTGGAGGACTCCAAGACCGCTAGACCGCGCACGGTGCCCGTGCTGCACTCGGGCGTTCAGGAGCGGCTGATAGCCCGCCAGAACGCCGTAGGAGCGCGTGGAAGGCTCTTCGGCGCCCCGAGTGACTCACGGCGCGCCTGGGACCGAGACAACGCCCAGAAGGCGACGACAGCGCTCTACCTGCAGCTCCAGGAGGAGTTGAAGATCCCGGCATTCAAGACGGAGCGTTCGCACGTGTGGCGCGCCACCCTGAACAGCCTGCTGATCGACGTCCCCGAGGTCGTGCGTGCGGCCTTCTTCGGGCATGACCCCGCGGTCAATCGCAGCGCGTACACCGACCTCACCGACGTGCGCCCCATGGTGGATGCAGCCCACCGACTGAGGGCAGTCTGAGTCCCCAAAAGTACGCTCAAAAGTACGCTTCGATTCCGGGAAATCCCGTGAAACTAGACCTCAACGCCGGGCAACTGACAGGGTCAAAAGTTCACTCTTACCAGGTCTTTTCCGTTCTCTAACCTGGGGTCTCCCAGGGTGTGCGCCCGTAACCCGGAGGTCGCAGGTTCAAATCCTGTCCCCGCTACTCACGATCGAAGGCCCGGACCATCAGGTCCGGGCCTTCGTGCATTTCCCGGCCCGGCCCACCGCGGCCCACTGCGGCCCACCGCGGCCCGGCCTTCCTGCCCCGTCCTCCGCGTGTGCGCCCTCCCTCCCTCCCTCCCTCCCGTTCGCGTAGACCTCGCCCAGATCGGCGTGTCCGGTGCGTCCTGCGCGTAGACCTCGACCAGATCGGCGTGGCCTGGCCGCCGTGCGCTAGCGTGGCGCCGTGACCACCACCCGCCGCATCGGCGTCCTCGGCGCGACGGGCATTGGTGTGGGGTCAATGCTTGGCTCCGGGGTGTTCTCCGATCTGTGGGAGCCGGTGCTCGCGCTCGGCGACTGGTACCTGGCGCCCGTCGCGATCGCGGCCGTGGTGGCCCTGGCGAACGCCATGTCCACCTCCCAGCTCGCGAGCCGGCACCCCATCGCGGGCGGCGTCTACTCGTACGGTCGGCTCGAGCTAGGCCACTCGTGGGGCGTGCTGGCGGGCGTGGCGTTCCTCGTGGGCAAGACCGCGTCCGTGGCGGTAGCGGCGCTGGTGATGGGTGCGTACCTGGTCCCTGCGGCGCCGCAGGCAGTGGCAACGGTGGCCGTGCTCCTCGCGTGGGGGCTCAACTCGCGGGGGATCACGCGGACGGCCGGCGCGGCCACCTCGATCGCGAGCATCGTGACCGTGGTTCTCGTGGTGCTGTGCGCGGCGGCGTACTCGGAGGCCTCGGCAGGCTTCGGCTGGTTCGCCTCCGCCGATGGGGTGGCGAGCACGAGCCCTGGTGCCGTGCCTGCGGTGCTGGCGGGCGCATCGGCCGTGTTCTTCGCCTTCGCGGGCTACGGGCGCGTCGCGACGTTGGGCGAGGAGGTGCGCACCCCAGAGCGCACCATCCCGCGCGCCGTGCTTGCGGCTCTCGCCGTGGTGGTCGTGGTCTACGCGATGGTCGCGGCGGCGCTGCGCCCCTTTTTTGGGCCGATGCACGGGCAGGGCGGGCAGGCCGCTTCGCCGCAGATGCCTGATGCTCCCCTCGAGGCGCTCGCCTCGCTCGTGGGCATGCCCTCCTGGCCGCTCGCGGCGGCCGCGGCGCTCAGCGCCGGGGGTGCGATGCTCGCCGTGATGGCGGGCGCGGGGCGCACTGCAATGGCGATGGCTCGCGAGGGGGACCTGCCGCGCACGCTCGCCCACCAGGGGCGCTCGGGTGCACCCTGGCGTGCGGAGGCGGTGGTGGCCGTCGTGGCGGTGGCTCTGGTGTGGACCGTAGGGGTGAGCCTGCTGCTCGTGAGCGTGGCGTCGATCCTCGTCTACTACGGCGTGGCCAACGTCGCCGCGATCCGTCAGCGGCGAGCGGGACGCACGGCGTCGCTGCGGGCCCCCGTATGGCTGAGCGGGCTGGGGCTCGTGGGCTGCCTGGTGTTGGGCGGGGCGGCCCTTGCGGGCGTGATCGGCGCCTAGCGCCGCACCTGCGAATCTGGTCGAGACCTACGCGTAGCGCGCGCGGCGCCCCCGAAAGTGGTCGAGGTCTACGCGAACCGGGGTGGGGTGGGGTGGGGAGGTGCCGGTGGGGTGGGGGTGAGTTGGGGTGGGGAGGTGCCGGGGGCGGGAGTGGGGTGGGCGGCTGGTCAGGCCGCGACGAGGCTCCACGCCCCGTAGCCGGCCGCTACGCATGCCAGGCCCAGCGCGGCAGTCCCGACGAGGTAGCCCGCCGCGGCTCCCGCACGCCTCTCGCGTAGCAACACCACCGTGTCGACGGCCAAGGTCGAGAAGGTCGTGAGGCCGCCCGCAAAGCCCGAGCCTGCCACGAGCAGCACAGTGGCGTCGGCGCCGTGGGCCACCGCGCTCGCCGCGACACCGAGTGCCGCCGACCCCAGGGCGTTAGCGGCCATCGTGGGCCACGGGAATCCAGCGTCGGGGTCGAGTCGCGCCAAGAGGTATCGCGTTGTCGCTCCGAGCCCGCACGCAACAACGGCGAGTGCGTAGCCAAGAGCCGTCACAGGTCGGACTCCGTGAGGGACGCTGCGGGAGCGTGACGGTCCACCACGCGCCATCCCACGGCGGCCGCGAGCACCGCACTCACGAGGTTGAGCGCGAGCACGGCCACCGCCTGTGCGGGGGTGATCTCCGCCGTCCAGCCCATGGCGGCGATCGCGGAGAACGTCGTGAATCCACCGAGCGCTCCCGTGGAGACCAGCGGAGTCCACGCCGCCACTCCGTGGCGGGCGGTATGGGCCGCCACGCCACCCAGCGCGAATGAGCCGACCACATTGATGGCGACGATCTCCCACGGCACGGTCCAGTCGCCGAGCAGCGCGTCGATCGCCATGCGTGCACCCCCGCCGAGGCACCCACCGATGAAGACGAGCACGGCGGGGGGCAGGGTCATCGGGGCTGCTCGAGCCAGGTGTCAGCGGCGGCGAGCTCGGCGCGCATCCCGCGGATCAGCGCATCGGCGACGGCCCTCTCGATCATCGCGCCCACCAGTGGCATCCGCACGACGACAGCTCCGGCGGCGACGAACCGCGTGCCATCGGGGTCGGGTACAAGAGCGAGCGAGCCCGACGCATGCCCAGGCGCCCCCACAATTTCCAGTGCAAACGTACCGGTGCGGTCGTCGCCTTGGAGGCTCTCCCACACCTCCGTGTAGCGCACCGTAATCTCGGCACCGACGAA
This sequence comes from Demequina sp., assembly GCF_047975725.1. Taxonomy (GTDB): domain Bacteria; phylum Actinomycetota; class Actinomycetes; order Actinomycetales; family Demequinaceae; genus Demequina. The sequence continues at coordinate 45,648 of NZ_JBKEED010000016.1, forward strand.
CGAGCGGAACTCCACGGGAAGCGTGGTGGACGGCACCTGCTGACGGATCGAGATGGTGAACCCGTCGGCGGGTGTGCCTTCCACCTGGGCATCGGGCCTGACGGCGCCGGAGGCTGTGGCGCGAGTGCGGACAAACTCGGGGTCGGCGAGCATGGCCGCTACCTGGGCGGGCGATGCAGAAAACACATGCGAATGTGAGATATCCATGGTGCTCCTCAAGACTTCGCTTAGGGTATCGCGCCCGGTTATGCCTAGGCTTAAGGCCGTGGCGACATTGAGAGAAACGGCCGAACGTTATGGCCCCCTGACCGACGCTGAGGCCGACTGGTTGGCGCTGCTGACCTCGGACTGGCAGATCATCGCCGATCTGTCGTTCGCCGACCTCGTGATGTGGCGCCAGGTCCCCGAGGGGTTTGTCGCCATCGCGCAGTGCCGACCCTCAACGGGGCCGACCGTCCATCAGGACGATGTGGTGGGCACCACCGCGGCAGCGGGCAGGATCGCACACCTTCAGCGGGCGCTCGATGACGGTGAGATTGTCGCCTCCCGCGAGCCCCGCTGGGACGAGACCTACGCCGTCCGTGAGGACGCCCTGCCGGTGGTGATGAATGGCAAGGCCATCGCCGTGCTCACCCGCGAGGTGTCGCAGGCAGTATCGCGGTCCTCAAGCCGCCTCGAACTGAACTACAAGGGCGCCGCCGACGACCTGCTGCGGATGATCACCCGCGGCGAGTTTCCTGTGCAGACGTCGGTGACTGGTCCCCGTCGTGGTGCCCCGCGCGTGGGTGACGGGGTGCTGCGGCTCGACGCCGCCGGCCACGTGACGTACGCGAGCCCCAATGCGCTGTCGTGTTTTCACCGTCTGGGCGTGACCGGGTCGCTCATGAATCGCTCGCTGCCGCGGGTGACGAGTGATGTGGTGCTCGACAAGGGCCACATCGATGAGACCCTCGCGATGGTGGTCATGGGCCGCGCGGCCTGGCGCACCGACATCGAGGCCAATAGCGCCTGCCTGTCGCTGCGGGCGATCCCGGTCACGGAGTACGGCGAGCGCACTGGAGCGGTGTTGTTGTGCCGCGACGTGAGCGAACTGCGCCGCCGCGAGCGCGAACTCATCACCAAAGACGCGACCATTCGCGAGATTCACCACCGCGTCAAGAACAACCTGCAGACCGTCGCGGCGCTGTTGCGCCTGCAGTCACGACGTGTGGAGGCGCCCGAGGCGAAGGAGGCACTCGCCGAGGCCATGCGCCGCGTGTCGACCATCGCGTTGGTCCACGAGACGCTGTCGGGAACCCTAGATGAGCTCGTGAACTTCGACGACCTCGCTCAGCGTTCGGTACGGATGGCCGCTGAGGTCGCGTCGCCCGGAGTTCAGGTCAAGGTGGTCCGGGAGGGCGACTTTGGGCTGATTCCCGCCCAGTACGCCTCGTCGCTCGCGCTGGTCATCACTGAACTGGTGACGAACGCCGTCGAGCACGGTTTCGAGGGCCGCGAGTCCGGCATCATCACGGTGTCGGCCCACCGCAACGAAGGCATGCTGCATGCGGAGGTCGCCGACGACGGCGTGGGCCTCGCGGGGGAGCCGTCCGGTTTGGGTTCTCAGATTGTGCGCACGCTCGTCGAGAACGAGTTGTCCGGTTCGATCGAGTGGCGCAGGACCGACACGGGTTCGAGTGTGCGCATCGAGGCCAAGGTCGACGAGGACAGATAGAGAAACGGGCCGCCCGCTGGTGCGGACGGCCCGTTCTCGTCGAGTGTGGTGAGGCGCTACTTGGCGGCTCGGCGCGCACGCGCGGCGCGGCGCTTGAGCGAGCGACGCTCGTCCTCAGACAGGCCACCCCACACACCAGAGTCCTGGTTGTGTTCCATGGCCCACTGAAGGCAGGTCTCGCGGACCTCACAGGTGTTGCACACGGCCCTGGCCTTCTCGATCTGTACGAGTGCCGGTCCAGTGTTGCCGACCGGGAAGAACAGCTCCGGGTCGTCTACTTCAAGACATGCTGCGCGGTTGCGCCAATCCATGGTTCCTCCTGGGTCTGGAGGCGCGACAAAGCCCCTCTGGGGTGGTGAAGGGGGTTCATGCCGCTGCCATCGCGGAAATCACTACTTCAACTTTCTCATTGTTAACAACAGATGACAAGGGTTTTGTCGTGTGCGATCCGCCACAAGGCCTCCGCAGTACCGTTGTCGTCTATGAAGTCAACGTCCGATCATCCGCGTGTGTTGCGCGTGAGCGCCTCAGTGGGGGTTGCCATCGAGGTCTTGGCGCTGACGGGGACCGCGATAGTGTACTGCGTCGCCGCCGCCACGGGAAGAGCCCCTGCCTCGGCTTCGCTGTCGATTGCGGCGCTCGCAGTCGTGGCCGCTGCAGCGCTGGCCTTCGCGGGCCGGGCCTTGGCGGCAGGGGCTGCCTGGCCGCGTGGCCTCGTCATCACGTGGCAGATCATGCAGGTGGCCGCAGCAGCAGTGCTGTGGGAGTTTTCGGCGCCTGCCGCCGTCGTAGCGATCGTCGTGGGTGTGGCCACGGCCGTGCTGGTCTTTCTTGACGCGAGGGCACGGCCGGTGCGTCGCTAGGGGCGCTGCGGCATGGCGAGCTGAACGGCCTGCGCGATGCCGTCGGTGACCAGGACGCTTCGGCCCGGCCGGGGCGTGGGATCCGTGACCCCTTGCCAGTGGTGCGGCGCGATCGCGCGCACGGCGCGCGGCGTGGGATCCGACACGATCACGGTGGTGGTTCCCGGGGGGATGACATGTGCGGCCTCGTACACCGTCACCTGTGCGCCCACCAGTGAAGCGACGATGCGCGAGGTGGGTTCTCCTGGCACGCCCAGCACCGCGACGGTACCGGTGGGAGCGGCGAGCGGACCCGCATCGTCCCCGCCTTGAGCCCATGCGCCCGAGGCGACGCCGGCCGGTAGCGGCGTCACCAGGGGTGGCGCAGTCCACTCGTCCTCCCACACCACCTGAGATTCCTCCCACTCGCCGTCGACCCTCAGCCATGCTCGACCTGGCACGGACGCGGTGGCCTGCCCGTGGCGTGGGGCGCCCCACAAGGCCCCTGACTGGCTATCGACTCCGGCCATGATCGCGACGGCAGTTGCGCCCGAGCCGAGCCTGGGGGGCGCATGCGGGGAACAGGCGATCGCGGTGGGAAGGCGCAGCGCGAGGCGTGCCATCAGCGCATCGGACGCGGCGCCGTCGTCGACCGCGCTCAGCAGCGCGAGTGCCGACTCGGCGTCGTCGACGAGCACGAGCACCTCGGGCCTGGAGGCGGCCAAGTACAGGGTCCGTGCCGCCTCTCGCGCATCGGCGGGGAGCACGACGGGGACCAGGCCGCGGCGGGCGGCCTGAGCGCCGATCGCTCGCAGCGCGCCCGACCGGCCCGAGCGAGCGGGGCCGACCACGACGGCGGCTCCTGCGCCAGGGTCCCAGGTGACTGTCCGACGTTCGCGGGTGCGGGGCAGGTCAGCGACCGCAAGCACGATGGCACCTTCGGCGGGAGCTCTCAGGTGCGTGGGCAGGGGAGGTAGCCACAGAGGCTGGGCCCGCGGTGCGCGTGCCCAGCGCGTGCGCGCGGCCTGTGCCAAGCCCGCGCTCGGATCGCTGACAGGAGGGGCATCGGCCAGCCTCACCGGCGGGCCGGGAACCGCGACGGGTGCGGCCAGTTGCACCTCCTCAAGGCCGCCCGCGCGCGACAGCAGCGCTCGGCCAGGTGTGGTGGGGGAGATCTGGGCAGCGTCGGCAGAGCCGATCACGTCGCGGGACTCTGACCCAGAGGCAACCCGTAGGGCGATGGTCGTGGTGACGTTGGCGCGCACCTCGGGTGTGACGGCGCCCGCGGGCCGCTGCGTGGCCAGGACGAGGTGCAATCCAAGGGACCTTCCCTGGGCCGCGAGCCTGGCCATCTCGGGCAGGAACGCCGCGTGCCGACTCGCGATCTCCTGGTACTCATCCACCACGACCAGCAGCCGCGGTGGCGCGCCCCCACGTTCTTCCCATTGGCTCAGCGAACTGAGGTCCTGCTTGGCGAGTGCGGCCTTGCGCGACGCCAGCTCGTGCGCCAGCGCGGAGGTGACGCGTGCCGACAACCCTGCGTCAAGGTCGGTCAGGACGCCGCTGACATGGGGCAGGTCAAAACAGGTGCGCAGTCCCGCACCGCCCTTGAAGTCGATGAGCGCGATCGACAGGTCCGCCGGGCCGTGGAGGAGGGCGAGTGCGGAGACGAGAAGTTCGAGGGCGACGGACTTTCCGGCCCCTGTGGTGCCCGCGACGAGCAGGTGAGGGCCATCGCGGTCCAGGTCGATGCAGACCGGCCCATCGGGGCCTTGGCCAACGGTGACGGTAAGTGAGCGACGGCCGGAGGCCAGGCGTGGGGCGTGGCTGGCGGCGCCCTCGACCTGAGCCCAGTCGACGTGAGCCGGCACGGTGGTGACGTGAGCGTGAGCGGCCATCCGCCTGGCGAGCGCGTCCGCAGTGGAGATGCTCACTCTCCACGGACCCTCGGAGGTCGTGATTCCCTCTCGGACCTCGACACGCTCCTTCGGGCCGACTCTCACCGCTGTCGAGCACCAGGTGGGTGCGCGCTGGCCCGCAGCCAGGCGCACAATGGTGTCCCCCGCGAGAGGCGGTGATAGCCAGCGCATCCACGGCTCCCGCCAGTGATCGTCGAGGGCGCCTCTTCCGCGTGCAAGGCACACGGCCCTGACATATCCCCGCGCCCACTCGTCGTCGCCGCTGACAGCGATGGGGCCAGGCCCAGGCGCCCACTGAGGCATCGGCTCCGGCGTGCGTCTCTTGCGCCGTGCGAGAGCCGTGACGGTCGCCGCTGCCGGCGCCGTGAGTCCCAGCAGCGCGAGGTACCACCGTCCCGTCATGGCCGCGATGCCCACACCTATCGCGAGACCCGCCACGAGCGATCCCCACGGCACCGTCATGGGTGCCTCTGGTGTGGGTGCGTTGCCGTCGTCGGTGGCGATGTGCTCGAGGGTCAGACGTGTGCGGCCCAGCGCCACGGGCAGTCCTGGCTCGAGCCCGCGCACGCGCCGCGTGGCGGGCAGGCGTCGCCGAGGCGATGCGGACATGCCGTTCGCGGAGCCCAGGTCGACGATCCGTGGCCGAGGTGCCACCGTCACCAGGGCGTGCTCCCGCGACAGCGCAGGGTCCTCGATCGTGAGGTCGCATCCGGAGGACCTGCCCACCGTCACGCCGGCGGGGCCCACGGCGACGGTCGCGCCCGCATCGGGGCCGTCGATGACGCGCACCACGGGGCCGGTCCAGGCGGGATCGGCAAGGAGCAGCGGCTCGCGGCGCGCGCTCAGTTTCGCCCCATGCACCAGCGGCCACGTGCCCGCCGGGTGATCGTCGTCGAGGCGCATGGCCTCACACCACAGCGACGGCAGCCCCGCTGCGGCGGCGATGACCGAGGCTGAGGTGCCCGGGTGGACCTCGAGATCGATATCCCCGGGAATCGTGACACGCATGCGGCCACGCTCGCGGGGCCCGCCGCCAGGATCAAGCCCCGCGGGGCCCGCCTGGGGACAACACCCGTTAGTCGGACCCTGTGACCTCGTGCGCCGTGGTGCCGCTGAGCGGCGCGACGGTGCCGTCCTCCGTCACGATCCCTGCGAGCCACTGGTACTCCCGGGTGTAGACGCCACGCGGGACATCCGTCAGGGAGTAGCCGGAGTGTGTCACGGCCGAGTCGACCACCACGGCGGGGGTGTCAGTCCATGGCACGGAGTCTTCACTGCGGCTCAGCACGAGCGGGGCGGTGTCGAACTGTGCTGCCATGGCGGCCATGTCCTCGGCCTCTTGCGTCGTGAGGGCGAGCACGACGGGGACGTCGCAGGTCACGCGCAGGCCGCCAAAAAGCTCGGACGAGCGCACCAGGATGATGGGCCGTCCCGGCTCGAGCGCGCACAGCGCGTCGAGCATGGACCGCGCGCCGATCATCTCGCGGGTGGTGACATTCACTGCGGTCGACACCGGGTACTCCTCACCAGGCGTGGGCGCCAGCCAGGTGGTCACTGGCAGGGCGAGCATGCTCACCGCGGCCGTCCTGCGTGCCATGCGCCGCGCCTTGGCGCCACGCAGCAGCGAGGCGAGCGCCCACGCGGCGAGCGCCGCAGCGAGCACGAACGCGGGGATCGTGACCGGCTCAAAGCGGCGGATCGCCCAAATCTGGTCGGGGATGATCGACGGCCGCACAAAGTACAGCAGGGACGGCGCCAGCGCGGTGCCGAGGAACACGGCCCACGCGGCCCTGCCGCGTACCGCCTTGTACGCCGCGATGCCGAACCCCAGGATGCCCAGCGCCACGAGGGGCCAGGTGAGGTGATAGCTCAGCCACGTCACGGTGGACTCCGCGTAGTTGCGGGTGGGATCGATCGGCAACCCCTGAGCGGCCTGGAAGCTCTCGGTGACCCCGTTGGCAAACTGCTCTGACTCGGTGTCGGTGCCGCGGCGTGTGGTGGTCCACAGGGGTCGCGAGGCGAGCACCGTGAGTGCACCCGACACCGCGACCGCTAGCCACAACCCAAACAGGTGACCGCCACGGGTCGTCCGCATCGCCTCGAGCGCGCGCGCGATCGTGGCGTCAGTGCGTGGCGCCGCCGCGATGGCCAAGAGCGCCAGGCACGCGAGACATCCGGCGAGGTACGCGGCGTTGACAAGGGTCGATTGGGTGCCGAGCCGCTCGAGGTACTCGGTCGACCAGCGTGCCAGCGAGGCGTAACCGATGACCGCGAACAACACTTGCGAACCCAGGAAGGCCGTGCCAAGCCACAGGCGCCTCAGCCCGGACAGTTGCGCGAGAAACAGCGCGGCGATGACCCCGATGCACGCCCCGATGGCATAGGCAGTGCCGTCGATCCGCACCAGCATGGTGGCTCCACTCACGGCGCCTCCCGCTGCCATGAGCGCCGGGCTCGAGCGTTCGATCCCGCGCCACGTCCACAGGATCCCCGCGATCACGAGGAGCAACGTGAGCGGCTCGGTATAGGCGGGCCGCGACAGGCCGATGTGCGCCACGGTGAGCGCGAGCGCGCCTGCGGGCGCCAACGCAGCATAGGGAGACAGGAACCGCCTGCCGAGGACGTAGACCGCGAGGATTCCGGCCGCACCGATCACCACGTTGGCGGCGAGCACCCCTGAGTCGCCCGCGATCCAGCCACCGATCGCGATGGTCGCGGGCAGCATCTTGGCGCCCTGGGGCTGGATGACGTCACCCTTGAGGTTCCACGCCTCCGAAGCATCGGCGATGGCCTGGCTTCCGGCTTGGGCGGCGACGTCGGCTCCCCACACAGGGATGTCGGTGCTGCCGTGGTCGACGAGCCACATCCCCGACAGGGTGAGGAATCCGGGGTCGCGCACCACGAGCAGGTACTCGGCGCCCATGAGGATGTTGACCACCGTCCACGCGCCAGTGCCCACGACGGCGATCAGCCCAGCCCGTGCATCGGCCACGGTGGGGGCGATGGTGGGCGCGAGCGGTTGCCACGTGAGCGCGAGGATTCCCGCAGCGAGCGGCAGCACCAGCCACCAGTGGTGCGCGCCAACCGTCACAGCGAGGCCCGCCGCGATGCTCAGGGCGATGACGACCAGCACGATGCGCTCGGGTGCGCGAGCCATCGCGACAGCGCGCCGAGTCGGGCCCGGCGCTGGGGCGCTGGGGGGTGTGCTCCAAGAGGTGGTGGTCACGGTGCACCAGGCTATCTGGGCACACGCGCACCGCGCCTTCTGTGTCTCGGGGCGCGCGGGGCTGGGCGTTGCAAAGTCGGTTTGCACAGGTAATGTGGCCCCATGACGCGAATTGTCTTGGTCGAAGATGACCCGACCATTTCTGAACCCTTGACCCGCGCTTTGGGTCGCGAGGGCTACGACGTCGAGTGGCATGGCACGGGGATGGGGGGAGTGGGGGCTGCGGACGACGCCGACCTCGTGATCCTTGACCTGGGCCTTCCGGACATCGACGGCGTGGAGGTGGCTCGGCGAATCCGAGACAAGGGCCTGCAGGTCCCCATCCTTATGCTCACGGCGCGCGCCGATGAGGTCGACCTCGTCGTCGGTCTCGACGCCGGTGCCGACGACTACGTGACCAAGCCGTTCCGCTTGGCGGAACTACTGGCCCGAGTGCGCGCGCTCCTGCGCCGCCGGATCGCCGAGGAGGCCGGCGGGGAGCTGGCCGTCGGCGGCGTCCGGGTCGACGTCGCTGGACACCGCGCCTTTGTCGACGACCGCGAGTTGCAGCTCAGCGGCAAGGAGTTCGACTTGCTGCACCTGCTGGTCGCCAACGCCGGATCCGTGGTCTCACGCGACACCCTGATGAGGGACGTGTGGGGCGCCGACGCGGGCGCGCCCTCAAAGACGCTCGACATGCACGTCTCGTGGTTGCGGCGCAAACTCGGCGACGACGCCTCGGACCCCACCTACATCACGACCGTGCGGGGAATGGGCTTCCGGTTCGAGAACGACGAGTAGGCGGGGGCGTTGCGTCGCCGCGTCCTTCAGGCCACCATCTCCGCGCTCGCGGTGGCGGTGGTGTTGCTGGGCATCCCGCTGGGCTTTTTTGTCTCGCAGTTGGTGCGTGACGACGCCCTCCGTGACCTCGACCTGCGCACCGCCACTGCGGCGCGCGCTCTCGACGTGCGCTACGCCGCTGGCGAGACCATCACCGAGGACAATCTCGCCTCGTACGTGAGTTCTGCGCCCGGCGCGGGCTCGTACATCTACGTCCAGTTGCCCGACGGCACCGTGCTCACGGCGGGTACCGAGCCGAGCTCGGCGTTTTCCGACACCACCGTCACGGAGTCGGGCATCGTTGTCGTGATGTCGGTGGCCTGGTGGGACGTGTTCTGGGCCGCCGCACGGTTTGTCGCCCTGGTCTTTGCGTTGGGGGTGGTGGCAGTCGTCGCGGGCGTGTCCATCGCGATCTGGCAGGCCAATCGGCTGACGGCCCCGCTGGTGTATTTGGCCGCGAGCGCGGAGCAACTGGGCACGGGTGCGGTTCGCCCCCGCATCGACCCCAGCGGCATCGAGGAGATCGACCAGGTTGCGGAGGAGTTGGCTCGTAGCGCCGACCGGATGGCAGCCAGGCTTGCGGTGGAGCGCCAGTTCGCCTCCGATGCCTCACACCAACTGCGCACACCGCTGACGGCGCTCACGATGAGGCTCGAAGAGATCGCCGCGACCAGCACTCAAGCCGAGGTTCGTGAAGAGGCGGACAAGTCGCTCGAACAGGTCGAGCGCCTGGTGGGCGTCGTGGACGACTTGCTGGGGCGCTCGCGCCGCGCCCTGGGCTCCGGCACCGAACTGGTGGTGCTGCAGCCCGTGTTGGACCAGCAATACGAGGAGTGGGCGCAGGCCTTCGAGGCGGCGGGGCGAGCACTTGTCATCGAGCCCTCTGGGGCCACGGTCTTCGCTACCCCCGGCGGGCTCGCACAGGTCCTCGCGACCCTGATCGAGAACTCGTTGCACCATGGCGGTGGCGTCACCTCGGTCAGCACCCGGGAGTCGGGCACCAACCACGCGATCGTCATCGAAGTGAGCGACCACGGCGACGGCGTTCCTGAGGAGTTGGCGCCGCGCATCTTCGAACGAGAGGTGACCAGCGGCCGGGGGACGGGCCTGGGCCTCGCGCTCGCGAGGGACCTCGTCACGGCCGACGGTGGTCGCCTCGAACTCTCGCACCGCGCGCCGGCGGCGTTCGCGATCTTCCTGCAAGGCGTACCCGAGATGGTCGATCTCGACACCGTGGTGCCGCACTCGAGCGCGAGCCAGGCGCGGCGCAAGCCCCGCTGAGGTGAGGTCAGGTCTCCGTCGAAGGTGCAGTGAGACGAGAGTCGGGTTCGGCCTCGAACACGAACAGCGAGTAGCCCACGTAGCGAGCGATCGTTCCCAGCCCGATGCCGAGCACGGACGCGATGTTGTCGGCGAACGCGCTCGTGAATCCCAGTCCGTGGTGGCTGATGGCCACCATGACGGCCTCAAGGACGAGCGCCACACCATTGACCGCAACGAACAGCACCATCTCGCGGGCCGGCTGGTGGCGTGAACCGCCGCGGAAGGTCCAGCCTCGGTGAGCCCACCAGGCGAAAGCGATCGACACGAGGGTCGCGATGATCTTTGCCGTCACCACCCGGTCGTCGTCGCCGGCAACCTCGGCGTGTGGCGCCAGGGGACCGGCGCGCAAGATGTTGAAAACCGCGAGATTGACGACGATGCCCGCGACGCCCACCACTCCAAAGCGCGCTAACTGACCGGCGCGGCGCCGCAGCCAGTCGAATGCTCTCACGAGTGACGAGCGTAGTCGCAGGTAGGGTTCAGCCATGACCCCACCCATCGTCGCCGTGATCGGCGGCGGCCAGCTTGCCCGCATGATGACCCCGCCGGCCACCGCGCTCGGCATCACCCTGCGCGTGCTGGTCGAGTCCGATCAGGCATCGGCGGCCTGTGCCGCACACGAGACCGTGGTGGGCTTGCCCACCGACCCTGACGCGATCGAGCGGCTGCTCGCGGCGCCGCGTCCCGACGTCGTGACGTGGGAGCACGAGCACATCCCTGCCGACGTCTTCGAGGCCTGCGAGAAAGCGGGCGTGCCCGCGCGGCCCGGGCTCGAGGCACTGCGGTTTGCCCAGGACAAGATTCAGATGCGCGCACGCATGGACGAACTTGGACTACCGAACCCGGCCTGGCGAGAGGTGCGCTCCGCCGCGGATCTCGAGGCGTTCCTGGCCGACAACGGCGGCACGGCAGTGCTGAAGACGGCACGGGGAGGCTACGACGGCAAGGGCGTGCGCATCGTCTCGTCTGCGGTGGAGGCCAAGGATTGGCTGGACGCCTCCGCGAACGGCGGTCCGCGGCTGCTCGTCGAAGCGAAGGTGCCCTTCACGCGCGAACTTGCCGCGCAGGTCGCACGGCGCCCCAGTGGCGAGGTGCGCACGTGGCCTGTCGTCGAGTCGATTCAGCGCGACGGCGTGTGCTCGGAGGTCATCTCGCCGGCGCCGCAACTGTCTGCCGAGCGAGCCGCCCTGGCGCAAGAGGTCGCAGCGCGCATTGCGACGGAACTTGGGGTGACGGGAGTCCTCGCGGTCGAGTTGTTTGAGACCGCTGACGGGCTGATCATCAACGAGCTCGCCATGCGCCCGCATAACTCGGGCCACTGGACCATCGAGGGTTCCGTGACGAGCCAATTCGAGCAGCACCTGCGTGCCGTGCTGGATCTGCCGTTGGGCGACACTGCGCCCCTGGCTCCCGTGACGGTGATGGCCAACGTCCTTGGAGGCTCCCGCTCGCACCTCGAGGGCTCGCACGCGGAGGCGGCCGATGCGGGTGCCAAGGTTCACTTGTACGGCAAGGGGGTGCGGCCCGGCCGCAAGGTGGGGCACGTCACCGTGACCGGCACCGACTCCGAGCAGACGTACGCCAGGGCAGTGGCAGCCGCCACTATCGTGAGGGACGGAGGTGCGGCATGACTGACACGCCTGTGGTGGGCATCGTGATGGGTTCCGATTCAGACTGGCCCGTGATGCGGGAGGCGGCGACGGCGCTGCGCGAATTTGGGATCTCGTACGAGAAGGACGTGGTCTCGGCGCATCGGATGCCCGACGAGATGATCGCCTACGGCCGCGACGCGGCCGCGCGAGGGCTGCGCGTGATCATCGCGGGCGCAGGCGGTGCGGCGCACTTGCCGGGCATGCTCGCCTCGGTGACCTCGCTGCCCGTGATTGGTGTGCCCGTGCCGCTGAAGCACCTCGACGGTGTGGACTCGCTGCTGAGTATTGTCCAGATGCCTGCGGGCGTTCCAGTGGCAACGGTGTCGATCGGCGGGGCGCGCAACGCCGGCCTGATGGCTGCCCGGATTCTGGGTGCGGGCGACGGTGAGGAAGCCGCACGAGTGCGTGCGCAGATGGACGCCTTCCGCGATGAGCTGCGGCAGGTGGCCTACGCCAAGGGCGAGGCTCTGCGCCAAGAGGACTGACGTCCTCCTCGCGCCGCGGCTTAGTACTCGAGCGCCTCGCACTGGGCGAGGATGTCGGCTTCCGTCTCTCGCTCGGGGGTAGTCGCGGAGATGCTCGGGTCCGTCGTGGGCGTTTCGCTGGTCGAGGGGGTGGCCGATGCGCTGGCATCAGGGGTGGGGGACGTGGTGGTCTCCTCGTCCTCGCCTGGCATCGGCTCGTCGTCGATGATGGCCTGGAAGAGCGCCTGTGCCTCATCCTCGATCGCCAGCACGTCGCCGGTGTCGTCGCTGGAGTATTCCCACGGCACGGTGGTGAACGTCAGGTTGTCCGTATCGAAATTGCGCAGGCTGTAGGCCAATCCCGCGAGGTTCGTGATCGATCCGAGCTGGGAGTCCATCGTGATCGACTCTGCACCCGCCTTGATGAACTGCGTGAGCTCGCCGATGTCCGTGAGCAGGTTCAGCCCCAGCGCCTTGCGCGCAGTGTTGGTCAACAGTTCCTGCTGACGCTCGATACGCATCAGGTCGGTACCGTCGCCCAACCCCGTGCCGGTGCGTGCGCGCGCGAACGCCAGCGCGGTTTCACCGTCAAGCACCTGGGGGCCGGCCTCAAGGTCGAGCTTGGCCTTCTTCGAGTACATGTCGTGGGTGATGCACATGGGCACGCCGCCCAGAGCGTCGACCATGTCGATGAAGCCGGTGAAGTCCACCACCACGTAGTGGCCGTTGAACTCGATACCCGTCTCGTCGGTCACCGTGCGCATGGTGCAGGCTGCGGCCTCAGCACGGTTGCCGTTGGAGCCTCCAAGGGAAAAGGCCGTGTTGAACTTGGCCGTCCACCCTGTCTTGGTGGTGCCGTCGAACATCTGGCAGTCAGCGACATCGACCCGCATGTCTCGAGGAATCGAAATCACGTCGATCCTGCTGCGATCTGCGCTGATGTGCATGATCATCGTGGTGTCCGAGCGCATGCCGTCGGCCACATCACCGCCGATGGTGGCGTTTTCGTCGTTGCGCTCGTCTGAACCGATCAGCAAGATGTTGAGGTCCTCGCCAGCGGCGAAGTCGGTGGGTTCGGTGGTCTCGACAACCTTGCCTTCGGAGTCCGTCGCACCAATCAGGGAAGAGATGTCCTCGCGGTTGATCGAACTCTGCGCGAGACCCAGGTAGGCCGTGCCAAACACGGCCGAGAACCCCAGGACCGCTGCAGCTGCCGAACCCACCGCCGACAGCACGTGCCGGTTCGGGGCGTGCGTGGCGTGACGCGCGTGCGCGCGGGGGCGGCGAGACGCCATCAATTCCTCCGTGGTGGGTGTGCTCGAAGCGAGGTCAGGTTACCTGGCCGGGTAACGATCCGGTAACCAGCCGCGTTCCCGCTGGCACGCGGGCGTTCTGGTCAGGCGGTGCACTCGGCGAGGATGTCCTCGACCGCTTCTTGCTCCCCGGCGCTGCCCTCGGTGCCATCGTCGGCGCTACTCGATGGCGCATCGGCGCTCGTGGCGGGCGTGGGCGTCGGGGTGGTGTGAGCCATGCCATCGTCCCACGCGGACGTGGCATCGCCCTGGGCGTCGACGGACAACTCCCTGTCGTGGCGGAGGTCGTCGAGCATCGTCTCGGCGTCGTCGGTCATGACGACGTCGAGACGGTCGGCGGTGTACTGCCACGGAATGGTGGCGAAGGTGACGTCATCGATCGATAGCCCGCGCAGGCTGAGGCCCAGGCCCGCGAGGGTAGTGGCCGAACCCAACTCGGCGTCCGTGGTTAACGACTCTGCGCCCGCGCGAATGAACGCTGCGAGCTGAGCTGCATCGGTAAAGAGGTTCTTGGCCGCGGCGGTGCGGAAGGTCACGGCGAGGAGCTGTTGCTGGCGCTCGATGCGCTGCAGGTCGGAGCCGGAGATGTTGCCCACCTCGGCGGTGCGGAGGCGGGCCCAGTTCAAGGCGGTGATGCCGTCGAAGATCTTGGGTCCCGGTTCAAGATCCAGGTTGGACTTCTTCGAGACGATGCGTTCAGGGACGCACATGGGGATGCCGTCGAGCGCGTCGACCATCGCCACAAATCCCGTGAAGTCGACGACGGCAAAGTGGTCGATCCGGATATCCATCACCGAGTGAATGGTGTTGATGGTGCACGCGGCGGCCTCGGCGGGGTCACCGTCTCGCCCGCCGTTGGCGAACGCGGCGTTGAAGTCGCCAAACCCGCCGTCGACGACCGTGCCGTCGAACAGCGTGCAATCAGGGATCTCGACTTGGAGGTCGCGGGGGATGGAGATCAGGTCCACACGAGACCGGTCTCCCGAGATGTGCGCGATCACGGTGACGTCAGAGCGCATGCCGTCGGTGACGTCGCCTCCAATGGCGGCATTGGCGCCTGAGCGCACGTCGGATCCGAGGAGCAGGATGTTGAGGGGCTCGCCGGACTCGGCCGCGGGCTCGGGGGTATCAGGAGTATGGGAGACGAGGGAGCCGATGTCCTTGGAATCCATGGCCCCGGTCACGGTACCCAGGGATGCTTGGGCGAAGACCACGACAAAGCCGACGACGGCGGCGGCAGCGACCGCGACCGAGCGCGCGAGCGGATGGCCCCTGTCTTGTGCGGCATGGCGCCATCGCGGGACCCCTGTGGGCATGCTCACTCCTTCCCCCCCATCAGGCACATCGTACTTCTGTGCGTGAAGTAGCCTACGTGCGTGACTGAACCAGGCCCCGCGGCAGCGCTCCCGCCCGTGAGCGTGGTGCTTGCTGTGCGCAACGAGGCCGAAGGCTTGGCGCCCTGCGTGGAGGCGATCCACGCTTGCGGGTACCGCGGAGAGCTCGAAGTCGTGGTCGCGGTGGCGCCGTCGGACGACGGCACGGAAGCCGTCGCTCAGCGGTTGGCGGACGACGGGCTCGCGGTGATTGTCGACAATCCCGAGGGCTTCACCCCGGTGGGGCTCAATCGCGCCATCGCGGCGGCGCAGCACGATGTGCTGGTGCGGATGGACGGTCACGCACTCATGCCGGCGGGATACATCGATCTCGCGGTGGCGGCGCTCGCGTCGACGGGTGCGGCCAACGTCGGAGGACGCATGGTGCCGCGGGGCGGGAGCCCCTTCTCACGTGCGGTAGCGGTGGCGATGTCGTCGCGCTTTGGTCTTGGCGGTGCAGGCCACCGCATGGGCGGGCAAGAAGGCCAGACGGAGTCGGTCTACTTGGGTTCGTTTCGCCGCGACGCGCTCGCGAGCGTCGGGGGCTATGACGAGCACTTTGTCAGGGCTCAGGACTGGGAACTCAACCACCGCTTGCGCCAGGCAGGCCATGAGGTGTGGTTCGTGCCCGGCATGGCGGTGCCGTACACGCCACGGTCGACCTGGCGTGCACTGAATCGCCAGTTCTACAGCACGGGACGCTGGCGCCGGGAAGTGGCACGGCGCCATCCCGAGAGCCTATCGGTGCGGTATTTGGCGGCGCCGCTGGTCACGATCGCGGTATTCCTCGGCCTCGTTGCGGGAGTTTCTGGATTGGTGGTCGGATGGCCATGGCTAGCGGCTGCGCTCATCGTGCCCGCGGGCTACCTCGTGGGCGTGCTCGGGGCAACGCTCCTGCTCTTGCCGCGAACGGGTCTGGCGGCGGCACTGCGCATGCCTGTGGTGCTGATGACGATGCACTTGGCGTGGGGAGCGGGCTTCCTGCGGGGCGTGCGTTAGGCTCGGCTTGACGCATAGGGATAACAACGGTGTAATTCCTACAGGCAGGGATCATTTCCTGTCGCAGCGATCGGAGGACAGCCCATGTGGAATATCTACGGCGGTGCGGTGCCCTCAGACGCAGGCAAGCCCTCGCCAACGTTGGCGTCGGTTGTCGACATCTTTGGGGGCGTCGAGGATGACGGTCCCCTTGCTTGGCAGGAGCGCGCACTGTGCGCCCAGACAGATCCCGAGGCGTTCTTCCCTGAAAAGGGTGGCTCGACCCGCGAGGCCAAGAAGGTATGTGCGTCGTGCGACGTGCGTGCTGAGTGCCTCGACTACGCACTCGCCAACGACGAGCGCTTTGGCATCTGGGGTGGGTTGTCGGAGCGCGAGCGGCGCAAACTCAAGCGCCGCGCTGTCTAAGAGGTCGGACTGCGTGGGAACAACGTGAGTCCCGCGCGCATCGTGGTGCGCGCGGTCGTTGTAGCGGACGGGCGCACCACCCAGGTTCATGCCGCCCTTGACGCGGTCCTGTCACAGGACCCCGCGCCCGATGTGGTTCACCTCGCGCTGACGGGTCCCCTCGACCCGCCGCCTGGCGGTTGGGACCGCAGGCTCGACGTCATCGACGTCGAGGCCCACAGTTTTGGCACCGCCATCGAGGCGGTGCTCGCGGCCAACCCAGGCGACGACTCGGAACTGCTGTGGCTGCTCCACGACGACATGGCGCCGCTTCCGGGAGCGCTCGCCGCGCTCGCCGCCACTGCCCGCAAGCGCAGGCTCGCAGGCGTGGTGGGCGCGGCGCAGGTGCAGTGGGACTCTCCCGACCGGCTGGTCTCGCTCGGGATGACCACGACTCGTGTGGGCGCGCGGCGTATCGCCATGGTCGAAGAGGATGACGTCGACCAGGGTCAGTACGCGCAGCGCGATGACGTGCTCGCGGTCTCGCTGGGCGGTGCGCTCGTGCGGCGGGAACTGTGGACCGTTCTCGAAGGCCTCGACGGCGCGGGCGAGGGGTGGAGTTCAAGCCTCGACTTCTGCCGTCGCGCATGGCGCGCAGGGTATGACGTGGTGGCCGTGCCGGGGGCACGTGTCAGGCACAGCCAGGAACGCCTCTATGGTCGCCGCGGCGGCTCCGGAGGCGGACGCCGCGCCACCTATGGCGCTCGCCGTGCCTCGGAGTGGTACCACGCACTGGTGTTCAGCCCGTGGTGGGCCGTCCCCCTGTTGTTCGTGTGGGCGTCACTCGCCAGCGGTGCCCGCGCCGTGCTGCGGATCGCCCAGAACGAACCGCGGCTGCTCACGGCCGATCTGCTGGTGCCCTGGCGCCTGATCTTGCTCCTGCCGCGCCTGCCGCGGGCGCGTTGGCGAGCGCATCGGTCAGGAAAGGCCACCCAGGCGGAGCGCCAATTGTTGGCGGGTCCGCGAGACGTGGCCCGGCACGTGCGCGCACTCGAATGGGGCGCCCGGTCGAGGGCGCGGGCGGCCGCGCAGCCGTCGGACGTGGCACGTCGCGAGCTGACGGTGCTCGCACGCCGCAGGCGCACCACCGCGGTGGCTCTTGCGGTGCTGCTTGCGGGCTTCAGCGTCGCGCTGCATCCGGAGTGGATCTCTGCCCTGGTGCAAGGACAGATGCTCACGGGTAGCACGCTCGGGGTGACCGATGCTTCCGTGGGCGAACTGTGGGCACGAGCGATCACGGGTTGGAGCACCCAGGGCCTGGGGGCTCCCGCGATCGACGCCGGCCTCAGCATGCTGCTGCTGCCGTTTGCGCTGGCGCCCGGTGGCCTGGCGCTGTGGCTGGGTCTGACGTTGGCGTTCGCGCCGCTGCTGGCGGGGATGTCAGCGTGGGCGGCCACCGGAGCAGTGACTCGCTCGCTGTGGATGCGGCTGCTGGCGTCGGCCGCGTACGCGGTGTGGCCCATCGCTGCCGAGTCGGTGGCGCAGGGGCGCGTGGCGGCCGTGCTGGTGCACATCGTGGCACCCCTCGCAGTGGTGGGACTCATCCGGGCAGGCGGCTGGCATCGCGGCGAGTTGCTGGGCGACGGCACGCGCTTCCCGGTACAGCAGCGACCCACGCGCAGCGCCGCAGCAGGGGCCTCGGCGGCGATCGCGGTTCTGGTCATCGCGGCTCCCGTGCTCCTGGCACCTGCGCTGATGATTGTTGCCGTCGCGGGAGCCTGCGCTGGCCGCACTCGGTGGAAGGTGTGGGGCATTGTCGTGGTGCCGCTCATCGTCTCCGCGCCTGGCCTGATCGCCGCGGCCTCGGCAGGTTCTCTGCGCACGGCCGGCGCGATCCTTGCTCGTGAGCCTGGGCCATCGGCGACCTCGACCGCGCTGTCGGGCTCCGATCTGCTGCTGGGCGGGATCGGCGAGACCGGTGCCGTGCCCCTGCCCTTGGTCGTCGCCTTGCGCGCGCTTCCCGTGCTGATCCTGGTGGCCGCGTTGCTGGCGGGAGTTGTCGCGCGGCGCCGCCTGCTGTGCGCCGGAGCGTTGCTGACGGCCGCGGGTGGCGTCGCGCTCGCCGTCGTGGTGCAGTCGTTGACGCTGTCGCCCGACGCTGGGGCCGATGGCCCGGCCGCGACCGGCTGGTACGGCGCGCCCATGACGCTCGCTGTCCTTGCGCTGCTCGTGGCCGCCTGCGCCGCTTTCGACGGAGACGTGGGTGCCCGCGAGGCCGCCGTGGTGACGGCCGATGCGGGGGCGAACCCTCGTACCCGCGCGCGCCAGTGGGGTGCCGGGCTGGGGGTAGCGGCATGCTCCGTCGTGGTCCTGGGCGCCGCCACCGCGTATGCCTGGCCAGGGGCGGCATCGCTCGGCGACGTCGCGCCGTCGAGTAGGGATGCCCTTCCGCTCGTGGCCGCGCTTGAGCAAGGCAGCGTCCACCATCAGCGGGTGCTGGTGATCGATCAGGTGGACGAGACAGTTTCCTATGCGGTGATGTCGACCGATGGCACGGAGGTGCTGTCGACCGCGGCCACCCTCATCGAGGGCGCCGTCCCCGCCGTGCGCGGCGGCGGCGCCGCACCGGTCGCCGGCCCCGCCGCCTTCGGGCCCACGGTTGCTTCGCTCGTGGCGGGAGGCTCCGCAGACGTGGACCTGCTGGCCGACTGGGGCATCGGGGTGGTCGTCGCTGCGCCCGGCGCAGACGCCGTCGCTGACGCCCTGTCCCAGCACGCCGACTTGCACCTCATGGGCTCTGCCGACAGGGGGACCTCGTGGAGGGTGGGCGCGGCCGAGGGCGCCGACCGGGTGAGCCGCGCCACCTTTGTGGGAGCCGACGGTGCCTCGAAGGCCCTGGCCATCAGCGCCGATGGGGTGTCATTCGACGCGCCAGGGCCGGGCACGGTCGTGCTCGCCGAGGCCGCTGACGACCGCTGGATTGCGTCCCTTGACGGTCAGTCGGTGGCAGGCGCGACGGACGAACTGGGTCGGCAAGTCTTCGCCCTCGCCGAGGGCGGCCAGGTGGTGGCGCGCTACGACGACCGCGGGTACCGAGTCTGGGCCTGGGCGACGGTGGTGGCGCTCGCATGGGCGCTGGTCGCGGCTATCCCAGTGGGCTCGCGTCGCGCACGGGCGGAGGAGGTCTCATGATCCGCATCCTGGCGACCGTGGTCGCCGTCGCAGCGCTGCTCGGGGTGGCAACACTCGGGGCGCCGCCCCACGCCAGCGACGCTGGCGCATCGGCGTCGGTGGAGGTGGATCCGGTGCGTCAGGCCGCCGTGTGTCCCGGGCCGCTCGTGATCCCTGTGGGGTCCATCTCGTCCGGCGACGAGGACCTCGATTCGGGTTCCAGCGACGTCACGATCGCTGTGACGCCGGAGGGCACCGCGCTCGGAGAAGGGACGTCGGTCGACTCGCCCCAGGCCGTCTCGGTCGAACGCGTCGGTGGCGGTGACATCGCGGGACTCGCGGGCATCGGCTGCACGACGCCTGCACGTGAACAGTGGCTCGTCGGCGGGTCAACGACCGTCGGATCGAGCTCCCGCCTGGTGTTGTCGAACCCCACCGCATCGGCTGTCAGAGCGCAAGTGGAGCTGTTTGGCCCCGTGGGCGCCGTCGAAGACGTGCGGTCCGTGCTCGTGGGGCCGCAGAGCCAGGAGGCGCTGCTGCTCGAGTCCGTCGCGGCGCAACTGCCAGCCCTTGCCGTGCGGGTCACCGCAGGAGGTGCCGGGGTGGTGGCCGCCCTGCAAGACTCCCGCTTGGACGGATTCGTCGCCGCAGGCACCGACTGGGTGGGGCCCACCCTCATGGCGACGGACCAGGCCGTGCCGATCGCTGGCCCGTCGGCCGAGGGCGCCCAAGCGACCCTGACGCTGCTCGCGCTCGACGACGCTGACGTGTTCCTCAGCCTCGTCAGCAGCGACGGGGAGCAGTCGTGGCTCGGCGAGGACGGCCTGGAACTCGAAGGCGGCGTGGTGACCGAGGTCCAGGTGCCGCTCGTCGACCTTGCCGCCGTGCGCATCGAGTCGTCGACACCCGTCGCGGCCGGCGCGCGGGTGCTGGTACCGCGCGAGTCGGCGATCGATGAGGACCGCACCGCCCTCGACCACGCGTGGACGGCCGCTCAGGAACTGGGCGACACGCGCGAGCGAGCCCTTGTGGTGCCCGAGGGTGACATCACCCTCGTCGCGTATGGCCCCGAAGGGGGCACCTTGACTGCCCAGGCTGGCGACGAGCAGGTCACGCTCGACACGGCAGAGTTCGGCGTCGGATCCGTCGCTCTCGACGTCGCGGCGGGCACGGTGCTGTCAAGCACCGACGCCTTCGCGTGGGCCATCGTGGTCGAGGACCGTGAGGCCGGTTTTGTCACGACCATCGAGCCGGTCACCACAGAGCTGACCGCCACCACCGTCGAGGCGACAGTGGGCGTCTACACCCCGTAGTGCGGGTCGACATCCTCAGGCGCGCGGCCCACGACGGCCGCCACCTGCTCCGCAAGAACATCGCGAATGAGCGCACGGATCTGGTCGCGATCGGCACGCAGTTCGATGGGGCGGCGATACAGCACCACGCGGGTGGGCTGACCGGACTCCGCCGCGAACACCCGGCCAAGCGGCACACCGTGCTCCCACGGGGTGGGGTCGGAGGGGGGCACGTCCTCGGCCGCGAAGTCGATGCGCCCCCAATGCTTGCCCCACCGCGGCTCGAGACGCTCGACGGCGTCGCGCACCTCGTCGTCGAACACCTCTGCACGGGTGCGATAGGCGGGTGCGTCGTACGGCAGAAGCGGGGCGCGCAGCCCCCTGTCGTGCCTATCCCGAGGTGCCATGGCGCCCACGGTACCCCCGCATCGGCGTGGCAATCGGACGGCGAGCGCGAGCGAGCGTAGTGTCCTGGGCGTGAAGTCCAGTCGTCAGTGCACCCGCACCACCTGCGACCGCCCGGCGGCGGCCACGCTGACGTATGTGTACGCGGACTCGACCGTCGTCGTGGGCCAGTTGTCCGCGCAGGCGGAGCCGCACTGCTACGACCTGTGTGCCCACCACGCGGAGCGTTTCTCCGCACCGCGAGGCTGGGACGTGGTGCACATTCACCAGGAGTTCGTCGACGCCGGGCCGAGCCCCGACGATCTGGACGCCCTGGCGCGAGCCGTGCGCGAGGCCGGGCGCCCTCGCGTGGTGCAGCCGCCGCCCGCTCCGCTGGCGTCGGAGCCCCGTCGTGGACATCTTCGGGTCGTCTCGGGAGACGCCTGACGCTACCCTGGGCGCGTGACTGAGCGCCCAGATCTGACCAGCCTGATCAAGTCCTACGACGTCCGCGGCATCGTGGGCGAGACGTTGACGGTGGAGGTCGCGCGCGCCATTGGCGCCGCCTTCGCCGACGCCGTGGTGCTGCCCGATGGCGAGACCCAAGTCGTGATCGGGCGGGACATGCGCGATTCCGGCCCTGGACTGGTCGAGGCCGTCGGTGACGGCCTGCGCGACCGCGGTGTCGACGTGATCGACATCGGCCTGTGCTCGACCGACGGGCTCTACCACGCCTCTGGCGCCCTGGAGCGGCCCGGCGTCATGGTCACGGCCTCGCACAACCCTGCCGCCTATAACGGCATGAAGATGTGCAGGCGCCTGGCCCGAGCCGTGGGGGAGAGCACTGGACTGGGCGACGTGCGCGAGCGCGCCGCCGACTACCTTGTGGACGGTATCCCTGCGGCGGCCGAGCGCGGCTCACTCACGCAGCGCGACATGTTGGTCGAGTACGCGCAGTTCCTGCGCTCGCTCGTGGACCTGGGCGCGATTCGCCCCCTCAAGGTCGTGGTGGACGCCGCCAATGCCATGGCGGGGCACACCGTGCCCGCCGTCCTCGGGACGGACGCCGGCCTGCCCGCGCTACCGCTCGAGATCATCCCGCTGTACTTCGAGCTCGACGGCACCTTCCCCAACCACGAGGCCAACCCGCTCGACCCTGCCAACCTCGTCGACCTCCAGGCCGCAGTGCGAGAGCACGGCGCGGATATTGGCCTCGCCTTCGACGGAGACGCCGACCGGTGCTTCGCGGTGGACGAGCGTGGCGAAGTGGTGCCAGCATCGGCCATCACCGCGCTGGTGGGGCTGCGCGAGAGCGCACGGGAACTCGCTCAGGGCCGCACGCCCACCGTCATTCACAACCTCATCTCCTCGCGCGCCGTGCCCGAGCAGCTCGAGGCCGCGGGCGCCACGCCCGTACGCTCCCGGGTGGGCCACAGTTTCATCAAGGCCGAGATGGCGCGCCTCAACGCCGTCTTCGGTGGCGAGCACTCCGCACACTTCTACTTCCGCGACTTCTTCTTCGCGGACTCGGGCATGCTCGCCGCGCTGCACGTGCTCGCGGCCCTGGGGGGCCAGGACCGCCCGCTGTCGGAGCTACTCGAGGAGTACACCCCCTACGCGGCCTCGGGGGAGATCAACTCGACCGTGGCCGATGCGGCACTCGCCACCGCGCGGGTGCGTGAGACCTTCGCTGGCGAGGATGTCGAGGTGGACGAGCTCGATGGCGTCACCTTCTCGCACTGGAACGCGGAGCCGCGCTGGTGGTTCAACGTGCGGCCCTCCAACACGGAGCCGCTGCTGCGACTGAACGTCGAGGCCGCAACGGCCGCCGACATGGAGGCGTTGCGCGACAAGGTGCTTGCGGTCATTCGCGAGGGCTGACATGTCGAGTGAGGGCGGTACCAAGGCGATCGTCGCGGCGCTCAGCGCCAACCTCGGGATCGGCGCCACCAAGTTCGTGGCCTGGGCGCTCACCGGCGCCTCGTCGATGCTTGCCGAAGCGATCCACTCGGTCGTGGACTCTGGCAACCAGGTGCTGCTGCTCGTAGGCAAGCGCAAGGCGACCCGCGCGGCGGACGACACCCACCCGTTTGGCTACGCGCGCAATCGGTACTATTACGCGTTCCTCGTGGCCGTCATGCTCTTCGCGTTGGGCGGATTGTTCTCGCTGTTCGAGGCGTGGGAGAAGTGGCAAGACCCCGAGCCGATCGACAGTTGGGTGTGGGTGCCCCTCGTGGTCCTCGCCATCGGCATGGTGCTTGAGGGGGCGTCCCTGCGCACGGCCGTCCGGGAGGCGCGCGCGGTGCGCGGTTCGCTCGGGTGGTTCGCCTACATTCGCCGCTCCCGTTCGCCCGAGATCCCCGTCATCCTGCTCGAAGACACCGCCGCGCTCGTCGGACTCACGTGCGCGTTCTTCGGCATCTCCATGACACTCATCACCGGAGACGGCATCTGGGACGCCATCGGCACGGCGCTGATCGGAGTGCTGCTCGTCGCCGTCGCGGTGATCCTGGCGCGCGAGACCAAGTCCCTCATCATGGGCGAGTCCGTGACGCCAGAGGACCTGGCCCTGATCCGCGCCGCCTTCGCAGCCTCGCCGCTGACGGACGTCATCCACCTGCGCACCATGCATCTAGGGCCGGAGGACGTCATGATCGCGGCTAAGGTGGGTGTCGCGCACGGCGTGAGTGTCGATGAACTCGCCGAGCACATCGACCGGGCCGAGACCCTCATCCGAGAGTCCGTCCCCACCGCCCGTCTCATCTTCATCGAACCCGACCTGCGCCGCAGTGCCGCTGTGGGCGAGAGCCCGGCCAGCGCATCGGCCCTTCCCCTGCCTGACGAGGAGCCCACATGACCCACCCCGCCGCAGACCACGTGGTTGCCGACCTGTCGCTGGCAGAAGCCGGGCGCCACCAGATCCGGCTCGCGGAGCAGGAGATGCCGGGGCTCATGGCCCTGCGTGAGGAGTTCGGTGACTCTCAGCCGCTCGCCGGCGCGCGTATCGCAGGCTCGCTGCACATGACCACCCAGACCGCGGTGCTCATCGAGACGCTGACGGCGCTTGGCGCCGACGTGCGCTGGGCCTCGTACAACATCTTCTCGACGCAGGACGATGCGGCGGCGGCGATCGTCGTGGGCAAGGGCACCTACTCGGCTCCTGCCGGGGTTCCGGTGTTCGCGACCAAGGGCGAGACCATCGCCGACTACTGGGACTACACGGACCGCATCCTCACGTGGGAGGGCCACGACGGCCCCACGATCATCCTTGACGACGGCGGCGACGCCACCC
>NZ_JBKEED010000017.1:0-56426 GCF_047975725.1 Demequina sp.
GGTGCGCACAAAGGCGCCGCCCTTGCCGGGCTTGACGTGCTGGAACTCCACGACGGACCACAGGTTGCCGTCGAGGTTGAGTACGGAGCCGTTCTTGATGTCGTTCGAGGTCGCCACTGGTGTTGTCCTTACAGGTGTGGGGTCAGCGTCTTCCGCGCGCGTGCGCGCAGGCCGTCGGCAATTCTAGCGGACCAGGGTCACCCACCGTCTACGCCAGGCGCGTGGCGACCGCTTCGAGCCCCAGCCGGTACGAGTCCACCCCGAACCCAGCGATGGTCCCGCTCGCGACACCCGAAATCACCGAGGTGTGGCGGAACTCCTCGCGCGCGTGCGGGTTAGTCAGGTGCACCTCGACGAGAGTTAGCCCTGCGGAGGTCACCAGCGCGCATGCGTCGCGCAGTGCGTACGAGTAGTGGGTGAAGGCCGCAGGGTTGAGGACCACCTGCCAGCCGTTGTCGACCGCCTCGTGCATCCAGCGGACCAATTCGGCTTCGTCGTCGCTTTGCCGCACGACGGCTTCGAGACCCAACTCGCTCCCCCACTGCATCACGTGCGCGGCAAGCTCATCAAAGGAGGTCGAGCCGTACTTCTCGGGCTCTCGCGAGCCCAGGCGGCCCAGGTTGGGGCCGTTCGCGACCAGGACTGTTGTCATGGCTCATGAGCCTACTGCGGGCCGATGCACGGGCTGGGTGGGGCGCGCCCGTAGAGTGAGCGCGTGATCAGGGCCGATGTCGACTTTCACTTCCCCTCGCGCGTGTGGCTCGGAATTGCTACGGCGCTCATAGTGGGCGCCATGACAGCAAGTGGATGTTCTCCTGCCATTCAAGTGGTTCCTGCACTCGCGCTCTTCGCATTGGCGCTGCTACCCATGTGGGGGGTTGCGGGTGGCATCACGATCAGCATGCTCGTCTGGATCACGCTGGCGTTCGGAACCCTCGTCGTCACTCCGTACCTGGGACTGCCCTACAGGCCCACGCTCGTCGCGGTGCTGGCTGGCGCCAGTGCGCTCGCGGCGCTACGACTCCCCTCATTGGCTCGCATTAAGGCGTCGCTCGATGTGCGCGTGCGCACAGTCTTGGCGGCCAGCGTGGGTCCCGTTCTTTGGGCAATCGGGATCGTGGCCGCAATCGCTAGTCCGCGGGGCTCCGCCATGTCGTGGGCAGTTCTCGACGACAGCAGCCTCGACATTTGGGCAACCATGACCAACC
Organism: Demequina sp.; assembly: GCF_047975725.1. Taxonomy (GTDB): domain Bacteria; phylum Actinomycetota; class Actinomycetes; order Actinomycetales; family Demequinaceae; genus Demequina. The sequence continues at coordinate 1,209 of NZ_JBKEED010000017.1, forward strand.
TACGCAACGACGGACTTGTCACGACAAGTGTCGACAACCCCCGACCGCTTGAGCATGCCCTCACGTCGAGCCTCGTTCCAGCAGGAACCCACGTAGACCTCTTGGGATCGTCATTATCCGACATGCTGGTCGCACATGCGGCGAACTGGACCATAGCGATCATGGGGGGCAGCATGCTCGCTGGCCTACTCTCCGCGGAGGTCGTTCGTCGTCTCGCCCCACGTGCGTCGCACGCCACGTGGGTGGCAGCGTCCGTTTCGTCGATAGCGATACTCGTAGGTCCGGCGACGGGCTTCTTCCTGTATCGCGGTCAGATCAATGCCAACATCATGCTGGTGCTCGTCTATGGCGCCGTGGCAATCGCGCTGGCCCACTCACGCGCCCCACAGCGCTCGTTTGAATGGCTCATTGTCACGATGACGTTGCTCATGCTCCTATGGACTCCGTTCGCGGCCGTTCCAGGTGTCCTCGCAATCGTCGTCGCGTGGCGATCTCGAGCAGGCATCTTCAAGCGCTCATACCTCCTTTCTATTCGTCCCGTATGCGTCGCGGGCTTCTTCCTCTGGTGCTTCGTGGTCTTTACGGCCCAGCAGTTTGTCTCGCTTGCGAACAACACGAGCGATGGCAGGCTCGCGACCGTCACGATCGAAACGTATCTCCCTGCACCGCTGTCTTGGTGGATCGCTGGCACTCTCGCGGCGGCAGTCCTGTGCGGAGTATGGATGGCCACGCGCGCTGCGGCAGACGCGTCTTGGGTGCTGGCTGCGGTGCTCGTGGGCATCATTGTGGGAGCAGCTCCCATCTTCGCGGCGCGAGGAGGGTTCTCCGGCTCTCTCGAGTACTATCCGTCGCGGTACGTGCAGATGAGCGAGGTAGCACTCATACCGCTCGCCGTGGGCGCTGTCGCGGCGATGGTCGCCATTGGCGGCTACGTGTTGAACACGGTTGCTGGCGCGATGATCCTTGTCGTGGTCGCTGCGTCAGCGACTGCGGACCTACCGTCGCAAGTCAAGCAGTGGACCTTGGCACCGCTACTTATCGCTCAAGGCGACTATTACGGGCCTGACAACGTGGTCTTTGACCGCATTGTCGAGTACGCGAGCGATGGCGGCGCGCGACTGCCGGTCCATCTGGATATCCCCTATGACGATTCGGTACGCCGCATGCTCTCGGTCGATGTCCACTCCGACCACCCGCTCTGGTACACGCCGCTTCGGGGCGCACTGCGCAACCGAATCGATGATGGAGCGGACCGTGTCTGTGATTTTGGTCGAGCCGCGGAAACGTCGGTGACGATCGTTACGAAAGATCCCGGGCTTGAAGCGGACGCCACGCGCCTGTGCACAAGCGCTGAGCTTGAAAACGTGAGGTTCGAGACAGAGGCTCAGCCGGAGATCGCGTCGTAGGCGCCGATCAGTAGCGACGGATCGGGTCCCTCGAGCCGCACTGGGTTGCCGATCCCGGCGAGCACGACAAACCTCAACAGGTCGCCGCGGGACTTCTTGTCGCGGCGCATCGCAGTGCTGAGTGCCTCCCACCGGTTGCCCTGGTAGGTCACCGGAAGGCCGAGCGAGGTGAGCAACTCGCGGTGGAGCGCGACGTCCTCGTCTCCCAGTCGCCCCGCAAGACGGGCCAGTTCTGCGGCAAAGACCATGCCCACCGACACCGCGGCGCCATGACGCCACTGGTATCGCTCCGTGTACTCGATGGCGTGCCCGAAGGTGTGTCCGTAGTTGAGGATCTCGCGGAGGTAGGACTCCTTGAGGTCCTGGCCTACAACATCCGCCTTGACCTGGACCTTGCGCGCGATGAGTTCTTCGAGAACACCGAGCGTGCTGTCGTCGAGCGTGTCCGCACGCAGCGCCGATGCGTGCTGACCCACCAGGTCGAGGATGACGCCATCGCGGATAAGGCCGCCCTTGACGACCTCTGCAAGGCCCGCCACGCGATCATTGGCGGGCAACGTCGTCAGGAAGTCGAGGTCGCACCACACCGACAGCGGCTCGTGAAAGGCGCCGACCAGGTTCTTGCCCTCGGTCGTATTGATGCCTGTCTTGCCACCGACGGCAGCGTCAACCATCGCGAGCACGGTCGTAGGGATCTGAACGACGCCGACCCCTCGAAGCCAACTGGCGGCGATAAACCCTGCAAGGTCCGTCACCGCTCCCCCGCCGAGTCCCATCACGATGTCAGAGCGCGTGAAGTCCGACTTGCCGAGCACCTGCCAGCAGAACGCCGCGACCTCAGCGGTCTTGCCTGCCTCCGCGTCGGGAACTTCGGCCAACACCGGAGTACGTCCCGAGCCGTCGATCAGGGCACGCAGGCGGTCGGCCGCCTCGCGCATCGGCGCCGAGTGGACAACGAGGACCCGTACGGCAGCTTCCGGGAGCGAGTCGACAGCGGCGGGCAAGAGGTCGCTGCCGATCGTCACGCCGTAAGGTGCCGACGTCGCGACGGTTACCTTGCGTGTCATGGGCGAGCCTCCAGTTGCTCGATAGCTTCCACCACCTGCGTGGGGCTTAAGTCATCGGTGCTGACCGTCAAAGTCGCCAAGCGCTCATAGGTGGGGCGGCGAGCGTCCATCAGCACCTGCCACTGCTGACGCGGGTTGCCCACCAGGAGCGGACGCGAGCGGTTGAAGCCGACCCTAGGCGCGGCCGCCGCGAGGCTGACGTCGAGGAAAACCACCTCACCACCCCCCTGTGAGTAGGCAGTCAGGAGTTCCTGGCTCTGGCTATCGAGGATCGCTCCGCCGCCGAGCGAAAGAACGCCGTGGTGTTCGGCAAGCGCGTGAGCCACGGCAGCTCGCTCGAGCTCACGGAAGTGCGGCTCGCCGTCATCGACGAAGATCTCCGCGATGGTCTTGCCGACCTGCGCCGCAATGTCCTCGTCGGTGTCTCGAAACGGCTCGTTCCAGGCCTGTGCGAGCGCTCGCCCCACTGACGACTTGCCGGAGCCAGGCGGCCCCATCAGGACGATGCGTGGGGACGCCATCAGCGCAAGATCTCCGGCACTGCAGCCTGGTAGGACTCGATGTTGCGGCGAACCTCGGCAACCGAGTCGCCGCCAAACTTCTCCAGCACGGCGTCCGCGAGGGTCAACGCGACCATGGCCTGTGCCACGACGGCGGCTGGTGCGACTGCGCAGACATCCGAGCGCTGATGGATGGCCTTTGCTGGCTCCCCCGTGGCGGTGTCAATGGTGTCGAGGGCACGCGGGACGGTACTGATGGGCTTCATCGCGGCGGAGACGCGCAGCGGCTCGCCGTTGGTCATGCCGCCTTCGATACCGCCGGCTCGGTTGGTACGGCGCGTCACCGCACCGTCCTGGTACTCGATCTCGTCGTGTGCCTGCGAGCCACGGCGCCCGGCGGTGCGGAACCCGTCGCCGACCTCGACGCCCTTGATCGCCTGAATGCCCATGAGCGCGGCTGCGAGGCGCGCATCGAGGCGGCGGTCCCAGTGGACGTGGCTCCCTAGTCCAACGGGTAGCCCATAGGCGACGACCTCGACCACGCCTCCAAGAGTGTCGCCATCCTGTTGGCACGCATCGATCTCTGCAACCATGCGCACGGAGGACTCGGCGTGGAAACAGCGGATGGGATCCTCATCCAGCGCGGGAGTCGCATCGGCGGGAGGCAGCGGCGCGTCATCGGGAATGCGGACCTCACCCACCTGAGTGGTGTGGGCGACAAGGCGGACGCCGGCAGCCTGAGCGAGGAATGCCTCGGCCACCTCGCCGAGCGCGACACGGGCCGCGGTCTCGCGCGCCGAAGCCCGCTCCAACACAGGGCGAGCGTCGTCAAACCCGTACTTGGTCATCCCGACCAGATCGGCGTGACCCGGGCGCGGGCGGGTGAGTGCGGCGGCGCGTGCGCCGCTGAGCTCGGCCGGGTCCACGGGGTCCGCGCTCATCACGGTCTCCCACTTGGGCCATTCGGTGTTTCCTACCTGAATGGCCACTGGCCCGCCTTGCGAGACGCCGTGGCGCACGCCACCAAGGATGGAGACCTGGTCCTGCTCAAACTTCATGCGAGCTCCGCGCCCATAGCCGAGCCGGCGACGCGCAAGCGCCGCCTGAATCTGCGAGCTAGTGATCTCGACCCCTGCGGGGAGACCTTCGAGGGTGCCAACGAGAGCGGGACCATGGGATTCGCCTGCGGTGAGCCAACGGAGCATGGGTCACATTGTGGCAGACGAAAGGCGGGGTGCCGACTCACGTCGGCACCCCGCCGTACCAGTACGGTTGCTGTTCAGTCCCCGGAAGACCCCGACGAGCCTTCGATCTCCTCAAAAGGCGATGTACCAGGTAAGGTAGCCGGCGCTAGCGCATCCTCATCCAGCACCTCATTTGAGGGGTTCAAGACATAGGTGAAGCCTTCAAGGGTCGCAATGACGTCTCCGTCCTCCGCGTCGTCGACTCCCGGCAAGGCGGGTGAATCGGATTGACGTGAGGCGTACTCAACTGTCGCAAACTGCATGACCGGGTCCTCAGCGTCGGTCACTGCGGTCAGAAAGTCGAACACCTCTTCAGGGGTTCCAGTCACGGTGATACTGATCGGCACACCGTAGAGCCGTTCCACGACGGGACCCGCGACCGTGGTGGCCTTCACCACCGGAGCAAACTGTGCGGCTCCCTCGGCAAGGTCGATAGGTCCCTTGGCGAAGAGGCCCGCGACGCTATTCGAAGCCAAAGTCTCTGGTTCAGCCACGATGCCGTCGATCGCCGAAGCCGCACCACCGCTCCACACGTAGACCTGCGCGCCGCTGGACTCCTCCGCCTCCGACACGCGCTGACGAAGCGCAGTGACGCTGCGCGCACTGGGCGCGTTCAGCTCAATCGCTGGTGTGAAGTCTGGGACCTCATTGAGCGCGACCTGCAGAGCGTCGAGTTGCCCCGAGGCAGCCTCGATCAAGACCGTGTTGCCGTCAATCGCTTCCGCTCGTGAGCGAATTTCCGAAGCCTCGCCGAGCTTGGGGCTCACGGCGAGGAACCACCCGAGTACAAGCACCACGATCACCCCGAGCGCGCCGAGTGCGACCACGGGTGCGTATCGCGAGTTCATCATGAGTCTGACCCTTCGCTAGTTGCTGTCGACGAGGTGGTGGGTTCAGGCTGCGCCTCACTCGCCGAATCGCCCTGGGTAGCAACGAACGCAGCCATGTCCAGGCCGGATACACCGCCCACCGGCATGAGACGCGGGTCAATGCGCAGTCCCGTCACGATCGCGGTTCCCTCGGCCTGCCAGTACACATCGCCGTCAGGGTCCGTGGCGAACTGTTCCACCACCGCATCCACTCGCGCAATACCGGGAATCTGCTCGATCCTCGTCAGCAAGTCCGTGACTTCCTGGTTGGAAGTCGCGCGTGCAGTAAAGGTCATGGTTCCCACCCCACCTCCCGACACTGGGTCTTCGTTGAGCGTCGGGTAGCCAAAGGCCGTCGGCAGACCGAACTGCAGGGCATCGAAGCTCGTGTCACCGTTGCTCGTGGCAAGAACTGCGGTGGAAAGCTGCGTGTAGTCAACTTGGCCGAACCCGATCTGCGCGAGCGCATACTCCTCAAACTCCTGAGCGCGGTAGGCACCGTAGATGTCCGACTTGGAGTCACGCGCTTCTACTGCCAAGTCTTGCGCTTCGCGCGAGTCGGCTAGTTGATTGTCCGCCAGTCCCTTGGCACCAAGCGCTACGACGTAGAGCACCACTACCGCGCCCAGAGCAATCAACACCGCCATCAAGGCAGTGAATTGTGCTGCCTTCATCTTTCGCTTTTCAGCGATTTCGCGCGGAATGAGGTTGACGGCCGGGAGGGCCGATGCGCCGTACTTTTTAGCGAGATCGTTCATCGCACACCCACCATTGCCATACCGACGACCGTCGCCAACTCTGCCTCGCGTCCACGGAATCCGTCGGGGTTGACACCCTTACTCATAGCAAGCCCCGCGAAAGGATCGCCGATCATGACGGCGAGACGCGTGGCACTCGACAACGCCTGCCCAAAGCCACTCAGGTACGCACCGCCACCTGTGAGGACGATCCGCTCCACCGCAGCGCCCGGATTGTTACCCGCGTAGTACACCAACGTGTTACGGATGGACTCGATCAGCGGCCCCATGGCGTGGCTCACTGCCTCAGCCGCTGCCCGATGCTCCGGGTTCGCGGCCGCTGCGTTCATCCCCACGTGCCGCTTCACCGCCTCAGCGTCCACCGAACTCCCCTTGTATGCGTTCGCGATCGCCTTGGTGGCGTCCTGTCCTCCCTGAGGGAGAACACGCACCAGGCGAGTGGCACCCGACTGTGACACCGCGATGGTCGTCGTCACTGCGCCCACGTCAACCAATGCGATGTTCGCCCCCACCAGCTCACCCCGGCACCCGGCGCGCCACAGGGCGAATGCCGAGTGGTCGACCGCGATAGGCTGCACACCAGTGGTATTCAATCCGGTGAGCAAGCCACGCACGAGCTCCTTGGGTGAAGCGACGAGTAGCCCGCGCAGGAACGGGCCCTGCGGCGTCTCGACCTCGCTGGTCGGATGGAAGTCGAGCAACGCCTCGTCAACCGCCATGGGAAGCGAATCTTGCACGTGAAAGGCGAGCGATTGGCGAACCTTCTCCATGTCTTGGGAAGGGACGTCGACCTCACGCACGATGACGCTCGGATGGCCGACAGCGATGACGACCTTCTTTCCGCTGGGCTTCGCGGCAGACACGACTTCCTTGACCACCTGCGCGAACGCGCCAGGTTCTTCGATCGAGCCGTCGCGCATCACACCGGCGGGCATGGGTCGCTCGGCGTACGCGTGCAGCACAGCGCCGACCCGCGGGTCACCGCCTCCCTTGAGTTCTACCTCCGCGACTCTGATGGCGGTTGCACCGACATCGATCGCGACTGTCTTCGTAGCCACGCCTTGACTCCCTCTCGCTCGACATGAGCCATATCGGCATGAGCCGATATCCACTCAACCCTTAACTCAGCCCCATCAGACTCAGATACCACTCGGAGACCGCAGGGCCAAAGATCACCCCTGCCCATGCACCAACGAACATCCAAGGCCCAAAGGGGACTCGGACCCCACGGCCCTTGCGTTCTACGACCATGGTCGCGATGCCAAACAACGCTCCCCCAAGGAATGCGCTGAAAGCACCGACATAAAACTGCGGCCAACCGAACCATGCGAGCAATCCACCAAGGACCAGGGACAGTTTGACGTCACCCAAGCCCATACCGCGGGGATAGGCCAAGACCGCGAAAAAGTAGAAAGCCCCCAACCCCAAGGCACCCATACCTGCCCGCCACAACGCGTCCACTTGCCCGGTCACGGCCGCCGTGACGACGAAGCACACCGCGAGCGAGATGCCAAACGCGGCCACGACACCGTTGGGCAAGCGCATCACGTCAAGGTCAATGAGGCTCAGAACAAGGCCGAAGAAGGCGAGCAAGAGCAACGGCGCAAGCTCGCTACGCACGCCCACGAGCGCCACGATGCCGGCAAAGAGCAGGCCCATCGCAGCTTCCACTAGTGGATACCGAGCGCTAATAGGCGCCGCACAGTCGGCGCATCTCCTCCGAAGCCAAAGCCAGCCCACCACGGGCACGTTGTGGCGGCGACGGATGACATGACCGCAGTTTGGGCACGCACTCGCGGGCGACACCACTGAGAGTCCCGCCGGAACCCGGTGGATCACAACGTTCGCAAAAGAGCCCAGCGCGAGACCGAGCGTCCCGCCGACAACGATGGCGATAGCGCTCACGACGAACGACGAAGGTACTCGATGTCGAACGAGGACATCGTCGATGTCGCTTCCTCGTCTCCGACACGCCGGAAGTCCAGGTAGAAGCCACTCACAAACTCGGACTGACAGGAGTACACCTGTCCTCCTAGCGTGAAGTCACTACGCGCAGCCACGAACTTGCCAGGCGTATATGCCAGCACCGCAATCTCTGGGTCCTGGTCCCAGGTGCCAGAAGAGAAGTGGAAACCACCCGTGCTCGGACCGGGGTCAGCCACGACCGCTGGACACGTAAACGACTCCGACTCAACTGGGTCAATCAGGTAGAGACTGTGCTTCTCGCCATCAACCGAGTTGATCTCTATGGGTCCATTAGCGTAAAAGTGGTCAGCATAAATGGCCAGGTCGGCTGACAGGTTAATCGTGACCCCGCCGTAGCTACCCAAGTTGACGGTGTTGCAGACGTCGGTGGTATCGATGAAGGTGTCTTCCGTGACATTGATCACGCCCTTCCCATTCCACGGGTGATAGGTGCACGTGCTGCCGTCAACACGCCGCCCGTCGGGAACGGATCCGGGATCAGTCGTCGCCGACATCGTCGCCCACTGCATCTCAGTCCAGGATGCGTACGGCTCAGTTTCAGTCGTGACGGGGAACCATCCCTTGGAATCGCCCACTGAAAGACCAGGCACGTCCTTCTGCACCCGGTAACCGCCACCCACGCAAGCCGACGCGCCCCACGACACATAATCCGACCAGTCGGTCACTGTCTCGTGACCGCCGTAGTCACAGTAGGAATCGATGTTGCCGCCCACACGGACAATCCCGCCCACGTTCATGTACTGGTTGCCCGAGTTGGAGCGGAAGAAGTTCCCGGGTGTCACACCCGTGCCACGCATGATGTCACCGACTACGTACAGGTCCTTGCCCACGTTGGGAAGCGTGCCAGGTCCCACCGGGTAGATAAGGTCACCGCCGACGTAGAGGTCGCCGGTGACACGACAGTTCGACTGGGTCCAGGTGGCGGAACCACCTGCCACGACAGATCCTTCAATAGTGGCGCCAGCCGGGCAGTAGAAGTTACCTACGGTATACACGTTGGCATCGCCATCGTCGGACAAGATTCCTGCGACACCCGCAGTCCCGATGTAGACGTCTCCGCGTACTGCGTCCTCGAAACGAGGGGGAGGCGTGGTCTTGAGCCACAGAGCCTCTAGCACCTCGTTGTCGCCGAGATCGTACCCCAGTGTTCCGGGGGATGAGGCATAGCCCGTGGACACCACCTTGAAGGCATAGTCGCTCTCGGTGGGACAACGTTCGACCATGCCACCTGTTGAAGTGTCCTGGGACAGTACGCGTACTTCGTATGAGGGGGCCGAGGACGTCATATCCAACAGCCCATCGGTTCCCACAACCGCTTCACACTCGCCGTTCATGATTGCCGCCCCCACCAAGTCCACGCCGGCTTCCGCAGCCGCGACAGACTGCACAGACGCACGAGTCTGTGTAGTGTTCCCCACCCCGAAGACCACGGACGAGACGATGACGGTCACCACGATCGCCATGATGAGCATCAACCCAATCACCATCACGAGGGCCTGCCCGCCGTCGTGGCGTAGCCGGAGTTTCAGAAGCATGGGCTGGTCTCCTCGTCGGACTGAGGACGCTTGCGCACAGTCGTGTCGATATCTGTCGATTGCCCCCAGGTCTCGGGGGCGCCCGTGAACACCATGCGCAGGAGATCGCCGTCCTGCCTGAACGGCTCAGCGGCGTCGACGTCATCGGCGTAGGTTGTCCATGTTGACGCCGTCGTCGCAGTCGCCCCGGCGGTGTCGGCGGAATCCGCCGTGCGACGCAGCACACGGTCGTCCGAGTCGTAGAACCAGCCACGGCACGCGTAGGCACCGTCGTCTGGATCACCAACCCAGGTTCTGACCAGCAAGAGGTCGCCGCCCGCCCGCACAGAGAAATTCGACGATGCGCGGATGTCATTGCTTATCGCCCACACGGCGTTCTGAGTTTTGCCAGAGTTCTGTGTGGTCTCGGTGACGTTCAATTGGGTCCGGTAGCCGTTCCACAAAAGCATAACCACCATGGTGCCGACTATGCCCAAGAGCACCATGTAGACAAGAAGCTCCACGAGCGTGAAACCGCGGTCATCCACATGTACTCGTCGGCACGCAAGGGATCGTCGGTCCATCAGCTGCTACCAATCTGGGGCACGGCGACGACGGTGTCTGCGTGAGCGACATCAGGCTTCTCTTGTCCCGTTGCGGTCACGTCGACCGAGAATGGCACCGTCGCATACCGTTGCGCACCATCGACGACGCCGTCAAAACAAAAACTGTCAAGCACGCCGTCAGCGTTGGCGTCTTCGGTGCCTCCCGCAGGTGACTTGACAAAGGCATTCGCCTGCGCAGGCGACGGTACTTGAGAGATCTCGAAGGAGATCCCCCGAGCGTCACCATAGTCAGTGGGAATGGACAGACGGAGAAAGGCAAGCATGGAAGCACAGTCCTCCGAGGCGGCACGTGCTTGTTCGATACGGTCGTTTGCCACCTCGGCTGCGGTGGCGATGGTCGTGTTGCGGGCCGAGACCTGCAGGGCGAGGACCAGCGGCGGCACGAGTGCCACCGCTAACAAGCCAAAGAGCAAGATGGACACGAGGGCCTCAGTGATGCCAAAGCCCGCATCGGGCGAACGCTCTTGACGAGTCATCCTGCTCCTCTCTTCACACCGACAATGAACGGGGATGAGCCGGACGCGGCGAGCGGCAGTTGATGCCGCCCACCACGTCCGGCTACGGTCGCTACCAACCCTTACGGGGTGCCACCGGCGCCGCCGCAAGCGGCCTTGTCGAGGTTGCCAGACTCGTCGATGGAGAACGTCTTGACGTCGCCGCCGTCGTTGGTGGCATCGATGCAGAACGTGCCCGCAGCGGGGTTAATCTCGGCATTGCCGAACGTGGTGCCGGGCGACGTCGCGAACGTGCTCTTGTCGATCGTCGTCATGTTCGGGTCCTCCACCAGCTGGGACGCGACCTCGATCTGAGCGTTCTTGAGGTCCGACTGAGTCGCCGAGTCCTTGGCCTTCTTCTGCTGGTTCAGGTACAGCGGGATGGCGATCGCGGCAAGGATGCCGATGATGATGATGACGACGAGGAGCTCGACCAGGGTGAAGCCCTTGTCGGTGCCCTCGGCCTTCTCCGCCATACGCTTCTGGATCCAAGCAATCATGAAATTGCCTCTCATTCTCTTGTTTTCTTATCAAACCGGACTGCGGTTGCCGCCCGGTCACGACTGCGCCACCAGAGTGGGATTCGGAGATCTCCCGAAAACGCAGTCACGTCTGTTTCCCCCTACCCGATCAGGTCGAAGACCATGAAGATGGGCATGTACAGCGCGATCACCATGCCGCCGATGATCGAACCGAGTACGGCGATCATTAGAGGCTCGATCATGCTGGTCAACTGCTCTGTGGTGGATTCCACTTCTTGGTCGTAGAAGTCGGCGATCTTGTCGAGCATCTCGTCCAAAGCACCGGTGTCTTCACCCACGGCGATCATCTGCGTCACCATAGGGGGGAACACCGCGTGCTCCGTCAGCGGTCGCGAGAGGGATTCGCCGCGCCGCACCGAACCCTGGACATCCTTGACCGCGTCCTCGATCACGATGTTGCCCGAGGCCTGGCCCACGATGTCAAGCGCCTGAAGAATGGGCACACCTGAGCGGATCATCGAACCAAAGTTGCGGGTGAAGCGCGACACCGCGATCTTCTGCACGAGGGTGCCGAAGATCGGCGCGCGCAACGTCAGCGGCTGGTAGCGACGCCGCACCGACTCTTTGTGCTTGTTCTTACCCCACCAGAGTGATAGCGCTACGAGCGCGATCACTAGAGGCACAGCTCCTACCTTGAGGATGTCCGATAGCGTCACGAGGATCTGTGTAGGCAACGGCAATTCTCCGCCGAGCCCCGCGAACATCTCCGCAAACACCGGCACGATGAAGATCAGCATCGCGGCAACGGCCAAGATCGCGATACACAGCACCACCACGGGGTACGTCATCGCGGACTTCACCTTGTTGCGCAGCGCAACCTCGGTCTCAAAGTTCTCGGCAATCGACACCAGAACCTCGTCGAGAAATCCACCCACCTCGCCGGCCTTGACCATGTTGATCATGATCGGCGGGAACACCTGCGGGTGACGCCCCAGCGCCTTCGAGAAGGATGATCCGGTCTGCACGTCATTGCGCACCTCGGCGACGACCTTCTGCAGTTCCTTGTTCTCGGTCTGATCAGCCAGAATTGTCAATGCACGCAGCAGAGCCAGACCTGCAGAGATCATGGTCGCGAGCTGACGCGACATGATCGCGATGTCCTTGAGGGTGATCTTCTCCCCCAGGCCAGGGATCTTGATCTCAGCGTTGAGGCCCTTGCCGCCTGCCTCGGTGACCGAAAGAGGCACCAATCCACGCGCAGCAAGCCTGGTTGCGACAGCACCCTGGTCGGGCGCCTCCATGGTGCTGGAGTGGACCTTGCCCTGCGCGTCTCGCGCGGTGAACTCGAACTGCTTGGTCAGCGTTGCCATCTGTCGCTCCCCTACATCCGCGAGGCGCCCGCGCGCCCGCAGAGTCGGTTGAACTCCTCGTACGAGTGGCACATCTCCACGGCCACGTCGTAGGAGACGGTTCCGGCCTTGACCAGTTCGGCAAGGTGCGAGTCCATGGACTGCATGCCCAGCGAGGCGCCCGCTTGGAGCGAGGTGTAGATCTGGTGGGTCTTGCCCTCGCGGATGAGGTTACGAATCGCGGGCGTGGCCACCATGACTTCCACGGCCACCGCACGGCCGGGGCCGTCGGCACGCGGCAGCAGCGACTGACACAGCACGCCCTGGATGGCCGTCGCGAGCTGGACACGCACCTGACCCTGCTGCTCCGAGGGGAACACGTCGATCACACGGTCGATGGTTTGCGCCGCGTCCTGCGTGTGCAGCGTCGCGAACACCAGGTGACCGGTCTCGGCGGCGGTGAGCGCCACGGAGATGGTCTCGAGGTCACGCATCTCACCAATGAGGATGATGTCGGGGTCCTGACGGAGCACGTGCTTGAGTGCACGCTGGAAGGACTTGGTGTCCGCGCCCACCTCACGCTGGTTGACCAGCGACCGCTTGTGACGGTGAAGGAACTCAATGGGGTCCTCGACCGTCATGATGTGGCCGGAGCGCGAACGGTTGGCGAGGTCCACGAGCGACGCGAGCGTGGTCGACTTTCCCGAACCGGTGGGGCCGGTGACGAGCACCAGACCACGCGGCAGCATCGCGAAGTTCGCGGCCGCCTGCGGGATACCGAGCGCCTCGAGCGGCTTGATCTCGTAGGGAATCACGCGGAACGCGGCTCCCACGGACTCACGCTGGCGGTACAGATTCACACGGAAGCGGGCCTCGCCCACGAGCGCATACGAGAAGTCGAGCTCCAGCTCCTCCTCGAACTTCTCGCGCTGCGACTGAGTGAGGATCTGGTACAGGGTGCGCTGCAGGCTGTCCTTGGTGAGCTTGGGGAATCCCTCGAGCGCCTTGAGGCCGCCGTCAACGCGCACCATCGGCGGCGCCCCCGTCGTCACGTGCAGGTCAGACGCCTTGAGCGCGAGCATCTGGCGCAGTGCATCCGTGATGTCGAGATCGTCCGCGTGCGCGTCCTGGCTCATGCCGATGCGCTTGTGCGCGGCGGGCTGCGAGGTCGGGACGCCTCCGGACACAGGTGCCTGCGCCGGTGCGGCGGGGTTCTGGCGCGGGGCCAGCATGGGCTGACGCTGGGCCGGAGCACCCGGCTGCTGCTGGGCTCCAGGCTGGGCGACAGGCTGGCTGGCGGACTGAGCCGGCGCGAAGTGCCCAGCCGGCACCTGGGAAGGCGCCTGCTGAGCGGAGGGCGCCCCGTACATCGGCGCTACGGCGTGTGCGGACGTGGCCTGTTGGGGAGCAGCCTGCTGCGGAGCGCGCTGTGCCGCGACACCCTGTGGCGCGACAGCCTGTGCCGCGACACCCTGTGGCACGACAGCCTGAGGCGTGTAAGCCTGGCCGGTAGGTGCCTGTGCGGGCGCGGCCTGGCGCGGCTCCTGCGGAGTGAAATTCTCCGGCATGAAGTGCGTCATCGTTCCTCCTTAACAGCGCCCTCACCAGGGAAGACATATCGGTCGCCGCACACCATATCGGCAAACACCACCGCGCACTGAAGGCGCGCCACGCTACTTTGCGACACGGAACAACTCCTCAATGGAAGTGGTGCCGTCCAGGACCTTGGCCCAACCGTCATCAAGCAGCGTTTCCATGCCGTGCTCCTTGGCCACACGCGCGATCTCCGCCGACGAGGCACGCGCCACGGCAAGCCGCTCGATGTCTTCGTTGACGCTCATGATCTCGTGCAGCGCCACACGGCCGCGGTAGCCGGTGTTGGAGCAGCGCTGGCAACCCTCGGGCTTGAACACCTTCGGCGGCGGCTGGGTGCGATCCCACGTCACCGAGTCGGGGATCTCGTCCTCCGACAGTTGATACTCCACGGCGCAGTGCGAGCACAGCCGGCGCGCGAGTCGCTGAGCGACCACGCAGTCCACGGCCGACCCCACGAGGAACGGCTCGATGTCCATTTCGATCAGACGGGTCAGGGCCGAGGGCGCATCGTTGGTGTGAAGCGTCGACAACACCAAGTGACCGGTGAGCGCCGCCTCGATCGCGATCTGCGCGGTCTCGTGGTCACGAATCTCACCCAGCAGCACCACGTCCGGGTCGGCACGCAGAATGGACCGTAGGGCCGATGCGAAGGTCAGCCCCGCCTTCGCGTTCACCTGCACCTGGTTGATACCGGGGATGCGGTACTCGACCGGGTCTTCGACCGTGATCACGTTGATCTCGGGGCGCGAAATCTGGTTGAGCGTCGCGTACAGCGTGGTCGACTTGCCAGAGCCCGTGGGTCCCGTGACGAGGATCATGCCGTACGGCTTGGTGAAGTTCTCCGAGTACTGGGCGTAGTTGCGTTCACGGATACCGAGGTCCGCGAGGTCGAGCGTCGCCGTCGAGTTGTCGAGGATACGCATGACGACCTTCTCGCCCCACACCGTGGGCAACGTCGCCACACGCAGGTCGATCTTGCGGCCCTGGTGGTTGACGGACAGGCGCCCGTCCTGGGGCTTGCGCCGCTCGGCAATGTCGATGTCGGACATGATCTTCAGGCGGCTCGTGACGCCGTTGGCAATGGCCTTGGAAGCGCGCTGCATCTCGTGCAGCACGCCGTCGATCCGGTAGCGCACGCGAAGGTCAGTCTCGGTGGGCTCAATGTGGATATCCGAGGCCCGGTCTTGCACCGCTTGCGAGATCAGCAGGTTCACGAAGCGCACGATGGGTGCGTCGTCCTCCCCCACTCCCCCGGACAGATCCTCGTCGTCGAGGTTGACCTCGGTCTCGGACAGCGTCTCCTGGAGGTCCTCAAGTTCGGCATCCGACCGGCAGTAGCGGTCGATCGCGCTCGTCACATCATCGTGCGTGGCGACGACGGGGATCACCGTGAGGTTGGTGATGGTGCGGAAGTCATCGACGGCGACCACGTTGCCCGGGTTCGACATTGCTACCTTGAGCATGCCGTCTTCCAGGGCGATCGGCAGGGCCGAGTGCCGCCTGCACACGGTGCCGGGCACCAAGGCCACCGCGGCGCGGTCGACGGGATACTCCGCGAGCTCGACAAACTCCATGCCCACCTGAGAGGCGAGAGCGCGCACCAGCTGGCCCTCGGAGATAAGTCCGAGTTCGACAAGCGTGCGGCCCAGTGACTGGCCGCGCTCATGCTGCTCATCGATGGCGTCCATCAACTGCTCTTCAGTGAGCACGCCATCTTCAAGCAGGATCGAACCGAGCTGCTTCACAAGACTCCCTCAGTGAGACTCGAACGCGTGGTTGCGCTCCGAGACCGTAGCATCGGCTGAACCAAAAGCGCAGGTCCGTGTTGAAGATGTCACTCTTGAGGCACTACGTGTTCCATCACCCGGTAAGGCACGGTTTGCCCCGTCATGAGCCGCACTTGCTCAGCGGCCTGGTGCACCAGCATACGTGTACCCGGAACGAATAGTCCGCTTTGTGTGGTCCATCCCACACTCAGAGGAGTGACGAGAGGGTCATAAATCGCGTCGAGCAACACGGCGCCGGACACGACGGAAGTCAACCGCTCTGCCAACTCAGCCCCTGCGGCTGCAGGGATCGTCGACACGACCGCCTCCGCATCGGCCATGAACGCGGGAGCGTCCTGGAAGTCCACGAACCGAGGCTCGACGCCCATCTTGGTCGCGGCGCGCAGGAGTGCACCCGCGCGCCCGCGCGAGCGCACCGCGACCACCGGTCGGGTGACGCCGATACGCCCCAATGCCGCCAGCGCAGACGTCGCTGTCGCACCGCCACCGAGAATCACTCCGCGACTCGCCCGCTCTAGGCCCACCTCGGCAAGCGCCGCGACCACGCCGTGCACGTCCGTGTTGGCTCCCACGAGCTGAAGGTGATCGGTCACCGGTTGCACCACGATGGTGTTGATCGCGCCCACCAGCTTTGCCATGGGCTCGACAAAGCTCACCAGCGGCATCGCGGCGACCTTGAGGGGCATGGTCAGCGATAGACCCGCCCACGAGCCATCGAGGCCGTTGACGAACGACGGCAATGCTGCCTCGTCGACGTCATAGGCCTGATAGTCCCAGTCGAGTCCCAGGTACTCGTAGGCGGCCCGGTGCAGCGCGGGAGACAGGGAGTGGCCAATGGGGTGCCCCAGCACCCCGGCCCGACGTGACGCCATCAACGGCCCCTAGTCCGTCGCCTCGTCCTCGGCCTCCTTGGCCTTGTCCTGTGCCCACTTTTGGCCGATCGCGACGTTCTTCTGGTGCTCGTCGAAAGTCTCCGCATACAGCGTCTCGCCGGTGTCGGTATTGACGGTGACGAAGTACAAGTAGTCGTGATCAGTGGGGTTCATCGCGGCATTGATCGCAGCCTCGCCAGGGGAAGCAATCGGCCCCGGAGGCAAGCCCTCGTACATGTAGGTGTTGTAGGGGTCATCGATGGCACGCTCATCCGCGGTCGTGTAGACGCCCGCCGAACGCGTGAGGTACTTCACCGTCGAGTCCATTTGGAGCTTCATATCGATGTCCAAGCGGTTGTAGATGACGCCCGCGACCATGGGGCGATCCTCCTCAAGCCTGGTCTCGCGCTCGATGATGGACGCGACCGTCAGCACCTCTTCCCAACGGTCCTCGGGCACGTCGTTACGGTTGAGCACGGTGATGGTCTGCTCGAGCATCTTGGCGAGCACGTCCGCAGGCTGGACGTTGGGATCAAACGTGTAGGTCGAGGGGAACAGCCAACCCTCGAGGTTGCCGTCCGCTTGCTCGGGCAAGCCCAGCGCCTCAGTGTTCTCCGCTGCGGCCTCGACCTCTTCGAGCGTGGAACTGGTGAGGTTCGCGATCGCTTGCAGAATTTGGTCAAGATTCTTGCCCTCGGGGATGTTGAGGGAGAGCTCGTTACGGTTGTCCGGGTCCAGCAACGCCAAGACGGCGTACTCCGCCTTCATCTCGCGCTGCAAAATGTAGTAGCCAGGCGTAATACTCGCGGAGTCACTGTTGGCCTTAGCCGCGTTGATGAAGGCCTGCTCCGAGGCCACCACGCCTTCTTCGTAGAGGGTATGCGCGATGTCCGCACCCGTGTCCCCCTGCTCGACGATCACCTGGGTGGCCCCCTGGCCCGTGCCGTCAAAGTCTGCGATCTCCGTGGACTCAGACTCAAAGGACTTCACGAAGTTCCACGCGATGGAACCCCCGATGGCAAGGACGACGAGGCCCACGGCGGACAGGACCAGGGTCCACGCGCGACGCTTCTGGCGTCGCTTGTGACGCTGAAGTCGGCGCATGTCGAGCGACGTCGTCGTCGTCTCAACCTCGGTCTCGAATATCTCAGTCATCATTCCCCTTGGGACGCGGCACGAAGGTCACCCTACTCACATTTCCTGCCCGTTCAATCTCCAACGCGCTCTCCAGGATGACCACGGCGGCTGCCTGGTCGATCACTGAACGCTGCTTGCGCGTACTCCGCCCTGCCTGACGCATGGCCTGCTGCGCCGAGGCGGTGGAGAATCGCTCGTCCACCAAACGAACTGTCGCCTGGCAACGTTCCGCGAGAGCGGTGGCGAACCGATGCGCCATCTGTGCGCTCGCACCCTCGCTACCGTTCAGGCTACGCGGCAAACCCACATAGATGGTCGTGGCCGCACGCTCCTGAGCGATCGCGGCGACGGCGGCCACGTCGCCATCACCCGTGGCAACCGTCTCCACGGGGAAGGCCATGAGCCCGTCAGGGTCCGAGGCGGCTACGCCGATGCGGACGGATCCGACATCGACGCCTAGCCGTACTCCCCGCTCCATGCAGTCCTTACCCTCGCGAGGCGATGACGTCGCGAACGGCCACCAGCGCATCGGCGATCTTGGAAGCGTCCTGGCCGCCACCTTGGGCGAGGTCAGGCTTGCCGCCGCCTCCGCCACCGAGCACTACCGATGCGACCTTGACGAGCTGACCGGCCTGAACTCCCGCGTCGCGGGCGCCCTGGTTGGTCGCGATCACGATCTGCGGACGACCATTGATGGAGGCAGCCGCAGCCACGACCACCGGCGACGCCTCGCCCAGGCGGCCGCGAACATCGAGCACCAGCGAACGCAGGTCGTCACTATCCGCGGCAGACGCCGACTCGTGGGCCACGAGACGCACACCAGCGACATCGGCCGCGGTCTCGACGAGCTCGCCGGCCACCTGCTGGATCTGCTGCTGGCGCAGCTGGCTCAGTTGCTTCTCTGTCTCGCTCAAACGGCTCAGCAGAGCGCCGATGCGGTCGCTGAGCTCCTCAGGACGCGCCTTGAGCGTCGTGGTCAGCTCGCTCACAATGGCTCGCTCGGCGGCAAGCGACTGGAAGGCGTCCGCGCCAACGAGCGCCTCGATACGGCGCGCACCCGATCCGACCGAGCCCTCGCTCGTCACGGACAGCAGGCCAATCTGACCGGAGTTGTCGACATGCGTGCCCGCGCAGAGCTCACGCGAGAACGGGCCGCCAATCTCCACTACGCGCACGCGGTCGCCATACTTCTCGCCGAACAACGCCATGGCACCCAAGCCACGCGCCTCGTCGAGGCTCATCACCGTGGTGCTGACAGGCAGCTCCTCGCGGATGGCGCGGTTCGCGATGCCCTCGATCTCCTGACGAGCGTGGTGTGAGACACCCTGACGCCAGGCGAAGTCAAGGCGCATGTAGCCAGGCTTGTTGTACGAACCCGCCTGCGTCGCGTCGTCGCCCAGCACCTCGTGCAGCGCCGAGTGGATCAGGTGCGTCGCCGAGTGAGCCTTGGAGGCCAGGCGCCGGTGGGCCACATCCACCTCCGCAGACACGGCGTCGCCCGCGGCAATCTCGCCCTCTTCCACGGTGACGGTGTGGACAATGACGTCGCTGATGGGACGCTGCACATCGATGACCGCGAGGGTCGCGTTGGCGGTGCGGATCTCACCGGAGTCCGCGTCCTGGCCACCCGACTCGGGGTAGAACGGAGTCTCGGCAAGAATGACCTCGACGGTGTCGCCAGCGGTCGCGACGGGTACCGAAACGCCGTCCTTGATGACCGCGACCACGCTGGTCGCCACGGACAGCTCGTCGTAGCCACGGAAGGCAGTGGGCGACTTCTCGCCCACCGACTGGTAGACGCCCACGTCCGCGTGGCCGCCCTTCTTTGCCTTCGCATCGGCCCGCGCGCGTTCCTTCTGCTCCGTCATGAGCGAACGGAAGCCGGCCTCGTCGACGGTCAGGCCTTGCTCGGCCGCCATCTCAAGGGTGAGGTCGATGGGAAAGCCCAAGGTGTCGTGCAACTTGAAGGCGTCGGCGCCCGACAGCGTCGAGCGGCCGGCCTGCTTGGCCTGCGCGACCGCGGTGTCGAGCACCGTGGTGCCCTGCACGAGGGTGCGGCGGAACGCATCTTCCTCGGTGGCGGCCACCGAGAGGATCTTGGCAATGCGGTCGCCCAGCTCAGGGTACGAGTCCTTCAGCGCCTCGTAGGAGGTCGCGATCAACGCTTCGATCGATGGGGTCTCGACGCCCAGCAGGCGCATCGACCGGACGGTGCGGCGGACCAGGCGGCGCAGCACGTAGCCGCGGCCCTCGTTGCCCGGCACCACGCCGTCGTACATCAGCATCATCGAACTGCGCACGTGGTCGGCGATGACGCGCATGCGCACGTCATCCTCGGCATTGTCCTTGTAGCGCTTGCCCGACAGCTCCTGAGCCTTCTCGATGACCGGGAAGACCTCGTCCGTCTCGTACATGTTCGCCACGCCCTGCTTGAGGAACGCGATGCGCTCCAAGCCAGCACCCGTGTCGATGGCCTTCTGATCGAGCTCGCGGATCAGCGGGTAGTCCTTGCCGTCCCCAGGGCCGCGCAGGTACTGGTCAAAGACCAGGTTCCAGATCTCGAGGTAGCGGTCGCCGATCTCGTCGGTCCACCCCGCCGCGCCCGTCTCAGGGTCGTACTCGGGACCAAACTCCGGTCCGCGGTCGACGTGCCACTCGGCGCACGGACCTGCGGGGCCCGGCTGGCCGGTGTCCCAGAAGATGTCTTCACGAGGAAGCTTGACAATGCGCTCCGCGGGCAGGCCGACGGCGAGCAGCGCTGCTTCCGCCTCCTCGTCCTGCTCCCAAATGGTCACCCACAGCGTGTCCGGGTCAAAGCCATAGCGGCCGTCCTCCTCGGAGCCCGTGAGCAGCTCCCAGGCGAACTGGATCGCGCCTTCCTTGAAGTAGTCGCCAAAAGAGAAGTTGCCCAGCATCTGGAAGAAGGTGCCGTGGCGGGTGGTCTTGCCCACCTCCTCGATGTCCTTGGTGCGGATGCACTTCTGGACAGAGGCGATACGGGGGTGCTGCGACGTCTCCGTACCGATGATGTAGGGAATGAACGGCACCATGCCGGCCACCGTAAACAGCAGCGACGGGTCTGGAGACACCAGGGGCACGCTTGCGGCGATGTGGTGATCCTTCTCAGCGAAGTAATCAATCCAGCGCTGACGAATATCCGCGGTGCGCATCCTGTCCTCCATGTCAATCCCCGGCGTGGTCTCGCCAGGGGGTTTTCTGTGGGCTCGGCGACGGGGACAACTCACGTCCCTGGCGCATCGACCCTCACGACGGCGATAGCCGTCCCTTGTATGACAACGCCGCCGGGTCCTGGCAAGTGCCAGGCGCCCGACGGCCGTTGTGCGGCTAGGAAAGCCTAATGCGGATCAGCGAGCGTAGTACTCAACGACCAGCTGCACTTCGCAGGTCACGGGGACCTCGGCGCGCTTGGGGCGACGAACCAGGGTGGTCGTCAGCTTCTCGAGCTTGACGTCCAGGTAGTCCGGAACCTCGGGCAGCACGTCGCGGTGTGCACCAGCAGCGGCGGCCATGTAGGGCTCCATGGTGACGGCCTTGGGCTTGACCTGGATGGTCTGGCCCGGCTTCACGCGGAACGAGGGACGGTCGACAATCTGGCCGTCCACGAGGATGTGGCGGTGCAGAACGGCCTGACGCGCCTGCAGGATGGTGCGGGCGAAGCCCGAACGCAGCACGAGGGCGTCCAGACGCATCTCGAGCAGCTCGATGAAGGCCTCACCGGTCATGCCGGACTCTGCGCGAGCCTCGGCGAAGGTGCGGGTCATCTGCTTCTCGCGCAGACCGTACTGGGCGCGAAGACGCTGCTTCTCGCGCAGACGGACCGCGTAGTCGCTTTCCTTGCGACGCGCGGTACGGCCGTGCTCACCGGGCGGGTAGGGGCGCTTCTCGAAGTGCTTAACGGCCTTGGGGGTCAGAGCGATCCCCAGGGCACGGGACAGGCGCACCTGGCGGCGCGCACGCTGAACAGAAGTCAAGGTGAATCCTTTTGCCTATTCGTGGCACACGACGGTGTGCCTGAATCTAGAGATGTCGCGGCGACAGCAGCCAACCGTCCGCGAGGGCTCAACAATGGTAGCAGAGCGTACGGGAGGCGTCGATGTGTGCGCCGCCACTACCCACGCGTGTCGCGGCCCAGCATCTCCCTGATCCTCGTCACCCGTTCGCCCAAGGTGCGCTCGAACCCGTACTCGGTAGGTCGGTAGTAGCGAGACCCGCGCAGCGCCTCTGGCAGATACTCCTGCGCAGCCACGCCCCCGGGCGCGTCGTGTGAGTATACGTA
The DNA here is from genome assembly GCF_047975725.1 of Demequina sp. Taxonomy (GTDB): domain Bacteria; phylum Actinomycetota; class Actinomycetes; order Actinomycetales; family Demequinaceae; genus Demequina. The sequence continues at coordinate 23,193 of NZ_JBKEED010000017.1, forward strand.
GTTCTCACCGTGGCCGATGCGCTCGGCACCTGCGTAGTGGGCGTCACGCAGGTGCGCGGGCACCACGCCCGCCTTGCCCGCGCGCACGTCCGCGATAGCGGCATCGATCGCACGGTAGGCGCGGTTGGATTTGGGGGCCGTGGCCAGGTAGGCCGTGGCCTGCGCCAGCGGAATGCGGCCCTCCGGCATGCCGATGAAGCTCACGGCGTCGGCGGCCGCCTGCGCGATCACCAATCCCTGGGGGTCCGCCAGGCCAATGTCCTCGCTCGCGAGGATCACCAGGCGTCTGGCGATGAACCGCGGGTCCTCCCCCGCGACCACCATGCGTGCCAAATAGTGCAGCGCAGCGTCGACGTCCGAGCCCCGCACCGATTTGATGAAGGCGCTGATGACGTCGTAGTGCTGGTCGCCGGACTTGTCGTACGCGACCAGAGCCGCGTCCATCGCGCGTTCGGTGAGTTCGGCAGTGATCTCGCCACCGTCGCGGGCCGCCTCAGCGACGGCCTCCAGGAGCGTCAGCGCCTTGCGCGCATCGGCCCCCGCGACCCGCAGCATGTGCTCCCGAGCCTGAGGCGCAAGGGTGACCCGGCCCGCGAGCCCCCGCTCGTCCGCGACCGCGCGGTCAAGGAGCGCGCCCAGGTCGCTCGTGGCGAGCGGCTGGAGCGTCAGGAGCAACGAGCGCGACAGGAGCGGCCCCACCACCGAAAAACTCGGGTTCTCGGTGGTCGCACCAATCAGCGTGACCCAGCGGTTCTCGACCGCAGGCAGCAGTGCGTCCTGCTGGGTGCGCGTAAAGCGATGGATCTCATCCACAAACAGGACGGTCTCCCGCTCCCCCGTTGCCAGGCGACGGCGCGAGTCATCGACCACCGACCGCACGTCCTTGATCCCTGCCGTGACGGCAGACAGCTCCACAAAGCGCCGGTTACCGGCCACCAGGTACGCCAGCGTGGTCTTGCCCGTGCCCGGCGGCCCCCACAGGATCACCGAGGTGGCGGCCGCCGCATCGTCCACGAGCCGCCGCAACGGGGAGCCTTCGGCGAGCAGGTGCGCCTGACCCACCACCTCGTCGAGCGTGCGGGGACGCATGCGCACCGCAAGTGGCGCGTGAGGACCTGGCTCCGGCACACCTGACGGTGTACGCGACGTCGATTCGAACAGATCCATGCACGCCACTCTAGGCGGCACCGACGAGTCTGCTAGCGCGTGGCCATCGCGTAGTCCGTGGGACGGAACCACGCGTACACGTCCGCCAATGCGCGCTTGCGGTAGAACACTCCACGCGTGGAACTGCCCGTGCCGGAGGTCGTATTGCCTTCGACGAGCCACACGTAGTTGCCGTCGACGCGGTCGACGATGCCGGTGTGGGTGGGTCCATTGCGCGGAGCCCAGTCGATCAGCACCACATCGCCCTTGCGCATCTCGCTCCCACGAGGGCTCGTGTCGAGCACCCCGGCGCGGCGCAGGTCCGCCACGTAGTCGTCGAAGTGCTTGCGCTTGGGCACACCCGCCGCGTAGTCGGCGTGTGCGAACACCCAGGAAACGAACACGCTGCACCAAGCATTGTTGCCGTTGATCCAACTGTTGTACTTGTTGTTGCGCCATGACGGTTCGCGGTACCCCACCTGTGACTTGGCGACGTCGAGGACCTTGTTTGCCGAGTAGTAGCCGTTGACCGAAATGTACTGCGACGGGGTCCAGGCCCACGTGTTGCCCACCTTGACCTCCCACCAGCCGCTCCGTGCGACGCCGGTGAAGATCGCCCTGGTGCCTGCCTTGACCGTCAACTCGACACTGCTGTTGGTGCCGGGGAAGTACCGCAGGTCCAAAGTGGACTTGGTGACCACGACGCGCACAGGATCCCAACCTGGCTTGGTCGTGGTGATGTGCTTGGCGGGGGCCCAAGCGTACATGCCGGCCACCTTGAACTCGCGCCAGCCACCCTTGACCGCGCCTGTAGCCCACACCCGCGCGTCGCGATAGGCGGTCACCTGGACCGCTGCCGACGGCGACGCACTTACGCGAAAGTCCACCCGACCGGAGGCTACCCACGCGTCGCCACGGTGGGCAGCGGGCAGTCCCGTGGACGCTGCTTGGGCCAGCGGCGCCGCCGCAGCTGTCTCCTGCCGCGCGAGCGTTGCTGTGTCAGCTGCGTGTGCGGGCGCGGGCCACACTGCGGTGATAGCCACCACCACCGCCAACGCGATTGTCAGGCGCTGCCAGCGCGCCGTGCCGAGCGTCGAGTCGATCATCCGTTCACTCCCACCATCGTTGGACTTCGAACGAACCCTGGGGTGCGTGCAAGGTCAACAGTGACAACGCACTCGTGCCCCGCGGGGTTGGTCACGCACAGTAACAAACCGGACGCGCCGTTATTCTCAGAATCGCAAAGGTTCGCTGTCGGTGGGAGCGGATCGTGACGTCAAATGCGCACGCGCCGCCAGGATTCCTGGCGGCGCGTGCGCATGGTGTGAGGTGCGGTGAGGCTACTCGGCGGGCTCGGCCTCGGGCTCCGGCTCGTAGTCCACTCCGGCCTCGGCACGCTGCTCGGGGGTGATGGGCGCGGGCGCAGCCGTCAGCGGGTCGTAGCCGCCGCCGGACTTGGGGAACGCGATCACGTCGCGGATGGAGTCGGCCTTGGCCAACAGCGCGACGATGCGGTCCCAGCCCAGCGCGATGCCGCCGTGCGGAGGTGCGCCAAACGAGAACGCCTCGAGCAGGAAGCCAAACTTCTCCTTGGCCTCCTCCTCACCGATGCCCATGACCTTGAACACGCGCTCCTGAACGTCCTGACGGTGGATACGGATCGAGCCGCCACCAATCTCGTTGCCGTTGCACACGATGTCGTACGCGTACGCAAGCGCCTCGCCAGGAACATCCTCGAAGTTGTCGAGGTACTCGGGCTTGGGGCTCGTGAACGCATGGTGCACGGCGGTCCAGGCACCGGAGCCCACGGCGACGTCGTCATCCGCGGCGTCAACGGGCTTGAACAGCGGCGCGTCGACGACCCACACGAACTCGAAGCGGTCCTCATCGATCAGACCCACGCGGCGGCCGATCTCGAGGCGCGCGGCACCCAGCAGCGCACGCGAGGCCTCGGTCTTGCCTGCAGCAAAGAACACGCAGTCACCAGGCTGGGCACCCACGGCCGCGGCCAGGCCGGCACGCTCGGCGTCGGACAGGTTCTTCGCCACGGGACCTGCGAGCTCGCCGTCCTCCTGGATCAGCACGTATGCCAGGCCCTTGGCCCCGCGCTGCTTGGCCCACTCCTGCCACGCGTCGAGCGTGCGGCGGGGCTGGTCGGCGCCGCCAGGCATGACGACCGCGCCCACGTACTCGCTCTGGAACACGCGGAACGGGGTGTCCTTGAAGTACTCGGTGAGCTCGGTGAGCTCGAGGCCAAAGCGCAGGTCGGGCTTGTCGGAGCCGAACCGTGCCATCGCATCGGCAAAAGTGATGCGCGGGATGGGCAGTGATACCTCGTGGCCAATGAGGCTCCACAGCTCGCGAACGATCTCCTCGCCCAGCGCGATCACGTCGTCCTGGTCGACAAAGCTCATCTCGATGTCGAGCTGCGTGAACTCGGGCTGGCGGTCCGCGCGGAAGTCCTCATCGCGGTAGCAGCGGGCGATCTGGTAGTACCGCTCCATGCCGGCCACCATGAGCAGCTGCTTGAACAGCTGCGGCGACTGCGGCAGCGCGTACCACGACCCGGGCGCCAGCCGCGCGGGCACCAGGAAGTCGCGCGCACCCTCGGGGGTCGAGCGCGTCAGGGTCGGCGTCTCGATCTCGAGGAAGTCGTGGCGGTCGAGCACGCGGCGCGCGGCCTGGTTGGCCTGCGAACGCAGCACGATGTTGGCCCGCGGCTTGGGACGGCGCAGGTCGATGTAGCGGTGCTTGAGGCGCGCCTCTTCGCCCACCGTGACGTGCTCGTCGACGGGCATGGGCAGCGGCGCGGACTCGTTGAGGATCGTGACGTCGCTCACGACAACCTCGATCTCACCGGACGGCAGGTTGGGGTTGGCCGACCCCTCGGGACGGTCGCGGACCTCGCCTGTGACCTGAATCACGTACTCGTTGCGCAGCGAGTGGGCGACCTCTTCGCGAATGACGACCTGGGCGAAGCCGGAAGCGTCGCGCAGATCGATGAAGGCCACTCCGCCGTGATCGCGGCGGCGCCCTACCCACCCAGCGAGGGTGACGGTGGTGCCGGCGTCGGAGGCGCGGAGGTTTCCTGCGAGATGAGTGCGAAGCACAGTCGGTGCCTTTCTGGGGCGCGCTAGACGGGCGCGCCGGATAGGAGAATGTCGCGCACAAGTCTAACCGTGCACGCGAGCGACGCCCGCGAGTGACGTCCTGGGTTTAGCCGTCGTGACGGACGATGCGCGGGTACAGATCGTCGGCAGGCGGCGCCCACGTCTCGGGCTGAGCGGGTACCTGGTCGCCCGACCGGATGTCCTTGACCTCGCCCGAGTCGGGGAACCACACGTAGGGAATGCCGCGGCGGTCGGCGTGCTGAATCTGCTTGCCGAACTTGGCAGCGCTCGGGGCCACCTCCGTGGCAATGCCCCGCGCCCGCAGCTGGTCCGCAATGGCGTTAGACGCGCCGCGCGTGTCCTCATCCGTGACCGCGACGAGCACCACGGTCGGCACGGCGCGAGAGGCACTGACGAGTCCCGCTCCGAGCATGCGGCTCACAAGCCGGCTCACGCCGATCGACATGCCCACACCCGGGAACCCTCCCCCGGCAACCAGCGAGTCGTAGCGCCCGCCGGAGCAGATCGAGCCCAGGTCCTCGTGTCCCTCGAGGAAGGTCTCGTAGACGGACCCCGTGTAGTAGTCGAGGCCACGCGCGATCCGCAGGTCCGCGACGGCGGTGCCGGGTACGGCGGCGTTGACGCCCTCGACCAATGCCACCAGTTGGGTGAGCCCGTCACGCAGCTCAGCCTGCGCATCGGCCACCTCAGCGATGGTGGTCGTCGTGGCCCACAGGTCTTCCACTGCCGCCACGAAGCTCGCGTCGGGTGCGCTGATGCGCGCGAGTTCGAGCACCGCGTCTGCGGCAGTGTCGGGAACGCCCTGCTCGACCAGTTCGGCACGCACGCCGTCCGGCCCGATCTTGTCGAGCTTGTCCACGCTGCGCAGCGCGCCAGCAATGTCGCTGATGCCCACGCCGCGGTAGAAGCCCTCGACCAGGTGGCGGTTGTTGACCCGCATGGCCACGCCGGGCAACGGCAACGCCGCGAGGGCACGCGCCATCACGACCGCGACCTCGACGTCGAGGTGCGCTGGCAGACTCTGGCGCCCCACGATGTCGATATCCGCCTGGTAGAACTCGCGGTAGCGACCCTCCTGAGGCCGCTCGCCGCGCCACACCTTCTGGATCTGGAAGCGCTTGAAGGGGAACGCGAGGTCGTTCTGGAACTCCTCGACATACCGCGCGAACGGCACGGTGAGGTCAAAGTGCAAGCCCAGGCGCGCATCGGCGTCAACCTCGGCATTGAGCCGGGTGAGCGTGTAAATCTCCTTGGCGGCCTCTGACTTGCCTGCGAGTCGCTCCACCGTCTCGACGGCACGCGTCTCGATCTCGCCGAAGCCATGGAGCCGGAACGTGTGCCTCAGGGAGTCGAGAACGGCGGACTCCACTACACGCTCGGAAGGGGTCCACTCGGGATAACCGGATAGGGGTCGCACTCGTGCCATGGCGCCCATTCTTCCAGGTGTCGCACCCCTGGTTCACGCCAACGCTCCCCGCACGCGCGCAAGCCTGAGTATTGTGGGGACCGTTGCCTATGCCGGATCCTGCAGGCGAGCCCGGTGGACGACCGGCAACGTCCACCACCGTGAAGAGGTGCCCACTGATGTCCGCCCCCACTCCCAAGCCCACGCCCATCCCTAAGCCCGGTCCCCCCGCGAAGGCCCCCAGCCCCGCCGTGATCGCCGCGCACGCCACCCACCCGGTCAAGGTTCCGGTGGCCGCCGACGTCACCGAGGAGCAGTTGGCTGAGGCCGCCGCCTTCGGCGTCGTGGAGGCCGATGCGGTGCACGTCACCGATGGAGACACTCGCCACGAGGTGGGCCCCGCGACGGGTGACGAGCCGATCGCGCCGTACGTCAAGGCTTACTTTGAGCTCAAGGCGTCAGTCGAGCGCATCCATGCTCGCCTCGAGTCCGCTGAACTGTCACCCAAGGACATTGACGATGCGCTGGAGTCGGTGACGGCGTCGCTCGCCGAGCCCAAGGTCGTGGGCGATCTGCCCGCGCTGCGCGCGCGTTTCGAGGCCGTGTCGGCCGAGGCGCGCGATGTCCGCGAGCGTATTCAGGAGCAGCGTCGCGTTGCCCGCGAAGAGGCCCTGGCCTCGCGTGAAGCGATTGTCGCGCGTGCCGAGGAGATCGCCGGTCGCGACGAGGCCTCGGTGCACTGGAAGAACGACACCGCCACCCTGCGCGCGCTCCTCGATGAGTGGAAGGAATCGCAGCGTTCCTTGGCTCGCATCCCCAAGGATGTCGAGAAGGCGCTGTGGAAGCGTTTCACGACGGCACGCTCGCAGTTCGAGAAGGCTCGCAAGCACCACTTCTCTGAACTCGACAAGTCGAACTCCAACGTGGCCGGACGCAAGGAAGACCTGGTCGCCCAGGCCGAGCGCCTTGCTGAAACCACCGACTGGGACCGTGGCGCCCGCGGCTTCCGCGACCTCATGGGCGAGTGGAAGCAGGCCGGTCGGGGACGCCGTAGCGTCGACGACGCCCTGTGGAAGCGGTTCCAGGCGGCCCAGGATGCCTTCTTCGAGGCGCGTCGCTCCGCATCGGAGGCCGAGGACGAGGCTCTCGCCGAGAACGTGGCACCCAAGGAGGCCGCCGTTGTCGACGCCGAGGCTCTTCTGCCTATCTCTGACCTCAATGCCGCCAAGCAGTCGCTGCGCGCCATCCAGGATCGCTACGAGGCAGCAGGCCGCGTCCCCCGTGCCGACATGGCGCGACTCAACAAGCGCATGAGCGCCGTCGAGCAGGCCGTGCGGGACGCCGAGGATGCCGTGTGGAACTCGCGCAACCCCGAGCTCGAGGCCCGCGCCTCGGGTGCGGCGGCGCAGTTGCTGAGCGCGATCGCCGACCTTGAGGCCGACCTCGAGGCCGCCACCGCATCGGGCGATGCGCGCAAGGTCAAGAAGGCGCAGGAGGCACTCGACGCCCGTCGGGCGTGGCTCAAGCAGATCCAGGGCGTCGTCAAGTAGCCCCGGCTTCTGGCTCTCTCTGTCCCCACCCGCGTCTCTCAACCCACTCTTCTCAACCCACCCCGTCCCGCCCCGCCCCGCCCCGCCCCGCCCGCTTCCCAAGAAAATGGATCCATTTGCGCGGCGACTTCCCCCGTCTTTGCGTCAAATGGATCCATTTGACGCAAAGGCGGGGGAAGAGCCCGGTGCCGCTTATCCACAGCCGCACCGGGCTCTCGTGCATCCGGGCCACGACGATGCCAGGCTGTCACCCATGTGGATGGTCACGCCGCGGTCGGTCGGTCGCGTCGCCTATGCCCGGATGGCGCGCGACGGCGTGATCCGGCCCCTGTTGCCAGGCCAGGCGCTGCCCGGCGACATCGAGGATGTGCCCGCCGTGCGCCGCGCCGCGCTGGCGCGCGTGTTGCCAGCAGGCACGCAGGCGACGGGCCTCGCGGCCGCCTGGGCGCACGGTGTGGGTGACCGGCCCGAGTCACTCGAGCTGCGCTGTCACGCACGACGCCGCCCGCGACAGGCCAACCCACCACTCATGACCACCTGTCACGCGGTCGGAGTGATTCCCGCAGATGACGGCACGGACCTCCCCGTCGCGCCGCTGCCGGTCGCGCTCGTGGACGCCCTGCGGTGGGGACCGCTATCGGACGCGGTGCCCACCGTCGCGGCGGCCCTTGACCGCGGCCTGGTGACCTGGGCCGACCTCGAACCCTGGCGGCGTAAGGCGGTCTCGTCGCGCTCCCCCAGCAACATTCACGATGCGTGGACGGTACTAGTCACCTATCGAGCGATACAGCGAGATACCAGCACTCAGGGCTTGCGCGCGCCCGTCACGCGGCGTGCGTCATAGACACCGTCAATGCGCCTCACGGCGGCCATCACCGCACCCAGATGCGAGGGGTCGGCCATCTCGAACGTGAACGTGTTGAGCGCGACCCGATCCTGGCTGGTGGACACATTGGCCCCGAGGATGTTGACGTGATAGTCCGACAGTGCCTTGACGACGTCGCTGAGCAGGCGATTTCGGTCCAGGGCCTCAACCTCGATCTGCACGAGGAAGGCCGCATTCGAGCTGCCAGTCCACTGCACGTCGATATACCGCTCCTGCTGCTCGCCTAGCGCGGCCAGGTTCTGGCAGTCGGCCCTGTGCACGCTGACGCCGTTGCCACGTGTGACGAAGCCCCGGATCGCGTCGCCGGGTACCGGGGTGCAACACTTGGCGAGCTTGACCACCACGTCGGACAGTCCGTGCACCGAGATTCCCGGGTCGCCCCTGCGGGCACGATGCGCGGTGGTGCCGGGCCGGGTGATCTCGGTGACGTCCTCGTCGGCGCCCTCGGTGCCGCCCACGGCCTCGACCATTTTGGCCACCACATCGGCTGGCTGCTCCTTGTGCTCGCCGATCGCGGCGTACAGGGAGTCGACATCCTCGTAGTGCATCTCCTTGGCCAGCGCGAGCAGCGTGGACTTGGACATGAGCCGCTGCATGGGCAGGTGCTGGCGGCGGATCGCACGCGCGAGCATGTCCCGACCGGTCTCAATCGACTCCTCGCGACGCTCGCGCGTGAACCACTGCCGGATCTTGTTGCGGGCGCGCGTGGACTGCACAAAGTCGAGCCAGTCACGCTTGGGATGTGCGTTCTCGTCGGAGGTCGTGAGCACCTCGACGGTATCGCCGTTGTCGAGCGTCGAATCCAGCGGCACCAACCGACCGTTGACCTTGGCTCCGATGGTCTTGTGGCCCACCTCGGTGTGAACTGCGTAGGCAAAGTCCACGGGCGTCGCGCCCTGCGGGAGCGCCAGCAGGCGGCCCCGCGGGGTGAAAACGTAGACCTCCGCCCGAGAGATCTCGCCGCGCAGAGCGTCGAGGAACTCGGTGGGGTCAGCAGTCTCCTGCTGCCAGTCGGCGATCTGGCGCAACCAGCCCATCTCGCCCTGACCGTTCGCCGAACCAGCGCGGTCCTTGTATCGCCAGTGAGCGGCAAGGCCGTACTCGGCGCGTCGGTGCATGTCGTGCGTGCGGATCTGTAGCTCTACCGGCTTGCCGCGGGGACCGATCACCGTCGTGTGCAGCGACTGGTACAGGTTGAACTTGGGCATCGCGATGTAGTCCTTGAACCGGCCAGGGACCGGCTGGAAGTTCGCGTGCATGGCACCCAAGACCGCATAACAGTCCCTCACGGAGTCCACGAGGATGCGGATGCCGACCAGGTCGTAGATGTCGTTGAGGTCGCGGCCTCGCACGATCATCTTCTGATACACCGAGTAGTAGTGCTTGGGGCGCCCCGTGATGACGCCCCTAATCTTGATGTTCTTGAGCTCGCGGTCGATCTCCGCCGTGATCTCGGACAGCATGCGCTCGCGCTCGGGCGCGCGTTCCGCCACCACATCGACAATCTCTTGATAGATCTTGGGATAGAGCGTCTTGAAGGACAGGTCCTCAAGTTCCCATTTGATGGCGTTGAGGCCCATCCGGTGTGCGAGCGGCGCATAGATCTCGAGGGTCTCTTGCGCCTTGCGTCGTGCGCTCTCAGGCGAGACGTACTTCCAGGTGCGCGCGTTGTGCAGGCGGTCAGCAAGTTTGAGGACCAGCACGCGGATGTCCTTGGCCATCGCCACGACCATCTTGCGCACGGTCTCGGCCTGCGCCGCATCCCCAAAACTGACCTTGTCGAGTTTGGTGACGCCGTCGACGAACGAGGCGACCTCGTCGCCAAACTCCTCGCGCATCTGAGCGAGCGGGTACTCGGTGTCCTCGACCACATCGTGCAGCAGTGCCGCCGCAATCACCGTGTCCGGCAACCCCATATCCGCGATGATCTGCGCCACCGCGATGGGGTGGATGATGTACGGCTCGCCGCTCTTACGAACCTGACCCTTGTGGGCGCGGTCCGCGACCTTGTACGCCTGCTCGATGAGCCCCGTCTTCGCGCGCGGATACATGCGCCGGTACGTGTCGAGCAGACCGTCAATAGCCGTGGGCTCCCGGGTGGGCCGCCGCAAGAAGGCAAGCGGGCCCGACGGCGCTGGCGATCGTGTCTCAGTCACGCGAGTCCTCCGTCCCTAGGGTGAGGACCATTCTACTGGGGGTTATCGACGTCCCTTGCGCTTGGGCTGCGAGCCGACGCCCTGGTGGTGGCCGGGCTGCAGAGCGCCAACGCGCACCGAGCCATCCTCGTTCACCACCACGTCAGCGCCGCCGGACTCACGCAGGGCGAGCACCTTGGCGGTGTGCTCCGCAATCGCCTTCTCGGAACTGCGGAGCGTCACCTCGAGCGGCGTGGCAACGAACACCGACGAGAACGTGCCCACTGCCATTCCGACGAACAGCGCCAGCGAGATGTCCATGAGTGTTCCCGCGCCCAACACGAGCGCCCCAATGAACAGGATGGAGGCGACGGGCAGCAGCGCCACGACCGACGTATTGATCGAACGCACGAGCGTCTGGTTGATACCCAGGTTCGCTAGTTCCGCGTAGGTGTAACGCGTCTGCGAGAACAGGTTGGCGGTGTTCTCCTTGACCTTGTCGAACACCACCACGGTGTCGTAGAGCGAGTAGCCCAGGATGGTCAGGAAGCCAATCACCGTAGCGGGAGTGACCTCGAAGCCCGACAACGCATAGATGCCGACGGTGAACACCAGGTCGTGCAGCAGCGCGATGATCGCGGCCGCCGCCATGCGCCATGCACGGAAGTACAGCGCGATCACGCCGAACACGAGCAGCAGGAACACGATCAAACCCTGGACTGCCTGCTGGCCCACCGCGGCACCCCACGTGGGGCCAATCTGGTCGTAGCTGATCTGGTCCTCGGGGACGTCGTAGGACTCCGACAGCGCGGCGACCATCTCGCGCTGCTCGTCCTGCTCCATGACCCCCAGCTGGACGCGCACGTCGTTGTCACCGAGCACGGTGACGCGCGGGATCTGGTCGGGCACGACCTCGGCGGCGGCCTGCTCTGCCGGAGCTGCGGAGGTGTCGGCAACGTCGGGGATGACGAACTGCGTACCACCGGTGAAGTCAATACCGGGGTTCAGCCCCTTGAACACCAGCAGCAACACCGAGATGAGCATGAGTGCGCCGGAGACGGCGAACCAGCGCTTGCGCTGCGCGACGATCGGGTATGTCTTCTCCCCCGAGTGAAGGCGGTTGCCCCACGTGGCAAGGTTGCGGGCCATCAGGCGTCACCCTTCGTGTCGTTGGCCTGGCCAGAGACCGCATCGGTCTCCTCCTGGGCGGGGGCGTCGGCAACGGGTTCGGCCTTGCGCGCGGCGGCCTTGCGCTCCGCAAGGGTCAATCCGCCAGCGGCAGCGGCGCCCTTGGAAGTGGTGCGGCCGCGGCCCTTGTAGATGACCTCGCGGCCGAGGGTACGCGGGTCAAGGCCGGACCACTTGTGGCCCTCGCCAAAGAACTTGGTACGCGCGAGCAGCACCATCACCGGGTGCGTGAACAACATCACGACGGCCACGTCGATGACCGTGGTCAGGCCCAGGGTGAAGGCGAATCCACGCACACCACCCACGGCCAGGATGTACAGCGTCATGGCCGCGAGGAAGGACACTGCGTCGGACACCAGAATGGTGCGGCGTGCTCGTGACCAGGCGTGGTCGACGGCGGACCTGAGGGATCTGCCCTCACGCAACTCATCGCGAATACGTTCGAAGTACACGATGAACGAGTCGGCTGTAATACCGATCGCAACAATCAGACCAGCGACACCCGCAAGCGACAGGCGGTAGCCCAGCCCCCACGACAGCACGGTGATCACTCCGTAGGTGAGGCCACCGGCGATCAGCAGCGAGGCGATGGTGACGAAGCCAAGCGCGCGGTACTGCACGAGCGAGTACAGGGCCACGAGCACCAGTCCGAACAGACCGGCAAGCAGGCCCTTCTCGAGCTGCTCGGCGCCCAGCGTCGCGGAGATCTGCTGGTTGGACTGCACCTCAAGGCTCATCGGCAGCGCGCCGAACTTCAACTGGTTTGCCAGCTGCTCGGCCTGCTCCTGAGTGAAGTTTCCGGTGATGGATGCCTCGCCATTGCCGATGCGCACATTCACGGTCGGGTGCGTGATGACAACACCATCAAGCACGACTGCAAACTGGTTGCGGGGAGCCTCGAGGTCCACCAGGCGGGTGGTGGTCTCAGCGAACTTGTCGCCGCCCTCGTCGGTGAACTGCAGGCGAACCTCGTAGTAGCCCGTGAGGGTTCCGGCGGAGTTCTGCTCGGGACCGCTCGTGGCGGTCTGCAGGTCGTCACCGTTGATCTCGACGGGGCCCATCGCGAGCTTGGCGATGTCGCTCGACGAACACGCGACGTACCCCGTGTTCGGGTCGCCCATGGAACGGCCGGCGTAGTTCTCACCGGAGGTGCAATCGAGCTCGTTGTACTCCGTCATGAGGTCGTCCGTGAGCCACTCGAACGACGAAGGATCGGTGGGCGTGGCGTCCGTGGTTCCGGCCGTGGTGGTCGGCTCGGGAGTGGGCGTCGCGTCCGTCGTGGGGGTGATCTCGGCACCCGTGACGACGGCCTGCTGCTCGCCCTCGTCGGTAGCGTCGGCGGCGTCGGTGCCGGTGATGACGTTGGCCATTTCCGATGCACTGGGCGTGGGCGTGGGCTCTGCCGAGGTCGAGGTCGAGGTCGAGGCCTCGGGAGTCGGCGTGGTGCTCGGCTCCGGCGTCGTGGTGGTCTCAGACGTCGTGGGGCTCGGGCTGCCGACGAGCAGCACCGGGCGGAACTGCAGTTGGGCTGCCTGCGCCACGAGGTCGACGGTCGCGTCCGAGGGAGTACCCGGCAGCGACACCACGATGTTGTTGCCCTGCGTGGTGATCTCGGCCTCAGCCACACCGGAGCCGTCAACACGGCGACGGATGACCTCAACGGCCTGGTCCAGGTCGGACTGGTCGATCTCCTGCGTCGCGCCCTCGTCAAGGACGGGCTCAAGGATGATCTGGCGTCCTCCCGCGAGGTCGAGCGCTAGGCCCGGAGTCCACGTGGTGTTGCCGGTGACGACACCGACGGCGAGGAGCGCGTAGATCGCGACGAGGATGGCGGCGAGCCAGTACAGCGACTTGCGCGCGCCCTTGGTGACTTTCGACACTGGAATCCCTTAAGAAGATGGCGATGCCCATGAATGGGCCCACGCGATTCTAGGGCTTGTCAGGCACCCGAGTCGAACCGCCCTAGTCGAACAGGCGCCTGGCCTGCTCCCCTACGGCCGCATCTACCGGGGGCTCTAGCCCCAAATGAAGCCAGGCGTCCATGGTCGCGATGCGCCCGCGAGGGCTCCGGCTCATGAGGCCCTCTCGCACCAAGAAGGGCTCTGCGACGGTCTCCACTGTCTCGGCCTCTTCTCCCACGGTGACCGCGAGAGTCGACAAGCCCACCGGACCGCCACCAAAGCGGGTGCACAGGGCCGCGAGCACTGCACGGTCAAGGCGATCGAGCCCGCGCTCGTCCACCTCGTAGACGGTGAGGGCGGCGCGCGCGGCGGCCAGGTCGGCGCGGCCGTCGCCATGCACTTGTGCCCAGTCACGCACACGTCGCAGCAGGCGGTTCGCGATACGCGGCGTGCCTCGGGACCGTCCCGCGATCTCCCCAGCCGCATCGGTGTCCATGTGCAGGCCCAGCTTGCCCGCAGAGCGCACCAGAATCGCCTGCAGTTCGTCGGTGTCGTAGAAGTCCAGGTGCCCCGTAAAGCCAAACCGGTCGCGAAGCGGTGCCGGCAGCAAGCCTGCGCGCGTGGTCGCGCCCACCACCGTGAACGGCGGCAGCGTCAGCGGGATCGACGTGGCACCGGGTCCCTTGCCCACCACCACGTCTACGCGGAAGTCCTCCATGGCGAGGTACAACATCTCCTCGGCGGGTCGCGCCAGTCGGTGGATCTCGTCAAGGAAGAGCACGTCGCCCTCGTCGAGCGAACTGAGGATCGCGGCGAGGTCGCCCGCGTGCTGAATCGCGGGACCGGAGGTCACGCGCAAGGTCGCACCCATCTCGGCGGCCACAATCATCGCGAGCGTGGTCTTACCCAGGCCAGGCGGGCCCGACAGGAGCACGTGGTCTGACACCGCGCCGCGGCTCGACGCCGCCTTGAGCACCAGGTCAAGTTGCTCCCTGACCACGCGTTGCCCGACGAACTCCGACAGGCTTCCAGGCCGCAGTGCGGCCTCCGCGGAGCGCTCGATCGCGTCAGCATCGGCGTCGATGATCCGCTGGTCGAGTCCGTCCTCAGACACGCGCTGCCCCCATCGACTGCAGTGCGGCCCTGAGCGTCACGGCGACGTCCGCATCGGAGATCGGCTCGGGCGCGACCGCCTCGACCGCGCTGGCCGCCGCCTTCGGGTTCCACCCCAGTCCCACGAGAGCCTCCTCCACCTGGGCGCGCGCGTCCGCCGCCACGCCGGGCGCATCCTGGCTGGGCAGCGACAGCTTTCCACCAAGCTCGAGCAGCAACCTCGCGGCGACCTTCGCACCAATGCCGGGGACCTTCTCCAGCGCCTTGCGGTCACCGTCGGCCACGGCGCGAGAGAGCGCATCGGGCGTGTGAACGGCGAGCATCGCCAGCGCGAGCCGGGGCCCCACGCCCTGCACCGACTGGAGCGCCTCGAACGTGTCGCGCTCCGACTCTGCCAGGAATCCAAAGATCGTCAGCGACTCCTCACGCACCACGAGCGTGGTGAACAGGCGCACGTCTTGGTTCACGCGAATCTGCGCGAGGGTGGTCGGGGTGGACTGCACCAGCATCCCCACGCCGCCCACCTCAATGACGGTGGACGTGCCTCGTACGGTCAGCACCGTGCCGTGCAGCTGTGCGATCACCGCACGCTCCTTTCGAACATGTGTACGAATAACGTACGCGATCGCGCCCGCGGCCGGGCATTCGACGCGCCGTGACCCCCTCGCCGGCCTCCCCTGGGAGGGCCGATGCGCCCGCTGGCTAGCCCCTCCGTCTCGCCGCGCGCTCGGCTTCGGCCCAGCGCCGCTGTGCCGCCGTGGTGGCAGCGGAGCCCGCGGGAGCCGCTCCCCCACGCCACGCGTGGGCGATGGCGATCGCGAGGGCGTCCGCCGCATCGGCCGGTCGCGGAGCCTCCGCGAGCCCAAGGATGCGCGTGACCATGAACCCCACTTGCGCCTTGGCTGCGCGGCCGTCACCGGTGACAGCGGCCTTGACTTCCGACGGTGTGTAGAGCACCACAGGCAGGCCCCGGCGCTCCGCCGCGAGCATCACGACGCCCGAAATCTGTGCGGTACCCATGACGGTGCTCACGTTGCTCTGGGCGAATACCCGCTCGAGTGCGACGCAGTCCGGGCGGTGCTCGTCAAGCACGCGGTCCAACGCCGCGCCGAGCCGCGCGATGCGGGCGGGTGTGGGGTCCGTCGACGGCGAGGTCGCCGCCTCGACGTGGACAAGGCTTACCCGCCGCGCGCCTGCGGCGTCGACCACACCCAGACCGCAGCGCGTCAGGCCGGGGTCGACGCCGAGGATCCGCATGGGCTATTCGGCCGAGGCTGCCTCGAGCACCTCGTCGGAGGCATCCATGTTGGCGAACACGTTCTGGACGTCGTCGCAGTCCTCGAGGGCGTCGATGAGGCGCAACATCTTCTTGGCACCGTCGACGTCGAGGTCAACCTTCATCGAGGGCACCCAGGCCGCCTCGGCGGAGTCGTAGTCGATCCCGGCCTCCTGCAGCGCGGTGCGCACGGCGACCACGTCGGTGGCCTCCGACGTGATCTCGAACACGTCGCCGCCGTCCTCGATCTCTTCTGCGCCCGCCTCAAGGGTGGCCTCCATGAGCGCGTCTTCGCTGGTGCCCTCCTTGGGGACGACCACCTGACCCTTACGCGAGAACAAGTACGCCACCGAGCCGGGGTCGGCGAGCGTCCCGTTGTTGCGCGTCAGCGCGGTGCGCACCTCCATGGCGGCACGGTTGCGGTTGTCGGTCAGGCACTCGATAAGCATCGCGACGCCATTGGGGCCATAGCCCTCGTACATGATGGTCTCGTACTGGGCACCGCCAGCCTCGAGACCCGAGCCGCGCTTGACGGCGCGGTCGATGTTGTCGTTGGGGACCGACGACTTCTTGGCCTTCTGGATTGCGTCGAACAGCGTCGGGTTACCCGCAGGGTCACCGCCACCGGTACGCGCCGCGACCTCGATGTTCTTGATCAGCTTGGCAAAGAGCTTGCCTCGCTTCGCATCGATGACGGCCTTCTTGTGCTTGGTGGTGGCCCATTTGGAGTGACCTGACACGTGTGCTCCCTAAAGAAAATTGCGGTCGAGACTGCGTTCCAGTCTACTCAGGGTGACCGGGACCAGCTCCGCAGCGTGCGTGCTGGCCCTGGATCAGGCCACCTGCAACAGCAGCCACCGGCCGAGGACCCCCACCAGCCCTGCGCACAACAGGCTCGCGAGCGTGCCGATGATGAACCGCTCCGAGGCCTCAGACCGGTAAGCGGGATCGGTGTCGCGCAGTTCCGGATAGCGGCCCAGGCCCTTGACCGCGATCACGACGGCGACTCCCTCCGGAACTCCCCACAGGATGCTTCCCACGATCAGCGCGCGCTCGAAGACGCCCACCCACATCCCGCCACGCAACAACCCCGGTGTGGGCTTGAGGGGTTCGATACGCCTGAGGACCCACGCGACCAGGGGTGCGCCAGCGACCGCGGCGAGCGACATCGCCGCCAGGGCGATCAGCAAGGTGAGCACGACTGTCATGGTGTGGGAACCGTATCGCGCTGCTGTGACGCCGCCAAGAGCAACCGCGCGGCCACCGGCCGAACTGCGGCTTCTTCGTCGAGCAGCGCCGCCTGCGCACGCTGGGTCACCGCTTGTGCTGAGATGCGAAGGCTCGCCGCGGTTGCCTTACGGGTAGCGCCGCCGGCCAGCGCATCGGCCACCTCCCAACCGGCCTGCGAGCGACGCCTGACGACAGCCCCGAGCAACTGGAGTACGGCCGTGGCCTCGGCAGCGGCGGCCTCGTCCGCGCCGCCCACGACCAGCGGAACGGGCTCCCCCTTTCCGCGTGCGCGCTCGACCGCGGTGCGGGCCCACACGAACGCGGGTCCGGAACTGGCCCGCGACGAGGCTCCGAGCGGAAGGTTCACCGCGCCAGCGCCGAGCCCCACGGACCAGTCACCTTCGCGCATCAGGCGCAGTGCAAGGTCGACTGCGGCATCTGGAGCGGTCAGCACCACCTGGACCTCATCGCCCACGGTGCGCTCGAGCGGGAGCGCGATCTCGTCCCGCCAACGACGGCTCCAGTCGCCGAGCGAGGCGAGGAGTTCCTCGACACGCTCCCCCGAGACGGTGCTGGCGCGCTGATCGGCAGTGAGAACGAACATCCCTTAAGGCTAGAGCCTTGATACCTAGCAATCAAGGCCTAGTGCTTGATTCGCGCCGATCAAGGTTGCACGCCTCACCACCACGCCTGGGCGAGATCTACGCGCAGCGCGCACCACGCTCCCGAATCTGGGCCAGGTCTACGCGAACGCCGGGGGTGGCGCGGGCTACCGTGCAGCGTCAGATCAGGTCGAGCAGGCGCTGGTGCACGCGCGGTTCATCGGAGATCTCGGGGTGGAAGGCCGTGGCCAGGCACGTGCCGTACTGCACCGCCACCGCGTGTTCCACGCCGTCGGCCGCCACCGCAGTGGCGAGCACCTCGACATCGTCCCCATACGACTCGACCCACGGCGCTCGGATAAAGGTCGCCTGCATCGGGGAGCCGTCGGGAAGCCACGTGAGGTCCACCTCAGAAGAATCCACCTGCCGGCCAAACGCGTTGCGCCGCACCGTCATGGGGATTGCCTCGAGCGTGTGCTGCCCTTCAATGCCGTCCACCAGGTCCGTCGCGAGCAGGATCATGCCGGCACACGAGCCGAGCACGGGCATCCCCTCGCGAATGCGGTCCATGAGCGGGTCACGCAGGTCGAACGCTCGCAGCAGCTTGTCGATGGTCGTCGACTCGCCGCCGGGCAGGATCATCGCGTCAACGGCATCGAGCTCGCTCGGGTGGCGCACGAGCGTCACCTGGGCTCCCAGGGCCGATGCGGCGGCGGCGTGCTCTCGCACATCACCCTGTAGCGCGAGCACTCCCACGGTGGTCATTCGTGTTCCACTCCCATATCCGTCAGTTGTCCGTTCCACGGATTGAGACCGTCCCACGATCGCGCAAGCGCGGGAGGGAACACCTCAATCGGGGCCGCCGCCAACTCCGCTTGAGTCAGCCAAGCCGTCTCGTCAATCACGTCCATCTCATCGACGGTCCATGCCGCGTCGACACTGTCGTGCCGTTCGGCGTCGGCAAGCTGTGCCACGAAGAACACCTCGTGTTGGACGTATTGGCGCGAGAAGAAGTCAAACAGCGCGGTGCGGCGCCACACCGGGCCCACGACCTCGTGCTCCTCGAGCACGTAACCGGTCTCTTCGGCGAGTTCGCGCACGGCGGCAGCCGCAGGGCTCTCGCCCGGTTCGATCCCACCGCCGGGGGTGAACCACCACGAGCGCTCGGGCTGATGGGGATCGTGCCCCCGCAGCACGAGCACGCGGCCGTGCGAGTCGAAGAGCAGGACGCGGGCCCCGTAGCGCTCAATGCGCACGGGCTGCGCGTCCTGCTCCCCCACTTGCGTCACGTGCGAGTGAGTTACCAGCCGCGCTCGGCGAGGCGGTGAGGCTCGGGGATCTCGTCGACGTTGAGACCGACCATGGCCTCGCCCAGGCCACGCGACACATCCGCGATCACGGCGGGGTCGTCGTAGAACGTGGTGGCCTTGACGATCGCTGCGGCGCGCGCGGCGGGGTCGCCGGACTTGAAGATGCCCGAGCCGACGAACACACCCTCGGCGCCCAGCTGCATCATCATCGCGGCGTCCGCGGGGGTCGCAATGCCGCCAGCAGTGAAGGTCACGACGGGCAGCTTGCCGGTCTCGGCGACCTCCTGGACCAGGGGCAGCGGAGCCTGGAGCTCCTTGGCGGCGACGTACAGCTCGTCCTTGGGCAGCGAGGTCAGGCGGGCGATCTCGGTGCGCAGGGTGCGCATGTGCGTGGTCGCGTTCGACACGTCACCGGTGCCGGCCTCGCCCTTGGAGCGGATCATGGCCGCACCCTCGGAGATGCGGCGCAGCGCCTCACCCAGGTTGGTCGCACCGCACACGAAGGGAACGGTGAAGTTCCACTTGTCGATGTGGTGGGTGTAGTCGGCGGGGGTCAGCACCTCGGACTCGTCGATGTAGTCGACTCCGAGGCTCTGCAGCACCTGCGCCTCGACAAAGTGGCCGATGCGGGCCTTGGCCATCACGGGGATGGACACGGCCTCGATGATGCCCTGGATCATGTCCGGGTCGCTCATGCGGGACACGCCGCCCTGGGCGCGGATGTCGGCGGGCACGCGCTCGAGCGCCATGACGGCCACGGCGCCTGCGTCCTCGGCAATCTTCGCCTGCTCGGGGGTGACCACGTCCATGATCACGCCGCCCTTGAGCATCTCGGCCATGCCGCGCTTAACCAGGTCGGTTCCGACCTTGGGGGTGGTGCTCTCGGCGTTGTCGCTCATGCGGTGCTGTCCTTCGCTGGATGGGGATGAAATTCCGCGTCCATCCTAATGGCGTCGCGGTAGGTCTCTTCGATTCTGGGGGCGACTTGGCGCCAGTCAAAGGTGCCAGCCCTCTCCTGGCCCCTCCGTGCAAGGTCTCGACGTGCCTCGGGATCGTCAATGAGGGCGTTGACCCTGGCCGCGAGCTCCACCGAATCGCCCACGGTGTGCAGCGCCACGCAGGTGTCCCCGTCGGAGTTCCTGGCGACGTCACGGAAGGCCGTGAGGTTGCTCGCGACCACCGCGGTGCCCGCGGCCATCGCCTCCACGAGCACGATCCCAAAGCTCTCGCCACCGAGGTTGGGGGCGCAGTAGACGTCGACGGATGACATGAAGCGGGCCTTCATGCCCTCGTCGAGTTCGCCGATCACCTCGGCGCCGGCCCGTGCGGCCTTCGCGGCGGTGCGGTCGGAGAAGCGGCCCGCGACCAGGAAGCGTGCACGAGGGTGACGCCTGCGCACGTAGGGAATGGCCGCGAGGTACTCGTCGAGTCCCTTGCGGGGCTCGTCCATGCGGCCAAGGATCCCGATGGTGGGCGCCTGCGCGGTCCCCTGCCATTCGGCCACAGGCTCGGCGTCCACGTACGCCGTCGTGTCGACGCCGTTGGGGATGATGTGAGTGGCGGCCACACGCAGGTGGTGCTTGACCGTGCGGTCTGCCGAGGGCGACACCGCGATGCGAGCGTCCAGTTCCTCGTAGCCGGGCTTGATGAACGGCTTCGCGTTACGCATGATGCGCGAATGCTCTTGGTTCGAGTGGAACGTCGCGACCGTGGGCCCCAGGCGCGCCCACATCGCGATCACTGACAGCGACAGGGTCCCCGGCTCGTGCAGGTGCACCACGTCAAACTTGCCCTCGCGCAGCCACGTGCGCACGCGCATGGCCGCGATCATGCCGAACTTGATGCGCGCCACGGAGCCGTTGTACCGCACCGGGATCGAGCGACCGGCGGTCGTCACGTACGGCGGCACCTCGGTGCCAGGTGCTGCGGGGGCCAGCACCGACACCTCGTGACCACGGGCCTGCAGCGCCTCGGCAAGATCCGTCACGTGCAACTGCACGCCACCCGGCCTGTCGAGCGAATACGGGCACACGATGCCGATCCTCATGACACCCAACCGAACCTTTGCAACATGTGCCAATCTTCGGCGTGCTCGGCGATGCGGTCGGCCATCCACGCCGCCCACCGCTGAGACAGGTCGCTCACCTGCTCCTCGCGGGTCTCTCCCACCGCATCGGCCGGATCGATCGCCTCACCAAAACTGAGCACCACACCCCACGGCGAACCAGCGGCCCGGCGCCGCGCGCCGGTGAGCCGCTCGTAATACACATGCACCGGGACGATGCGCGCTCCCGTCGCGAGGCCCAGCGCGGCCGGGCCCGGGGCGACCTTCACACCGTGGCCCCACATCTGCACCTCGACGCCGGAGCCCGACAGGTCGCGGTCAGCAAGGAGGCACAGCAACGCCCGGTCACGGCGCGCCATGCGGATGAGTTCGCGGAACGTGCTGCCGCCCTCGTGGGCGAGCACCTTGATGCCGATCGCCTCACGCATGGCAACAAAGCGCTCGAACATCTCCTGGGGCTTGAGCTTCTCCGCGACAGCGGCCACGGGGATGATGTGGCGCGACGCGTATGCGCCCACCAGGTCCCAGTTGCCGCTGTGGGACAGCACGGCCACCACACCCGTCTGGGCGGTCTCCAGGAGGCCCTGAACCGGCTCGTAATTCTCCGTGCGCACCCTCGCCGCAATCTGCTCGGCACTGAAGCGGTCGAGCGTGAGTGCCTCGGCGTAGTAACGAGAGATCGACTGCAGTGAGCGCTTGCTCAGCTCACGCATCGGCTGTCCCGACAGCCCCGTCACCCGGTGAAGGTTGTCCTCAAGGCGATCCACGGCCTTGCCCCCGCGTCGCCAGGCCAGCGTCGCGGCGCCCGCTGCGATCACTCGCACCGCTCCCACGGGCAGCATGCGCGAGACCCGCCACGCGGTCATCAGAGCAGCCATCGCTAACTCGTGCCGCCTTCACTGGCGGACGGCAGTGCCGGGATGGTGCGGTCCTTCGCGTTGTCCTTCATGACCTTGAGGGTGCGCTGGACGACGGTGATGAGAGCGGCGGCCGCCAACAGATACAGCACGACGGTGAGCACCCACAGAGGCAAGCCCAGTCCGACGAAGCCCGTGGCGGTCAGCCCAATGACCAACCTGTCGCCGCGCTCCGCGATGCCACCCTTGGCGTCAATGCCGAGGCTCTCCGCCTTGGCGCGTGCGTACGGCACAAACGAGCCCAGCGTGAGGCACAGCAGCGCGGCCAGCGCGGTGGCGGGCTCGTCCACGCGGAAGGTCCACACGAGTGCGCCAAAGATGGCCGCATCGGCCACCCGGTCGAGAGTGGAGTCCAGGTAGGCGCCCAAGCGAGACGTCTTGCCCGACAGCCGCGCCATGGTGCCGTCGAGCATGTCCGTCACCACAAAGAACGTGATGACCATGACACCCCAGAACAGGTTGATGCCGCCCTTGGGGAAGAAGAAGCACGCGCCGAACACGACGCCGATGGTGCCGATGATCGTCACGGCATTGGGGTGAATCCCCAACGCGAGCAAGCCCTTGGCAGGCGCGGCCCACAGCCGGCCCATGAACGGGCGAAGCCAACCCAGCATTAGTCCACCTCACCCCAGGCGGCGGAGACCTTCGCCCAGGTGTCGTCAAGCAGCTCGGGCAACGCTTTGGTGTGCCCGATGATCGGCAAAAAGTTCACGTCGCCCGTCCAGCGAGGCACCACGTGCTGATGAAGGTGCTCGGCGATACCCGCACCGCCGGCCTGACCCTGGTTCATGCCGATGTTGAAACCCTGCGTGCCACTCACCCGGGTCAGCACCCGCATGGCCTTCTGGGTCAGCACGCCCATCTCGTCGCGCTCAGCGTCGGTGGCCTCGGTGTACCAGCCAATGTGGCGGTAGGGGCACACCATGAGGTGCCCGGGGTTATAGGGGTACAGGTTCAGCACCACGTAGCAATGCTCTCCCCTGTGCACCACGAGCGCGTCACGGTCGGTCATGTCGAGCTTCTGGCACAGCGGGCACTCGTGCGCGCCCTCGAACGTCTCGCGCTTGGAGGCGTGCGACACGTAGGCCATGCGGTGAGGTGTCCACAGGCGTTCCAGGCCGTCGGCCTGGCCCCCCATCATCTCGCCATCGACAAAGTCGACCACTGCTACACCTGCGCCTTGGAACGCACTGCCTCGACGATGCGCGCGACGGCATCCGCGACGGGCACCTGGTTCTCCTGGCTCCCGTCGCGGAAGCGGAAGGACACGGCACCCGCATCGGCGTCGTCGCCGCCGGCGATCAGGGTGAACGGGATCTTCTCCTTCGACGCGGTGCGGATCTTCTTGGGGAAGCGCTCGTCCGAGGCGTCGAGCTCCGCACGGATGCCGTGCGAGCGCAACTGTTCCACCACATCGGCCAAGTAGTCGTTGAAGGGCTCGGCCACGGGAATGGCACGCACCTGCACGGGCGCGAGCCACACCGGGAAGGCGCCCGCGTAGTGCTCAGTCAGGATGGCGAAGAAGCGCTCGATGGACCCAAACAGCGCTCGGTGGATCATCACGGGCTGCTGGCGCGAACCGTCGGGCGCGGTGTACTCGAGCTCGAAGCGCTCGGGCAGGTTGAAGTCGAGCTGAATGGTCGACATCTGCCAGGTGCGACCGATCGCATCCCGGGTTTGCACCGAGATCTTGGGGCCGTAGAACGCGGCGCCGCCCGGGTCGGGGACCAACTCAAGGCCGGACGCGACGGCGACCTCACGCAGCGTCTCGGTGGCCTCTTCCCAGATCTCGTCGGAGCCCACCGACTTGTCGGGATTGCGAGTCGACAGCTCGAGGTAGAAGTCCTCGAGGCCGTAATCCTTGAGAAGGTCGAGCACGAACTCGAGGGTCTTGGTCAGCTCGTCCTTCATCTGCTCGCGGGTGCAGTAGATGTGGGCGTCGTCCTGAGTAAAGCCGCGGGCGCGGGTCATGCCGTGCACCACGCCGGACTTCTCGTAGCGGTACACCGTGCCGAACTCGAACAGACGCAGCGGCAGTTCGCGGTACGAGCGGCCACGCGAGTCGAAGATCAGGTTGTGCATGGGGCAGTTCATGGGCTTGAGGAAGTAGTCCTGGCCCTGCTTGGTGACGTTGCCGTCCGCGTCGCGCTCCTCGTCGAGGTGCATCGGGGGGTACATGCCGTCGCGGTACCAGTCCAGGTGACCCGAGACCTCGAACAACTTGCCCTTGGTGGCGTGGGGCGAGTAGACGAACTCGTAGCCCTCTTGGATGTGGCGCTTGCGCGAGTACTCCTCCATCTCCATGCGGATGATGCCGCCCTTGGGGTGGAAGACCGCCAGTCCCGAACCGATCTCGTCAGGGAAAGAGAACAGGTCGAGTTCGGCGCCCAGCTTGCGGTGGTCGCGGCG
This sequence comes from Demequina sp., assembly GCF_047975725.1. Classification (GTDB taxonomy): domain Bacteria; phylum Actinomycetota; class Actinomycetes; order Actinomycetales; family Demequinaceae; genus Demequina. Next base: position 47,457 of record NZ_JBKEED010000017.1, read on the forward strand.
CTCGGCCTCGGCGAGACGCTCCTTGTAGGCGTTGAGGTCCTCCTTCGAGGCCCACGCGGTGCCGTACACGCGCTGCAACTGGGGGTTCTTCTCGGATCCCTTCCAGTAGGCGGCCGCAGAGCGCATGAGCGACCAGCCGTTCTGCAGCACCCGGGTGGACGGCACGTGGGGTCCACGGCACAGGTCGCCCCAGGCGCGCTCACCGCCGCGACGCACGTTGTCGTAGATGGTGATCTCGCCCTCGCCGATCTCGACGGAGGCGCCCTCAGCACCTGCAGTGTCGTGCGTGAGCAGTTCGCACTTGAAGGGCTCGTGCGACAGTTCGGCGAGCGCCTCCTCACGGGTCACCTCGCGGCGCACGAACGCCTGCCCCTCCTTCACGATGCGCTGCATCGCCTTCTCGAGCGCCTTGAGGTCCTCAGGAGTGAAGGGGGTTTCGACGTCAAAGTCGTAGTAGAAGCCGTTTTCGATGGGTGGTCCCACGCCGAGCTTCGCGTCGGGGTTGATCTGCTGCACGGCCTGGGCGAGCACGTGAGCGGTCGAGTGACGCAACACCATCAAGCCATCGGGCTCGTTGATCGTCACGGCCTCGACCACCGCATCGGCAGGGATCTCACGTGCGAGGTCCCACAGCGCGCCATTGACGCGCATCACCAGTACTTCGCGGCGCTCGCCAAAGAGATCGGTGCCCGTTGTCGTCGCCTCGACCTCTCGCTGGTCGCCGTCGACGGTCACGTTGATGCTGGGCACCGTGGTCTCCTTTAGGTTGCGTGCGGGCGCGCGAACGCGCGCAGGTCACCCGACGATGCTACCGACCCCGCTCCCCCTTCCCCGTCAAATGGATCCATTTGCTGGGTGGGAGCGCCCCACCTTCCCGTCAAATGGATCCATTTGCTCGGTGGGAGTGCCCCACCTTCCGGTCAAATGGATCCATTTGACTCGTCAGGGAGGGGCCGATGCGTGGTCAGGCGAGCGTACGGCGGTCCACGACCGCTTCGGCCACCTCGAGCCATGCCTGCGCGTGGTCCGCGTCATCCGTACCGGCCGCGAGCGAGAGCACGTTAGCGGCCACGCGTGCGCGCAGTTCTCGCTCATCGTGACGGGTGGAGAACACCTCATAGATACGCGCTGCCTCGCGCGGCACGTGGACGTAGCCGGTGGGGTCGAGCGCGGGCAGTACGAGCAGGTGCGCGACCATGCACGCACAGTCGTCAATCGCGCGGCCGGGGCCCAACGTGTCGAGGTCGATCAGGGCGACCACTCGCGTCGGATCAGTGGGACTGTCGAGGTAGACATTGGCGGGGTGGAGGTCGCCGTGAGTGGGCACCGGCGGGGTGATCGGCACGCTCGTCAGCACGGCCTCGATGCGTGAGCGCAGCGCCTGCACTCGCGCGTCGTCGAGGCCCTCTTTGATGGCCATCGCGGCGTATTCCGCGACGCGGTCGGCCACGGCCGGGCGGGGCGTGAGGGCAAGCGCGTCGCTGGGCAGCGCGTCCATCGCCTCCAGCAGCATGTGCGGGTCAATGCTCGCCGCGTCCGACCCGTCGGGGCGATGCAGGGCCCTCGTCATGGGCACACCCGACGCCTCCCGCACGATCACGATGCCGTCTCCCCCGTCGACGGCGAGCGGCGCGAGGTCGCACATGCGATGCCTACGCAGCATTGCCTCCGAGCGTTCGGGACGCACCACCTTCACGTACCAGGTGCGGCGACCATCCTCGGCGGTGGTGCGTGCGCGCAGCACTGCCCGGCGCATCGGCCGTAGGACGAGCATGTCGAGTGCTTCGATCACCACGGTGCGTCCGGTCGCAGCGGACAGTCGCGGGGCGAGTTCGTCGGGCACCGAGGCCGGCGCGAGTCCGGGCAGGAACGGATCGGCGGGATGGCGCCACACGTGCACCTCGCCAATGTCGGACGACAGCCGCACCGCTTTGGACGCCGCGCGCTGCTCGTCGGTCAGCAACACGGTGCTGGCGACCAGGTACATCCGCTCGCCGTCGGCGACCACGTCGTACCCGGCAGAGGTCTCTGCGCCCGGGCGCGCGTTGACGGCGTCCAACGTCCAGCTCTCGAGCGACTGATGTGACGTCGCAAGTGCGGTCGCGAGGATCTGCTCAGCCCCCGGACCGGTCAGCAACGTTGCTGCCGCGTGGTCCCCTCCCATGAGGACATCACACCATGGGCAGGGCCGATGCGCACGCATCACCGCAGGCACGCTCGGCGAGTCGTACGAGTCGGACAGGCGCTATCGCACGCGGCGCAACGACAGGTTTTCGTCCAGGTGGCGCACCTCGAACTCAGGGTGCGCGGCAATGAACGCGTCCGTGGCCGCACGGGCGCCCTCGTACGTCACGTAGTCGTCGACCACGATGATGCCGCCCACCGGAATCAGTGGTGCCACCGCCGCGAGGCAGTAGGCGACGGGGTCGTGCCAGTCGCAGTCGACGTGGGCGAGAGCCACGTTGTCCAATTGCGGGACCACGCCCGGCCACGACTCATCGAACAGCCCCTGGTGGAGCGATACTCGGCCCCCCTCGGGGTCGATGCCGTGGGTAGCCAGGTTGGTACGCACGGTGCCCAGCACATCGTCCATGTACCCGTAGTACTCGTCACCACGGATGCCACGACTGCGGCCGCTTTCGATGACCTCGAAGCGCTCCTTGGCGACGTCGCCGTCCCTCGCGCTCGGGGCGGGAATGCGACCGAACACGTCGAATCCATGCACGGCTCGTGACGGGGAGCCGACGGCGAGCGCGACAGTCACTCCCCCAAGCGCCACGCCAAACTCCACGATGTCGCCGGGTACGTTCGACGCATCGATCTCGCGCACCGCGCCCTCGAGCGCGCGCAGTTTCACCGGCGACAGATACGTCAGGCGCTTGCGGATCATGGTGCGCGAGATCGGACTCAGCCGTGCGAGAGCCACAACCTGCTTGGGCGCGTCGATGACCTGGCGGGCTGTGGCAGATCGGGAGCGACTGTTGCTCATGGCTCCTGACACTAGCCGCGATGCCGCATGCCAGGCTCGGGCGCGCCGCGAATGACGAAAGACCTCAGGAACGTGTCCTGAGGCCTTCTCGTGATGGTGGGCGATACTGGGATCGAACCAGTGACCTCTTCCGTGTGAAGGAAGCGCGCTACCCCTGCGCCAATCGCCCTGAGCGGTGTCAATACTAGCCGTACTTTTGGGGTCCGTGTGACCACTGTGGCACGTGTCGATGAGAGAAGTCTCATCCCGACGCTCCTGGCACGATGAAACACTGGCTCCATGACACCACCCGCAGGCGAGGCTCCCGGCGCGCCCACGCGTCGCTCGCCGCGCCTGCGCCGCACGGTACGCGTGAACATTCTGATCGCGATGGTGTCGTTGACCGCGATCGCGCTCGCGCTCGCGGGGCTGGTGGCGGCAAGTTTGCAGGAAATGCGGGTCGAGGCGCTCATCGAAGACGAACTGGAAGCGTCCGCCCAGGAGTTCCGCGTCTTGGCTGACGTGGGTGTCGATCCCACCACGGGTGAGCCCTTCACGTCGCCCGCCGACCTGGTCCGCACCGCCATGGAACGGATCATTCCCGGACGCAACGAGGGCGTGCTGGGCTTTGTGGGTGGCGAGATGGCCTACACGGCCAGGGGCGCGGACCTGGTGCTCGAGGACGACACCGAACTGCTGGCCGCCCTTGAGCCGCTCGTGACTGGCGATCGGTCGACCTTCACGAGCATTCAGACCCCCACCACCACCTATCGCATCGCCGTAGTGCCCGTGCGTATCGACGCGGATGGTTCGCTCCACGAGGGCGCCAACGACGCGACCCCCGCCTTCGATTCGGTCTCTGCGCTGGTCTTTGGCTACGACATGGAAGCAGAGACCGACTGGTTTAGCGACGTCTTTGTGACATACGCGCTGGTCGCGCTGGGTGCGCTCGTCGTCGTGGGCCTGATCGGCTGGATCGTCGCAGGCAGGCTCCTTCGCCCTATGCGTGTCCTTGCGGGCACCGCCCGGCGGCTCGGCCAAGGCGACCTGTCCGAGCGCATCCCCGTGACCGGCAGCGACGACATGGCCGACATGACGCAATCGGTCAACGAAATGCTCGCCAGGCTCGAGCGGACCTTCGACTCTCAAGCCGCCTTGATGAGCGACGTGAGCCATGAACTGCGCACTCCCCTGACGGTGATCCGTGGCCACCTGGAACTCATGGACACCGACGACCCAGCCGATGCGCGGGAGGTTCGCGTTCTCGTGCTCGACGAGGTGGCACGCATGAACCGCGTGGTCGGCGACCTCAGCACGCTCGCCTCGGTCGAACGCCCGGACTTTGTCACGCTGGAACCGGTCGATCTGGCCGAACTCACCGACGCGGTGTTCGACAAGTCCGTTGCGCTGGGCGATCGCGTCTGGGACATCGATGCCCGCGCCGACGGAACGGTGCCAGCCGACCGCGAACGATTGACCCAGGCCTGGCTCCAGTTGGTCGCGAACGCCGTGAAGTTCTCCGAGCCGGGCACCCGCATCGCGATCGGCTCGGCCTGCGATGGCACCACCGCCGCCCTGTGGGTCGCCGACGCCGGCCCCGGCATCGCATCCGAGGACCGCGAGCGCATTTTCGAACGCTTCGCGCGGGCGGGTCAACATCGGGTGCAGGGCTCAGGTCTTGGCCTGCCGATTGTCCAAGCGATCGCACAGGCACACGGTGGCGAGGTTGCCGTCGACAGCACACCCGGTGAAGGGTCGCGGTTCACGGTCACCATCCCTATGGTCGTGCCGTCTGCCCACGATGGCCACGCGCCGGATCCGTCCGCCGACTCTGACGCTCACGAAGGAGACCAGCACGCATGACCCAAATCCTGGTGATTGAGGACGAGGAGCGCATCGCGTCGTTCATCGCGAAGGGGCTCAAGGGTGCTGGCTATGCCTGTCTGATCGCCACCACCGCACGTGAGGGCTTCGATGCCGCCATCGTGGCTGATCCCGACATGATCATCCTCGACCTTGGCCTGCCCGACGAGGACGGCATGGCACTCCTTGCTCGCTTACGTGATAGCGGGGTGAGCGTGCCCGTAATCATCCTCAGCGCCCGACGCTCGCTCGACGACACGGTGGCGGGTCTCCAAGGCGGCGCCGACGACTACATGGGCAAGCCATTCGGCTTCGACGAGCTGCTCGCACGCGTGCGCCTGCGTCTGCGCCCCGACAACGTCGCTGAGGCGACCGTGATCGACCATGGGGACCTGGTGCTCGACCTGCGCTCGCGCCGCATGCGCGTCGAGGGCAAGGAAGTGGACCTCTCCTCCAGGGAGTTTGCCCTCGCGGAGACTCTCATGCGCCACCCTCGGCAGGTCCTCACACGGGAGCAGTTGCTGTCCCAAGTCTGGGGCTACGACTTTGATCCTGGAAGCAACGTGGTCGACGTCTATGTTCGCTACCTGCGCGGCAAGATCGGCGCCGAGCGAATCGAGACGGTACGAGGCAGCGGCTATCGCCTGATGCCCTGAGCGCGGCGCGAATAGCGGGTTGAGGGCCTAGTTGGCCGATGCGGCGGACACTGGCGTCGTAGCACTCGCCACGGTTGTGGCGCTGACAGGCGTCTTTGCACTGACCACCGTCTTGGCGCTCACAGGCGTGATCGGGGTGACCACCGTGCGCGCACTGACGGCGGTCGGAGCCGCCGCGGGCGTGGCCACGCTGACCGGAGTCACGGGCGTGACGGTGCTCTTGACCGACACGGCGCTGACCGGCGTGACTGCGGACAGGGTGGGCGACACGGTGGCCGTGAGCCCATCGGTGTTCTCGACGTAGTCCAACTGGACGGCGGGCCCGCCATCACGTTGGTCGGCCTGAAACGAGTCTGCGAGGGCGACCGTGCCGCCGATGGCGATGATGCCGAGCGCCCCCGTCACTGTCCACAGTGTGCGCTTGTCCATGATCGTGGCCCTTTCGTGTCGTGCCCGGAGGGCACCTTCGCTCACCACTGTGCCGTCACAGCGTGAGAGCCCGAGGAGAAGTAGATGAGAAAACTCTCATCGAATCCGTCCTCGCGCTCTCCTGACACCCTTGTGTGGCTGCGGGCACAAGCCCGCAGCCACACAGGGGGCTGGGTTAGTTGGCCGATGCGGCCGAGGCCGGGGAGGCCGGCGTCACCGGCGACTGGGCACTCACGGGCGACTGCGGCGTCACCGGCGACTGGACACTCACGGGCGACTGCGGCGTGACCGGCGACTGGACACTCACGGGCGACTGGACACTCACGGGCGACTGGACACTCACGGGAGTCGTGACACTGACGGGGGTCACAGGGCTGACGGTGCTGCGCACCGACACGGGGGTCACGACGGAGATGGGCGACTGCGTCGAGTTGATCTTGACGCTCACCGCCACGCCGTCCTTGGACTTCTCGACCTGGACGACGGCTCCGTCGTCTTCCTTGTTCACGTGGTACGCGTCGGCGAGAGCGGCGGAACCGCCGATGCCGATGATGCCCAGTGCGCCGGTCACGGTCCACAACACACGCTTGTTCATGGTGGTGCTCCTCTCACGGAGCGCCCCTGGTGGGCGCTACAGGAACCACTGTGGAGGGCCCAGGTGAGAGGACAAGGAGAGGCCCGTGAGAGACCTCTCATGCGGCGTCGTCACCGCCGCGAAGGCACCACCGGATCCCGGTCACGCTCCGCCCGGAGCTCATAGGTGGCGCTGAGCCGGCGCAGGAGCGGCCCCGGTGTGAGCTCGTGGCCATCAAGGCTCGAGACGTGTTGCACCCCGCGCAGGGAGGACGTGACGGCTAGGTGTGCGCGCCCCGCGATGACCTCGTCCAGCACGCTCATGGGAAGTTCGCCAGCAGCGGTCACCCGCACCGGCAGACCCGCCTGCGCGCCCCACTCGAGCGCCAGACCTCGCGTGATCCCTGCGAGGCACCCTGAGGCCAGTGGCGGCGTGAGCAGCTCTCCCCCGCGCTCGATGAACACGTTGGTAGCGGTTCCCTCGCACAGGTTGCCGTGGGTGTTAGCCACGAGGGCCTCGTCCGCACCCTTGGAGCGGGCGTACTCCACCATGACGGCGTTTTCCGCGTACGAGGTGGACTTGATGCCGGTGAGCGCACCCCGCTCGTTGCGGCTCCACGGCGCGCGCACGGCGTGGCACACGCGCGGCCGCCGTGCCGTGAGTGCCGTCACCACCAGGGTGGGCGGTCCGTCGCCCCGTGCCGAGCCCATGGGCCCGTCGCCCGACGTCACGGTAATTCTCATTCGTGTCAGGCGCCCCTGCCCCGCGTCAAGAACCTCGCGGATCGCACCCTCAATCGTCGTGCGGTCCGGCACGGCGATCCCCATGCGGCTGGCGCTGTAAGCGAGTCTGGCGAGGTGCCGCGAAAGCGCAAAAGGAACGCCGCCGTCAATGCCGAGCGTCTCGAAAACTCCGTCACCCACGGTGAAGCCGTGGTCCGTTGCGACGATCACCGGTTCGCCAGGATCTCGCAGCGTCCCCCCTGCCCACACCACTGCATTCATGAGCGCATCATTTCAGTGGATGCCAGGCCAATCAACCTCTGGGCCTTCAGTTCGGTCTCTTCCCATTCACCCTGCGGGACCGATCCCCAAGTAATGCCGGCGCCTGTGCCGAAATGCAGCGCGCCCGCCTTCCACCAGAATGTCCGGATGCCAACGGCGAGCTCAGCGCGTCGCGCATCTGCGTCAATCCACCCGATGGCACCGCAATAGGGACCGCGAGGCGCGCTCTCCTCGCGCGCAATGATCCGCAATGCGGAGCTCTTGGGGGCGCCCGAGACCGAACCGGGGGGAAAGGTCCCGTCCCATAGTGCCGGCCACATCGCCTCCGTCCAGTCAAAGTCCTGCTCGAGCGTGACTTCAACGGTGGACTCCAGATGCGTCAGTCCCGGGTGTGCGTGCTCACCGAGCAGTTCAGGCACACCCACGCTGCCAGGGCGGGCCACGTGGGAGAGGTCGTTGCGCACCAGGTCGGTGATCATGACGTTCTCCGCGACGTCCTTGTCCAGCATTGCTGAGCCGGGAGCCGCCGTGCCCTTGATGGGACTCGACCGCACCTGTGCGCCCTCGACGCCGAGGTAGAGCTCGGGCGATGCGGACACCACCCAGGTCGGTGGCGCCTGCTCACTGCCTGCCCCAGCGGGGATCACAATGCGCGAGGCGTAGCGAGCAGGGTTGCCCTTGGCGAGCGTGTTCGCAAGAGCCACCGCGTCAGGGCCTCGCTCACCCGCGGCAAGCGGCGCGGTCAGCACGCGACAGAGATTGACCTGGTAAACCTCACCATCACGAATCTCTGCGCGGATGGACTCGACGCCACGCAGGTACTGCGCATGCGACAGGGAACTCACCCAGGAATCGGCTGGCGGCCCCACCCAGGGCGGCGCGCCCGCAAGACGTTCGCCATCAGCGAACGCACCGTCCTCCGCGTGCTCCACCTGCGCCATTCGCCAGGCATCAACCCGGCCATCGAAGTCGCCCACGACCACCCAGAACCCGCCCTGCGCCAGGCGTGCGCCGTCCCGTACCGCGTCAATGTGCTCGACAACGCCGCGCGCACGCACGGAACGGAACTGCGCACTGGCAGCCAGTGCCGTGCCATCGGGGCCTTCCATGGGGTCAACGGTAGTGGCGGCACTCAGCCCCACGACTCGCTGTGACTCAAGGCCGTTTTGTGTCGTCGACGCGAATGGGCTAAAGTCACTATCTCGTCAGGGCAACGCCCCGACATGCGGACGTGGCTCAGTTGGTAGAGCATCACCTTGCCAAGGTGAGGGTCGCGGGTTCGAGTCCCGTCGTCCGCTCGTAGGTTCCTTGCCAGCTTCAGTTGGCGACCACGGTGGGTTGGCCGAGAGGCGAGGCAGCGGCCTGCAAAGCCGTATACACGGGTTCGAATCCCGTACCCACCTCGGGCGATTGGCGCAGCGGTAGCGCGCTTCCCTGACACGGAAGAGGTCACTGGTTCGATCCCAGTATCGCCCA
>NZ_JBKEED010000018.1:0-32320 GCF_047975725.1 Demequina sp.
CCGTCGGCGAGGTGGGCAACGCCGAGCAGTCGAACATCAACTGGGGAAAGGCCGGCCGCATGCGCTGGAAGGGCCGGCGCCCGACCGTGCGTGGCGTGGTGATGAACCCGGTCGACCACCCGCACGGTGGTGGCGAGGGCAAGACGAGCGGTGGCCGCCACCCCGTCAGCCCCTGGGGCCAGGCGGAGGGCCGCACGCGCCGTCCGAACAAGCCCAGCGACAAGCTCATCGTCCGCCGCCGGCCCACCGGCAAGAAGAAGCGCTAGTAGGAGAGTCCGATGCCCCGCAGCCTCAAGAAGGGTCCGTTCGTCGACGACCACCTGCAGAAGAAGGTGGACGCCCAGAACGAGGCGGGTTCGAAGAACGTCATCAAGACCTGGTCCCGTCGGTCGGTTATCACCCCCGACTTCCTGGGTCACACCTTTGCCGTGCACGACGGCCGCAAGCACGTCCCGGTGTTCGTCACCGAGTCGATGGTCGGTCACAAGCTGGGCGAGTTTGCGCCCACCCGCACGTTCAAGGGCCACGTCAAGGACGACCGCAAGGGCCGCCGCTAAGGCGCCCGGGCGTAGGTAAGAGGAGTTACAGATGGAAGCCAAGGCGCAGACGCGATACCTTCGCGTGACCGCCCAGAAGGCTCGCCGTGTCGTGAACCTGGTCCGTGGTCAGAACGCCACCGAGGCCATCGCCACGTTGCGGTTCCAGCCTCAGGCCGTCGCCACCGATGTGCGCAAGCTCATCGAGTCGGCAGTGGCCAACGCGCGAGTCAAGGCCGACGCGGCCGGTGAGCGCTTCGACGAGTCCGAGCTCGTGATCACCTCGATCACGGTCGACGAGGGCCCGACCATGAAGCGCATCCAGCCCCGTGCTCAGGGCCGTGCGAACCGCATTCTCAAGCGCACCAGCCACATCAACGTGACGGTGGCGACGCCCGTCAAGGAAGGGGCCAAGTAATGGGTCAGAAGATCAACCCGCACGGCTACCGCCTGGGTATCACCACCGACCACCGCTCGCGTTGGTTCGCGGACTCGACCAAGAAGGGCGAGCGCTACCGCGACTACGTGGACGAGGATGTCAAGATCCGCAAGCTGATGTCGCAGGGCCTCGAGCGCGCAGGCGTGTCGAAGGTCGAGATCGAGCGCACCCGTGAGCGTGTGCGTGTCGACCTGCACACCGCGCGTCCCGGCATCGTCATCGGTCGCCGTGGTGCCGAGGCCGACAAGCTTCGCGCCAACCTCGAGAAGCTGACCGGCAAGCAGGTTCAGCTCAACATCCTCGAGGTTAAGAACGCCGAGATCGACGCCCAGCTCGTCGCACAGGGCATCGCCGAGCAGCTCGCTTCGCGTGTCTCGTTCCGGCGTGCCATGCGTAAGGGCATTCAGTCCGCGCTGCGCGCCGGCGCCAAGGGCATCCGAGTCCAGTGCTCGGGCCGTCTTGGCGGTGCCGAGATGTCGCGTTCGGAGTTCTACCGTGAGGGCCGCGTGCCGCTGCACACCCTCCGCGCGAACATCGACTACGGCTTCTTTGAGGCCCGCACCACCTTCGGCCAGATCGGTGTGAAGGTGTGGATCTACAAGGGCGACATGACGGAGAAGGAGTGGGCGGCCGAGCAGGCCAAGGCCCCCCGCCCGCAGCGAGGCCGCGGTCGCGGCGAGCGCAGCGAGCGTGGTCCCCGTCGTGACGGCGCCCCCCGTCAGTCCGCCGAGGCTCGCGCCGAGGCGCCTGCCGCTGCCGAGGCCCCCAAGGCCGACGCAGGGAAGGAAGGCTAAGCCATGCTCATTCCCCGTCGAGTGAAGCACCGCAAGCAGCACCACCCGAAGCGTTCGGGTATGTCGACCGGTGGCACCCAGGTGACCTTTGGTGACTTTGGCATCCAGGCTCTCGAGCCCGCCTACGTCACCAACCGCCAGATCGAGGCCGCTCGTATTGCGATGACTCGCCACATCAAGCGTGGTGGATAGGTGTGGATCAACATCTACCCCGACCGCCCGCTGACCAAGAAGCCTGCGGAGGTCCGCATGGGCTCCGGTAAGGGTTCGCCCGAGTGGTGGGTCTCCAACGTCAAGCCCGGCCGCGTGCTGTTCGAGCTTGCCGGTGTGCCGGAGGAGCTGGCCCGTGAGGCCATGCGCCGCGCCCAGCACAAGCTGCCCATGAAGACCCGTTTCGTGACCCGTGAGGGTGGTGACATCTAATGGCTATCGGCACTGACAGCCTCAGCCCCGTCGAGCTCGACGCCATGGAGGACTCGCGCCTCGTGGACGAGCTCAAGAAGGCCAAGGAAGAGCTGTTCAACCTGCGCTTCCAGTCGGCCACGGGTCAGCTCGAGAACCACGGCCGCCTCAAGGCCGTCAAGCGCGACATCGCTCGCATCTACACGATCCTGCGCGAGCGTGAGCTCGGCATCCGGACCGCGCCCACGGCGTCGGCCGAGTAAGGAAGTACGACAATGTCGACTCAGAAGCACGCGACGGCTACGGCCGAGCACCGCGCGTACCGCAAGACGCGTCGTGGCTATGTCGTCAGCGACAAGATGGACAAGACGATCACCGTCGAGGTTGAGGACCGCGTCAAGCACCCCCTCTACGGCAAGGTTATGCGCCGCTCCAGCAAGATCAAGGCGCACGACGAGCTCAACACTGCCGGCATCGGCGACCTGGTGGTCGTGATGGAGACCCGACCGCTGTCCGCTTCCAAGCGGTGGCGTCTGGTCGAGATCGTCGAGAAGGCTAAGTAACCAACGTTCGACCAGGCTCACGGCGTCGTCCGTGAGAACCAGACGACAGGAGAAGAAGACATGATTCAGCAGGAGTCGCGGCTGCGCGTCGCCGACAACACGGGTGCCAAGGAGATCTTGGTCATCCGCGTGCTCGGTGGCTCCAAGCGCCGCTACGCCGGCATTGGTGACACCATCGTCGCCACCGTCAAGGACGCCATCCCCGGCGGCAACGTGAAGAAGGGCGACGTCGTCAAGGCCGTCGTCGTTCGTACCGCCAAGGAGCGTCGCCGTCCCGATGGCTCGTACATCAAGTTCGATGAGAACGCTGCGGTGATCCTCAAGGGCGACGCGGGCGAGCCCCGCGGTACGCGTATCTTCGGCCCCGTGGGCCGCGAGCTGCGCGACAAGAAGTTCATGAAGATCATCTCGCTGGCACCGGAGGTTATCTGATGGCGAAGATCAAGAAGGGCGACCTCGTGGTCGTCATCGCCGGACGCGACCGCGGCCAGCAGGGCCGCGTGCTCGACGTCAACAAGGAAAACGACCGCGTGATCGTTGAGGGCGTCCAGCGTGTGACCAAGCACATCAAGCCGGGCACCCGTCGCGACCAGCAGTCCGGCGGCATCATCACTTCCGAGGCGTCGCTGCACATCTCGAACGTGATGCTCGTCGACCCGGAGACCAAGAAGGGCACTCGTGTGGGCTTCCGCACGGAGCAGGTCGAGCAGGACGGTCGCAACCGCAACAAGCGTGTGCGTGTGGCCAAGCGCTCGGGTAAGGACGTCGAATGAGCACCTCAACCGCTCTGCCGCGGCTCAAGGAAAAGTACCGTGGCGAGATCATCGCCAAGCTCGTCGAGGAGTTCGGCCACGAGAACGTCAACCAGGTTGCCGGTCTGACCAAGATCGTCGTCAACATGGGTGTCGGTGACGCGGCCAAGGACTCGAAGCTGATCGAGGGTGCGATCGCTGATCTCACCGCGATCACCGGTCAGAAGCCGCAGGTCACCAAGGCTCGCAAGTCGATCGCGCAGTTCAAGCTGCGTGAGGGCCAGCCCATCGGCGCGCACGTCACCCTGCGTGGCGACCGCATGTGGGAGTTCCTGGACCGTCTGCTGTCGCTTGCGCTGCCGCGCATCCGCGACTTCCGCGGGCTCAGCCCCAAGCAGTTCGACGGCAACGGCAACTACACCTTCGGTCTCACCGAGCAGTCGATGTTCCACGAGATCGACCAGGACAAGATCGACCGCGTGCGCGGCATGGACATCACCATTGTCACGACCGCGACCACGGACGACGAGGGCCGCTCGCTGCTCAAGCAGCTGGGCTTCCCGTTCAAGGAGAAGTGACCCATGGCCAAGACTGCGCTGAAGAACAAGGCGGCCGGCAAGCAGAAGTTCGCCGTGCGCGCCTACACCCGGTGCCAGAAGTGCGGTCGTCCGCACTCGGTGTACCGCAAGTTCGGCCTCTGCCGCGTGTGCTTCCGCGAGATGGCTCACGCAGGTGAGCTGCCCGGAATCACCAAGAGCAGCTGGTAAAACCACTACGCCACAGGTCCTCCCTTGGAGGAAACCACGGCGAGGAAGAGTTCAACACTCATGACGATGACTGATCCCATCGCAGACATGCTGACGCGTCTGCGCAACGCGAACGCGGCATACCACGAGACCGTGTCGATGCCGCACTCCAAGCTCAAGGCTTCCATTGCCACGATCCTGGAGTCCGAGGGCTACATCTCTGCTTCGGAGACCACCGATGCAGAGGTGGGCAAGACCCTCACGCTGACCCTGAAGTACGGCCCCAACCGCGAGCGTTCGCTCGCCGGTGTGCGCCGCGTGTCCAAGCCCGGCCTGCGCGTTTACGCGAAGTCGACGAACCTCCCGAAGGTTCTCGGCGGCCTGGGCGTGGCCATCCTGTCCACCTCCTCCGGTCTGCTGACTGACCGTGAGGCCGAGAAGAAGGGCGTCGGCGGCGAGGTCGTCGCGTTCGTCTGGTAAGGGAAGGAGAGAAACACATGTCACGCATTGGCAAGTACCCCGTCTCCATCCCCTCGGGTGTGGACGTCACCATCGAAGGCGACCTCGTGACGGTCAAGGGCCCCAAGGGCTCGCTGACCCACACCGTCGCTTCCCCCATCACCGTGGAAAAGGGTGACGAGGGCATCGCCGTCAAGCGACCCAACGACGAGCGCGTCGCAAAGTCGCTGCACGGCCTGACCCGCACCCTCATCGCCAACATGGTCGAGGGCGTCACCAACGGCTACGAGAAGAAGCTCGAGATTGTGGGTACGGGTTACCGTGTCGCGCTCAAGGGCTCGGAGCTCGAGTTCGCGCTCGGCTTCTCGCACCCGGTGATCATCGCGCCGCCCACCGGCATCACCTTCGCTGTGGAGAGCCCCACCAAGTTCTCCGTGTCGGGTATCGACAAGCAGCAGGTGGGCGAGGTCGCGGCCAACATCCGCAAGATCCGCAAGCCCGAGCCGTACAAGGGCAAGGGTGTGCGCTACGCGGGCGAGCAGGTACGCCGCAAGGCCGGAAAGACGGGTAAGTAAGCCATGAGCATCACTGTCAAGGGCAAGGGGAAGACGATTGCGCGCAAGCGCCGTCACTTCCGCCTGCGCAAGAAGATCTCCGGCACGACCGCGCGTCCGCGTCTGGTTGTGACCCGGTCGGCCCGTCACATGGTCGCGCAGATCGTGGACGACACCGTGGGCAAGACCCTCGTGTCGGCTTCGACGCTCGAGGCCGATGTGCGTGCGCTCGACGGCGACAAGACCGCGAAGGCCAGCAAGGTTGGCGAGCTCGTCGCCGAGCGTGCCAAGGCAGCGGGAATCGACACCGTCGTGTTCGACCGCGGCGGAAACAAATACCACGGTCGTGTGGCAGCGGTCGCAGACGGCGCCCGAGAGGGTGGCCTGGCTCTGTAGCCGGGACCACGAAAGGAAATCGCATGGCTGACAACAACCGTCGCGACAACCGTCGCGGCAATGAGCCTGACAACAAGTTCATCGAGCGCGTAGTCACGATCAACCGTGTCTCCAAGGTCGTCAAGGGTGGTCGTCGCTTTAGCTTCACCGCGCTTGTCGTCGTGGGTGACGGCGAAGGCAACGTAGGCGTGGGCTACGGCAAGGCCAAGGAGGTGCCCGCGGCTATCTCCAAGGGCGTCGAGGAGGCGAAGCGGAACTTCTTCCGCGTGCCCCGTATCCAGGGCACCATCCCTCACGTCGTCCAGGGTGAGGCTGCCGCTGGCGTCGTGTACCTGCGTCCGGCTTCGCCCGGTACCGGTGTGATCGCCGGTGGTCCGGTGCGCGCCGTGCTCGAGTGCGCTGGCGTTCACGACATCCTGTCGAAGTCGCTTGGCTCGTCCAACGCGATCAACATCGTTCACGCGACCGTTGACGCCCTCAAGCGCCTTGAGCGCCCTGAGGCCGTTGCCGCTCGCCGTGGCAAGGCCGTGGAGGACGTGGCTCCCGCCGCGCTGCTCCGCGCCCAGGCTGCGGGGGTGAAGTAATGGCTCGCCTCAAGGTTCAGCAGAAGAAGTCGGCGATCGGTGTGAAGCCGCAGCACCGCGAGACCTTGCGGTCGCTCGGGCTCAAGCGCATCGGCGACATCGTCGTCAAGGAGGACCGTCCCGAGATCCGCGGGATGGTCAAGGCGGTCGACCACCTGGTCACCGTCGAGGAGGTTGAGTAATGGCTGAGGACAAGAAGGCTGCGGCGGAGGAGACTCCCGCCAAGAAGCCCGCTGCCAAGAAGCCGGCCGCGAAGAAGCCCGCCGCCGACAAGGCTGTGGCTGACAAGAAGCCTGCCGCTGAGAAGAAGCCGGCCGCCAAGAAGGCGACCGCTTCCAAGGCTGCTGCTTCGGACGAGGCCGTGACCAAGGCTCCGGCCAAGAAGCCGGCTGCCAAGAAGGCCGCGGCCGCGGAGCCCGAGGCGAAGGTGACCACCCTCAAGGTGCACCACCTGCGTCCGGCCCCCGGCTCGCACACCAAGAAGACCCGCGTGGGTCGCGGTGAGGGCTCGAAGGGTAAGACGGCTGGTCGCGGTACCAAGGGCACGGGAGCCCGTTACCAGGTTCCCGCGCGCTTCGAGGGTGGCCAGACGCCTATCCACATGCGCATCCCCAAGCTGCCCGGCTTCAAGAACCCCTTCAAGGTGACCTACCAGGTCGTCAACGTGGGGCAGATTGCCGAGTTGTTCCCCAAGGGCGGCGACGTCACCAAGGCTGACCTGGTCGAGAAGGGTGCGGTGCGCCGCAACCAACTCGTCAAGGTCCTGGGTGACGGCGACATCGCGGTCAAGGTCACGATCGTCGACGCGGACAAGGTTTCTCAGTCCGCGAAGACCAAGATCGAGGCGGCCGGCGGTTCCGTCAACGAGGGCTAGAGTCGTAGGCGGGCCGCGCGTTCACGTGCGGCCCGCCTCGACGTTTTCGACGGGGTGGCAAGGCCCCGTA
Source organism: Demequina sp. (assembly GCF_047975725.1). GTDB lineage: Bacteria > Actinomycetota > Actinomycetes > Actinomycetales > Demequinaceae > Demequina. The sequence goes on from NZ_JBKEED010000018.1 coordinate 7,170, forward strand.
ATCATGGAGGATCAATGCTGAGTGGCTTCGTGAACGCTTTCCGGACGCCTGACCTGCGCCGAAAGCTACTGTTCACCCTCGGGATCATCGCTATCTACCGCGCGGGTGTGTCTATCCCCACGCCTGGTGTGGACTATGGCGCCGTGCAGGTGTGCATGGGTACCGACACGAACTCGGCATTCGCGGTCCTCAACTTGTTCTCCGGCGGCGCATTGCTGCAGCTGTCGATCTTTGCGCTGGGCATCATGCCGTACATCACGGCCTCGATCATGGTCCAGTTGCTGCGCGTGCTCATTCCGCGCTTTGAGACTCTCTACAAGGAGGGTCAGGAGGGCCAGGCGAAGCTCACCCAGTACACGCGGTACATCACCGTCGGGTTCGCCGCTCTCCAGTCGGCCTCGTACATCACGATGGCCCGCAACAACGTCTTCTTCCCCAACTGCACCGAACCGATCGTGCCGAACGACTCCTGGTACGTCATCACCGTCATGGTGCTGACCATGACCGCAGGCACGGTATTCATCATGTGGCTGGGCGAGCGCATCACCGAGCGCGGTGTCGGTAACGGCATGTCGCTGTTGATCTTCACCTCGATCGCCGCTTCGTTCCCCGGTGTCGTGTCGACTATCTGGAACTCGTCCAATGGCCTGCGCAACCTGCTGATCACCGCCGTCGTGGTGATGGTCGTGATCGCCGCGGTCGTCTACGTCGAGCAGTCCCAGCGTCGTATCCCCGTGCAGTACGCCAAGCGCATGGTCGGCCGCCGCATGCTCGGCGGGTCGTCGACCTACATCCCGATCAAGATCAACATGGCGGGCATCATCCCCGTGATCTTCGCTTCGTCGCTCCTGATGCTTCCCCAGGTGATCCTGCAGTTCACCGGCACGGACTCGCCCGGCTGGTTGATCTGGATGAACGACCACGTCGCCAACCCGGCCGCACCGCTGAACATGGCGCTGTATGTGCTGCTCATCATCTTCTTCGCGTACTTCTACACCGCGATCACGTTCAACCCTGAAGACGTGGCCGACAACATGAAGAAGTACGGCGGCTTCATCCCCGGCATCCGTCCGGGACAGCCCACGGCTGACTTCTTGGCCTACGTGCTTTCCCGCATCACCGCTGCCGGTTCGCTGTACCTCGCTGCTGTCGCGCTGGTGCCGACGATCGCGTTTGTGATGCTCGGCCTCAGCACGTCGATCCCGTTTGGCGGCGCGTCCATCCTCATCCTCGTGGGCGTGGGTCTGGACACTGTCAAGCGCATCCAGTCGCAGCTGGAGCAGCATCACTACGAAGGGTTCCTCAAGTAATGCGCACCGTTCTTCTTGGCCCGCCCGGCGCGGGCAAGGGCACCCAGGCCGCTCGTCTTGCCGAGCGCTGGGCTGTCCCCGCCATCTCGACAGGCGACATCTTCCGCGCCAACGTTCAGGGCGACACGGAGCTGGGCCGCAAGGCTCAGGAGTACATGTCCGCCGGCGCGTTGGTCCCCGACGAGGTCACGAACGCCATGGTGCGTGACCGCCTCGCTCAGGACGACGTCGCGAACGGGTTCCTGCTCGACGGTTACCCCCGCAATCCCGACCAGGCAGTTGAGCTCGAGGGCATGCTCGCTGACTTGGGTGTCGACCTGGACGTCGCCATCGAGATTACGGCCGATGCGGATGCCGTCACCGAGCGTTTGCTGGGCCGCGCGAAGATCGAGGGCCGTGCCGATGACACCGAGCCGGTGATCCGCAAGCGCCTCGAGGTGTACGCCCTCCAGACGGCACCCGTCGCCGCGTACTACGAAGGTCGCGGTCTGCTGGTTCAGGTTGACGGACTGGGCGAGATCGCCGACGTCACCGAGCGCATCGTTTCCGCCGCAGAATCCCGCTGAGGCGTGTCCGGCAAGATCGAGCTCAAGACCCGCGAGCAGATGCGGGTCATGGCGCGCGCGGGCGTGATCGTCGAGCGTGCGCTCGCAGCGGCGCGCGCCGCAGCGGTCCCTGGTGCCACGACCCGTGAGGTCGACGCCGCGGCCGCTGCGGTCATTGCGGATGCTGGAGCGACGTCCAACTTCTTGGGCTACCACGGGTTCCCCGCGACCACCTGTATCTCCGTCAACGAGGAGATCGTCCACGGCATCCCCGGTGACCGCGTGCTCGCCTCTGGCGATGTGGTCTCGATTGACTGTGGCGCCATTGTCGACGGTTGGCACGGCGACTCCGCGATCTCGCTCATCGTGGGCGAGGCGCTGGGCGGCGATGACACGAAGCTGGTGGAGCAGACCCGGCGATCGCTCTGGGCCGGGATCGCCGCGCTCGCGAGTGCGAGCAGGCTCGACGAGGTCTCTGCGGCCATCGAAGACGTGACGGACGCGGCGGGGCTGTACCCCTTGGTGGGGTACGTCGGCCATGGGATCGGCACCGCGATGCACCAGGCACCCGACGTCATGAACTACCGGGTGCGGGGCCGCTCGCCACGGGTCCGTGCGGGCCTGTGCATTGCGATCGAGCCGATGACGGTGCTCGGAACGTCGGACTCCGAGGTGTTGGCCGATGACTGGACCGTGGTGTCCGCAGACGGCTCGCGTGGCGCGCACTGGGAGCACTCGATCGCCGTGCACGAGGACGGCATTTGGGTCCTGACGGCCGCTGACGGCGGTGCAGCAGGGCTCGCGCCCTTCGGAGTGACGCCCACTCCTCTCGGCTGACGTCACAGTCGCGTGCGCGGTGCGCGGTCGCCGCACGCCCGAGTGTGAGGTTTCCGACGGCGGTTCACACACTTGTGACGCAAGTGCCACGCCGCTGCAACTGCCTGCCCGTACGGTCGTTTCAGGGCGCCCACGCCGGGCTTCCTGACTCGTGAGGAGAGGGATCATGGCACGTGGCTTCTCATACGCGCCGGGCGCGAGCGACGAGGTCGAACTGGCCCAGCAGGAGGAGTTGTCTCGCGCGCAGGTGCAGGCGCTCGCTGGGGGGCGCAACGCTGTGGTGCGCGAGGTGATCGCCGGGAGGGCAGATCTACCGTTGGGCACGATGGTGGGGCTCGCCCACGACAAGGTCGCCGAGGTGCGCGTCGCGGTGGCGGGAAATCCCGCGTCGACCTCTTCCATCCTCGATCACCTGTCCCACGATCGGCACGCTGCGGTGCTGCACGCCCTGCTCGACAATCCCGCCGTGGAGCGAAGCGTCATCGAGTCCCTCGCCTTTCACCGCAAGGAGGAGGTCCGCACTCACGCGGTGCGCAGGCTCGACGATGCGACAACGGCGTCGAGCGCACGTGCGGGGGACATACCCCCGGAACTGCGGGACAAGGTGCGGCTGGCCGATGTCATGACCCTGCCTGTCGCTCAGGTGTCGCTCCACGGGGAGACCACCTACCGCCCCACGCGCACAGCCCCCGTGCGCGGATTCCGACCCGCGCAGGACGCTTAAGGCTCACCTGACATTCACGTGCACGCCACCGGCGTGACAGGGGAGCGTTACGTGGCCTCCGTAGGGTCTGTTCCCACAGACCTGGGAGGGTGGCGATGGCGGGCCGTAGCAGCGCGGATGGATCGTGGTCGAGGGCGTTCATGGCGAGTTCGGGCATTGGCGTCTCGCAGGTGCGACGGCGCCAACAGAGCCCTGAGTGGCACGAGGCATCGGGAGCGGACCTCGCTCGTCCCCGCTTTGCCGAACTCGCGCATCACAGGGATGTCGACGTGCGAGAGACGCTCGCGCGGCGGGAGGACTGCCCCATGGCGGTGCTCGCCACGTTGGCACACGACGCCAGGGCCGTGGTGCGCGTAGCGGTGGCGGCCAATCCGGCGGCGCGGCCGGCCATCCTCGAACACCTGGCCAAGGACCGCGACACCGCGGTGGCGAAGGCGGTCGCCCGCAATCGGGCCGCGCCCGCGACGCTGCGCCAAGAACTGTGCGGCCACCGCAAGGGAGAGGTGCGCAGGGCCGCGCTGCGCGCAGTGGCGGAGCACGGGCAGATGAACCCGACGGGTGACCTCACCGCGCGCACCGACGTGCCAGCCGAACTGCGCGACGCCACCCAGCCGCACGAGGAACGGGCGGCCGACAAGCCGATGCGCCGCAGCGAGCCGCGCACCTACGCCCCTCGCCCCGTGGTCGCCGCGCGCCCCAGGCCTGGCCTGGCGCGTCCCTAACGGCCGTGGGAGAGGGCACGCGACACCCTCGTGGGTGTTGTCGAGTTGTTCACAACAAGTCGCGCCGTCGCGCGCGCGTGCCTAGAGTGGGGCGCACAGCGTCCACCGGGCGGTGAGCGCTGCGCCAAGGAGGGCAGGGACGTGGGCTTCACGCCGACACGGGGGGCTTTCGAGTACATCGCTAAGGCACAGGACCCCGAAGTGACGGGGCCCGAACTGCTCACGCTCGCTGTTCACCGCAACAGCGCGGTACGCACGGCCGTCGCAAGCCGGCCCGACTGCCCCGTCAGTGCACTGATCTCCCTGGGCCACGACAGCGACCACGGCGTGCTCCGCGCGCTCATTGCCAACCCACGCACCCCGCTGTCGGTGATGAGGGCGCTCGCAGACCACCGCAACACCGAGATCTCGGGTAGTGCCGTGCAGCGGCTGCGCAATGGCCTTGCCTAGCACGGTGCGGTTGGCAAGCGCCTAAACCTGGCGTATAGTGATTCGTCGGGCGTTTTTGCGCGCCCGCGTAACCAACCAACGTGAGTGGAGTCCATGGCCAAGAAAGACGGCGTCATCGAGGTCGAGGGCACGGTGGTGGAGGCGCTTCCGAACGCATCCTTCCGTGTGGAGTTGACCAATGGTCATCTCGTCCTCGCACACATCTCGGGCAAGATGCGACAGCACTACATCAGGATCCTCCCTGAGGACCGTGTAGTCGTCGAGTTGAGCCCATACGACCTGTCCCGCGGCCGCATCGTCTACCGCTACAAGTAAGCGGCGAGGCACGCACAGGCGTTCCGCGTGTCGACCGCAAGGAAAGAAGCATGAAGGTTAAGCCGAGCGTCAAGCCGATCTGCGACAAGTGCAAGGTGATCCGTCGCAATGGCCGAGTCATGGTCATTTGCGACAACCTGCGCCACAAGCAGCGTCAGGGCTAGACAACTACACACGACCTCGTTCAGGCAGCCGCAAGGCAGCCCCCGGCTCGGAGGCCGGGGCCCGCACTACAGAAACCCGCGGGAAGCTTGAGCGTCAGACCTCCGACTACTGAGGAGTAGAAGAAAGACAATGGCACGCATCGTCGGCGTTGACCTCCCGCGCGAAAAGCGCATGGAGATCGCGCTCACCTACATTTACGGGATCGGTCGCACCCGCGCGCACCAGATCCTCGCCGCCACTGGCGTGAGCCCCGACCTCCGCGTCAAGGACGCCGGAGACGCTGAGCTCGTCGCCCTGCGCGAGTACATCGAGGCCAACTTCCAGGTCGAGGGTGACCTGCGCCGTGAGGTGCAGGCCGACATCCGCCGCAAGGTGGAGATCGGCAACTACCAGGGCCTGCGCCACCGTCGTGGCATGCCGGTCCGCGGTCAGCGCACCAAGACCAACGCGCGTACCCGCAAGGGCCCCAAGAAGACCGTCGCCGGAAAGAAGAAGTAAGCCATGGCAGCTCCCACGCGTAAGCCGCGTAAGAAGATCAAGAAGACAGTCGCGCACGGTCAGGCTCACATCAAGTCGACCTTCAACAACACGATCATCTCGATCACGGACCCCTCGGGTGCCGTCGTGTCGTGGTCGTCGTCCGGACAGGTGGGCTTCAAGGGCTCGCGCAAGTCCACCCCCTACGCCGCGCAGATGGCCGCCGAGGCCGCCGCTCGCCGCGCGCAGGAGGCCGGCATGTCCAAGGTTGACGTGTTCGTGAAGGGCCCGGGCTCGGGCCGCGACACCGCGATCCGCTCGCTGACCGCAGCCGGCCTCGAGGTGACCTCCATCAAGGACGTCACCCCGCAGGCGCACAACGGCTGCCGTCCGCCCAAGCGTCGCCGCAACTAGTCTCAGAGGCGCTCACGCGCCACTCGCCCCGTCGGCGCCCGCAAGGGCGCTGACGGCGGCTTCCAAGTGAAGAACCGTGACCCCGGTGGAACCGAACGCCGCCGGATCTTGCGAGCATCAAATGGTGGGTGCTCGGAAAGGAATCAACAGTGCTGATCGCACAGCGTCCCCAGCTGACCGAGAAGGTCATTTCGGACAACCGTTCGCAGTTCTCTCTCAAGCCCCTCGAGCCCGGCTTCGGCTACACGCTCGGCAACTCGCTCCGCCGCACGCTCCTGTCGTCCATCCCGGGCGCCGCGATCACGTCGGTGCGTTTTGAGGGTGTCCTCCACGAGTTCACGACCATTGAGGGCGTGAAGGAGGACGTGACGGAGATTCTGCTGAACCTCAAGAACCTGGTGGTCTCGTCGCACCACGACGAGCCCGTCGTCATGTACCTGCGCAAGTCGGGTGCTGGCGCCGTGACCGGTGCGGACATCGCGCCGCCCGCCGGTGTCGAGGTCCACAACCCTGACCTTCACATCGCGACGCTGAACTCGAAGGCCAAGTTCGAGGTCGAGCTGACCGTCGAGCGCGGCCGTGGCTACGTGCCCGCCTCGATGAACAAGAGCTACGACGCGGAGATCGGTCAGATCCCCGTGGACTCGATCTACTCGCCGGTGCTCAAGGTCACCTACAAGGTGGAGGCCACCCGTGTGGCCCAGCGCACCGACTTCGACGAGCTGATCATCGACGTCGAGACCAAGAACTCGATCTCGCCCGCTGACGCTCTCGCGTCTGCTGGTTCGACGCTCGTCGAGCTGTTCTCGCTGGCCAAGGGCCTGAACGAGGCGGCGGAGGGAATCGAGATTGGTCCCTCGGACTCGGAGGACTCCATCGAGGAGGACTACAACCAGCCCATCGAGGAGCTCAACCTCACCCAGCGCTCGTACAACTGCCTCAAGCGCGAGGGCATTCACACCGTGGGCGAGCTGACCGCCCGCTCGGAAGCGGACCTCATGGACATCCGCAACTTCGGGCAGAAGTCGATCACCGAGGTCAAGGAGAAGCTCGCAGAGCTGGGCTTCTCGCTCAAGGACGGCGCCGTCGAGTACGACGGTGGCTCCGCGGGCGTGTACTTCTCGGGCAGCGAAGAGTAACAAGGAGAACCATCCATCATGCCTACCCCCACTAAGGGAGCGCGCCTGGGCGGCGGTCCTGCACACGAGCGTCAGATCCTGGCGAACCTCGCGCAGAGCCTGTTCGAGCACGGCCGCATCACCACCACCGTCACCAAGGCCAAGCGTCTGCGTCCTTACGCTGAGCGCCTGATCACCTTCGCCAAGCGCGGCGACCTCGCCTCGCGCCGCCGGGTGCTCGGGATCATCTCGGACAAGGGCGTCGTGCACGCGCTGTTCGCTGAGATCGGCCCCGGCTTCGCTGAGCGCGAGGGCGGCTACACCCGCATCACCAAGGTCGGCAACCGCAAGGGCGACAACGCCCCCATGGCCGTGATCGAGCTCGTCGAGTTCGGCACCCCCGCCAAGAAGGCAGTCTCGAAGGAGGCCGAGAAGGCCACCAAGAAGGCCGCCCCCAAGGCGAAGAAGGCCGACAAGGTTGACGAGGCGCCCGTCGAGGCCGCCGAGGAGACCGTTGAGGCTCCTGTCGAGGCCGCCGACGAGGCTGCCGAGAAGGCCGACGAGAAGTAAACACTTCGCTTCCAGCCGATGCGCGCATCGGCTCGTAGCACTCAAGACGGGCTCTCATGACTGATCTGCACAGCAGTGACGTCGTGAGGGCCCGTCTTGATTTCTCTTACGACGGCACCGACTTCTCTGGCTGGGCGTCCCAGCCTGGTTTGCGGACCGTTCAAGGCGAGATGGAAGCCGCGCTCGCCCGCATCATCCGGGACCCTGCCACGGGCCAGGGGATGCCCATCCGGCTGACCGTCGCTGGCCGTACGGACGCTGGCGTTCACGCCCGCCACCAGGTGGCCCATGCGGACATCCCCGTGGAGTCCTGGGGGCGCATGCCGGGACGATGCGTGCGCAGCCCTGAGGTGGGCCTGCGCGACCGGCTCGACGGGATCTTGCCCGACGACGTGAGCATCCACAGCGTGATGGTGGCGCCCGAAGGCTTCGATGCCAGGTTCGCCGCAACCGAGCGCCGCTATGCCTACCGCGTGTGTGACGTCGCCGCACTGCGCGACCCCCTGACTCGCCGCCACGTGATGTGGCACGACGGCGACCTTGATCTCGACGCGCTCAACGCGGCTTCGCGCACGTTGACTGGTCTGCGCGACTTTGCCCCCTTCTGCAAGGCGCGCGAGGGTGCGACCAGCATTCGCGACCTCAAGGAGTTCGCGTGGACCCGGCCGCAAGACGGACCAGACGCTGGGCTGCTCGTCGCGACGGTGCGTGCCGACGCCTTCTGCCACTCGATGGTGCGCTCACTCGTGGGCGCGGTCTTGCCCGTCGGCCAAGGCCGCAGGGACCTCGGCTGGTTGGCCGACGTGGCCGCCGGAACCGAGCGCTCGCAAGCCGTCGCGGTCGCGCCGGCACATGGGCTCACGCTTGAGCAGGTCTCGTATCCGGCCGATGCGGATTTGGCTGACCGCGCGACGCTCACCCGCGCTCGGCGCACCGCCATCTGAGGCGGTGACGCTCCTCGTGCTCAGGTGAGGGGTACCACGAAGGACTCGACGCGAGCGATCAGCCCGTCGCGCAACGTGAAGTGCGTGCTGAACGCAAACGTGAAGGTGCCGCCGTCCCACAAGGCACCCTTGCCGATACCGGTGGTGACCACCGCATCGGCCCCATCGAGGGTGCCCACCACGGTGCTGTCGACAGCCAGTTCGGGGCTGCCCCTGAAGCCTGGATTCTCGATCTCCAGGTCGAACTCGGCCTTGCCGTGGGTGGTGCGTACACCGTGGATCACCCACACCACATCGTCCGTGAGGCATTCCAAGACCACCTGATGGTCGGAACGGCGAAACCCATCCATATAGCGCTGAACTAGGTCGACTGGGGAGCTCATAGCGTGCCATTCGGTCACCACGTCGTGGGGAGATTCCAGCCTATGTCGGCGTCCCGCAGGGCGTGATGCGACCCCTGGTGGGACGGCGCCGGCTGTGTAGGATGCGTCGGGACGCCAGGGGAGAGGTGGATCGCGTGGACCACGTGGATCACGGAGACGTACAGGGTGCCGTCGAGCTGACCGACGACAGCGAACAGTTGCGCGTCCGCGTGGAGGGCGACGGCACTGCGCAGCTTGAGCTGGGGATCGGCGCCAAAGCCACCTTTGAGCCGATGAAGTTCGCTGGCGAAGTCCAGATTCTGGTCAATCGCGCCCTCGGCGAGCAGGTCTCGCGCACCTTGTCGCGGCACTGGAAGGCCGTCGCGGCCAGCGCCTCGAGGCGCCGTGAGGACGCTGGCCTGTCCGAGCCCGTCGAGGCGCGCCTGGAGGCAATCCTGGAGCGCACCCACGCGATGCGCGAGCGCGCGCAGGAACTGCGAACGCGGGACCGGCACCATGAGGCGATCGAGGCGGGGCGACGCGACCGGGTGTGGGTCGAGGCTCGCAGCGGCTTCGTCAGCGCCTTCAGCGTCGACGAGGGCTTCTACTCGTCGTGCCCATTGGCGGCGCTCCAAGACGAGATCAACGATGCACTCGCGCAGGCGCTCGCGCCCTCCGCACGGCTCGACGGGCCATTGACGGGATTGATGAATCGACCGCAGGAGGATCACTCGTGACCGATATTGCATGGAACCTCGAGGCGCTGCGCGATGACGCTCGCGCTTGGCGGTGCGTCTCCTCGAGCCTCGCCCAAGCCGCGAGCCTCCTGGAGGCCGTCAACCTGACGAACAAGGACTTCATGAGCTTCTTGTCGTCGTCCGCCCGAGCACAGACGGAGGTCACCCGGGCCGTGACAGCGCTTCAGGACTTCGCCACCGACGGCGGCGTGAAGACCAAGCAAGGATCGGACGTGCTGCTCGAAGTGGCCGAGGCGTATCGGGCCAACGAGGATGAGGCGCGGCGCGCGCTCGACGGTATGTGGGAACCCGAGGATCGGTAGGAGGGGACATGGGGGCATGCGACGTCACGGTCAGGACTGACTTCCCGATCGCTCAAGACAACCCACTTGAGCGGATCGTGGACCTGCTCGAAACGATGGTCGAGGAGCAACGGCAAGACAACCTCGAACTCGTGCGCCAACTGCGCGACGTGATCGAGGACATTCGCCGCCTCGCTCGGCGTCCGGTGGTCAGTTGGCGGTATCCCAATCCCGCCGAGAACCTGCTGTTCAACCTCTGGCTCGACTACGTCGTGGAGCTCATGGCGGATCTTGAGTCACGCATCGAGGAACTTGAGGCCACGGTCGCGAGCCGTGCCCAGAGCGTGCGCACCTTCGTTGAGGGCGCGGGCAACCCGAGGGCCTTGGTCGATGTCGCACGCCTACTGCGCGAGGGAGTGGGGCAGCTCGCCGACAACCTCGCCAACGAGGTCACCCTGGCCAAGCTGGCGGTCGACAACAGATGGCACTCTCAGGCCGCGAATGCCTACGCCGAAGCGAGCCAGCGGCAAACGGAGCAAGGCTTCGAGGAACTCGTCGCCTCTGCGAACGCGCTCGCGACCTTCCTCGACGAGCACGCCGCCACCGAAGTGGACTTCTGGGACAACGTCAGCGGCATGATCAGCGAGTTCGCTCTCGTCGCAGTCGGGCTGTATGTGTCGGGACTGGGCGTCGCCGCCTCGATTGTGGGCCTCGTGATTGCGATTCCCACGGGCGGCATCGGGCTGATCGTCTCGGTCGCAGGTTTGGTGATCAGCGCCCTCGGCCTCATCATCTCCGCCATTGGAGCATGGCTGTTTGTGGACGAGATGATGGACCTCATCCCCACCACGGACGCGAGCCTCAGCGCGGGACTCGACACGATGAGCGCCGCAGCGCTGCCCGCGGGACCGACGTGGCCGGTGCTGGCCCGATGACAGCTCACCCCTCGCCCTCAGAGCACGGCTCCGCGGCGGCCAAGGCGCTCCGGCTTCGCGAGACGTGGCGCAACTGGTTGCGGTGGCTCGCGGTGGCGAGCCTGGCCTTCGCTGTAGCCGCCATCGGCGCGGCTGTCTGGTGGAGCGCGAGCATCGCCGATGACGCTAGTGCCGTTCTCATTTGGGCCTGGGCGGCCTTCACCGCAGTGCATTACCTGGTGGCGGCGGTGCTGATCATGGTCAACGCCACCTCGCGCACGCCCGGATGGCTCGCAATCGTCTACGTCCTGGGCACCGTTGCCGTGGGTATCGCAGAGTTCGGGTTCCTGGTGGCGGCGATGGTGGCGACTGACTCCAGCAGGGTCGTGTTGCTCGTGTGGCTCGTGGGTAGCACCGTGGCTGTCGTCGTCAGCGGCATCGGCCTGTTGTGGCCGGGAGTTCTCGCACTCCAGGAACGCCAGGGGAGGCGGGACGTACGGTAGGTGGGCGACCGCGACGAGGGCCTACATGAGGCATCGATCCGGAATTGACCGCTTGAGGCGCGTGCCGGTAGAATCGTCTGTCGTTGTGCGTTCCAGCTGGATGTGCCTCCCACTCGCCTCCGCAGGACCCGCCGACCGAAACCTCCGCGGTGCACACGCATCGCTCATCGTTCACGAGTAAGAAGGCTTCACAGTGCGTACGTATTCTCCCAAGCCGGGTGACGTCACCAAGAACTGGTACGTCATCGACGCTACTGACGTGGTTCTCGGTCGTCTGGCCTCTCAGGCCGCTTCGCTGCTCCGCGGCAAGCACAAGGCGACCTTCGCCCCCCACGTCGACGGCGGTGACTTCGTCATCGTCATCAATGCGGACAAGATCTCGCTGTCCGGCAACAAGGCTGCCGACAAGATGGTCTACCGCCACTCCGGTTACCCGGGCGGTCTGAGCGCCGTGCCGATCGGCGAGCTGCTCGAGAAGAACCCCCAGCGGGTCATCGAGAACGCGGTCCGCGGCATGCTGCCCAAGACCAAGCTCGGCCGCGCCCAGCTGTCCAAGCTCAAGGTCTACGCGGGCCCCGAGCACCCCCACGCCGCGCAGCAGCCGCAGGCGTTCGAGATCTCGCAGGTGGCGCAGTAAGCGCCCCGGACCACCAAGGACTGATTGACGTGACTGAGACCGTCGAAAACGACACCCCCACCGAGTACACCTCTGAGTCCGCGCCCGAGCGCGGCAAGGGCACCTCGGCCATCGCTCCCGGCGCCGGCCTCGGCCGCCGCAAGGAGGCCATCGCCCGCGTTCGCCTGGTGCCCGGCACCGGTGAGTGGAAGATCAACGGCCGCACCCTTGAGGACTACTTCCCCAACAAGGTGCACCAGCAGCTGGTGAACTCGCCGTTCGCGCTGCTCGACATCGAGGGCAAGTTCGACGTGCACGCCCGCATCACCGGCGGTGGCCCCTCGGGTCAGGCCGGCGCGCTGCGCCTGGGTGTCTCGCGCGCCCTCAACGAGATCGACGCCGAGACCAACCGCCCCACGCTCAAGAAGGCGGGCTTCCTGACCCGTGACGCGCGCGTGGTCGAGCGCAAGAAGGCTGGTCTCAAGAAGGCCCGCCGCGCTCCGCAGTACTCGAAGCGATAACTACTCGCGCATGGCGCGATTGTTTGGCACGGACGGGGTCCGCGGCCTGGCTAACCGTGATATCACGGCAGAGCTGGCCGTGGACCTCTCCGTCGCTGCGGCCCATATCCTCGCCGAGCGCGGCGAGTTCTCCGGCCACCGTCCCAAGGCCGTCATCGGCCGGGACACCCGTGTGTCCGGCCAGTTCCTGTCCGCCGCCGTGAGCGCGGGCCTGGCCTCGGCCGGGATCGACGTCCTCGACCTCGGGGTCGTACCGACGCCCGGCGTCGCCTACCTCACCGCCGCCACCGACGCGGACCTGGGCGTCGTGATCTCCGCGTCCCACAACCCCATGCCCGACAACGGCATCAAGTTCTTCGCGCGCGGTGGCCACAAGCTCGACGACTCGGTCGAGATCGCCATCGAAGAGCGCCTAGGTGAGCCCTGGGAGCGACCCGTCGGTGCGGCCGTCGGTTCCATCACGGACTCGTCGTCGCTGATCGCGGACTACGTGGATCACGTGGTCTCGGCCGTGCGCTCGTTCGCGGGCGACGAGCGGCCCCTCGAAGGACTGAGCATTGTCGCCGACGGCGCTCACGGTGCCGCGAGCCTCGTGGGACCGGCGGCCTTGCGCGCCGCCGGAGCCACCGTGCATGCCATCAACGTTGCCCCCGACGGACTCAACATCAACGAGGGCGTGGGCTCGACTCACCTTGGCGGACTCCAAGCCGCCGTGGTCGAGCACGGGGCCGACCTGGGTGTGGCCTATGACGGCGATGCCGACCGCTGCCTTGCGGTCGATCACACCGGCGCAGAGGTCAATGGCGACGCCATCATGGGTCTGCTGGCCCTCGCACTCAAAGACGCGGACGCGCTGTACCACGACACCCTCGTGGCGACGGTGATGAGCAACCTCGGCCTGCACCGAGCCATGACCGCCGCAGGCGTCACCGTCATCGAGGCCGCCGTGGGTGACCGCTACGTGCTCGAGGCCATGCGGGAAGGCGGCTACTCCCTGGGTGGAGAGCAGTCGGGCCACGTGATCGTCGCCGACTACGCCACCACGGGTGACGGTGTGCTGACCTCGCTCATGATTGCCGCCTGCCTGCGCCACGGGTCCACGCTGCGCGACCTGTGCGCAGGGATCGAGCAATTGCCACAGGTCCTCATCAACGTCTCCGGCGTCGACCGCACTCGCGTGCACACCGACGCAGGAGTCCAAGCGGCCGTCAACAGCGCCCGGCGCGTGCTCGGCAACTCGGGACGGGTACTGCTGCGCCCGTCTGGCACTGAGCCGCTCGTGCGCATCATGGTGGAGGCCGAGACCGCCCAGACGGCACGCGAACACGCGGACCACCTGGCCAACGTGGTGCACGAGCGCCTCGCACTACCCGCCTAGCCCGCTGCCCAGGGCGGAATCAGGGCTTACCCGGCCCGCGCATCGGCCGTGCGAATGACCCGCCCGTCAGCGGCATACCCCATCGCGCTGGGGCTGGCAGACCTGTCACACTATCCCGGTGACCACTGACCGCTCATTCACGGACTGGATCCTGCACTTCTCCTCGACCGCAGAGGAGTGGGTGCTGGCGTTGAGCGAGTCGCTGTGGATCTACCCAGGTGTGCTTGGACTTTCAGCCATCGACGGGTTCTTTCCCGTGGTGCCGAGCGAGTCCGTCATCATCGCCCTGGCCACGGCCGCGCACCAGACCGGCAGCCCCATCCTGCTGCTGGTGTTCCTGGCGGGCGCGATCGGAGCCTGGTGTGGTGACCAGATTGCGTACCTGATCGGGTCCAAGTTCGACGTGCGCAACTGGCGCATTTTCAAGCGCGGGCGCTGGCTGCAGAGCCTTGACTGGGCAGAGACGCAGCTCGAAAAGCGCGGCACCACCTTCATCATCGCCGCGCGGTTTATCCCCATGGGGCGCACCGTCGTGAACCTCACCGCGGGGGCGCTCAGGTATCCGCACCGGCGCTTCATGGGCGTTGACGCGGTCGCGGTGACGATTTGGGCCGCCTGGAGCGTCGCGCTCGGCACGATCGCGGGCGCCCTGTTCCCCGAGGACAACCTGCTGCTGTCGATCGCTGTCGGGGTCGCGGCAGGCGTGGTGCTGGGCTTCTTCGTCGACAAGTTGCTGGGCCTGCTGGGCTTCGGCCAGCCTGAGCTGCCTGACCTCGCCGCGGACATCGAGGAGTCCCTGACCCCCGAGGAGCGCGAGCGCCAGGCGCAGCTCGCACTTGAACGCGCCGAGCGCAAGGAAGTCAGGGTCGAGCGTCGCGCGGAGCGTCGTGCGGCCATCACGGGTGCGATCCCGATCAGGCGTCACGGTGACGCAGACGACGGCACAGAATCCGAGCACGGGGAGGGCGACGACGAGGACGAGGCCACGTCCGATTCCTCGGAACAGCCCCACAAGTCGTAACGCCCTGCCGGGCCGAGCGAGAGGCGACGTGAGCGGGCACGGTGCCCGCGCATCGGCCCTCTACAGCTTGCGCATCTGGACGGTCTCGACCCGGTGGTCGGCGCCCTTGTTGAGGATGATCGTCGCGCGGGAGCGCGTGGGTGCGATGTTGCGTGCGAGGTTGGGGGCGTTGATCGCGTCCCAGATCTCGCCGGCGCGCTCGGTGGCCTGTGCATCCGTCAGGTCGGCGTAGTTGCGAAAGTACGAGTCGGGCCGCGAGAAGGCGGTGGCCCGTAGGGCCAGGAAGCGCTCGATGTACCAGCGGCGCACGTCGTGCGGCTGGGCATCCACGTAGATGGACGCGTCGAAGTAGTCGGAGACGGCCAGGGCGGTCTCGTCGAGGTCGCGGGGCGAGGCGGGCTGCAGCACGTTGAGGCCCTCGACGATGAGGACGTCAGGCTGGCGGACGCTGACCGTCTCGCCCGGCACGATGTCGTACGTGATGTGCGAGTAGACCGGGGCGCTCACCTCGGGCTTGCCGGACTTGACGTCGGCGATGAACTGGCGCAGCGCCCGGCGGTCATAGGACTCGGGGAATCCCTTGCGCGTGAGCAGCCCGCGGGCCTCAAGCACGGCGTTGGGGTGCAAGAAGCCGTCGGTCGTGACGAGCGCGACGCGGGGGGAGTGGGGCCAGCGCGCCATGAGTTCGCGCAGGACTCGTGCGGTGGTGGACTTGCCGACGGCGACGGAACCGGCGATGCCGATCACGTAGGGCGTGCGGGAAGCGCGTTCGCCCAGGAACTCGCTCGTGGCGCGATGGAGGGAACCGACCGCCTCGGAGTACAGGTCGAGCAGCCGCGACAGCGGGCGATAAATCTGATCGACCTCGTCCAGTCCGATGGGATCGCCCAGGCCGCGCACGCGCGCGATGTCCTCTTCTGTCAGGGGACGTGGGGTGGCCTTCGCGAGGGCGGACCACTCCGACCTGGTGAGCGTCACGAACGGACTGTCGATGTCCTCGGGGGAGACCTCGTTCACCCGTTTATTTAACCGCATGCGCCGCCCCTCCCGTTCCCGTCAAATGGATCCATTTGCTCGCCGTGGTGAGTGCCACCCTCCGTCAAATGGATCCATTTGGCTTTTTTGGGGAGGGCCGATGCGTGCACGGCCGCCGCAGATGATGAAAGTGGATCCATTTGACGGTGGGGTGGGAGCCTCCCTCTCCGCCACATGGATCCATTTGATGGGGAGGGAGGGGTGGGGGCGGGCACGTAGACTTCCGACCATGTGTGGAATCGTCGGATACGTGGGCTCAGGTGAGGCCGGTTCGCGCCCCGAGGGCGTCATCATGGGGGGCCTCGCCCGCCTCGAGTACCGGGGCTACGACTCCGCAGGAATCGCGCTCGTAGGCGCCAACCCTGACAAGGTGGCGATCTCGAAGAAGGCCGGCAAGCTTGAGCGGCTCGCCAAGTCGCTTGCGGAGACCCCGCTGCCCGCAGGAACTGCGGCCATCGGCCACACGCGTTGGGCCACGCACGGCGCGCCCACCGATGTGAACGCGCACCCTCACCTGGCGCTCGGCGGACGCCTGGCGATCATCCACAACGGCATCATCGAAAACCATGGCGAACTTCGCCAGGAGCTCGCCGCGCAGGGCATCGACTTCCTGTCCGACACGGACACCGAGGTCGCCGGGCACCTGCTCGCCTCGTACGTTGCGCAGGGTCTGGGCCTGGCCGATGCGATGCGCGCCATCGCTGGCAGGCTCGAGGGTGCCTTCACTTTGCTCGCTGTCGACGCGCACGCACCGCGCACTGTCGTGGGGGCACGCCGCAACTCGCCGCTCGTGGTGGGACTGGGCGAGGGGGAGAACTACCTGGGCTCTGACGTGGTGGCCTTCATCGAGCACACCCGCACGGCACTCGAGCTGGGCCAGGACGAGGTCGTGGAGATCACCCCCGACTCCGTCGTCGTCACCGACGCCAAGGGCACGGTGGTCGAGCGCGAGCCGTATCACATCGACTGGGACGCTGCCGCTGCCGAGAAGGGCGGCTTCGCGACCTTCATGGACAAGGAGATCCACGACCAGCCCGCCGCAGTCGCGGACACGCTGCGCGGACGTCTCGACAGCCAGGGCCGGCTCAAGCTCGACGAGGGCGTGGTCGACGAATACGTGCTCAAGTCCATCGACAAGATCATCGTGATCGCGTGCGGCACGGCGTCCTACGCGGGCCTGGCGGCGCGCTACGCGATCGAGCACTGGACCCGGATCCCCGACGAGGTCGAGCTCGCGCACGAGTTCCGCTACCGCGACCCCATCGTGTCGGTCAAGACGCTCGTGGTCGCGATCAGCCAGTCGGGCGAGACCATGGACACGATCATGGCGGTGCGCCACGCCCAGGCGCAGGGCGCGACGGTCATCAGCATCGTCAACGCGCAAGGCTCGACCATCGCGCGTGAGGCCGATGCGGTGCTCTACACCCGCGCCGGCCCCGAGATCGCGGTGGCCTCCACCAAGGCCTTCGTTTCGCAGATCACCGCCGGTTACCTGCTGGGCATCTACCTTGCTGAGCTGAGGGGCAACAAGTTCCCCGACGAGATCGACGCGCTGCTCCAGGAACTGGACCAGATGCCCGCGAAGATCCAGCGGGTGCTCGACACGGCGGCTCCCCTTCGCGAGGTCGCGGCGTCGATGGCGAACGAGCGCACGGTGCTGTTCCTCGGCCGTCACGTGGGCTTCCCCATTGCGCTCGAGGGCGCGCTCAAACTCAAGGAACTCGCGTACATCCACGCCGAGGGCTTTGCGGCTGGCGAGCTCAAGCACGGTCCGATCGCGTTGGTCGAGCAGGACCAGCCCGTGTTCGTGATCGTGCCCAGCCCGCGCGGACGTGAGTCGCTGCACGCCAAGGTGCTCTCGAACGTGCAGGAGGTCCGCGCTCGCGGCGCCCGCACGCTCGTGATTGCTGAGGAAGGCGACACGGTCGCCGCCGAGCACGCCGATCAGATCTTCTACGTCCCCAGCGCGCCCGTGCTGATGACCCCGCTGGTGACGGTGATCCCGTTGCAGATCTTTGCGCTCGAGTTGGCTGCGGCCAAGGGTTACGACGTCGACCAGCCGCGCAATCTCGCCAAGTCGGTGACGGTCGAATAGCCGTGGCCGTGGTGGGAGTGGGCATCGACGTGGTCGCCATCGCGCGCTTCGAGGAGTCCGTCGAGCGCTCCGAGACCTTTCTTGAGCGCGTCTTCACGCCGCTTGAGCGAGAGCTCGGCCCCCACAGCCTTGCGGCGCGATGGGCCGCCAAGGAGGCGCTCGCGAAGGCGCTTGGCGCCCCGGCGGGCTTGCATTGGCACGATGCGGAGATTGGCCGCGAGGAAGGCGGGCGTCCGCTGCTGACGGTGCGAGGCACGGTCGCGGCCAGAGCCGCCGAGCTCGGCATCGACCGCTTCCACCTGTCGCTGTCGCACGATGCGGGAATCGCCTCGGCGGTTGTCGTGGCGGAGTCCGACTCATGAGCGCACTGCAGATTTCCGTCGACTACGACGCCATCACCCACAACGTGGCGCTGTTGCGTTCGCGCACCGGCGACGCCGAGGTGATGGCGGTGGTCAAGGCCGATGCGTACGGGCACGGGCTCGTCCCTGCGGCCGCCGCGGCACGTGAGGGGGGTGCCGCCTGGCTGGGCGTGGCCCAGCCGGGAGAGGCCGTCGCGCTGCGCGCGGCCGGTGACACCGGACGAATCTTCACCTGGCTCTACGGCCCGGACTTCCCCGTGCGCGACCTGCTCATGGCGGACGTGGACCTGTCGGTCTCCTCGCCCCAGGTACTCGAGCGCATCGCCGCCACGGCGAGGGACCTGCGCACCGTCGCACGCGTGCACCTGTGCATCGACACCGGGCTGGGACGCGAGGGTGTGACGCTTGCTGACCTGCCCGCGTTCCTGGACGTCGCGGTGACGGCGCACAGCGAAGGCGAGGTGCGCATCGTCGGTCTGTGGTCGCATCTGGCATGGGCCGACGCCCCCGGGCACCCGACCATCGACGCGCAAGCCCAGGTGTTCCGCGATGCGCTCGCGGCCACCGAGGCACGTGGCATCGCGCTCGAGGTGCGCCACCTGGCCAACTCGGCGTGCACCCTGACCCGTGCCGACCTGCACTTTGACCTGGTGCGCCCCGGCATCGCCGTCTACGGCATGCCGCCCGTCGCGGACCCTGACGGCGAGGACTTTGGCCTGCGTCCGGCGATGGCAGTGCGCAGCGAAGTGATCCTGGTCAAGCAGGTCCCGGCAGGCCAGGGCGTGAGCTACGGACACGAGTACGTGACCGAGCGCGCCACCACCTTGGGACTCATCAGCGCGGGTTACGCCGACGGAGTGTTCCGCTCCGCCGGGGGGCGCGCCGAGGTCTCGATCCGTGGCCAGCGCTACCGGATCGCCGGGCGAGTCTGCATGGACCAGTTCGTGGTGGACCTGGGAGACGCCACCGAGGTCAGGGCGGGCGACGTCGCCACGCTGATCGGGCCGGAAGGCCCCAGCGCGAGCGACTGGGCGCTCGCGGCCGACACCATCAACTACGAGGTGGTCTGCCGGTTTGGCGGGCTACGCACCAAGGAAAAGGCATGATCGACGTCACGGTGGAGGTTCCCGACGCAGCGACGATGCGAAGGCTGGGAGCGGAGGTCATCGCACCCGCGCTGCGGCCCGGGGACCTCGTGATCCTCACCGGTGATCTGGGAGCGGGCAAGACGACCTTCACCCAGGGCCTGGGCTCGGCGCTCGGCATTCGCGGCGAGGTCGCGAGTCCGACGTTCATCATCGCGCGCACGCATCCGTCGCTGGGCGACGGCCCGGACCTGGTCCACGTCGACGCGTACCGGTTGTCCTCCCTCGCGGAGCTCGATGACCTCGACCTCGACACCTCGCTCGAGGACGCCGTGACCGTGGTCGAGTGGGGCGATGACGCCCAGTCGCTGTCGGAGGACCGCCTGCACCTGACCATCCTGCGTGAGCGCGGCGGCGAGATCGACATGGATGACCCCTCCGGCGGCGTGCGCTCCGTGCGGATCACCTCGCACGGCGAGCGCTGGAACGCCGTCACGCTCGCGTCGCTTTAGGCTGGTGCGCGTGATTCTCGCCATCGACACGTCCTCTGCCGTCGCCGTCTGCCTGGTTCGCGACGGCGAGGTAATCGCCTCGCGCAGCGAGTTCGCGCCGCGCGGGCACGCCGAGCTGCTCTCGGGTTTTGTCGAGTCGGTGATGGCCGATGCGGGTGCGGCTCGCGAGGACATCGCATCGATCGTCGTGGGCACCGGCCCGGCTCCCTTCACCGGCTTGCGCGTGGGCTTGGTCACGGCGCGGACCTTGGGCTTTGCGTGGGGCGTTCCGGTGCGCGGCGTCTGTTCTCTCGACGGGCTCGGTGCCTCAGGTGGCGTCACAGGTGGCGACATCACGGTGGTGGCCGATGCGCGTCGCAAGGAGGTCTACTGGGCTCGCTACGAGGGTGGCGTCAGGGTCGAGGGCCCCGCGGTTTCCGCGCCGGCTGACGTGCCCGTGCGCGGTGAGGTCGTGGGTCGCGGCGCCTTGCTGTACCCGGAGGTCTTCCCCGGTGCGACCGCTGGTGACCCGGACCCGGCGGCGCTCGCCGCCGTGATCGAGGGTGCGCTCGCGCAGGGAGTCACCGACTTCCCGCTTGAGCCCCTGTACCTGCGCCGGCCGGACGTTCACGGCGTCCCTGGCGCCTGAGCCGAGTATGGAGCGCCAGCCAGCAGGCGCATCGGCCCTCCTGCGAGACCTCACCGAAGCGGACCTGCCGCGCCTGAGCGAGCTGGAGCGGGAGATCTTTGGGCCCTCGGCGTGGTCGCGCGGGCTGATCCGCGACGAGCTGTTGTGGGGGCTGTCGCGGTGGCGCGGGATCGATGCCGACGGCGTGCTCGCGGCCTATGCCGTGTACGGGTTTGAGGGCGACGCCTTCCATCTGATGAACCTCGCGGTGGCTCCCGAGGCACGTCGAGCGGGCCACGCGCGCGCCCTCATGGAGGACTTCCTGGCGGAGGCGCGCAGGCTTGAGGCGCCCGACGTCTGGCTCGAGGTCGCCACGACCAACGACGTGGCGCTCGCGCTGTACCGGTCATACGGGTTCGAGGACGTGCGCGTGCGGCGCAAGTACTACCAGCCCGAGGGGCTTGACGCGCTCGTCATGCGGCGGGCGCTGGACTGAGCGCGGGCGCACCCAGCCGTCCGCGCGCACGCAGCCACCGCTCCATCGGGATGGTGGTCAACGGCGGCACCGCCGCGAGGAGTGCCATGAGCGTGAGGCCCACTCCCCAGCGGTAGCGGATCGCGCACGCGAGCGCCAGCGCCCCGTAGACCAGGAACGCGACTCCGTGAAGGGGTCCAAAGACACTCACGCCCACCTCGCTGACAGCGAGCACGTACTTGACGAACATGCCGAGCAGCAGGCCGGTCCACGTGATGGCCTCGACCACCGCGATCGTGACAAAGGCGCGGCCCAGCACCGTGGCGGGCATGGGCGCGCTCACAGGGTGCACACGGCGGCGTCGGCGGCAAGACGACCCTTGCGGTCACCCGCGCCGTGGTCGCCGTCCGTGGGCCAGCCGATGCCGAACAGCACCTCGGAGTGCCACGACGTGTCGGCGAGCAGCGCCTGGTCCATGCCCGCCTTGTCGAAACCGCCGTAGGGGCGCACCGATAGGCCCGCCGCCCGCAGGCCGATGATGAAGTACCCGGCCTGGAGAAGCGTGCCCGTGTGGGCCATGCGCTCGCGGCGCTCGGGATCGGCCTCGAGGCGGTCGTAGGTCGACGCGGAGCCGCCGCCGGTCACATCGAAGGTGTCGTGGAAGCGGTCGTCGCGGGCGGCGATCACGAGCAAGGGAGCCTGCTCGAGCTTGGCGCGGTTGCCTTCCATCGCGTTGGCGATCACCGCGGCGCGAGCCTCGGGGCTCGCGGCGACCACCAGGCGCATGGGCACGGTGTTGTTGCCGGTGGGGCCCCACTTGATCATGTCCCACACCTCGTGGATCACGTCGACCGGCACCTCCCGAGGGGCAAAGCGGGTGTTCGAGCGGGCCTCGGTGAACAGTGCCGCGCGCGCAGCAGCATCAAGCGTGAAGGTCGGGGTCATGCCACCCATTGTCTCCCTCCCGACGAGTCAAATGGATCCATTTGGCTCATGAGGGGGCGGTTAGACTCAGGGCGTGAATCCGCTGGTGCTGGGAATCGAAAGTACGTGTGACGAGACGGGCGTCGCCCTGGTCCAGGGCACCGAACTGTTGGTTGACGTGACCGCATCGTCCATGGACGAGCACGCTCGCTTTGGCGGGATCGTGCCCGAGGTCGCGTCCCGCGCCCACCTCGAGGCCTTCCTGCCCACCCTCGAAGAGGCGCTCACCCGCGCCGGTCGCACGTTGAGCGACGTGGATGCCGTCGCGGTGGCGGCCGGCCCCGGACTGGTGGGCTCCCTGACCGTGGGAAATGCCGCCGCCAAGGCGCTCGCGCTGGCCATCGATCGCCCGCTGTACGGCGTCAACCACGTCGTGGGCCACGCCGCGGTCGACGAGTTGGTGCACGGCGAGTTCCCCGACCGCACCATGGCACTCGTGGTCTCTGGCGGGCACACCTCCCTGCTGCTGATCGACGACGTCGCGACCGACGTGCGCGAGTTGGGTCACACGCTCGACGACGCCGCAGGCGAGGCCTTCGACAAGGTGGGCCGCCTGCTGGGGCTGCCCTACCCGGGCGGGCCCCACATCGACCGACTCGCTCGCGAGGGCGACCCCACCGCGATCCCGTTCCCGCGCGCGCTCACCGCCCCCAAGTTCCAGGCCAATCACGCCTACGACTTCTCCTTCTCCGGCCTCAAGACGGCCGTCGCTCGCTGGGTCGAGCGCGAACGCGACGCGGGCCGAGAGATCCCCCTCGCCGACGTGGCCGCTTCGTTCGCCGATGCAGTGGCCGATGTGCTCGTGATGAAGACCCTCAACGCGTGCCGAGAGCACGGGGTCGACACCCTCGTCATCGGTGGCGGGTTCTCCGCGAACTCCCAGCTCAGGGAGATGGCCGTCGCGCGCGGCGAGGCCGCTGGCATCGACGTGCGCATTCCGCCGATCCGGTACTGCACCGACAACGGCGCAATGATCGCGGCACTGGGTTCAGCGGTCGCGCGACGCGAACTGCCAGCGAGCGCCCTGACCTACGGGGTAGATTCGTCGATGCCATTGACCCAGGTACTCGCCTAGGAGCCTTCATGTCGCCAGCCCGCCGCAGCGTCGCGGTTCTGGGAGCCATTGCAGCCATCACGGCCCTCATCGTCGTGTGGCAAGTGAGCTCTTACCCGACCACCGCATCGGCCCCTGACACGGCCCCGACGGCGAGCGGCGCGGCCGACGACAGCCAACGGGAGGTCGTGGCACCCGAGCTGGTGCCCGACAAGCCGTGGGGCCCCACGGCGCAGGAGTGGGCGCAGGCACGCGCTGATGCGGAGGCGTTGCCGCTCGAGCAGGCCGCCGGGCTCGTCATCATCCCTCGCTGGTCCACCACGAACACCAATGAGGCGATTGCGCTGATGAAGCGCGGGCAATTTGGCGGGATCATCCTGATGGGCGGAGCGATCGGATCCGCGAGTGACGTGCGCGAGATGACCGCAGCCATTCAGGAGGCATCGCCCTTTCCGTGGGGTGCGATCATCAGCACCGACCAAGAGGGGGGCAACACCGCTCGCCTGCGGGGAGTGGTGCCTGACCTGCCCGGCTTGATGGCCGCAGGCGCCGCCCAGGACAAGGTCGCCGTGAAGTCCATCTACACGCAGGCAGGTGTCGACATGCGTGCGCTGGGCTTCACCATGAACTACGCGCCCGTGGCGGACATGACCATCGGCGCCGCGGATCCCATCATCCAGGTGCGCTCTCCAGGCGACGAGGTCGACAACGTATCGGTGACGGCGGTGGCGGCACTCGAAGGGTACGTTGCCAGCGGAGTGGTGCCCGTGGTGAAGCACTTCCCCGGCCACGGATCGCTGACTGTCGACTCGCACGTGGGGCTACCGCAGCAGGACGCGTCACGTGCGCAGCTCGAGGAGCGCGACCTGGTGCCCTTCCGCCGTGCCGTCGAGGCGGGCGCGCCCGCGATGATGATGGCGCACGTGGTGATTGACGAGTGGGGGTCGCGGCCGGCGACGATCGAGCCCGCTGCGTATGAGTACGTGCGCAATGAACTGGGCTTTGACGGCCTGATGGTGACCGATGCGCTGGACATGGCTGCCGTGTCCGCCGACTACAGTCCGGGGGATGCGGCCGTGGCCGCGCTGCGTGCGGGTGCGGACATTCTGCTCATGCCCGCTGACCCCGTCGCCGCGCGCGATGCCGTGGTGGCGGCCGTGACGAACGGTGTGGTGGAGCGTTCGCGGCTGGACGAGGCCGCAACTCGCGTCATCGCCCTGCAGCGGTGGCAAGCGGGGCTCGGGCCTTACGCGGACACCGGGACCAACTACGGACGGGAGCTCGCCGTCGCAGGCGCGACCGTGGCGGCCCAGGATTGCGCGGCGCCGTTGGTGACGGAGCCGGTGCTCGTGACCGGTGGCATTGCGGCTGACCGCCGTGCGGTGGTCGAGGCGCTCGCAGTGCACGGAGTCGACGCCTCCGCAACGGCGGGCGCGGCGCCGTCGCCGACGCCCGCCCCGGGTTCCGAGGAGGCCGACGCTGGCACGGTCGTCGCACTCGTGGTGCCGGGGACGGAGCCTCCACAGGCCGATGTGCTCGTCGCCTTGGACGGACCGTGGACCCTCGAGGGACACGACGCGAGCGCGTACGTGGGCTTGTATGGGGATACGGACGATGCGCTGGCGGGGTTGGCCGACGTCCTCGCCGGGGCGGCGGCACCAGGAGGCACGTGGCCAGTGGCGGTCGACCTGCCATACGCCGTCTGTGGTGGAGCGTAGCGGCCTAGGCTGGGGACATGGCGCGCATCACGGAGGCCCAGGTGGCGGAGGTACGGCGACGCGTTGAGGCCGGGGAGCCGCGCGTGGACGTGGCGGCCGCTGTCGGGATCTCGCGGGCAAGCGTCGACTCGATCATGACCGGTCGCCGAGGCGGGCCATCCCGCCGCGCGGGGACGCTTACCTCTGAGCAGATCGCGCAGATCAGGGCGCTTGCTCAGTCAGGAATGTCGCAGACTGCGATCGCTCGCGAGGTGGGCACCAGTCAGCAAATGGTGTCGA
>NZ_JBKEED010000019.1:0-72078 GCF_047975725.1 Demequina sp.
AACACCAACCGCCTGCTACGCCACTGGTTCACCAAAGGCACCGACCTATCAGTGTGGACACCAGAGCAACTACGCGACGTCGCCGCAAGCCTGAACGCCCGACCCCGACCCACCCTGGACTACCTCACCCCAGCCCAAGCCCTCCAAGCACTCCTCACCAGCACCGACGCAACCACCACTTGACTCCGCCGATCCATTTGGCTTGTGAAGGGCCGATGCGGGTGTGGGGTTTGTCCACAGTGTGGGGGTTTGCTCTGGCGGGGTGGGGGTGGGCTCGCTAGGGTCGCGTCATGACTCGACGCGGGTGGGGCGTGGGAATCGTTGGCGCTTTCGTGTGCCTGGTGGTGGCTGCTTGTGGCGGTGACCCGGAGCCGGTGGTGACACCGAGTCCTTCGGTGACGCCTACTGAAGTGGCGGCGACGGTGTCGCCGTCGCCAAGCCCGACGCCGAGCCCGAGCGCGACGGCGCTAACGGAAGAGGAAGTCCTTGCGGCGATCCCGGAGGATGCCCGGTATGAGGACTACCCGTCATCGGTGGCGTTCGCTGAGTTCTTTCTCGCCAACTACCAGAACTGGGCGGATGAAGACCCGCAACTGTTCAGTGCTCTGTCGGAGCCCAGTTGCGCGTTCTGTGCCAACGTCGTCGACCAGTACGAGGCGGCGAACGCTGCTGGAGAGTCCTACGAGGGTGGGGGTGTGGTTGCCGATATCGGCTCGGCAAGGGGAGGGGTCCAGCTCAACGGAACGTGGGGCGTCGAAATGCTCATCGATGTCGGCCCGGTGGTCCGTCGCTCGAGTGGTGGCACGCTGGTCGATGAGTCGCCAGGGGGCGCAGGTGAAGTGCGTATGGTGATGGCTTTCAGTGGCCACTGGAGAGTGCTTGAGGTTGTGGCAACCCGATCATGATGCCTGTTCTGACCAGCGTGGTGATGTCGGGGGCAATCGCGATGGGTGCTCTGGATGCGGAGCCGACCCCCGCGCCCTCGCCGACGTGTGATGCCGAGCATGGATATGACATCTATGGTCAGACTTGTGGGAGTGTCATCGAGATTGTGACCGCGGGTGCTGGCCCGGGAGAAGGCGGCACTGTGGTGCATACCGGCGCTACGCCGGTGGTTGCTCGCTACCAGCGTCACGACATTTGTGTTGACTGGTTCAGTACGCCTGAGGCCTCAGCCAATGGTCTGTCGTGGGAGTTTGAGATTCCGTCGTGTGAGGAACTTCCTGGGTATCTCGATACCTATTGTCCCGACGGGGCGCAGCCACTTGCTCCGTGGTGGCGTTCGGTCGAGCAGGCGGGTGGTTCGTGGGGTCCTTGGAGGCTCGCTGGTGACTACACCTGCCCCGTTGACCCGCTTCCTCCGGCGATCTTTGCTGCGTGGGAGCAGATGGTCATCGACCCGTCGCATGTGGCGTTCTATCCGGACAACGGGTGGGCGATCGCGGGGTTCGGGATCGTGCCCGAGATTGTTGAGGATCCGCAAGCCGAGCAGGTCACGGTGTTGGGTACCGACGTGATCCTGCGGGCCACGCCCACCGGGTATAGCTGGTCCACCTCGGATGACACTGCACTGTCGATCGGTGCCACGGGCAAGGGCACGGAAGACAATGCACTGAAGTTCGCTCGCAACCAACACCGGGCCACCATCTCCGTCACCACCACCTGGGAAGGCCACTACAGCCTGGATGGTGGCACCACGTGGCGGGAGGCGCCGGGAGAGGCGACCACCGCATCGGCCCCGGTGGAGATTCATGTCCTCGCACCCCGAGTCCGCCTGGTGGACTGTGACCTGGAAGGCCGGTGCGGTTCAGGAAGAGCCGCCCCGAAGTCCACGTTCACGCTGACCGACCCGGATGCTGACGGCATCGACAACCACACGATCCCGTCAGACCAGATCGAGGACTACCTCGACACCAGGGAACGCGACCGCACCTGGCGCAAGAGCGAACGAGTCGACCTCACCGACCGCTAACCGCGAACCGCCAACCCCTTTCACGATGAAAATGGATCCATTTGACCGTCGGCGGCAGCTCCGAGACCGAGCAAATGGATCCATTTGACGGGAAGGGGGAGGGGGATGTGCGCGCATCTGGAAGGATGTGGCCATGCCGCTGAACGACACTGTTGCCGCACGCCTCAAGCGCACCGCCGACGGGCTGGTGTGCGCCGTGGTCCAGGACCGAGACACCAAGGACGTCCTGATGGTCGCGTGGATGAACGACGAGGCTCTTGACCTGACGCTGACCACGGGCCGCGCCGTGTACTGGAGCCGGTCCAGGGGAGAGCTGTGGCGCAAGGGAGATACCTCGGGCCACATTCAGGATGTCCACGCGGTCGAGCTTGACTGCGACGGCGACGCGCTGTTGTTGAGCGTGACGCAGCACGGCCCCGCGTGCCACACGGGCAAGCGTCGTTGCTTTGACGAGGGCGGCGACCTTGGCGCCGTCGATGCGGATACGCTCGCTGCCGATGCCAGCAGCGCCGATGCGCCAGGAGAGCACGCATGAGTGTGGCGGCTTCGGTGCAGTGGGGTCAGACGTGGCCGAGCCTCGAGGACTTTGTTGACATAGGCGCCAGCCGCCGCGTGGTGCCGGTGGTGCGCCGTGTGCTTGCCGACGGGATCACCCCGGTTGCCGTGTACCGCGCCTTGGCTGGCGACCGGCCTGGCACCTTCATTCTTGAGTCCGCGGAGCCCGACGGTTCGCGGGGCCGGTACTCGTTTGTCGGCGTCCATTCGCGTGCCGCTCTCACGGTGGACGGCGATGAGGCGCGCTGGTCTGGCGACGTTCCCGTCGGGCTTGCCGATGGCGCCCCTCTCGAGGTCATCCGTGCGGCGCTGAAGGAGTTGCAGTCTGAGCCGATCGCGGGCCTGCCGCCGCTCACGGGCGGCCTGGTGGGCGTGATTGGGTGGGACATTGTGCGGCAGTGGGAGCCCACCCTCGCGCAGAAGGCCCCGCGAGACATTGACGTGCCAGACGCGCACCTGCTGCTCGCGACGGACATCGCCGCTATTGACCATCACGACGGTTCGGTGTGGTTGATCGCCAATGCTGTCAACGCCAACGCCCAGGCCAGCGGCATCGAGGCCGCCTACGCCGATGCGGTGGCACGCGTGGACGCGATGCAGACTGCCCTGGTCCACGCACCCGTGGGTGAGGTCTCCGGGATCGACGACTCGGCAGGGGAGCCGGCGATGCGCCTGCGGTCAGCCCCTGGTGAGTATGAAGAGATGGTGCGGTTCGCCAAGGAAGCCATCCGCGACGGCGAGGTGTTCCAGATGGTGCCAGCCCAGCGCTTCGATCTAGACTGCGACGCCTCGGCGATCGACGTCTATCGGGTGCTGCGCACACTCAACCCCAGCCCGTACATGTATTGCTTCCAGCTCGAAGACGACCTGGGACGGTCGTTTGCGGTGGTGGGCGCGAGCCCCGAGTCACTGGCCGCTGTGCACCGGGGCCGCGTGTCGACGTTCCCGATCGCTGGTTCGCGGCCGCGCGGAGCCACCGACGAGCGTGACAAGGAACTCGAGCTTGATTTGCTGGCAGACCCCAAGGAGATCGCCGAGCACGTCATGCTCGTGGACCTTGCACGCAATGACCTGGTCAAGGTGTGTACGCCGGGCACTGTCGAGGTGCTCGAGTTCATGAAGGTCAACCGCTACTCGCACATCATGCACATCTGCTCGACGGTGGTGGGCGACCTGGAGCCGGCCTACGGTCCCGTAGACGTCTTCGCCGCGACCTTCCCCGCCGGCACGCTGTCGGGAGCGCCCAAGCCCCGCGCGATCGCGCTCATCGACGAGATCGAACCGGCACGGCGTGCCTTCTACGGCGGCGCGGTCGGGTACTTCGACTTCGCGGGCGACATGGATATGGCGATCGCGATCAGAACCTCGCTCATCGAAAACGGTGTGGCGCACGTGCAGGCCGGCGCGGGAGTCGTCGCCGACTCGG
Organism: Demequina sp.; assembly: GCF_047975725.1. Classification (GTDB taxonomy): domain Bacteria; phylum Actinomycetota; class Actinomycetes; order Actinomycetales; family Demequinaceae; genus Demequina. Next base: position 3,954 of record NZ_JBKEED010000019.1, read on the forward strand.
TCCCCGCCAAAGAGGAACAAGAGACCCGGGACAAGGCTGCCGCGATGATCCGCGCCATTACCTTGGCCTCACGCTTGAAGCCGCTCGGTCGTCGCTAGACTGACCACCACTGTCATACGAGGAGAGACATGTCGAGCATTGAAATCGCACCGGAGGACCTTCCGGAGGTGGCCCACGCGAACCACGGAAAGACCACGGCCGCGTGGGTGACGAACATCGGCCTGACCATCGCGGCCTTGATCGCGTCTGTTGGTATTGCGGTCACCGCCTGGCCCGTGGTGTGGGTGGGCGTGGGTCTCGCGGTGGTGTCGCTTGCGGCCGGCGCCGCGCTGCGTGCGCTCGGGCACGGCCAGCCACTCCAGTAGTCCACCTATCCCACTCTTGACGAGGAGTCTCGATGAGCGACCTGACCCCACCTCCGCCTCCGCCGCCGCCTGGTGGCCAGTTCTACGGTGCGTATCCGAGCGAAGAGAAGAACTCTCTTGGCGTGTGGGCGCTAGTGCTGGGAATCCTGGCGATCGTGTGTAGCTGCGGCCCGTTCACGGGTATCCCGGCGATCATCCTTGGCAAGAAGGCCAAGGAAGCGCAGGAACAGGCCCTTGCCACTAATGGCTCGCTCGGCACCGTGGGCATGGTCCTCGGCATCGTCGGCACCGCACTGTTCGGTATCGGTCTGGTGTTGTACTTCGCTGTCGGAGGTCTCGCGCTGGCCCAGGCCTGAGCATGAGCCACGACACTTCGACGGTCGCCGCCGCGGCGAGGTCCCGATGGGCCTCGCCCGTGGCCGCGGCCGTCGTCGTGTGTGCGGGGGCGGCTTACACGTGGGCCGCCAATCCCTACGCCGACGACCCGTTTGTGCCGTGCGTTTTCCTGGCATTGACGGGGTCCTACTGTCCCGGATGCGGAGGGACGCGGGCCGTGCACTCACTGCTGCACGGTGACCTTGCGGCGGCGCTGGAGATGAATGTGCTCGCGGTCCTGCTGGTGGTTCCGGGCACGGTTGGCCTACTCATGGCGTGGTTCAGGGCCGCGGCCCGTGGCAAGGTTGCCCCGGCGGTTCCCATGTGGATAGCGATCGGTGTCCCGGTGGCTTTCGCCGCGTTCGGCGTGCTGCGCAACGTCCCTGGGCTCGCCCCGTTCTTGGCTCCCTGAGGGGCCCGGCGGGGCCGTCATTCGGGCTCCGCGGCGGCGGTACGATGGTCGCATTGGACGGGGGTTGTGAATGAGCGTTCTGGAAAGTATCGTCGCCGGCGTGCGCGAAGACCTGGCTGTGCGCCAGACGGGCACGTCGATGGACGCGCTGAAGGAAAGGGCATCCCGTTTGCCGGGAGCGCTCGATGCGCGCGCCATGCTCGCCTCGCCCGAGGTATCGGTGATTGCTGAGGTCAAGCGGTCGAGCCCGTCAAAGGGTGACCTCGCCCCGATTAGCGACCCGGCGTCGCTGGCGACCGAGTACGAGGCCGGCGGTGCGACTGTCATCTCCGTCTTGACGGAGGAGCGCCGCTTTGGCGGATCGCTCACCGATCTCGACGCGGTGCGCGCCAAGGTGGACATTCCCATCCTGCGCAAGGACTTCATCGTCACCCCGTACCAGGTGTGGGAGGCCCGCGCTCACGGCGCCGATGTGGTGCTGCTGATCGTCGCGGCGCTCGACCAGATGGCGCTCGAGAGCCTCGTGGAGCGGGTCCACTCGTTGGGCATGACGGCGCTCGTTGAGGTCCACGACGAGGAGGAGGTTCGCCGCGCGGCCGATGCCGGTGCGAGGGTCATCGGCGTCAACGCACGCAACCTCAAGACTCTCGAAGTCGACCGTCACACCTTTGCCCGCGTCGCGCCACACATTCCTGCGGGCATCGTGCGCATTGCTGAGTCGGGGATCCGCGACTCCCACGATGTGGTCGAGTACGCCCGCATGGGCGCCGATGCGGTGCTCGTGGGCGAGGCGCTCGTCAAGGACAAGGACCCGCGCACCGCGGTCGCCGAGATGGTCGCCGCGGGCGCCCACCCCGCACTGCGAGCGGTGCGCCCGTGACGGAATCGCTCCAGCAGGCACCGGGGCCCTTCTTCGGTGAGTTTGGCGGCCGCTTTGTGCCTGAAGCACTCATGGCGGCGCTCGACGAACTGACCGACGCCTACGACAAGGCCAAGGTCGACCCCGAGTTTGATGCCGAACTCGCCCGACTCGCGCGCGACTACACGGGCCGCCCGAGCATCATCAGTGAGGTTCCCCGGTTCGCTCGTCACGCCGGCGGAGCAACGGTGTTCCTCAAGCGCGAGGACCTTAACCACACCGGCTCTCACAAGATCAACAACGTCCTGGGTCAGGCGCTGCTCACCAAGCGCATCGGCAAGACGCGAGTCATCGCCGAGACGGGAGCGGGCCAGCATGGCGTCGCGACCGCGACGGCCGCCGCTCTCATGGATCTCGAATGCGTGATCTACATGGGCGAAGAGGACACCGAGCGCCAGGCGCTCAACGTCGCCCGCATGAAACTGCTAGGCGCCGAGGTTGTCGCAGTCAAGACCGGGACCCGGACCCTGCGCGACGCCATCAACGAGGCCTTTCGCGACTGGGTCGCGAACGTCGAGACCACCAACTACGTCTTCGGCACTGCCGCCGGCCCCCACCCATTCCCCGCGATGGTGCGTGACCTGCAGCGCGTGATCTCGGTGGAATCCCGCGAGCAGATGCTCGCGCTCGGCGGCCTGCCCGATGCGGTGCTCGCTTGTGTCGGTGGCGGTTCCAACGCCATCGGTTCCTTCGACGCCTACCTGGACGACGCCTCGGTGCGCCTGATTGGCTGCGAGGCGGCAGGCGACGGCGTCGACACGGGTCGCCACGCGGCAACGCTGACGGCCGGCCGTGCGGGAGTGCTGCACGGTTCGCGCTCGTACATCCTTCAGGACGACGAGGGCCAGACCCTGCCGTCCCACTCGATCTCGGCAGGCCTGGACTACCCGGGTGTGGGACCGCAACACTCGCACCTGGCGGAGATCGGCCGCGCCGAGTACTGGCCCATCACGGACGCCGAGGCGATGGAGGCCTTCAGCCTGCTCAGCAGGACCGAGGGCATCCTGCCTGCGATCGAGTCCTCGCATGCCCTTGCGGGTGCGATCAAGCTCGGGAGGGAACTCGGTCCCGGGGCGACCCTGCTGGTGACGCTTTCCGGACGTGGCGACAAGGATGTCGAGCAGGCCGCGAGGTGGTTCGACATGCTTCCGGAGGAGGGTCAGTGAGTGCGCTGAGCGAGCGTCTCGACCAGATCGAGGCAGAAGGGCGCGCGGCACTCATCGGCTATCTGCCCGTGGGATTCCCCGATGTCAATACCTCGATTCGCGCCATGGTCGCCATGGTCGAGGAGGGGATGGACATCGTCGAGGTGGGCCCGCCCTACTCGGATCCCGTACTCGATGGCCCGGTGATCCAACTGGCGGTGGCACGCGCGCTTGAAGGCGGGGTGCGGCTCGCGGACACGTTCCGTGCCGTCAATGCCATCGCCGATGCGGGTGCTGTGCCCGTGGTGATGTCCTACTACAACCCCATGTTGCAGTTTGGGCTTGAGCGCTTTGCCACGGAGATCGCCGCCGCCGGGGGAGCGGGCGTCATCACGCCTGACCTCACGCCCGACGTGGGGCCCGAGTGGATTGACGCGGCGCGCGCCGCGGGCGTCGACACGATCTTCCTGGTCGCCCCGTCGACCACCAAGGAGCGCATGCACCTGACGGTGGGCGCTTCGACTGGCTTTGTCTACGCGACCCCGGTCATGGGTGTCACGGGCGAGCGCGCGACGGTCGGCGAGGCCGCCGAACGCGTGGTCCGCGAGGCGCGCGAAGCAGGCGCCGCTCGCGTGTGCGTCGGCGTAGGTGTTTCGACCCGCGAGCAGGCCGCGCAGATTGGCCGCTTCGCCGACGGCGTGATCGTCGGCACCGCTCTACTACGTTGCCTGACCGAAGCCGCGACCCCCGACGAGGGCATCGAGGCCCTGCGCGTACGCGTGCGTGAGCTCGTTGCAGGAGTGCGAGAGGCACGCTGATGCGAACGTTTATCCCGAGCCCGCCCGCCGAGTGGCAGTCGTTTTCCGTGGGACCGCTCACGATCCACGCCTACGCGCTGTTCATCCTCGCGGGCATCATCTTCGCCCTGTGGCTGACGACGCGCCGCTGGGTTGAGCGCGGGGGAGACCCCGATGTGGTGGGCGAGATTGCCATTTGGGCCATTCCGTTCGGAATCATCGGCGGGCGTCTGTATCACGTGATCTCGACGCCCGGCCCCTACTTTGGGCCGAACGGGGACCCGTGGGCGGCGTTCGCGATTTGGCGCGGCGGGCTGGGCATTTGGGGCGCGATCGCGCTGGGTGCCGTGGGTGCCTACATCGGAGCGCGCCGTAACGGCGCGTCGTTCACCGCTTTTGCCGATGCGGCAGCGCCGGGCATCCTTGTCGCCCAGGCGATCGGCCGGCTGGGCAATTGGTTCAACCAGGAGCTCTTTGGCGGACCCACCGAGGTCGCATGGGCGCTCGAGATTGATCCGGCGTTCCGACCCGAAGGCTACGAGCATTTCGCAACCTTCCACCCGACGTTCCTGTACGAGGCCGTGTGGAACTTGGTCGGCGCCGCGTTGATCGTGTGGCTCGACCGTAAGTACGACTTGCGCGGCGGCCGCACCTTCTGGCTGTACGTGATGGTCTACGTCTCGGGGCGACTGTGGATTGAGATGGTCCGCATCGACACTGCGGTGACCATCGGCGGCCTGCGCATCAACGTGTGGGTGTCCATCGGCGTCCTTGCTCTCGCGATTGCGATGTTTACCTTCATGGGAGTGCGGCAGCGATCAATCGCTCAGCCCGTGCCCCGTCACCTTCTTGCCGCCCCTGCGGCGGCCGCCGAGTCCGACGGGGATGCCCCGCAGGACTCGCTCGATGCTCAGGCGACCTCTGCTGAGCAGCTCGACAGCGCATCGGCCGACGGCGATCCCGTCGTGCCCGTTGCGGACCAGGAACAGGCCGTTGACGGTTCCGCGGACAATGACGCGGACGCTCAGGAGCAGCAGCGCTAGGGCAATTACGTCCTCAGCGCAACACGCGGTAGTCTGTCTACCCGTGTGATAACCGGGCGACGGCGCCCCGCAACCAGGTGTGCTCGGAGAGCTCCGAGCGCCAGCGAAGGACGGTGTGATGGCCGCGCAGATCGGCGTCAGCGAGCCCGGAAATGGGCTCTACAACCCCGCATATGAGCATGACGCGTGTGGAGTGGCATTCGTTGCCACGCTCCGCGGCACGCCCGGTAGGGATATCGTCGATGCGGGCCTGACCGCGCTGAAGAACCTGGAGCACCGTGGCGCCGTTGGCGCAGAGACCGAGACGGGCGACGGCGCAGGTATCCTTACGCAGATTCCCGACCGCTTCCTTCGCTCGGTGGTTGATTTCGACCTTCCGCAGGTGGGCTCGTATGCCGTCGGCATTGCGTTCCTGACCCCTGGTGAGGACGAGGCTCAGGTGCGCGCGTTCGAGGACGCTGCGCGCTCGGAGCACGTGCGGATCTTGGGATGGCGTGACGTTCCGGCGAACCCGGCGTCACTGGGCCCGTCTGCCCGGGCGGCGATGCCGCTCTTCCGGCAGGCGTTCGTCTCGGCGGACGGCTTGTCCGGCCTTGACCTCGACCGCCGTGTCTACAGGGTCCGCAAACGCGCAGAGGGCGCGGGCGGACCCTTTTTTGCGTCACTGTCTAGTCGCACGCTGACGTACAAGGGCATGCTGACCACCTACCAACTCGAGCAGGTCTTTCCCGATCTCAACGACGACCTGTTTGAGTCGGAGCTCGCGCTGGTACACTCGCGCTTCTCCACCAACACCTTCCCGTCGTGGCCGCTCGCGCAGCCCCTGCGCGGCATTGCGCACAACGGCGAGATCAACACCGTGCAGGGCAACCGCAACTGGATCACGGCACGCCAGGGGACCATGTCCTCCGACCTGCTCGGCACCATGGCCGACCTCATGCCGATCTGCACCCCGTCTGCCTCGGACACTGCGTCGTTCGACGAGGTGCTCGAGTTGCTCGTGCTCGCGGGCCGCTCCATGCCGCACGCGGTGCTGATGATGATGCCTGAGGCGTGGCAGAACAACCACGACATGGACCCGGCGCGACGCGCGTTCTACGAGTACCACTCGACCCTCATGGAGGCGTGGGACGGTCCGGCGGCACTGCACTTCACCGACGGCACCCTCATTGGTGCGACGCTCGACCGCAACGGGCTTCGCCCGGGACGTTTCTGGTTGACCGACGACGGCATGGTGATCGCCGGATCCGAGGCAGGCCTGCTCGACATCGACCCTGCCAAGGTCGTGCGGAAGGGCCGCTTGCAGCCGGGCCGCATGCTCCTGGTCGACACGGCCGCAGGCAGGATCATTGAGGACGAGGAGATTAAGTCTCAGCTCGCCTCGGAGCACCCGTACGCCGAGTGGGTGCGTGACAACGCCGTACGCCTGGCCGATGTGCCGGATCGTGAGCATGTGGTGCACTCCCGTGCCTCGGTCAAGCGCCGCCAGCGCGCCTTTGGCTACACCGAGGAGGAGCTGAAGAAGCTCCTCACCCCGATGGCGCGCGACGGCGTTGAGCCGCTGGGTGCCATGGGCTCCGACACTCCGATTGCGGTGTTGTCTGGGCGCCCCCGCCTGCTTTTCGACTACTTCACACAGATGTTCGCGCAGGTGACCAACCCGCCGCTGGACGCGATCCGTGAAGAGATTGTGACGGCCATCGGCGGAGCGATTGGTCCCGAGCCGAACCTGCTGGAAGCCACCCCCGAACACGCACGCAAGATCCTGCTCGAGTTCCCCGTCATCAACAACGACGAACTCGCGAAGATTCTGCATATTGACGCGGACCCGCGCCTCAAGGGCGTGTTCTCGTCGCGCAAGGTCCGGGGCCTTTACCCCGTGCGTGCCGGTCAGGAGGGTCTGCAGACTCGTCTCGAGCAGATCTTCGAGGAGGTCGACGAGGCGATCGCGGAGGGCGTGTCGTTCATCGTCCTGTCCGACCGCGACTCGAACCAGGACCTCGCGCCGATTCCGTCGCTGCTGCTGACCGCGGCGGTACACCACCACTTGGTGCGCAACCACACCCGCACCAAGGCCTCGCTCATTGTCGAGGCGGGCGACGTGCGCGAGGTGCATCACGTGGCGCTGCTCGTGGGCTACGGCTGTGCGGCCGTCAACCCCTACCTCGCGATGGAGACCGTCGAGGACCTCGCGACGCGCGGGTTCCTCGGTGATATCTCCGGCGACAAGGCCGTGCACAACCTCATTAAGGCGCTCGGTAAGGGTGTCCTGAAGATCATGTCGAAGATGGGTATCTCGACCATCGCCTCCTACCGTGGGGCGCAGGTATTTGAGGCGTTGGGCTTGTCTCGCGACCTTGTTGCCCAGCACTTCACGGGGACCCCGAGCCAGATCGACGGCGTGGGCCTGGAGGTGATTGCCGAGGAGGTGGCGCGACGCCACGCTGACGCATATCCCGCCTCGGGCGACCTGCCCTTCCACCAGCGGCTCAACACCGGTGGTGAGTACCAGTGGCGCCGTGATGGCGAGGAGCACCTGTTCGACCCGCAGACGGTCTTCAAACTCCAGCACGCGACTCGCACCCGCCAGTACGACGTGTTTCGCGAGTACACGGACCGCGTCGATGACCAGGCCAAGCGTCTGATGACGCTGCGCGGGCTGCTCGAGTTCTCCTCCGACCGCGACCCGATCGACATCGACGAGGTCGAGTCGGTCAGTGAGATCGTCAAGCGCTTCAACACGGGCGCCATGTCGTACGGCTCGATTTCCGCCGAGGCTCACGAGACGCTCGCGATCGCGATGAACCAGCTCGGTGCGCGCTCGAACACCGGCGAAGGCGGCGAGTCGCCTGATCGGCTCTACGACCCCGAACGTCGCAGCTCGATCAAGCAGGTGGCCTCCGGTCGCTTTGGTGTGACGAGCGAGTACCTGGTCAACGCTGATGACCTGCAGATCAAGCTCGCTCAGGGCGCCAAGCCAGGCGAGGGCGGCCAACTGCCGGGCAACAAGGTCTACCCGTGGGTGGCCGAGACGCGTCACTCGACGCCTGGCGTGGGCCTGATCTCCCCGCCGCCGCACCACGACATCTACTCGATCGAGGATCTCAAGCAGTTGATCCACGACCTGAAGAACGCGAACCCCGTCGCGCGTATCCACACCAAGTTGGTGTCAGAGGTGGGCGTCGGCACCATCGCGGCGGGCGTCGCCAAGTGCAAGTCGGACGTGGTGCTGATCTCGGGTCACGACGGTGGCACCGGTGCAAGCCCCCTCAACTCCCTTAAGCACGCTGGCGCGCCGTGGGAGATCGGACTCGCGGACACCCAGCAGACGCTCGTGCTCAACGACCTGCGCGACCGCATCGTGGTGCAGGTCGACGGCCAGCTCAAGACGGGCCGCGATGTCGTGGTCGCTGCCCTCCTGGGCGCGGAAGAGTTTGGCTTCGCGACGGCTCCGCTTGTGGTCGAGGGCTGCATCATGATGCGCGTGTGTCATCTCGACACGTGCCCCGTGGGCGTCGCCACACAGAACCCTGAGCTGCGTGCGCGCTTCTCCGGCAAGGTCGAGTTCGTCGTGACCTTCTTCGAGTTCATTGCCCAGCAGGTGCGTGAGCACCTCGCCGCGCTTGGTTTCCGCACGATCGCCGAGGCGGTCGGTCATGTTGAGGTGCTGAACGCGCGCTCGGCGATCGACCATTGGAAGGCCAAGGGCCTTGACTTGTCTCCCGTCCTCGCACGCCCCGAGCCCGGACGCGCGATCACCAGCGCGATCGAGCAGGAGCACGGGCTTGAGCACGCGCTCGACCAGGAACTCATCGCCCGTAGCGAGGCCGCGCTCGAGCGCGGCGAGCGCGTGACCTTCGAGGTCCCGGTGCGCAACGTCAACCGCACGGTTGGCACCATGCTCGGCTACGAAGTCACCCGCCGCTACCGAGGCACGGGCCTTCCTGACGACACCATCGACATCACCTTCAACGGCTCGGCTGGTCAGTCGTTCGGAGCCTTCGTTCCACGCGGCATCACGCTGAGGCTCGTGGGCGACGCCAACGACTACGTTGGCAAGGGGCTGTCGGGCGGCAAGGTGATCGTGCGTCCGCACCGCGAGTCGATGATGGATGACTCGAAGGACGTCATCGCCGGCAACGTGATCGGTTACGGCGCCACCGGCGGCGAGATCTACCTGCGAGGGCAGGTGGGCGAGCGGTTCTTCGTGCGCAACTCCGGCGCATCGGCCGTCGTGGCGGGCGTGGGCGACCACGCCCTGGAGTACATGACGGGTGGAACTGCGGTGATCATCGGCCGCACGGGACGCAACCTCGGTGCCGGAATGTCGGGCGGCACGGCGTATGTGCTGGACTTGCGTCACGAGCGCGTCAACGCCCAGGCACTCGCCGCAGGCGAACTGACGCTCGGCCCGCTCGATGCGGAAGATGAGGTGATCGTGCGCTCGCTGCTGGAGCGTCACGTCGAGCACACCGAGTCTCCACGCGGCAAGGAACTCCTCACCCACTGGGACGAGTCCCGCACGCGCTTCACGCGCGTGCTGCCCGCCCAGTACGCCCGTGTCCGTGACGCCCTCGCTGAGCTTGAAGCGAGTGGTGGAGACCTCCGCGCTCCTGGCGCGTGGGCTGACTTCTTGGAGGTGACCCGTGGCTGATCCGCGCGGATTCCTCAAGCACCGGGAGCGCGAGACTCCTTCGTATCGGCCCGTGCCGGTGCGCCTGCTCGACTGGAAGGACGTGCGTGACGAACTCACGCGCGATGAAGCCACCCTCCGTCGCCAGGCGAGCCGATGCATGGATTGCGGTATCCCGTTCTGTCACCAGGGTTGCCCGCTGGGCAACTTGATTCCCGAGTGGAACGACCTCACCCGCGAGGGCCAGTGGTCCGATGCGATTGACCGGCTCCACACCACGAACAACTTCCCCGAGTTCACGGGGCGCATCTGCCCCGCGCCGTGCGAGACGTCGTGTGTGCTCGGTATCAACCAGCCCGCCGTGACCATTAAGTCCATCGAACTGGAGATCATCGACCAGGCCTTCGAACGCGGCGACGTGGTGCCGCAGATTCCTCAGCGTCAGACGGGTCGCACCGTCGCGGTGGTTGGCTCGGGGCCTGCCGGTCTCGCCGCAGCCCAGCAACTGACGCGGGCGGGACACACGGTGCGCGTGTACGAGCGCGACGATCGACTGGGGGGCTTGTTGCGCTACGGCGTCCCGGACTTCAAGCTCGAGAAGATCCACATCGACCGCCGGATCGTCCAGATGGAAGCCGAAGGTACTCGCTTCCACACCGGCTTTGAGGTGGGCAAGGACCTCACGTGGGACCAGTTGCGTGCACGATACGACGCGGTGCTGGTCGCGACGGGTGCCCCGCTTCCTCGTGACTTGCCCATCCCCGGCCGCGACCTCGACGGCATTCACTACGCGATGCCGTACCTGCACCAGGGCAACCAGGCCGCCGCGGGCGACGAGGTTGCGGACCAGATCGACGCGGCCGGCAAGCACGTCATCGTGATCGGTGGCGGCGACACCGGCTCGGACTGCATCGGCACCGCCTTGCGTCAGGGTGCAGCGTCTGTCACGACCCTCGCGATCGGCAAGCAGCCGCCGGTGTCGCGTCCCGACTCGCAGCCGTGGCCTACGGACCCGCGCGTGTTCGAGGTCTCGTCATCCCACGAAGAGGGCGGTACGCGGGACTACCTTGCGTCGACCGTCGAGTTCGTCGGCGATGACAGCGGTCATGTGCGCTCGCTCAAGGTCGCGACCACTCAATACAACGCCGATGGATCCCGCACCCCGACCGCGGGCACGGAGCGTGAGATCCCCGCAGATCTGGTGCTGATCGCGATGGGCTTCACCGGCCCGGACACCACCGATTTGTCCCACCAGGGTGGCGTAGCGGTGACCGACCGGGGCCAGATTCAGCGCGGCGGCGACTATGCGACTAACGTGGATGGCGTGTTCGTGGCAGGCGACGCAGGCCGTGGCGCATCCCTCGTCGTGTGGGCCATCGCCGAAGGGCGTGCGGCCGCCGCTGCCATCGACCAGTACTTGCTCGGACAAACCGAGCTGCCTGCACCAGTATCAGCACACACCCAGGCCATCCGGGCCTAGATACCCAGGCGCAACCCCGCAAGACACACTAAGTTGGAGAACATGCGAAACGCGAAGATCGTCTGCACTATTGGCCCCGCCACGGCCCCCATCGAGAACATGCGCCAGCTGGTGGGCGCCGGGATGGACGTGGCCCGCATCAACCGCTCGCACGGCAGCGCCGAAGAGCACGAGCAGGTGTACCGGAACATCCGTCAGGCCGCTGAGGAGGCGGGACGCAACGTCGCCGTCCTCGTCGACCTGCAGGGACCCAAGATCCGCCTTGAGAAGTTCGAGAATGGCCCCCACGACCTCGCTGTCGGGGATGTCTTCACCATCACCACGCGTGACGTGATCGGTACCAAGGACATCTGCGGCACTACCTTCAAGGGCCTGCCCGGCGACTGCTCGGTGGGTGACACCCTGCTGATCGACGACGGCAAGGTGCGCCTGTCCGTGACCGAGGTCACCGACACCGACGTGGTTACCACCGTCGTCGTGCCCGGCCCCGTGTCGAACAACAAGGGCATCAACCTGCCCGGCGTCGCCGTCTCGGTGCCCGCGCTGTCCGACAAGGACGAGGAGGACCTGCGCTGGGCCCTGCGCCTCGGCGCCGACTTCATCGCCCTGTCGTTCGTGCGTTCCGCCGCGGACTACGAGGACGTCGCCCGCATCATGGCCGAGGAGGGCGTGACCCTCCCCGTCGTCGCCAAGGTCGAGAAGCCGCAGGCCGTCGAGAACCTCGAAGAGATCGTGGACGCCTTCGACGGCATCATGGTTGCCCGCGGTGACCTCGGTGTCGAGCTGCCCCTCGAAGAGGTGCCGCTGGTCCAGAAGCGCGCGATTGAACTGTGCCGTGCGAACGCCAAGCCCGTCATCGTCGCGACCCAGGTGCTCGAGTCCATGACTCACTCGCCCGTGCCGACCCGTGCAGAGACGTCCGACTGCGCCAACGCCATCCTCGATGGCACCGACGCTGTCATGCTCTCTGGCGAGACCTCGGTGGGCGACTTCCCGATCGTCACGGTCGAGACCATGGCGCGCATTGTGCGCAACACGGAGGAGAAGGGCTTTACCCGTATCGCCCCGTTCCTCACCACGCCCAAGACGCGCGGTGGCGCTGTCACGCACGCTGCGGCCGAGATCGCCAACGTGCTCGACATCAAGTACATCGTGACCTTCACCCAGTCGGGTGACTCGGCGCTGCGCATGGCGCGTCTGCGTCCGAGCGTGCCGATGCTGGCCTTCACCCCGGACCCCAAGACCCAGAAGCGCCTTGCGCTGAGCTGGGGCGTCGAGGCCCGCGTGGTGGACCGCGTGGAGACCGCCGACGACATGGTCGACATGGTGGACAAGGCACTCAAGGACGAGGGACGGGTTGTCGACGGCGACTACGTCGTGGTCGTTTCGGGTACCCCTGTGGGCATTCCCGGCACCACCAACTCGATCTTCGTGCACAAGGTGGGCCAGACCCGCGACTAAGTCGCGTTAAGCCAAAGAAGAGCGGCCCGTCCTCGCAAGAGGACGGGCCGCTCTTTGTGTCTCGCGTGAGACCCGCATCGTCCCTTCACGAGCCAAATGGATCCATTTGACGCACAAGTCTCGTCCCTTCACGAGCCAAATGGATCCATTTGACGCACGAAAAAAGGGGGGGGGCTAGTGGTCGCGTCGAGGCGCGAACTGTGCGGGGTCGCGCGGCGCGTGGCCGGGGACGGCGCGCTTGTAGTCCTCGTGGAACAGGGGAGAGGAGATCAGGAAGTCTGCCGTGGCGACATTGGAGGCCATGGGGATGTTCCAGACCGTTCCCAGCCGCAGCAGCGCCTTGACGTCGGGGTCGTGGGGCTGGGGCTCAAGCGGATCCCAGAAGAACACGAGCATGTCGATGCCGCCTTCAGCAATGCGCGCACCGATCTGCTGATCGCCTCCTACGGGGCCCGACAGGAAGCGGCGTACGGGAAGTCCGAGCTCGCGCTCAAGCAGACCACCGGTGGTGCCTGTGGCGTAGAGGTGGTGGGCGGACAACGAGCCCTTGTTGAACAGCGCCCATTCGAGCAGTTCAGGCTTCTTGTTGTCGTGCGCCACGAGGGCGATGTGCCGGGCTGTCGTAGGCATGTGGTGGCTCCGTTCGTCATGACTGTGCGCGCGGTAGCCACGCGCAGTAGCGCGCATGCGTGCCCCGAGTGGGATTCGAACCCACACTGGAACGGGTTTGAGCCGTTTGCCTCTGCCGTTGGGCTATCGGGGCGGCGAGTCAAGGTTAGCGGTTCGCGGACGGGCCGGGCGACACGATGCGCCGGTGACGAGAAAACGCGGCGCAGAAGTTGAGAACCAGGGCCTTGCGGACAGTAGGGTAGGGGGGTGACTGACGTGAACGACACCGCCGCTGAGCCCACCGCCGCCAAGAAGCGCCGCGCGGTGGTCGCCGAGGATGAGGCTCTCATCCGTATGGACATCGTGGAGACCTTGACTGAGGCCGGCTACGACGTCGTCGGTGAAGGAGCCAACGGCGAGGAGGGCGTTGCCCTCGCGCTCGAGCACAAGCCCGATGTTGTCGTCATGGACATCAAGATGCCCGTCATGGACGGCATCACGGCAGCAGAGAAGATCGCCGCCGAGCGCGTCGCCCCCGTGGTCCTGCTGACGGCCTTCAGCCAGACGGAACTCGTGGAGCGTGCGCGCGACGCAGGCGCCATGGCCTACGTCGTCAAGCCCTTCACCCCCGCAGACCTGCTGCCCGCGGTCGAGATCGCTGCGTCGCGCTTTGCGGAGATCCGCGCGCTCGAGTCTGAGATTGCCGACATCACTGAGCGCATGGACACCCGCAAGAAGGTGGAGCGCGCCAAGGGTCTGCTGATGGAGAACATGCGGCTGAACGAGCCCGAGGCCTTCCGGTGGATCCAGAAGACCTCGATGGACCGTCGACTGACCATGCGCGAGGTGGCAGAGGCCGTCATCGACCAAATGGGCGGGGCCAAGAAGTAGTCCCGAGGTCGCGCCGGATTCGTGCGCGACACCACTACACCAGGGCGTTTTGTGCCCTTTGATCCCCGAGAGGTCACGAAATTGTGATGATCGGGACCCACATCGGAAACGTCGTTTCGCTAGCGTGACCACAAGGCGACCGGGGAGAGTCCCTGGGGTCTATGGACTGGCGGAGGTTTCGCCGGTGTGGAGGAATCAACATGGCAAGGTGGAATTCCATCGGCCGCGGCGTCGGACTCGCCGCAGTTGCGGCCCTTACCCTCGCAGCGTGTTCTAGCGATCCCAGTGACCCCGCGACGAGCGATGACCCCGGCAATGCAGCGTCGGGTGACCCGCTCAAGATCGGCACCTTCCTGCCCATCACCGGAACGCTGGCCTTCCTTGGTCCTCCTGAGATCGCAGGCGTCCAGGTGGCCATCGACGAGATCAATGAGGCGGGCGGCATCTTTGGCGCCGATGTCGAACTGCTGTCGACCGACTCGCACGATGCCAACAACCCGTCGATCGGTGACCAGTCCATCCAGGAGCTCATCAACGCTGAGGTCTCGGCGATCATCGGGGCGGCTTCGTCCGCCTCGACGTCGCTCGTGATCGACGACGTTGACGCCGCTGGCATCGTCATGGTGTCGCCTGCGAACACGTCGACTTCGCTCAGTGGCTACTCCGAGTACTACTTCCGCACCGCGCCGCCGGACACCGCTCAGGGTGCCGCCGTGGCCGACCTGATGATGTCCGAGGGCGCGCAGAACATCGCAATCCTCGTGCAGGGCGACGACTACGGCGTTTCGTTCCGTGACGTCGTGAAGGAGACCGTTGAGGCAGCGGGCGGCACCATCACGTACGGCAACTCCGGCGAGGAGGTCGACCCGGCAGGTGGCAACTTTGCTGCCAACGTCGAGGGGGCGCTCGCCACGAACCCGGATGCCATCTTGATGATCGCGTTCGATGTGACGGCTCAGATTGTTCCTCAGATCGACGCCGCCGGCTATGACATGACCAAGGTGTACATGTCCGACGGCAACACCTCCGACTGGTCCGAGGCGTTCGAGCCCGGCACCCTCGAGGGAGGCAAGGGCACCATCCCTGGTTCCGCCCCGACGGAAGAGTTCAAGGCCCGCCTGGACGAGGCACACGGCGACGTCCTCACCGACGTGTCGTACGCCAACGAGTCCTATGACGCGGTCATGTTGGTCGCGCTGGCGGCGCTCAAGGGCGGCTCGTCCGACCCCGACGTCATCAAGGACAACATGGCGGCCGTCTCGGGCACGAACGGTGGCACTGAGTGCACCGGTTGGGTCGAGTGCTCCGAACTCATCGAGGCCGGCGAGGAGATCGACTACAACAGCCTGTCCGCGTCTGGCCCATTTAACGAGGACAACGACCCCACGACCGCCATCATCGGTGTGTGGCAGTACGACGAGAACAATGTCCCGCAGCGCGTGGACGAGGTGTTCTGGGAGGCAGCCGCTGAGTGAGCTGAGGCTCTGAGCGACTGAGAACGACTGGCCCCCTCGCCCATCAGGGCGAGGGGGCCATTTCTCGTGTGTCAGGGACAGGCAAGCGAGAGGGCCGATGCGCGAGGGGCTTCCCGCGCATCGGCCCGTTGTCGTGTGGGGCTGTCAGGCCCCCAGGGTGCCGAGGTAGAGCTCGATCACCTTGGGGTCCTTGAGGAGTTGCTGCCCAGTCGCGGTGTAGGCCGCAGTGCCCTGATCGAGGACATAGCCCCGGTCGCAGATTTGCAGGCAGCGACGGGCGTTCTGCTCGACCATGATCACTGTCACGCCGGTCGCGTTGATGGCGCGCGTGCGCACGAAGGTCTCGTCTTGGCGAGCGGGGGACAGGCCGGCGCTGGGCTCGTCGAGCAGCAGCACCTTGGGATCCATCATCAGCGCGCGGGCCATCGCGACCATCTGACGTTCGCCGCCCGATAGCGAGCCAGCGCGTTGGCTCTTGCGCTCGATGAGCACGGGGAACAGGTCGCCGATGACCTCGAGGCGCTCCTTGAACGACTTGGGACGCTGGTAGGCGCCCATCTCAAGGTTCTCCTCGATGGTCAGCGACGGGAACACATTGTTGGTCTGCGGCACGAAGCCGATGCCGCGCTTCACCAACTGGTCGGCGCGCAGGCCCGTGATGTCGTCGCCGTCGAGGGTGAAGGCCCCCGACGTGACGGGCACCAGCCCAAACAGCGCCTTCAGCAGCGTCGACTTGCCGGCACCGTTGGGGCCAATAATGCCAATCAGCTCGCCCTTGGCGACCTCGAGCGAGCAACCGTTGAGGATGCTCACTCCAGGGATGTACCCAGCGAACACGTCCTTGGCGACGATCAGGGGGCCGTCAGTCGGTGCCATCAGCGCTCCTCCGAGAGATCAGTGTCATGGTGCTCGCCAAGATAGGCGTCTTGGACTGCGGGGTTCTGCATGACAACGTCAGAAGGGCCCTCGGCGATGAGCTTGCCCTGCGCCATCACGGCCACCCAGTCGGAGATGCGCCGGACCATGTGCATGTCGTGTTCCACGAACAGGACTGTCATGCCTTCGTTCTTGAGCTCGATGATGTGATCGAGCAGCGACTCGGTGAGTGCCGGGTTCACGCCCGCCATAGGCTCGTCGAGCATGACCATCTCGGGCTTGGACATCAGGGCCCGTGCCATCTCGAGCAACTTGCGCTGGCCGCCTGACAGGACCCCGGCCGACTCATCGCGCTTGTCATAGAGCTTGAAGCGGTCCAGCAATTCGTGTGCCTGCTCGGTGATCTCCTTTTCCCGCTTGGTCCACAGGGGAGGCACAAAGGCCGTCAGCAGGCTCTCGCCCGGCTGCTGTTGTGCGCCAAGGCGCATGTTCTCCATGACGGTCATGCCTTGGAGCGCCTTGGTGAGCTGGAAGGTACGTACCATGCCCATGCGCGCGACCTTGTGAGGCTGCACTTTGCGCAGCGGCTTGCCGTTGAAGGTGCCGGAGCCCTCTTGCGCCTGGTCGAAACTCGTGAGCAGGTTGAAGAAGGTGGACTTGCCTGCACCGTTGGGGCCAATGAGCGCGGTGATGGTGTGGCGCTGGACCTCGAAGTGGTTCACGTCGACCGCGGTGAGGCCGCCAAAGCGGCGCACCACGCCGTTGGCGACCAAAATGGGGTCGCGCTTGGCCACGCCGGACTCGTGTGCGACGTCGACGAATGCAGTGGGATCAAGCATGGAACGCCAGCTCCTTCTTGTTGCCGAGGATGCCTTGCGGTCTGAACACCACGAGCAGGATCAGGCCGACGCCCACGAGCGTGAGCCCGAACGGCTCGATCACCGTGGCAGGCATGATGCTCTCCGGGATGAAGGCCTTGGCGAGGGCCCTCACGAGCGACAGCGCGGACCAGAAGACGATGGATCCGACGACGGGCCCCAGCACGGTGGCGGCCCCGCCGAGCAGCAGGATGGTCCAGATCCAGAAGGTCGTGGGGCGTCCCATCGAGTCCGCGACCACAGCACTGCCATGGGCCCAGATCACGCCGCCTAGCGCACCAATGACGCCACCAATGATGAGCGCCTGCATCTTGTACCAGTACACGTTCTTGCCGAGCGAGCGGACGGCGTCCTCGTCTTCGCGGATGCCCTTGAGCACCCGACCCCACGGAGAATTCGACAGCCGCCAGAAGATCGCGAGCAGGAGGAACACGAGGCCCCACGCCACGACTCGCAACCACCAGGAGTCAGATGACGTCCCGTGGTACGTGAATGGACCAACCGTCAAGCGTTCGTCGGGGAAGGGAGACAGCGCCTCGAACGGATCCTTGTAGTCCCGGCCTTTGATGCCGAGCGAGCCTCCCGTGACATTGACCAGCGTGTTGGAGCGACCGGCGTAGCGCACGATCTCCGCGGCGGCGATCGTGACGATCGCCAGATAGTCGCCGCGCAGTTTGAGGGTGGGCCATCCCAGCAGCAAGCCAAAGACGATGGCGGCGCCCATCGCCACGAGAAGTGCGGCCCACATGGGAAGGCCCTCGCGGACGGAGATGGCGTAGCCGTACATGCCCAGGAGCATGAAGCCCGCCTGGCCCATGTTGAGCAGGCCCGTGAGTCCAAAGTGGAAGTTCAGCCCGATCGCTGCGATGGCGAAGGCCGCCGTCGCGGGGGTGAACATCTGGTCGAGGGCGTTGATGAGAATGTCCATGTCAGCCCACCCGCTCCTTCTGTCCCAAGATTCCTTGAGGTCTGACAAGCAACACGATGATGAGGATGGCGAGGGCAGAGGCGTAGCGCATGTCGGGTGCGATCACGACGGTCGAGACCTCTGCGACCACCCCCACCACCAAGGCACCCACGAGCGCGCCAAAGGCCTGGCCAAGGCCGCCCAGGGTGACGGCGGCGAACATCAGCAGCAGAATGCGCGCGCCGGAGTCGAATCCGACGCCCTGGTCGAACAGCGCGAGCAGGATGCCGCCGAGCGCCGCGAGGGCGCAGGCCATGACCCACACGAGCCGGATGATGCCGTCCACGCGGATGCCCGAGGCCGCGGCGAGGGCCGGGTTGTCGGCGATGGCACGGGTGGCGCGACCGCGGCGGGTGTAGAGCAAGAACAGCGCCACACCCAGCAGCGCGATGGCAGCGATGACCACGGACATCAGTGTCTGGGTTCCGATGTAGAAGTCACCAAAGGTGATGCGCCCGCCCGTGCTGGTGGTCAGGCGGTGACGGCTCGCGCCCATCCACCACTGCCACAGGTTCAGCAGTGCGAGTGAGAGGCCGATGCTGACGATCATCTGCTGGATCACGGCGACGCGGCGTCGGCGAAGAGGGTTCCACAAGAACCGATCTTGGAGCCATCCTGTACCGCCGGCGATGATGATCGCCACCACTGCCGCGATGGGCAGCGGCCAGCCGATGGTGAAGGTGCCGGGCACCAGAGGGATACTCACCTCCTGGGTGGTGCTCAAGAAAAAAGTGAGCAGGCCACCGAATGTGACCTGCTCACCGTGGGCGAAGTTGCTCAGCCCTGTTGTTCCGTAGATCAGCGACAGCCCTACCGCGGCGAGCGCGAGGAGCACCCCGAACGCGAGCCCGTTGATGGTGTTCTGAATCACGAGCACCGACGTGGGCGTACCCGCGGGCACGGCGGGGGTAGTGACCTCCGCCGCTGCGGGGGCATCGCCCAGGACGAATGTCGCGACAATGAACGCTGCGGCGCAGATCAGCAGCAGCGCGGCGCCCCTGATCAGGCGCTTATCGGGTTTCGTGATCACCGTTGTCCCCTCCGTTTGGGCGTCACTGTAGACCCCGTGTGTTACCGGGATGTTTTCAACATGCACGTCAATCGAGCAGTAGCGACCAGTTGGTCCTGATCGTCGGAAATGGTGATGCTGTAGGTCGCGATAGACCGTCCCAGGTGCAGCGCCGTGGCCACTCCACGGACGGCGCCCTCGCGTACTGAGCGGTGATGCGTGATGTTCAACTCCACGCCGACCGCGATGCCGTCTGGCGCGGCGCGGGCGACGGCGGCATACGAGCCGAGCGTCTCCGCGAGCACCGCAGAGGCGCCGCCGTGGAGCAGTCCATACGGCTGGGTGTTACCCGCGACGGGCATCGTCCCCTCGGCCCGCTCGGCGGTCACTGACTCCAGGGTGATACCCATGCGTTCCAGCAGGGTGCCCGCCGTGGAAGCGGCGAGCGACACATCGTTGTTGTCGGCCATAGGGGATAGGTTGGCACAGTGAGTGCACAAGACAGGCCAACACTGCTGCTGATCGACGGATTGTCCATGGCCTTTAGGGCCTTCTTCGGTTTACCAGTCGAGAATTTCGCGACCTCCACCGGCGTGTCGACCAACGCGGTGTACGGATTCACGAGCATGCTCGCGACCCTGATGCGCGACCATCAGCCCACCCACGTGGCAGTTGCTTTCGACCTGCCCGGAGGAACGTTTCGCACCGAGCAACTGCCCAGCTACAAGGGCACCCGCGACGAGACGCCGCCCGAGTTCGAGCCGCAAGTCCCGCTGATCCGGGAGGTGCTCACGGCGCTGGGCGTCGCGGCCGTGGACAAGCCGCGCTACGAGGCCGACGACCTGCTGGCGACGTACTCCACGCTGGGGCGCGCCGCAGGCATGCGTGTGCTCGTCGTGTCCGGCGACCGCGACACCATTCAGCTGGTCAACGGGGACGTGACCTTGCTGTACCCCCGCAAGGGGGTCTCCGACCTGGTCCATTTCACTCCCGAGGCGGTGCAGGAGAAGTACGGAGTGCGGCCCGAGCAGTACCCGGACCTCGCGGCGCTCGTTGGCGAGACCTCGGACAACCTTCCCGGAGTGCCAGGGGTCGGGCCCAAGACAGCCGCGAAGTGGATCGGGATCTACGGTGGCTTGCCCCAGATTCTCGACAGCGCCGAGGACGTTCCCGGCAAGGCAGGACAAAGCCTGCGGGATCACCTCGACCAGGTGCGCCTGAACCGTGAACTCAATCACTTGCTCACCGACCTCGAGGTGCCGCTGACGGTCGACGAGCTCGAGTTCCGGGGCGGCGATGCCGCGGCGATCCACGAGGTGTGCGATGCGTTGCAGTTCCGCACCCTTCGCGACCGGCTGCTGCCGTTCGTGGCGGGCGGGGGAGCGCAGGGCCAGGATCAAGCGCCGCCCGCCGACGGGGCCATTGAGGTGGTCACCGAGGGCGCCGTCGAGGCCGTGACCGGACTGACAGGGCCGGTGGTCCTTCACGTCGACGGCAAGATCGGTGCCGATGCGGACGCGTGGGGCCTGGGTGTTGCCACTGACGCGGGGGTGTGGGGCATCGATCTCGCAGGCCTGAGCGCCGCGCAGGAGTCTGCGCTCAAGGGCTGGCTCGAGGACGCCACGGTGGAGAAGACTCTGCATGGTGCCAAGGACGCCTGGCATTCGCTCCAAGCGCGGGGGATCAACCTCGCAGGAGTGGTCGGCGACACCCAAATTGCCGCGTTCCTCGTCAACGCCGACCAGCGGGGCTTCGACCTCGACTCCGTGCTTCAGCGCTTCCTCGGTGTGCCGGCGGGCGCTGAAACAGGTGGCGGCGAGTTGGACCTCGGCCTTGGCGGTGGCGTTGCGCTCAGCGCTGGCACGACAGCCGCGCAGGTCGCTCTCCTGGCCACCACCCTCACGACAGAGGTCGACGAGCGCGGCATGGGCGACCTGTACCGGGAGATTGAGATCCCGTTGATCGGAGCCCTGGCCGGCATGGAGCACGCGGGCGTCGCGATCGATCGCACGCACCTGGGGTCGCTTGCCGATGCGGCGCGGGCACGGGCGGATCAGGCCGCCGCAGCGGCCTACGAGGCGATCGGGGGCGACGAGGTGAACCTCGGCTCGCCCAAGCAGTTGCAAGAGGTGCTGTTCGTCCGCCTGGGGATGCCCAAGACCAAGAAGATCAAGACGGGGTACACGACCGACGCCGCATCGCTCGTTGAGCTCCAGGCAAAGAGCCCTCACCCGTTCCTTGAGGCGCTGCTTGCGCACAGGGACGCGGCCAAGCTCGGTCAGATCATCGACACGCTGAATCAGGCCATCCGCGATGACGGGCGCATTCACACGACGTTCTCCCAAGTGGTGGCGTCGACCGGACGGCTCAGCTCCAAGGACCCCAACCTGCAGAACATCCCGATCCGTACCGAGGAAGGCCACCGCATTCGCGAAGCCTTCGTCGTCGGCGAGGGGTACGAGACGCTGCTGACCGCGGACTACAGCCAAGTTGAGATGCGCATCATGGCTCACCTGTCCGGTGACGAGGGGCTGATTGAGGCGTTCAAGGCGGGGGAGGACCTGCACCGCTTTGTGGGCGCGCGGGTGTTCGGAGTCGAGCCGCAAGACGTCAGCGCTGAGATGCGCTCCAAGGTCAAGGCCATGAGCTACGGCCTTGCGTACGGGTTGTCTCCCTACGGCCTCGCGCGTCAGCTATCGGTGCCGGTGGGAGAAGCCCAGGCCCTCATGGACGACTACTTCCATCGTTTTGGCGGTGTGCGCGACTACCTCAAGACTGTGGTGGACAGGGCCCGAGAGGTGGGCTACACCGAGACGATCCTTGGCCGCAGGCGCTATATCCCTGATCTCAACTCGACCAACCGCCAGCGCCGGGACATCGCTGAGCGCGTGGCGCTCAATGCCCCCATTCAGGGAAGCGCTGCGGACCTCATCAAGAAGGCAATGCTCGGCGTCGACAAGGCGCTGAGGGACCAACGTCTCGCGTCGCGACAGCTCCTTCAGGTGCATGATGAACTCGTGGTCGAAGTCGCGTCAGGCGAGGCAGATGCGGTCGAAGCCATTCTCGTCGAAGAGATGCACGCTGCCGGTGACCTGTCCGTGCCCCTTGACGTGAATGTCGGCCGGGGCAAGGACTGGCGATCGGCCGGACACTAGAGTTGGAGCCATGCGCGTAGGAATCCTCACCGGAGGCGGAGACTGCCCCGGCCTGAATGCTGCTATCCGAGCCGTCGTTAAGCGCGGCACTGCCGAACACGGAATGTCCATCGTGGGCTTCCGCAACGGTTGGCAGGGGGTCATCGACGGTGACGCCGTGCCGCTGACGCGGGACGACGTGAGCGGCATCCTCGTTCACGGCGGCACCATGCTGGGCACGGCACGCTGCCACCCTCACAAGGTCGACGGCGGCATCGAGGCCGTTCAGCAGACCGTTGCTGACGAGAAGCTCGACGCTCTGATCTGCATTGGAGGCGACGGCACTCTGCGTGCGGCCTCCAAGGTCAACAAGTCCGGCGTCCCCGTGATCGGCATCCCCAAGACGATCGACAACGACGTGGTGGGCACCGACGCCTCGATCGGCTTCGACACCGCCGTCACGATCGCCACGGAGGCGATTGACCGCTTGCATTCGACCGCTGAGTCGCACAACCGCGTCATGGTGGTCGAGCTCATGGGCCGGCACTGCGGTTGGATTGCCGTCACGGCAGGTATCGCCGGTGGTGCGGACATCGTGCTCGCCCCCGAGTCGCCGTTCGACATCGAGCAGATCGGCCGCAAGATCCGTCACCGCCACCGCTACAAGAACTTCTCGATCGTCGCGGTGGCCGAGGGTGCCGTGCCGGCCGAAGGCAGCGCCTGGGACGCCTCCGAGACCCTCGACGAAAAGGGCAACCCCATCGCAGGTCAGGTGGGCATGCAGGTCACGCGCGCGATCGAGCGCATCACGGGCTTCCCGAGCCGCCTGACGACCCTGGGCTACGTCCAGCGCGGTGGCGTGCCCACGGCGGCCGACCGCCTGCTGGCCACGCGGTTTGGTGTGGCGGCTATCGACGCTGCGGCTGAGGGCAACTTCGGCACCTACTCAGCGCTGCGTGGCGAGCACATCGAGATGCTCGACTTTGACGTCATGGCAGGCAAGACCAAGTACGTGCCCAATGAGCTGCTGCAGACGGCCTGGGGACTGTAAATATTGATCGACTGACGCCGTCCGTGCCGCCGCGAGGTGGCCGGGCGGCGTTGTCGTTTCCTTGGCGGAAGCTCGGCCGAGCGCGCCACCCTAGTGGTCGGTCGAGTCCGGCCGCACGGGAGGGTGCGTGGTCCAACCTGCGGGATGAGTCGCGGTGGGTGGGGGAGCGATCCAGGGGCCAGGACTCTCGCCAAGCAACGCGATCCGCACGATGGCTTCGGCGGCGGTCCCGCCTTCGTAGGTGGCGAACCGCTCGCGGAACGATGCGCGTCGCTGAGCGTACTGGCGAGCCGCAAAGGTGCCGGAATCGAGCGACTCGACCAGCGCATCGGCCGTCATGACGACCTGGCCGGGGGCGTCCGCGGTGATGTCAAAGTACGCTCCCCGCGACTGTCGGTAGTCGTCCCAGTCGTCGCACAGCAGCACGATGGGCCGGTCCAGCAGGCAGTAGTCGAACATCGCCGATGAGTAGTCGGTCACCAGCGCATCGGACGCGAGATAGAGGTCCTCGACTTGCCAGCCCTCGGACACGTCGGTGACCTTGTCCGAGGCCAGGTCGCGGCGCGTGTGGTCGTGGTAGTAGTGGTCGCGCACCAAGAGCTTCAGGTGTGCGGGAAGCGCCGCAGCGACGGCCTCGACGTCGAGGCCCTGTTCGCGGACGCCGGCGCGATCACGCCACGTGGGCATATAGAGAACGGCGACGTCGTCCTCGCCGAGCCCAAGCCGTGCGCGTGCTTGCGCGCGGTCGTTGTCGGTGGCGCTCAGCAGTCGGTCGTTGCGAGGAAAACCGGTGGCGAGCATGGTCGCGTCGCAGGCGTACGCGCGCTGCCACACCTCGGTCAGATACTCGCTGGTCGAGAGGCTGTAGGTCCAGCGCTGGCAGCGCCGGTGCATGGTCGTGATGGTCTCGTTCGCGGGGCAATCCCCGGAATAGGTGCGGTCGGCCCCCATGTACTTGAGCGCGGTGCCGTGATGGGTCTGGACGTAGACCTGACCGCGGGGTGCGCGGACGCTCCAGTACGGACTCGAGTCGTCGATGATGGCGCGGGCGGTGGCTTCGACCTTCAGGGCCGCGAGCGTTCGAGGCCGTACATGGGTCACGCCAGCGGGAACCAGATGTTCGTCCTCGGCGCGCACGATCCACACCGCACGGAACTCGGGGGCAAGCCGCTGCTGCGCCTCGAAAACTGCGAGCGGATTGCCGCGGGGCGCGCGATGCCAGCCGCTCGTATAGGCCACCAAGGAGGGATCGAGGGGAAGTCGGGCGTAGTACCAGCGGCCGAGCGTGCGGTCCTGGACGGCCCGGCCCACGCGGGTTGCCGAGGAACTCAGGCGACGGATCGCGCTGGTGAAGGGGCCGGTACGCACGTCGCGAGTATAGGTCTGGCGCAGGGGAGATGACGGAGAGGTGAACGCGTACGCCTATCCTTGGGGCCATGACTCGCGTGCTGACCTTCGGTACCTTCGACCTGTTCCACATCGGCCACGTCAACGTGCTCATGCGCGCGGCGTCGCTCGGCGACCACCTGACGGTGGGGGTGTCCTCCGATGCGCTCAACTACTCCAAGAAGGGCCGCAACCCCGTTTACCGGGAAGAACACCGCATGGCGATTGTGAAGTCGCTGGCCTGTGTCGACGAGGTGTTCGTGGAGGAGTCGCTCGAACTCAAGGGCGAGTACATCAAGGAGCACCAGGCTGACGTGCTCGTCATGGGCGATGACTGGGCCGGAAAGTTCGACCACTACAAGGAGCTGTGCGAGGTGGTGTACCTGCCACGCACGGCCGAGGTGTCGACGACGGATATCATCCAGAGCATCCGCGAAGATCTCGACTGAGTAACAGTCCGCACCACTGCCTTTGTGTGCTGGGCGTTCGCCCGGTAGGATGAACGTCGGTCTCGTGCGCCCGCGCGCGGTTCCGCAAGTACATTTCCATTCCTTCATCCACCATCCATCGGAGCTACTCCTTAATGTCCGTATCCACCCCCGAGTCCACCCCCATCGCCGTCAACGACATCGGCTCGAGTGAGGACTTCCTCGCCGCCATTGACGCGACTATCAAGAACTTCGACGACGGTGACCTCGTCGAGGGCACCATCGTCAAGGTTGACCGTGACGAGGTCCTGCTCGACATCGGCTACAAGACCGAGGGCGTCATCCCCGTTCGCGAGCTGTCGATCCGCCACGACGCCGACCCCGACGAAGTTGTCACCGTGGGTGACACCGTCGAGGCCCTCGTTCTCCAGAAGGAGGACAAGGAAGGCCGTCTGATCCTGTCCAAGAAGCGTGCGCAGTACGAGCGCGCCTGGGGCTCGATCGAGAAGATCAAGGACGAGGACGGTATTGTCACCGGTTCCGTGATCGAGGTCGTCAAGGGTGGTCTGATCGTGGACATCGGTCTGCGTGGCTTCCTTCCCGCTTCGCTCGTCGAGATGCGCCGTGTGCGCGACCTCGGCCCCTACATCGGTCAGCAGATCGAGGCGAAGATCATCGAGCTCGACAAGAACCGCAACAACGTGGTCCTGTCGCGCCGTGCCTTCCTTGAGCAGACGCAGTCTGAGGTGCGTTCGAGCTTCCTCACCGCGCTGGCTCCCGGCCAGGTGCGCAAGGGTGTCGTGTCGTCGATCGTCAACTTCGGTGCGTTCGTCGACCTGGGCGGCGTTGACGGCCTCGTGCACGTCTCCGAGCTGTCCTGGAAGCACATCGACCACCCCAACGAGGTTGTCTCCGTGGGCCAGGAGGTCGAGGTCGAGGTTCTCGACATCGACATGGACCGCGAGCGTGTCTCCCTGTCGCTCAAGGCGACGCAGGAGGACCCGTGGGAGGTCTACGCCCGTACCCACGCGATCGGCCAGATCGTTCCGGGTAAGGTCACCAAGCTGGTGCCGTTCGGTGCGTTCGTGCGCGTCTTCGACGGCATCGAGGGCCTGGTGCACATCTCCGAGCTCGCCGTGCGTCACGTCGACCTGCCCGAGCAGGTTGTCGCTGCTGACGAAGAGGTCTTCGTCAAGATCATCGACATCGACCTCGAGCGTCGTCGCATCTCGCTGTCCATCAAGCAGGCCAACGAGGGTGTCGACCCCGCGGGCGAGGACTTCGACCCCGCGCTGTACGGCATGACCGCCGAGTACGACGAGCAGGGCAACTACAAGTACCCCGAGGGCTTCGACCCCGAGACCCAGGAATGGCGCGAAGGCTTCGACGAGCAGCGCGAGGCCTGGGAGGCGGAGTACGCCAAGGCTCACGAGCGCTGGGAGGCGCACAAGCAGTTCGTCGCCAAGCAGGACGAGCAGGCCGCCGAGGCCGAGTCGACCGGTGCGGCGCCGCGCAAGCGCGGTGCGAAGGGTGAGGCCACTGCCTCGTACTCCTCGCACGACGAGTCCTCCGACGCCGGCACGCTGGCCTCGGACGAGCGTCTCGCCGCTCTGCGCGAGAAGCTGACGGGCAACTAGCAGCAACTGACAACAGGGCCGCGATCCGCGAGGGTCGCGGCCCTGTTGCATGTCCGGGGACTGGCGCGCGGGCCCCTCCGGGTGTGAGACTCTGTGCCATGTTGCGTATTGGCCTCACAGGAGGCATCGCCGCTGGCAAGTCCACGGCTTCCGCCAGGTTTGCTGAGCTGGGCGCTGTGGTGGTCGACCACGACCACCTTGCGCGCAGGGCCGTCGCGCCTGGATCGGCGGGCCTCGTCGAGATCGCCAGGGCGTTCGGTGATCGCGCGGTGCGGGAGGGGGCACTCGACCGGGCGGCGCTCGCTGCGATCGTGTTCAGCGATCCGGTCGCGCGGGCGCAGTTGGACGCCATCGTCCACCCCTACGTGTTCGCCATGGCGAGGGCGGCCGACAAGGCCGCGAGGGCAGACGGTGCGAGCGTGGTCGTCCACGACATCCCGCTGCTCGTCGAGGCCGCGTCTGATCACGACTACGACCTTGTAGTCGCGATCGCCGCCGACGAGTCGACGCGACAGAACAGGCTCGTCACGTCGCGGGGCATGAGCCTGGCCGATGCGCGGGCCAGGATCGCATCGCAGGCGTCAGATGGGGAGCGGGCGGCCCTCGCGGATGCGGTGCTCGACGGTAACGGCAGTGCAGACGAGTTGCGCGCACAGGTCGATGAGTTCTGGAACCTGACGGTGCCCTCGGCGCCGTGACGCCGTTGTCGGAGGGGACGCGTAGCGTAGAGCCCATGTCCGAAGACCTCCGCCGCAGCAACGCCCCCTTCGAGGTCGTCTCGGAGTACAAGCCATCGGGCGACCAGCCCAAGGCCATCGACGACCTCGCCGCTCGCCTCAAGGCGGGGGAGCAGAACGTCGTGCTGCTGGGCGCCACGGGTACCGGTAAGTCGGCGACCACTGCGTGGCTCGTGGAGCGCTTGCAACGGCCCACGCTCGTGATGGCCCACAACAAGACCCTCGCCGCGCAGCTCGCCACGGAGTTCCGCGAACTGCTCCCTCACAACGCTGTCGAGTATTTCGTCAGCTACTACGACTACTACCAGCCCGAGGCGTACGTGCCGCAGACGGACACCTTCATCGAGAAGGACTCGTCGATTAACGAGGAGGTCGAGCGGCTGCGGTACTCGGCGACGAACTCGCTACTGACGCGCCGGGACGTCGTGGTGGTCTCGTCTGTGTCGTGCATCTACGGCCTGGGAACGCCTGAGGAGTACATCCAGGGCATGGTGGTGCTCGGCGTCGGGGATGTGCTCGACCGCGACGGACTGCTGCGTGAGTTCGTGCAGATGCAGTACAGCCGCAATGACCTGGCCTTCACCCGCGGCACCTTCAGGGTCAGGGGCGACACCGTCGAGATCATCCCGGTCTACGAGGAACTGGCGATCCGCATCGAGTTCTTCGGTGATGAGGTGGAGGCCATCTACACCCTTCACCCCCTGACCGGTGCCGTGATCGAGCGCCGTGAGCAGGCGCACATCTTCCCGGCATCCCACTACGTGGCGTCCGTAGAACGCATGAACAAGGCGATCTCCACCATCGAGCTCGAACTCGAGGAGCGACTCCAAGAACTCGAGCGTCAGAACAAGCTCCTGGAGGCGCAGCGGCTCAAGATGCGCACCACGTTTGACCTCGAGATGATGCGCTCCGTCGGCACCTGCTCGGGCATCGAGAACTACTCGCGGCACATCGAGCAGCGCGCCGTCGGGACGCCACCTCACACCCTGCTGGACTACTTCCCGGACGACTTCCTTCTTGTCATCGACGAGTCCCACGTGACGGTGCCGCAGATTGGCGCGATGTACGAAGGCGACGCCTCGCGCAAGCGCACCCTCGTCGAGCACGGCTTCCGGCTGCCTTCGGCGCTCGACAACCGTCCCCTCAAGTGGGGCGAGTTCCAAGAACGGGTCGGTCAGACGGTCTACCTCTCGGCTACGCCCGGGCAGTACGAGCTTCAGCGTGCAGACGGCGTGGTCGAGCAGATCATCCGCCCCACCGGCCTGGTGGACCCCAAGGTGGTCGTCAAGCCCACCGAGGGCCAGATCGACGACCTGCTCGAGCAGATCCGCCAGCGTGTCGAGCGCGACGAGCGGGTGCTGGTGACGACGCTCACCAAGAAGATGGCCGAGGACCTCACGGAGTACCTGTCTGATCGTGACGTGCAGGTGGAGTACCTGCACTCCGACGTGGACACGTTGCGCCGCGTGGAGTTGTTGCGTGAACTGCGCATGGGCCGCTTCGACGTCCTGGTCGGCATCAACCTGTTGCGCGAGGGCCTCGACTTGCCGGAGGTCTCGCTGGTGGCGATCCTCGATGCCGACAAGGAGGGGTTCCTGCGCTCGGGAACCTCGCTCATCCAGACCATCGGACGCGCAGCGCGTAACGTGTCCGGCGAGGTCCACATGTACGCCGACACGATCACCGACTCGATGGCGACCGCCATCGAGGAGACCAACCGTCGTCGCGACATGCAGATCGCGTACAACACGGCGAACGGGATTGACCCGACGCCCCTTCGCAAGCGGATCGGCGACATCACGGAGATGCTCGCCCGCGAGGATGCCGACACGGCGTCGACTCTTGAACGGGCGGGTCGCTCTGCCAAGGGCAAGAGCGGGACCGCGGCAGGCGCATCGGCCATGGCCGGGCGGCCAGCAGAGGAACTCAGCGAATTGATCGAGAGCTTGTCCGAACAGATGCATGAGGCGGCCGCTGAACTCAAGTTCGAGCTCGCGGGGCGCCTGAGAGACGAGATCGCTGAACTGAAGAAGGAACTGCGACAGATGATTGACGCGGGGAGCGCCTAGTATTGCCGGGTGACTGATCCCCTCGTCTGGACCGTGACGATCGCCTTCATCGTCGCCCTGTTCGTCTTCGATTTCGCGGTAGTGATCCGCAAGCCCCACGAGCCCTCGTTCAAGGAGTCGGTGGGCTGGTCGGTGTTTTACATCGCCATCGCGCTGCTGTTTGGCGTGGTGTTGCACATCTGGCACCACGATTTCCCCACGATGGAGTACCTCGCGGGCTACATCACTGAGAAGTCGTTGTCTGTCGACAACCTCTTTGTGTTCCTCGTCATCATGACGAGGTTCGCCGTGCCGCCCAAGTACCGTTCGCGCGTGCTGTTGGTCGGCATCGCGGTCGCGCTGATTCTGCGCGCGATCTTTATCGCCGCAGGCGCCGCGGCGCTCGACGCGTTCTCCGCGCTGTTCTACATCTTTGGCGCGTTCCTCATCTACACGGCGTGGGGACTGGCGAAGGAATCCGAAGAGGACACTGCAGGCAAGGAGTACGAAGAGGGCCGCCTGGTGCGCTTTGTGCGACGTCTCTACCCGGTGACCGACGGCTATCGCGAAGGTCGCGTGACGGTCAAGGAAGCCGGCCAGCGCATGGTGACCCCCATGCTGCTCGTCATGGTCGCCATCGGCTCGACCGACGTCCTCTTTGCGCTGGACTCGATTCCCGCCATCTTTGGTCTGACGCAAGACCCGTTCATTGTCTTCACGGCAAACGCCTTCGCGTTGCTGGGCCTGCGCCAGCTGTACTTCTTGGTGCAGGGCCTGCTGCAGCGCCTGGTGTACCTGCACTACGGCCTCGCGGCGATCCTGGCCTTCATCGGCGTCAAGCTCGTCTTGCACGCTCTGCACGAGAACAACCTGCCGTTCATCAACGGCGGCGAGCACGTGAGCGTGCCCGAGGTCTCCATCGGCCTCTCGTTGAGCGTCATCCTGGCGATCCTCGTGGTCTCCACCGTCGCGAGCCTGCTCGCGACCAGGGGTGGAGGCAAACTCGATGCGGACCTCGAGGCCGAGCGCGGCACGGCTCTCGAGCACGTCACCGGAGAGCTCGAGATCAACGGTGAGGTGACCTCGGACGACCGCAAGCCCGAGTAGCCCACCACGGCAAGACGGCCGGGGACCGCTGAGAGCGAGAGCGCCACGGTTCCCGGCCGTTGTCGTCGGCAGGCGTGTCAGTCGGCGATGCGCTCGCGCAGCCCGGGGCCCCACACGGCCGGCCAAATCCGGATGCGGTGGTCGACCACGAGGCCGAGCGTGACGTAGGGGTCGGCGGCGATCATCGCCTCGACCTCGGCTACGGACTGGGCCTCACACACGAGCAAAGCGCC
This sequence comes from Demequina sp., assembly GCF_047975725.1. Classification (GTDB taxonomy): domain Bacteria; phylum Actinomycetota; class Actinomycetes; order Actinomycetales; family Demequinaceae; genus Demequina. The sequence goes on from NZ_JBKEED010000019.1 coordinate 35,050, forward strand.
TGCGGGTGCGTCGTCGTCGTAGCGGCCGTACGCGAGCATGCGGCCCTGCTCGGCGAGCGAGGCGAGGTAGGCCCGGTGTTCGGGGCGGTGCGTGTTGCGCTCGTCGGCGCGGTGGTCGTAGGCGTATTCGATGGTGAAGGTCGTCATGCGGCCATCCTTGCAGGTCAACGTAGAGTCGAGGTCGGGACTGTCGCCTCAGGTTTGGCCCGAATACGCGACACGCGCAATCGAACATGCGTTCGAACGCGAATCCACGTAGCATTGCCCTGTGAATGACCGACTCATCGTCCGTGGTGCCCGCGAACACAACCTCAAGGGTGTCGACCTCGACCTCCCACGCGACGCGCTGATCGTCTTCAGCGGCCTGTCCGGCTCGGGGAAGTCCTCGCTCGCGTTCGACACGATCTTTGCGGAAGGGCAGCGGCGGTACGTCGAGTCGCTGTCGGCATACGCGCGCCAGTTCCTGGGGCAGATGGACAAGCCCGATGTCGACTTCATCGAGGGCCTATCGCCGGCCGTGTCGATCGACCAGAAGTCGACCAACCGCAACCCGCGTTCGACGGTGGGCACCATCACCGAGGTGTACGACTACCTGCGTCTGCTGTACGCGCGTGTCGGAACCCCACATTGCCCGGTGTGTGGTGAGCGCATCCAGGCGCAGACGCCGCAGCAGATCGTTGACTCGGTGCTCGAACTGCCCGAGGGCACCCGGTACCAGGTGCTCGCTCCGGTGGTGCGCGGGCGCAAGGGCGAATACCAGGACTTGTTCGAGGAGCTCCAGCAGCAGGGCTTCGCGCGAGCACGCGTCGACGGCGAGACGGTGCAGCTCAGCGAGCCCCCGCAGCTCGAGAAGAAACTCAAGCACACCATCGAGGTCGTGGTCGACCGATTGGTCGCACGTGACGGCGTCCGTCAGCGTCTTGCTGACTCGGTCGAGACGGCACTGCGCATCGCCGACGGGCTCGTCATCATCGATCCCGTTGACGGGGAGATTGAGCCGCGGCGGTACAGCGAGAAGCGTGCTTGCCCCAACGACCACGTGCTGGGACTCGAGGAGATCGAGCCGCGGACGTTCTCCTTCAACGCGCCCTACGGTGCGTGCCCCGAGTGCACCGGCATTGGCGTGCGGCTCGAGATCGATCCCCTGCTCGTGGTGCCGGACCACTCGTTGAGCCTGCGTGAGGGCGCGGTCGCGCCGTGGTCGTCGACCTCGACCTCGTCGGAGTACTTCGCGCGGATGCTGACGGGTCTGTCGCACGACCTCGGGTTCTCGATGGACACCCCGTGGGAGGACCTGCCGGAGAACATCCGGCAGGCCGTGCTCGTGGGCAACGACTACGAAGTCCACGTGAAGTTCCGCAATCGCTTTGGGCGTGAGCGCCAGTACACGACGGGCTTCGAAGGCGTGCTGTCGTGGATCGAGCGGCTCCACTCGCAGACCGAGTCCGAGTGGTCGCGAGAGAAGTACGAGTCGTACATGCGCGAGGTCCCGTGCCCCGTATGTGCGGGCGCGCGCCTCAAGCCCGAGGTACTGTCCGTGACGATCGGCGGTCAGTCGATCGCGCAGGTCTGTGACATGTCGATCGCCCAGGCGCGCGACTTCCTGCTGACCGCCGAACTCGACGAGCGTGGCCGCCAGATCGCGGTCCAGGTGCTCAAGGAGATCGATGCCCGCCTGGGCTTTTTGCTCGACGTGGGACTGGACTACCTGACGATGTCCCGCGCCGCTGGCACGTTGTCGGGCGGAGAAGCGCAGCGCATTCGCCTCGCGACGCAGATTGGTTCGGGGCTCGTAGGCGTGCTGTACGTGCTTGACGAGCCGAGCATCGGCCTGCACCAGCGTGACAATCGCCGACTCATCGACACGTTGACCCGCCTGCGCGACCTGGGCAACACCCTGATCGTCGTCGAGCACGACGAGGACACCATTCGCACCGCCGACTGGGTCGTTGACATCGGCCCTGGCGCGGGTGAGCACGGGGGAGAGGTGGTCCACTCCGGCACCTACGAGGACCTGCTGACCAACGAGCGGTCCATCACGGGCGCGTACGTGGCAGGTAGGCGAGGCATTGACCTCCCCGAGCAGCGCCGCGAGATCGACCCCCAGCGGCAGATCACCGTGGTGGGCGCGCACGAGCACAACCTGCGCAATATCGATGTGTCGTTCCCGCTGGGAGTGCTGACGGCCGTGACCGGTGTGTCCGGCTCGGGCAAATCAACCCTCGTGAACTCGATCCTGTACACGTCGCTCGCGAACACGCTCAACCGGGCGCGCCAGGTGGCCGGCCGCCACAAGCGCATCACTGGCACCGACCAGCTCGACAAGATTGTCCACGTTGACCAGGGGCCCATCGGTCGCACGCCGCGTTCGAACCCTGCGACCTACACGGGGGTGTGGGACAAGGTCCGCAAGCTCTTCGCGGAAACCACCGAGGCGAAGGTGCGCGGCTACGGGCCCGGGCGTTTCTCCTTCAACGTCAAGGGCGGCCGATGCGAGTCCTGCTCCGGCGACGGCACGTTGAAGATCGAGATGAACTTCCTGCCCGACGTGTATGTGCCCTGCGAGGTCTGCAAGGGTGCCCGGTACAACCGCGAGACGCTCGAGGTGCACTTCAAGGGCAAGACGGTCGCCGATGTGCTGGACATGCCCATCGAAGAGGCGGCGGACTTCTTCGAGGCCATTCCCGCGATCTCGCGGCACTTGCGCACGCTTGTCGACGTCGGCCTGGGGTACGTACGTCTGGGCCAGCCCGCACCCACCCTGTCCGGCGGCGAGGCGCAGCGCGTCAAACTCGCTTCTGAGCTTCAGCGCCGGTCGACGGGACGCACCATCTACGTGCTCGATGAGCCCACCACCGGCCTGCACTTCGAGGACGTGCGCAAGCTTCTCGCGGTCCTGCAGGGCCTGGTGGACAAGGGCAACACAGTCATCGTGATTGAGCACAACCTCGACGTCATTAAGAGCGCCGACTGGGTGATCGACATGGGCCCTGAGGGTGGTTCCGGAGGCGGCATGGTGGTCGCCGAGGGAAGTCCCGAAGAGGTAGCGGCGGTGGACGCGAGCCACACGGGTATGTTCCTGCGCGAGATCCTCGAGGCTCCCGCGCGCGTAGGCTGACGCTCGTGAGCGACCCCGCGGACTACCGGCCCGCACCCGGCACCATCCCCACGGAGCCGGGCGTGTACCGATTCCGTGACCCCCACGGCCGCGTCGTCTACGTCGGCAAGGCCAAGAACCTACGGTCGCGCCTGTCGAACTATTTCCAGGACCTGTCCGCACTGCACCCGCGCACGCGGATGATGGTGACGACCGCGGCCTCGGTCGAGTGGACCGTGGTGCGCAACGAGGTCGAGGCTCTCATCCTCGAGCACACCTGGATCAAGGAGTACGACCCGCGTTTCAACGTCGTGTTCAAGGACGACAAGTCCTACCCGTATCTCGCGGTCACCATGAACGAGGAGTTCCCGCGCATTCAGGTCATGCGAGGGGAGCGGCGCAAGGGCGTGCGCTACTTCGGTCCGTACGCGAGGGCGTGGCAGATCCGAGAGACCGTCGACACTCTCGTGACGGCACTACCGGTGAGGACCTGCGCACCGGCGGTGTTTCGCAAGGCGGAGCGACAGGGCCGGCCCTGCCTGCTCGGCTACATCGACAAGTGTTCGGCGCCGTGCGTGGGGAGGATCTCGCCGGAGGATCACAGAGCTCTCGCAGAGCGCGTGTGCGCCGTGCTGGGCGGTGATGCCAAGGGAATGATCCGCGACCTCACCCAGGCCATGACCGATGCCGCACAGCGCCAGGACTTCGAGGCCGCGGCCCGTGCCCGTGATCGTCTCCACGCCCTGCGGGATGTGCTGGACCGCAACGCGATCGTGCTCGCCCCGGACACGGACGCGGACATCTTCAGCCTTGTGGACGAGGAACTGGAGGCGGCCGCGCACGTGTTCTACGTGCGCGACGGGCGCATCACAGGTGAGCGTGGCTGGGTCGTGGACAAGCCCGAGCCGCTCGATCAGGCGGGCATGATCGCGCAGCTGATCCAAGAGGCCTACGGAGACGTCGCGCCGGAAGAAGTGCCGCTCGAGGTGCTGGTGCCGGTGCTTCCCGACGGTGCTGAGGCTATCCGTGCTTGGCTTCGCGGTCTGCGCGGCGGCGCGGTGTCCATCAAGGTTCCTTCGCGCGGTAAGAAGGCAGAGTTGGCGGGTACCGGCCTCCAAAACGCGCACCAGGTGTTGCAACAGCACCGACTCAAGCGCGCATCTGACCTGACGACCCGGTCGGCGGCTCTCCAGGAGTTGCAAGAAGCGATCGGCATGACGCAGGCGCCGTTGCGCATCGAGTGCTACGACATCTCTCACACCGGCGGCACCAACCAGGTGGGCTCCATGGTGGTGTTCGAGGACGCGCTGGCTCGCAAGGCGGAGTATCGCCAGTTCTCGATTGCCGACGGAACGGACGACACGGCCGCGATGCGGCAGGTACTCACCCGCAGGTTCTCTCGCTATCTCGAAGAGTCTCAGTTGCCCCCGGAGGAGCGGGAGAGCGCTAAGTTCGCGTATCCACCGCAATTGGTGGTGGTTGATGGTGGCCTGCCGCAGGTGGGGGTGGCGCGATCGGCGCTCGATGACCTCGGACTGACCGACATCGCCGTGGTGGGGCTCGCAAAGCGCCTCGAGGAGGTGTGGGTTCCGGGTGACGAGTTCCCCGTCATTCTGCCGCGCGGCTCGGAGGCGCTGTTCCTGCTTCAACGGCTACGCGACGAGGCCCACCGTTTTGCCATCACTCGTCACCGGGGCAAGCGCGGGAAGGCGATGAAGGCGTCGGCTCTCGACGACGTCCCCGGCGTGGGCCCCGAGCGGGCCAAGGCGCTGATCCGTCACTTTGGCTCACTGGCCAAGGTGAAGGAGGCCTCGGTCGAGCAACTCGTCCTCGTCCCGGGAGTGGGGGCTGCGACTGCCAAGGCCATCCTCCGGGCGCTCAGCAAGTCCGATGGCATGCTGGAGCCATGACCGAGGAGCCTCCTGCCGTCACGTACCCCTCCGGCATTGTGCGCCCGCAGTTCGAGCAGCTCGCGAAGGTGCCGGAACTGTTGGTGCTCACCGGCATGTCGGGTGCCGGGCGCACCAAGGCGGCTGCGGTGCTGTCCGATCTTGGCTGGTACGTGGTGGATAACCTGCCGCCGCATCTGCTCAGTGGCCTGGTCACGGCACACGTCGCGGGCGATACCCAGCGGCCGCTGGCCGCAGTGGTGGATGTCAGGGGAGGCCGGTATTTTGCGGACCTTGAGCCGGTCATCGACGACCTCGAGTCCAAGGGCGTGCCCGTGCGCATGCTGTTCCTGGACGCCGACGACCTCGCGCTCGTGAAGAGGTTTGAGGAGGCTCGGCGGCCGCATCCTCTCCAGGAGGACGGCACCATTCTTGAAGGCATCGCCCGTGAGCGAGCCGTGGTCGAGGACGTCCGCGATCGTGCCGATCAGATCATCGACACCACCGACCTCAACGTGCACCAACTGCGTGAGCTCGTCACCGCCGAGGTGGCCGAGGAGGTCCCCGCGCTCCAGGTCAATGTGATGTCTTTCGGGTTCAAGAACGGCGTTCCTGCGGACGCGGACTTTGTGGCCGACGTGCGTTTTCTCGACAATCCCCATTGGATCCCCGACCTGCGCCCCCTCACGGGCCTCGACGAGCCCGTCAGGGATCATGTGCTGCGCTCTCAGGGAGCGCGGGAGTTCATCGAGGGCTATGCGACGGTGATCGGCTCGGCCTTGAGTCTGTATCGCGCGCATGACAAACCGACGGTGAGCATCGCCGTCGGCTGCACGGGCGGCAAGCATCGTTCGGTGGCGGTGTCCGAGGCCTTAGGAGTGGCGCTGCGTGACCAAGGGTTCGCGGTGCGGCTCACGCATCGCGATCGGGTCGCCACATGAGCGCGACGGCACGGTTTGCTGCTCCGGCGCGCGTCGTCGCGCTGGGGGGCGGACACGGCCTGTACGCCTCGCTTACGGCGCTGCGCGGCCTGACACCCGACCTCACCGCCATTGTCACTGTCGCGGACGACGGCGGTTCATCGGGTCGCTTGCGCGCCGAGCTCGGCGTGGTGCCGCCGGGCGACCTGCGCATGGCACTGAGCGCGCTGTGTGCCGACAACGAATGGGGGCGGACCTGGCGCGACGTGCTCCAGTGGCGGTTTCGTTCCGACGGGCCCTTGGACGGGCACGCGCTGGGAAACCTCCTGATCGCGGCGCTGTGGGACCGTACGGACGACATCGTCGAGGGTCTCGCGTGGGTGGGGCAACTGCTCCAGTCTCACGGCCGGGTGCTGCCGCTGTCGTCGGACCCTCTCGAGGTGTGTGCCCGGGTGCGCCTGGGCGACCAGGTGCGAGACATTGTGGGCCAGGTGGCGGTTGCCACCGCCGAGGGAACCATCGAGGAGGTCTCCCTCCGGCCCGCCCGCCCTACCGTCCCTCACCAGACAGTGGCCGCCATCGACGATGCCGACATGGTGGTCCTCGGGCCCGGCAGTTGGTACACGTCGGTGCTCACACACTTTTTGGTGCCCGATGTGGCGGATGCCCTGGTGCGCGCCTCGTCGCGTTCGGTGTTGGTGCTCAACTTGGGCCACGACGACGAAGAAACGGCGGGCATGTCACGCGCCCACGACGTGGCCGCTCTGCGGCGCGCGGCACCGGCCTTTGTCCCGGCCGACGTGATCGTTGACGTCGAACATGCGGGTGAGCCGGGCCTGGCCGATGCGGTGGCTCGGTGGGGTGCGCGGCTCCAGGTGGCAGCGGTCAGGGCACCGGTGGAGCGGCCCGTACACGACGAGCGCGCCCTGCGCGCCGCGTTGGCGCAGGTGGCAGCGAAGAGGGGGTTGACCGTCACCGCTGCGGGCGTGTCGGTGGCAGGATAAGCCCATGGCTTTGACGGCACAGGTGAAGGATGAACTCGCGCGAGTGGCGGTCGACAGAACGTCGGCACGCAAGGCGGAGGTGGCGACGACTCTGAGGTTCGCGGGGGGACTGCACATTGTCTCCGGGCGCATTGTCATTGAGGCTGAGCTGGACACCGCTGCCGCCGCTCGCAGGCTGCGCGCCTTCATCTATGAGGTCTTCAACCTCATGAGCGAAATCATCGTGGTCTCTGGTGGTGCACTCAAGAAGGGCAATCGCTACGTGGTGCGCGTGGTCAAGGAGGGTGAGGCTCTCGCCCGCCAGACGGGACTGCTCGACCACAGGGGCCGTCCCGTCCGCGGACTGCCGCCGCAGGTGGTGTCCGGCTCGATCGAGGACACCGTCGCCGCGTGGCGTGGCGCGTTCCTCGCGCACGGGTCGCTGACGGAGCCTGGGCGCTCGAGTTCGCTCGAGGTCACCTCTCCCGGGCCAGAGGCCGCACTGGCGCTCGTGGGTGCCGCCCGCCGCCTGGGCATCAGCGCCAAGTCGCGCGAGGTGCGGGGCGTTGACCGCGTGGTGATTCGTGACGGAGACTCCATCGCGCAACTGCTGACGCGGTTGGGTGCTCATGACTCGGTCATCGAGTGGGAGCAAAAGCGCACCCGACGCGAGGTGCGCGGTACCGCGAACCGGCTCGCCAACTTTGACGACGCGAACCTGCGCCGGTCCGCGCAGGCAGCTGTTGCGGCGGGCGCACGCGTGCAGCGGGCCTTCGAAATCTTGGGCGACGATGTGCCCGACCACCTCGTGGAGGCCGGGAAACTGCGCCTGGAGAACAAGGAAGCGTCGCTCGAAGAACTGGGCAAACTGGCTGATCCGCAACTCACCAAGGACGCCGTGGCGGGTCGAATTCGGCGCCTGCTGGCGACGGCGGACAAGCGTGCCGAGGAGTTGGGGATTCCCGACACCGAGGCTGGTATTACGCCTGAGATGCTCGATCTGGACTGACACGGATCAGGACTTTCGTACCGCGTGCGGTTCGAGCGGTTAGTAGTAGGCTGACAGAAGTGGCCCGTCCAAGACGTGGCCCCAATGCGCACGTAGAGGTGCGCGCAAGCATCCATCCACAATCGCGCCGGTGTGCCGGCGCAAGTCGAGGAGATCTACTGTGACCATCAAGGTCGGTATCAACGGTTTCGGCCGTATCGGACGCAACTTCTTCCGTGCTGTGCTCGCTTCGGGCGCGGACATTGAGATCGTGGGAATCAACGACCTCACGGACAACGCGACGCTCGCGCACCTGCTGAAGTACGACTCGATCCTGGGCCGCCTCGGCGTGGACGTGTCCTTCACCGAGGACAGCATCACCGTGGATGGCAAGACCTTCGCGGCCTCCGCCGAGCGTGACCCCGCCAACCTCAAGTGGGCTGACCTGGGCGCCGACATCGTCATCGAGTCGACCGGTTTCTTCACCGACGCGACCAAGGCTCAGGCGCACATCGACGCCGGTGCCAAGAAGGTCATCATCTCCGCTCCGGCGAAGAACGAGGACGCCACGTTCGTCATGGGTGTGAACCACGAGGACTACGACCCCGCGAACCACCACATCATCTCGAACGCCTCTTGCACGACCAACTGCCTCGCGCCGCTGGCCAAGGCTCTGAACGACGGCATCGGCATCGAGAAGGGTCTGATGACCACGATCCACGCCTACACCGCGGACCAGAACCTGCAGGACGCTCCTCACAAGGACCTCCGTCGTGCGCGTGCCGCCGCCCTGAACATCGTTCCCACCTCGACCGGCGCCGCCAAGGCTGTCGCGCTCGTTCTGCCCGAGCTCAAGGGCAAGCTGGACGGCTACGCCCTGCGCGTTCCCACGCCGACCGGCTCCGCCACCGACCTCACCTTCACTGCTTCGCGTGAGACCTCCGTCGAGGAGATCAACGCGATCGTCAAGGCCGCGGCCGAGGGTGCCATGAAGGGCTTCCTGGTCTACACCGAGGACCAGATCGTCTCGAAGGACATCGAGACCGACCCCGCCTCCTCGATCTTCGACGCCGGCCTCACCAAGGTCATCGGCGACCAGGTCAAGGTCGTGTCGTGGTACGACAACGAGTGGGGCTACTCGAACCGCCTCGTGGACCTCTCGGTCCTCGTGGGCGAGAAGCTCTAACTTCTCTAGGTGTCACAGTGACGACGCCCGCGCACGCGCTGCGTGTGCGGGCGTCGTCATGTCATAGATGCGAGGAATGAAACATGAAGACGATTGACTCCCTGGGCGACCTCACCGGTAAGAAGGTGCTGGTCCGCTCCGATCTCAACGTGCCGCTCGACGGCACGACGATCACCGACGATGGTCGCGTGCGCGCCTCCGTGCCCACCATCCAGAAGCTGCTGGACGCTGGCGCATCGGTCATCGTGACCGCGCACCTGGGCCGCCCCGGCGGCGAGCCCAACCCCACCTACTCGCTGGCGCCGGCCGCTGCTCGCCTCGCCGAGCTGCTCGAGCGTCCCGTCACGCTGGCCGACGACCTCGTGGGCGAGTCCGCGAAGGCGACCGTCGCCGCGCTCGAGCCCGGTCAGGTGGCCATGCTCGAGAACGTGCGCTTCGACGCCCGCGAGACCTCCAAGGTCGACGAGGAGCGTGCTGAGCTGGCCAAGGAGCTCGCGGCCCTGGCCGACGCGTTCGTCTCTGACGGCTTCGGTGTGGTCCACCGCAAGCAGGCCTCGGTCTACGACGTCGCGCAGATCCTGCCCGCCGCTGCCGGTCTGCTGGTGCAGAAGGAGGTCGAGTCGCTCTCGCGCGCGACGACCGACCCTGAGCGCCCCTACGCCGTGGTGCTGGGTGGCTCGAAGGTCTCCGACAAGCTCGGTGTCATCGGCAACCTGCTGACCAAGGCGGACCGCCTGCTGATCGGCGGAGGCATGGTCTTCACATTCCTCAAGGCCAAGGGCTACGAGGTCGGCTCTTCGCTGCTCGAAGAGGACCAGATCGACACCGTCAAGGGCTACCTCGCGACCGCTGAGGCCAACGGCGTCGAGATTGTCCTGCCTACGGACGTCGAGGTGGCGGACAAGTTCGCGGCCGACGCCGAGCACAAGACCGTTGCTGCCGACCAGATCCCGGCCGGCTGGATGGGTCTCGACATTGGCCCCGACTCGGGCGCCCTGTTTGCCTCGAAGATCGCCGACGCCAAGACCATCGTCTGGAACGGCCCCATGGGCGTGTTCGAGTTCGAGGCCTTCGAGGGCGGCACGCGTGCCGTCGCGCAGGCCATGATCGACGCTGACGGATTCTCCGTCGTGGGTGGCGGTGACTCGGCTGCTGCCGTGCGTCGCCTGGGCTACGACGAGGCTGGCTTCAGCCACATTTCCACGGGCGGCGGCGCGTCGCTCGAGCTGCTTGAGGGCAAGGTCCTGCCGGGCCTGGCCGTACTGGAGGACTGACACATGGCACGTACCCCCCTGATTGCGGGTAACTGGAAGCTCAACCTCGATCACCTCGAGGCCACTCACACGGTGCAGAAGCTCGCGTGGCTGTTGCGCGACGCCAAGCACGACTTCGAGGACGTGGAGGTCGCCGTCCTGGCGTCGTTCACCTCGATTCGTTCCGTGCAGACGCTCGTCGACGCAGACCAGCTCGAGCTCAAGTACGGTGCGCAGGACATCTCGCAGCACACCTCGGGTGCCTACACCGGTGAGGTGTCGGGCACGCAGCTCGCCAAGCTCGGCGTGTCGTACGTGGCCGTGGGCCACTCGGAGCGTCGCGAGTACCACGGTGAGTCCGACGAGGTCGTAGCGGCCAAGACCGCTGCTGCTTTCGCGGCAGGCATTGTGCCGATCGTGTGTGTGGGCGAGGGCCTGGACATCCGCAAGGAGGGCCGTCACGTCGAGTACACCCTCGAGCAGATCGATGGCGCTCTCAAGGACCTGCCTGCTGACAAGGCCAAGGACGTCGTCATTGCCTACGAGCCCGTGTGGGCCATCGGCACCGGCGAGGTCGCCACGCCCGAAGACGCGCAGGAGGTCTGCGCTGCTATCCGCGGTCGCCTTGCGGAACTGTACGACGAGGAACTCGCCGCTGGCGTGCGAGTCCTGTACGGCGGCTCGGTCAAGTCGAGCTCGATCGCTCAGCTCATGGCGCAGCCCGATGTGGACGGCGGCCTCGTGGGCGGCGCGAGCCTCGACCCCGAGGAGTTCGCGAAGATCGTCCGTTTCCGTGCACACCAGGTGGGCATCTAGTCTCATCAGGCGAGCGAGCCGTCCCTCAAGGGCCTGCTCTTCGCGTATCCTGATACCCGTTCGACCGCGATCTGAAGGAGAACTGTGGAGATTCTCGAGACCTCACTGTGGGTGCTGCTGGTGATCAGCAGCCTCATCCTGATTGGTCTGGTCCTGATTCACAGGGGCCGTGGCGGAGGCATCACCGACATGTTCGGCGGTGGCTTGTCCTCGGGCATCCAGTCCTCCGCTGTGGGTGAGCGCAACCTTTCGCGCGTCACCTGGATCACGGCCGGTGTGTGGGTGATGGTGATCGTTTTGCTCGGTCTCATCAGCCGCTTCGCTGTGTAGAGGGACAACGAGGGGAATCATGGCCGCTGGAAATGCGATCCGAGGCTCGCGCGTAGGCGCGGGACCGCTGGGCGAGGACGAGCGCGGCGAGTCCGCGCCGCGTCAGACCGTTCACTACTACTGCGCGCGTGGTCACATCACGTCGCCCAGCTTTGCGTTGGGTGACGAGACGGACACGCCCGAGATTCCGCTCGAGTGGGACTGCCCCAAGTGCGGTTTCCCGGCGGGCCTGGACCAGGACAACCCTCCTGAGCCCGTTCGTAGTGAGCCTTACAAGACGCACCTCGCTTACGTGAAGGAGCGACGCACCGACGAGGAGGGCAAGGCTCTGCTCGACGAGGCGTTGTCGGAGCTGCGCGCTCGGCGCGAGGCACTCGCTGCGGTGGACTAAGTCTCATAGTGACGAAGGCCGCCCTCCCCACTGGGGGAGGGCGGCCTTCGTGCATTCCCGACCCACGCATCGGCCCGGCGGGAAGTCTCCGTGCAGGGCCGATGCGTTGGCTGGCCCTGTCAGCCGGGCCAGGTAGGGTCGTGTGAACGCCGGGAACGGCTCGGCCAACGAAGGAGAGTCATGCTGATCGAGATCGAGTACTGCGTCCCCTGCGGCTACCTTGACCGGGCGATCGAGGCGCAGCGCGCGCTGTTGACGACGCTGGGTCAGGCGCTGGGTGGCGTCACGTTGAAGCCTGGTGACAGTGGCGTGTTCACTTTCCGGGCCGACGGTGACGTGATCTATTCGAAGCCCGATGAGTTCGACATCACGACCATCGTCGAGACCGTCAAGGCTCGCCTGTAGCGCAGAGTTAGATGCGGGTCGCGGCCGCGGCGTCGATGAGCCACCTGGTCGATTCGCGGCCGCGCACTGCGCCACCGGGGATCGCCAGGTCGCCACGCACGCCCTGGGCGACAACCTCGGCCTTGGCCGCGCCCGCTGCGATCACCCAGACCTCACGCGCGCGGTTGATTGCGTCAAGCGTGAGGGACACGCGAGTCGGCGGAGGCTTGGGGGAGTCATGCACCGCGATCGCGGGTGCGTCGCCCTGCGAGGCATCCTCATAGCCGGTGTGGCCGGGGAACAGGCTCGCGACGTGGCCGTCGGGGCCCAAGCCGACCATGAGCACGTCCCACGCGGGAATGCCGGCGGCCTCGATCTGGTGGACGTAGTCCTCCGCTGCCTCCTGGGCCGTGGCGAAGGTGGTCGACGAGCCCATCCGGTGGATGTTGTCCTCCGGCAGCGGCAGGCGACTCAGGAGCGCCTCCTGGGCTTGGCCCTCGTTGCGGTCGGCATCGCCATCGGCAACGAACCGCTCGTCTCCCCACCACACGTGCACGGACGTCCAGTCGATCGCCGACGCCAGGGGAGAAGCTGCCGCGGCCTCGAGCGTGGCGATTCCCACCGTGCCGCCGGTGAGCACCACGTGTGCCACCTCTCGGTGCGCGAGCGTGTCGCCGATGCTGAGCAACAGCCGCGCGGCGGTCGCCTGGGCGAGCGCATCGGCGTCGGAGTAGACGATGACCTCAGGCATGGTGGCTCCCAAATGCGTGGTGGTGAGTGCTAGGCGGACTGGGCGTAGCGGGCGAGCGACTCGCCGTACACCGGGTCCTCGTCGAGACGGCGCAGTTCCTCCGCCAGGCAATCGCCCAGCGAGCGCACCGGCAAGGCGATGGTGTGATCGGGCTGACCAGGCTGCGTCAGGGTCGCGTTGTGCCCATCGGGGCGTGCGATACCGATCTCGCCCGAGGGGGTCTCGAGGACGATCGACTGCAGGCCACGCACGGTGTCGTCGTAGGTGGCCTCGACCTCGCAGCCCAGGGCGTTCTGCAGCCAGGCACCCAGCAGCAGAATGGACGGGCTACCGGTGTCGCCGTGAAGGCGTGCGCGAGTCACGCGGCGATCCTCGACCTGCTCGAGTGCAGAGGCGAGCAGCGCGCGCCAGCGGGTCACGCGGGTCCATGCGAGGTCCGTGTCACCGGGCTGGTAACTTGCCGCGACCTGGCGCAGCAAGGCGTCTGCGTCGTCCTCACCCTTGGTGTCGATGATGCGGCGAGCGGCCATCTGGCCAATACCGGACGATCCCGCATCGGCCGGAACAGCCGCGGGCCACCAGGCGACGATGGGCGCATCGGGCAGCAACAGGGGAGTGACCAGGGTGTCGGCGTGGGCGGTCTGCTCACCGGAGGGGCGCAACACCACCACTTCCGAAGCGCCCGCGTCGCCGCCGACGCGCAACTCGGCGTCGAGACAGTCATCACCTTGCTCTGCGGGAGCAATCACGATGATGCGGCAGGGGTGCTCGCGGGAGGCCACGTTGGCGGTCTCGATCGCATCGTCCGCGTCGGCACCGGTGGCGTCGATGACGAGGGTCATGACCCGGCTGAGCGACAGCACGCCGCCCTCTTTGCGGGCCTTGACGAGCGCATTGTTGATCTCGGAGACCGTGGTCTTGGGCAGGTTGATGATCATGGGCGCCTCCAGACGCGGCCGTCCTTGGCGAGCATCGCATCAGCCGAGGCTGGACCCCAGGTACCCGAGCGGTACTGCTCGGGCTGGCCCTGCGAGGCCCAGTGAGACGTGATGGGGTCGAGCAGTTTCCACGACAATGCGACCTCTTCGTGGCGCGGGAACAGCGGCGGGTCGCCCAGCAGCACGTCGAGGATCAGGCGTTCGTAGGCCTCGGGCGAGGACTCGGTGAACGCATTGCCGTAGGCAAAGTCCATGGTGACGTCGCGCACTTCCATGGCGGCGCCGGGAACCTTCGAGCCGAACTTGAGGGTCACACCCTCGTCGGGCTGGACGCGGATGACGAGGGCGTTGTTGCCGACCTCGACGCCGTCGATCTCCTGGAAGTACGGGCTCGGGGCCTTCTTGAAGACGAGCGCGATCTCGGTCACGCGACGGCCAAGACGCTTGCCCGCGCGCAGGTAGAACGGCGTGCCCGCCCAGCGACGGTTGGGAACGTCGAGGCGGATCGCGGCGTAGGTCTCGGTGATCGAGTCGGGGCTGATGCCGTCCTCGTCGAGGAAGCCACCGACCTGCTCGCCACCGCGCCACCCGGCGGCGTACTGGCCGCGTGCGGTGTTGGCGTCAAGGTCGGCGGGCAGCTTGGCCGCGCGCAGCACCTTTTCCTTCTCATCGCGCAGGTCGTCGGCGTCGAAGGTCGCAGGCTCTTCCATCGCCGTGAGCGCGAACAGCTGCAGCAGATGGTTCTGGATGACGTCGCGGGCTTGGCCAATGCCGTCGTAGTAGCCCGCGCGAGAACCAATGCCGATGTCCTCGGCCATGGTGATCTGCACGTGGTCAACGAACTGGCTGTTCCAGATGGGCTCGAATAGCTGGTTGGCGAAGCGCAGCGCCAGCAGGTTCTGGACCGTCTCCTTGCCCAGGTAGTGGTCGATGCGGAACACCGAGTCGGCGGGGAAGACGTCCGAGACCACGGCGTCCAGGGCGTTCGCGGACTCGAGGTCGTGACCGAACGGCTTCTCGATGACCACACGGCGCCAGGCGCCCTCGCGAGAGTCCGACAGACCGGAGTCGCGCAACTGTGTCAGGACCTGGGGGAAGGCCGACGGAGGGATCGACAGGTAGAAGGCGTGGTTCCCGCCGGTGCCGCGGCGCTCGTCAAGTTCCTCAACGGTCTCGCGCAGTCGACGGAACGCATCCGGGTCGTCGAACGTGCCCTGCACGAACCGCACGCCCTCGGCGAGCTGACGCCAGGTCTCCTCGCGGAACGGGGTGCGTGCGTGCTTCTTGACCGACTCGTAGACCACCTCTTCGAAGTCCTGTCGGTCCCAGTCACGGCGGGCGAAGCCGGTGAGCGCGAAGGCCGGCGGCAACAGACCCCGGTTGGCGAGGTCGTACACGGCCGGCATGAGCTTCTTGCGGGCCAGGTCTCCTGTGACGCCGAACATGACAAGACCACAGGAACCCGCGATACGGGGCAGCCTGCGGTCTCGGGGATCGCGCAAAGGGTTGTTCACGAGCGGGGCCTCCGGGGATCGGGAGCGGTGCAGTGCGGTGCGCGCTACCGAAGTAACGCGCACCGCACTCTACTCACTTTGCTGCAGCGATGGATTCACGCGCGTGCGCGGCCACGTTGTCGGCGGTGAAGCCGAACTTCTCGAACAGCAGGTCGGCGTCTGCCGACGCGCCGTAGTGCTCGATCGAGACGATGCGTCCGGCGTCACCGGCGAGGTCGTGCCACGGCTGGGCGATGCCGGCCTCGACGACCACGCGGGCCTTGACAGCCGCGGGGATGACCGACTCGCGGTACTCCTCGTCCTGCTCGTCGAACCACTCGCGGCACGGCATGGACACCACGCGCGCCTTGATGCCGTCCTCGGCGAGCAGGTCGCGGGCAGCCACGGCGTGCTGGACCTCGGAGCCAGTGCCGATGAGCACCACGTCGGGAGTGCCCTCGGTGTCGGCGAGCACGTAAGCGCCCTTGAGGACGCCCTCGACTGCGCCGAACTGCCCGCGGTCAAAGGTCGGCACGTTCTGACGGGTCAGGATGATGCCTGCAGGGCGGTCGGTGCGCTCGAGAATGCCACGCCAGGCGTAGGCGGTCTCGTTGGCGTCGGCGGGGCGGACCACGTCGAGGCCGGGGATGGCGCGCAGCGCCGCGAGGTGCTCGATGGGCTGGTGGGTGGGGCCGTCCTCACCCAGGCCAATCGAGTCGTGGGTCCACACGAAGGTGCTGGGCGCCTTCATGAGCGCCGCGAGGCGCACCGCGGGACGCATGTAGTCCGAGAACTGCAGGAACGTGCCGCCGTAGGCGCGGGTGGGGCCGTGCAACACGATGCCGTTCAGGATCGCGCCCATCGCGTGCTCACGAATACCGAAGTGCAGGGTGCGTCCGTAGATGTTGCCCTGGAACTTGGCGGTCGAGCGACGCTCGGGAAGGAACGACGGTTCACCGTCCATCGTGGTGTTGTTCGAGCCGGCGAGGTCGGCGGAGCCACCCCACAGCTCGGGCAGGGTGTCGGCAAGGGCGCTCAGCACCTTGCCAGACGCCGAGCGGGTCGCGACCGAGGAGCCTGCCTCGAACACGGGCAGCGAGTCGGTCCAGTTCTCCGGCAACTCGCGTGCCTGCAGGCGAGCCAGCAGCGCGGCGCGCTCGGGGTGCTCGACCTGCCAGCGGGCGAGGTCGGCGTTCCACTCGGAGTGTGCTGCCTGGCCGCGCTCACGGACCTTGAGGGCGTGCTCGAGGACCTGCGGGTCCACGTCGAAGGACTTCTCGGGGTCAAAGCCGAGCGCCTCCTTGAGGCCCGCCAGCTCCTCGCCACCGAGCTTCGAGCCGTGGATGCCGCCCGTGTCCTGCTTGCCGGGCGAAGGCCAGCCGATGATGGTCGACAGCGCGATGAAGGAGGGCTTGCCGGTCTCGGCCTTGGCTTCCTCGATCGCGGCGAGCAGCGCGTCGACGTCCTCGACGTACGAGCCATCCTCCTGCTTCCACGACACGTGGTGGGTGTCCCAGCCATACGCCGCGTAGCGAGCGAGCACGTCCTCGGTGAACGCCACGTCAGTGTCGTCCTCAATCGAGATGCGGTTGTCATCCCAGATCACGACGAGGTTGCCGAGTTCCTGGGTGCCCGCGAGCGACGAGGCCTCGCCCGACACGCCCTCCTGCAGGTCGCCGTCCGAGGCGATCACGTACACGTGGTGGTCGAACGGGCTGGTGCCGGGGGCAGCCTCGGGGTCGAACAGGCCACGCTCACGACGAGCGGCCATCGCCATACCCACGGCGGTCGCCACACCCTGGCCGAGCGGGCCGGTGGTGGTCTCGACGCCATCGGTGTGCCCGTACTCCGGGTGGCCGGGGGTGCGCGAACCCCAGGTGCGCAACGCCTTGATGTCGTCGATGTCGACGTCGTAGCCGGAGGCGAACAGCTGCAGGTACAGCGTCAGCGACGAGTGGCCAGCCGACAGCACGAACCGGTCGCGGCCAATCCAGCGCGAGTCCGAGGGGTCGTGGCGCATCACGTTCTGGAACAGCAGGTACGCGGCGGGCGCGAGCGAAATCGCGGTGCCGGGGTGGCCGTTGCCCACCTTCTCCACTGCGTCAGCCGCGAGAACGCGGAGGGTGTCGACTGCGCGGCGGTCCGCGTCGGTCCAATTCACGGTCACAGAGATCTCCCGTTGGTGAGGATGTGGTTCTCGGTCAGCCTACCGGCGACCGGGTGCGGCACGACACCCCACAATTGGTTTCCCTGGCGGGCGTCGTTGACACACGGTGAACGTTAACATGCTCGCCGCGGGGGAGTGCGGTCACGCGCCGATCCGCCGGCAATCCACCACCGTCACCCGTCTTCGCACTCCACCGCTCGCTCCGCCGTCGACCGCCGCCGTCCACACCCCGCCGTCCACACCCCGCCGTCCACACCCCGCCGTCGACCCCCCCTCCGGTTGATACCCGTGTCGACAGGATTGAGCCAGCGCGTGCGTGCCTGATACCCGTCCCGACGCTTCACGCCACGTACTCGGGTGACAGCCACTGCCCGTGCCGGGCCGATGCGCGGGTGCCGGTGCGCGCCAGCTCACCTCCCGCATCGGCCGTGCTGACGGGTATCTGCCGTGCGCGCACTGCTCACCAAGCGTCGTGGCGGGTATCAACAGGACAGGTGAGTCATAGGGGCGAGGTGAGGGCGGCGGAGAGAGGTGAGGGTGGGGTCGGCGAGATCGCGACAGGCACCGCGCGCATGTCGGCACGCAGCGCTTCAGGACGCAGCCCTTCAGCACACAGTGCTTCAGCACCCAGCGCGTCAGCACGCAGCGCTTCAGCACGCAGCGCTTCAGCACACCTAGGTATCCAGCACGCACGCACCGCTCCCAGCACGAACGGACGGGTATCAACGGGGTGGGAGACAGGGACGGGGCGCGCTCGGCGGGCTAGGTCCTTGGCCCTGCGCACACGGGTAAGATGTGCGCATGTCCCACACCGTGCCCGCCTCTGCTGATGTGGCGAGCCCGACCACCGCACGCACCAACGAGCGCGGCCGCACCGTCAAGGGCTACATCGCCCTGACCAAGCCCCGCATCATCGAACTGCTGCTCGTGACCACGATCCCCACGATGGTGCTCGCCGCAGACGGCTGGCCGTCGTGGACGCTGTTGCTCACGACCCTCGTCGGTGGCGCGCTCTCGGCGGGCAGCGCGAACGCGTTCAACATGTATATCGACCGCGATATTGACGCGATCATGCACCGTACGCAGAACCGTCCGCTCGTGACGGGCGCGGTGAGCGAGCGCGGCGCGCTGGTGTTTGCGTGGACGCTCGGCGTCGTGTCGACTGCATGGTTTGCCTGGGTCGTGGACTCGCCGCTCGCGGCGCTGTTGTCCGTGCTCGCGATCCTGGGCTACGTCGTGGGCTACACGATGGTGCTCAAGCGCCGCACGTCGCAGAACATCGTCTGGGGTGGCGCCGCTGGGTGCATGCCGGTGCTCATCGGCTGGGCAGCCGTGACGCAGTCGGTCGCATGGACGCCCGTGTTGTTGTTCCTCATCATCTTCTTCTGGACCCCGCCGCACTACTGGCCGCTGTCCATGAAGTTCAAGCGCGACTACGCCAACGCAGACGTGCCGATGCTGCCGGTGGTCGCGACCACGCACAAGGTCGCCGCGGAGATGATCGCGTACTCGGTGGCGATGGTCGCCGTGACGCTCATCTTGGTGCCCGTGGCTCACATGACGTGGGTCTACGCGATCATCGCGGCTGGCTCGGGCGTATGGTTCACGGCCGGCTGCGTGAAGCTCTACCGGCGCTCGGAGCGCGGCGACACCAAGCTGCGCGAGATGCGCCTGTTCCGCGACTCGATCACGTACCTGACCATCGTCTTCGCGGCCATCCTCGTGGATCCGTTCTTGCCCGAGGTCCTCACCGCTTTCGGTTCCTGACGTGCTCGGCCGCGAGCGGGACGCGTACCTCGCCCACGTGACCGTGGAGCGTGGCCTCAGCACGCACACCGTCGCGGCCTATCGCCGCGATCTCACGCGCTACAGCGACTTCCTCACCTCCCGCGGAGTGGACAGCCTGGCCGATGCGACCCGCACCGACGTCGCGGAGTTCGCCCAGGCCATCGGCACGGGAGCCGACGGGGGCCGCTCGCTTGCGCCCGCATCGGCGTCACGGACCGTGGTGGCCGTCCGTGGCTGGCACCGCTTTGCGCTAGCGGAGGGGTGGACGCTCAACGACGTCAGCCACGAGGTCAAGCCACGTGCGATCCCCAAGCGTCTGCCCAAGGCGATCTCGACCGACGACGTCGCGCGCATTCTTGACAGCGTGGGTGATGGTGCGGCCGCGCTGCGCGACAGGGCGTTGCTGGAGGTCGTGTACGCCTCGGGCGCGCGTATCTCCGAGGCCATCGGGCTCGACGTCGATGACCTGAGCCTGGACCGCGCGGGCTCCGCCGTGCTGCTGCGCGGTAAGGGTCGCAAGGAACGGATCGTGCCCATTGGCGGCTATGCGGCCGATGCGCTCGATGCCTACCTGGTGAGGTCGCGCGGCGCGCTCGCTCAGGCGGGCAAGGGCACGCCTGCCCTGTTCTTGAACACCCGGGGCGGGCGGCTGTCGCGCCAGAGCGCGTGGGCGATTCTCAAGGCGGCGGCCGAACGGGCGGGCATTGAGGACGTGTCCCCTCACACGCTGCGGCACTCGTTCGCGACGCACCTGCTGACCGGTGGCGCGGACGTGCGCGTGGTCCAGGAGTTGCTGGGGCACGCCTCCGTCACGACCACGCAGATCTACCCCGCGGTGACGCAGGACACGTTGCGCGAGGTCTACGTCGCGGCGCACCCGCGAGCCCGCTGAGCATCGTGCCTGGCTCACGGTAATGTGGGCGCGTGAGTGATTTTCCCGTCCCGGCCCCCCTGAACGGCCATGGCCCAGCGCGCATCGTCGCCCTGTGCAACCAGAAGGGCGGGGTGGGTAAGACCACCACCACCGTGAACCTTGCGGCCGCGCTCGCCGAGTACGGCCGCCGCGTGCTCGTGGTCGACTTTGACCCCCAGGGAGCGGCCTCGGCCGGCCTGGGCATCAACCCCAACGAGCTCGACACGACCATCTACGACCTGCTCATGCGCACCGGCGTGAAGGCGGAAGATGTGATCCGCACCACCGCCGTCGAGGGGCTCGACCTGATCCCCGCGAACATCGACCTGTCGGCCGCCGAGGTGCAGCTCGTGGGAGAGGTGGCCCGAGAGTCGACGCTCGCCCGCGGCCTGCGTGGCGTCGCCGACGACTACGACGTGATCTTCATCGACTGCCAGCCGTCCCTGGGCCTGCTGACCGTCAACGCGCTCGTGGCCGCGCACGGTGTACTGATCCCGCTGGCGTGCGAGTACTTCGCAATGCGTGGAGTGGCGCTGCTGGTCGAGACCATCGACAAGGTGCAGGACCGCCTCAACCCGCGCTTGACCATCGACGCGATCATCCCGACCATGTACGACGGCCGCACCCTGCACGCGCAAGAGGTGGTCGAGCGCGTTCAGCAGCGCTTTGGCGATCAGGTCACGGAATCGATGATTCACCGCACGGTCAAGTTCCCGGATGCGACGGTCGCTGCGGAGCCGATCACGACGTTCGCTCCCAAGCACGCGGGCGCGGAGCAGTACCGCTCGCTCGCGCGCGAACTGATCGCCCGCGGCGTCGCTGCCTGAGCGCCATGAGCACCGCACCTGAGGCGGCGCCGCAGCGGCGAGGCTTCGAGGTCCATCTCGACAACTTCGAGGGGCCTTTCGACCTGCTGCTGTCACTGATCTCCAAGCATGAGATGGAGATCACCGAGGTGGCGCTGGCGCGGGTCACCGACGAGTTTCTCGCGACCATCGCGTCCCACGAGACGGACTGGGACCTGTCGCAGGCCAGCGAGTTCCTGGTGGTCGCGGCGACGCTGCTGGACCTCAAGACCGCCAGGCTGCTCCCGCAGGGCGCCGTGGAGGACATCGAGGACCTCGAGTTGCTCGAGGCCCGCGACCTGCTGTTCGCCCGCCTGTTGCAGTACCGCGCGTTCAAGCAGGTGGCGGGCACCTTCTCGCAGATGCTCGAGGCACCCCGACGTGTGGCCCGTGACGTGCCACTCGAACCGCATTTTGCGATGCTGCTGCCCGAGCTCGTGTGGCAGGTGACGCCCGAACAACTCGCGAGGCTCGCCGCCCACGCCCTCCAGCCCAAGCAGGCGCCGGCAGGGGTGTCGATCGCACACCTGCACGCTCCGGCGGTGAGCGTCCGTGAGCAAGCCGCGGTGCTCACCTCGCGGCTGCAGCGCGACAAGGCCGTGACGTTCCGTGCGCTCGTCGCCGATGCGGATCACGTCAACGTGGTCGTCGCACGCTTCTTGGCCCTGCTTGAATTGTTCAAGGAGGCGGTGATCGCCTTCGATCAGCTGCGCTCCCTGGGGGAGCTGACCGTCCGTTGGACGGGTGGCGACGAGGCAGTGGACATTGAGGTGTCCGCGGAGTTTGATGAGGCTGCGGCCCCACAGGAGAACGGTGACGATGACTGACGTGCACACCAGGGGAGCCGTCGAGGCGATCCTGATGGTCGTGGATGAGCCCGTGGCGGCGGCGGATATCGCGGCCGCCATCAACGCGACCGTGGACACGGTGACCGACGTCCTTCACGGACTCCGGGACGAATACGCCGACCCCGACGCGCCTCGCGGCTTCGAGTTGCGCGAGGTCGACGGCCGGTGGCGCATCTACTCCTCCCGTCTCTACGCCGATGCGGTGGGAGCCTTCGTGGTCGACGGCCAGTCCGCGCGCCTGTCGCAGGCGGCTCTCGAGACCCTCGCCGTGGTGGCCTACCGCCAGCCGGTGACCCGTGGACAGGTCTCTCAGGTGCGTGGCGTCAACGTCGACTCGGTGATGAAGACGCTCAGCGCACGCGGTCTGGTGACCGAGGTGGGCGAGATTGGCGGCGCCCTGCAGTACGGCACCACCACGGAGTTCCTTGAGCGAATGGGACTGTCCTCGCTGGATGATTTGCCCGAACTTGCCCCCTACCTGCCTGATCTGGCGGATGTCGACGGAGAGGGACGCTGATGGGTGACCTGGAGATTCATCGCCCGGAGGGCGTGCGACTGCAGAAGGTGCTGGCCGCAGCAGGGGTGGGCTCTCGTCGCAAGTGCGAGGTGCTCATTGAGCGCGGCCTGGTGAAGGTCGACGGCGAGGTCGTCAACCAGCTCGGCGTGCGTGTGGACCCCGACGCGGTCAAGATCGAGGTCAAGGGTAAGCGGATCGTGGTCGACGACAACGCGGTGACGGTGGTGCTTAACAAGCCGCGTGGCGTGGTGTCGACCATGTCTGACCCGCAGGGCCGTCCCGCGCTCGATCAGTTCGTGCGCGAGTACGACCAGCGACTGTTCCATGTAGGACGGCTCGACGCCGAGACCACGGGCGTGTTGCTGCTCACGAACGACGGAGAACTCGCCAACCGGCTCGCGCACCCCACGCATGGCGTGCCCAAGGTCTATGTCGCGAAGGTCGAGGGCCAGGCCGCCAAGGGTCTGTGTACGCGACTGCGGGCGGGCGTCGACCTCGAGGACGGACCCGTACGCGTGTCCGACTGCGCCATCCTGGATGTGTCCAAGGGTCACTCGCTCGTGAAGGTCGAACTCCACGAGGGCCGCAACCGGATTGTGCGTCGCATGCTCGACAAGGTGGGCCACCCGGTGGTCGACCTGGTTCGCACCGATTTTGGTCCCATCAGCCTGGGCACCCTTCAGCCCGGTGAGGTGCGCCGCCTGTCGCGCGAAGAGGTGGGCGCCCTGATGAACGTGGCGGGACTCTAACCGACCGCCCCCACCGATACGATGGTGCTCATGCGAGTTCGAGCCATCCGCGGTGCCACCACGCTTGACGTCGACGACAAGGACCACCTGCACCTGCGCACGCAGGAACTCGTGGAGTCGATCATGAGCGCCAACACGCTCACCACGGACGACGTGATCTCGGTGATCTTCACGTGCACGCCGGACATCGTCAGCGACTTTCCCGCGGCCGCCGCGCGCGAGCTCGGGTTTGGCGCCGTGCCGCTCATGTGCGCCCAGGAGATGGCCGTTCCCGGCGCGTTGCCGCTCGTGGTCCGCGTGCTGATGCACGTCGAGACGGCGCGCGAGCGTGCGGAGATCACTCACGTGTACCTCCACGAGTCAGTCTCGCTGCGGCGCGACCTCGCCCAGTGACCGCGCAGGAGCTCCGCTCGCGTACCCACATTCTGGGCGCGGGGCTGATCGGGTCGAGCGTGGGAATCGGCCTGGTCGCTGAGGGCTGGGATGTCACCATCGAGGACGCCGATGCGCAGGCACAGACGCTTGCCCAGTCCATTGGTGCGGGCGGCCAGCTGGGTGCTGCGGAGCCCGAACTCGTGATTGTCGCCGTCCCGCCGTCGGCCACGCCCTCCGTCGTGGCCCACGCGCTCGACACCTGGCCTGGTGCGGTGGTCACGGACGTGGCGAGCGTCAAGGCGCCCATCGCTGCTGCGGCCGACTCGACCGGCCATGGAGACCGCTACGTGGGCTCTCACCCCATGGCGGGCCGGGAACTCTCGGGTGGCCTTGCCGCCCAGGGGGATCTGTTCAAGGCTCGCCCGTGGGTGATCTGCCCCAACGGCGCGACGAGCCAGGCCGTCGAGCGCGTGCGCGCCGTCGCGCACGCGCTGCAGTGCGACATCGTCCAGATGGAAGCCGCAGCGCACGATGCCGCCGTGGCGCGAGTCTCGCACGCGCCTCAGGTGGCCGCCTCGGCAGTGGCCGCGGCGCTCGGCCCGCTCCACGCCGACGATGTCGCTCTCGCGGGCCAGGGCCTGCGCGACGTGACCCGTATCGCTGCCTCGGACCCCAAGATGTGGGCCGACATCGCGCGGCTCAACCGCTCGGCGCTGATCGCGACCATCGACCACATCATCGGTGACCTCGAGGACATCCGCGATGCCGACGACGTGGGCGAGGCTGTCACTGACCTGATCGAGCGTGGACGCCTAGAGGTGGCCCGCATCCCGGGTAAGCACGGCCGCCCGCAGCGCGCCTGGACGCCCGTGACCGTGATCGTTCCCGACGTGCCGGGGCAATTGGTCCGGCTGCTCGGCGAGGCCGCCGCCGTGGGCGTCAACGTTGAAGACATCACCATCGAACACTCGCCCCGCCAGCCGGTGGGTCTGACCACGCTGCACGTGCTGCCCTCGCGGGCCGAGGAACTTGCCCGTGCACTGACTGACAACAACTGGGAGATCGCAGCGCCATGACCGGAATCGTCATTGCCATCGACGGGCCGGCAGGCACCGGAAAGTCCACCGTGTCGCGCGAGGTCGCGACCCGTCTGGGGCTGGCCTACTTCGACACGGGTGCCACCTACCGGGTCGCCACCCTCGCGTGCCTTCGCGACGGCGTGGACTTCGCGCAGACCTCGGATGTGGCCGCGATGGTCGCGACCATGAACGTCGAGCTCATCCTCGACCCGCGCAACCCCCACGTGTTGCTCGACGGCGAGGACGTGAGCGCTCAGATTCGCACCGACACCGTCGCACTGACCGTCTCGAAGGTCGCCACCAACCTCGAGGCGCGGCCCATCCTGCAGGAACTGCAGCGCGAGGTGATTCGCATGGAGACGGTCGGCGGCCTGTCCGAGGGCCGTGGCGTGGTCGCCGAGGGCCGCGACATCACCACCGTGATTGCTCCCGAGGCGGACGTGCGTGTGCTCATGACCGCGGACGACGAGGTACGCGTGGCCCGCCGTGCAGGCGAGGGCGCCGATCTCGCGACCGTGCGCGAGGCCGTGCTGGGCCGCGACCGCAAGGATGCGACCGTCGTGAGCTTCCACCAGGCGGCCGACGGCGTGCACACCCTCGACACCACGGATCTGACGATCGAAGAGGCGGTCAGGGCGGTCATCGGCCTGGCCCACGAGGCTCAACTGTGACCTCTGCCCCCGCACCGAGCCGCTGGGGCCCTCGCTGGTCCCGCTGGGTGGGACGCGCTCTCGCGCGGGGGCTGTGGGCGACCGAGGTGCGCGGCCGGGAGTGCCTGCCACGTGAGGGCGCCGCCATCGTGGTGGCCAATCATGTGGGTTTCATCGACGGGCCTGTGCTGCACGGCGTCATCCCGCGCGGCTCCCACTTCCTCATCGGTTCGCACATGTTCCGCGGGCCGCTCGGTCCCATCTTGGGCGCCGCAGGCCAGATCCGCGTCGACGGCTCTGGTCGCGAGGCGTTGGCCCTGGGCTTGGAGGTCCTGCGCCGCGGGGACGTGGTGGGCATGTTCCCCGAGGGCACCAGGGGAGCCGGAAGGGCCGATGCGGTCATGGGCGGGGCAGCCTGGCTCGCCTTGCGCTCGGGCGCGCCGATTGTGCCGACTACGATGGTAGGCACGCGCCACACGGGGGAACCTGTGGGTGTGTGGCCGCGACCCAGGCGGCGCATCCTTGTCGAGTTCGGCGAGCCGGTCGACATTGCACCGCCCGCTGAGCTGCGGGGGAGGGCACGCCAAGAATGGGCAGCCCAGGCGGTCGCCAGCGCGCTGAGGGCCCAGGTGGACGCCACCCTGGCCACGACCGAACTTGAATTGCCTGCCGATGACGGCGGGCGCACATCCGCCGAGGAGGCACCCGCATGAGTGACGACCAGGAGTACCGCGGTCTGGAAGACGTCCCCGAGCCTGTGGTGGTGCACTCGGACCCCGAGGAGAGCCTCGACGTGATCCGCGAGGCCGCGCTGCGCGCGGGCCTGGAGGACTACGACCTCACGCCCGAGGACCTCGCGGCTCTTGCAGGCGAGGAGGTCGTGGAGACCGAGGACGCGCTGCCCGTGCTGGCGATTGTGGGCCGTCCCAACGTGGGCAAGTCCACGCTCGTGAACCGCATTCTGGGCAAGCGCCTGGCCGTGGTGGAGGACACCCCGGGTGTCACCCGCGACCGCGTGTCCTACCGCGCCGAATGGGCCGGTACCGACTTCATGCTGATGGACACGGGCGGCTGGGAGGCCAAGGTCACGGGTCTGGACCTGTCCGTGGCGCAGCAGGCCGAGGTCGCGATCGACATGGCGGACGCCGTGTTGTTCGTCGTCGATGCCACCGTGGGCGCCACCTCCTCTGACGAGCAGGTGGTCAAGCTCCTGCGCCGCGCCAACAAGCCCGTGGTACTGGTCGCCAACAAGGTGGACGGCCCCCAGGGTGAACTCGAGGCCGCCGCGCTGTGGAACCTGGGGCTGGGGGAGCCGTACCCGGTCAGCGCCCTCCACGGCCGCGGCACTGGTGACATGCTCGACGCAGCCATCGCGGTGCTGCCGACCGAGTTGGAGCAAGTCGAGGTTGACCCCGACGCGCCCCGCCGGATCGCGCTCGTGGGACGGCCCAACGTGGGCAAGAGCTCGCTGCTGAACCAACTGGCGGGCGAGCGCCGTGTGGTGGTCGACGAGACCGCCGGCACCACGCGCGACCCGGTCGACGAGAAGGTCGAGATCGCCGGACGGTCGTGGACCCTGGTCGACACCGCCGGAATCCGCCGCCGTGTGCACATGACCAAGGGCGCGGACTTCTACGCCTCGCTGCGCACGGGCGCTGCGATCGAGCGTGCCGAGGTCGCGCTGGTGCTGCTCGACGCGTCGGTGCCGCTCACGGATCAAGACTCCAAGGTCATCGCGCAGGTGCTCGAGGCCGGCCGCGCCCTCGTGCTCGTGTTCAACAAGTGGGACCTCGTGGGCGAAGACGAGCGGTTCCTGCTCGAGCGCTCCATCGAGCGCGACCTCGTGCAGTTGTCGTGGGCGCCGCGCGTGAACGTCTCGGCGCGCACCGGTTGGCACACCAACCGCCTGGTGCCCGCGATCGACCTTGCACTCGGCTCGTGGGATCAGCGCATCTCGACCGGACGTCTCAACACGTTCCTGGGCGAACTGGTCGCCGAGCACCCGCACCCGGTGCGCTCGGGCAAGCAGCCCAAGATCCTGTTCGCGACCCAGGCGTCTGCGCGTCCGCCGCGCTTTGTGATCTTCGCCTCCGGCTTCCTCGACCCCACGTACCGACGGTTCATCGAGCGTCGCCTGCGCGAGAACTTTGGCTTCGAGGGCACGCCCATCCAGATCTCGGTGCGCGTGCGCGAGAAGCGCAAGCGCCGCTAGGAGGCTTCGTACAGGTCGGCGCGCGAGTAGCCGATCGTCACGAGGTGGCGGAGGACACCCTCGTCGAGGTCGTCGAGTTTTTTGACATAGACGCAACCAGCGCCGGTGGTGTGCGGGCCCAACTGAGCCAAGAGCGCATCGGCCCTGCTGTCGTCTTTGAGGCCGTACAGCGATAGTTGCGCCTTGCGCGGCGAGAAGCCCACCTTGAACATGTCGCCCTCGCGGCCCGTGGCGTAGCGGTAGTGGTAGCTGCCGAAGCCGACCATGGACGGTCCCCACATCACGGCGGTGTCGCCGGTGACCTCGGTCATGAGGTGAAGCAACCGCTCGCCCTCAAGGCGGCGACGTTCGGGCTCGACGGAGGCGAGGAACTCCTCGACGGACGCGTCTGACGGTTGGGTCTTGTTGGACATGGAACTCACGCTACGCCGCCCGGCTCACGCTCGGGCGGCGTAGCGACAGTCATCAGGCCGACTCGACTGCGTCGCGGCGCTGCTCCTCGATCTCGCGCAGCCCGCGGCGCAGGACCTTGCCCACGTTGGTCTTGGGCAGCTCGTCGATGAACTCGATCGCGCGCGGCCGCTTGTAGCCGGTCATGCGCTCCTTGAGGAAGGCGGCGAGTTCGGCCTCGGTGAGGGACTCATCGCGTCGCACGACGAAGAGCTTGGGGACCTCGCCGGCGTGCTCGTCGGGGATGGGGATGGCTCCTGCCTCCGCGACCTTGGGGTGCAGCATGGCCGCATCTTCGATGTCGCCGGGGTAGACGTTGAAGCCCGAGACCACGATGATCTCCTTCTTGCGGTCCACGATGCGCAGGTAGCCGTCCTCGTCGAAGGTCGCCACATCGCCGGTCAGGAGCCAACCGTCGAGGGTCAGCACCGCAGCGCTTTCCTGATCCTTGTGCCAGTACCCCTGCATGACCTGTGGACCCTTGACCGCGAGCTCGCCGGGCTCGCCGGGCGCCACGTCGTTGCCCTCGTCGTCGAGGATGCGCACGTCGGTGGACGGCAGCGGCACGCCGATGGTGCCCACGCGCGGGGGCAGGTGCGTGGGGTTGACGCTCACCACGGGCGACGCCTCGGTCAGGCCGTAGCCCTCGACGATCTCCGAGCCGGTCATCTCGCGCCAGCGGGCGCCCACGGCGGAACGCAACGCCATGCCGCCTGCGACGGCGATCTTCACGTTGGACAGGTCGAGCTTGGCAAAGCCCTCGTTGTCCATCAGGGCACCAGCGAGCGTGCTGACCAGCACGAGAGCGTCGGGCTTGCTCGCGTCGATGGTCTTGACGAACGCGGGGATGTCCCTGGGGTTGGTGATGAGCACGTTGTGGGCGCCAAAGCGGAAGAAGCCGATGCAGTTCACCGTCAGCGCGAACACGTGATACAGCGGCAGGGCGGCGATCACGGAGGCCTCGCCGTCGTCGAGCACGGCGGCCATCTGACCGATGAACTGGGCCTGGTTGCACAGCAGATTGTGGTGCGTGAGGACCGCCGCCTTGGTGCCTCCAGTGGTCCCGCCCGTGTACTGGAGGAACGCGATATCGGAAGGGCCGACGCCGGGGTCAGTGAAGCGTGCGGGGTCGCCTCCGAGCAGGGGCAGGAACGGCACGGCATGCGGGATCGAGTAGGCGGGCACCATCTTCTTGACGCGCTTGGCGACAAAGTTGACGATCCCGCGCTTGGGCGAGTGGAGCATGTCGCCCGCCTGCGTCACGATCACGTGCTCGATGGGCTGGTCCTTGAGCACGCGCTCAAGGGTGGCCGCGAAGTTGGCGAGCACGATGATGGCGCGCGGCTGCGCGTCCGCGACCACCTTGGTGAGCTCGTCGGCCGTGTAGAGGGGGTTGGCGTTGACGACAATCAGGCCCGCCTTGAGCGCCCCGTACAGGGCGACGGGGTATTGCATGAGGTTGGGCATCTGCAGGACGATGCGGTCGCCCTTGGCAAGGCCCAGTTCCGTCTGGAGGTAGGCGGCGATGCGAGTGGCGTGCTCCTCCACCTCGCGGAAAGTCAGGGTGCCGCCGAGGTTCGAGAAGGCCGTCTTGTCGCCGTAGCGCTGGGCGACCACCGTCGCCATCGCGCCAAGGCTGTGCTCCGTGGGCTCCTCGATCACGTGGGGAACGCCAGGAGGATAGTGCGCGAACCAGGGGCGTTCCTGGCCTGCGACGGGGTCGAGGTCGGGCGTGGGCGTGGGGGAGACCGGGTTCTCCGAGTTGGTCATCATCATCTCCATTGATGTCGATGGTCAGTGGGTGGAACTCTAGCGGCTCGGTAGGCCTTCACCGACGAGGCGTGCGTGTGTGGTGAGTCCAGTCCGTCATCCACGGCTCGACGGACAGGTGGTCGGGAAAGCCACCCACCGCCTGCTCGAGCTCACTCACGGGGACCGAACCTCCGCTCCTGCGCACAAACAGGCCCCGCACGAGGGCGTGAGCGTGGACAGTCTCGCCCACCATGAAGCGGTGCTCGAGGTAGCACCAGCGATCGTCGAAGCCCACGATTCTGGTGTGGAGATCAAAGCGCTGGCCCAGCCGCAGTTCCCGCCGGTAGGTGATGGTCTGGCCCGCCACGATGGCCGCCCAACCCCGCTTGGCGAACTCGTCCCACCAGCCCGAGCGATAGAGCAGCTCGTAGCGGCCCAGGTCCAGCAGCGTCAGGTAGCGGCCATTGTTCATGTGCCGCATGACGTCGAGGTCCGTGGGGGTCACCGTGAACGACGTGACCACGTCATCCCAGATCGACGCGGGCTGGGGACGGCGCATGCGCAGCCAGCGCGTCGCGAGCCTCCACCACAGGTTCATCGGCGCGCGGCCCTCATGCGGGGGTGACCCGCATGCGCAGGTGCGGCTTGGCGCCGTCCTTGGTGACGACGTCGGCGCTGATGGTGTGGTCGCCCTGGGTCCACGAGAAGCCCACGGTGCCGGGCAGGAGTACGGGCTTCACGAAGTCGACCTGCGCCGCGAAGGTATCCGGAAGGCGTCCATCGAGCGCCGCGAGCGCGCGCGCGTGAGTCCACATCCCGTGGGCGATGGGGCGCGGGAAGCCGAAGGCCTTGGCCGCGAGGGCGTGGGTGTGGATGGGGTTGGGGTCCTTGGACACGGCGCGGTACTGGCGGCCGAGGTCCTTGGGCAGGAGCCAGCGTGCCTGCACAGGGCCGGCCTCGAACGGCGCTCGGGGTCCTTCCTCGCCGGGCCCGCCGTCGTTCACGCTCATGCCCGCGGCCAAGTAGGTCGAGGTTCCTTGCCACACCACGTCATCGCCCACGTGAACGGTGCCGATGAGGTCGATCAGGGCACCCTTGCGATGCGAGCGCGCGTGGTCCAGGTACACGGAGAGGTCGAGTTTCTCTGACACCGCCACCGGCCTCACCAACGTCATGGCATTGGCGGTGTGCACCGCACCGAGCAGCCTCACCGACGAGTCGGGATCGCCAAGCAGGTGGACGTGGAGAGGGAACGTGAGGACGTGCAGCCAGGTCGCGGGGACCGTATCCCGCAACGTGAAGCCGCACACGCGGGCATAGCGTGCGAGCCGCTCCGGGTCTTGGGTATGGTCGTGGACCCTGACAGCGTGCTCCGGGATCGTGACGTGCGTGCTCCGCGACGGCATGAGAGAGCGCGCGAGCGCACCTCCCATGGCGGGCATCGTGTCGAGGTGTTCGATGCGACGGTCAGCGAGCGCAGCCACTACGCCCCCACGAGGTTCTGGCCGCACACCCGGATGACCTGACCGGTCACGCCCTGGGACGCGGGATCGAGCAGGTATGCGATGGTCTCGGCAACGTCGACGGGGAGGCCGCCCTGGCTCAGCGAGTTCGAGCGGAGGAACACCTCGCGCTGGATGAAGGGGATCTTCGCCGTCATCTCCGTTTGGATAAAGCCCGGCGCCACCGCGTTCACGGTGATGCCGCGCTGCGCAAGGTCGGGCGCCATCGCCATCACCAGGCCTGCGACGCCCGCCTTCGAGGCCGCGTAGTTGGTCTGTCCCTTGTTGCCTGCGAGGCCGGAGGTCGAGGCCACGCCCACCACGCGGCCACCGTCCGCGAGCCCGCCGGGCGTGGTGGGGCCGAGCAGGACCTCGTTGATGCGCATCTGCGCGGCGAGGTTCACCTCGAGGACGGACGCCCACCGCGCCGCATCGGTGTTCACGAGCATCTTGTCTCGCGTGATGCCTGCGTTGTGGACGATGCCGTACAGCGTCAACTCCCGTCCCGCCATCATCTGCGCGATCCTGTCACCGGCGTCGGGAGCGGTGATGTCGAGTTGGAGCGCGATGCCGCCCACCTCGTTCGCGACGGCCGCGAGCGACTCGCCAGCGGCGGGAATGTCCACCGCAAGGACGGTCGCACCCTGGGTGGCGAGGGTGCGGGTAATCGCTGCGCCGATGCCGCGGGCCGCTCCCGTGACGACGATCACCTTGCCGTCGAGCGGCCGCTCCT
The DNA here is from genome assembly GCF_047975725.1 of Demequina sp. Lineage (GTDB taxonomy): Bacteria > Actinomycetota > Actinomycetes > Actinomycetales > Demequinaceae > Demequina. The sequence continues at coordinate 67,049 of NZ_JBKEED010000019.1, forward strand.
GCACGGCTTCGGGTCCGTCCGCCGCCCTGACGGTCCACGTCTGGCCGTCGACAAAGGCCGACCGTCCCTGGAGGACGAACGCGAGGGTCGAGGCCAGGTCTGCCGGGGCGGTGTCCGTGGTGGTGAGCAGCAATGTCGCCGTCGCGCCTCCGCGCAGCTCCTTGCCCACCGTGCGGTTGATGCCGTCGAGCGCCCTGATCACAGCAGCAGACTCCCAGTCCTCGCCGCTGGCCCGCGCGATCACGACGATGCGGCCTGACCGCTCGATGCCCCGCACTGCGGGCCTCAGGAGTGCACGCAAGTCCTCCAGTTGGGCAATCTGCGTCACCTCGGTGGCATCCACGACGAGGGCACCGATGCGTGAGCCGTAGCCGGGTGCATTGTCACCTTCGTCGATGACGGGTGCCTGGGTAGCGCGACCCAGCACGCGCATCGTCCCTTCAGCGAGCGTGCCGCCGCCGATGGACGCGAGCACGATGGCCCCCTGGGGCCATGCCTCTCCGCGGCGCAGGCGCGGCGGCTCTTTGAGGCCAGCCTTGGCGGCGATCGCCTTGCCAGCGGGGGAGTAGTAGACCTTCTCGAGAGCACCCATCACACTGCCTCCAGGATCGCGACCACACCCTGTCCGCCTGCGGCGCACATGGAAATCAAGCCTTTGGAGCCGGGGCCGCGAGCATGCAGCAATTTGGCCAGGGTAGGGACGATGCGCGCGCCGGTGGCCGCGAACGGGTGACCCGTGGCGAGCGACGAGCCGGTGACGTTGAGGCGGTCGAGGTCGAAGGTGCCGAGCTTGCCGTCGAGCCCGAGTTCGCGGCAGTAGTCCTCGTCGTCCCAGGCCTTGAGGGTGGCGAGCACCGTCGAGGCGAAGGCCTCGTGAATCTCGATGAGGGTGAAGTCGTTCAGCGACAGGCCCTGGCGGGCAAGCATGCGGCCGGCTGCGGCGACCGGGCCCAGTAGCAGGTCCTCGCCGGCCGGGTGGTCGACGGCCGCGACCTCGGCGTCCACGACCTTGGCCAGCACGGGCAGGTGGTGACGCGCTGCCCACTCTTCCGAGGCCAGGAGGGTGGTCGCTGCGCCATCGGACAGTGCAGTGGAGTTGCCAGCCGTCATGGTGCCGTGTTCGCCTCCAAAGGCGGGGCGCAGCGAAGCGAGCTTCTCGACGGTCGTGTCCGGACGCATGATCGCGTCGCGCGGGACGCCAAGGTAGGGGGTGACGAGGTCGTCGAAGAAACCGTCCTCCCATGCGGCGGCGAGCTTGTGGTGCGAGGCGGCCGCGACTTCGTCCTGCGCCTCGCGGGAGATGCCCCAGCGTTCCGTCGTGACGGCCTGGTGCTCGCCCATGGACAGCCCGGTGCGGGGCTCGGATACGGCGGGCGCCTGCGGCTTGAGGTGGCGCGGACGCACTGCGGTGAAGGGCTTGAGGCGATCGAGCGGCGTGCGGGCCGCGTTGGCCTTGAGCAGGGTGCGGCGCAGGGGATCGGAGACCACGATCGGGGCGTCCGAGGTGGTGTCGACGCCGCCAGCGATGCCCGACTCGATCTGGCCCAGGCGGATTTTGTTGGCGATGTAGATCGTGGTCTCGAGCCCGGTGCCACACGCTTGTTGCAGGTCACACGCGGGGGTGGTGGGTGCGAGGGCCGAGCTGAGCACCACCTCGCGGGTGAGGTTGAAGTCCTTCGAGTGCTTGAGGACGGCGCCTGCGGCTACTTCGCCGATGCGCTGGCCAGCGAGGCCATAGCGGGCGATCAAGCCGTCGAGGGCTGCGGTGAGTAGGTCATGATTCGAGGCTTGCGCGAACGGGCCTCCGGACTTCGCGAAGGGGGTGCGGTTACCCCCGACTACCACGGCGTTGTGGGTCATGCGGTGCCTCCGTCGTTGAGAGAAACTAACCGATACTCACGGTAGCAGATACCGCTAGTGTCGGGTACTGTGGTCTTTGTGAGTGTGGACGGCAGAGACGCCAGGTGGAACCAGCACCGCACCGAGCGGCGCAGGGAGCTCGTCTCCCATGCCCTGCGCGCGATCCGTGTCCATGGAGCCGGGGTGGGGATGGACGCCATCGCCGCGCGAGCCGGGACCTCCAAGACCGTGATCTACCGCCACTTTGGCGACCGCGAAGGGCTCTACGACGCGGTGGTCGCCTCTGTTCATGCGTACATCCACGAGGGACTCGCTGCCGCCTTCCGACTGTCCGACCCGGCGGACCTTGGCCGGTTGACCGCGGACCTCGCCGATGCCTACCTTGAGCTGGTCGAGCGCGACCCCGAGATCTACCGCTTCGTCATGACGCCGCCCGCCCAAAGCGCCGATGCGGTGGTCGACCCCGTACGGGGCCTACCCGGGCTGCTCGGCGAGCAAATCGCCGATGCGATCGAGGCGAACATGACCGCTCGAGGGATGGACGCATCGGCCGCCCGAACATGGGGACACGGGCTGGTGGGCTTTATCAAGGCCACCGCCGACCACTGGATGGCTTCCACCCCGCGGCCCCCGCGCGCCGAAGTGGTGGCGCACATTGCCCAGTTCTTTGCCCCTGCGCGCGTGGAAGCGCCCGTCCCTGCACCGATGCCCGACTGATCACACCCCATCAAAGTTCCAGGAGGTCCGACAATGACGTTGACAGAGCCTGACAGTGTTCACACCGAACACACCCCGCTAAGCGAAGAGCATCTGACGGTGCTGGGGGACCGGTTGCGTTCCGTGCTTGACGGTACCTACGCCACCGAGCGTGCCGTGGGCCGTGCGACGTTCCCCGCCGAGGGGATGCTGCGCGATCCCTCGCTCGACGTGGAGGCCTCGCGAGAGTGGACGCTGGGGCGCTTGCTCGAGCTCGAGCGCCACGGCTTTGGCCATGCGGGGGTACCCGAGGGGGCGAACTCCGTGTCCGACCCCCTGACGGCCGTCATGGCGTTCGAGATGCTCGCGCACGGCGACCTGTCGGTCACCATCAAATCGGGCGTCCAGTTTGGGCTCTTTGGCGGGGCGGTGACCAACCTGGGCACCGACTGGCACCACGAGACGTACTTGCCTGACATCACCTCGCTCAAGCTATTGGGTTGCTTCGCGATGACCGAACTGGGGCATGGCTCGGATGTGCAGAGCCTTGAAACGACCATCACTTACATTCCTGAGACCGACGAGTACGAGGTCGATTCGCCGACGGCCGCCGCCACCAAGGCCTATATCGGCAATGCCGCGAAGGACGGGACGATGGCGGCCGTGTTCGGCCAGTTGATCGTTGATGGCGTGGGGCACGGCGTGCACGTGGTGCTCGTGCCGTTGCGCGACGAATCAGGCGCGGACCTGCCCGGCATCACTACCGGCGACCACGGGCACAAAGGCGGGCTGCTGGGTGTCGACAACGGCACCATCCGGTTCTCGCGTGTACGCGTGCCGCGCCGCATGCTGCTGGACCGCTACGGCGGCGTGAGTGTCGATGGGGTGTACGCCTCGCCCATCGACAACCCCAACCGGCGGTTCTTCACGATGCTGGGAACGCTCGTGCGGGGCCGCGTGTGCGTGGGCGGGGGAGCCGGCATCGCCGCGCGGCGCGCGCTGTCCATCGCGGTGCGATGGGGGCTCACGCGCCACCAGTTCCCGGCCGCCGGTCGCCCCGATGGGGTGCTGCTGCTCGACTACCTCACCCATCAAAAGCGCCTGTTGCCGCGGCTAGCACGGGCGTATGCGTTGGGCTTTGCGCAGAATGAGCTCATCACCGACCTGGTCCACGTGCAGGGTCCAACGCCGTCGACCGAGGAGGAACAGCGCAGTCTCGAAACCCACGCGGCCGGGCTGAAGGCCATGACCACCTGGTTCGCCAACCAGACGGTGCAAGAGGCGCGTGAAGCGTGCGGCGGTTCCGGCTACATGAGCGAGAACCAGCTCGTCGAGATGCGTCGTGACGTCGACATCTTCGCGACGTTTGAGGGCGACAACACCGTGCTCATGCAACTGGTGACCAAGGCGTTGCTCACCGACTACCGCAAGGAGTGGAGCGAGCTGGACCGCACCGGCGTGGTGCAGGCGACGGCCCGGGTTGCTGGTGACGCGGTGGCCGAGGCCACGTCTGCCGGGCTCGTGCTGGGCGCCCTCGCGGATGCCGTGCGGCGCCGGCCAGAGGAGACCACCCTTGTGGACCGCCGCTGGCACGCGCTGATGTTCGACGAGCGTGCCCGGCACTCACTCGAGGCACTCGCTCGCCGGATGCGCGCGGCCGCCAAGGTGCGTGGGGACCAGTTCGAGGCCTTCAACGCCTTGGGTGATCACGTGCAGTTCGTGGCGCGCGCCTACATGGAGCAGCGGGTGCTCACTGCCTTTGTCGACGCCATCGACGCGTTGCCGGCGGGGGAGACGCGCGAGGTGCTGGAGCGCGTATGCAGCCTCTACGCGTTGCAGTCGATCCACGACGACCGGGCGTGGTTCATGGAGCACAACCGGATCACCTCGGGCCGGTCCAAGGCGATCGGTGCTCAGATCAACGACCTGTGCCGCGAGCTGAGGCCGCACGCGTTGAGCCTGGTCGAGGGGCTCGGAGTGCCAGAGAAGTGGCTGGGGGCGGCGATCCTCGCCTAACCCCGCCCCCCTTCCCATCAAATGGATCCATTTGCTCGGTTGCGGGGCGGTCGGGCTCCGTCAAATGGATCGGCGAGTTCATAGGGTCGATGCATCACTGGGAGGTGGTGCGATGTCTGAGGTTGCAGTGGTGGGTGCTGGGGTGGGGCGGTCGTTGACGCTGGCTGAGCGGGTGGAGATTCAGTCCGGGTTGCGCTCGGGCCTGTCTCATCGGCGTATCGCGGTCGGTATTGGCCGCTCGCAGTCGGTGGTCTCGCGTGAGATCGCTCGGCATCGGCTTCGTGATGGCGGCTATGGCGCGGTCCATGCTGACCGGCGTGCACGGGCAGCTCGACGTCGACCCAAGGTGCCTAAGTTGGTCGCTGATCCGGTTCTGGCGGCCCGGATCAGCCAGTGGATGGATCAGGGCTGGTCACCCAAACTGATCGCCGACATGCTCGCCAGCGAGCATCCCCACG
>NZ_JBKEED010000020.1:0-217727 GCF_047975725.1 Demequina sp.
CGGCGGAGCTTGCTGAGCGGCGCGAGCTCGCCAGGGAAGACCTTCTTGACGCCGTCGCCCATGGCCTGCTCGATGATCCGGATGTCGCGGCACAGGTTCTCAAAGCCCTTGGGCTCAAGCGAGGCAGCGTGGTCCGAGCCCCACATGGTGCGGTCCAGCGTGATGTGACGCTCCACCGCGACGGCACCCAGCGCGACAGCGGCAACCGAGATCTGCAGGCCCGGCTCGTGACCGGAATAGCCCACCGGCACGCCGTAGCGCTCCTTCAGGGTGTCGATCATGCGCAGGTTCGCCTCCTCGGGGGGAAGCGGGTACGTCGACGTGGCGTGAAGGATGATCAAGTTGTCCTTGCCCAGCGTCTCCACCGCGGTGTCGATCTGCTCGATGGTCGACATACCGGTTGACAGGATCACGGGCTTGCCGGTGGCCTTGATCTTGCGCAGCATCCCCAGGTCAGTGACCGACGCGGAGGCGATCTTGTACGCCACCGTATCCATCGACTCCAGGAAGTCCACGCTGGGCTCGTCCCACGGAGACGCGAACCACACCACGCCCTTTTCCTTGCAGTACGCGTCGATCTCCGAGTACTCGGCCTGCTCGAACTCGACCTTGTAGCGGTACTCCAGGTACGTCATCGTGCCCCACGGCGTCTCACGCGGCGTGGCCTTCATGTGCTCAGGCGTGGCGATGTCGGGGGTGCGCTTTTGGAACTTCACCGCCTGCGCTCCAGCCTCAACGGCCACATCGATGAGCTTCTTCGCGTTCTCGACCGAACCGTTGTGGTTTAACCCGATCTCAGCGATCACATAGACGGGAAGCCCGTCTCCGATCGCGACATCACCAATCTTCACCGAATCAGACAACGAGATACCTTTCAAAGGGCGGCAACGGGCCGCGAGGCATGGTCCCACTTTTGTAGCGAGGCGTACGGATGCAGAAAATAGGCTAGTGCGCATCCATGGTGCTGCAAAACTCGCTGCTACCGGCTCCGGTGGGCTAGCAGATCTCCTAGAGGCGCGGATCAGGTCCGTAGTGATCAGTACTGGTGGGCTGGGTCAATTCAGATAGCGTCAAGCTGTGTGCCAATCTCATCCGTTCCCTCAAGCCGATGCACTCGCGGTGTCTACAGGCCTCATCGCGGACCTCGCACGACGAGGCCAGGTGCGCGTGCTGACTCTCAAGGGTCGGGTTAGTGACCACCACGCGATCCGCTCACCCCGCACCAGTGCCGATGCCGATGTCTGGGTCGACCCCTCCCGGCTCAACGCCTACCTCGCCGAGCTTGCTGCGTGCGGCTGGCATGAGCGTGAACTTTCGGACACCGTCCACGACCTAGTCCAGCACTCCACCACGCTGATCCACCCCGACTGGCCGTGCGACATCGACGTCCACTGGACCTTCCCGGGCTTCCTGGGTGACCCGCAGGAGGTCTTCGACGAACTGTGGCGGCGCCACACCACCATGGAGATCGCGGCGGTCGAGGTCCCCATCGTCGACCGCTCCGCCGCGATCCTCATCCAAGCGCTCCATGCCCTGCGGACTCCCGCTCAAACAGGCCGCCACGCGCAGGAGTTCCGCTACCTCATCGACAACGTGATCCCCAAGATGGGCGCCCCAGAGCGCCAGGACCTCATCGACCTCGCCGTCGCCACCGGCGCCGTCGACACTGCTCGCCCGCTCCTCTCCCAACTGGGGCTCGAGCTCCCTCCCCCCACACCATCAGGCGTGAATCCAGACCTGGACCGCTGGCGCGAACGCACCGCGGGACAGGGTGCGCTCACGAGCCAGTACTGGATCCTCATCCGCCGTAGCCCCTGGAAGGACCGCCCACGCCTGCTGGCGCGGGGCATCTGGCCGCCCGAGCGCGACCTCCGCCTGGATCACCCCGAGGTCGCCCCGGGCAGCCGTGCACTCACCAGGGCCCGGCTCGCACGCCTTGGCAGGGGAGCGAGAGCCTTCCCCGCGGCCCTGCGCGCCCAGTGGCGCGCCAAGCGCGGCCTCACCGAGGAGTCCTTCCTCAAGCGAGAGGGGGACAAGGAATGACCGAGCCAGCCAGCGCATCGGTGCTACACAAAACTCCCGGCCTCGCCCATGTCGACCACGACACCTACACGGTGGTCCTCAACCTCCCGCGCCTCAAGGAGCAGCAGTCCCCATACATTTTTGAGGGCACGTCCTTCGCCATCTGGAACTTCATCGACGGCACGCGTACGCAAGACCAGATCATCGACGAGCTCGCCGACGAGTACCAAGCACCACGGGACCAGGTCGCCGCAGACGTCGAGTCCTTTGTAAGTGACCTACACCACCACGGATTGGTCACACTGGGACCTGAGAATTCCAGCGATGACACACCCGTGACGTAACCTGACAACGAGGTCGGAGTCAGCGAGGGAGCGCCGATGGAGCTGTCGGATTACGCCCGGGTGCTGCGGACGCATTGGATTGCGATCACGCTGTTCACCCTCGCTGGAGCCTTGCTTGCTTTCGGTTGGACGCTCACGCAGACCAAGGTCTACACGGCCAATGCGTCGGCCATCATCACGACCGGTGTGAGTCAGGACCTGGGCACGGCGATGATTGGCGATAACTACGCCAAGTCGCGTGTGAAGTCCTACGTGGACATTGCGGAGTCGCGCACCGTCGCCGAGTACGCCATCGCAGAACTCGGCCTCGACACGACCCCACAGGCTCTCGTAGGCAAGATTTCCGTGTCCAACCCGCTTGACACCGCCGTGCTACGCGTCACCGCTGAGGCAGGCACGCCCGAGGACGCGCGGGCACTCGCCGAGGCCTGGGTGGACGGCATGATTCTGTCCGTCGAGGTGCTCGAGAACGATGCGGAATCCGCCGAGGACCTGCCCGCCACGTCGACCTCGGTGGTGGGGCTGCGCACGCTGGATTCGGCGGTGCTGCCCAGCTTCCCGACGTTCCCCAACACCAAGCTGTCGGTGGCGCTCGGCATCCTGGTGGGTGGTGCGCTGGGCGTGGCCTACGCGCTCGTCCGCGGCGCCGTCGACCGCCGCCTGCGCACCCCCGCGAGCATCGAGAAGGAGTTCGACCTCCCCGTCATTGGCACGGTGCCGTCAGACAAGGCGATCGCCTCCAAGGGAGCGACCGCGCCGAGCACCGACTTCGCGACCGTCGAGTCCATCCGTGAGGTGCGCACCAACCTGCAATTCATGGACGTGGACAACCCGCCGCGTATCATCGTGGTCACGTCCTCGCTGCCCGGGGACGGCAAGTCGACCATCATCATCCGCCTGGCACAGGCCATCGCTGAGTCCGGCCAGCCCGTCGTCCTCGTGGACGCCGACCTGCGCCGCCCCCGGCTCGCCGACTACCTGGGACTGGTCCCCGGCATCGGCCTGACGGACGTGCTCGTGGGCCGCGCCACGCTCGATGACGTGCTCCAGCCGTACGGCCCCACCGGGCTGCTCACTGTCCTGGGCGCAGGCACGGTGCCTCCCAACCCGTCAGAGCTGCTCGGGTCGACCACCATGCGCGCCACACTCGGCGCCCTGGACCCGCGTGCCATCATCCTCATCGACACCCCGCCGCTCATCCCGGTCACCGATGCGGCCATCCTCACGGCCCGCACCGATGGTGCACTCGTGGTGGTGCGCGCGGGCAAGACCACCATCGACCTGCTTGACCGTGCGCTCATGAGCCTGGACAAGGTCAAGGGCCGTGCGCTCGGCGTCATCCTCAACAACGTCTCGCGCAAGGGTCCCTATCGCCCCTACTACGGCTACGAGTACGAATACAGCGCCGATCGGCCCGAGCAGCAAAGGGCCGATGCGCCTGCCGGCCCCCGCCACGCCCGCACCACCGGCGCCAGCGCCCCTGCTGGCCAGACGTCCGCCGGCCACACCATGTGGCCTCCCGTGGATACTGACGGAAAGTAGCGACCATGATTGCTCCCGGTACTCCGTTTCGCGTCCTCCTCATCGATCACGAGGGGCAGGGCAGGGCGCCGGCCGGTGAGTTGCTGCTCAGGCGCGAACTCGAGTCGCGCGGCATCGGCCCCGACCTCATCGAGGTGACCTCAGCGGGGCTCAGCGGCGAGTCCGGCCAACCCGTGTACCCGATCGCGCTGGAAGTGCTCGCTGGGCGGGGTGTCGATGCCTCCGCGTTCCGCAGTCGCGCGGTGACGCGCAAGATGGTGGCGCACGCAGACATCATCATTTGCGGCGAGCGCACCGCACGCGACCGTGCTCTGGCACGTTTCCCCTCGGCCGCCAAGCGCATCTTCTCGTTGTCGGAGATCTTCTACCTGTACGAGCACATTGTCGCGATCGGGCCACTGAGAGAACACCCGGCTCTGCTGAGCAACAGGCTCGAGGGCCGCGAACTCGACGACGACTTTGACCTGCCGACTGAGGACGAGCAGATCGCCCAGGCGCCGGCTATCGCGCACCAAATTGAACGCTCCGCCTTCTGGATCGCGACCATCTGGCAGGCGATGCTGCCCGCGACTCCAGACCAGATGCCTGACGTGGTCAAGGAGGACCACCTCAAGGACCTGTGGGCGTTTGGCGTTTCCGTGCGCGTGGTGTGCCATGGCGATACGCCGTGGGCGCTGGCGATGGCGGTGGATGTCGCGTGGAAGCGCCTGCTGGCGGCCACCCCCCACGATGAGCCCGAGGTGGTCGTCCCGCTCGCGGTGATCGAGGACCCTGAGGCCGCAGCAGCCGCCCGCGCCGAGGGCTGGCTGGTCTATGCGACCATCGAGAACGCGATGCACTTCCTGTCGTCCGCCGTGACCGTGCGGGCGATCGATGCCCGCGCGGGGCGCATGCTGATGCTGCACGCCGCAGGCCTCGCGGATGCCGACGGAAACGTGGTCGCCTTCGTGGCGCCTTCCGGCACGGGCAAGACCACCCTCGCGCGTACGCTCGGCCAGCACTACGGCTACGTGACCGATGAGACGTTGGCCGTGCAGTTTGACGGCAGCGTGGTGCCGTATCCCAAGCCGCTGTCCCTCATCACCGACCCGAGCAAGCGCATCAAGACCCAAGCGCCGGCTGAGGACTTCGAGCTGGTCAAGGTTCCTGACCACCTGAGGCTGGCGCGCATCGTCCTGCTCGACCGGGGCGAAGACGCCCCGCCCGTTCCGTCAGTGACCCGCATGCCGCTGTTGTTGGGGCTGACCTCCCTCGCGGAGCAGACCAGCTACCTTCCGCGCCTGCCGCGGATGTTGCACACTCTCGCGGAACTGGTGGAGAACGCTGGCGGGATTTGGAAGGTCAGCTACCGCCAGGTCGAGCAGTTGGCGCCGTTGGTGCCCCTGCTCGCCTCCGGAAGTGACGAGGATCTGGAAGCGTTCCATCTCGACGAGCCTGCAGATGGGCGTATCAGCGGCGCCTTCGAGCGGCCGCCATTGGAGGAGGGAGTCGCGTGACATTCGCACAGGGGGCCGTGCCACTCGAGTTTGCCAGCAATGCGCTGGTGCGGGCGGTTGCGGATGATGCGCTGGAACGCGACGGCGAGGTGCTGGTGCTCCACGGCTCCGACCTCACCCTGCTGTCATCGATTGCGGGCGCCGTCGTCCTGGAGACCCTCCACGAACCCAGGACCGTAGCCCAACTCACTGTCCGGCTTTTCGACCAGTTTGGTCTGCCGGAGGGGGTCGAGCCAGGGGAGGCCGTGAGGCAGGTGCTCGGGGCGCTGGTGGACCGCCGCATCGTCGAGGTTTCTCCCGCCCCGTAGTCCGGTTTTGGGGTTCGTGTCCGATGTGAACGAACACTCTCAATACTGGTAACAGTGACCTGCGTCACAACTGCTCAACTGGCGTGTCTCAACTCGTAGCCTGGAAGTGGCGTTGCGCACGTGGGCCGCGAAAGCGGCCTGCGCGGCCCGAGATACGGGAACGCGTTCCACGCCGGGCGGAAGTGAGTTTTTCCGATGGCCACTGCTGAACTGTCCCCTTCGACCAGCCCGCACCACGGTGGTGTGTCGCGCCGCCGCGTGCTCGCAGGCACTGCCTGGGCGACACCTGCGATCTTGGTCGGCCTCGCGGCCCCGCAGGCCGCGGCCTCAACAAACCCCGGCCCCACCAATCCAGGTGGCAGCACCGCCGCGGGCGATTCGTCCTTCCGCATGGACTGGTCGGGAGCCGCAAACCTGCGCCTGCACCTGCGCACCACCACCACCTTCACTGCGCCCGCCAATGGCTTCTCGTCCTCCTCCGCTCACACCCTTGTGCTGAGCTTGCCTGCCGCGTACGTGGCAACAAATGCGAGCACCGGGCTGCCGCTTGCGCCGGCCAACCTGCAGGGCTGGACGCTCGCAGGCAACCCCGTCCTGTCGGGCAGCGTGTGGCAGTACACCTTTGCCTCGAACCGGCAGTGGGACATCCCCGAGCTGGTTCTGGAAGTGGTCCGCAAGGGCTCCATCCCGCTCAGCACGGATGTGGCAAACGTGGTGATCTCGTCACGCGCGTCGAACAACGCAGGCGCGGTCGTGGGCGGTTACTCCGTGGCGATCCCGTTCACCGTGCCCGCCTGACCGGACGGATCCGGGCACGCTAGATCGTGTAGGACCCCTCATGCGTCCCGAGGAGCTGCGCCACGACCTGTGACGCGGCCGCCTCGGGCGAGGACCCGTCACGACCCACCACGACATCCGCGTCGGTGGGCTCTTCGTACGGGTCGGAGATCCCGGTGAACTCCTTGATCTCGCCCGCGCGCGCCTTGGCGTACAGGCCCTTGCGGTCCCGCGCCTCGCACACCTCAAGCGGCGTGGCGACGTGCACGAGCACAAACCGGCCCACCCGCTCGGCGAGCTCGCGCATCTCCGCCCGCATGGACTCGTAGGGCGCAATGGGAGCGCAGATGGCAATCCCGCCGTGCGCGGCAATCTGCGAAGCGACCCAGCCAATACGGCGCACATTGAGTTCGCGGTCCTCGCGAGAGAAGCCCAGGCCGCTCGAGAGCATCGCGCGCACCTCGTCGCCGTCGAGCAGAGTCACCCGTTGGCTTGTCTCCGAACGCAGGCGACGCGTGACCTGCCGCGCAATGGTCGACTTGCCCGATCCCGACAGCCCGGTAAACAGCACCACCAAGCCCTCGCCAGGAGCAGCCGCCTCGCCGCGAATCACTCGCACGTTCGAGGCAAACACGACGGAGGCGAGGTGCTCGAGCAGTTCGGTGCGGTCCGCGCCAGACACGTGTGCCGCGGCGGGCTCGGGAAGTACCCGTACGTCAAGCCCATCCGTACGCAAGCCGCGCACGGTTTGCCCGAGTGCGTGCGCATCGGCGCTATCGACAACGATGACGGTGCCGTCCAGGCGCCCGTGGCGCCTGCCCAGCAGGAGCGTCGCGTCTGACACCGGCGCGGTGGCGGCAGTGGGCCGTAGCCCCGCGAAAGGGGGCGCGGCGGGCTCGCGGAGCACCTCGACCAGGCCGCCCACCCACGTGCCGGCATCGCCTGGCAACGTCTCGAGCACCCTCACCCTCGCGATGGGCGTCGCCTCGGTATCGAGCAGGGTCAGACCGGCCGATGCGACCGTCCCGGGCACCAGCAACGTGGCACTGTGTGACCCCTTGCCAGGCAGGTCGTAGCGCAGGGCGTGGCCGTAAGCTCCCGCACGCATGAGTTCGAGTTCGCCCAGTTGCAGCGCACTCAGACGGATCTCGTTCACGACGCCTCCTTCTCAGTGTCACGGGCCTGCTGTGCCTTGCGGGCACGCTTGGCCTGCCAGATGAAGAAAGGGAAGCCAAGCGAGCGTCGGATCAACGCCCACGCGAGGGTCCCTCCCACCACGACGGCAACGATCGCGAGCAAGGTCACCTCGTTGGAGACGCCGATCATCTTGAGACCGGCGACAAACAGCACCATCGCCAGCGCCCGGCGGACGATCCCGCCGCTCACGCGTGACGACAGCTGCGCGCCAATGTAGGTGCCGGGGACGGAACCCACAATGATGGGCAGCGTCACGGACCAGTCCACGTCGCCGAACATGAGGTGAGCGATGGCGGCCGCCACGACGAGCGGGACGGCCTGCACCAGGTCGGTGCCCACCAGTTGGTTGGCCTTGAGCATGGGGTATAGCGCCATCAAGGCAATGATGATCAGCGAGCCAGATCCCACGGAGGTGAGGCCCACCATGAGCCCGCCGATCACGCCGACGATGATCGTCGGAACCGGGCGCGGCACCACCTCGGGACGCTCGCGGGGCAGTGGAGCCGCACGGCCATCCCGGTTCATTGCGTACTCGCGCAGACGCAGATACGCCCGTGCACCCAGTCCCAGCGACGCAATGATCAGCACCACGCCCAAGGCGTGTTTGACGAACGACTGGACCTCGGGACCTGGACCCATGGCGTGTGCGATCAGCACACCGCCAAAGGCAGCCGGCACCGACCCGTACATCAGCAGCCGTACGAGCTTCCAGTTCACGGTGCCGTTCTTGATGTGCACCCATGACCCGGCCGGCTTCATGGCCGCTGAGGCGACCACGTCCGAGGAGACGGCCGTCAGCGGGGGAATGTTGAAGAAGAACACCAGGGCCGGGGTCATGAGGGCCCCTCCACCCATGCCCGTGAGCCCCACGACCACGCCGATGAGGACGGCGACGGCAAGGAGGCCGATGTCCATGGCTAGCGCGCAGCCCTCACGAGTCGCGCACCACTCCCGCGCCCACGGTGCGGTTGGTGGCCTCATCGATCAGCACGAACGACCCCGTGGTGCGGTTGTCGTCGTAGTCGTCGAGCAGCAGCGGCGTGGTGACGCGCAACTTCACGCGCCCAATGGAGTTGAGGTTGAGCTGGTGCACGTCGACATCGCGGTGAAGCGTGTTGACGTTGAGCTCGTAGGTGATCTCCTTGACCATCGCGCGGGCCTGGCGCGTGGTGTGCAGGATTCCCACCTTGCGTCCCACGGTCAGCGCGTCCTGATCCATCCAGCAGATCATCGCCTCCACGTCCTGCGTGGGCTGCGGGTGGTTGCCGGGCCGGCACAGCATGTCGCCCCGAGCGATGTCGATCTCGTCCTCGAGGCGCACCGTCACCGACATAGGAGGGTAGGCCTGGTCGACGGGGCCGCTCGGGCTGTCGATCGCGGCGATCTTGGTCGTGAGGCCGCTGTGCAGCGCCATCACCTCGTCGCCCACCTTGAGGATGCCGCTCGCGACCTGGCCAGCGAACCCGCGGTAGTCACGCGCGTTGGACTGCTGGGGGCGGATCACGTACTGGACGGGGAAGCGCACGTCCTGCAGGTTGCGGTCGCTTGCGATGTGCACGTGCTCGAGGTGGTGCAGCAGGCTCGTGCCGCCGTACCAGGGCATGTTCTCCGAGCGCTCGACCACGTTGTCGCCCAGCAGCGCGCTGAGCGGGATCGCGGTCAGGTCGGGGATGACGAGCTTGGAGGAGAACTGCGAGAACTCGCGGTAGATCTCCTCAAAGCGCTCCTGCGACCAGTCCACCAGGTCCATCTTGTTGACGGCCAGCACAATGTGCGGCACGCGCAGCAGGGACGCGATGGTCGCGTGGCGGCGGGACTGCTCGGTGAGGCCCTTGCGCGCATCCACGAGGATGATCGCGAGGTTGGCCGTCGAGGCGCCCGTGACCATGTTGCGGGTGTACTGCTGGTGGCCGGGGGTGTCGGCGATGATGAACTTGCGGCGCGGGGTTGCGAAGTAGCGGTAGGCCACGTCGATGGTGATGCCCTGCTCACGCTCGGCGCGCAGGCCGTCGGTCAGCAGCGACAGGTCGGTGTATTCGTTGCCGCGGCTCTTGGAGGCGGCCTCGACGGATTCGAGTTGGTCCTCGAAGATCGACTTGGAGTCGAACAGCAGGCGGCCAATGAGCGTGGACTTTCCGTCGTCCACGGAGCCGGCGGTGGCGAAGCGCAGCAGGTCCATTAGAAGTAACCCTCCTTCTTGCGGTCTTCCATCGCGGCCTCAGACACGCGGTCGTCGCCGCGGGTAGCGCCGCGCTCCGTGAGTCGCGTGGCTGCGGTTTCCTCAATGATCTTCTCGACGGTGTCCGCGTCCGACTCGACGGCGGCGGTCAGCGTGGCGTCGCCCACGGTGCGGTAACGCACCTTCTTGATGACGACCTCGTCGGCATCGCCTGGCACGGCGAACTCGTTGGACGCCATCCACATCCCGTCGCGCAGGAACACCTCGCGCTCGTGGGAGAAGTAGATTGACGGCACCTCGATCTCGCGGGAGCCGATGTAGTCCCAGATGTCCAGCTCGGTCCAGTTGGACAGCGGGAACACGCGAATCGACTCGCCCATGTGGACCTTGCCGTTGTACAGGCTCCACAGTTCGGGGCGCTGGTTGCGGGGATCCCACTGGCCAAACTCGTCGCGGAAGGAGAACACGCACTCCTTGGCGCGGGCCTTCTCCTCGTCGCGGCGGGCGCCGCCCATGCAGGCGTCGAACCTGTTCTTCTCGATGGTGTCGAGCAGCACCGGGGTCTGGATGCGGTTGCGCGAGCCGTTGGGCTCCTCGCGCACCTGGCCCTTGTCGATGGCCTCTTGCACCGAGCCCACGACGAGGTTGAGCCCGTACTCCTCCACGATCCGGTCGCGGAACTCGAGGACCTCGGGGAAGTTCTGGCCGGTGTCGATGTGGACCACGGGCATAGGCACCTGCGCCGGCGCGAACGCCTTGATCGCCAGGTGCAACAGACAGATCGAGTCCTTGCCTCCCGAGAACAGCAGGGCGGGGCGCTCCATCTGGGCCACCACCTCGCGAATGATGTGGATGGCTTCCGCCTCGAGGGCGTCGAGCTGGCTCAGCGCATGGGTGGGCTGGGTCATGAGAGATCTCCACGGTCCGTGTTCCCAGTCATCAGGTCGAGGATCTTCGACGCGAGCTCGGGGCGGCACACGATCAGGTCGGGTAGGTACGGGTCTGCGTCATTGTAGAGCAGGGGCGATCCGTCGATGCGAGAGGTGTGCAGGCCAGCCGCACGTGCCACGGCGACGGGGGCCGCGGAATCCCACTGGTATTGGCCGCCAGCGTGGACATAAGCATCCACATGGCCGCGGATCACGGCCGCGATCTTCACGCCGGCTGAACCCATCGGCACCAGCTCAGCGTCGAGCCCGGCTCGCACGGCCTCGGTGATCTCGGGCGGGCGTGAGCGGCTCACCGCGAGACGCAAGCGCCCGGCCGATGCGGGGGGAGGGGTGACGCTGTCGGTGTCCAGGACGAGGTCCTCGCTAGGGATCGCCACAGCGCCCGCCGTCAGGTCGCCGTCCTGCCACAGCGCCACATGCACTGCCCATTCCGGGCTGCCCTCGGCGTACTCGCGGGTGCCGTCGAGCGGGTCGATGATCCACACCCGGTTGGCGCTGAGCCTGGCGTCGGAGTCCGTGGCCTCTTCACTCAGCACAGCGTCGTCAGGGAAACGCTCGGCAAGAATGGCTGCGATGCGCTCCTGCGCGGCCGCATCACCTGCCTTGCCGCGGGCCTTGCCTTCGACGCTGTCGTCAAAGCCGTCGCGAACGGCGAGTAGCACATCGCCCGCGTCGCGGGCGATGGCGGCAGCCGCTGCCGCATCGGACATCACCATGCTTGAACTCCTCGCGTCGATTTCCCCCTTGCGGCGCGAGCGTACCAACCGAATCTGAGAATTTGCCGCGAGCCAGCCGCACAGTGGCGGCTGGGCAGGCAGGCAGGGACAACAGGGGCCAGTTCAGGTGCCAAAATGTGATGTGAAACCCCTGATCGTTCCCGGGATCGGCCGCTCCCTGTGGCGGCGGTCGCCATCAAGATGACGCGAGTGATAGAGCATGTCGACAGTCGAGCCAGCGCCATTGGCGAGCGCCCACGAGATCTCGCGGCGGCGCGTCCTGGCGGGCACCGCTTGGGCAACGCCAGCGATCGTGGTGGGACTCGCGGCGCCTCAGGCGGCGGCCAGCACCCTGGAGGAGGCGGGGTCCATGGTGCTCGGCGCTGTCAGCGCACACCAGAGTTCGACCACGCTCACGGTCAACGTCACGACGGCCTATGCCGGCTCGGCCTCGGCCGCGCCCGTTGAAGCCATCATCACGACGGTGTCCGTGCCCTCGTCTCGCCTTGTGGCCGGGACGCCCGCAGCTAGCGCAGGCTGGACCTACGTGGGCCCTGTGCGGATCAACGGTGGGTGGTCCGAGTTTGACTTCCAATGGAGCGGCACCCTTGCCAGTGGTGCCGCGGCAGCGCCGCTCGTGGTGCAGATCGCCAAGGCAGACTCACGTACTCACTTTGACGTCTCCGTGGCCTCTGTCGGAGCATCGCTCCACCGCCCCGTGGCGACCGCTCCCGCGACGGCGAGCGTCGGCCCCTACGCGACGCTCGGCTGGGAGTGGGGGCCGCAGACCCAGACTCTTGGCGAGCATGACTCCGCCGCTTCTGGCAATCCGTGGGTGACCGACCGTATCCAGGAGTTCCGTGGCGCGGTCACACACGGCTCTCCAGAACTGAGCGCGCCAGTCGTGGGGCTGACGGCGCTGGTGAGTGTGCCGAGCAGCCACGTGCGGCCAGGCAATGGCGTGGTGCGCAGCGGGCCTTGGGGCTTTGTTGGTCGCCGCGATCAGACGGGGACGACCGTGTTCGAGTTCGCGTATACCGGTGGGGCGGCCGGCTCCACGGGCACTTTGGCCCCGGGGTCAAGCGCGCAGTTCACGTGGCAGGTGCCGCGCAGGCCGGGCCAGGCGGGCTCTCCTTACACCGTGACCGTCCAGGGCCCCTCGCCCTCGGCGAGCGGGGCGGTCGCTGCGCTGACCCATCAGTTCTAGCGGCGGGGCGCGCGAGGGGCGCGCCTGGTGTGACATGCGTCATAGACGGCGCGGTACGTCGTCTCATATGGTGCTTCTCGCCGCGCGCGTTCGCGCATGCACACGCGGTGCCAGCAGCTGAGGAAATCCGAGTATGTCTACGCACAGCAACGTTTCTGCCCGCAGCGTGTCCCGACGTCGAGTGTTGGCGGGAACCGCCTGGGCCACCCCGGTGGTGCTCGTGGGCCTTGCCGCACCCCAGGCCGCAGCCTCGACCGGGGCTCCGGATGCCTGCACCACAGACGACAACGGCAACGTTTCGGTCCTGACGCAAGGCTCCTGGTCAGTCACGTCGGGTGCTATCGCCACCAACGAGAATCAGACCGGGTGGCTCGGTGCGGGTGGCTTCAACTCGTGGGACAACAACTCCTCGTCCAGCGCGCCAGCGGTGGTCACGGCGCTGTACACCTTCCCGGCGCGTACGGGCACCGTGTACTCCGTCGCGGTAAAGGCCCAGACCGGCACAGGCATCTCGTCCGTGGGAAGAGCACGCCAGAGCCTCAACGTCGATGTCGTCTCGTCGGCAGGTGCGAGCCCTATCACGGCCATCATGTCGAGCACAGGAGTGCCATACCCCGATGAGCGCGACGGCTACACGACTCACTACAACTGGGAGGGCGAGAAGTCGTACGCCGGGGTGTTCGCTGCCGCACACAGTGAGACGGTGACCGTGCGCCTGACCTTCACGCTCGACCCGACCGTCGATGTCAATGACGACATCGTGGTGTCGGGAGTGACAGTGGTGCAGACGGGCTGCGTGTAGCCGCTCGCGCATCGGCCCCATGGCCCTGCTGAGGGACCAACGGCCTAGGCGGCGGGCGTTTGAGAAACGTTCACTGGGCAACTCACCGCGAACTGTCGCCTGCCCAGGGCGGCATTGCCATGCCCTGAAAGGCCCTCATGCTGCAAGCCCCCATGTCACGCCGCCGCGTCCTCGGGGGTGCGGTGTGGGCCGCGCCCGCGATCGTCGTGGCGACCTCAATCCCGGCCGCGGCCGCCTCGATCGAGCCTGAGGGCGAGGTGATCTTCATCGAGGATGACCTGGTGAAGTTCACCCACCTCAACATTTGGCACACGGCCGGTGGCACTGTGGGAGGAACGGCTGGACTGGGGCTGAAGTGGACGAGTGGGTGGCCTGCCGGTGAGACGGCTACCGTCCACTACCGGCTTCACGGACGCCTTGACCAGGTGGCGGCGGGGTATGAGGCCGGCGCCCCCGACGTGGGGACGATCGCCCAGACCTCGTGGTTTGCGTGGGAAGGCGTCACCAATGCGGAGTTCGGCACAGTGCCCAGCGCCGAGCTCACGTGTGTGTGGCCGGGGACATACTCGTTCCAGTTGTCTGCCTTTGCGCAGATGCTGGTGGACGGCAAGGTCTATCGAACCGTGACCTCGTCGTCTGACATAGCCACGGTGACCGTGAGCGGCTACGACGGTCACGATCAGTGCACGTTGGGGTCGTAGCCCCGCAGCGTGTGCCCAGGCGCACGTTCACACGAAACGCTTTGTTTGACTGAGGCGATATACCAGGCATAGCGTGGCCGTCGGATGGATGGGAGCGGCACCATGACACAGTCCGACTCAAAGCAAGAGATCTCGCGACGACGCGTGCTGGTGGGCACAGCTTGGGCGACCCCCGCGATCATCGTGGCCGTAGGAGTACCGCAAGCCGCGGCGTCCACCACCATCGACGGCGACGCGATCATCGTGTCCTCGAGTGCCGCGGGGGTGGGCTGGGGCTCCAGCCCCAACAGCGTGGGCCTGGAGATTTCCGCCTATTACGCCTGGCTGAGCGAATGGCAGGCCGCTGGCATCACAGAGATCCCCGCGACCCTCACTCTCACGGTCTCTGACGGTGTCAACACCTACTCCAAGCCCGTTTCCATTGTTGTTCACCAAAGTGGCGACGCCTACGAGGTGATCATCGAAGATATACCCCCGGGCGACTACGAGTTGTCGTACTCGGTCATCGCGGACCCCATTGTGGTTGACGGCGTCACGTATCAAGCGAACGACGTCTTCGGTGGCCCGATCGCGATGCACGTGCCGGACCCTGACTCGAGTTCCACCACGCCGCTCGTGATCATCGTGCCCAATACCGGTGGCCCGGGCACCGGCAGCCTCACCCGGACGTAGTTGCGGGAGCCGGCCCGCGCATCGGCCCTACAGCGAGCGCTCGAACTCCTCCATGAAGGCGTTGAGCTGGCCCGACTCGACCAGGAACCCGTCGTGGCCCACGGGGGAGTGGACCACCTTGACGCCGTTGGAGCCGGACATTGCGGCGTCCAGGCGCTGGGAATTCTTGAGCGGGTACAAACGGTCAGAGTCGACGGCGATGACGAGCGCCGCGTCGCGGTACTGCGCGAGTGCCGTCTCGACGCCGCCACGCCCGCGGCCCACGTCGTGTGACTGGATGGACTGCGCCAGGCGCACGTAGCTGTTGGCGTCAAAGCGCCGCGCGAGCTTGCGGGCGTGGTGCTGCAGATAGGACTGAATCGCGAACAGCCCGCCCTTGCCCAGCGGGTCGCTGTCGCCCTGGTAGGAGCGGCCAAAGCGCTCGGCCAGTTCGCTTTCGGAGCGGTACGTGGTGTGCGCGATCATGCGCGCGATGCCCATGCCCACGTGCGGCCCGTCGCCGTCGGCAGCGTCGTAGTAGTCACCGCCGCGGAACTTGGGGTCGGCCGCGATGGCGGCCAACTGGGTCGTGGACCACGCAATCTGGTCGGCGGTGACGGCGGCGGTCGAGCCCACGGGTGCGATTGCGCCCACGCGACCGGGAGCCATGACGGTCCACTCGATGGCGCGCATGCCGCCCATGGAGGGGCCGGCGATCAGGCGCCAGCGGTCGATGCCCAGGTGATCTGCCAGGCGGATCTCTGCGGACACCATGTCGCGCATCGTCACGTAGGGGAACCGCGAACCCCACGGCTTGCCGTCCTCGGGGTGTGCGCTCGCGGGGCCGGTGGTGCCCTGGCAACCGCCAATGACGTTGGCCGAGACGATGAAGTGGCGTTCGGGGTCGATGGGACGGCCAGGGCCCACCATCGCGTTCCACCAGCCGCCGGTGTGGTGGCCTGGCTCAGCGGGGCCCCACACGTGCATGTCGCCCGTGAGTGCGTGCGCGATGTACACCGCGTTGTCCTTGGCGGCGTTGAGTTCGCCCCAGGTCTCGTACGCGAGGGTGACGTTGGGCAGTGTGCCCAGGGGGTCGGCCTCGAGGGGCAGGTCGCCCAGCATGAGGAACTGACGCCGTCCAGGGTGGTCGCCTTCGCGCCACGCGGCCGATGCGGGAATGGGCGCACCGGCGCCCGGCCCCTTGTCAGCGGCCCAGGCGTCCGTCTCGATGCCGTCGTCATCCATGCGGCCACGATATTGCACGTGGTGGCGCGGGCACGCACGCGAGAGGTCCTACGCCGTGCACTGGCGAGCGGCGGTGGCCGCCCCGCGCGCCGTGACCGGTTGGTCACAGGGGGTAGCCGCGTCGCCTGAATGCGTTTACTATCTGACAGGTGA
This sequence comes from Demequina sp., assembly GCF_047975725.1. GTDB lineage: Bacteria > Actinomycetota > Actinomycetes > Actinomycetales > Demequinaceae > Demequina. The sequence continues at coordinate 16,291 of NZ_JBKEED010000020.1, forward strand.
GTCGCATGTGACACGTGTGACAAGAGTGACGATGTTGTGGAGGACGCGGACGATGGCACGGAACGTCCTGGTGGCAGGAGTGTCCGATGCGCGCGCGTTTGCTCGCGCCGTGACCGCAGGGTTGCTCGCAACGCTGGGCGCCGTGGTGCTCACGTCGGTGCCTACTCCCGCAAACGCCGCCGACTACCCCGGTCAGGACGAGATCGCCGCTGCTCGCGCGGCCGCCTCCGACGCCGCGGCCGGAGTCGCGCAGCTCGACGCCGCGATCGCTCAGCTCGAGGACGCCCTCCACCAGGCCGATGTTGCGGCGCGCCTGGCGGATGTCGATTACCACGAGGCCCAAGAAGCCAACGTCTCGGCTCAGCGCTCGCTGTACGCCGCCAACAAGCGCGCCGACGAGGCCGACCAGTCTCTCGCCGACGCCAAGCAGGCGCTCGCGAACGTCGCCATGGCGTCGTACCGCAACGCCGGCGGGTTCAGCGAGTTCGAGGCAGTGGTGACCGCCGACGGCTTCGACGACGTGATCCAGCGCCAAGAGGCGATCGATCGCGCCTCGACCGACGCCGACCTCACCGTGCAGAAGGTCCAGGCGGCCGAGATCGTGGCCGCCACCACTCGCGAGTACGCCGAGACCGCCGCCGCGACGGCCGAGTCCGCCGAAGCGAATGCCTCGCAAGCGCTCACGGCCGCGCAAGACGCGCGCTCCGCCGCGGAGACCGCCGTCGCCGATGCCGCCACCGCGCGCACGGAGGCCGTGGCCCGCGTGGCCGAGCTGCGCGGCGTCACCACCGAACTCGAAGAGGAGCGCCAGGCCGGCCTCGAGGTCGAGCGCCAGCAGCGCCAGCAGGCGCAGTTCGAGGAGGAGCAGAAGCGACTCGAAGAGGCCGCGCAGGCAGAGAAGGACAAGAACACCGGGTCATCGGGTGGCTCGTCCTCTGGAGGCCAGCAGACCGGCAACCAGACGGGTGGTAACTCGGGCAACTCGGGCGCCAACTCTGGTGGGACCACCACTCCCAAGCCCGACGAGACCACCACCCCCAAGCCGGACGAGACCAAGACGCCCGACCCCGTCGAGACCACCGAGCCGGAGCCCGAGGAAACCGAGACCTCGCAGCCCGAGCCGGAGCCCAAGCCCACCGAGACGACCAAGCCTGACCCCACTCCCGACCCCGGGAACTCGTGGTCGTCGAGCGCTAGCCAGGGCGCATCGGCCGCTTCCTATTCGCTGACCCTCAAGGGTGCCGCCTATGCCTATGGTGGCAACGGGCCTGCCTACGACTGCTCGGGCCTGACGTCAGCGTCGTGGCGCTCTGCGGGGGTCTCGATCCCGCGTTCCTCGCGCACTCAGTACGCGGGCGTGACGCTGCTGCCCTACAGCCAGTTGCGCAAGGGCGACCTGGTGTTCTGGGGCTCGGGCAAGAACGCCTCGGCGATCTATCACGTCGCCATCTACGTGGGCAACGGCATGATCATGGAAGCCCAGACGTATGGCAAGCCCGCACAGACTCGCTCGATGTACAACTGGGCTGTGGGCGACATGATGCCCTACATCGGCCGCCCGTAGAGCCCCGCGCCTGCCCTTCCCACCTGCTCCCCCCTGCTCCCTGCTCCCCGTCAAATGGATCCATTTGCTGTGAACTGAGCCGTGCGCAACCGACCAAATGGATCCATTTGCTGTGAACTGAGCCGCGCCCGACCGGCCAAATGGATCCATTTGACGGGAAGGGGTGTGCAGTGGACCACACCACCCGCGCGAATGGGACCTATGCGTCCGTAAACGCTTGCAGGCTGTGTTCTCATAGATGACTCACCCCCACCTGACTTAGAGGAGCCATGCCCGCACCGCCGTCACCCGCCGCCCAGTGGCGCCAGCAAGCGATCCGCGTGGTGCGGTCTACCCCCGGCCCCGCGATGTCGGCGCTCGACCCCGGCACCGTGCGCCTGGTGCGCGAGGAGTCCTTCGCACAGCACGGAGTGCTCGGCCAACCGCGGGCCCTTGTCGTGAGTCTCATGATTCTCAACGAAGGCTCCGCAGTGGCACCGCTGGAGTCCGTGCGCGTCACGTTCGAAGTCCCCGGTGTGACGTTCGACGACACAGGCAAGGCGCACGCGGGTTGGCTCTCCCAGACACCCGGCTGGACCTTTGAGGCGCTGCGCATCGACACCGATGCGGCGGTCACCCTGTCGTACGACGGCGCCATCGAGGCGCAGGGGAGCACTGAGGTCGTACTGGGACTCGGCTTGACGAGCGACACGGCGCCTAGCCGCCTTGAGATCCGCGCCCACGGACGTGCCACCGGCAACCGGCCGGCGCTCTCGTCTTCGCTGGTGCTCCCGGTGCTGTACGCGGCCGACTAAGCCCTGCCACCGCATCGGCCCGGCGGGGCCCGCTGAAACTACGAACCGGACCGTAGGCGACATGCCGGGTCCCGCGGCGCCTAGCGCCCATCCCGCCCGCGGCCGCGCACAACACAACAGGGCCCGCCGCGAACGGCGAGCCCTGTTGTGTGAAGCTGAGAACTAGTGCGCCGGCGGCGGCACCAGCGGGTTCATGAACTCGAACGAGGTGCCCTTGGCGCGCTCGAACGAGCGGCGGATCTCCTCCTCGGCGCGCTCGCGGCCCTCCCAGTGCGCACCCTCGACGGACTTGCCGGGCTCGAGGTCCTTGTAGACCTCGAAGAAGTGCTGCACTTCGAGACGGTGGAAGTCCGACACGTCGGTGAGCTCCTGACGCCACGCAGCGCGCTGGTCGCCCACGGGCACGCACAGCACCTTGTCGTCGCCGCCGGCCTCGTCGCGCATGCGGAACATGCCAAGCGCGCGGCAGCGGATCTGGCAGCCAGGGAACGTGGGCTCCTCGAGCAGCACGAGCGCGTCGAGCGGGTCACCATCTTCACCGAGGGTGCCGTCGATGAAGCCGTAGTCGTCGGGGTAGCGAGTCGAGGTGAAGAGCATGCGGTCCAGCCTGATGCGGCCAGTCTCGTGGTCAACCTCGTACTTGTTGCGCGAGCCCTTGGGGATCTCGATGGTGACGTCGAATTCCATGGCAGTCCTTGCATCGGTGACGGTTACTGGGTACTAGTGTGACCCATGTCCGGAGGTGGCGTGTGCGCGGAAGGCTGATTGCGGGAGTCATGGTCCCCGTGCTCGTCGTTGGCGGCGGTGCGTACATCGTGGCAGACGCCTACGACAAGGTCCCCGGATTCATCACCGCCCAGCCCGAGCCCGTCGCGCCGGCACCGTTCCTGGCCGCCTCGGCCGTCACGGCCTCGCCCGCGCCGTCGTCACCCGCACGGAACTTGAGCGCCGATGCGCCCGTGCCCTCCGCATCGGCCCTCCAGCAAGCAGCGGAGCAGGTCCGTAGCGACGAGCGCACGGGGGAGTCGACCAACGTGTCCGTCCTGGACGCGCTGACCGGTGAGGTGCTCGCGGATGTGTCCGCGGCGGACACTCAAGTGCCCGCCTCGTCGACCAAGTTGCTCACCGCACTGTCCGCCGTCGCTGACCTGGGCGCCGACTACACGATGACCACCGCCGCGACCTGGGATGCGGCGAGCCAGACTCTCACGCTCGTGGCAGGCGGCGACATGCTGCTCGCGGCGGGGGAGGGCCACTACGGCGAGGGGGACGATGCGAATGGCTGGGCCGGGCTGGCCGATCTCGCCGATGCTGTGGTCGCCACCGTGGGCGATGAACTCACCGGCGAGGTGACGCTCGCGGTCGACGACACGGCATTCGAGGCCGAGCCGCTCAACCCCGAATGGCCCGCCTATGCGAGCCAGCAGGGATACCTGGCCCCCACGACCGGTCTCGCGGTGGACGTCGCCCGCACGACCGACGAGCACTACGCCCAGCGCTGGGACGACCCTTCGCTCGCGGCCGCAGACGACTTCGCGGCGGCGCTGCGCGACCTGGGTGTCACGGTCGGTGAACCGGCGCACGCGGCCTCACCCGCATCGGCCCTCGAGGTGGCAAGCGTGCAAGGCGCGCCCCTGTCGGAGGTTGCGTTCCTGCTGCTGCGCGACTCGGACAACACCATTGCCGAGGTGGTCTCGCTGGTGCATGCGCTCGAGACCGGGCGCCCGACCACCCCCACCGGCGCCGCTGAGGCGACCATCGCCGGGCTGGAAGGGATCGGTGCGCCTGTGGACGGGCTCGTGCTGCTCGACGGCGCAGGATTCTCCGAGAACAACCGGATCGCGCCCATCCACTTGACCGGTGCGATCGTCGCTGGCCTCCAGGCACCCGCCACCGAAGACCTGCTCGACTGGCTGCCCGTTGGGGGACTCGAAGGCACGGTCGGCACCCGCTTCGAGGGCACGACGGCAGCCGGCGCGCTGCGTGCCAAGACGGGCTCGCTCACCGGTGTCACCGCGCTCGCGGGCACCGTCCAAACGGCCGATGGGCGACTGCTCGCCTTCGCGATCCTCGCCGACGGGATGCCCTACGGGCAGGCGCGGCCCAAGGCTGCGTTCGACGAGTTCGTCAACACTTTGGCAGGATGTGGGTGTGACGGATAGGACTGCGCGTGTGACGCATGCGGTGCGGCCATGACCGGCCCCCACCCTTCCGTCGCCGCCGTCCGCAACGCGGTGCGCCAGGCGCTTGACGGCTGCGACATCGGCACCCGCGTGTGGGTCGCGTGCTCCGGCGGCCCCGACTCTCTCGCGCTCGCGGCTGCCACCGGCTACGTGGGCCGCAAAGAGGGCTATCTGACCGGCGCGATCATCGTTGACCACGGGCTGCAGGCGGACTCCGCGGCCGTCGCCGAGCGTGCCGCGGCCGAGGTGCGCCGTGCCGGGATCCACACGGTCTTTGTCGAGAAGGTCGTCGTGGGGCGCGAGGGCGGTCTCGAGGCCGCGGCCCGCAATGCGCGCTACCTCGCGCTCAACAACCGCATCGACGCCGAAGGCGGGCTCAACCCCCACTTGCTCACCGGCCACACCATGGACGACCAGGCCGAGACGGTGCTGCTCGCGCTCGCGCGTGGGTCGGGCGCGCGTGCCCTGTCCGGGATTCCCGCGCGGCGCGGCCGGATTGTGCGGCCGTTGCTGTCGCTGCGGCGCAAGGACACCGTCGCGGCCTGCCAGGCGCTCGGGCTCGACCCCTGGCACGACCCCACCAACTCGCACCCCGAAGGCCCGAAGCGCTCCCAACTGCGCACCAAGGTCATGCCCGCGCTTGTGGACGTCCTCGGGCCCGGCGTGGTGTCCGGCCTTGCCCGCTCAGCCGCTCTGCTCCAAGCCGACGCCGACGAACTGGACAGGCAAGCGCGGTCGGCGATGGGCGCGGCCCCGTCCCAAAACGACGATGAATGGCGCTGCGACATGCTCGCCGCCCTGCCCGACGCCATCCGCTCGCGCATGATCAAGATGCTCGCCGAGAACCGTGGCGCCGGGCCGCTGACCGCCGCGCACGTGGTCGCGGTCGATCAGCTCATCACCGACTTCCGCGGCCAGGGTGCCGTCTCGCTGCCCGGCGGGTACGAGGCCCGCCGCGAGTATGGAAGGCTGGTCATCGCCAGCCCCAGCAACCGGTCCAAGGAGTAGCGCGTGGAAGCCCAGTTCGACATGGACGACTTCACCAAGGTGATCGTCAGCGAGAACGAAATCTCTCGCAAGCTCGACTCCCTCGCCACCCAGATTCGGGCCGACTACCAGGGCAAGGACCTGCTCCTCGTGGGCGTCCTGAAGGGCGCGGTCATGGTCATGGCGGACCTCGCGCGCCGCCTGCCTCCCCAGGTGCAGATGGACTGGATGGCCGTGTCCTCCTACGGCTCGGGCACCAAGTCCTCCGGCGTGGTGCGCATCCTCAAGGACCTCGACGCGGACCTCACCGGCCGCGACGTGCTGATTGTCGAGGACATCATCGACACCGGCATCACCCTTCACTGGCTGCTGGGTAACCTGCGTTCGCGCGGTGCCGCGTCCGTCGAAGTGGCGTCGCTGCTGCGCAAGCCCGACGCCGTCCAGGTGGACGTTCCCGTCAAGTACCTGGGCTTCGACATCCCCAACGAGTTCGTCGTTGGCTACGGCCTGGATTACGCGGAGTCGTACCGCACGCTGCCGTTCGTGGCGATCCTCAACCCGCGCGTCTACGGCGAGTAGGCCCGGGGAGCGGGCGCCGCCCTGGTGGTGCCCCACGCCCCGTCCCGGCGCTGTCTCGCCCCCTCCCCTCGTCGCCCCGCCCCCTGACAGTTTCGAACATTCCCATTCGGACACGCCGCCCGATGGGTGCACTCGGGGCGTGAGTCACGGCGTGTCGCGTCCAGGATGTTCGGAACTGTCGGTTTTGCAGCCGTTGTGGGCCAGTCCCCAGGCGTGGTGTGGTCCTCTCCGTCCACAGGTGACGCCTGCTTCCACGGCGGTGAGGGGTCGCCGGTCGCGAACCTGATGCCATGGATCCGGTGCGGGCATTGCGGCAGACGGGCGGCGTAGGTCGCTGGGCAGACTTGGAGCGCCGTGGGGTATCTCGCGGGGCACTCCTTGACGCGCTGCGACGTGGAGATGTAGACCGGCCTCACCGGGGGTGCTTCGTCCTCCCTGGTACTTCCCGTGAGGCAGCGCTTGCCCTCGTGTTTCGGGCGCAACTCGCATGCGTGTCCGCGTGCGTCGAGGCCGGGCTGCCGGTTTTCCCCAGCCCGACACGGGTCCATTTGCAGGTCCCACGGGACCGGGGCTGTGGTGTGATCGGATCGCGGCCCATCTCCGAGGTCCGCCTCCATCGGGATCAAGAGCACACGCTCATCGAGCACATTGACGCCACGGCACGTTGCTTGGAGCCTCGAGCTCAGCTCGCACTCATTGATGCTGCGCTACGTGACGGCAGACTCTCACCGGGCGACCTGTCAGCGTTGAAGCACGGAACGCTCGAGCGACGGCGGTGGCTGATCGCGAGGGCCGATGCGCGCGCCGAGTCAATCTCAGAGACTTACGCGCGTGCGGCCTTGGTTGACGCAGGATTCCGAGTGGTTCCGCAGCGGGCAGATGGTGACGGCGGCCGGGTGGACCTCGTCGTCGAAGGCGCGGTGGTGGTGGAGCTCGACGGGAGGTCGTACCACTCCAACGCTGCGGCGTTCGCGGGTGATCGCGCGCGTGACCGCAGGTTCATCGTCCTCGGGATGCCGACGCTGCGCTACACGTTCATGGATGTGATCCGGGACTCGCAGCAAATCGTGACAGATGTGGAGGCTGTGCTGTTCCGTCTGGGACGGCTCACCTCGACAGTTTCGAACAATCTGGATCGCGCCGCCCGCGTGTCGCGACCTTGGGACCGCTGAACCCGGGGTGTCTCGCGCGCAAATGTTCGAAACTGTCGGGGCGGGTGGTTATGGCGCAGGCGGGTAGCCGGGGTCGCGGTCGGCGCACGGATGCGGGGCCGTCCGACAGCGCCCACCGCGGTCGCACCAGGCAAGCCATGAGCGAAACCATTCACGGCGCGCACCAGCACTCGCGTAGTCTCTAGAGCACCATGAAGAAGGTCCTCAATCTCCGCTTCATCATCATGCTCGTGCTGTTTGCCGTGCTGATCGGCTGGCTTGTGCCCAGCCTGTTCTCGCCTGGCACCAAGCGGGTCGACACCTCGGCGGGTCTCGAGCTGCTCGATTCCGGGCTGGTGGACAACGCCAAGATCATCGATGGGGACCAGCGCGTGCAGCTGGGCCTGACCGAGGACTTCGCGACCAAGCTCCCGGAGGACGCTCCCGAGGATTGGGCTGATCTGCCCGGCTCGGTCGAGTTCTTCTATGTGGGCCCGCAGGGCGAGCAGATCGTCGATGCCATTGTGAGCGCGGACCTCGACCAGGGTTACGACTCCGATATTGCGCGCACGTCGATCTGGACGTCGATCCTGTTCACGTTCCTGCCCATCCTGTTGCTCGTGGGTCTGTTCTGGTTCCTGATGTCCAGCATGCAGGGCGGCGGCGGTCGCATCATGCAGTTCGGCAAGTCGAAGGCGTCGATGGTGACGCCCGACACCCCGACCGTGAAGTTCGACGACGTTGCCGGTGTCGACGAGGCCGTGGAGGAGCTCAAGGAGATCGAGGAGTTCCTCGAGAACCCCGGCAAGTTCCAGGCCGTGGGTGCCAAGATCCCCAAGGGCGTGCTGTTGTACGGCCCTCCGGGAACCGGCAAGACCCTGCTCGCGCGCGCAGTCGCGGGCGAGGCGGGAGTGCCGTTCTTCCACATTTCCGGATCCGACTTTGTCGAGATGTTCGTCGGTGTGGGCGCGAGCCGCGTGCGCGACCTCTTCGAGCAGGCCAAGAAGAACGCTCCCGCGATCATCTTCGTGGACGAGATTGATGCCGTCGGCCGTCACCGTGGCGCCGGTATGGGTGGCGGTCACGACGAGCGCGAGCAGACCCTCAATCAGATGCTGGTCGAGATGGACGGCTTCGACGTCAAGACCAACGTCATCAAGATCGCGGCGACCAACCGCCCCGACATCCTTGACCCGGCCCTGCTCCGTCCCGGCCGTTTCGACCGCCAGGTGGGCGTCGAGGCTCCCGACCTCAAGGGCCGCCAGAAGGTGCTCGAGGTGCACGCGAAGGGCAAGCCCATCGCCCCCGAGGTTGACCTCGCCGCGATGGCACGTCGCACGCCCGGCTTCACGGGCGCGGACCTCGCGAACGTCCTCAACGAGGCCGCGCTGCTGACGGCTCGCAAGGAGGAGCAGCTCATCGGCCCTCGCGAGATCGACGAGGCGATCGACCGCGTCATCGCCGGCCCGCAGAAGCGCACCCGCGTGATGAACGACCACGACAAGGCCGTGACGGCCTACCACGAGGGCGGTCACGCGCTCGTGGCGGCGGCCATGAACCACACGGACCCTGTCACCAAGGTGACGATCCTGCCGCGCGGCCGCGCCCTGGGCTACACGATGGTGATGCCGCAGGAGGACCGCTACTCCAAGACCCGCAACCAGCTGCTCGACAACCTCGCGTACGCGATGGGTGGGCGCGTAGCCGAGGAACTCGTGTTCGGCGACCCCTCGACGGGTGCCAGCAACGACATCTCCCAGGCCACCGAGATCGCCAAGCAAATGGTGACCGAGTACGGCATGAGCCAGGACATTGGCGCCGTGCGCCTGTCGGGCAGTTCCGGCGAGATGTTCCTGGGCCGCGACATGGGCCATGGCCGCGACTACTCGGAGGCCAAGGCCGCCGTGGTCGACCGCGAGGTGCGCGCGCTGATGGATGCCGCGATGGAGGAGGCCACGAAGGCGCTCCAGGCCAACCGAGCCATCCTCGACGCCCTCGCTGAGGAGCTCCTCGAAAAAGAGACTTTGGGCGAGCAGGAGCTCGCGGAGATCTTCGCCAAGGTCAAGAAGGCCCCCAAGCGCAAGCACTGGGTCAGCGGCGAATGGGCGCCCAAGGTCGCCCCGCGCAAGAAGCCCGTCACCGCCCCGCCGCCGCCCAAGGAGGAGCCCGTCGACACGCTCCCCACCGAACCGGCCGCCGTGCCGGGGGCAACGGCCAGCAGCGCCGATGCGCCCGCTGAGCAGGCGCCTGCCGCACCCCAGCAGGACGCACCGAAGCAGGACGCGCCGAAGCAGGACGCGCCGAAGCCTGACGCACCCAAGTCCGATGGCTGACCCGACCCACGCGCCGGTGGACGTCGAGCCCACGCGTGCAGGCGCATCGGCCGGGATTGACCACGCGCGTGCCGAAGCGGCCGTGCGCGAGCTGCTGCTCGCGATCGGCGAGGACCCGGACCGCGACGGCCTCAAGGACACACCCGGTCGCGTCGCGCGCGCGTACGAGGAGTTCTTTGCGGGCCTTCAGCAAGACCCGGGCGAGGTCCTCAGCACGGTGTTCGAGCTGGGCCACGAGGAGATGATCCTGGTCAAGGACATCGAGTTGTATTCGATGTGCGAGCACCACCTGGTGCCGTTCCACGGCGTCGCGCATGTGGGCTACATCCCGGGCGATGACGGTCGCATCACCGGCCTCAGCAAGCTCGCCCGCCTGGTCGAGGTCTACGCGCGCCGGCCACAGGTCCAAGAACGCCTCACCACCCAGATCGCCGATGCCCTGGTCAAGCACCTGGGTGCGCGTGGCGTGCTCGTGGTGGTCGAGGCCGAGCACCTGTGCATGTCGATGCGCGGCATCCGCAAACCTGGCTCGCGCACGGTCACCAGCGCGGTGCGCGGCGTGATGCGCGACGGCGCCACCCGAGCAGAGGCCATGAGCCTGATCGTGGGTCGATAACGGATGCCCTCAGTGCCGAGGGCGGACCGGATGCTCGTGATGGGCATCCTCAACGTCACCCCTGACAGTTTCAGCGACGGCGGTCGCTGGGATAGCGCCGATGCGGCTGTCACCAGGGCGCTCGAGCTCGCCCGGGAGGGTGCGGACATCATCGACGTGGGTGGGGAGTCCACGCGCCCCGGTGCGCAGCGGGTGGACGCTGAGACGGAGCAGGCGCGAGTGGTGCCCGTCGTGAAGGCGCTGACCGCGCGAGGTATCGCGGTGAGCGTCGACACCATGCGTGCGCAGACGGCACGCGCGGCCGTCGAGGCCGGCGCGTGCATCGTCAATGACGTCTCTGGCGGGCTCGCGGATCCAGAGATGGCTGCCGCGGTCGCGGCGCTCGACTGCGACTACGTCGCCATGCACTGGCGTGCGCACTCGACACAGATGGACGACCTCGACGTCTATACCGACGTCGTGGGTGAGGTGGCAGCGGAACTCAGCGAGCGCATCGGCGCTTTGCAGGCCGCTGGGGTGAAGGCTGAGCGCCTGATCCTCGACCCCGGCCTGGGGTTTTCAAAGGTGGGCGACAGCAATTGGACGCTGCTCGCCGGGCTTGACGTGCTGCGCGGAATGGGACCGCGCATTCTCGTGGGGGCGAGCCGCAAACGATTCTTGGGGGCAGCGATCGCCCGCGACGGAGTGGATGGTGCGGACCCTGCCGCGCGCGAACATGCCACCACCGCCGTGACGACGCTCGCCGCCCTCCACGGTGCTTGGGCGGTGCGTGTGCATGACGCGCGCGCGGCCCGCGACGCCATCAACGTGGTCTCTGCTTGGCAGAACGCCACATTCGCGCAAGAGTGAGGACATGACAGTGCACATGCGCCCGTACGTCAAGGACGGCATTGAGCTGGACCAGATCGCGGTGAAGGGTATCCGCGTTGCTGGCTTCCACGGGGTCAACCCCAACGAGCGCGAAGGGGGACAGCTCTTCTACGCGGATGTGGTTGCGCACGTCAACACTCGGGCCGCTGGTCAGGGCGACGACCTCGCCAAGACCATCAACTACTCCGACCTGGCCGACCGCACGGCCGATGTGCTGGCCGGGTCGCCCTACCAGCTCATCGAGGCGGTCGCCGCACACATTGCGCGCGCGATCCTCGAGTTCGACGGTGTGCAGTGCGTCGACGTGACAGTGCACAAGCCCCAGGCTCCGCTGCACGTCGAGTTCAAGGACGTGACGGTGACTATTCGCCGTGACCTGAATGACGGGACGCTGTGGGCTGACAAGCGCATCGGCTCGTCGGCGGGATTCTCAGACGACCCGGGCGCCCCCGAGGGCTTCCACGCCGCCCGCGACGCCATGGACGTGCGTCCCGCGCAGCCCGTGGGTGCTCTTATCGCGATGGGCGGCAACCTGGGTGAGGTCGAGCCGACCTTCCGCGAGGCGCTCGCCGAGCTGCACCGCGTCAGCGGCGTGTCCGTGCTCGCGGTGTCGCCGCTGGTGCGCTCGGCCCCTGAAGGTGGCGCCGCCCAGCCCGACTACCTCAACGCCGTGGTGCGCATCGAGACCTCGCTCGCCCCGCGCGAACTGCTGGCCGCGATCAACGGCATCGAGATGGTGCACGGGCGCGACCGCACCGTTCCCGGGTCTGCGCGCACGCTCGACCTCGACATCGTGTCATTCGACGGCGTGACGGGCGAGACCGAGGACCTGACCTTGCCGCACCCCCGCGCGCACCAGCGCGGATTCGTGATCCTGCCGTGGGTGGCCATGGAGCGCGACGCCGTACTCGAGCCGCACGGCTCGATCGTCGAGATCGCGCGCGCCGCCCAGTTCGACGGTGTCTCCCTCGCGAGTGCGGACTGGGTCCAGGCCCCGCAGGCCGCCCCGGTCGCCGACCAGGTCGCCGAGCGCGAGGACGTCGTTGAGACGGCCGATGCGGGGGTCGCCCCCGCGGCAGCCGTCGCCGCTGCAGCGGTCATGGCTTCGGCTCCTGAGGAGCCTTCCGCACCGGCGGAGCCTTCCGCGCCTGAGCAGGCCGATCCCAATGCCGTCGTCGCTCCCGAGCAGGTCCCGCCGGAGAGCGTGGTGCCCGCGTACGAGACCGTGCCGTCCGTGCCGACCTCGTACGTGCCCACCGAGTACGTGCCGGCGTCGCAGCCCGAGGCCGCGTCGGAGCCTGAAGCCCCGATCGAGCCCACGCCGGCCGACGACGTGCCCACGTTCAGCGTTCCCAGCGCGGCGGCCAGCGCACCCCAGGCACCGTCCGCTCCGCAGGAGCCGTCCGTGTCGCGCCCCACCTTCCAGCCGGCGCCCGCGTCCGAGCCGCAGGGCTTTGCGCCTGCGCCGGAGCCGCAGGGCTTCGCTTCCGCAGCCGAACAGGCGAGCGCGCCTCGTCCAGTGTCGCCGTACGAGACCCCGGTCTCCCCGTACGAAACCTCCGCGGCGAGCAGTGGGCCAGCTGACGCATCGGCCTTCTTCGCCCGATCGGCGGCCGCAGCTGAGCCCACGTCTGAGCCCACGCCTGCCCCGGTAGCGCCCACGCCTGCCCCCGCCTCGCCGGTGTGGTCAGCCAACGCCCCGGTGCCGGACGTCGCCCCGGCTGCCCCCGCATCGGCCCCACCGCAGTGGGCGCCCGTGGGTGACCAGGCGAGTGCCGCGTCGGCGCCCCCGGCGACCGGAACCGTTCCCACGCGCACGTCGTTCGGCGTGATGCGTCAGACCCCGCCGCCCGCCCCGGAGAGCAACGGCGCTGATTCGTCGCAATAGGTCACCAGTGCAACATCTCACCTGGCAGCGACTGGGCCTCTTGGGCCTGGCATCCCTCGTGCTCTCATGGTTGGTGACCGCCGCCATGGAGCGCTCGGGTGCCACCCCGCTGGCCGTGCCCTGGAGCTTCGATGCCGTGTGTGTCGCGGCGGGAGTCCTGGCGCTGTGGTGGGGCTGGCACGTGCGCCAGTACCTCAAGGGCAAGCGGCCCACGCTCGAAGGGGTGAAGGCCGCGCGCATCGCCGTGTACGCGCAGGCGTGCGCCTATGTGGGCGTCATCATCGCGGGAGCGTGCGGCGGCTACGCCTTGGGACTGGTCGAGTCGTGGTCGCATGGGCCGCGGCGCGAGGTCGCCATCACGGCGCTCATCGCGGCCGGCTGCGCGCTGGTGATGATGGTTGCGGGGCTGATCGCCGAGCATTGGTGCCGCCACACCGACGACGGCGAAGCAGACGAGGGCAAGCGCAAGGCTCCCGACGCCTCTCCCGCGTGACGACTGCCCACGTGACGGCTGCCGGCGCGCCGGCCCCGACAGGGGTGCGCCGTTCGAGGGGGGGGGGAGAGAGAGACGGCGTAGGGCCCGGTGCCGTTTGTCGCAAGCCTTGCTCCTGGCACACTGGACGGTATGACTCTGTTCGAGCCCGACGGCACCGACTGGCATTACGTTTCCCGCAAGCTGATCCCCGCTCGGATCATCACGTTGTGGTTGTGGCTTGCGGTGCCGATCATCGGGCTGGTGGTGCTGAGCGCGTTGACCTCCGAGTGGGTGTACATCTCGGCAGCGACGATCCTGCTGCTGGGCGCGTGGCTGTCGTGGATCATCGTCCGTCAGGTCACCGCGCACGCGTGGGTCGAGCGCGAGGAGGACCTGGTCGTGAAGAAGGGCCGCCTGTGGCGCACCGTGTCCGTGGTGCCCTACGGCCGCATGCAGTACGTCGAGGTGCAGGCCGGACCCATTTCGCGCGCCTTCGGCATCGCGAGCGTGCAGCTGCACACCGCCTCGCCGGGAACTGACGCGTCGATTTCGGGTGTGCCCGAGTCCGAGGCCGCGCGCCTGCGCGATCGCCTCACCTCGCGTGGCGAAGCCAAGCTCGCGGGGCTGTGAGACTGCTGTGAGCGATCCCGTTCCCTCGATCCCTCAGCGTGGCCCGCAGGTGCTGTACCGCGCTCCGCGTGAGTGGACCCGCCTGCACCCCGTGTCGCCGCTGCTGGGCGGCTGGGCCGTCATGGGTGTGGCCGTGTCCATCGCTTTGTACAACGTCTTGCCCAACTGGTGGGGCACCGATGAGGGCCTGCAGGACCTTGCGCGCTTTGCCACGCGGTCCATCCTGTGGTTCGCCGTGGGAATCGTCGTTGTCATGGCGCTCGTGCTTGGCTTCGGTTACTTGGAGTGGAAGTTCAACGAGTTCCGCCTGGCAGACGAGGACATCCAGCAGCGCAAGGGCATTGTTTTCAAGCAGCAGAAACAGGCGCGTCTCGACCGGCTTCAGGCGGTGGATGTCGTGCAGCCGCTGCTCGCGCGGATCTTCGGCTTCGCCTCGCTCAAGATCGAGGTCGCGGGCGGCGAGGGCTCCGGGATCGCGCTGGAGTACTTGCGTCTGGGTGACGCCGAGGCCATCCGCAACGAGTTGCTCGTGATCGCCGCGGGGGTCAAGCGCGCCAAGGCCGCCGGTGCCGACGCTTCGGTTGAGGCGGTCGTTGAGCGTATGGCCGATGCGGGTGAGGCGGGCGCTGTTGGCTCGCCTTCAGCGCTCGATCCGGTTGACGCGGGTATCGAGGGCGCACCGACCGGCACGGATCCTGTTGAGACGGGTATCAACCGAGCGGGGGACACGTATGCGGCCGGCTCGTCGCTGCGTGACGTGGTCGGCATGCCCGCCGGCGTCGCCGAGGTGCCCGCCGCCGAGGAGCGTCAGCTCTACGCCGTCCCGCTGGGGCGCCTGCTCGCGTCGATCGCGATGTCGTGGCCCACAGTGTGGCTCGTGTCGCTACCTATCGTCGTCGGCGGCGTGGTGCTGATCGTCTCTGACGACATCGAGCGTCTTCTCGTGGGGATCGTCACGGGCGGAGCCGCAGGGCTCCTCCCTGCCGTGTTCGGCCTCGTGGGCTATTTCTGGTCCCGGCTGTCGTCGGGCTTTGGCTTCACGGCGGGCCTTGCCGAAGACGGCATTCGCCTGCGTCACGGCCTGCTCGAGACCCGTCGCCAGACCGTGCCGCCGGGTCGAGTTCAGGCGGTGCGCCTCGAGCAGTCGCTGCTGTGGCGGCGTAAGGACTGGTGGCGCGTCACCATCAACGTGGCCGGCTACCAGGACGACACCGAGCGGGTGTCGACCCTGCTGCCCGTGGGCACGCGCCAAGATGCGCTGACTGCGTTGTGGCTCGTGCTGCCCGACCTGGGCGACCCCGATCCCGCTGGCACCATCTCGCTCGCACTGTCGGGCGTGGGCGACCAGGGTGGCTTCACCCCTTCGCCGCGGCGCGCTCGCCTACTCGACCCGATCCAGTGGCGACAGCGCGGCGTGCGCGCCACCGAGCGCGCGCTGTTGATCAGGCGCGGACGCCTGGTGCGCGAGGTCTTCGTCGTGCCCCACGAGCGCACCCAGTCGCTCGCGCTGTCACAAGGACCGCTCGAGCGCCGACGCGGGTTGGCGTCCTTCGCGGTGCACTCCACCAACGGCCCCGTGATTCCCGTGGCAGCCCACCTCGATCTCGCCGACGCCCGCGAGCTGCTTGAGGCCCAGACCCGGCGCGCCGCCGAGCGTCGCCACCGCCAGACCCCCGAGCAGTGGATGAGCGCGGTGGGTATTCGTGACTAAGCCAGGCCGCCTCAGCGTCGGCGTCATCGGAGCCGGCCGAGTGGGGGCGGTCCTGGGGGCCGCGCTTGCGCGCGCGGGTCACGAGGTGGTTGCCGCCTCGGGCATCTCTGAGGAGTCCCGCACCCGCATCGAGGCGTTGCTGCCCGAGGCCGCGCACGAGGAGCCCCAAGGCGTGGTCGCCGCCGCGGACCTGGTGCTGCTGACGGTCCCCGACGACTCGATCGCCGCGGTCGCTGCCGGGCTCGCATCGCTTGGCGCCTGGCGCCCCGGCCAGATCGTGGTGCACGCCTCCGGCCGCTACGGCACCGAGGTACTGGCCGATGCGGCAGCGGCTGGCGCTCTCACGCTCGCCATCCATCCCGCGATGACTTTCACCGGCACCTCGATGGACCTTTCCCGCCTGACCGATGCGACGTTCGCCGTGTCGGGGCCCGCCCCCATTTTGCCCATCGCCCAGGCGCTGGTGGTGGAGATGGGAGGCGAGCCACTCGTGCTCGCCGACCACGACCGCGCGGCGTATCACGCGGCGCTGGTGCATGGAGCCAACCACGTGGTGACGGCGGTGACGCAGGCTGCCGCCACGCTGGCACGCATCGGCATCGAGGATCCAGGCAAGGTCCTGGGCCCGCTTGTGCACGCCTCCGTCGACGGTGCGGTGCGCGACGCCCCTGGTGCCGTCACCATGCTCACCGGACCCGTGGTGCGCGGTGACGCTGGTACCGTAGCGGCCCACCTGGCCGCGCTCGCGGACCAGCCCGAAACCCTGTTTGCCTACCGAGCCATGGCGCGCGCGACTGCCGATCTCGCACTGGCCGGCAGGCGCATCGGCCCTGCGGCCTATGCCGACATCATCGCGACCTTGGGAGTCGACCCGTGATTCTTGCCACCTCTTCCGCCGCGTTGCCCGCCCGCGACGCGCGCACCCGAGCCGTCGTCATGACCATGGGAGCGCTCCACGAGGGCCACCTGGCGCTCGTGCGCCGGGCCCGCGAGGTCGCCGACGAGGTCATCGTCACGATCTTTGTCAACCCGCTGCAGTTCAACGACCCCGGTGACCTCGAGCGCTACCCGCGCACGCTCGAGGCGGACCTCGCGCTGCTCGAACCGCTCGGCGTCGACGCGGTGTTCGCGCCGTCTGCCGAGGTGATGTACCCCGCGCAGCCCGTGGTGACCGTCAGTGCGGGAGCGATCGGAGACGTGCTCGAGGGCGCGCACCGGCCCGGGCACTTCGATGGCGTGCTCACCGTGGTGCTCAAGCTGCTGCACCTGACGCAGCCGGATGTGGCGTTGTTTGGCGCCAAGGACGCGCAGCAGGTGATCGCGGTGCGGGCCATGGTGCGCGACCTCGCCGTGCCAGTCCAGATCGAGGGCGTGCCGACCGTGCGCGACGAGGACGGCCTGGCGAAGTCGTCGCGCAATGTGCACCTCAGTGCGGCCGAGCGCGCATCGGCGCTGTCGCTGTCCCGTGCCCTGTTCGCCGCGCGTGACGCCGCCCGGAATGGTCTCAGCGTCGACACTGTTGTCGCGGCAGGGCGAGCGGTCATGGAGGAGGCGACCCGCGCATCGGCCGACGTGACCGTCGACTACCTCGAGGCGCTCGACCCGTGGTCAGCGGCGCCCCTCGCGGGCGACTACCGTGGAGAGGCGGTGATTGCCGTCGCCGCTCATGTGGGCGCGACGCGGCTCATCGACAATGTGACAGTAACCATCGGCAAGGAATGACCCCATGACCAGCCTTCAGCGCCCCATGATGATCTCGAAGATCCATCGGGCGACAGTGACACAGGCGGACCTGCACTACGTGGGATCGATCACCATCGACGCCGAGCTTATGGAGCACGCAGACCTGCTGCCCGGCCAGCAGGTGGACGTCGTCGACGTCACCAACGGCTCGCGCCTGACGACGTACGCGATTCCCGGCGAGCCCGGTGGCGGCAAGATCTGCATCAACGGCGCTGCCGCTCACCTGGTCAACCCCGGCGACATCATCATCGTGATCGCGTACGGCATGCTCGCCGACGCCGAGGCGCGCACGTTCGAGCCGCACGTGGTGTTCGTCGACGCCGACAACCGGATTGTGCAGGAGTGCGACGACCCTGGCTCGGTGCCCGATGGCTACGGGCTGGAGCGTTCGGGCGTGCCCGTGCACGACTTCCACGCGCGCGGCTGGGAAGCCTTCAAGTCCTAACGGGTATCGGGCGCGCTCGCTGCGTGCAGATCCTGTTCTGATGGGTATCAACCGGCCCCCACCTGTTGATACCCGTGTCGACGTCATTCCGCGCTTCCGCGCGCGCCTGATACCCGTGTCGTGCGCTTTCGAGCAGCACGGGCATCCGCTGACGCCGCGCGCACCCTTTCCCCGCACGCACCGGAGAGAAACTGACTTTCGAAGCGTGCCGCCGGCTTCGAAAGTGCCGGGACTGTTAACGCTCGCATTATCGAAAACGCCGTCCCCTGTTGACCTAGAAATCGTTACCGATATCGTTTTCGAACGTGGGGCAACGCGGCCCGGATGCCGCAGCGCCGTCGCAAAGAAGCGCAGCCACAAGCGTCCAGGGAGCACCAATGAAGCTACGCACCCGCGGGTGGGCATCCGCCTCCGCACTCGCACTGATCGCCACGATGGGCCTCACCGCCCCCGCCGCTACCGCCGCACCACAGACGGTGTCGGACGTCGACTTCTCGGACGGGCTCGAGAACTGGTCGGCCAACGGCGATTCGACGGCGACGGTTGTCAACGACGACAAGCCCTACCTGTCCATCGCCGAGCGCGCCAATGACTACGACGGCATCCGCTCCAACGCGGGCGTGCTGGAGGAGGGCGCCACCAACGACATCAGCCTGCGGCAGCGCCTGGCAGACGACGCCCCCGCCGCGCAGGCCGGAATGCGCCTGGTGGGCCGCGACTCTGGCTACGACTGGATCGGCAACACCACCGTCACCCACGAGTGGACCACGGTCACCGGCACCTGGACGCCCGATGCTGCGGACCCCTACCTCTACCTGGGCACGGATGCCATCACGGTGGAGGGCGCATCGGCCCCGTATACGTACCTGGTCGACGACATCCTCGTGGTCAAGACCGCCGAGCCCGCCGGCGGCGGCGAGTCCCAGGAATGCCTGCCGCTCGAGACCGTCGACTTTGAGGACGATGCGCTCGCCCCTTGGCAGGCCAACAACGCCACGGTGACGGTCGTCACCGATAGCGCCGATGCGTCCAACAGTGTCGCGGTGGTGTCCGGCCGGACCGACACCTGGCAGGGCATCCAGTCAGCGGTCGGCGCGTACGAGGAGGGCGTGGTCTACACGGTGAGCGCGCGGGTGCGCTTGAACGAGCAAGCGGCGGTCCGATTCATCGCCAATGAGCCTGGAGCGTCCAACGAGTACGTCTGGGTCGGCAACGTTGCGGACGTGGCCGCAGGGGAGTGGACCACCATCAGCGGCACCCACACGTTCGGTGCGGGCGCGGCGAGCGCCAAGATCTCGCTCGAAGTGTCGACCACCCAGGACTACGAGGTCGACGACATCACCGTCAGTGCGCCCTGCGGCGACTCGGGTGACGGTCTTGTGATCCCCGACGGGTTCGTTCCTGGCGGTGCGAGCGCGCCTACGGCGACTCAGGTGTCGACGGCGCAAGCGCCCGACGCGGGCGGCTACTACGCCGCACTGACCTTCGACGACGGCCCCAACCCAGGGGAGACCGGTCAGATTCTCGACTTCCTTGCCGAGCACGACATCGCTGCGGTGTTCTGCGTGATTGGCCAGAACATCCAGACCCAGGAGCAGATTGACCTGCTCAAGCGGATGGTGGCCGAGGGGCACGTTCTGTGCAATCACTCCACCGGGTACGGCTCCATGGACGCCCTGACGGACCAGCAAGCGGCGGACGACATGATGGAGAACCTCGCGATCATTCGCGAGGCCTTGGGCGACCCCCAAGCGGCGGTGCCGTTCTTCCGTGCGCCCAACGCGGCCTGGGGCAACACCGCCGCGGTCGCGGTGGAGCTCGGCATGCAGCCTCTGGCGGTCGTCAACACCATCTCCGACTGGGACGACAACCTTACGCAGGATCAGATCACCGCCAACCTTCAGGCGGCCATCAGCCCGGAACGTTCCGGCCAAGTGGTCCTGGTGCACGACGGTGGCGGTGACCGCACCAAGACCGTCAACGCCGTGAAGGAGGTGGTCGCGCAGCGCCTCGACGAGGGGTGGACGTTCACCCTTCCCCAGGGCACCCCCACCGCCGCTGGCACGGTGCTGCTTGAGACCAGCTTCGAGGACGGACTCGACGGCTGGGTTGCGCGTCAGGGCGGCGACACGGACCACACGGTGGCTGCCGTTGACACCTACGCCCAGCACGGCAGCCAGTCTGCCGCTGTGACCGGCCGCGACCATCAGGGCGACGGCCTGGCCGTCGAGGTGACGGGCATCCTTGAACCCGGCCAGAGCGTCGAGCTCAGTGCCTGGGTGCGCATGGGCGAGGGGCAGCCGGCCGGGGACGTGTGGCTCACGCTGCAGCGCACCGTCGGCGAGTCGAATTCCTACGACACGCTCGGCCAATTCACGGGCATCACCAACGCAGGCTGGACGCAGGTGACGGCAACGTTTACCCCCGCGCAGTTCGACCAAGGCGTGCTGTACTTCGAGACCGCCTATGACTCGGGCAATGCGGGCAATACCTCGGACTTCTACGTCGACAACGTGTCGATCAAGATTCCGGACGCGGCCCAGATTCAGGACCTGACGCCCATCAAGGACACGGTCGACTTCCCCGTGGGCGTCGCGATCGACAGCCGCGAGACGGCCGGCGCGGCGCAGGAACTTCTGCTCAAGCACTTCGATCAGATCACCCCCGAGAACCACATGAAGCCCGAGGCCTGGTACAACGCCGAGGGTGAGTTCACGCCTCACGCGGACGCGGACGTCCTCATGCAGTTCGCTCAGGACAATGACCTGCGGGTGTACGGCCACGTGCTCGTGTGGCACAGCCAGACACCCGACTGGTTCTTCGCGGACAGCAGCGGCAGCCCCCTTACGGACTCCGCCGCAGACCAGGCGATTCTCAAGGAGCGCATGCGCGAGCACATCTTCTCCATCGCGCAGTACCTCTCTGACGAGTACGGCCTGTTCGGGTCCGACACCAACCCCTTAACGGCCTGGGATGTGGTCAACGAGGTCATCTCGGACTCGGGCGAGTATGCGGACGGCATGCGCCGCTCGGAGTGGTACCGGATCCTGGGCGAGGACTATGTGCGCTACGCCTTCGAGTACGCGGATCAGGCCTTCAACGGCACCTACGCCGTCGCCGGTGACAGTCGCCCCGTGGCGCTCTTCATCAACGACTACAACACCGAGCAGTCCGGCAAGCGCGCCCGCTATGAGGCCCTCATCGAGCGCCTGATCGCCGCGGGGACGCCCATCGACGGCATTGGGCACCAGTTCCACGTCAACCTGTCCTTCCCGGTTGAGGAGCTCGGCGCCACGCTCGACCAGTTCGCGGCTCTGGGGCTCATGCAGGCCGTCACCGAACTCGACGTCACGACCGGCACGCCCGAGTCCCAGGCCAAGTTCATCGATCAGGGCTACTACTACGAGCGGGCCTTCGAGATCTTCCGCGCGCACGACCTGTACTCGGCCACCATTTGGGGACTCATCGACTCGCGTTCGTGGCGGGACTCGAGCGGTGGGCCGCTGGTCTTTGATGACTCCTACCAGGCCAAGCCCGCGTACTACGGAATCGTCGGAGGCGACTTGCCGGCCCCCTTGCGCACGGCCAACTCCTTCCAAGGCGACGTGGCGCTCGATGCTCTCGCCACCGCATCGGCCGTCTGGGACCAACTGCCGCTGCTGCCCGCCGGTTCGAATGGACAGTTCCAGACCCGGTGGACCCAGGATCACCTGACGGTGTTCGTCTCGGTGGACGATGCGTCGGCTGGCTCGGGCGACGGCGTCGAGTTGGTGGTGGGCTCGGAGACGTACACGGTGGGACGCGATGGTGCCGTCTCCGGTGGGGCCGATGCGGTGGTCGCCGAACGCTCGGGCGGCTACCACGTGGTCGCTCACCTGCCGCTCGATGGCGCCGTGGTGGGCGACCAGGTGCAGGTGGACGTGCGCACGGTCTCGGACGGCGTATCGGACGGATGGAATTCCGCAGGGGTGACGGGCACCGTCACCTTGGTGGAGCCCTTGTCGATCGTGGGAACGGCGCTGGCTGAGAGTGCTCCTGAGATTGACGGCGCCGTGGACTCCGCCTGGAGTGACGCCGCGCCAGTGACGACGGCCAAGGAGGTCTCGGGGACGGACGGCGCGATCGGCACGTTCCGCACACTGTGGAAGGGGCAGACGCTCTACGTGCTCGCGGAGGTCGCCGACCCGGTCGTGGATTCGAGCGGATCCGACCCGTGGACGCAAGACTCCGTGGAGATCTACGTGGATCCGGGCAACGCGAAGAACGGTTCGTACCGCTATGACGACACCCAGATCCGGATTGGCGCCAACGGGGCCGTGTCGTTCGGCACCGGAGACGAGGCGTTCCAGCAGGCGCGGGTGCAGTCAGCCGTGACCGTCGTGGACGGCGGCTACGTGGTCGAGGCGGCGATCAGCCTGCTTGAGTACGGCGGCGAGGGTACATTCCATGGCGTCGACTTCCAGGTGAACGATGCTGCCGACGGGGCTCGCCACTCCATCCGCAACTGGGCGGACCCCAGCGGTGCTGGGTACCAGTCCACTGCCCGCTGGGGTGTGACGGAATTGCTGGGTGCCGATGTCGACCCGGTGGATCCCGTGGACCCGGTCGACCCGGTGGACCCGGTGGATCCTGGGGACCCTGTCGATCCTACTGAACCTGGCGACGGTGGCGGCGACGACAATGGCCCGCTCGACGAGGATGAGGTGACCGAGCGGCCCCGTGGCGGGATTTCTGCACCGTCGTGGGCGCGCGCTGGGCAGACCATCACGGTGTCGCTGGGCTCCGCGTGGGCGCAGCAGGATGTCGAGGTCTACCTGTACTCGGAGCCGACGCTCATCGGTGCACCCGCGGCCAACGCGGCGGGCGCGTTCCAGGTGACCATTCCTGCGGACACCGCCGCTGGCTCGCACACGCTCGCCGTCTACGACTCTGATGGGGCGCTTATTGGCTGGGCGTCGATCGAGATTCTGCCGGCGGTCAGCGGCGGGTTGTCGAGCACCGGGCCTGACGATTGGGGCTCCTTGGCTCTCGTGGCGGTGGCGCTGCTCATGCTCGGAGGCCTCACGGTCGCGCGGGTGCGGGGTGGGGAGCGCCGCACCGTGGGCCAGACGGGTATCAGGCTCACCTGAACCACGCTCATCGCGTCGACACGGGTATCAACCGGCCCCCACCTGTTGATACCCGTGTCGACGTCATTCCGCGCTTGAGCGCGCGCCTGATACCCGCGTTGCCCGGAATCTGGCGCAGGACCGTGGGCCGATAGGTTGTGCGCATGACCCGTTTTGTGCGTCGCCTGTCCGCCCCCGAGCCGGGGTGGACCATCACCGCGGACGTGATCGTCGTCGGGTCCGGCGTTGCCGGGCTCACGGCGGCCCTCGAACTGCGCGCCAAAGTGAACCGCGTGCTGCTGGTGACCAAGGGTGCGCTGAGTTCGGGCAGCACCGTGTGGGCTCAGGGCGGAATCGCTGCGGCACTCGACCCCGAGGACACTCCCCGCGAGCACTTGCAAGACACGCTCGCCGCGGGTGTGGGCCTGTGTTCAGAAGAGGCGGTGGCGGCGCTCGTCACCGAGGGGCCCGACCGCGTGCGGGAGCTCGTGGCGCGCGGCGCCAACTTTGACACCGGGCCCAACGGCGACATCACGCTTACGCGCGAAGGCGGCCACCACCGCGACCGGATCGCGCACGCGGGTGGCGACGCGACCGGCGCCGAGATCTCCCGCGCACTCGTCGCCCAACTGGAGGCCATCCGCACCGACCCGGGTATCGAGGTCATCGAAAACGCGATGGTGGTCGACCTGCTGACCGCCACTCCCGACGGCGACGGACGTCCGGGCCCAGTGTGTGGCGTGACGCTGCACATCATTGGCGAGGGCACCCGCGACGGCGTGGGCGCGGCGCTCGCGAAGTCGGTCGTCATGGCCACTGGCGGCATTGGACAGGTGTTCCGCAGCTCCACCAACCCCGCCTCGGCCACGGGGGACGGGCTCGCCGCGGCCATGCGTGCAGGTGCCACCGTGGCCGATCTGGAGTTCATCCAGTTCCACCCGACGGTGCTGTGGCAGGGCTCGGCGGCCAGCGGACAGCAGCCGCTCATCTCGGAGGCGGTGCGCGGCGAAGGCGCCTACCTGCTTAACGGTGCGGGCGAGAGGTTCATGCTCGAACGCCACGCGATGGCCGAGCTTGCACCGCGCGACGTGGTGTCCAAGGGAATCGTCGCGATGATGGCAGAGGAGGACGCCGATAGCGTGTTCCTCGATTGCCGTCACCTCGGCAGGGGATTCCTCAAGGAGCGCTTCCCGACCATTTGGCAGCGACTCGCGGAGCGCGGCATCGACATGGCCGAGGACCTCATCCCCGTGGCCCCCGCACAGCACTATCACTCGGGCGGCATCCTCACTGATCTGCGCGGCCGCTCCACGCTGAGGGGCCTGTACGCCGTCGGGGAGGCGGCTTGCACTGGCGTTCATGGCGCCAACCGGTTGGCGTCGAACTCCCTGCTCGAGGGGCTGGTCTTTGCGTATCGAGCGGCAGCCGATGCCGCATCGGCCGTCTCCCAAGGCCTGGTGCGACAACTGGAACCCGTGACCCGGCCCGGCCCGGCGTCGTTGGTGCCTGCCGCCACTCGTGCCCAGATTCAGACCATCGCCCACCGTGGAGCCGGGCCCGTCCGCGACGAGCAGGGGTTGGTGCGCGCGCAAGAGCGGCTTGGCGCACTCATGGGTCGGTTCCACACGGAGACGCCCGCGCGTGCCATGCCGCAGACTGCGGAGTGGGAGACCTCCAACGTGCTGACGGCAGCATCCGCCCTGGTAGCGGTCGCCTTGGCGCGCGAGGAGACGCGCGGTGGGCACCTGCGCACCGATTTCCCCGACAGGGACGATGCGCGCTTTGCTGTGCGCCTCGCCGCCAGTCTCGACGGGGATGGCGAGCTACAGGTGCAGCGGGCTCCGCTCGAGCTGGGCTGAGGTGGCACGCGGTCGGCGACCCGAAGTGAACGGTGTTCACCACGGGCGCCGCCGCGTCCCCGCCCCCCAGCGCCACGTTGCGACTTGCGCCGCGATCAACACGATGCGCGCGGTCGCACGCCCCCAAGTGTGACATACGTCACGCGGGCGCGTCGATAGGCGCAAGAATCGTGACCAACATGTGACAAGGGCCTAGTGCGAGCGGGCTACGCTTGATGGCCGTGAGCATGCCTGAAGATCGACCCCAAGACCGTTCGCTGCGAGCCTCCTGGCTCGCCTCTGCCATTGGCGAGGCCCTCGACGAGGACTTGGGCTCCGAGCCCGGCCGCGACGTCACCACCCAGGCCACGATCCCCGCGTCGACGCAGGTCAGCGGCGCGATCGTGATGCGCGAGGACGGTGTCATTGCGGGTATCCCCGTCATCACCGAGACGTTGGGCCAGGTCGCGGAGCGCTTGGGCCTGCCCACCCCCGTGATCGAGCTGCGCGCGACGGACGGCGACCGGCTGAGCGCAGGTGCTCACGTGGCGGACATCTCCGGAGCCGGCCACGTCATCCTCATTGCGGAGCGCACTATCTTGAACTTCCTGTCGCGGGCCTCCGGCGTCGCGACGCACACCCGTCGGTGGGCTGATGCCCTCGAGGGCACCGGCGCGCGCGTGCTCGACACCCGCAAGACCACGCCCGGCATGCGCGAGCTTGAGAAGTACGCGGTGCGCGTGGGCGGGGGAGTCAACAAGCGCATCGGTCTGCACGACTGCGCGATGATCAAGGACAACCACATCCACGCCGCGGGTTCGGTCACGGCCGCCGTCAACGCGGTCGCGCAGCGCTTCCCTGACGTGCCTGTCCAGGTTGAGGTCGAGTCGCCCGAGCAGGCGCGCGAGGCGATCGACGCCGGCGCCCGGTTCCTGATGCTCGACAACATGGACCTCGACGCGATGCGTTCCCTGGTGCGCCAGGTCCGCGAGCTCGAGCCCCAGGTGGGTCAGGTGCGCCTCGAGGCCACCGGCGGGCTCACCCTCGAGCGCGCTCGCGAGGTTGCCGAGACGGGCGTCGACTTCATGTCGGTGGGTGCCCTCACCCACTCGAGCCCCATCGTGGACGTCGCGCTCGACCTGGCCTAGCAGCGGGCGCGAGCCACCGCATCGGCCGGTCTGTCGATCGTCCCCACCTCCCCCTCGTGAACTGCGAACCGCGGTACGCGCGACACGCGGGAGAGGTGGGTGGGACCGTGCGTTCCGCTGGCGTGTCGCGGTGGGACCTGGTTCGCAGTGAAGGGAGCGAGCGCGCCGGTACCCTGGTAGGCGTGACTGAAGCGCCCGAGACCCCTGACATCGACGTTCCCGAGCAGATGCGCGTGCGTCGCGCCAAGCGCGACCGCATCATTGCCGCGGGCGGCGAGGCCTACCCCGTGGGCGTGGGACGCACCCACGAGATCGCCGATGTGCGGGCCAAGTACGACGATGCGATCGAGGCGGGGGAGGAGACCCAGGACGTCGTCGGCGTCGCCGGGCGCGTGGTGTTTGTGCGCAACACGGGCAAGCTGTGCTTCGCGACCATTCAGGACGGCGCAGGCACGCGACTGCAGATCATGCTGAGCCTGGCCGAGGTGGGCGAGGACTCGCTCGCCGCGTTCAAGGCCGATGTCGACTTGGGCGACCACCTGTACGCCCACGGCCGCGTCATCAAGTCGCGCCGTGGCGAGGTGTCCGTGTTCGCCGACTCCTGGGCGATCGCCGCCAAGGCGCTGCGCCCCCTGCCGGTGCTGCACAAGGACCTCGCCGAGGACACCCGCGTGCGCCAGCGCTATGTCGACCTCATCACGCGCCCGCTCGCGCGTGACACGGTGCGCAATCGCGCACACATGATGCGCAGCCTGCGCGAGAGCCTGCACGGGCGCGGGTTCATTGAGATTGAAACGCCTATGTTGCAGACGCAGCACGGCGGCGCCGCGGCGCGTCCGTTCAAGACTCATATGAATGCCTTCGACATCGACTTGTATCTGCGAATCGCGCCGGAACTGTTCCTCAAGCGTGCCGTGGTGGGCGGTATCGAGAAGGTCTTCGAGATCAATCGCAATTTCCGGAATGAAGGCTCCGATTCTTCACACTCTCCCGAGTTCTCGATGATCGAGATCTATGAGGCGTACGGCGATTACGACACGATGGCGGCTCTGACCCGCGAGTTGATCCAGGGAGCCGCGCGCGACGTGTTCGGCACCGAGGTTGTCACCCTTGCGGACGGCACGGAGTATGACGTTTCCGGCCAGTGGACCGAGCTGACGATGTACGGCTCGCTGTCCGATGCGCTGGGCGAGGAGATCACTCCCCAGACCTCGGTCGAGCGACTGCAAGCGCTGTGCGACGCGGTGGAGGTCTCGGTAGACCCCAAGCGCATCAACCACGGCAAGCTGGTCGAGGAGCTGTGGGAGCACTACGTTGCCGACTCGCTCGTGGCTCCGACCTTTGTGCGCGACTTCCCCGTGGAGACCAGCCCGCTGACTCGCGACCACCGCGAGCACGCCGGGATCGTCGAGAAGTGGGACCTTTACGTGCGGGGATTCGAGCTCGGCACGGCCTACTCGGAACTCGTCGACCCCGTCATTCAGCGCGAGCGCTTTGCGCAGCAGGCCCGCATGGCAGCGCAAGGCGACGACGAGGCAATGCCCATCGACGAGGACTTCCTCACCGCGATGGAGTTCGCCATGCCGCCGTCGGGCGGTATGGGCATGGGCATCGACCGACTGCTCATGGCCCTCACCGGCCTGGGCATTCGCGAGACCATCACGTTCCCGCTTGTGAAGCCCACGGAGGACTGACATGGGCGCCTGGCAGGCCATCGCGGTGGGGCTCATTCCGAGCATCGCCGTGGGATTGCTGTTTTGGTATGTGATGCGCGCCGTCGTGCGCGCCGACCGCAATGAGCGCGCTGCGCTCGCCGCTATCGAAGACGAGCAAATGCAATCGGACGCTCCGATTGTGGGCACCGAGGAAGGTCCAACGCGCGAGACCTGAATCGGGTTCCCTTTCCCGCAGTTCGCTGAGAAAATCCTGCGAATCAGCTGCCCCCAATTGACGCAAACCGCACATTGTGTGAGTCTGGTTTCGCTCGGGAAAGGAGCATGATGGCACAGAAGGTTCAGGTTGTCCTCGTTGACGACCTTGATGGTGGTGAAGCCCACGAGACGGTCAGTTTCTCGATCGACAATGTCGCGTATGAGATTGATCTGTCCAACGAACACGCGGCCGAGTTGAGGGCCGACTTCGCGCGGTGGAAGGCGAAGGCGCGTCGCGTCTCGTCCTCGAAGCGTGCAGCCGGCGCGGGTCGGCCGCGCAGGGCAGACTCGGTGAAGATTCGTGCGTGGGCTAAGGCCAACGGCTACGACATCTCCGAGCGCGGTCGCATCTCCACGGAGATTCGCGACGCCTACGCGGCGGCTCACTGACCAGACGTCACGCGTCGACCCCGCCCCGCAAGGGACGGGGTCGTCGTGCTGTAGAGAGGCGAGTATGACTGACACCGTGTGGTGGGGCACCTTTCCCGAGGCTGGAATCGGCACCGAGGCCGGGCTGGGGGAAGCGCTGTGGCGCTCCAGCGAGGCAGGCCTCGATAGGGCCGTCCTGCTGCCATCGCCTGCCTTCGTGGTTGCACACCCGATGCGTCCGCTCCTATACGTCGTGTCGGAGTTGCCCACCAGCCAGATCGCCGTGGTCGAGGTGTCTGACCCCGCCGCGCCCGCCGTGATCGCGAACGTCGACACCGGCAGCCCGGGCGCTTGTCATCTGTTGCTCGCGCGCGACGTCAGTGCGTTGTACGTCGCGCACTACACGAGCGGCGATCTCGCCGTCATCGCGCTCGACGAGGACGGCGTGCCCGTGCAGGCGAGTCCCACACAGGTGTTCCCGCACGCGGGTTCCGGCCCTCGTGCCGATCGCCAAGAGGGCCCGCACGCGCACTTCTCGGGCTACGCCCCCGGGGGAGAGCACCTGCTCGTGTGTGACCTCGGTACGGACGAGCTGCGCCGCTACCGGGTGCAGCCCGACGGCCTGCTTGAGGCCGACGGCATCGCCGCGACCCTGCCGGGCGGCTCCGGACCGCGCCACTTCGCGGTGCGCGCAGACCTCATCTACGTTGCCTGCGAACTCGACAGCCACCTGCGGGTGCTGCGCTGGGACGGCCCGAGCGCCACGGCCGAGCTCATCGAGGAGCTCCCCTCCACCACGGCTCCCAACCGCACGAGCGACTCCGGCCCGGCAGACTCGCACATCCTCATCCACGAGGACGTGGTGCTGCTCGGAGTGCGCGGCCCCGACGTCATCTCGCTGTTCGACCTGTCGCCAGAAGGCATGCCGCGCTACCGCACGAGCCTCGACGTCGGCCACTGGCCGCGCCACTTTGCGGTCACGGACCAGCACCTGCACGTCGCGGTCGAACGCGGCCACGAGGCCCGCACCTATGCGCTCGCGGACGTCCTTGCCTTGCCTCCTGAGCCAGAGGTGGGCTTCGCCGCCTCGCTTGCACACGCATCGGCCCTGCTACCGAGCGCCGCATGCGCGTGCCCCGCCTGAACGCTGGGCCAACCCCAGCGGTAGGACCCGCGGCCCAAGCCCGTGCCAGCGCATCGGCGCTACGCTGAAAGCATGACCTACACACTGATCCTGCTCCGCCACGGCGAGAGCGACTGGAACTCCAAGAACCTCTTCACCGGTTGGGTGGATGTCGAACTCAACGAGAAGGGCTGGGGCGAGGCCAAGCGCGGCGGCGAGCTGCTCAAGGCCGAGGGCATCCTGCCCGACGTGGTGCACACGTCGCTGCTGCGTCGCGCCATCATGACCGCGAACCTCGCGCTCGACGCCGCGGACCGTCACTGGATCCCCGTCAAGCGCAACTGGCGCCTCAACGAGCGTCACTACGGCGACCTGCAGGGCAAGAACAAGGCCGAGACCCTCGAGCAGTTTGGCGAGGAGCAGTTCATGACGTGGCGTCGCTCGTACGACGTGCCGCCGCCGGTCATCTCCGCTGACAACCCCTGGACTCAGGAGGGCGACCCCCGCTACGCCGGTGAGGACACCCCCAAGACGGAGTGCCTCAAGGACGTGCTCGAGCGCGCGCTGCCGTACTGGGAGGGCGAGATTGTCCCCGACCTCAAGGCGGGCAAGACCGTGCTGGTCGCCGCGCACGGTAACTCGCTGCGCGCGATCATCAAGCACCTCGACGGCATCGCGGATGACGACATTGTGGGCGTGAACGTGCCCACCGGCATCCCGCTGGTGTACGAGCTCGACGAGGAGACTCTCGCGCCGGTCAAGGCCGGTGGCACCTACCTCGACGCCGATGCTGCTGCGGCCGCCATCCAGGCCGTCGCCAACCAGGGCAAGAAGTAACCTCAGAAGTCAGGACGCTCGGTCACCCTCTCATTGCGTGGCCGGCAGGGGCCCTCGCCGATTCGTTCGGCGGGGGCCCCACACCTTTCCCGTCAAATGGATCCATTTGACCGGTGCGGGGGTGGGCAACTTCCCGTCAAATGGATCCATTTTCCTCGTGAGAGGTGGGAGCGGGAGGCGTCAGATGCGCGGGCGGTTGCCGCGGTGGTCACCCGTGACCAAGTAGACGATGCGCCGCGAGACACCCACGGCGTGGTCGCCAAAGCGCTCGAAGTAGCGGGCGAGCAGGCTGATGTCGAGCGTCTCCTGGGTCGAACCCGAGTAGCCAGACGAGAGCAGCGTCGCGTAGGCCTGGGCGTGCAGGCGGTCCAGGTCGTCGTCGTCCGACACGATGCCCGCGGCCGTGTTGAGGTCGCGGGTCTCCATGAGCGCGACCACCTCGGACGCAGCCTTCTTGGCGGCGACCGTCATGCCCTCGATGATCTCGAGGTGCTCCGCGGGGATCGCGGACTCGGGGTAGGCGCGGCGGGCCGACTCGGCAATGTGCTGGGCCAGGTCGCCCATGCGCTCGAGCGACGCGGAAATGCGCAGCGAGGCAATGATGGTGCGCAGGTCGAGCCCCACGGGCTGCTGCTGGGCGATGAGCAGAACGCAGCGCTCGTCGACGGTTTCCTCGAGGTCGTCGAGCTTGGCGTCGTCGGCAATGACGGCCTGAGCGAGCTCAACATTCTGCGTGAGCAGGGCCTCGGAGGCCCGGGTAATCGCGGACTCGACGTGGCGGCTCATCGCGACCAGGTCGCCAGCGAGCTCTGACATCTCTGCAGTGAACAGGGTGCGCATGCTTCTCCTAAGCGGTGGTACGTCCCCCCTAGTGTGGCATCGCCACCCACGCGAACAGCGCTGGTGCGAGCGCTCACCGGTGAACAATCGGTGCGCATGCTGAACATTGGGTGAACTGCATTCATGCTCGTTACTGTGACCCCATGACCCCCGAAGAATGGCTGCTGGTCGCCCTTGCGCTCGTGGTGGGCGTGGGGGTGGGCGTTGCCTGGCAGCGCTACCGCACCGCGCATGAGGTGGTGGCGCGCACACTGGTGCCCCACCGCACCCGCGAGGTGCTGTCCGTGCTGCAATCCGGCGCGGTCATTGTGCGCCGGGACCGCCGCAGCGCCTTCTCGAACACGGTGGCTGCCGCGCTCGGGGTTTCGCGCCCTGACGGGGCGCTCCACAGCGGGGTGGCCGACTTGGCGGAGCGGGCCTGGAGGGCCGATGCGCCGGTTGAGGACGATGTCGAGATCAGTAGGGGGGTGCTCGGCACGTCGAGCATCGTTCACGTGCGCGTCACCCCTTTGAGCGACGAATTGGCGCTCGCGGTCGCCAATGACAACACCGAACAGCGTGCCGCGGAGGCAACGCGCCGCGAGTTCGCGGTGAACGTGTCGCACGAGCTCAAGACTCCGGTGGGGGCGCTGTCGTTGCTCGCCGAGACCATTCAGGACAACCCCGACGACACCGAGATGGTGACTAAGTTCGCTGGCAAGATCCGCAAGGAGACCCGGCGGCTGACCAAGCTGATCCAAGAGATCATCGAGATTTCCCGGCTGCAGGGCGGCGAGTCGGTCATGGAGTACGAATCCGTTGACCTGGCCGGCGTGGTCGACGAGGTGCTCGATGCCGTCAGGGTGGCCGCAGACGCCAAGCACATCACCGTGGTCTCGGAGGTCACGGCGCATCCCGAAGTGATGGGCGACCGCGACCTGCTGGTCATGGCGCTGCGCAACTTGGTCGACAACGCCATCAACTACTCCGAGTCTGGCAAGCACGTGACCGTGACCCTCGCCGTCGAGGACGGCATCGCGCGCATCGCCGTGGTTGACCAGGGCCTTGGCATCGCTGCCGAGGAGAAGGAGCGCATCTTCGAGCGCTTCTACCGGACCGACCCCGCGCGCTCGCGCGACACGGGCGGGACTGGCCTGGGCCTGTCCATCGTCAAGCACGTGGTGTTGCAGCATTCGGGCACCGTTGATTTGTGGTCGCAGCCCCAGGTGGGCTCGACCTTCACCATCAGGCTCGCCGTGGACGGCGGGACGGACCAGGCGGCGAAGGCCGACGAGGAGGAGTCATGACCGAGGGACGCGTGCTCGTGGTCGAGGACGAGGAGTCGTACCGCGACTCCCTGAAGTACCTGCTCAATCGCGAGGGCTTCGAGGTGTTGCTGGCGGAGACCGGCCCGCAGGCGGTCGAGGCCTTCCACCGCGATGGTGCCGACGTGATCTTGCTGGACCTCATGCTGCCGGGCATGTCCGGGCAGGAGGTGTTCCGCACCATTCGCGAGCGCTCCGACGTGCCGATCATCATGGTCACGGCCAAGGACGACCAGGTCGACAAGATCATTGGGCTCGAACAGGGCGCGGATGACTACGTGACCAAGCCCTACTCGGGACGCGAGCTCGTCGCGCGGGTGCGAGGGCTGCTCCGTCGCCAGAGCACCGCTGCGCAGGGCATCCCCGACGAGCCCGAGCGCCTCACGGTCGCCGGTCTCACGATGGACCCCGAGCGGCTGTCCGTCACCCGCGACGGTGAGTCGCAGTCGCTGCCTCCCAAGGAGTTCGCGCTGCTGCACCTCCTTGCGCAGAATGCAGGCCGGGTGCTGCCACGACAGGTGATCATCGACCGGGTGTGGGGCGCCGACTACTTTGGCGACACCAAGACGCTCGACGTGCACATCAAGCGCTTGCGCAGCAGGATCGAAGCGGAGCCCTCCGACCCCCAGTTGATCCAGACGGTCCGCGGCGTCGGATACACGTTCGAGCCGTAGCGGTTCGGCCACCGAGCGCCGCCTTCGCTGGCGCGTTCACGGAACGTTCACCCAGAGTTCAGGCTGGCCCCTGTGGCCCGTTACCTGCCCTCCCTACCTTGGAGATTGTCCGGCACGGAGCCGGGACCCGATCTACCTAGTGAGGAAGCTCGACTGTGAAGATTGCAATGCGTACCGGTGCCGTGGCCTCTGCCGCCGCGCTCACGTTCGTCCTGGCCGCCTGCTCGCCCACCAACGAGCAGCCCGCCTCGTCCGACGAGCCCACCGTCGCCGGCACCGAGTCCGAGGCCCCCGTGAGCCTCTCGGGCAACCTGCAGGGCGCGGGCGCATCGTCGCAGGAGTCCGCGATGGACGCCTGGCGCGCCAAGTTCCAGCTGGCCAACCCCGACGTGACCGTGGGCTACGACCCGGTGGGCTCCGGCGGCGGTATCGAGCAGTTCCTTTCGGGCGCCGTGCCCTTCGCCGGCTCCGACGGTCTGCTCGAGGCTGCCGAGTACGAGCAGGCCGTGCAGCAGTGCGACGGCGACGGTGGCGCCTACCACCTGCCCATGTACGTCTCGCCTGTCGCCGTGATCTTCAACCTCGAGGGCATCGACTCGCTCAACCTCGACGCCGCCACCATCTCGCAGATCTTCAACGGCGAGATCACGTCGTGGGACGACGAGGCGATCGCGGCCCAGAACGAGGGCGTCGAGCTGCCCGCCCAGTCGATCACCACGGCGTTCCGTTCGGACTCGTCCGGCACCTCGGAGAACTTCACGGACTACCTCGAGCAGGCCTCTGACGGCGCCTGGACCCACGAGGCCTCCAAGGAGTTCCCCACCACCGACGCCACCGGCCAGGGCTTCGACGGCACCTCGGCGCTCGTGGACGGTGTGAAGGCGACCCCCGGTGCGATCGGCTACGCCGACGCCTCGCGCGCCGACACCCTCGGCACCGTCGCGATCAAGGTGGGCGAGGAATACGTCCCCTTCTCGCCTGAGGCCGCCGCCAACATCATCGCCGCGTCGCCCCTGTCGGAGGAGGCCAACGGTGCCAACGACCTCGCCTACGCGATCGACCGCACCACGACCGACTCGTCGGCCTACCCGCTGACCCTGGTCTCCTACCACATCGTCTGCTCGCAGTACGACGACGAGACCGAGCGGGCGCTCGTGACCGAGTTCGAGAAGTACGTCGCCTCGGAGGAGGGCCAGGCGGAGGCCGCGGCCGCCGCCGGATCCGCGCCGCTGTCCGCCGAGCTCAGCGCCCAGATCACCGCGATCCTCGACGAGATCGCAGCGGGTTGACCCTTTCCCCTACATTGGCAGTGGGCCTATCCGACACGGATGGGCCCACTGCTGATGCCACGCAAGACGCAACATCGAGGGAGACTCGCGCGTGACCCAGACCACGTCGTCGGAACCGACGGCTGAGGAAGACTACGGGACTCATCCCGGCGCATCGGCTAACCGGTTCTTTACGGCCCTGTCGACCTCGGCAGGTGCGCTGATCCTTGTCACCCTCGCCGCAGTGGCCACCTTCCTGCTCGCCGAGGCCTGGCCAGCGATCACCATGGGCGCCGCCGAGCTGGGCGAGTCCGTGTCCTTCATCAAGCCTGATCAGGGCCAGAGCCTCATCGAGATCATCGGCTACCTGATCTACGGCACCCTGCTGATTTCGATCATCGCGCTGATCCTCGCGACTCCCGTCGCGATCGGTATCGCGCTGTTCATCTCGCACTACGCGCCGCGCCGGCTCGCGCAGGGACTGGGCTACCTGATCGACCTGCTGGCCGCCGTGCCGTCGGTGGTCTACGGCCTGTGGGGCGTGGCGGTGCTCGTGCCCACGCTCCAGCCGTTCTACCAGTGGCTGGCCGACAATCTGGGCTTCATCCCGCTGTTCGCGGCGCCCGAGAACGGCCAGATCTTCACCGGTCGTGTGGCGATGTCCGCCGGCATTGTGCTCGCGATCATGATCATCCCGATCATCACCGCCGTGAGCCGCGAGGTGTTCCTCCAGACCCCCAAGCTCCACGAGGAGGCGGCCCTCGCCATGGGCGCCACTCGCTGGGAGATGGTCAAGATGGCCGTGTTCCCGTTTGGACGTTCCGGCATGATCGGAGCGACGATGCTGGGATTGGGTCGAGCGCTCGGCGAGACCATGGCGGTGCTCATGATCATCGGGCCCGGCCTCACGTACTCCGCCCACATTTTGCAGCCCGGCCAGCACAACACCATCGCCGCGTACATCGCGTTGCAGTTCCCCGAGGCCAACGCCCTCGGCGTGAACTCGCTGATCGCGATGGGCCTGGCGCTGTTCGTCATCACCCTGCTGGTCAACATGCTGGCGCGCTGGATTGTGTCGCGCCGCAGTGAGTTCTCGGGAGCCAACTGATGTCTGTCACTCACGCTCCCGCCCGCGCCACCGCCGTCTCCCCGCTGGGCAGCATCTCCCGCTCGCGCAGGATCAAGAACTCGGCCATGACGGTCGTGATCTACGCGGCGTTCGTGGTCGCGCTGATCCCGCTCGTGTGGCTGTCCGCCACGGTCGTGATGAAGGGCCTTGACCGGTTCTTCATCTCCGACGCCGAGGGTCTCGACGCGGGCTTCAACCTCGAGTTCTTCAACCAGACCATGCGCGGGGTGTTCGGATCCGAGGCGCCGTATGGCGGCATCATGCACGCCGTCACCGGCACGGTCATGATGACCATCGCCGCGACCGTCATCTCGGTGCCCGTGGGTCTCCTCACGGCCATCTACCTGGTGGAATACGGCAAGGGCTGGCTCAAGAAGGCCATCACCTTCTTTGTGGACGTCATGACCGGCATCCCGTCCATCGTCGCGGGTCTGTTTGCGTACGCGCTGTTCGCGCTCACCATGGGGCCCGGCACCAAGTTGGGAATCGTCGGCGCTGTGGCCCTGTCGGTGCTGATGATCCCGGTCGTGGTGCGCTCCTCCGAGGAGATGCTGCGCCTGGTGCCCAACGAGTTGCGCGAGGCGTCCTACGCCTTGGGTGTGCCCAAGTGGCTCACGGTGCTCAAGGTCGTGTTGCGCACCTCGATCGCGGGTGTCACCACGGGTATCACCCTCGCCATCGCACGCGTGGTCGGCGAGACTGCGCCGCTGCTCGTGGCCGTCGGCGTCGCCGACTCCCTCAACTGGAACCTGTTTGAAGGTCGCATGATGAGCCTGCCGGTCTACATCATGTCCGAGTACGAGAAGGGCCTGCTGCCCTGCTCGACCGAGACCTGCATCGGCGAGATCACCGAGTATCGCGCCTGGGCCGCCGCCCTGGTGCTGATCCTCATCGTCATGAGCCTCAACCTCATTGCTCGCCTGATCGCCAAGTACTTCTCCCCCAAGACCGGCCGCTGAGCCAGAACCGGAGCATTCGTGACCAAGCGCATCGACATCAACAACCTGAACGTCTACTACGGCAGCTTTCTCGCGGTCGAAGACGTCTCGTTGGCGATCGAGCCCAAGTCGGTGACCGCGTTCATCGGCCCCTCTGGCTGTGGCAAGTCCACCTTCTTGCGCACCCTGAACCGCATGCACGAGGTCATCCCCGGCGCGCGCGTCGAGGGTGAGGTGCTGATGGACGGCGTCGACCTGTACGGATCAGACGTCGACCCCGTGACGGTGCGCCGCCACGTGGGCATGGTGTTCCAGCGGCCCAACCCGTTCCCCACGATGTCCATTGCGGAGAACGTGCTGGCGGGCGTCAAGCTCAACAACAAGCGCATCTCGCGCTCGGACGCCGAGGACCTCGTCGAGGGTTCGCTGCGCGGCGCCAACCTCTGGGAAGAGGTCAAGGATCGCCTGGACAAGCCCGGATCGTCGTTGTCCGGCGGTCAGCAGCAGCGCCTGTGCATTGCCCGCGCGATCGCGATCAGGCCCGACGTGCTGCTCATGGACGAGCCCTGCTCCGCGCTAGACCCCATCTCGACGCTGGCCATCGAGGACCTGATGCAGGAACTCAAGGACCAGTACACGATCGTGATCGTGACTCACAACATGCAGCAGGCCGCGCGTGTGTCTGACCGCACCGCGTTCTTCAACATCGCTGGCACGGGCAAGCCGGGCAAGCTCATCGAGATGAACGACACGGCGACCATGTTCTCCACCCCCTCCGAGAAGGCAACTGAGGACTACATCTCGGGCCGTTTCGGCTGATCGAGGCAAGTGAGGTCTACGGGCGTGCGGTGCACCCCGTGGCCTCGCGAGGTCCGGGCGCCTGTGTGCGCGCTGTCCTCGACGCCTGCCCTGTGCCCACTTGCCCTGTGCCCACCTGCCCTGTGCCCACCTGACACTCTCGAACCATGTGCCCGCGACACGCAGGCGAGGTTTGCCTCGAAGCGGTGGGGACGCGGAGTGTCGCGCGCCCGATGTTCGGAAGTGTCGGAGCGTGGGCGTGGGCGGTTCTTCACGCAGCCGTGACGCGCGGGACTCGGGTGGCGCCTGGGCATTCACACAAGTCCCACACGCCCCGTGGGTCACGCGTGCGTGACGAACCGCCACGCGACGCTCGAGAAGTGGAGAGGACGCTCGAGCACTACCGCCCCGGCGCGCGGAGCCTCGGGACTAGCCGATCGCGTCGATGACTGCCTGGTACTCCGGCAGCGTCCCGTCCATCACCGGAACCTGCGCGGTGATGGGACCCTCTTCCTGCGTCACGAGCACCGTGGGCGCGATCAGCCCTGGCATCACGGTGGCGGTGCCGGCGACTTCGGTGGCGTCGCCGTCGGGCCCGAGTCGGGAGTCGCCGCGGGCGGGCACCGTGACGGTGGTGTTGGTCGCGCCGTCGAAGGAGATCTGGACCTCAATGTCCTCCGCGGAGGAGTTGTACAGCGTGCCGATCAACGTGGCCGGCTGGTCAGCGCCCTCGGCGATGATGAGGAGGTTGAGCGCCTCGATCTCGCCGGTCACGGCCTGGACGCCGTCAGACGCCGCATAGTTGTCCTTCGTCGTGATCGGGTTCACGTACGAGCAGCCAGTCAGGGCGAGGGCGGCGAGGGTCGCGACGGCGCCTGCGGCGATGGAGGGCTTCACGGCGGGGGACTTCCTTTCACGGGGACGCGCCTAAGAATACCGGTGCCAGGCGGATTGGCTCCACCGGCGCGTCGGTGCTGGACAACACTCAGAAGCCCTGTTATTGCGGCGTGTCGCGGTGGTAGACTGGGGTTTACTCAAAGAAGGGCTCAACCTCCAATGAACTTTGCCGTCGGCGAGACCGTCGTCTACCCGCACCACGGTGCGGCGCAGATCCAGGACATCAAGAAGCGGACCATCAGGGGCGAGGAAAAGACGTACCTCAAGCTCAAGGTGGCCCAGGGAGACCTCACCATCGAGGTTCCCGCCGAGAACGTAGACCTCGTCGGCGTCCGCGACGTGGTCGACCAGGCCGGCCTCGAGAAGGTCTTCGGTGTCCTGCGCGAGCCCTACATCGAAGAGCCCACCAACTGGTCGCGCCGCTACAAGGCCAACGTGGAGAAGCTCGCTTCCGGCGACGTCATCCGCGTGGCCGAGGTGGTGCGTGACCTGTCGCGTCGCGACACGGACAAGGGCCTCTCGGCCGGCGAGAAGCGCATGCTGCACAAGGCACGCCAGATCCTCGTGAGCGAGCTTGCTCTTGCCGAGAAGTGCGACGAGCCTACCGCCGAGGCCCGGCTGGACGAGGTCCTCGCCTCGTGACCATCGCGGCGGTCGTCACGGCCGCCGGCTCTGGTTCCCGGCTGGGCGCCGACGTGCCCAAGGCCCTCGTCCACATCGAGGGCCGGGCGCTCGTCGCCTGGGCAGTCGCGCGCGTCCGTGAGATCGCCGATGCGGTGGTGGTCACCGCGCCACCGGCTCACCTTGGCGCGTTCGTCGAGGCTGTTGACGGCCTTGCGACCGTCGTCGCCGGGGGTCAGACCAGGCAGGATTCCGTCGCGCTTGGCCTGACCGCGCTCGATCTCGCCGACGACGACATCGTGTTGATCCATGACGCCGCGCGGGCCTTCCAGGACCCCGCCATCATGGCTGCGACCATCGCGGCGGTTCGTGAGGGCGCCGACGGGGCGGTCCCCGTGGTGCCGGTCGTGGACACCCTTGTGGGCGCTCCGGGAAGGGACGGAGTGCTCGGCGACGCAGTCAACCGCGAGGCCCTCCGCGCCGTCCAGACCCCCCAGACGTTCCGGGCGGCGGTTGCGCTCGATGCGCATCGGCGTGGCACGGCAGGCGCCACTGACGATGCGAGCCTGGCGCGAGAACTGGGGTACCGAGTGGTGGCCGTGGACGGCCACGAGTGGGGCTTCAAGGTGACCCGCGCATCGGACCTTCCCTTGGCCATCGCCATCGCAGCCCAGTTGGAGGCACCGTGACCATCCCACGCACCGGAATCGGTGTCGACGTGCACGCCTTTGGTGAGCCGGGCGACGGCGACCTTGCGCTTGCCGGTCTGACCTGGCCCGGCGAGACGCCGCTGAGCGGGCACTCTGACGGCGACGTCGCCGCCCATGCCGCGTGCGACGCACTGCTCAGTGCGGCGGCGCTCGGCGACTTGGGCTCGAACTACGGCACGGATCGGCCGGAGTGGGCGGGGGCGGCAGGTGCCGCGCTGCTCGCCGAGACCGCCAGGCGCGTGCGCGAGGCAGGCTTCGAGATCGGCAATGTGGTGGTGCAGATCCTGGGCAACCGCCCCAAACTGTCGCCGCGGCGAGGCGAGGCGGAGGCGGCACTGAGCGCCGCCGCAGGCGCCCCCGTGACGGTCAGCGCGACCACGACGGATGGGCTGGGCCTCACGGGCCGCGGCGAGGGCATTGCCGCGATCGCGACGGCGCTCGTGTTCCCGGTCGAGGGCCGGTAGCCTGGCACGCGTGAGCCTGCACCTGTTCGACACCGCCACCCGCACCGAGCGCGCCTTCGAGCCGCTCGAGCCAGGCAAGGTCGGCATCTATCTGTGTGGACCGACGGTGCAGGGAAGTCCGCACGTGGGCCACCTGCGCAGCGCCGTCGCCTTCGACGTGTTGCAGCGCTGGCTCGAGCGCACCGGCCACCACGTGACCATGGTGCGCAATGTCACCGACATCGACGACAAGACCCTCGCCAAGGCCGCCGACGCCGGCGTGCCCTGGTGGCAGTGGGCCCTGACGTTTGAGCGCGAGTTTCAGGCGGCCTACTCGGCAGTGGGCGTGAGGCCCCCGGCCGCGGAACCCCGCGCGACGGGCAACATCCCCGAGATCATCTCGCTTGTGGCGGCACTGGTCGATGGCGGACACGCCTACTCGCATGAGGGCTCGGTGTACTTCGACGTGCGCTCCTTCGCGGACTACGGCACCCTCACGCGCCAGGCGCTGGAGGACCTCACGCCCGCGCCCGATGCGCCTGCCGACGACAAGCGCGACCCGCGCGACTTTGCGCTGTGGAAGGCCGCCAAGCCTGGCGAGCCTGCCGACGCCGCCTGGGACTCGCCCTGGGGTCGGGGGCGTCCTGGCTGGCACATCGAATGCTCGGCCATGGCGCGCCGGTTCTTGGGCAGCGAGTTCGACATTCACGGCGGTGGCCTTGACCTGCGTTTCCCGCACCACGAGAACGAGCAAGCGCAGTCGCGCGCCGCGGGCGACGCGTTCGCGCGGCTGTGGATGCACTCGGCCTGGGTGACGCAGTCGGGCGCCAAGATGTCGAAGTCGCTGGGCAACGGCCTGCTGGTGACCGAGGTGCTGTCGCGCTACCCGGCGCCTGCGCTGCGGCTCGCGCTCGCCCAGGTCCACTACCGCTCGATGCTCGAGTACTCCGACCAGACCATGGAGGATGCTGCGGCGACCTGGGGTCGCCTCGCGGGCTTTGTGGCACGCGGGTCTGAGCGGGTGGGCACGCTGACGGCCGATGCGGTGGCCGCCGCCGAGCTTCCCGCGCCCTTCGTTGAGGCTATGGATGACGACCTGTCCGTGCCGCGTGCGCTTGCGCACGTCCACGAGACGGTGCGGGCCGGCAATGCCGCGCTCGCTGCGGGTGACGACGAGGCGCTCTCGAGTGCGCTGCTGTCCGTACGGGCCATGCTCGACGCGCTCGGCCTTGACCCCGCGAGCGAGCAGTGGGCCGGGGTCGACTCTGGTGCGGGGGCGGCGATGACCGCGCTCGACTCGCTGGTCCAGGCCGACATCCAGGCGCGCGCCGCCGCGCGTGCGGCCAAGGACTGGGCCACCGCTGACGCGATCCGCAACCGCCTTGCCCAGGCGGGCATCGTCATCGAGGACGCCGCCGACGGGGCTCGCTGGTCGCTCGCCGCTGAGGGGTAGTGCGCTCGGCGTCGGGGCCGATGCGCTCGCTGGCCGGGTGCGCGACTACCCTTAAGTCCATGGCTGGAAACTCAAGGCGCCGCGGCGCGACGCGCAATGCAGGCTCGAAGAAGGGCGCCCAGGTCGGCACCGGGGGCCACGGACGGCGCGCCCTCGAAGGTAAGGGCCCGACCCCCAAGGCCGAGGACCGGCCCAATCACAAGGCGTACAAGGCAAAGAAGCGCGCCGAGGCGGACGCCGCGAAGAAGCCTCAGCAGGCCAAGCGCTCCACGCCGCGCGACAGGACCTCCGGCTCCGCGGAACTCGTGATCGGACGCAACTCCGTCCTCGAGGCGCTGCGCATGAAGATGCCGGCCCACCGCCTGTCGGTGTTCAACCGGATCGACGCGGATGACCGCGTGACGGAGATCGTCTCGCTTGCCGTCGAACACGGCATCGAGGTCCACGAGGTCACCAAGGCCACCCTCGACGGCTACGCCGGTGGCAGCCCGCACCAGGGAGTCGCGCTTGAGGTCCCGTCGTATGTGTACGCCGACCCCGACGACTTCCTGTCCACCGACTCGGACGGGCCCGTGCGCATTGTCGCCCTCGACGGCATTCAGGACCCGCGCAACCTGGGCGCGATCATGCGTTCCGCCGCGGCGTTCGGCGCCACCGGCATTGTGGTGCCCGAGCGGCGCGCGGCTGGCGTGACCGTGGCTGCGTGGAAGGTCTCCGCGGGCGCGGCCGCACGCCTGCCTGTGGCCCGTGCCACCAACCTCACTCGTCAGATCGAGGCCTACAAGAAGGCCGGCTGCTTCGTGGTGGGCCTGGACGCCGGCGGCGAGGTCGAGATAGGCGACTCCGAACTGCTCGACGGCCCGCTCGTCATCGCCGTGGGCGCCGAGGGCTCCGGCCTGTCGCGCCTTGTCGCGGAGGCCTGCGACCAGATCGTGTCGATCCCCATCTCGGGCGACACCGAGAGCCTCAACGCCTCCGTCGCGGCCTCGATCGCCCTGTACGAAGCCCGCCGCGCGCTGCGCTAAGCCCATGCACCCGGCGCGGCCAGCCCGCGCATCGGCCCTGCTGGCCGTCCCCTTAGAGAGGGGACGGCGCAGTGGGAGGCGTGGGAGCGGTTGTGTGGTCGCGCCCCGGCACCACGGGGGTTTCGGTGACGGGCATGCGCGTGGAGCGGCGCGTCACCGTAGGAGCCTCGGCGATCTCGGGCTCAGGGACGCCGCCCCAGGCGTAGGTGTTGTCGTTGATGTAGGGGTCGCGTGCCTCGTAGTTCTCTCCGTGCTCGAGCGCGAGGGCCGGGAGTTCCGCGGTCATCTCGGCGATCGAGCGGCCCAGCACAGCGTGTTCGTCGGCCTTGCCGGGCAGAATGTTGCGCACGTACGACGCCGTCGCGACGGGCATTGCGACGTCGTGACCTGCCGCCTCTGCTAAATACCAGCGGTGATCGAGAACCTCGTGGTACACCTGGGCAGGCTCGAGCTTGCCGCGCAGGTCGCGCGGCACCGCCCGGATGGTGGGCTCGAACATGTGGGTGAGCCACTCGTGCGCAGCCGCGGACTCCTCGCGACCCGGGTCGTGCCAGGCGCGAAACTCGTCGAGGTCGTTCAGCAGACGGCGGGCCTGGTTCTCTTGCACGTCGAGGCCCGTCAGGCGCATCAGGCGGCGCTGGTGGAAGCCCGCGTCCACCACCTTGGGACGGATGGAGATCGCAGTGCCGTCCTCGGTCTGTTGCATGTCGATCTCGTCGAGGTCGAACCCCAGATCGTTCAGCTGGCGCACCCGCTCCGCGACCCGCATGCGAATGTTGGAGGTGTGGGTCGACGTCTCCGTGAGCGCGGTCCACAGCTTGCGGTAGCGCTTCTCGAGGCGCGCGCCGATCTCTAGCGGGTCGACGCTGTCGTCGAGGTCGCCCGAGCCCTGGAGGTCGAGCAACTCGCCCGTGATGTTGGTGGTGGCAATGTCGAGGTCGTGCTCGCGCTGGCCATCAGTCAGGCGCGGGTGGAGGTCGCCGGTCTCGGCGTCCACCAGGTACGCGGAGAACTCCGAGGCGTCACGGCGGAACAGCGCGTTCGACAGCGACACGTCGCCCCAGTAGAAGCCCAACAGGTGCAAGCGCACCAGCAGCACGGAAAGCGCCCCCACCAGACGCTTGAGAGTGGACTGCCGCAGGCCCTGCGCGAACAGCGCGCGGTAGGGCAGGGAGTAGGCGAGGTGTTCGGTGATGAGCGCGGCGGACAGCGGCTCACCACTGCGGGTGGTGCGGCCAGTGACCACGGCGACGGGGTGCACGCAAGGGGCGTCGAGCTTCTCGAGTTCGCGCAGCATGGTGAACTCGCGGTGGGCGATCTCCGCGTTGGTCTCCTTGACGGCGATGACCCCGTCACCGTGGCGCACGAACCTGACGACGTGCCGCGATAGGCCTCTGGGCAGGGCCGCGATGTGCTCCTCGGGCCAGGTTTCGAGCGGCATGTCCCACGGCAGCTCGATCAAGGCGGCGTCAGCGGCTCCAGTGATATGCAGAGGCATGG
Source organism: Demequina sp. (assembly GCF_047975725.1). Classification (GTDB taxonomy): domain Bacteria; phylum Actinomycetota; class Actinomycetes; order Actinomycetales; family Demequinaceae; genus Demequina. The sequence goes on from NZ_JBKEED010000020.1 coordinate 60,214, forward strand.
TGCCAGCGTATCCGGCCCGCCTCCCGCTGTTGATACCCGTCTCGACGTCTGTGACGCGGTGCGCGCGTGCTAGATACCCGTGAGTGCGCCTGAGGCCGGGTGACCCGGCTCAGGGCCGATGCGCGTGAGGCTTGGGTGGGCGGGTCGCCCGGGCGCGCCCGTGGGTATCTGGCGCGCCGGGGCGTGCCAGATCCTGTCGAGACGGGTATCAACCGGGGCGAGGGCGCAGGGAGGGCGCAAGGAGGGCGCAAGGAGGGCGCAAGGAGGGCGCAAGGAGGGCGCAAGGAGGGCGCAAGGAGGGCGCAGGGACAGCAGAAGGGGCGGCCCCGGTGAACCGGGACCGCCCCTTCTGAGCGTTCTAGCGCTTAGGCCTTGTGCTGAGCCGAAGCGTCGGTGTGCACCTCAGCGGACAGGCGCTCGCCGGACGCGGCGGAGAACACGTGCTGCTCGCCCTCGCGGATCGAGACCCACACGGTGTCGCCCTTCTTGGGCACGTCGCGGGGGTCGATACGGACGATGACCTGCGAGTCGCCAGCGGAGAAGTGAACGTCCTCGGCGCCGCCGAACTCGTTCGGGACCTCGCCGTAGACGAACGCGTCGGAGCCCAGCTCCTCGACGACGTCGACCTGCACCGGGATGGCACCCTCGGTGTTGGGGGCCACGCGGTCGAGCGACTCGGGCCGGAAGCCCAGCACCACGTGGTTCTTGTCCTCGGCCTTGAGCGCCGAGACGGCCTCGCGAGCGAGCGCCACCTTGGCGCGGCCAACCTGAGCGTGACCGTCGAACACCTGGTAGGTGCCGATGTTCATCGCGGGCGAGCCGATGAAGCCGGCGACGAAGACGTTCGCGGGAGCGTCGTACATGTCGCGGGGGGTGCCCACCTGCTGGAGCAGACCGTCCTTGAGGACCGCGATGCGGTCACCCATGGTGAGGGCCTCGACCTGGTCGTGGGTCACGTAGACGGTGGTGGTGCCCAGGCGACGCTGCAGAGCGGCGATCTGGGTACGGGTCTGGACACGCAGCTTGGCGTCAAGGTTCGACAGCGGCTCGTCCATGAGGAACACCTGGGGCTGACGCACGATGGCGCGGCCCATGGCGACACGCTGGCGCTGACCACCCGACAGAGCCTTGGGCTTGCGGTCCAGGTACTCGGTGAGGTCGAGGATCTTGGCAGCGGCCTCAACGCGCTGGCGGATCTCAGCCTTGTCGACCTTGGCGATCTTGAGCGCGAAGCCCATGTTGTCGGCCACGGTCATGTGGGGGTAAAGCGCGTAGGACTGGAACACCATCGCGATGTCGCGGTCCTTGGGCTGCACGTGGGTGACGTCGCGGTCGCCAACGCGGATCGAGCCCGCGTCGATGTCCTCGAGACCCGCGAGCATGCGCAGGGAGGTCGACTTTCCGCAACCGGAGGGGCCGACGAGCACGAGGAACTCGCCGTCGGCGATCTCAAGGTCGAGCTGGTCCACAGCAGGACGCTCGGTCCCGGGGTAGATCCTCGAAGCCTTGTCATAAGTAACGCTGGCCATGATGGTCCCTTCACCGGCAGGTACGTGCCGGACGATCCGTAGTGAAGAGTGCCGATGTGGTGTCCACAGTGACACTTTCCGCCGCACGGGTGTGCGGCGAGTGCCCCCATCTTGCCATAGCACGCAAGTGAGTCCAAGTCGGTCACGGTAGCGTGAGTGCATGGTGGGCGTGACGCGGGAACCGGGCGACGACATTGGTGGGTACACCGTCGTATCGACCCTGGGGAGGGGCGGCTCTGGGGCCGTCTACAGGGTGGTCGACGATGGCGGCGCGACGGCCGCGTTGAAGCTCGTCGACGCTCGGACAGACGCCGTGGCTGCCCAACGACTTGAGCGTGAGGTTCATGCGTTGCAGTCGCTGCGCCACCCCGCAGTGCCGCAGATCCTCGATGCCGAGTTGGACGGCGACGAGACGTTCGTGGTCTTCGAGTACATCCCCGGCGTGAGCCTGTGGCAGCACATTCAGGACCACGGGCCGCTCGAGGGCGAGGCGCTCGCGGACTTCGCGGACCGCACCGCATCGGCGCTTGAGGCGGTCCACCAGGCGGGCGTGGTGCACCGTGACGTGACCCCGTCGAACATCATGATGAGCCCTGCCGGGCCAGTGCTGATTGACTTTGGGCTCTCCCACCGCGAGCACGACCCTCGGCTGACCCGCGACGGCCTGGTTTCCGGCACCGCGGGCTACGTCGCGCCGGAGGTGATCGACGGCGCGGAGCCCGGCGCTATCGCCGACCGGTGGTCGTGGGCGGCGACCGTGGCGTACACGATGACAGGTAAGGCGCCGTTCGGGTCGGGCACGGGCGCCATCTCGCGCACCTTGGAAACGGACGTCACCTTGCCCGTCGTTCAGGGGGCCGATGCGCTCAGGGCAGCGCTGGGCCGTGACATCAGCGGTAGGCCCGCCCCGCGCGATGTGGTTGCCGCGCTGAGGGGCGCGACCACGGTCCTGTACGGCGCCCAGGGATCGCAACTCGCCCCGACCGCGGTGGCTCCTGGCATCGCCGCGACGGCGGTGATGACAGCCCAGTATTCGGGCGTCGACTACGCGGCCGACCCCACGGCGGTCTACGACGTCGAGGCGCCGCCGACCTCGACGGGTACACCCGCATCGGTCCCCTCGCCGCCCCTGTCCGGCGACGTTCCGCTGGATGAGGACGAGCCCAGCTCTGCGGACATCGAGATCGAACGTGCCCCACGCCATCACCTCATGGTGGGTTCGTGGACGGTGGCCTTTGGGGCCGCCGCTGCCCTTGCGCCGTTCCTTGCGTACTTTGCGCTCGTGGTCAGCGCGATCCTGGTGCGAGGTGTGCAGCGCCGTGCGCTCGGATTGCACGGTGCTCGCGTGCGCCGCGGCCAGCGCAAGGGAGATGCGGCCTTGCAGACCCTGGGCCTGCCGTGGCACCTGTTGCGTGCCGCGGCCGAGACGCTGCCCGCGGCTCTGCTCGCGGGCGCGGCGGGCGCTGGCGTGGCGGCGATTGGGTGGTGGCTGGTCAGTACCGAGCGCCTCGCGAGTGGCACCGTCGCGGGCCAGACGTGGGGCCATGCGGTGGCGCTCGGAGCCGGCGGACTGGTCGCGGCGGTCGTGCTGTGGTGGGGGCCGTGGATGGCGGCGACCCGTGAGGGGGGACACCGAGTGTCGGATGCCCTCGCGCCCACACGGGGCGTGGCTGCGGCCTGGACTGTGGTGGCCCTGGCGGGCATCGCGGTGGTCGCGGCGAGCGTGTATGCCCACGCCGGTCCGTGGTGGTGGCCAGCCCCGGACCTGCCGCAGTAGTGGCCGTGGCCGGCCGTGGTGGAACGCCGTCCTGGTGTTGTACGTTGGCCCGGCAACGGGAACGCGCGCACGCGCGAACTGATGATGCTTAGGCGTCCGGAGGGGACATATCGATGGCGAAGGTAGGCCGATTCGCGGCAGTGCAGCCGTGGCTGAGTCTGGTCGTGAGGCTGTCGATGGCGGGCATCCTTTTCGCGGCCGCCATTCCGAAGCTGCAAGACATCCCGCAGTCAGTGCGCGCGGTGCGCGCATATCAACTGCTGCCGGAGTCGGTGGTGCCCTTCGTGGGCACCATGCTTCCTTACGTAGAGATCGCGCTGGGACTGCTGTTGCTCCTGGGGCTGTTCACGCGCACGGCGAGCATCATCTGGCTCGCAATGATGGCGGCGTTCCTTACGGGCGTGATCTGGGCGTGGAGCACGGGTTTGAGTATCGACTGTGGCTGCTTTGGCGGCGGCGGCGAGGTCGAAGCTGGCACCACCAACTACCCCAGCCACGTGCTTGAGCGGCTGGGCTTCATCGCGCTGGGCACCTTCCTGGCGATCTGGCCGCGCAGTCGCTTCTCGGTGGACGGCTGGATGTCGCCCGCCCCCGCACTTCAGGCGCCCGAGGAGGCGTCAGTACACTCAACCCCGAACGACTCGAGGAAGTAGGACCATGTCCAAGAAGAACGGCGCCCCCAAGAACGAGAAGGCGGCTGCCGCGCGCGCGCAGGCACAAAAGAACGTCAAGTCGCAGGAACGCAAGACCATGGTCGGCATCATCGTGGGTGCCGTGGCCGTGCTCGCGATCTTCGGCGGCATCGTCTACTTCATTGTCCAGTCGGGCAAGATTCCAGGTCTTGATGACCCCAACGTCGTGGCACCCGCCGGTGCCGACGCCACGGGCGGCATTGCCGTGGGCACGGGCGGCGTGGTGGGTGAGGACGTCCCCACTGACGTGCAGCGCCTGGATGTCTATGAGGACTACATGTGCCCCATCTGCGGCAGCTTCGAGGAGATCAACGCCGAGGACATCAACGCGATGCGTGAGGCCGGCACGGTTGCCGTCTACTACCACCCCCTCGCGATCCTTGACTACTACTCGATGGGTACGCAGTACTCGACGCGCGCTGCCAACGCCGCCGCGACGGTCGCGGATGCCGCCCCCGAGGCTTACCTCGACTTCTCGGCCGCGCTGTACGCGAACCAGCCTGCGGAGAACACTGAGGGCCTGTCCGACGCGCAGATCGAGCAGATCGCCATCACTGCGGGTGTGCCCGAGGACGTCGCTGCGACGTTCGAGGATGGCAAGTTCACCAAGTGGGTCATCGCTGCTACCGACCAGGCTTCGCAGGACTTCGCGGAGCAGGAGCAGCGCACGGCGACGCCGACGATCATGCTTGACCGCACCATCTTGCTGCAGGCAGACGTGCCGTTCTTCGAGGAGGGTGTGCTCAAGGCGCACATCGAGTCGCAGGAGTAACGCGACCCGTACGACGTTTGGAGTGGCCCCGCAGACACCTCTGCGGGGCCACTTCCCGTTCACGGCCGATGCGCGGGCTGGGTATCCTGCTCTCGCGACGTCAGTCGTGTGCTGGCATGGCGCAATTGGTAGCGCACCGTACTTGTAATACGGGGGTTGCGGGTTCGAGTCCCGCTGTCAGCTCTCTGGTTTCTCCTTTTAACCGCTGGTAAATGGGCACATCGCGACACGCCGCGGCGGTGGGACTGAAGTCCCAAAATGCCACCTTTCGCCCCTGTTGAAAATGAGTGAACGTGCGCGCGAAACCCGCGCCACGGGTGCTGGCGGCGCTAAGCACATGCGTCCCCTCAGCAGCCACATCGCCGTGGGTGTTGATCGCGGCGATCCCGCGGTCAGATCCCGGCCCTCAGGGAAGGATCTCCGATATGTCAGAACACCAGAGCAAGCGCAAGAGCGCTGCCGTGGCCCTCGCCGTGCTCGGCGTCGCGGGGCTGACGCTCGCGACCGCCGCGGAACTCAACGTGCGTGCCTCGAACGAAGTCGCCATCGGTGCGGACACGTTCGCGCAGTGCGACACGGACGGGGTGGCCGTCGACTACTCGTACTCCAAGCATGGCGACATCTACGCGATCGACGCGCTCACCGTGACGGGGATCGCTGACACGTGCACTGGCGAGCCCATCGCGGTCTCCCTCAAGGGCGCCCAGGCCGTCGAGTTGTTGTCGACCAGCGGCACCGTCGCAGGCGGGACCTTTACCTTCGACGCCTCCGAGCTCGGCATCAACATCGAGACCGACCTAGGTGAGGCCACCGTCATCATCGGCTAGGCGGGTGAGGCGATGACAGTTCAGGTGCACGCTGCCGGCGCGCGACGCGCGCGCTGGCGCGTGAGCCTGCTCCGCAGCGCCGTTGCGTGGGCAGCGATCGCCTTTCTGGTGTGGTTCCTGTGGCCGGTTCCCATCGGCGGCAAGACGTCAATGGTGCTGGTCGTCGGCAACTCCATGGAGCCGACGTTCTCCGCAGGAGACCTTGTACTGGCGCGGGCAGGACAGCCCGAGGTGGGCGACGTCATCGTGTACGAGCCGCCGGGCTTTGACGGTGCCCTCGTGGTCCATCGGGTGACCGGCGGGGACGCCTCTGGCTGGGAGGTCAGGGGCGACAACAATGACTTCACCGACCCGTTCACCCCCACCGGGAGTGAAGTGGTGGGCGTGGTGCGGGTACACATTCCCTATCTGGGGGCGATCCTGCACTGGCTGGCTAGCCCCACGCTGTGGCTGGGGATGATCCTTGCTGCGGTCGTCATGGCAGTGTGGCCCGATTCCACGCGAGTCCAAGAGATACCCGCGGAGCGTGCGTCGTGATCAAGGCGGCATTCGTCGTGGCAGTCCTCCTGGCGGCCTTCTATGCGGGCCTTGTTGACGCCGACGCCGCGCGTCTGACGGTGGTAGCCGCTCCTCACGTCGAAAAGTACGAGCTCTCTGCTTGCGCCGAGTCGGTGCTGGAAGGCGAGCCGGTGATGAGCGCATCGGCCTCGGGCAGTGGAACCGTGACCCTTGCGGGGGTGCCCACCGCTTGCGAGGGCACTACCCTCGATCTGTTCTTGCACTCGGGCGACGGATCCGTGCTCGCTGCAGGCAGCATCGGCGCTGTGGCCAGTGGGAGCGCCACTGTCGACGTGGGCGGCTTTGATCAGGCGCTCGCGACCACCGCCGTGGCCCGCCTGGGCGGGTGGATCTTCCCCGTGTCGTGGCAAGGCGACGCCGAGCGCCACTATTGCGTGGGTGTCGATGCGTCAGGCGTGCCCACGGGTGACGACTGCTCCCTGACCATCTCGGGTGTCAATAGTTGGACGAGCAGTGACGGCTCCACCACAGCCGAGGTGTACTTCCGCGCGACCACCAGCGCCCCGTCCTGGCGGGTCCACCTTGACCTGGGGGACACCGAGGTGTTCCCCGCGATTGAACCGGTGGGGGTGGGCTCCTACAACTCGGTGGCCATCGCGCCGGGGTTCTCGTGCGCGAACCTGCCTCAGCTGGTCGTCATGCCGGCGAATCCGTCGTGGGGGGAGAAGAGCGGGTCGTTCAGCTATACCGATGCGGCCGGCAAGTCCCTTGGCACGATGCTGTGTGAGTAGCGGCCACCGCTCAAGGCCAGGGTGTGCCCCACGAGATGGGCGTGGCCCCTTGCTCGACAAGCGAGGCGTTCACGGCACTAAACGGACGCGATCCGAAGAACCCGCGTGACGCGCTCAGTGGGCTCGGGTGAGCGCTGACGACACGCGGCACGTTGCCCAGCGACGGTGCGAGCGACTGCGCGTCGCGCCCCCACAGCACGGCCACGAGCGGGCCGTCCCGTGAGACCAAGGCCTTGATGGCGAGTTCCGTCACGTCCTCCCAGCCTTGGCGCCGGTGGGAGCCGGCGACGCCCGCCTGGACGGTCAGCACCCTGTTGAGCAGCACCACGCCCTGGTCTGCCCAGTGGCTCAGGTCGCCGTCGGTGAGCAGTTCGCCGGTGTCGTCGTGCAGTTCGCGGGCGATGTTGCGCAGCGAGCGCGGCATGGGATGCCCGGCGGCGACCGAGAAGCTCAGCCCCACGGCGTCGCCTGGAGTGGGGTAGGGGTCCTGGCCCACGATGAGGACCCGCGCAGCGGCCATGGGGGTGGCGAACACGCGCATGATCGCCTCGGGCGCTGGAAGGACCTCGCGGCCTGCGGCTCGCTCGCCGTCTAAGAAAGCGCCGATGCGCTCGAGGCCGGGTGCCGCTGGCGCCAGTGCCCTGGCCCAGTCGGGCGCGACGTGTTCCAGCGAGGGCATGTCGTCACCCTAGGCCAGCCCCGCACCCTCGCACCCCCCGCTCCCAAGCCAAATGGATCCATTTGACCGGGGCGGGCGCGGCCCCACGCGATGAAAATGGATCCATTTGACGGGAGGGGGAGGGGAATGACACGCATGTAGTTCGCGAGTAAGGTGGGAGCGACACAAGGAGGAATCCATGGGCGAACCCGCACGCATCGACACGCCAGAGTCGACTGAGCTGTCCGCGCGCGACGCCGGGATTTTGACCTTCGAACGCGAATGGTGGAAGCACGCGGGGGCGAAGGAAGACGCCATCCGCGAGCTGTTCTCGATGTCGAGCACGCAGTATTACCAGGTACTTGGCGCTCTCATCGACACGCAGGCCGCGCTCGCCTTTGACCCGATGCTCGTCAAGCGCCTGCGCCGCATGCGCGCGGCACGCCAGCGGGGACGCGCCGGGCGTGCGCTCGACATGAGCGCCGTTCGCTAGAGTTGCGCCCGTGGCACAGGAATACCCCCGCGACGAGTTCGACGAGATGGCTGCCGAGGGCGGCCCTGTGGGTGTCCACCGTGCACCGCGACCGTGGTGGTCACGAATCTTGCCGCCACTGCTGGCGCTGATCGCCGGCGGACTGGTGGCCCTGTTGCTGGCCATGTGGCTGTGGCGCGACACCACCCCCGACGCCCCGGAGCCCACCACGACTCCCACCGTGACGGTGACGCCCACCGATGAGCCCACCACCGGCACCACGCCCGAGCCCACCACGGAGCCCTCGGTCACGGCCAGCGAAGAGCCCACCCCCGAGCCGACCGAGACGGTCGAGCCCGAACCTGTCGTCCTCTACGACGCTCAGATCCACGTGCGCAACGGCGCCGGAATCCAGGGCATCGCTGGTGAGCAGCAGGCCATCCTTGAGGACGCCGGCTACACCAACCTTGAAGCCAACAACATCTCCGCGTCGCTCATCCCCGGTGGTGACAACGTCGTGATGTACAGCGAAGACCGCTTGGCCGACACCGCGCAGGACGTCGCGGATCAGCTCGGCATCGACGCCGTCGAGCAGGGGGACACCCCTGGCGGCGCCGAGATCGAGGTCCTGCTCGCGAGTGCACCCGGCGCCTGAGCCGGTTCGCGCCGCCTGGTCGCAGGCGAGTGGACGTCGTGGGACGTGCCTTGCCAGGCCGTTCGCGCATCGGCCGGATGACGGCGCTTAGCCCCGGGCGAACAGCGGCAGTTGCGGTTTGCACTCGACGGGGGAGAGTGCCAGAATCGGCCTTAGCACTCTCGATGCGAGAGTGCTAAACACAGGCTTGTTGAACCGAGGCGATCGGGCCGTGCGTGACAGGAACGCACGTGACCGACGCCGTCCGTCGCGGGCGGTTCGACACCACATTCATCGAAAGAGGAATAGACACCCATGGCAAAGATGATTGCCTTCGATGAGGAGGCCCGTCGCGGTATGGAGCGGGGCATGAACGCCCTCGCAGACGCCGTCAAGGTCACCCTCGGCCCCAAGGGCCGCAACGTCGTGCTCGAGAAGAAGTGGGGCGCCCCCACGATCACCAACGACGGCGTCTCGATCGCCAAGGAGATCGAGCTGTCCGAGCCTTTCGAGAAGATCGGTGCGGAGCTCGTCAAGGAGGTCGCCAAGAAGACTGACGACGTCGCTGGCGACGGCACCACCACCGCCACCGTGCTCGCTCAGGCGCTCGTGCGCGAGGGTCTGCGCAACGTCTCGGCTGGCGCCAACCCGATTGGCCTCAAGAAGGGCATCGAGAAGGCCGTCGAGGCCGTCACCGCCGAGCTGCTGAAGTCCGCCAAGGAGATCGAGACCAAGGAGCAGATCGCTGCTACCGCTGGTATCTCCGCTGGTGACCCCGCGATCGGCGAGCTCATCGCCGAGGCGATGGACAAGGTCGGCAAGGAAGGCGTCATCACCGTCGAGGAGGCCTACCAGTTTGGCCTCGAGCTTGAGCTCACCGAGGGTATGCGCTTCGACAAGGGCTACCTCAACCCCTACTTCGTGACCGATGGCGAGCGCCAGGAAGCCGTCCTCGAGGACGCGTACATCCTGCTCGTCGAGTCCAAGATCTCCTCGCTCAAGGACCTGCTTCCCGTCCTCGAGAAGATCATGCAGGCCGGCAAGCCCCTCGCGATCATCGCCGAGGACGTCGACGGCGAGGCCCTCGCGGCGCTCGTGGTCAACAAGCTGCGCGGCAACCTCAAGGTCGTCGCCGTCAAGGCGCCCGGCTTCGGTGACCGCCGCAAGGCGATGCTTCAGGACATGGCGATCCTCACGGGTGGCCAGGTCATCTCCGAGGCCGTTGGCCTGTCGCTGGAGAACGCTGGCCTCGAGCTGCTGGGCCAGGCCCGCAAGATCGTGGTCACCAAGGACGACACCACCATCGTCGATGGTGCTGGCGCCGAGGACCAGGTTGCTGGCCGCGTGAACCAGATCCGTGCCGAGATCGAGAACTCGGACTCGGACTACGACCGCGAGAAGCTCCAGGAGCGCCTCGCCAAGCTCGCCGGCGGCGTGGCCGTCATCAAGGCGGGCGCGGCCACTGAGGTCGAGCTCAAGGAGCGCAAGCACCGCATCGAGGACGCCGTCCGCAACGCGAAGGCTGCCGTTGAAGAGGGCATCGTCGCCGGTGGTGGCGTGGCCCTCATCCAGGCCGGAACCGTGGCGCTCGCCGCGCTCGAGCTCGAGGGTGACGAGGCCACTGGTGCTCGCATCGTCGAGGCCGCGATCACCGCGCCGCTGCGCCAGATCGCCGTCAACGCCGGCCTTGAGGGTGGCGTCGTCGTCGAGAAGGTCAAGGGCCTCGAGGTCGGTCACGGCCTCAACGCCGCGACTGGTGAGTACGAGGACCTGCTGGCCGCTGGTGTCAACGACCCGGTCAAGGTGACCCGTTCCGCGCTGCAGAACGCTGCGTCGATCGCGGGCCTGTTCCTGACGACCGAAGCCGTCGTCGCGGACATCCCCGAGCCCGAGCCGACCGCCCCCGGTGGCGGCGACATGGGCGGCATGGGCTTCTAAGTCCAGCACGCTGACAGCCGCGAAGGCCCCCGGGAGCACTCCCGGGGGCCTTCGTGCGTCTGCCCACTCCACCGTCAAATGGATCCATTTTCATCGTGAGGGTGGGCTTGGGTCGCGTGAGGACGGCGCTCGGCAGCCGTCACCCGTAGCCCGGACGCTCGCAAGCGCCGAATCAGTTCACCTGCGCTGACGGGGACCGCGCCCAGTGCGATGAGCGCGTCTCGGCGCTCGGCGGGCACGTCATAGTGGTCGAGGTCGAACGCGCGGGCGGGGATACCGGCCTGCCGCGCTACGCGGTGAAGCTCATCGAGGCTCGCATCGGACACCAGATGGCTCCAGGTGGTGCCGTGGCGCGGCCACAGCGGCGGATCAATGTAGACCGTCACCCGGCCGAGCCTACGTGCGGCAGGCAACCGGCGCATCGGCCCCACCCTTCACGAGGAAAATGGATCCATTTGACGGGGAGGGAGGGCCGATGCGCGGGCTGGGTTAGCGCACGCTGAACAGTCGCGAGGCACTGTCCTCAGCGTTCTGGTACTCGGTGGCGGCCTGGCCGAGCGCGACGGTGATGGAGTCCAGCGCGGTCTCCACCTGCGCCTGCGCGGCGCGCCACTGCTCGAGCACGCCAGCGAAGGCCGTCGCGGCGCCACCCTGCCAGGTGCCCTGCAGTGCGGTGAGGTGGCCGAGCATCGCCGCGACCTCAGCGCGGATGGTGTCGGACGAGCGGGCGGCGAGCCCCGAGGCCGAGGCGACCTCGGCGGCATCGACGTGATAGCGGGTCATGACGGGTCCTTTCAGACGGTGAGCGGCGAGCCGCAGGCGCCGGTCGGCGCGTGCTCTCGACGCTAGGTTCCGTCACCCGAACCCGGCAGGGGTCACGCTGAATCTGTGGATAACTCCGCGAGTTTGGCGAGTTCGCGGTCGATGCGCGCGCGCTCGGCGGTGAGATTCTCGCGGGCCTGTCGTTCCCACCCGGCGCCCAGCGGGCTCGTGTAGAGACGGTCACGCGCGAGCAGGCGCTCGACAATGGCGCGCCTGGCAGTGAGGTAGTCACCGGTGGGAATGTGCGCGTACTCCTCACGCACACGTTCTAGGTACGTGCGGTAACGCTGGGGATCGGACGTGAGGATCGCGAGATCGGCGTCAGATAGCACAGCGGCGTCAATGTTGTCCGCGGGAGCACTGTGGCGCGCAAGGCCCGCCACCATGGCCGCCACGGACTCCACGGCCGTCGCAGGGATGCCCAGCGCCGTCAGTTCCGTGCGCGCCACCTCTGCGCTTGCGGCCTCGTCCTCACCGCCCCGATGGGCGTACGCGGCACTGTGGGCCGCGTCGAAAATGGCGCCGTGGTACCAGGCCGCCAGCCGCACCAGGTGGACGTTGTGCGCCTCCTGATGAAGCTCATCAACCCGGCGCAGTAGGTCCACGAGGTGCGAGACGTCGTGATACCGGCGCTCTTGCTCTGTCCACCGGTCGATCAGGCGCGACGCCGCTGCGTCGATCGCGGCGCCGGACGCGGTCGCGCCAGCGCCGACAGCCGCCCGAGAGTAGGCGGGGACCAGCCAGGCCGGGGCCGTGGACGGGGACATGTTCACCTCAGTGCTCGACGGGGACCTGCTGACCACAGTGCCAGTGTGCACCGGAGCACGCAAAGAGCCAAACCCGCTCGCAGGTGTGTGACTTACCAGCCTGTCCACGCGCACCTGACCGGTAGACTGGCCCGGTGCCGAATCCGCGGCGCCCAGAAATACACGCGAGGTTGATGTGCCCACCGGCAAAGTGAAGTGGTTCGACTCTGACAAGGGGTTCGGCTTCATCGCCAGCGACGAAGGCGACGAGGTGTTCCTCCACGCATCGGCGTTGCCGGCAGGGATGACGGCGCTCAAGCCCGGTGCTCGCGTGGACTTCTCGATCGCCGACGGCCGTCGCGGCCCCTCCGCCATGGGCGTCGAGGTGCTCGACCCGGTCCAGACCGTCTCTCAGGGGCTGCGCAAGAAGCCCGACGAGATGACCGTGATCGTGGAGGACCTCATCAAGATGCTTGACGGAGTCTCGACGTCGCTGCGCCGCGGCCGCTACCCCGACCAGGCGAAGGGGCAGAAGGTCGCAGCGGTGCTGCGCGCCGTCGCCGACCAACTGGAGGCCTAACCCCGCATGGACGCAGTGCTAAAGCAGGCCACGGATCTCGCCTACGAGGTCGCCGTCGAGGTGGCCGACGATCGTGAAGCGGTCGGCGAGCACCTGTCCGCGCACAAGGACGGCGACCGTCTGGTCACGCACCGGTTCGCGTGCACCCTGCCCGGATACCGGGGCTGGGTGTGGTCGGTGACGCTTTCGCGTGCACCGCGAGGCAAAGAAGCGGCCGTCTGTGAGGCTCATCTCGTGGCCGCCGACGGCGCGCTGCTGTCCCCTCCGTGGGTGCCGTGGGCGGAACGCGTCCAGCCTGGCGACATCAAACCCGGCATGCCGGTGCCGAGGTTCGACCCGGACCCGCGCCTGCAGCCCGGTTACACCGTCACCCACGACGAGGACGAGGACGCTGTCGCGATTTGGGAGTTCGGTCTGGGCCGCGAGCGCGTGCTCGGTCCCGTGGGGCGCGACGAGGCGGCGGAGCGCTGGAGCGCCCGTGCGCAGGCGGCCGGCGCTACCGCGCGTGACACCTCAAGCCCGGAGGGCGCGGTCGGCGAGTTTGTGATCCCCCTGTCGGGTGCCCTGCGCCTCCACTTTGGCGTGTGCGCGAACAAGTGGTGTCCCTTCGACGGCACCGTGGTCCCTGTTGACCACGCCTGTGGCGGCCAGTCTCAGGCAGCGCCGGAGCGCACCACGGCCCTGTGGCCTGCCAACAATCCCGTCTTCGATTCCGATGCGATGGTCGCGCTCGACCTTGCGGTGCCGGAACCGGTGGCACCTGCAGAGCCGACCCCTGCCCAGGAGGTCGATGACAAGGGTGAGGGCGAGCAGGTGCCTGCCGACGCATCGGCCCTTCCGGAGACGGCCGATGCGCCCGAGGCTTCCGAGGACGCCTCACCGGAGGCTGACGAGGCCAAGTAGTGCCGCGCTTCCGGTCAAATGGATCCATTTGACCGGAAAACACCGCCTCACCTTGCGCCAAATGGATCCATTTGACGGGTGAGGAGAGCGGTTAGCGGAAGTTGACCGTCGTGTAGACGGCCTGGCCGTTGTCAGTCGACGCGACGCCCGCACCCATCGAGCTGTAGGCGGGGTTCATGATGTTCTGACAGTGGCCGGGTGAGTACATCCAGTTGGTGTGGGCGCGCGCCACCGCGGTACCCGTGGAGATGCCTGCCGTCGAACTCGAGAAGGCGACGTTCTCGGCACCCGGGCGGTTCGGGTTGTGGGCGAGTTGCTTGCCGTCACCAGCTGAGTCCTTGCCCGCCATGGACTTTGACCACGACGCAGCGGCCGACGCCAGGGAACCGTTCCACGTCAAAGGCGCCGCGCCGATGCGCGCGCGTTCCTTGTTCGCAGCGGCCAGTAGCGCCTTGACGCTGCCACCAGCGGCCACCGGTGACGACGGGCTCGCGCAGTACTGCGCCGCAGTCATAGTCGTGGAGCCGGAGTTCGACTTCTTCTTGCTCGACGACTTCTTAGTGCTGTCGGACTTCTTCGCGGTCTGCTGCTTGGCCGCGGCGTTCGACTTCGAGGCCTGGGAGGCGGCGGCAACTGCGACGACGGGCTCGGGCTCGGGCTCGGGCTCGAAAGAGACGGAGATCTTGGGGACGCCGACGCTCAGGTCGACCTCCGTTGCAGATCCAGGGGCGACGATGGCCGCGACGGGCGTCTGGTCCACGGCAGGGGCCGCCGCCGTCAGGGCAAGCGGCTCGAGCTCGGTGCGTGCGGTCTCTGTGTCAGCGGGAAGGCGCGACGCGGCGAAGCCGGCCGTCCCTGCCACGGCGAGTGGCACGAGACCAAGCAGGAAGGCTCCGAGGGCGCGCCGCTTGGGCCGCTGGGTCTCGAGGTCTTCCTGCTGTTGTGTCATTGCACCAATCTCTCCGTAAGCCAGTCGATGCAGACCGTGAGCGCCGTGACGTCATCGGGATCCACGGCGGGGAACATGCCCACCCTGATCTGATTGCGTCCGAGCTTGCGGTACGGATCGATGTCGACCACGCCGTTTGCCTTGAGATGCGACCGGAGTGCGGCGGAATCCAGGGGTGAGCGCAGGTCGACGGTAGCGACCACGGTCGACCGGTTTGAATGGCTTGTGACAAATGTCTCAGCGTGCTCAGCACCGTCGGCCCACTGATAAATGCGGCGCGCGGACTCGCTGGTACGACCAGTCGCGAAGGACAAACCACCATTGTCGTTGAGCCAGCGGACCTGCTCGTCCATCATCACCAGCGTCGCGACGGCAGGGGTGTTCAGGGTCTGGTCCAGACGCGAATTTTCCAGCGCGGTCGCGAGGTCGAGCGTGGGGGGGATCCATCGACCCGACGCCGCGATCCGCTCGATCCGTGCGATCGCGGCAGGGGACACGATGGCGAACCACAGCCCGCCGTCCGAGCCAAAGCTCTTTTGCGGGGCAAAGTAGTAGACGTCGACCTGCGCCGGGTCGAGGTGGAGGCCGCCAGCGGCAGACGTGCCGTCGACGACGACGAGCGCGTCGCCAATGCCCTCGGGCCGGGTCACGGGCGCCATGGCCCCCGTCGAGGTCTCGTTGTGGGGCCAGGCGTAGACGTCGACGCCGTCGTACGGCTGCGGCGTGGCGACCGTTCCGGGCTCGGCCGTCAGGATCACGGACGGCTCGAGGAAAGGCGCCTTGTCGGTGACGGACGCGAACTTCGCGCCGAACTCTCCAAATGCGCAGTGCTGCGCCCGGGATTCGACCAGTGAAAAGGCGGCCGCATCCCAAAAACTCGTGGAGCCGCCGTTTCCGAGGACCACCTCATACCCGTCGGGCAGTGAGTAGAACGCGGCCAAGCCCTCGCGGATCGAGCGCACCACGTTCTTGACGGGGGCCTGGCGGTGCGAGGTACCCAGCACGCCCGGTTGCGCAGCAACGAGGGCCTGGAGCTGCGCGTCACGCACGCGCGAGGGTCCCGAGCCAAAACGACCATCGCGCGGGAGCAAGTCAGAGGGAATCGTGAGGAGGTCGGACATGGCTTCACTGTAGTGGCGGCGAGACTGGCACACTGGCCCCATGCATTTCCTCACTCCCGTGCTGCGTGATTACGCGTGGGGGACCACTCACGACATTCCGCAGTTGTTGGGCATTCGTCACAATGGGCAGCCCGTGGCCGAGGCATGGTGGGGCGCACACGACAGTTCGCCGTCTCGAGTGCACAACCACTCTGGCCCGGCACCACTCGATGAGCTTGTGGGCACGGACCCCGAAGGATGTCTGGGGCCCGATGCGGTGGCGCGGTGGGGCGCGCGACTTCCCTTCTTGCTGAAGATCCTCGCGATCCACAAGCCGCTGTCCATTCAGGTTCACCCCACGCTTGAGCAAGCGCGCGAGGGTTTTGCCCGGGAGCAGCGCGGCACCGGTGGGCTGCCGCACCAGTTCCTCGACCCGTTTCATAAGCCCGAGATGGTGGTGGCGCTCACGCCCATGACCATCCTGGCGGGGGTACGCGACCTCGACGTCATCGCCGACGACTTGCGCCAGCTGGGAACGCCTGGCGCACACGTGCTGCGCGCAACGTTGGCCAGGGGTGACCTCCACGACTTCATCTCGGCGGCCATCGCGGGCGCTGCGGACGACCACACGCTCGCGGCTCTCGCGGAGGCGGGCGACGCAGCACCGCACGGCAGTTCGTTGGCCGTCGCCGCATCGGCGCTGAGGAGTTTTCCCGGCGATTCGGGTGCGCTCATCGCGCTGGGGCTCAACGCCGTCGAACTCGCCAAGGGCGAGGCTATATATACGGGTGCTGGCGTGCTGCACAGCTACCAGTCGGGCGTGGGCATCGAGATCATGGCCAACTCCGACAACGTGGTGCGCGCGGGCCTGACACCCAAGACCATCGACGTGCCGCTCCTGCTCGAACTGTCACACACTGAGCCCTGTGCCCCGGGCCGCCCCGAGCGCACCGAGGGCGACGGGCATGTGCACCTGACCACGGACGCGGAGGAGTTCGCGTTGACAGTGGTCACACGCGAGGCGTCGATCCCTGCCGGTCCGCGAATTGTGCTCGCCGTCGAGGGGGCGGCGAGTATCCACTCGGAGTCGGGGTCGCTCGACTTGATCAGGGGACAGGCGGCCTTCGTGGCCTACTCGGATGGCCCGGTAGAGGTGCGTTCGCAGGGCCTCACGGCGGTCGCGCGGGTCCCCTGAGGTCCTGCCTGGCGCGTCAGTGCCAGCCGATAGGCTGAAGCGCATGACCGAACGACTCTCCGTTTTCGGCACCGGGTATTTGGGTGCCACTCACGCGGCCGGGATGGCCGAACTGGGACACGAAGTGATCGGTGTCGACGTCGACGCCGCGAAAATCGAGCGCCTGTCCCGTGGCGAGGTGCCATTCTTCGAGCCGGGGCTTCCCGAACTGTTGCGCAAGCATGTGGAGTCCGGCCGTCTGCGGTTCACGACCGATGCGGCGGAGGCCGCCGAGTTTGCCGACATCCACTTCATCGGCGTGGGTACGCCGCAGGTGAAGAACGGCTATGGCGCCGACATGACGTACGTCGACGCCGTGATCGACACGCTCGCGCCCATGCTCACGCGCCCTGCGGTCATCCTGGGCAAGTCCACGGTTCCCGTGGGTACCGCCGCGCGTCTGGCACAGAAGGTGCGCGAACTCGCGCCCGTGGGAGACGAGGCGCAGCTCGGCTGGAACCCTGAGTTCCTGCGAGAGGGCTTTGCCGTCGAGGACACCCTGCGTCCCGACCGGCTGGTGCTGGGTGTGGACCCCAAGAATCCGGGCCGCATCGAGGAGGTCACCCGCCGCGTCTACGCTCAGGCGCTCGAGCGCGAGACCCCCTTCGTGGTGACGGACCTCGCCACGGCCGAACTGGTGAAGGTCTCCGCCAACGCCTTCCTCGCAACCAAGATCTCCTTCATCAACGCCGTGGCCGAGGTGTGCGACGCGACCGGAGCGGACGTGCTCGACCTTGCCGACGCGATCGGTCACGACGAGCGGATTGGCCGCAAGTTCCTGGGCGCCGGCCTGGGCTTTGGCGGCGGTTGCCTTCCCAAGGACATTCGCGCGTTCATGGCACGCGCAGGGGAGTTGGGTGTCGATCAGGCCCTGACGTTCTTGCGCGAGGTGGACACCGTCAACCTGCGCCGCCGTCAACACGTGGTTGACCTCGCGGAGCGTCAGGTGGGCGGATCCCTCCGCGGTGCGCGCATTGCCGTCCTGGGAGCGGCCTTCAAGCCCAACAGCGACGACGTGCGCGACTCGCCCGCGCTGGATGTGGCCGGGCAATTGCACTTGCGCGGCGCTGAGGTGCGCGTCCACGACCCCGAGGCCATGGACAACGCACGCGCGGTGTGGCCCACGCTCCACTTTGCCGACACCCCGGCGCAGGCAGTCCAGGATGCCGACCTCGTCATCGTGGCAACCGAGTGGCGCGAGTTCCGCGATCTCGACCCGGTGGCGACGGGTGCTGCTGTGACGCACAAGCGCGTGATCGACGGACGCAACTGCCTTCCTGCCCAGGCGTGGATCGATGCGGGCTGGAGCTACCGAGGAATGGGGCGCTTGTCGTCATGACCGATCTCATCGACACCACCGAGATGTATCTGCGGACCATTTACGAGCTCATTGAAGACGGCGTGGTGCCGATGAGGGCCCGCATCGCCGAGCAGTTGGGGCATTCGGGGCCAACGGTGTCGCAGACGATCGCGCGTATGGAGCGTGACGGGCTGGTGCGGCTCACGCCCGAGCGCAGGCTCGAACTCACCAACGAGGGCGAGGCGACGGCCGTGCGGGTGATGCGCAAGCACAGGCTTGCCGAGCGGCTCCTGCTCGACGTCATCGGGCTCGAACTGCCCTACGTCCACGATGAGGCATGCCGCTGGGAGCACGTGATGAGCGAGAGGGTCGAGCGCCGCTTGCTCGAGCTTCTCCATGAGCCCACGGTGTCGCCGTATGGCAACCCCATCCCTGCGCTCGAGGAACTCGGATTCGACGCCGTCTCGGCCCCGAACACGGGTTCCTCACTCGAATCTGCCGCAGATTCTGGTGTGAGGAATGCCACCCTGATACGTATCGGGGAGAACCCCCAGGCGGCTCAGGGTTTCCTCGAGGCCGCCGTCGAGATCGGTCTTGTACCAGGGGCGATGCTAGAGATTGTCGCGGTAGGCGAGGCCGTCTCGCTGGCGACCGAGCGGGGCGAGCTCACGCTCTCGCGAGAGGCCGCCCGCCACGTGTTTGTGGAATCTCGACTTGGCGAATCATCACGAAATGGTAACGTGGTCCGCTAGTAGGGCTGAGGAAGACCACCTCGGGGACCTCTTGGAGGGCGCTGACACCGTGTCAGAGCCGCAAGGAAAGAGAGATCCCGGCAACATCGACGCACCGGATGGCTGTGCGGAAGGAACGTGGCATTGAAGTACGGATACATGCGCGCCAAGACGCGTGCAGTGGCGGCTACGGCCGGCGCAGCACTCGTCGTAGTGCCGCTGACGGGAGCCGCAGCAGCAGCGCTCGTCTCACAAGACCTGACCACTGACGGCACTATCGATCCCAACACGTTGGCGCTCACCACTATTCCCGGTGATGCTTCTGAGTCCGACGCTGCTGCTGCGACTGATCTGGCCGCCGTCACCTCCGCCGTGACCGCCTCTGAGGATGCAGACCTCGAGTTCTCGTCGCCGACGATCAACGTCAAGGAGGACCCGCCGCCGGCACCTGTCGTGACGCGCTCGACCACCTCGTCGAACTCGTCGTCCAGCACGAGCTCGAACGCGCGACCCGTGGCACAGTCGGCAAATGTGAAGGCCGCGATCTCCGGGTCGGCCATTGTCGCTGAGGCCGCCAAGTATGTGGGCGTGCCTTACAAGCGCGGCGGCTCGACCCCCGCTGGCTTCGACTGCTCCGGATTCGTGAGCTATGTCTTCGGCCAGTTCGGCATTTCGCTGCCGCGCTCGTCCGGCGCGTACTACAACGTCGGCACGCGAGTGTCCTCACCGCAGCCTGGCGACATCATCGTGAGCCCTGGCCACGTGGCGATCTACGCGGGTCCCAACCTGCAGATCGACGCTCCGGTGCCTGGTAAGACCATCCAGTTCCGCGCGATCTGGCAGTCGAACCCCACATACGTGCGCGTCACGGGCTAAGCGCCCGTACGCGACTTACCGCAGCCGCCGTCCCCCAGCCCGGGGCGGCGGCTGCGGCGTTTCCCGACCCGTGCATCGGCCCGGCCCAGGAGTGACGCGGTGACGAGCCGAGCGCCTATGGTGAGAACATGCGTACGACGATGGTGCCGCGGCTGGGCCGCGAGGTTTCGCTGATCGGCCAAGGGTGCTGGCAGTTGGGAGCCGACTGGTCCGAGGTGGCTGACGACACGGCCCAGGAGATCCTTCACGCCGCCGCCGATGCGGGGGTCACCTTCTTCGATACCGCAGACGTTTACGGTGATGGTCGTTCCGAACGAGCGGTGCGCGAGTTTGTGGAGGCCAGGGGCCGCGATGGCCTGACCGTGGCGACCAAGATGGGTCGGCGCGCGCAGCCGCATGAAGCCGACCAGTACACGCTCGACAATTTTCGCCGCTGGACGGATCGCTCGCGCGAGAACCTGGGCGTCGACACCTTGGATCTGGTGCAGTTGCACTGCCCTCCGACGGCGGTGCTCGAGGACCCGCGCACCTATGACGATCTGCGCACCTTGCGTGACGAGGGCCGGGTCGCGCACGTGGGGGTATCGGTCGAGACCTGTGCCGAGGCGCTTGCGGCTTTGCGCGATCCCGACGTGGCGACGGTGCAGATCATTCTCAACGTGTTCAGGCGCAAGCCGCTCGAACAGGTGATCGCCGCCGCCGACGAGGTGGGTGCTGGCATCATTGCGCGGGTGCCGCTGGCGTCGGGCCTGCTGACGGGGCGGTACGACGAGGCCACCACCTTTGGCGAGGGCGACCACCGCCACTTCAACCGCCACGGCGAGGCGTTCGACGTGGGCGAGACGTTCTCGGGCGTGCCCTATGACGTAGGGGTGGCCGCGGCGCGCGAGGTGGCGGCCCTGACTCCTGAGGGGTGGACCACTGCGCAGCTTGCGCTCGCGTGGATCGCGCAGACAGGCGCGGCGACGATCATCCCCGGTGCGTCGCGTCCCGGCCAAGCGCGTGCGAATGCCGCCGCGGCAGATCTGCCGTCGATTGATGAGGAGACGCTGGCCGCGCTCGCTCAGATCTACAACAACCGCGTGAGGGAGTACGTCCACGCGCGGTGGTGACCCGCTGCGGTCACTACGGGTACGCTTTTATGTGCCCTGGCGCCTGTAGCTCAGGGGATAGAGCACCGCTCTCCTAAAGCGGGTGTCGACAGTTCGAATCTGTCCAGGCGCACTGCGGAGCCCGCTGTTGCCCGCCGGTTTGACGGCGAGGCGCATGGGGGTCCACAATCCCTCCAACGGTGCGTGTCGGCTGTACAAGTCGGCGCGCACTGTCTTGCTTTCCGGGCCTGGCGCGCGCTTGTCAGCGGCGTGGTGGTGACCGGTCTCAGCGCTCGCCAGATAACGTAGGGGAGTGGTGGATTACATTGGGCGCGCGCTGGTCGCCGACGCCTTGCGTGAGTGGCGAGAGCAGCTGCACGACCGCTCCACCATTTCCCCTCTACGGGACCTCGCCGCGGCAAGCGCGCGCCTGATCGACATTCGTGCTGGACACCCCTCCGGGCTCGCACAGTTGTTCGCCGGCCGGCCCTCCGCGGTGTCGTCGATCTTGCGTGATCCCCAGGGGCGCGAGGCGGGACTGCACCGCGCTCGGCTCATGCTCGATGAGGCCGAGCAGGTCCGGGCCGCCACCGGGGCCTGGACGGCAGCCATGGTCATCGGCACGGTCGCCTGGCACGACGACGGCCGGCCCGTCGAGATGCCTCTACTCATGCGACCCATCGGGCTCGAGCGCTTCCGCACCGACGATGTGCAGGTCACGCTTCGCGACGACGCCTCGCTCAATCCGGTGCTGCAGTCCTTGCTGAGGGAGCGCGCGGTGGCGGCGGGCCGCGAGTTGTCGCTGCCGCAGGTATCGACGGGCGCTGACTTTGATCCGCGCCCGCTGTGGGAGGCCGTTCGAGGATTGACCGACCTGCTCGGGCCGGAACTCGAGGTGCGCGACCGGCTGCTGCTGGGCGCCTTCGACGACCCCGAGCAACGCCTGCTCGACGACCTGGACGACTGCGACCCCGTGATCGCAGGGTCGACCATCTTGGCGGCGGCCGCAGGCGACCACGACGCGCTCGCCCAACTCGGCGAACCCCTGCCGGCCTTCCCGCGTGGTGACCGCGACCCCTTCGCCGAGCGCGGGATCGGCGATCTGGATGACGTCCAGTTCGCGGTGCTTGACCTCATCGCGACTGGCCGTGAAGTGTTCCTCCAGGCCCCTCCTGGCGCCGATGCGGTGGGCATGGCGGCAGCGCTCGCGGCAGACGGTGCGGCGTCGGGACGTACGGTGGGCGTGGTCGGTGGCGCAGAACGCACCCTGGTGGCGATCGCGGAACGGTTGCGCGCGGTGGGTGCGGGGGACCTCGTCATTGACGCCACTGAGGCGTCGTGGAACTCCCATGCACGCGCGCGCTTGCTGGAGTCCATCACCATGGGCACGCCACAGGTCGACGACGCGTCGCTGCGAGTCGCCGGTGAGACCTTGCTGCGTGCCCGCGCGGAACTACACCGCCGCTTCGACGCGCTGCACCGCTCGCACCGGCCCTGGGGCGTGAGCGCCTTCGAGGCGGTCCAGGCCATCGTGCGCCTGACCACGTCCGAGCCCAGCCCTGAGACCACGCTGCGTCTGAGCCCCCAGGCGGGCGCCGTAGTCGCCGAGCACGGGTTCGCCTCGGTCAGCGCCGCGATCCGGGTCGCCATCGCGCCCGATTCTCCCGAGGCGCCGGAGCAGGTGGCTCCCGCGCCGCAGCCCGAGGTCGGCGGAGAGACGCTCGAGCCGTGGTGGCAGGCCACCGTCGAGGCCGAGCAGGGAGCCCACCTCGACGAGGCTCTCACGACGTTGTTGGGTCGCGTGGTCCCCAAGCTTCGGGCCGAGGCCGCGATCGCGGCCCATGAGACGGGTGTCGACGAGGCCGAATCGATGCTGGTGTGGATTGACCAGGTGCGGATGTTCGAGGACCTGCGCGAGATCCTTGAGATCTTCTCGCCCGCAGTGTTCCACCGCTCGCTGCACGACCTCGTCGCCGCCACCGCTCCGCGCAGCTCCGCCCGCTACGTGGACATCCCTCGCCGTGAGCGACGCGCGCTTCTCCGTCGCGCGATCGAACTATTGCGCCCCGGCCGAGGCAAGGAGTCGCTCCACGCCGACCTGGTGCGCGCGCATGAGCTCGCCCTGCGGTGGAGGTCGCACTGTTCGGCGGGCGGCTGGCCTACGGTGCCAGACGACTACGACATCTTCTCCGAGCGCGCGAGCGAGGCCGTGCGGCTGTGGGAGACCTTGCGCGTGAGTGCCGAGGCCGCCGCAGGCGAAGAAGAGATCGCGGCCTTGCCGTGGGACGAGATGATCTCCCAACTCGACCGCCTTGCGCAGGGATTGCCGGGCACCATCGAGAGCGCAGTCGTCGAGCCACTCGAACTGGACGTGGTGACGGCAGGACTGGGCGACTTGGTCGACGACTTGCGCCGCCGCGACGCCTCCGAGCAGCAGATCCGCCGCGACCTCGAGTTTGCGTGGTGGGCCGCCGCTTTCGACGCGATCGTGACGTCCGATCCGACGCTCACCGAATACGGCGAGCTGGGAGTGGCTGTCGAGGCGTTCCGAGGCGCCGATGCATCGTTTGCGGGCTCGCGCATCGGCCCCCTGATGAGAGCGGCCGCCGAGCGGCGCCGTAGCACCATTGCGCGGTATCCCGACGTAGCGCGCGACCTGTTCGCCGCGCTCGTCGAAGGGCGCGAGGCGTCCGTGAAGGAACTGTGGCGCGACTTTGGAGCACTCACGACGGCGCTACGTCCCGTCGTGATTGCGAAGGCGGAGCAGGTCTCGCGCCTGGCACCTCCCACGCGCGCGCTCGATCTTGCCGTCGTGGTGGCGAGTGAGTCACTCGCGCTTGCGGAACTGGTGCCCACCCTCGCGCGCGCCAAGCAGGTGGTCGTGCTGGGCGACGCGCACGCCGCGACCCGGTCAGCAGTGGCCGCGCTTGCGGCCATGTTGCCGCGCGTGACCATGCACGCGACCCCGCAGCCGCGGGATGTGCGCGTGACCGCGACGCTGAGCCGGGCCGCCTACGGGCGCAGTCTTGAAGCACTGCCCGCCGCGGGTGGCGCTGGCGCGCTTGAGGTGCGAACCATCGAGGCCGTCGGCGCGCCGGTGGCGGGGCAGCACCAGGTGGAGTCCACGCCTGCCGAGGTCGGCGCGGTCGTCGACTACATCGAACACGCGCACGGGTCGTTGCCGCGCCGCTCGGTCGTGGTCGTGGCGGGTTCTGCCCTCCACGCTGCGCGCTTGCGTGACGGGCTGCAGGAGCGCTCGCCGCGTCTCGCCGCAAGCGTGCCAGTCGCCGTGCTGGGAGATGTCGCGGGCTCCGTTGTCGACGAGGTGGTGCTGTCTCTCGGCTACGCCTGCGACGAGCACGGAGCAGCTCCCTCCGCGCTGGGTCCGCTGAGCGAGTCGTGGGGCCGGGAGGCACTGGTGCAGGCGCTCGTCGCCACGAGGGAACGGCTGACCGTGTTCACGGCGCTCGCGGTGGACCAGCTGCCCGTGGAGTCCCCCGAGGGATCGGGTGTCGATGACCTGCGCGACCTGCTGGTCGCGGCCCAGGACCGTGCGATCGCACTCGAGCGTCCCGAGCCCGCACCGAGCGACTGGCTGCTCGCCGACGTCGCGCAGCGTCTGCGGCTCAAGGGCTACGGCGTGCACGTGCGGTACGGCAACGGACCGGATGCCGTGCCCATGGCCGTGGGCGGTCCCCGCGACCGTGGCTACACGGTGGCGGTCGTCACCGATGAGGCCGCTCCCGCCGGGTCCGCATCGTTGCGCGACCGCATGCGTTGGCAGCGTGCTTCCCTCGAGGCGCTCGGCTGGACGGTCGTGCCGCTGTGGACCCTCGACGTCTTCATGGACCCCGACGCGGCCGCCGAGCAGGTGATCGCCGCCATCGAGGACTCCCAGCCCGAACAGGTGCAGGAATCACTTGAGATCGAGATCGCGGCGGAGTTTCAGGACAGCGAGCCAGAACTCGAGCCCGAGCCCGAGCCAGCCGCCGCATCGGCCCCCGAGCCCGAGCCCGAGCCCGAGCCCGAGGCACCGATCGAGGTGCCGGGCATGCTGGACCTGGACGGCCTCGACGACGCCGCCACCCCAGCCACCCCCACCAACGAGGCAACTGAGGATCACGAAGACGCGGTGGAAACCACCCACGAGGCAACTGACGATCAGCCAGCCCCGGTGCCACCGACCTTGCCCGTCACGTCACGAGGCGCCGACCGCCCGCTGATCCCCACGCGTTCGCGCGACGACATGGATGAGGGCTGGGGCGAACGCGGCGGCAGTAGCAGGGACGACGAGATCAAGCGCGAGCGCCCGCCGCACTGGTAAACGAGCGGGGCCGGCTAAGCCGGGCCCTGCGCCGTCGAAGCGGTGTCAGTCCGTCGAGGACTTGGCGGCTGCGCGAGAGTCGTTGCGGTAGAAGCCCGACCCCTTGAAGGTCACGCCGACGTTGCCGAACACGCGGCGCACGGAACCGGAGCACGAGGGGCAGGCCTCGAGGGCGTCGTCGTGGATCGACTGGACGGCATCGAAGGTGTGACCGCAGGCTCGGCAGGCGTAAGCGTACGTGGGCATGCCGACTATTCTACGCGGTCAGCGAGGTGAGCCCCTGTGGCGTGATGACGGCGTGCACTCCGAGGTCGTGAGCCTCCCTTGGCAGGGGCAGCTCGTCTGGCCCGCGGAACTCGGCAGCGTAGGTCAACGCGATCACCGGGACCGTGGGGCTCAGTCCCTCAAGCGCACGGTCGTACCAGCCGCCGCCTTGGCCCAGGCGAGTGCCGTGGGAGTCGACGGCGAGAGCGGGCACGACCACCACATCGGCGCTGTGGATGGCGTCGCCAGGAAGGAACTCGCCGGAGGGCTCGGGCGGGCGGCCTGGGGCGCGTTCGATGAGGTCGTCGGCGCCAATGTAGGTGCCCCAGCCGCGCTGGAGTCCATCGCCCAGGCAGGGAATGAGGACCTTCACGCCCCGTGCGTGCAGCGCCTCGATGAGCGGCAACGTTCCCGGCTCGTGGGTGCGGGAGGCGTAGACGGAGACGCATCGTGCCTGGTCAACCTCGGGAACTGCGAGGACGTAGTCCCTCAGCAGCAGCGCCAACTCCTCGCGACGTCGCTCGGAGCGGTGCAGGCGTGCTTTGCGGATTGATGCTCGCAACTGGGCCTTGGCATCCTCGGGCGACGGTGCGCGGGTGCCGTGGGGGCGCGTCGACATGT
This sequence comes from Demequina sp., assembly GCF_047975725.1. GTDB lineage: Bacteria > Actinomycetota > Actinomycetes > Actinomycetales > Demequinaceae > Demequina. The sequence continues at coordinate 86,364 of NZ_JBKEED010000020.1, forward strand.
GTTCCATTGTGTCAGTCCGAGGTCCCGGGTGGGCATCCCTCGCCGGACATCTGTCGCTTGCTTGCCTGGTCTTGCTGCACACATGGACAATGGCGCCATGACTGAACGCAGCCTGGCCGCCCATCGTGATGCCGTGGCCCAGGCGCTGAGGCCCGGTCAGGTGCTGGATGTGCTGCTTGCGGATGCTGTGGGAGCCACGCTCGCCGAGGACCTGATCGCCCCTGCTCCCATGCCTGCGGGTCCGGTCGCGGCGCGCGACGGCTACGCCGTGCTCGCCTCGGACACTATCGATGCTGGCCCCGACCGTCCGGCCGTGCTCGCCGTGTCTCACGACGTCACGTTCGACGTGCGTTCGCCGCGGCGCCACGTGCGCCGGGCCGCCGCGCGGATCCCGTCCGGCGCTCCGGTGCCCTGGGGGGCCGATGCGGTGGTGGCCTTGGCGGACACCGACAGGGGCGTGGCGCGGGTGGGCATCACCCGTACGGTGCAGCCCGGCGAGGGCGTGCGGCCGGCCGGCTTCGATGCGGCTTCTGGCACGGTGTTGGTCGCGGCGGGCACCCGGCTGGGCCCGCGTCAGGTGGCCGTTGCTGCCGCGCTCGGTCGCGTGCGGGTGCGCGTGCAGCCGGTCCCGCGCGTGGTGGTCATGGCGGTGGGCGATGAGCTGATCGAACCTGGCTCGACGAGGACCGGAGGAGGCGTCCCAGAGGCCACCACGCACATGATTGCCGCGCTGGCCCAGGAGGCTGGCGCCAAGCCTTACCGGGTGGGCGCCGTTCCCGACGATGCCCTGCGGTTGCGCGACGCGCTCGAGGACCAGCTGGTGCGGGCGGACATGATCATCACCACCGGCGGGCTGTCGGACGGACCCCAGGACACCGTGGCTGAGGTGCTGTCGCGCCTGGGCGAGTTCGAGGTGGTCGACCTACAGTTGCGGCCCGGTCGCAGGCACGGGCTGGGCATGATCACCGTCGGCGAACGTCAGGTGCCGGTGATCGCGCTGCCAGGATCGCCCGCGGCGGCGGCGATGGGTTTCGAGGCCTACGTGCGCCGGGCGGTGCGCGTGCTGTGCGGGCACCCCAACGTCGAGCGCACACCGTTCAAGGCCCGTGCCCGCAAGCGGTGGATCGCCCAGCCGGGAGTGGTCACGGGCATGCCCGTCATCGTTGACCGTGACGAGTCGGGCGCGCTCGCGGTGACGCCGCTCGGCTCCGAGGACCTGTCGCTTGCGGACCTTTCGGGGGCGGACGCTGTGGTGTGGAGCGGCCCTGAACCGCGGATTGTCCACGCGGGCGATGAGGTGCGCTGCACCGTGTGGGGTGGCTGAGCGCGTGCGTCCGGTCGAGCTGACTGCCGGCGAGATCACCTTGCGGTGCCTCGCGCGTCGCGACGAGACCGAGTGGATGGCGGTGCGGCGCCGGCATCGTGCCTGGTTGGCGCCGTGGGAGGCGTCTGCTCCGCCGGGCAGGGGTGAGGCCCCGGTGACGTATCCGCAGCTGGTCAGGCGCGAGCGCCGCCAGTGGCGCGAGGAGAGCGCCTACCCATTTGCGGTGTTGTACGAGGGTGCGCTCGTGGGACGCGTGAGCGTTGCGGGCATCCGGTGGGGCGCGGAGTGCGGCGCATCCATCGGCTATTGGGTCGCGCAGTCCCACGCCGGTCGCGGAATCGTCCCCCGGGCCGTGGCGCTCGCGAGCGAGTTCGCCTTCTCGCGGGGCATCCACCGACTCGAGATTGCGGTGCGCCCGGAGAACGATGCGAGCCTGCGCGTGGCGCGCAAACTTGGCTTTCGCGAGGAGGGGCTGCGCCCGTCGTATCTCTTCATTGACGGGGCATGGCGCGACCACCTGGTGTTTGCCCTGACTCAAGGTGAGCCCCGAATCGGCCGATATTGGTCTGACGGCTCCTGACACGCCGCGCGCCCTGCGCCGCTGACGGCCTGGCGGGTCGTACCGTCGTTGCCATGCCCCCAGTAGGACTGCTCGCGATCATCGCGCTAGGACTCGTGATCGCCTACGTCCTGCCTCAGCGCGTGCGGGAACGGGGCGAGTACGCGCTCGTGCGCGTCGACGACCGCTACTCGTCCGACATGCGCGTGGTGAAGTCCTCTGCGGACCGTGTCGAGCGAGTGGTCGCCCGCCCGTCGACCGACTCGGGCGAGGTGCCGCTGCTGCGCACCGGCGCCCTGAGGGCCGATGCGCGGGTCGAGCAGATGTCTCGTCCCGCCACGCCGTTGGATAGGGCTGCCGTCCACGCCCAGCGTGAGCAGTACGCCATGCGTCGCGACCAGGCCCGTATCGGTGCGGTGCGCGCCGCGCAGGCCCGCCGCCGCGCGCTCGTCGCGTTGGTCGCCGCGGCCGTCACCGTTGTCGCGTGGTCGCTCGTGATCTTTGCCAGTGCCTCCGCTGTGGTGGGTGCGCTGGCCACGTCGGTGCTGGTGGGCGTGGTCGCCTCGAGCTCGCGTGCCGCTGCTGCGCAGCGCGGCGCCGACTCCCAGATGGTTGCGGTCTCCCGCGAGGTTGAGGCCGCCGCGACCGCGACTCAGGCCCTGCGGGTGGTGTCTCGCGAGCGTGCCGCTGGTCACGATGCGGAGCCGTCCGATGTCGCGACCCAGGCCATCCGCATTGTCACTGCGGAGGACCTGGCCCCGCTGCAGGCTCCAGCGGTCCAGCCGGCCCCCCTCGCCCCCGAGGCCGAGCCCGAGGTGAGCATCCCCTGGACGCCTGCCAACGTCCCTGCGCCGGCCTACACGCTCAAGCCGACCGTGCGTCAGCGTGAGGCCCGCCCCATCTCTGACGAGGACTACGACGCCTCCAAGGCCCGCGCCGCTCGGTGGGGCGACTTGCGCGCCGACGACGCTCCCGAGCGTTCGACCGCCAAGTACGAGCTCGACGAGGCCGCGCCCACCACGGCTGCCCTCGACGCGATCCTCGCTCGCCGCCGCCGCGCCTCTGCCTGAACCGGTGCGTTCGCGACTGGCGTTCTCGCGATCGTCAGTCAGGAAGTCACACCGGTCCGGCCCTCAACGCGTGCGCGCGGCCACCGCGACCTTCTCGAACAGCCGGTCAAACACCGGTGTCCGGTCGAACTGCATGGCATGCGCCCGGGCGCGTGAGCGATGGGCGGTGCGTGCCGCATCGGACATGCCGAGCACAGCCGTGTCGATAGCCCCCGCGATCGCGCTCGGGCTGGACACGGGGACCATGAGCGCGGTGTCGCCCACGGCCTCGGGGATGCCGCCGGTCGCGCAGGTGATGACGGGCCCGCCGCCAGCGAGCATCTGTTCGACGGGGGCGATGCCAAAGGTCTCGGTGAACTCGTCGCCGGGCTTGGACGGCAGGGCGTAGGCGGCGCACGCGGACATGAGGTGCGGCTTTTCCTCGTCGCCCACGTCGTCGAGAAACACGATGCGGTCGGCGGCCATCGACGATCGCGCATACTCGCGCAGGTAGTCCGCGTCGGGGCCGCGGCCGGCAATCACCAAGCGCATCGAGTGCCCCGCCATGGAGGCCGCGAAGCCGTCGATCAGATCCGCGACGCCCTTGGACAGGCTCAGCCGCGACAGGAACAGCACGTAGCCGTCGCGCGTGAGCCCTCGCCGGGACAGGGCCGATGCGGTGGTCGCCGGGTCGAGGTTCAGGTACGCGGCCGTGTCGATGGCTGGGTAGGAGATGTCGACGCGGCGCCTGCACTGCGCAGCAAACGCGGTGCCGTGGCGAGCGTCGATCTGTTCTGCCGCTGCGACGATCACGTCTTTGGTGTACTCCGACACGGCCACACATACGTCATGGTCGAGGTACGAGGCCAGTACGTGCGCCGCGGCTCCGAACCGGTCGTCCTCGACGCACGCGCGTACCACTGAGGTGACGTCGGAGCCCACCGCCTCGGCCACCGTCGTGACGTCCATGGGCAGCCCGGTCGCGCGCGCCACGCGCACCGCCTCTGCGACGGCGAGCGTGTGTGGCGACAGGTACAGCGACAGGCACACGGTCGGCACACCGTCGGTGAACAGTTCGACGAGCCTGCCGACCAGCCCAGCGGTGAAGCGCCCGTCGGGAATTTTGTAGCCGCCCACGGGCGCGGGGCGCTCGACGGTGATGCCAGGGCTATAGGGCAGCACCGTGTCGAGCGGCTTGAGCGGCAGTCCGGTCTCCTGGAGCCGGTCGAGCGGCCACGTGAGGATGCGCACGTCGTCAAAGCCGCGGGTGAGGGCCGACTCGGCGAGGTTGCGTGCCTCCCCAGAGTGCCCACAGATGACCGGATCGGCGCGCACCACGATGATGAGCCTGCGGCAGGGTCGAGTGCTCATGGCGTCGCCTCCGCGGGGCCGGGTGGGTGGCCGAGTGGGTGGCCGGGTGGCTGGCCGGGTCCGTACGACGGGGGCCGATGCGACCTTGCCCAGTCGCTCGGCTGGGGCCCCAGCGTGATGTGCAGCCGCCCGCCGTCGTGCAGCGTGGTGGCAGGAAGCCACGCACCGTCCACGGCGGCCCCGTTGAAGCTGACCGCCTGGACGTACTGCACGGCCCCATCAGGCGTGGGCTCGACGAACCCCGAGGTGTCGATGGTGAGCGTGCCGCGCGCCATCGGCACACTCGCGTAGCGGAACGACGGCGGGTGGATCAGGAAGATCCCTTGGCCCGCCACGGGGAACAGTCCCAGACTCGCCCACACGTACCAGCTCGACAGTCCACCGGAGTCGTCGTTGCCGGGCAGGCCCCCGCGGCCCGTCCCGAACTGCTGGTTGACCACGGCGTGCACCACCTCCGCGGTGCGGTCGGGCCGGCCCGCGTACAGGTAGGCCCACGGGGCCTCCATGTCGGGCTCGTTGTTGAGCCCCTCGAAGCGCCCCAGTGCGTAGCCGGCGAGCATCTCATCGGCCGAGGGGCGGAGCCCAGGCTGAACCACCGCATCGGCTCCGTAGCCAAAGAACTCGTCGAGCATCGCGACAAACCTGTTGTCGCCGCCCGCGAGAGCGATGCGCGCGGCCATGTCGTGCTGCAGCCGGAAGGAGTAGTTGTGGCGTGAGCCCTCGTAGAAGGTGGAGTCCTTGAGTAGGCCGGTCTCGGGGTCGTAGGCGTTGACCCAGCGGGTGGCGAGGTCGTCGAACTCGGCGGCCAGCGCACCGTCCCCCACGAGCGCCGCCACGTGGCGCGTGCACCAGTAGCCAAAGGCGAGGTCGAGGGTGTGGCTGATGGGATGGGCGTGGCCGCGCAGCAGGAAGTCCTCGCCGTAGGTGCGGCGCAGGTCCGTGGCGAGGTGCACGAGCGCCCAGTCCCAGTCCATGCCGGGCAGGCCCAGGTGGCAGATGTCGGCGAGCAGGGTGTGGGCGAGCGCGCTGCCTTGGCGTCCAAACCGGTCGGAGCCGCGCGCCATCCGATAGCCGATGGGCAGGTTGCCTTCCTCTTCGCAGACGGTCAGCAGGGCGTTGGCGAGTTCGACGGCACTGTGGGGCAAGAGCGCAGTGAGCAGCGGCAACTGGGTGCGGTAGATGTCCCACATGGTCGACACGTCGAATACCCAGGGGCCCTTGGCGGGCCAGAAGGGGCTCTCGTCCGCCGCGAAGGACGGCTTGATGAGCGAGTGATAGAGCGCCGTGGCGAACACCTGGCGGCGCTCCGGGTCGTCGGTTTCGACCCGGATGGCGTCGAGCCGCTCGCGCCACTGCTCCTCGGTCGAGGCGCGGCGGTGCTCGAAGGTGGGGGAGTGCTCACCGCAGTCGGCGCGCAGGTTTGCCCGTGCCTGCTCGACTCCGCGCAGCGAGAAGCCGATGCGCAACTCGACGGTCTGTCCGGCGAGCGACGGGCCGGCCCACATGAGCCCAAACGGGCGCAGCGTCGTGGCGCGGATGTGGTCCAGGTCGAGCCGCGTGCCGCCGGGCATCAGGCGACGGTCGTACCAGAGCATCTGGCGCCAGCCTTCGACGTCGCATTCGAGGTGCACGGCCAGCGGCGCGCCCTCGACCACGATCTGCCCTTGCGCGATGCCGGGGGCGATCGACTCGAGGTGTGCCCGCAGCGGCACGGTGGCGCCGTAGGGGATGGCCAGGCCGCCCGTCGAGAAATCGACCACCACGCGCGCGTCCGAGTGCTCGGGGAAGGTGTAGCGGTGGACGGCCGACTTGGGGCCTACCGTGAGTTCGGCGTGCACGCCGCTGTCGAGCGTGGCGCGGTAGTAGCCGGGGCTGGCCTGTTCGGCGGTGAGGTCCCACGTGCGGCCCAGCACGTCGAGCGGCTCGAGCATGGGCGTGACGCGAAAGTAGTTGTAGTACTTGCGGATCGCGCCCGTGCCCGACTGTTGAAAGTGGGTGAAGCCGGAGGCGTGGTCGCCGTCATGCAGGCGCGGCGGTAGTCCCTCGGTGGACAACTCGTAGGGGCCGTAGCCCGTGGGATACCCACCCGAGTAGGCGCACGCGCTCACCATCCCTAGCGGATAGGTCGCGCCCGGGTGGGTGTTGCCCACCTGGGGCTTGGGCCACCACCACGTCGCGGCCAGCCCGCTTGGGGCAGGCAGGTCGGTCTGTCCGGTGCCAATAAAGGGGTCGACGTGCTCGAGCATGGCCGCCCTCCGTCCCCGTCGCTGGCGGGCCGGCGGCCCGCGCGGTCATGACTCGACGGTACGGTGCGGGCTTTGCACAGGCATTGCCGGACTGTGACGGTCAGGTGACGGGCGCATCGGCCCTCTGCCGTGGTGGCCGATGCGCTTACTGGTCGAGCGTGACGGGCCCCTTGGGCACGGCCTTGCCCAGCAGGTAGGCCTGGGTGAGTCCCGCAAGGCCGAGCAGGACGAGCGAGACGCCCGTGACGATCACCAGCGCCATGGCCGACCAGGTGGGCACCACGAGCACCACGACACCCGCGAGGATGGCGATGCCGCCACGGGCCCAACCGAATCGCGAGCCGTGGCCGCGGCCGGTCTCGAGCAGGGTCGTGACACCTTCGATGATCCAGCTGATGCCGATGAGGACCACGACGATCACCGTCAGTACGCCGGTCGCGGCGGTGAGGTTCTTGAGGATCACGACGCCGCTGAACAGCAGGAACAGGCCCATGATGACGTTGAGGACTTGGAAGCCGGTGGGCACGCCCCGCATGAAGATTCCCAGGCCGATGCGCACCACGCCAGTGAGGGTGAAGAAGGCTCCTGTGAGGGCGCCGAGGACCACCAGGGTCGGGCCTGGCCACACCATGAGCGCGACACCTGCCGCAACCGCGATGAGTCCCAGGATGCCCATGACCGAGCGGGCAAAGCCGATGGCGACGCGACCGAGCTGTTCGGCGTTCACGGCGACACCGTCGACGGTGTACTGCGGGCGTTCGTGCTGAGACATGTGAACCTCCTGGTGTGTGCCCCCTTGGACGAGGCTAGCGCGTGGACGCCCGCGAGCGTGGGTGGTGGTGCCGTGGAGCAATACTTAAGGGGATAAGGATGTGCCGAGACGAGGAGCAAATGCGATGGCGGCAAAGATGGCGGTGGTGACCGGAGCGTCCAGTGGGATTGGTGCGGCGAGCGCGAGGGCTCTCGCCGCGGAGGGATGGCACGTCGTGGTCGGGGCTCGCCGCATGGACAGGCTCGAGGCGCTCGCGGAGGAGATCGGTGGCACGGCGCTGCCGCTTGATGTGACGGACGCTGCCTCCGTGGCGACCTTCTGTGATGCGATCCCCGCCTGCGACCTGCTGCTGAACAACGCTGGCGGCGCACTCGGGACGGCCTCGATCGCCGAGTCGGACGACGACGAGTGGCAGCGCATGTGGGAGATGAACGTGATGGGCACCCTGCGGGTGACGCGGGCGCTGCTTCCCAAGCTGATCGAGTCGGGCGACGGCCAGGTCATCACGATTGGCTCCATCGCGGCGCGCGAGCCGTACCGCGGCGGCGGCGGCTACAACGCCTCCAAGCACGCGGTCGCGGCCCTCACCAGAGTGCTGCGCATCGAGCTGCTGGGCCAGCCGGTGCGCGTGAGCGAGATCGACCCCGGCATGGTGGAGACCGAGTTCTCGGTGGTGCGCTTTGGCGGCGACGAGGCCAAGGCCGCCAAGGTCTACGAGGGCTGCACGCCCATGCAGGCGCAGGACATCGCCGAGGCCGTCGCATGGGTCGCGTCCCGCCCCTCGCACGTGAACATCGACCAGATCCTCATGCTCGCGCGCGACCAGACCTCCGCGCAGGTGGTGCACCGGGAGTGAGTTGCAGGGCAGTGCTCCGCAGGTGATAACCTATCTGAGCACTTTGGGGCTGTGGCGCAGTTGGTAGCGCGTCTCGTTCGCAATGAGAAGGTCAGGGGTTCGATTCCCCTCAGCTCCACCAAGGAAAGCCCCCGGAATCTCAGCGGATTCCGGGGGCTTCGCGCGTAGTGAGCCGTGAGGCCGCTAGCCGTTCGTGATTGACAGGCTCACGCTACCCATGGCCCCATGCGCATCATCCATACTCGTCGCGGCCACTTCATCGAACGCCCGAATCGCTGGGGCACGGCGGCTGGCGCGGTCGCTCTTGGCGTCGCATGGTTTGTCGCGTGCGTGCCGCCCATGCCTTCGGGTCGCTGGTGGGGCTTCATCCTTGTCGCGACTCTCGTCCTCCTTTGCGGGTCGATCACCCTGGCCGTGCTGTAGAGCCGCAAGCACTGCAAGGCCGCGGCCGTATTCGGGGTGTGCGAGGTGGCAGGCGGCGTGCTCGCGCGAGTGCGAGTGCGAAGTGGGGTGGGGTCAACCCCAGTCCCGTCACGAGACAGTTCGTCGCCCCTCACCGTCTGGTGGTGGACCCGGGACCTCGGCACCTACCGTCGATGGGGTGCGTCGCTACGCTCGCAAACGTGAATCAGGGGCCACCTTCGCTTGCCATCCCTCGGGCCGCGCGGCAGATCGCCGCTGAGTGGCACTGGGTTGCCGCCCACCGTGACCCGCTGAGTCCGATCGCTGCCCAAGTGGTCGACACGCTGCCCGTGCCAGTGAAGCGGTGGATCTCTCACTCAGTGCCGTCGGAGGTGCCGCTGTCGACCACAGCGTCCATCGGGTCTCACGGGCGCATCCGGGTGGGGGCGTGGCGGCCCTACACCGCTCGGCAGGTGATCGCTGCAGGGGTCGGCTTCGTGTGGTCAGCCCGCGCGCGCATCGGCCCTGTCGCGGTGACGGGCTTCGATCGCTATACCCGAGCAGAAGGGCAGATGCGCTGGCGCCTCGGAGGAGTCATCCCCGTGGTGGCCGCATCGGATGCGGACGTCACGCGTAGCGCGGCGGGGCGCCTCGCAAGCGAGCTGGTGCTCACGCCTGCGGCTGCGCTCCACCCTGCGGTTGCCTGGGCCCCGGTCGACGAGCACCGGGCGATCGCACACATCCACATTGACGGCACGGCCCACGGCGTCGAGATCGACGTGGATCAGGACGGACTGCTCCGCACCGTGAGAGTGCCCCGCTGGGGCAATCCCGACAGAGGGGCTTTCGCCATGCACAACTTTGTGGTGCGCTGCGAAGGTGTGCGCGATGGTGATGGCTTCCGACTCCCTGCCCGCATGGAGGCGGGCTGGAACCTCGACCAGGGCGGCGAGCCATTCATCGAGATGGAAATCGACTCGGCCGTTTTTCACTAGGCCGCCGCGGCCCCGCGTACTCTGTGGTCCACCACCGCCACGGCAAAGCGAGGCAGCACCATGGGCGCACCGCTCGAGATCACGGATGAGTTCTCTCGCGCCCTGTCGTTGCTGCGCGACGGTCATCACCTGTTCCTCACGGGCCGCGCGGGTACCGGTAAGTCCACGCTGATCCGCCACTTCTTAGCGACTACGGGCAGGCGGGTCGTCACGGTCGCGCCTACGGGCATTGCGGCGCTCAACGTGGACGGCTTCACCATCCACCGCCTGTTCTCGTTCCCTCCGAGCGTGAGTGCGCAGTCCGTGCGTTCGGAGCGGTACTACCCGGGGCGCTTTGCCGCCACGCTCAAGGAGCTCGAGGTCCTCATCATCGACGAGGCGTCGATGGTGCGAGCGGACCTGTTCGACGCGCTCGCGGCGGCTCTCGAGAGGTTTGGTCCGCGGCCCGGCCAGCAGTTTGGCGGCGTGCAACTGGTGCTCGTCGGCGACCTGCACCAGTTGCCTCCCGTGGTGCGCGACGACGAGGTCGACTACTTTGACGACCACTACGGCACGCCCTACTTTTTCTCCGCGCGGTCCTTCGACTCGCAGGCGTTCAGGCTGGTCGAGCTCACGCACGTGTTCCGCCAGCACGGCGACGCCCAGTTGGTCGACATCCTCAACGCCGTGCGCGAGGGCGCCCTGCTGGAGGATGCCAGGCGCGAACTGAACCTGCGTACCGATCCCCACTTTGAGCCGCCCACCGATGAGATGTGGCTGACCCTGGCCACCACCAACAGGATTGTGCGTTCCCGCAATCGCCAGATGCTCGAGCGGCTCGACGCCCCCGTGTGGAAGATCCGAGGGCGCCTCACAGGCGACACCGATGGCTTCGAATTGCCGACCGACGAGGTCCTCGAACTGGCCGAGGGCGCCCAGGTGATGCTGCTCAGCAATGACCCCTACGACCGGTGGGTGAACGGCACTATCGGGCGCATCGTCTCCCTGAAGGACACTCGCGAGGGCCCCGTGGCCCGCGTCCAGACCAGGGAGGGCGACACCTTCGATGTCACGCCCCACACCTGGGACATCACCCGGCCCACGGTGACGGGAAGCGGGCTGGGACGCGAGATCGTGGGCGCCTTCACCCAGTTGCCCATGAAGCTCGCGTGGGCCATCACCATCCACAAGAGCCAGGGCCAGACCCTCGACAACGTCGTGGTCGACCTCACCGGCGGCACCTTCGCCAACGGGCAGCTGTACGTGGCGCTCAGCCGTTGCACGAGCCTCAAGGGCTTGGTACTGCGGCGCAACGTGTTGCCGCGCGACCTCAAGACCGATGCGCGTATCAGGCGCTTTTTGGCGTCCAGCGGGCACAGCGACGCCGCTGCGGTAGGGGAGGCGTACGTGGCGATGCTCACGGTGGGTTCCGTCGGGGACCGATACCGTCCGCGACCGATCGAAATTGCCGTGGTGACTGATGATGGCGACGAGGCCACCACGGTGGTCAACCCCACGAGCGACCTGTATGAGGCCCAATCGCAATACGGCCTCACCACAAGGGACGTGCAACTCGCGCCCGTCCTCGCCGAGGCGTGGGCCTCGCTGTCGCCCCTGCTCGCTGGCCGCGTGCCCGTGGGCGTGGGGATCGACCAGGCGCTGTCGTGGATCGACTTCGAACTCAAGCGCAACGGTCACGTGGAACCCATGGCGCTAGGCGTCGAGGTGCCAGTGGGCGCGTTCGTCGCCGAGGAACGCGAGCGGCTCAAGGCCCCCACCGCGCTCGAACGGGCGCGCGCGATCCGTGACGGCGCCGCCCGCTGGCACGAGTTCAAGGAGGAGCGGCTCGCGCTCCAAGGTACGGGCTTTAGCGCCCTGCCTCGCGGGCGGGGCTACCTGCTCGCGCGCACCACGGGCGAGTTCGGCATTGGCGGTCCGGAGGGCTTCGTCGTGGGCGGCAACTTGTCCGCCGAAGACGACCCCGCGGCCGTGCTCGGTGGGCTGCTCGAGACGGCCTGGGGCAGGGTCATCGACCGCGATCAAGCCGTGCTCGACCGGATTCGCGCCGCTGAGGACCACTTTGGGGTCGCCATTCTTGACCCCACCGTCGAGATCGCCGCGCCCCTCAGCATCGCCGACCTCCTCAGCGCCGGCACGCGCGTGTGCTTCACCGGCACCGTCATGACCTCTACCCACGGCCTCATGGACCGCGAGCGCATGAAGGCCATCGCGCGCGGCGTGGGCCTGGCCCCCGTCGACACCGTCACCAAGACCCGCACCGACGTGCTGGTGGTCGCCGAGCGCGGCACGCAGTCGGGCAAGGCCCGCAAGGCCGCCGAGTACGGCAAGCCCGTGATCGACGCCCACGAGTTCCTGGGGTGGGTCGAGGACCGCGTCGCCGACCAAGCACCCGCCTGACGTCGCCGCCCGAGCCTCACTGCCTCACCGCCGCCAACCACTACCGTTGAGCCGTGAAGATCCTGGTGGTCGCCTCCACGGTGCCGGCCCATGAGGCCGACGCCGTGCCGCGCTTTGTGCTCGACCAGGCCCTCTCTCTTGCGGCCGCCGACCCCGCCGTGACCGTCACCGTGCTCGCCCCGCACACTCCCGTGTCGCGCCGCCTGACCTGGCCGCGCGCCGAAAGTGCCGACAGCCGCGTCACCCAAGAGCGCTTTGGGTATGCCCCGCGGCGCCTGGAGACCTTGACCGCCCACGGCATCATGCCCGCCATCCGTGCCCACAAGGCCATGGCCGCCGCGGTCCCGATGCTGTTTGCGGGGGAGCGGCGCGCGCTCGCGAGTGCGGTCGGTGTCCACCGTCCCGACGTGATCCTCGCCCACTGGTTCACGCCGCAAGCGATCGTCGCCGCAGGGGTGGCACGCCGGGCCGGGGTGCCGTTTGGCTTCACCACCCACGCCTCTGACGTGGCCGTGCTGCGCCGCCTGGGACCGCTGGGCACCAGGATCGTGCGACGCGTCACCTCGCGCGCGGCCTTCGCGACGGCCGTCAGCCGCCAGACCGCGGACAAGTTGCTCGCCTTCTTCGACGGTGCCGAGCGCGAGGCGCTCGCCGCGCGCCTGGACATTGAGCCCATGGGCATTCACGCCGCCGCCGCGATCGAGGGCGACCCTCACACGGTTGCCGTGATCGCGCGCCTGGTGGAGAAAAAGGGCATTCACGTGCTGCTCGAGGCCTGGCCCGCCGTGCGCGCTGCCGTCCCCGATGCCCGGTTGCTTCTTGGCGGAGAAGGGCCGATGCGCGAGCAACTCGAGGCGCTCGCCGCACCCCTCGAGGGGGTTCAGTTCCACGGCTACGTGACCGGTCAGGCCAAGGCCGCGATCGAGGCACAGGCCGGCGTGGTAGCGGTGCCCTCCGTGGTGGCCTCCGATGGCGACGCCGATGGCCTGCCCGTCGCCGCGCTCGAGGCGATTGCGCGGGGCGCGCTCGTGGTGGCCTCCGACGCCTCGGGCGCCCAGGACCTGCTCGCCGACGTCGTGACCCTGGTGCCGGCGGGCGAGGCCCCAGCCCTCGCATCGGCCCTGATCGAGGCGATGACCGCTCCGGCCGCGCAGCGCGCGAGTCGTGCGAGGGCCGCGCGCGAGCGGGCCGAGGGCCTCACCTGGGAAGCCCTCGCGCCGGTCACTCTCGGGCGACTGCGCGCCGCGACCAGGGCGCGCGCCGTGGAAGGATGACCGGCGTGAAGGTGCTCGTCATCAACTCCGACCTGGCCGCGAACCGTGGCGACCGTGCCATCGCGGCGGGCCTGCTGGGGCTGATCCGGGACACTCTGCCGGGCGCGCAGGTGACGCTCATCTCCCAGCATCCAGAGCGCGATGCCGCCTGGTACGGGGCCCGTGTGCTCGACCAGGACATCCACTCGCTGTCGCCGTTCGCGCTCGTGCGGCTCATGCGCGCCGCGCGGTCCGCCGACCTGGTGCTGTGGGGCGGAGGGGAGCTGCTCAAGGACTACACCAACCGCTTGGGCGTCTGGTATTGGGCCGTGAAGATGGCGGCCGTGCGGCTGGCGAACCGCAACCTCGTGGGCGTCTTCCAGGGGATCGGGCCCACCTCGGCGCCGTCGAGTCGGCGGTTGGTCGCCGCGACCGTGGGCCGCTGCCGTGCGTTCCTCACCCGCGACGAGGAGTCCCGCGACAAGTTGTTGGCCTGGGGCGTTGTCGCCCACAAGGTCACCGCGAGCTTCGACTGCGCGGTGTACGCAACCGACCTGGTCGAGGTCGAGCGGCCCGCGCCGCGCTACGCGATCGTCGCGCCTCGCGAATGGTTCCACTACCGCAAGGGCGGCTGGCTGCCCCACCGCTGGCGTCGTGAGCAGGTCTCGCCCGATGCTCAGCTGCTCGGCGACCGGATCGTCGACATGATCGACCACCTGGTCGCGACGGTCGGCGCCGTGGTGCTCGCCCCCATGCACATGGGCCAGGACCCGGACTTTGCCATGGCGCTCGCGGCCCGCGCCGCGCGCCCTGAGGCCGTGACGGTGCTCGCCGCCGACGACCTAGGGCCCGAACAGTTGCGCTCCGTGTACGCCGGGGCGGACCTGCTGGTGGCGTTGCGCCTGCACGCCGGAATCGTCGCGACCTCCGTGGGCGTGCCCACGGTGACCTACTTTTACGTCGACAAGGGCAGGCTCTATGCCGACCAGGTGGGCGCGGCCGGCTACACCCGCCCCATCGAACGGCTCTTGGAAGCCGATGCGCTCGCTGACTTCCGCTCCATGGCGGACGCCGTCGTGGACGACTCCGCGCAGGCCGAGCGCTCCGCCGCCGCGCTCGCGGCCATGCGGGCGCGCCTGCGCGCCGACTTTGCCGCGGCGGTTGCGCCGTGACCACGGATGAGGTGACGGCGGAGGGTGGGAGCCAGCCCGCGCATCGGCCCTGGATGACGGCCGTGAAGTGGGCGTTCTATGCGGCCGTGGTCGCCGCCTTCGGGTACTTTCTCGCGACCGTCGACTGGCATGCGCTCGACGACATCGAGGTGGGCTGGGGCTGGATGGCGGCCGCAACGGTGATCGCGCTGGGCTTCCGGTACCTGGGCGTGATCGTGTGGCGCGTGGTGCTGACCCGCTTGGGCGCGGACCACCTGCCGCGCTTCAGGGTGATGGGCGACATCTACGCGAAAGCCTGGCTTGCGCGCTACATCCCCGGCACCATCCCGTGGATCGCAGGCAAGATCTACCTGGCCGCGGAGCAGGGCATTTCCAAGGCGCGGCTGGCCGTGTCGACTCTCGTGGAAGCCGCCGCCCAGGTGGTCGCGGTCGCGGCAGTATCGCTCGCGATGCTCGCGGTGGACCCGAGGATCGGCGAGATTGCGCCAGTGCTGCGCTGGATCGCCGTCGCGGGTGCGCTCGCGGGATTCGTCGCGATGATCCCACCGGTATTCAACCGACTGCTGGCGCTCGGGGCGCGCGCGCTGAGGCGCGACATCTCCGTCGCCGTGGACTGGCCCGTGGTGCGCGACTCGCTCGCGCTGTACGGCGGTGGGGCGCTCGTGTCGGGGTTGGGATATGCGCTGCTCATGCGCTCCGTGGTGCCCGAGGTGGGCTACGCGGACCTGCTGTTCTTGGTGGGGGCGTTCGGGTTGTCCGGCGTGGTCGGCATGCTCACACCGCTGGTGCCGAGCGGACTTGGCACGCGCGATGCGACTCAGATGGCGCTGCTGCTGGTGATCCTGCCCGCGCCGACCGCCGCGCTCGTGGTGCTGCTCAGTCGCGTGTGGTCCGCGGCGTGCGACCTGCTGTTCTGGGCGCTCGCGGTCACGCTGGCAAGGACCGCGCCGACGCGCTGAACGCGAAGCCTGGCTGCGATTCCTGCCCGGCGTGCGACCCCTGCGTGTAGCCAAAGAGGTCCTTGGGGTCGGAAGGCTCGGCCACCAGGTCAATGTCCTCCATGAGGTCGGTGCCGTGCAGCGCATCCCTGACAAAGCGCAAGGCGCTGAAGTCCTCGAGTGCAAAGCCCACGGAATCGAAGATGGTGACCTGCGCATCGGCCGTCCTGCCAGGGGCGTCGCCCGTGAGGATGTCCCACAAGGCCGTGACCGGGAAGTCGGGAGAGACCTGCTGAATCTCGCCCTCGATGCGGGTCTGGGGCTCGAACTCGACCGCCACGAGGTGGGCGTCGTGAAGGATGTGTGCGTCGAGCTCCGTCTTGCCGGGGCAGTCGCCGCCGATCGCGTTGAGGTGCATGCCTGGCTCGATCATGTCCGCCGTCAGAACCGTGGCGTTGGCTTTGTCGGCCGTGCAGGTGGTCACGATGTCTGCGCCAGCCACCGCATCGGCCGCGCTGCTCGCGAGGCGGATCCTCAGGCCGCTTCCGTGGAGGTTGCGGGCGACCTTGTCCATGGCCGCCGGGTCGGTGTCCCACACGGTGACGGCATCGATACCCACGGCTGCGCGCATGGCGAGTGCCTGGAACTCCGCCTGGCTGCCCGCGCCGATGAGCGCCAGGTTGCGGCCGCTCGGTCGGGCGAGGGCGCGTGCCGCCACCGCCGACGTCGCGGCGGTCCTCAGGGCGGTGAGGATGGTCATCTCGGAGATCATCAGCGGGTAGCCGGTGTCGACGTCCGCGAGGACTCCGAAGGCCGCGACCGTCTGCAGATCCCGCGCTGGGTTGTCGGGGTGGCCGTTGACGACCTTGAGGGCGTAGTGAGTGCCGTCGGACGTGGGCATCAGTTCGATCACGCCCACGGGAGAGTGGGACGCGATACGTGGGACGCGTTCAAAGCGGCGCCAGCGACGTAGGTCGGCCTCGACGACGCCGGCGAGCTGGGCGATGAGGTGCTCCGCGCCCTCGCGCGCGACCCAGTGGCGCATGGACTCGACACTGACGAACTCGACCATGGGGGCCTCCTGTGTGCGGTGTGCTGTCGTGCTGCTTCCAGTCTCGCAAGGACGTCGTGCCGGTTTCTTGACAGGACGGAGTCTTCCTTGCGTAGTCTCGGTGCTGGGCGCACGGAACTTGCGTGCAGGTGGCGCATCGTGCACAGACGAGCATCCGAGGGGGATCGATGAGCGTGGACGGACTGGACCGACGCATCCTGGGCTTGTTGAGGGAGGACGGTCGCGCGAGTTTCGCGCACATCGGCGACGAGGTGGGCCTGTCCCCGTCCGCCGTCAAGCGGCGCGTTGACCGCATGGTCGCCGACGGCATCATTCAGGGGTTCACCACCCTGATCGACCCGCAGATCGAGAACCGCTCCACCGAGGCCTATGTCGAGTTGTTCTGCCGCGGCACCGTCGCGCCTGCAGAACTCACCCGGATCCTCAGCCAGATCCCCGACGTCGACGAGGCCTTCACCGTGACCGGTAGCGCCGATGCGATTGTGCGGATTCGAGCGCAGAGCCCGACGCATCTTGAGGTGGCGCTCGAGAAGGTGCGGCTCGCGCCGCAGGTGGATTCGACGCGGTCCGCCATCGTGTTGTCTCGGCTTTTCGGTCCCTATGCAGCGCACACGCTGGACGAGCAGGCGCGATAGGGTCATTTCCCGGCGGGCCATCGGACTCGCCGGGAACCTTTCGCGCGGCCCATCGGTTGTCCCTGTGCTGCGTCGGTCGTGTCCGCATCCGCCGACGCATGACCGTGAACCACCTGAGGAGCACTTTCCAGTGAACAAGCCCCTACGTTTCGTTGCGGCCGCTGCCGCGACCACCCTGCTGCTGGCCGGCTGCTCGGACTCGGCAGAGCCCGAATCCGACGCCACGAGCGGCTCCCCCTCGGCCGAGTCTGGGGACTTCGGTTCGGCAGCGGACGTCGCGACGCTCGAGCAGATCACCTGGACCGAGGACGAGTCCGGTGTGCCGACCCTAGAGTTCGAGACCCCCGGTTCCGTGTCCGCGGCCTCGACCCGGATCGTCAACGAGGGTGAGGGCGACCTCATCGAGGCTGGCGACATCATCCAGGTGAGTTACACCATCGTCGACGGAAGTGACGGCTCCGAGCTGTACTCGACCTACTCCTACGAGGCTCCCGAGTACCTCAACGTCGAGGAGAACCTCTTCGACCCCGAGTTGTACAACGCCTTCCTGGCCGCGACGCCCGGTTCGGACATCATCTACGCGAGCGTGGGCACCACCTCCACCAGTGAGGAAGAGTCCACCGTCCTGATGGCGCTCACCGTCGACGCCGTGATGGCCGACGTTCCCGAGTCGGCCACCGGCACCGAGGTCGAGCCCACGACCGAGGGCCTGCCCACCGTCACCTTTGGTGAGGGCGACCCCACCATCTCCTTCGAGGGCGCCACTGAGTCCGAGGAACTGGTCGCCGAGACGCTCATCCAGGGCGAAGGTGCGCCGCTCGAGCAGGGCGACGTCGTGGCCGTGAACTACACCGGCTGGCTGTGGGACGGCGAGACCTTCGACTCCTCGTGGTCGCGTGGTTACCCCGCCGCCTTCGAGTTCGTGGAAGGCATGCTGATCGACGGCTGGATCCAGGGCCTCGAGGGTGTGAACATTGGCAGCCGCGTGCTGCTCGTGATCCCCTCCGACTTGGGCTACGGCGACGAGGGCAACTCCAGCATCCCTGGTGGCTCGACCCTCGTGTTCGTGGTGGACCTGCTCGACACGATGGAGTGAGCACTCCCGCTCACGACAAGCGCCGGTCACCCTGTGAGGGGTGGCCGGCGTTCGTCGTTGCTGGGTGGTGCGCAGTTCACCAAGGCACGGGGTCGCGGGTCGCTAGCGCGTTCGCCTGCTGACAGTTCCGAACACTCGCGGCGCGACACGCGGGATCCACGGTCCGCACGGCGCCAACGCCACGGCGTGTCGGCGCAAAGATGTTCGGAACTGTCGCAGATCCCGCGGACCACCCAGCAACGAGAGCTTAGTTCTCCGCAGCCTCGCGCGGCGTGGTCTCGTGCTCGGAAAGGCCGTCGCCGTCGGAGTCCTCGAGGACCTCGTAGGTGCGTCCTGTGTTCTTGGCGATCGAGGTGATCAGGGCCGCGACGGGTAGCGCCATGAACGCGCCCATCGGCCCAGCGATGGCACCACCAGCGATGGCGCCACCGAAAGCGACCGCGCCGTTGAGTTCCATCGTCTTGGACGACAGACGGGGGTTGAGGACGTAGTTCTCGACCTGCTGGTACACGAGCACGTAGCCCAGGAGCACCACGGCAGGAACCACTCCCTGGACGGCGAGCATCACCAGGATCGGGATCGCCGCACCAATGTAGGTGCCCACAAACGGGATGAACTCCGAGACGAATCCCATGAACAGCGCCATCGGCAGCGCGTACACGAGCGGCAGGCCCAGGATCATCATCACCAGGAACGCGCCCGACCCGCACACGAGCATCA
Source organism: Demequina sp. (assembly GCF_047975725.1). Taxonomy (GTDB): domain Bacteria; phylum Actinomycetota; class Actinomycetes; order Actinomycetales; family Demequinaceae; genus Demequina. Next base: position 105,221 of record NZ_JBKEED010000020.1, read on the forward strand.
GCAGCAGGCGCGAATAGAAGTAGCCGCCCGTCTGCTCGATCGAGGTGCGCGCTACCCACGTCGCCACAGCCTGACGCTCGGGGGGCATGCGGCGCATGATCGCGCGCATCAGGCGCGGGAAGTCGGCCGCGAAGTAGAAGGTGAACGTCATGATGGTGAACAGGTCGAACACCAGGCCCAGCCCGGAGCCGACGATCCCCAGCACGTTGTCGCCCCACTCTTGGACCGCGCGCAGCACGGGCGCGGCGGCCTGTTCGGCCACCTCTTGGTCGATCACCTCGCCGCCAAGGTAGTCCTTGCTCCAGCCATCGAGGGTGGCAATCCAGGTGGAGAAGTTACGACTCACGGTGCTGGCAAACTCGACGATCGCGGGGATGAGCACGGCCACTAGCAGCACCACCACGGTCAGTGCAGCGAGAAAGATGATGCCCACTGCCGCGCCTCGGGGCATGTTGAAGCGGCGGGTGAGGGCCTCGACGCCGGGGATAATCGCGAGCGCAAAGAACAGCGAGATCAGCAGCAGCGACAGCAGGTGCACGAGTTGCAGCACGATAGCGACGCCAAGCGCCACGATCACGCCGACCGCCACGACCTTCCACAGCGCCGTCCAGACAAACTTGTTGACCCACGCGGGTGGCGACGCGTCGTGCGCGGCGTTGGCCGCGTGGTTGACCTTGGCGGCCTTGCGAACGGACTGGGGCGGCGGCGCATCGGCGTTGGATTTGGCCATGCGTTCATGGTGCCAGCGCACACGGCCGATGCGCGTGAGCCACGCGCGCCGAGCCCGCCCGGGCAAGGTGGGAGGGCGCTACACCCAGGTGGGCAGCCACATGTGCCACTGCCAGTAGCGGAAGGGGATGGGGTCGCCCGTCCAGATGGGCAGGAAGAACCCGGCGAGGATGAGGGCGAGCGCGACGAAGACTACGGCGATGATCACACCGGTGCGGTCGAACGCCCCGCGCAGGCGGTCGGGTTGAGCGAGCCGTTTGAGCGCCCAGGCCACCATGATCGCCATGAAGGGTGCCATCGCAACGGTGTAGAAGGTGAAGATGGTGCGGTGCGCGTACGGAAGCCACGGGATCCACGCGGCGAGCACGCCCACCGTGACGGTGAGCGCGAGCAGGTCGCGGTGGCGGATGACACGCCAGATCGCGTAGATGAGAACCGCCGTGCCCACCCACCACAGCGCTGGGTTGCCGATCGCATGGATGGCGCTCACGCAGCGTTCGGCGCCGCAGTCGGCGTCGGGCACGTCCTCGAAGTAGAAGGCCGTGGGGCGGTATTGGATGGGCCACCACCACGGGTTGGACTCGTAGTTGTGCGCGCTGTCCAGGCCCTCGTGGAAGGAGAACGCCTGCAGGTGATAGTGGAGGAGCGAGTTCAGTGAGTCGGGCAACCAGGTGAGGCCCTCGCCGGGATTGTTCTCCGCCCAGTGGCGGTTGTAGCTGCCGTCTGTGGCGAACCACGGCCACCAGGTGATGACGTAGGTCACGGGCAGCCACACCACGGTCGCGAAGAACGCGGGGATGGCACGGACAAAGCCTCCCCAGAACCACAGCTCCACCTTGGCATCGCGGCGGTCTGCCCAGTCCCAGATCACGGACAGGATGAGGAAGGCAGCGGCAAACCATAGGCCGGACCACTTGACTGCGGCTGCGAGGCCGAACGTGACGATGGCCGCCAGACGCCACCACCTGATCCCGGTGCCAGGGCCCATGCCGGGGATGGGCGCATCGGGCGATATCTCGAGCCTGCTGCGAGCGTCGTGTGCCGCGCGCATGAGTTTGGCGCGCGTCTGTGCCCTGTCGACCACGAGCAGGCCAAAGCCTGCCACCACAAAGAACGTGAGGAAGATGTCGAGGATCGCGGTGCGCGACATCACAATGTGCTCGCCATCGACGGCCAGCAGCAGGCCAGCGACGCCACCCCACAGCGTCGAACGCAGGAGCTGGCGGGCGATCAGCGCGACGAGGACGACGGTGGCGATGCCGACGACGGCGGCCATGAAGCGCCAGCCAAAGGGGGTGGGGCCAAACCAGCGCATGCCCAGTGCGATGAGCATTTTGCCCACCATGGGATGCACCACGTAGTCGCCCTGCGTGGTCAGGTGGGAGAAGTCGCCGTTGGCGAAGTCCTGGTTGTCGCCTTCCCACTCACCCTCGTATCCGAGAGCGAGCAGCGAGTAGGCGCCGCGCGCGTAGAAGACCTCGTCGAAAACCAGTGCCTGGGGCCAGGCAAGGCCCACGAGACGAAGTATCGCGGCAAGGACACCCACGCTGGTGGCCATCAGGGCGACGCGCCAGCGCCAGGCTCTTTCCAGGATCACACGCGCCAGCCTAGTTCCCTTCTTCCCCGTCAAATGGATCCATTTGACGGGGAAGAGGTGCCGCTCGACTCAGCAAATGGATCCATTTGACGGGGTTGGGACGCGTCATTACTCAGCAAATGGATCCATTTGACTTGTGGAGGGGTGGCGGCGGATCTCCAGCGTGCAGCACTTGGCGCCACCGCCAGACAGTCGCAACTCCGACATGTCCACGCCGATGGGCTCGAAGCCGCGCTCGGCCAATTGCGCCTGGAAGTGCGTCGCCGCGGCCGCGGTCACCACATGCAGTCCGTCACTGACGGCGTTGAGTCCGAACACCGCCGCATCGTCCTCGCTGGCCTCGATCGCGTCGGGGTAGCGCGAGCGCAGGACCTCCAGACTCGCCGCGTCGAAGGCGCTCGGCAGGTACGCGATCTGCTCGTGGCCGGGGCGCGCATCCAGCACAGCGAGCGCGGTGTCGAGGTGGTAGAAGTCGTCGCGCACGAGCGTGAGCGGGATCACCTGGTGCCGGACTAGCCCCGCGAGTTCGGCGTGGGACTCCGTCGTCGAGCGGAATCCGGTGCCCGCCAGGATCGCGTCGCCCACCACGAGCAGGTCGCCCTCGCCCTCATTGATGAACTGCGCGTCCGCCACGGTGAGGCCAGCGCCCGCGAACCACTCCGCGTACGCGCCTGCCTCGGGGCGGCGCTGGTCGTAGCGGAAGTTAGCCGTGTAGGCCAGGCCGTCCACGACGAGCCCGCCGTTGGCCGCGAACACCATGTCGGGCAGGCCCGGCAGTGGGTCGATGAAGTCGACCTCGAAGCCGAGTTCCCGATACGTCGCCACCAGGGCGTCCCACTGCGCGATCGCTCGCGAGGTGTCGGTGGGGTTCTCCGGATGCATCCACGGATTGATCGAGTACGACACCGTGAAATACGTGGGACGACACATCAGCACGGACAGGGCTCTGGCCTCGCGGGCCGCGGTGGGGTTGCTCATGCCACCTCCTTCCCGCTCAGCATCTCAAGTCCAGCGCGCAAGAAACTGAGCAACCGGCGCACGGATCGAGCGACGAACGCCGGTGGAGCGAAGGATTCTTGCGGGCCGATGCGCTGACTAGGCTCCGGGGCAAGCCGCCGGCGAGCAGCGGCTGGGCCGTCGCCGGGCCGATGCGTGGGCCATGAGACGCTGGTCCCATGACCGGACGCATCCTGCTGGCAGCCACGCCCATTGGCAATGCCGGTGACGCTTCCGAGCGACTGAAGCAGGCCCTCTCCCAAGCCGATGTGGTGGCCGCAGAAGACACTCGGCGCACGCGGGATCTCGCCAGGCGCCTCGAGGTCGAGATCGCCGGCGAGTTGATCGCCGTGCATGACCACAACGAGGCGGACAGGGCCGAGCGCCTGGTCGAGCGCGCCGCCGCGGGCGACACTGTCGTGTTGGTGTCCGATGCGGGGATGCCCACCGTTTCCGACCCCGGCTTTCGCCTGGTGGAGGCGGCCGTCGCCGCAGGAGTCGACGTCACCGTCCTCCCTGGGCCCAGCGCAGTCCTGACGGCCCTCGCGCTGTCGGGCCTCGCCACCGACCGGTTCTGTTTCGAGGGTTTCGTGCCACGCAAGGCCGGTGAGCGGGCCCGAGCCTTGACGGCGCTCGCGGCCGAGCCGCGCACGATGGTGTTCTTCGAAGCCCCGCACCGTCTCGAGGACAGCCTCGAGGCGATGGCGGCGGCGTTGGGGGCAGACCGGCCCGCTGCCGTCAGCCGCGAGCTCACCAAGACCTACGAGCAGACCAAGCGCGGTGCACTCGCGGAGCTCGCCGCATGGGCGCGTCAGGAGCAGCCCCGGGGCGAGATGGTGATCGTGGTCGCGGGTCGCCCCGCGTCCGCACCGAGCGTCGACACCCTGGTCGCCGAGGCGCTGAGCCGCATCGAGGCCGGTGAACGATCCAAGGATGCCGTCGCGGATCTCGCTCAGGCAGGCGGCGTGAGCCGTCGCGACCTGTACGCCGCCGTCCTCGACGCCCGGTCGCAGTCGGACGGTGCGCGTGCCTAGGGCGCACCGCGCACCGACCGCGCCAGCGGCGCGCACACGCAGGCGCGCGGCGACCTACACCGGGTACGGCCTCGTCGGAGTGGGCCTCGTCGCGGGTGCCTGGGCCCTGTGGGGTGACGGCGCCCCGGAGCCAGCCGACGCATCGGCCCTACCCACCGTGACAGTGACGGCCCAGCCGACCACCACCCCGGCCCCCACCGTGGGCGCCGTCACGGCCCCCGAGGCCGCCACGCCTAGCCCGACGGCGACCGCGGTGGGGCGCATCACGGCAGGGATCGACCTCACGCAGCATTCGATCGACGACCCCGCCTCGATCTGGGTGGTCGTCAACAAGCGCCGCGGTCTCGAGCCCGAGGGATTCACCCCTGATGATCTGGTCGCCATCGAGGGACAGCAGATGACGGCAGAGGCCGCGCAAGCGATGACGGACATGCGCGCGGCGGCCAGCGAGCAGGGCCACTCCTTGAACATGGGCACGGCGTATCGGCCGTTCGGGTTCCAACAGAGCATTTACCAGGACTATGTGTCCACCTGGGGCCAGACCCGAGCGGACCGCTTCTCCGCCCGGCCAGGCCACTCGGAACACCAGACGGGCCTGGCCGCGGACCTGTACTCGTCGCAGGCGTGCCGCCTCAAGGAGTGCTTTGGTGAGGAGCCCGCGGGTCAGTGGCTCGCGCAGCACGCCCACGAGTACGGCTTCATCATTCGCTACCTGCAGGGCACCGAGGAGGTCACGGGCTACCGCTACGAGCCGTGGCACGTGCGCTACGTGGGCGTGGAACTCGCCACGTCCATGCACGATGAAGGCATCACGGCCATGGAAGAGGTGTTTGGGCTCGACCCCGCTCCCGACTACGAGTGAGAGGGGAGCGGGTCCGGTCCCTAGAATGGGCGCCATGTCACGCATCCTCTCCGCTGTCGCCTGGCCGTATGCCAACGGGCCCCGTCACATTGGCCACGTTGCCGGTTTTGGCGTGCCCTCTGACGTCTTCAGCCGCTACATGCGCATGGCGGGCGAGGACGTCCTCATGGTGTCGGGCACCGACGAACACGGCACCCCGATCCTGGTCCAGGCGGACCAGGAGGGCGTAAGCCCCCAGGAGCTCGCGGACCGCTACAACCGCGTGATCGTCGAAGACCTGGTCTCGCTGGGACTGAGCTACGACCTGTTCACGCGCACCACCACGGGCAACCACTACAAGGTGGCGCAGGCGATGTTTAAGGCCGTGCACTCCAACGGCTACATGATCGAGCAGACCACCCGCGGGGCGATCTCGCCGTCGACGGGCCGCACCCTGCCCGACCGCTACATCGAGGGCACCTGTCCCATCTGCGGCGACGACGGCGCGCGCGGCGACCAGTGCGACAACTGCGGCAACCAGCTCGACGCGATCGACCTCAAGAACCCCGTCTCACGCATCAACGGCGAGACCCCCAAGTTCATCGAGACCGAGCACTTCTTCCTCGACCTGCCCTCACTCGTGGAGCCACTGTCGCAGTGGCTGGGCGCGCGTCACGGCTGGCGTCCCAACGTCCTGAACTTCTCGCTCAACCTTCTGAACGATGTGCGCCCGCGCGCGATGACGCGCGACATCGACTGGGGCATCCCGGTCCCGCTCAAGGGCTGGGAGTCCAACTCCTCCAAGCGCCTGTACGTGTGGTTCGACGCCGTCATCGGCTACCTGTCTGCGTCGATCGAGTGGGCACGTCGCGAGGGCGAGCCCGACGCATGGCGCCAGTGGTGGAACGACCCCGACGCGCTGTCGTACTACTTCATGGGCAAGGACAACATCACCTTCCACTCGCAGATCTGGCCCGGCGAACTGCTCGCCGCCAACGGTCGCGGTACCAAGGGCGGCAACCTGTCGGAGTTTGGCGACCTGCAACTGCCCACCGAGGTGGTCTCGAGCGAGTTCCTCACCATGGAATCCAGCAAGTTCTCCTCGAGCCGCGGCCACGTCATCTACGTGCGCGACATGCTCAGCCGCTACCAGCCCGACGCGCTGCGGTACTTCATCGCGGTGGCGGGCCCCGAGAGCTCGGACGCCGACTTCACGTGGTCCGAGTTCAAGCGCCGTACCAACGACGAGTTGGTCGCCGGTTGGGGCAACCTGGTCAACCGCACGGCCTCGCTGCTGCACAAGAATGTGGGCTCGATCCCTGCGATGACGGACCTGCAGGACGTGGACCGTGCCGCGCTCGCTGGCTCCGAGGCCGGCTTCGCAGCCGTGGGCGACCTGATCCGCGGGCAGCGTCAGCGTGCCGCGATCTCCGAGGCCATGCGCGTGGTGGGTGAGGCCAACAAGTACCTGGCGGACACCGCGCCGTGGAAGCTCAAAACGCAAGACCCCGAGCGCATGAAGACCGTGCTCGGCGTCGCCGCACAACTCGTGACGGACGCCAACACCATGCTCGCGCCGTTCCTGCCGCATTCGTCGCAGAAGGTGCACGAGGCACTCGGCGGTGAGGGCGTGTTCGCGCCCATGCCGGTGATGAACGAGGTCGAAGACCTCGACCTGCCCGACCGTCACTACCCGGTCATCCAGGGCGACTACTCGTCCGCGCACGGCACGTGGCACCGCCGCGAGGTGGTGCCTGGCACGCGCGTGGCGCAGCCCTCGCCCATCTTCACCAAGCTGGATGACGACATCGTGGAGGCGGAGCTCGAGCGCATGCGCTCCGGCGACGAGTGAGTTCGGCGCGCTCTCGATCGAGTCGCTCGGGTGAGTGGCCTTCGATTCCGCAGGCACTTCCCGCGCCCATGGTCGACAATCACTGTCACCTCGAGTACCCCGCCGGCGACGAGCCGCTGTCCGTTGAGACACGGCTCGAGCAGGCGGCCAATGCGGGGGTCACCCGGGTGGTCCAGATCGGGTGCGACCTTGAGTCGGCCCGATGGACGGCCGATGCGGTGGCTCGCTTCCCTTCGATGCTCGGCGGGGTGGCGCTTCACCCCAACGACGCGGCTCGACTTGCTGCCGCGGGCCAGTACGACGAGGCCTTCGCCGAAATCGCCACGCTCGCGCGCGGCGACCGCATGCGCGTGGTCGGGGAGACCGGTCTCGACTTCTTCCGCACGGGACCGGAGGGTCACGACGCCCAGGTGCGGGCCTTCCGCGATCACATCGCGCTGGCCAAGGAGCTGGGCCTGCCGCTGCAGATCCACGACCGCGATGCGCACGCCGAGGTGATCGACGTTCTCATGCGCGACGGCGCCCCCCAGGTCACGGTGTTCCACTGCTACTCGGGTGACGCGGCGATGGCGCGGGTGTGCGCCGAGCAGGGCTGGTACCTGAGTTTCGCCGGCACGGTGACCTTTAGGAACGCGAATCACTTGCGTGCGGCGGCGGCGGTGACGCCCCCCTCGCTCACCCTGATCGAGACGGACTCGCCGTTCCTGACGCCGCATCCGCACCGGGGTGCCCCCAACTCGCCCGCGCAAGCCGCGCACACCGCACGCGAGGTGGCGAGGGTCCAGGGCGTGGATCTCGAGCAGTTTTGCACCCAGGTGTGGAACACCTCGCACGACCTGTATGGTCCCTGGTAGATCGCCTGAGAAGGTCGACATGGGCTCTCGCGGGGAGAGTCCGGACTGGCGTTTTGCTCCCGACCTGTGAGATAACAGTTCGGTTACGGGCGCCTTGGCGTCCCGGAGAAAGGACCTGACCGAGTGAGCTATCGACGCAGGGCCGCCTCCCCCGGTGGCCGCAGGGACGTGCGTGAACGCACCACCTCGCGCAAGCGCAGCACTCGCGCTGTCGCGGGGTCGATCGCGCTGAGCGCGTTCGCCTTTGGATCCTTCGCTTCCGTGGGAGTCAACGCCTTCGCGCAGGACCGGGAGGACACCTCCACCGAGCTTGCGGTGGCCCAGGAAGTCGCGCCCGTGTCCGCCGGGGCCTCTGACCTCGAAGTCGTCACGCGGACCGAGGAAGAGCCCATCGCTCACGACTCGGTCGAGCAGAAGGACTACTCCGCGATGGAGGGCACCGACGAGGTCGTCGTCGAAGGCGAAGACGGCACCGCTCTGGTCAGCTACACCGTGACCCTGAAGGACGGCGTGGAAGTCGAGCGCGAGGCGGGCATCCGCGTCGTGGTCGACGAGCCCGTCGACGAGGTCGTCTCCGTTGGTGCCCTGAGCATCCCCAAGACCTCCGACTCCGGCGCCAACCGCGCGCTGGGCAAGCAGATGGCCGCCAACATCAAGGGCTGGACCGGCTCGGAGTGGCAGTGCCTGAACGCGCTGTGGACCAAGGAATCCGGCTGGAACTCGGCTGCCCACAACAGCTCGTCCGGCGCCCACGGTATCCCGCAGTCGTTGCCCGGTTCGAAGATGGCTTCGCACGGCGCCGACTGGGCGACCAACCCCGCGACGCAGATCAGCTGGGGTATGTCGTACATCTCCGGCCGCTACGGCACCCCCTGTGCCGCCTGGGGCCACTCGCAGCGCGTCGGTTGGTACTAGGCCAGTGGCGGACCTGTTTGGTCCCACTGACATCCGCAGTCTTGCTGAGTCACTAGAGACGGCCCCTCACAAGAAGTGGGGACAGAACTTCGTCGTCGATGCTGGCACGGTGCGCCGTATCGCCCGTATCGCGGGCGTCGGCGAGGGCGACCATGTGGTCGAGGTCGGCCCTGGCCTCGGTTCACTGACGTTGGCCCTGCTCGAGACCGGCGCTACCGTCACGGCCGTCGAAATTGATCCGTTGCTCGCCCAGGCGCTGCCGAGTACGGTGGCGACCCGCGCATCGGCCGAAAGCGAGCGGCTCACGGTCATCCACCAGGATGCCCTCAAGGTCACTGAACTGCCCACTCCGCCGACGGCGCTGGTCGCGAACCTGCCCTACAACGTGTCCGTGCCGGTGATCCTGCACCTGCTCGAGACCTTCCCTTCCATCGAGCGCGTGCTCGTGATGGTGCAGGCCGAGGTCGCGGACCGGCTTGCCGCGCCTCCTGGATCGCGCACCTACGGCATCCCCTCCGCCAAGGCCGCGTGGTACTCGGCGACCAGGCGAGCCGGCGACGTGGGCCGCGCGGTGTTCTGGCCTGTGCCCCGCGTGGACAGTGCGCTGGTGCTCATGGAGCGACGCGAGCAGCCGCAGACCACGGCGACCCGGGAGCAGGTCTTCGCCGTCATCGACGCTGCCTTTGCTCAGCGTCGCAAGGGCCTGCGGGGGGCACTCGCGGGGCTCGCGGGTTCCGGCATCGCCGCTGAGGAGGCACTGCGTGCGTGCGGCATCGAGCCGCTGACCCGCGGAGAACAGCTCGATATCACCCAGTTCGCCCGCATTGCGGAGGCCCTGAATTCCCGCGCGGCCGCCGCTTCTGACACAGTGGGGGCATGACCCGCTCCGTCACCGTGCGTGCCCCTGGCAAGGTGAACCTCCAGCTGTCGGTGGGTCCCGTGCGCGAGGACGGCTATCACCCGCTCGCGACCATCTTCCAGGCCGTCGACCTCTACGAGACCGTCACGGCCACCGTGCGCGAGGACGCTGAGGTCACCGTGACCGTGAGTGCCGCGCGCGGTGTGCAGGTCGATCTCGACGGCGTGCCGCTCGACGAGACCAACATCGCGGTGCGGGCCGCGCGTGCGGTTCAAACGGAGTACGGGGTTGACGACGGCATCGATCTCGCGATCGTGAAGGGCGTGCCCGTCGCGGGCGGCATGGCGGGCGGTAGCGCCGATGCTGCGGCCACCCTGCTCGCATGTGCTGAGGCCTGGGAGGTGGGTGCCACGCGGAGCCAACTCGACGCCATCGCCGCCACGTTGGGCGCCGACGTTCCCTTCATCCTTCACGGCCACACCGCGGTAGGGCTTGGCAGGGGAGACCAGATCACTCCAGCGATGACGCGTGGCGAGTTCCACTGGGTGCTCGCCACGCAGGCCCAGGGGCTGTCCACCGCGGCCGTCTACGGCGAGTTCGATCGCATGATCGTGGCGGGGGAGCGCGCACCACTCGCGCCCGAGATCTGCGAGGAGGTGATGTTCGCGCTGCGTGCGGGGGACGCCGAGGCGCTCGGTGACGCGCTCACCAACGACCTGCAGGGTGCCGCCCTGAGCCTGGCGCCGCACCTGCGTGCCGTCATGGAACAGGCACTTGAGGCGGATGCGCTGGGCGTGATGGTCTCCGGTTCCGGGCCCACGGTCGCCGCGCTGGCACGCTCGCGCCAGCACGCGCTCGCCATTGCGGCTCATCTGACTGCCTCGGGCACGGCCGATGCGGTGGTCACCGCCTCGGGGCCCGCGACTGGCGCGGTGGTGCTGGCTTAGTCCTCGTCGTCGTCGAGGTGCTCGTGGGTGTCGGCCGAACCGAACTTCCAGTAGCCCGTGATCGAGGAGTGCTCCTTGCCCAGCCCCAGGTCCTGGCGCACCCACGCGCGCAGCGGCTTGATCGATCCGGCCTCGCCAGCGAGCCACGCAAACACGCGAGCACCCGCGGGGATCGTCACGATGTCGGGAACGCCGTGGAGCACGGTGGGAGCGCCCTCGCCGTGGTGCAGCCACGTGACCTGGACGCCCTCGGGTGCTGCGAGCTCTTGCTGAGACTGAGGCCCAGACACGGCGATGACCGCATGGCCACGGTGCGTGCGCGGCATCTCCTCAAGCCACCGCGCGAGGGCAGGCAGGGAGGTCTCATCGGCGACCGCGACGTAGAAGTCGTACAGGTCGCTCACCCGATAACCACCGGGTGGGCCGGCGACGTGTAGCCGCGACCCGGGCTGCGCGTCGCGAGCCCAATCAGAGGCGAGTCCACCGTCGTGGATCACGAAGTCGATGTCGAACTCGTCGACCTCGGGCCGGTAGGCGCGGATGGTGTACTCGCGGCTCGTGGGGAAGGGACGCGGCCAGTCGAGGCTGCCCTCGTCGTTCTCGGTGGGTAGGCGCAGTTCGCCGGTCTCGGGGTCGGGGAAGATGAGCTTGACGTGCTCGTCGAAAATGCCCGACTCGAAAGCCACGGCGCCGGGGCCTCCCAAAGTCAGCCGGCGCATCGTCGCTGAGACGGGCGTGCAACGCACCACCTCGACCTCGCGAATGCGCACCAGAAACTTGTCGTAGGCCACGGGGGCCGGGGCGCCGGTCATGCCACTCCTCGGTTGGTCGCTGACGCCATCGCGGGCGCCAGCGACCAACGTAGTGGTAATCGGGCCTGCTTAGGGCTTTTCCGCGCGCAGGGCGTCACGAATTTCCGTGAGCAGTTCAATCTCCGTGGGTGCGACCGGCTCATCCGGGGCAGGCTCGCCCTTCTTGCGGCGCTCCGCGAGCTTGTTGAGTGGCATCACGATGAGGAGGTAGATCGCGGCGGCCACCAGCAAGAAGTCGAGCGCGGCGTCGAGCACGGCCCCGAACGACAGGATGGCGTCGTCTGCCGTGTCTGCCGTGCCCCCATCGTTGAGCGTGATGGTGAGCACCTTGGACAAGTCCGGTTCCCCGAAGATTGCCGCGATGAGCGGGTTGATGATGTTGTCGACGAGTGCCGTGACGATCGCGGTGAACGCGGTGCCGATGACCACCGCCACTGCGAGGTCCACGACGTTGCCGCGGCTGATGAACTCCTTGAATCCCTGGATCATTGCCCTCTCCTTACCGTGAAATTCGGTCAAGGGCAGGATAGGGCCCTAGCCCTGCTGAGGCTCGCGGGAGGGCAGCACGGGATCGCGCTCGAAGTCGCTCAGGCCGTTCCAGGCGAGGTTGACCAGATGCGCCGCGACCTCTTCCTTCGAGGGCTCGCGCACCTCCGCCCAATGCTGGCCTGTCAGCGCCACCATGCCCACGAGCATTTGCGAATAGATGGGCGCGGCGTAGGGGTCCAGATCGCGCTTGGCGAACTGGTGGGCCAGCAGATGCTCGACCTGGGTCGCGACGTCGCCAATGAGCGATGAGAAGGTCCCGGTGGCCTGCGCGACGGGCGAATCGCGCACCAAAATGCGGAAACCGTCGGGGGAGGACTCGATGTAGTCGAGCAGCGCAAATGCAGCACGCTCGACCAGTTGCTTGGGGTGGCCGCGCTCCGACAGGGCGCCGGTGAGCGAGCCCAGGAGGGACTGCACCTCGCGGTCGACGATGACGGCGTAGACGCCCTCCTTGCCGCCAAAGTGCTCGTAGACCACCGGTTTGGAGACGTCCGCGCGAGCGGCAATCTCCTCGACAGAGGTCCCCTCGAAGCCGCGCTCGGCGAACAGCACGCGCGACACAGACAGGAGTTGTTCGCGTCGCTCGCGGGCCGTCATACGGGAACGCGGAGCCTTTCTGGGAGGATCGGTCACGTCCCTAGTGTGCCGTGATTCCTGGCACACTGGACCCTCGGGCCCGCGCGCCGGCCCATTCCGCCCTGGTGTAACGGCAGCACGCAGGCCTTTGGAGCCTCGCAGTACAGGTTCGAATCCTGTGGGCGGAGCCCGTCCCCATCCCGTCAAATGGATCCATTTTCTTGCGTGGGGGCCGCTCCCGCCCGGTCAAATGGATCCATTTTCTTGGGTTGGGGGGCGGACGGGACCTTCGGGACCGGGCAGGTCGCACACCCGGGTAAACTGGATCCCGCATCTGCTCAACGCCCCCTTGAGGGCCACGGAAGGGAGTCCGGTGAGCCGAACGCCACCCGCCGCCGTGATGATCCTCGCCGCCGGCGCGGGCACGCGGATGAAGTCCGCCACCCCCAAGGTGCTGCACCCCATCGCTGGCCGGTCCCTCGTGGGACACGCGCTGCATGCGGCCGCGGCGCTCGAGCCCCAGCGCATTGTCGTCGTGGTCCGTCACGACCGCGACAAGGTGGCGGCGCACATCGAGCAGATCGCCCCGCATGCTTTGCTGGCCGATCAGGACGAAGTCCCCGGTACGGGCCGCGCCGTGTTCTGCGGACTGTCCACGCTCGACGCCACCGCTGTCGCGGCTCGCGTCGCGAATGGCGAGGTGGGAGATACCGCCGTCATGGGCACCCTGGTGACGGGTGGTGTGGTCGTCACGAGCGGCGACGTACCGCTGGTCGACGGCGAGTTGCTGGCCGCTTTGGCCGATGCGCACGCCACCACGGGCGCTGCCGTCACCGTGATGACGGCTGAGGTTCCCGACCCCACCGGGTACGGACGCATCATTCGTGACGCGGGCACAGGCGAGGTCGTCGAGATCGTCGAACAGCGCGACGCTAGCGAGGACCAGCGCGCCATCCGCGAGATTAACGCGGGCATCTACGTGTTCGACGCTGCCGTGCTCCGCGAGTCCCTCATGGGCCTGACCACGCACAACTCTCAGGGCGAGATGTATCTCACTGACGTGGTTGCGATCGCCCGTGGCCTTGGCGGCCGCGTGCACGCCTTTGTCGCGCCCGACGCGAGTGCAGTCGAGGGAGTGAACGACCGGGTCCAGTTGGCCGCAGCGGGCAAGCGCCTCAACGACCGCATCGTGGAGCACTGGATGCGTGAAGGGGTCACGGTGACCGACCCGGCCACGACCTGGATCGACGCGGATGTCTCCCTTGCGCCCGACGTCACCATCGAACCGGGCACCCAGTTGCGCGGCGCGACGGAGATCGCGACGGGGGCCACTGTGGGCCCCGACACGACGCTGACCGATGTGGTTGTTGGCGCGGGAGCCTCGGTGGTCCGTACGCACGGTTCTGGTGCCGTCATCGAGGCGGGCGCCACCGTCGGGCCCTTCTCCTACCTGCGCCCCGGCACCCATCTGGGTGTTGACGGCAAGATCGGCGCCTTCGTCGAGGCCAAGAACGCCTCGATCGGTGCGCATTCCAAGGTGCCGCACCTGAGTTACGTGGGTGACGCGACCATCGGCGAGCACACCAACATCGGTGCTGCGACCATCTTCGTGAACTACAACGGCGTGTCCAAGAGCCACACCACCGTGGGTGACCACGTGCGTGTGGGCTCGGACAACTGCCTGATCGCGCCCGTCACCATCGGTGATGGTGCCTACACCGGTGCGGGTGCTGTCATCCGCCGCGACGTGCCTTCGGGGGCGCTCGCGCTGAGCAACGCACCGCAGCAGATCGTCGACGGATGGGTCGAGCGCCGGCGTGCCGGCAGCCCGTCCGCCAAGGCCGCGAACCTCGCTGAACAGGCGGGGGACGGGCCGGACGCATTATCGTCAGCAACAAAGGCCGCCACGGCCGAACAACCTCAGGGAGAGGCATGAGCGTAGGGATCTCGCACGCGAGCGAACGTCGAATGGTGTTGGCGGGCGGTCGCGCACACCCCGAGCTAGCGGAAGCCATCGCTGCCGAACTCGAGATCGACCTTCTCCCGACCACCGCGTACAGCTTCGCCAACGGCGAGCTGTACGTGCGCTTTGGTGAGTCCGTGCGTGGAGCGGATGCGTTTGTGCTCCAGTCCCACGCGGCGCCCATCAACGAGGCGATCATGGAGCAGCTGATCATGGTGGACGCCCTCAAGCGTGCCTCCGCCAAGCGCATCACTGCAGTGATCCCCTGCTACGGCTACGCCCGTCAGGACAAGAAGCACAAGGGCCGCGAGCCGATCTCCGCGCGCCTCATGGCGGACCTGTTCAAGACCGCGGGCGCCGACCGTGTCATGTCCGTCGACCTGCACACCGCGCAGATCCAGGGCTTCTTTGACGGTCCGGTCGACCACCTGTGGGCCATGCCGATGCTCGCGCAGTACGTGCGCACCCGTGTCGCCCCCGACAACCTCACCATCGTCTCTCCCGACGCGGGCCGTGTGCGCCTGGCCGACCAGTGGTCCGACCACCTGGGTGCCCCGCTCGCGATCATCCACAAGCGTCGCGACCCCTCGGTTCCCAACCAGGTCAAGGTCCACGAGCTCGTGGGTCAGGTCGAGGGCCGCACCTGCGTGCTGGTTGACGACATGATCGACACCGGTGGCACGATCGTTCAGGCCGCTGAGGCCCTGTTCGAGAACGGCGCCAAGGACGTCATCGTCGCCTCGACGCACGGCCTGCTGTCGGGCCCCGCGGTCGAGCGCCTGCGCGACTCGGGTATCTCCGAGGTCGTCATCACGGACACGCTTCCCATCACCGAGGACAAGCAGTTCGACAAGCTCACGGTGCTGTCGATCGCGCCGCTGCTCGCGCGCGCCATCAACGAGGTGTTCGACGACGGCTCGGTGACCTCCCTGTTCCAGGGCAGCGTCTGAGCCCACCCCCGCTGTGCGAAGGGCCCCCGGCAAGCGCCGGGGGCCCTTCGGCCTTTCGCGGGACGTCCCGGGCTCCTGGGCGTCCGGCCGATGCGCTGCCAGGGCCCTAGGTCACATTTACACGTTTTCCACCCCTCCTAGCCTCCGGAGAGACAGTAGGTCGGCTCTCATCAGGGGTGATGATGTTCCATTGGCGGAATGTGTTCGGCAGTAGCGTGTCCACCGAAAGGCGGCCCGCGCATCGGCCGTGGTTGCGACGAGCAGCCATCATCGCCGGAGCAGGAGCCGGGACGCTGGCCCTGTCCGGCTGTGGCGCCGGCGGCCACATCGATGGTGGCGAGGCGAGCCTCGAACTTCCGGACCTGTCAGGGGTGACGGCGTCCGGCGGGCTGTCCGGCTTCACGCTGCTGCTGGGCGGCCTCGCGATCACCGTGCTGGGACTCGCCTTTGGTTTCGCCGTGCTGCGCCAGATTCGACGCATGCCCGTGCACGAATCCATGCGCGAGGTCTCGGAGCTCATCTACGCGACCTCCAAGGCCTACCTGGTGCAGCAGGGCAAGTTCCTGCTCGCGCTGTGGGGTGTGATCGCGGCGGTCATCATCCTGTATTACGGCGTCCTCGTCGGGTTCTCTTGGGGCCGCACCGCGGTAGTGATCGCGTTCAGCCTTATCGGAATGGCGGGCTCGTACTCAGTGGCGTGGTTCGGCATTCGTGTCAACACCTATGCGAACTCGCGCACCTCCTTCGCGGCGCTGCGCGGCAAGCCGCTCGCCCTGCACCGCATCCCGCTCAAGGCGGGCATGAGCATCGGCATGGTGCTCATCAGCCTCGAACTGCTCATGATGCTGGTCATCCTGCTGTTCCTGCCGCGCGACATCGCTGGCGCGTGCTTCATCGGTTTTGCGATCGGCGAGTCCCTGGGCGCTGCTGCCCTGCGTATCGCGGGCGGCATCTTCACCAAGATCGCCGACATCGGCTCCGACCTCATGAAGATCGCGTTCAAGATCAAGGAGGACGACGCCCGCAACCCCGGCGTGATCGCCGACTGCACGGGCGACAACGCTGGCGACTCCGTGGGCCCGTCGGCCGACGGTTTCGAGACCTACGGTGTGACGGGCGTCGCGCTCGTGACGTTCCTGCTGCTCGCCGTTCACGACCCGTCCATCCAAGCGACGCTGCTGGTGTGGATCTTCGCGGTGCGTGCGGCGATGCTCATCGCATCGGCCCTGTCCTACTTGGCAAACGACGCGTGGGCCAAGTGGCGCTACGCCAAGGCCGACCGCATGGACTTCGAGCACCCGCTCACCTCGCTCGTGTGGCTCACTTCGGCGATCTCGATCGCCGCGACCTACGCGACCGCGTACTGGGTCATTGGCGACATGCAAGACGGGATGTGGTGGAAACTCTCGACGATCGTTTCGTGCGGCACCCTCGCCGGTGCGCTCATCCCTGAACTGGTCAAGGTATTCACCTCGACGTCGAGCCGGCACGTACGCGAGGTCGTCAAGAGTTCTCGCGAAGGCGGCCCGTCGCTCAACATCCTGTCCGGCCTCGTGGCGGGCAACTTCTCGGGTTACTGGTTGGGGATGGCAATCGTGGCCCTCATGGGCGCGGCGTATCTGATCTCCGGCCTGGGACTCGAGGACATCATGCTCGCCCCGGCCGTATTCGCGTTCGGTTTGGTGGCGTTCGGGTTCCTGGGCATGGGGCCGGTGACCATCGCCGTCGACTCCTATGGCCCGGTCACCGACAACGCCCAGAGTGTCTACGAACTGTCCGTGATCGAGGACATCGAGGACATCGATGCCGAGCTGCGCGACGAGTTTGGTTTCGCCCCCGAATGGGAGCGTGCCAAGCGCATGCTCGAGGAGAACGACGGCGCCGGCAACACCTTTAAGGCCACCGCCAAGCCGGTGCTGATCGGCACGGCCGTGGTGGGTGCGACCACCATGATCTTCTCGATCATCATTTCGCTCACCGAGGGGCTGACCACCGGCATCGAGAACCTGTCGCTGATCCACCCGCCGTTCCTCCTGGGCCTCATCGCCGGTGGCGCGACCATCTACTGGTTCACCGGCGCCTCGATCCAGGCCGTCACGACCGGCTCGTACCGCGCGGTGGAGTTCATCAAGAACACCATCAAACTCGACGGGGTCACCAAGGCCTCGACGGAAGACTCGCGCAAGGTGGTCGCGATCTGCACGCAGTACGCGCAGCAGGGCATGCTCAACATCTTCCTCGCGGTGTTCTTCGCGACCCTCGCGTTCGCCTTCGTGGAGCCGTACTTCTTTATCGGCTACCTGATCTCGATCGCGCTGTTCGGCCTGTACCAGGCGATCTTCATGGCCAACGCGGGCGGTGCCTGGGACAACGCCAAGAAGATCGTCGAGGTGGACCTGCACGCCAAGAACACCCCGCTGCACGAGGCCACCATCGTGGGCGACACCGTCGGCGACCCCTACAAGGACACGTCGTCGGTCGCGCTCAACCCTGTCATCAAGTTCACGACGCTGTTCGGGCTGCTCGCGGTCGAGCTTGCGGTCGGGCTCACCGAGCAGGGCAGCGCGGCATTGGTGCACTGGCTCGCGGCGGCGTTCTTCCTGGTCTCGTGCTTCTTTGTGCACCGTTCCTTCTACGGCATGCGCATTCGCGCCTCGCTCACGGAGGAGGACGACCCGGACGCCTCGCCCGTCAATACGGCCGATGCGCCCTCACCTGCCGCTGACCGCGACGCCACGCTCGTCGAGGCTGAGTGATGCGTGACCTCGCGATCCTGTGCGACGGCGTGAGCGTTGTCGATGGCAGGATCGCGGGGCACGACGCGGGTGCCACGCTGGTCCGCCGACTCCAGCGGCTCTTTCCTGGGGCCGCGATTGTCGGGCCACGGGCTCAGCGCGCGGATCGGTTCGACGTCGTGCCGCTCGAGCTGATTGATCCGGCCCGCACCGTCGTGATCAACATGGACGTCATCAACTCGCCGGCAGTGTGGCGCACGCTCGCCGCCGGTGGTGCTGAGCCCAAGGTCATGAACTTCGTGTGGTGGAACACGTCGCAGTACACGCACAGGGTTCAGCGAGCCTCGCTCGCGCTGTCGTGTGCGCTGTTTCCCACGTTCGCGAACTCGCACCGGACCGCCACGGAGATTCGCGAGATTGTCATGCGTGACACGGTCTCGCCCCTCGCGGAGACCGCACGCATCGAATGGGCCAACCTTGGCATTCGCCTGTCGCACGTCCAGCCGCGCGAGAGCACGGGCGATCCGGTGGTGCTCTACCCGGCGATTCGATTGTCGGAGCGCAAACAGCCGGAGGTGTTCCTCGACATCGTCGAGCGGGTGCGCAAGCGGGTGCCAATCCGGGTGGAGATGCGGCTCGAGGAGTCGCACCTCATCTCCGAGCAGGCCATCCGCCTGTCGAGGCGCGAGTGGGCGTGGGTGGGGCCGCTGACGGCCACCCGCGAGGACTACTACTACCGGCTCGCGCGCACCACGGCCTTCTTGGCGACGGCTCGCGACGAGTCGTACGGACTCGAGTACGTCGAGGCCCTGGTCGCTGGCGCGGTGGGGGTGTTCCCCGACCGCTCATGGGCTAGGGAACTCCTGCCCGACGAGTATCCGTTCCTGTACCGCAACATGATCGAGGCA
Source organism: Demequina sp. (assembly GCF_047975725.1). GTDB lineage: Bacteria > Actinomycetota > Actinomycetes > Actinomycetales > Demequinaceae > Demequina. The sequence goes on from NZ_JBKEED010000020.1 coordinate 124,338, forward strand.
GAGGAGATGCTCGTGAGCGCCGTCACCGAGCCCGACGAATGCCGCGAACTGATCGACGCGGTCGCGGGAGGCAGTTTCAGTGCGTGGCTGCGGGGGCGTCACGACGACACCCTCTTTGAGCAGCGTTTTGCTGCGGCGCTGCACCGCTGGTTCCCGGAGCCCTGAGCCCTGAGCCCTGAGCCCCCACCTCCCGCGCCACCGTCCCCCGGTTGATACCCGTCAGGACGTGATCGAGCACATCGGCGCGTGCCTGATACCCATGAGGACCGCTGGCGACCCAACCGATGGGCTGTCGGTAGCGTCTCAAGGGTGACAAGCGACAGAGGGGACGGTCATGGGGCAACAGTGGGAGCCGATGCTGGACGAGCTGGCAGGTGTGCGCCGGGGTCGGCTCGTGGCTTTCGCGACCATGCTTGCAGGCGCCAGCGTTGCTGAGGACTTGGTCCAAGAGGCTGTCATCGCGACCTTTTCCAAGCGGCGCGGATTCACCGATGTCGTGCAGGCAGAGCATTACGTGCGACGGGCCATCGCGACCAAACACGTGGACCACATGCGCAAGGCCGGACGTGCCCGTGAGCGAGATCGGCAGGCCAGTGTTCCGCAGGCGGTTCCCGATCACGCGGACCGGATAGCGACCAACGACGCTGTGGATGCCGCCCTCGCGGCGCTCCCTGCGCGAGTGCGCACGTGCGTCGTGTTGCGTCACCTCGAGGGACTGTCCGTACGCGAAACCGCACACGTGATGGGGCTGTCCGAGGGTGCCGTCAAGCGCTACACCTCCGACGGACTGGCGCTCATGAACGATGCGCTGGGCACCACCTCAGCGCAACCCGAGACCACCACCGTGCACGCCGCGAAGGGAGAGTCGCGATGAACGATCTGGGAGATGTCCTGCGGGAGCGCGAGCGCGCCCTCGCCGCAGCCAAGGCCGGCGCTGCGGAGTTCGATGTCGACTCTGCCAAGGGTGCCGTTCGCGGGCGTCGCCGCACACGCGCGGTGCTCGCGGGGGCCGGCGGCGCCGTCGCAGCCGTCGCGATCGGCGCCCTGGCGTGGGTCGGCTACGGCACGCTCCAACCCGAACCTGCCATGCCCGGGCCGTCGCCTACGCAAGACCCCACGCCCGCCGCCACTGCCTCCTCGTCCCCCAGCCCCACCCCCACGAACTCGACGGGAGAGGGCACGCCAGCACCCGCATCGGCCATGGGGGACGATGCGCAGTGGCTCGAGCGAGTGGTGTCACCCACGACGGGCGAGACCTGGCATGCGCCAGTCGCGCTGGGGGCGCTCGGGCTGGTCGGCGGCAGTGGTAGCGAGCAGTTGCAGTATTACGACATTGGCAGCGTCGGAACGTGGGAGATCGTCGCGACGGTGTGGCCGGAGTTCCAGTACTTCTCCGGGGGCTACCCGGTCGAGCACCTCTTGCTCATGCGCGATGGCGAGGTGCGCCTCCTGACGTGTCCCAGTTCCCAAAGTGATGACACCTGCATCGTCGCCGACGACACGGAGGGCCTCGCCGAGGACGGGACCGTGCACGTGGATTCGTTGAGCTATCCCAACTCGGTGACCACGGCCGAGGGGCTCACGGTCCAGACGGCCACGCCTCAGGGGTACGGCCAGAGGACCGCATACGCCCACGAGTACGCGGGCGCGTTGGTGGCCGCTCCAGGCATCGAGCTGACCGTGGACGACCGCGACTTCCTCGGCATGGGCGAGCGGCGCGAACTGGCCACGCTTGGCGACAGTGTGTTGGTCGAGGACAGGATCGACGGCTGGGTCGAGGGCCTGACCGATGCGCGCTATCGGATCGTGACGCCCTTTGGCGGCGAGATCGACCTTCCGTGGGCTCTCGCTGATGCGTACGGCGCGGGCGCGGTCGCGTGGGACGACGGTCGGGATACGTGGACCCATCCCGCTCCGGAAGGGGCGTCATCGTCTGAGCAGGAGTATGGACTCCTGCCCGCGACACGCACCTGCTTTGGTGCCGCCGAGACACTTGATACCCGTCACGACCCCACCGGCTGGGTGGCGGCAGGGTCGACGGTGGCGGGGCAGACGGTCTACCTGCCGCGCGACGGCGGCAATGAGGTGGCGCGTGCGGTCTTCGATGCCATGCGGGGCAACCCAGAGGACGTCCAGGGCCTCGAGATGGAGCAGTTCCCCTACGCCACTTACGAGGCGTTTCTGGAGGCGCGCTCCGTGATGACGTGGCAGCGCGCGGACGGGCAGTGGGTGGTCGCGATCGACGCCTACGCCGCGCAGCGTGTGTACGAGTGCGCGTGACGGTCGAGTTGCCGCGCCGCCGTCGAGACGGGTATCAGGCGCGCCCCGCGCGCCCCGATCCCGTCGAGACGGGTATCAACAGGGGAGGACCGGGCAAGGGGGCTGGGGAGGACCGGGCAAGGAGGACCGGGCAAGGAGGGCAGGGGAGGGCCGATGCGCCACGCTCGGCTTTCCGGTATGATGGTCCGGTTCCTCGGCGAGGGAGGCCCACTGGGCGCTCCGTGATCGACGCGGCAGATGCGCAACACGCCTGCCTTGCCGTGGCCATCTGACCGATTCCGAGGAGATTCACATGTCTGACAAGCTGACGCTGACCGCCCAGGTCCGTACCGAGTTCGGCAAGGGCTACGCCCGCCGCATCCGCGCCGCAGCCGGCATCCCCGCCGTCATCTACGGCCACGGCGAAGAGCCCAAGCACGTGGTGCTGCCCGGCCACGAGACCATGATGGCGCTCAAGCACCCCAACGCCCTGCTCACCATCGACATCGACGGTGACAAGCAGCTCGCGGTTGCCAAGGACGTCCAGCGCCACCCCATCAAGCCGATCATCGTCCACGTGGACCTGCTGACGGTCAAGAAGGGTGAGAAGATCACCGTCGACGTGCCCGTGCACCTCGAGGGTGAGGTTGCCCCCGGTGCCATCCACGTGCTCGAGAACGCGACGCTCCAGGTGCTCGCCGAGGCGACCGCTCTGCCCGAGTCCTTCGTGGTCTCGATCGAGGGCCTCGAAGAGGGCGCCAAGATCACCGCTGCCGACGTCGAGCTGCCCAAGGGCGTCGAGCTTGCCGTTGACGGCGAGCTGCTCGTGGTCCACGTGACCGTGCCCCGTGGCGCTGCCGAGGACGAGGCCGCCGAGGACGAGGCCGAGGAGGCCGCCGCGGCTGCCGAGGGCGACGAGGCTTAAGATCTCTCTCATGCGAAGCGCCCGTCACCCCTGGTGGCGGGCGCTTCGTCGTGGAACCGCAGAAGAGCAGGAGACCATGAGCGCGCTGGTGATCGGGCTGGGCAACCCGGGCGAGGAGTACGCCCTCACACGTCACAACGTGGGCCAGATGGTGCTCGACGAACTCGCCTCTCGCGGCGGCGGCGCCCTGTCCGTGCACAAGAGGACCCGCACCCGCGCCGCCACCGTGCGACTCGCGGGCCAGCCCGTCGTGCTCGGTGCTCCCATGTCGTACATGAACGTGTCCGGAGGGCCCGTAAGCGCGCTCGCGAAGTACCACTCGGTCGAGCCTGCATCCGTGATCGTCATCCACGACGAACTCGATATCCCGTTTGGCCAGGTGCGCCTCAAGAGGGGCGGTGGCTCGGGCGGCCACAACGGCCTCAAAGACGTCTCCAAGGCCCTGGCGACACCGGACTACGTCCGCATCCGGGTGGGCATCGGCCGCCCGCCCGGCCGCATGGATGCCGCAGCCTTCGTACTCAAGCCGTTCTCGTCGACCGAGCGCAAGGAGCTTCCCTTCCTCATCGACGATGCGGCCGATGCTGTCGAGGCTGTGCTGAGCGACGGCCTCGAGGCCGCCCAGCAGCGCTTCCACTCGAAGAGCTGAGCGACGTCACTTAAGGCCAGAGTGCATCGGCGCTGCTGGGGCGTTGGAATGGACACACCCCCCTCGCGCGTCACTACTATCGAAAGTACTGGTGCGGGCCGCCGTTGCGCCTGCGTCGAACCACGGCGAATGCACGAGGGAGGACGCGTGACCACCACCGACAATGCCTGGGAGATTCCCCAGAGCGATCACCGGCGTTACGGCGCTGCGCTGTTCGATCTGGACGGTGTGCTGACGCCGACGGCCGAGGTCCACATGAAGGCCTGGCACCGGATGTTCACCGACTACTTCGCGGCGCATGGCATCACCCCCGCGTATACCGACGACGACTATTTCGCGTACGTCGACGGCAAGGCACGCTACGACGGCGTGCGTGCGTGCCTGGCCTCTCGCGGCGTGGTGTTGCCCGAGGGCGACCTCACGGACCCCGCTGGCACGGAGACGGTGTGCGGGATTGGCAATACCAAGAACGACGCATTTGCGGCGATCTTGCGCGACGAGGGCGTGGACCCGTACACGGGCTCCGTGCGGCTCATCGATCACCTCGAGTCGCTCGACGTGCCGATGGCAGTGGTGTCGAGTTCCCGCAACGCCCCCGAGGTGCTCAAGGCCGCAGGCCTCGCTGACCGCTTCGAGGTCGTGGTCGATGGCTCGGTGGTGGCGACGGAGGGCATCCGCGGCAAGCCGGCCCCCGACATGTTCGAGCTCGCCGCCCAACTACTGGGCGTCGAGAGCGACGATGCCGTGGTGATCGAAGACGCGCTGTCCGGTGTGGCAGCCGGGGCCGCGGGGGACTTCGGCTTGGTGGTGGGCGTTGATAGGGGAGCGGGCGCGGCAGCGCTGCTCGCGGGGGGTGCAGACGTGGTGGTGACCGACCTTGAGGAGCTGATTGCCCCGTGAAAGCAGCCAAGCGCGACCAGAGCGACACGAGCGCCCCCGACTACCTTGACCGTTTGCGGTTCCCCGTCGATCCGTGGCGCCTGGTGGAGACGGAGTTCTCCAAGGCAGACCTGGGTGTCACCGAGACCCTGTTCGCCGTAGGTAACGGTTACCTGGGACTACGCGGCAACGTCGAGGACGGGCACGACGCCCACGCGCACGGCACGTTTATCAACGGCTTCCACGAGACGTGGAAGATTCTGCACGCCGAAGAGGCATACGGCTTCGCGCGCACGGGCCAGACCATCGTCAACGTGCCCGACCCCAAGATCATCCGGCTGTACGTCAACGACGAGCCGCTGCTGTTGTCGATCGCCGACCTGGTGAGCTATTCGCGGGTGCTCGACATGCGCGACGGCGTGCTGTCGCGCGATCTGATTTGGCGCACGCCCTCGGGTAATCGAGTGCGGGTGCGCTCGACCCGCATGGTGTCGTTCGCCCAGCGCCACCTGGCCGTGATGACGTTTGAGGTGACGCTGCTCGACGAGGAGGCGCCCATCGCCATCTCGTCGCAGATGCTCAATCGCCAGGCGGGCCTGGACGAGTACCGTGCCAACCCCTCTCCTGACGTGATCGCCGACCCGCGTAAGGCGGAGCGGATGGAGAAGCGCGTGCTCGAGCCGCGCCTCCAGCACGCCGAGGGCGACCGGATCGTCCTGGGCTACCAGTGCGCGACGTCGGGCATGACGCTCGCGACCGCGATGGAGCACTGGGTCGACTTCGAGGACGACTACGACCGGGTCGAGGAGGTGGAGCAGGACTACGCCAAGCACGTGTTCCGAGCCCGCGCCAAGCCCGGCCAGACCTTTACCCTCACCAAGGTCGTGAGCTATCACACCTCGCGCGCGGTGCCTGCGAGAGAGCTTGCCGACCGTTGCAACCGCACCCTTGACCGGGTGCGCGCAGAGGGCTTGGACACACAGTTCGCGGACCAGCGCCAGTGGCTCGCGGACTTCTGGGAGCGCTCCGACGTCGAGATTGGCGGCAACGACGCGATCCAACAGGCCGTGCGGTGGAACCTGTTCCAGCTCGCGCAGGCAGCGGCGCGTGGTGACGGGCACGGCATCGCCGCGAAGGGTGTCACCGGCTCTGGTTACGGAGGCCACTACTTCTGGGACTCCGAGATCTACGCGCTGCCGTTCTTCATTTACACGTCCCCCGTGATCGCGCGCAACGCGTTGCGGTATCGCTACCGAATGCTGGGCGCGGCAGAGCGTCGCGCGGCTGAGATGGCGCAAAACGGCGCGTTGTTCCCGTGGCGCACCATCAACGGCGAAGAGGCGTCGGCCTATTACGCGGCCGGCACCGCGCAGTATCACATCGACGCGGACATCTCCTTTGCGATCGACAAGTATGTGCGTGCCACCGGTGACGACGACTTCCTCGCCCGCGAGGGCATCGACATCCTCGTGCAGACCGCACGCATGTGGGCCGACCTGGGCTTTTGGCGCACCGTGCCGGGCAAGGGAGAGTCGTTCCGCATCCACGGCGTGACCGGCCCCGACGAGTACACGACGGTGGTCAACGACAACCTCTACACGAACGTGATGGCGCGCTTCAATCTGCGGTGTGCCGCGCAGAATGTGCGCAAACTCCAGGACCGTTGGCCTGAGCAGCACGCCAGGCTCATCTCGAGGCTGCAGGTCACCGAAAGCGAAATCGAGGAGTGGGAGCGGGCCGCCGACGGCATGGCGATCCTGTGGGACGAGCAGTTGGGCATCCACCCCCAGGACGCCCTGTTCAACGAGCGCGAGGTGTGGGACCTCGCCAACACTCCCGCGGAGAAGCGCCCGCTGCTGCTGCACTTCCACCCGCTGGTGATCTATCGCTTCCAGGTGCTCAAGCAGGCCGATGTGGTGCTCGCCATGTTCCTCCAGGGCGACGACTTCACGCTCGACCAGAAGAAGGCCGATTTCGAGTACTACGACCCGATCACCACGGGAGACTCGACGCTGTCGGGTGTGGTGCAGTCGATTGTCGCCGCAGAGGTGGGCTATCACGAGCTCGCGCTGCGCTACTTCTGGGACGGCCTTTACGTCGACCTAGGCGACCTTCACTCGAATGCCTCTGACGGTGTGCATGTGGCCTCGACCGGCGGAGTCTGGGCTGCGCTCGTCCACGGCTTCGGTGGCCTGCGCGACCAGGGCGAGGTGCTGTGCTTTGACCCCCGCCTTCCCGAGGACTGGGACTCGCTGACCTTCCGCCTGTCCCAGCGCGGCACCCGTGTGCGGGTGACGGTGCGTCAAGAGGAGATCTCCTTCACTATCGAGGAGGGCCCCGGACTGTCGGTGCAGGTGCGTGGCGAGCGCTTCTCGCTCACGCAACTGGCGCCGCTGACGGTGCCTCTCGACGGCCAGGGCGAGCGCATTCCAGGCGCGCCCGACCCCACCAAGTACCACGGCACGGTGCGCGCGGACGGCACGGTCATCACGCCCTCGCTGCCCGCCACCGTGAACGAGGAGACCACGCTCACGCACGAGATCCAGCTCGACGAGGTTGTCCACCATTACCGGGAGGACGAGCACTAGCAGGGCCGATGCACTGGCTGGCTACCGCTGCATCACGCGAGCAAGGAACTCCTGGGTAGCAGCTTCCTGAGGGGAGCCGAAGATCTGCTCGGGGGTGCCCTGCTCGAGGATGCGACCTTGGTGCATGAACACCACGCGGTCGGCGACGGAGCGAGCGAAGTGCATCTCGTGGGTAGCCATGAGGATGGTCGAGCCACCCTCCTTGAGCGAGCGCACCAGGTCCAAGACTTCGCCCACGAGCATGGGGTCGAGGGCTGAGGTGATCTCGTCGAGCAACAGCAACTCGGGGTCGGTCAGGATCGCGCGCACAATCGCAACGCGCTGTTGCTGGCCGCCCGAGAGCTGATCGGGGTACGCCCCCACCTTGTCCTCAAGCCCAAACCGAGCGAGCAATTGCTCGCCACGGGCTCGCGCATCGGCCGTGGGGATCTTGTGCACCTGGCGTGCCGCGAGGGTGACGTTGTCGATCACCGACATGTGGGGGAAGAGGTTGAAGTGCTGGAACACGACACCAATGCGAGAGCGCACCCGGTCGACGTCCACGCGCACATCCGTGATGTCGTCGCCCGAGAGGCTGATGGTGCCGTCGTCGACCCGCTCAATGAGGTTGATGGTGCGCATGAGCGTGGATTTGCCGGAGCCCGAGGCGCCGATGAGCACGACGACCTCGTGGGCGTCGACGCTCAGGTCGACTCCCTTGAGGACGTGGTTGTCGCCAAAGAACTTGTGGACGTCGTGAAGGGCCAGGACGGGAGAGCCGGTCACACCGTTCCTCCCATCTGCTCGCGCTTGGCCATGCGGGCCGACACGTAGTCGGTCAGGCGGATCATCGGGAAGCTCAGGGCCACGAACAACAGGCCGGCCACCACGTAGGGCGTGAAGTTGTAGGTGGTCGCCTGGACAATCTGCGCGGCGCGGATCGCGTCGACGGCGCCCAGCACGGAGATCAGGCCCACGTCCTTTTGCATGGACACAAAGTCGTTCATGAGCGCCGGAACGACCTTGCGCAGTCCCTGGGGGATGACCACGAGGCGCAGCGTCTTGGCATGCGAGAGCCCCAACGACCGCGCGGCGATGCGCTGCGAGGGGTGCACGGCCTCCATGCCTGCACGCAGCACCTCAGCGACGTACGCGGAGTAGCACAGCGAGATGCCGATGGTGCCGAGCACGGCGGCGGGGTAGCGCTGGGTGGGGTCGAGGGCCGGGATGCCGAAGCCCACGAGGTACAGCACAATCAGGACCGGCAGGCCGCGAAACAGGTCGGTGTAGGCGGTGGCAAACATGCGCAGCGGGAACCACACGGGTCCACGCAACGAGCGCAGGACCGCGAGCAGGGTTCCTACCACCGCCACGGCGATGGTCGCGAAGAACAGCACCCGGATGTTGAGCCACAGCCCCTCGAGAATGCGCGGGAACGAGTCCTTGGCGACCTGAGGGTTGAAGAAGGTTTGCTGGACGGACTCCCAGCCCGGGGAGTTGAGCACGAGCGTGCCGACCACGGCGGCGAATACCACCGTGGACACCAGCGCGATCAGGACGGAGCGCCCCGAGGCCCGGCGCCGGTGGGCCCGGCGGTCGAGCTCGAGAGCACTGGGTTGCCACGTGATCTGGGGCGCCCCGCCTGTCGTCATCAGCAGTCCTTAGTCGAGGACGGGCACGTCGACGGCCTCGGAGAGCCACTCGGTCTCGAGCGCGGCGAGGGTGCCGTCCTCGCGCAGCGTGTCAACGGCCTCGGTCACTGCAGCGGTGTTGGCCGAGCCCTTGGGAAGCACAATGCCGAACTCGTCGCCCTCGGCGCCAGCGAACTGGCCCACGATCACGCCGTTGTCGACCTCGACGGCCGCGGAGTAGAACGCGCCGGGCAGGTCGGTCACGAAGGCGTCGATCTGGCCAGCGTTGAGCGCGCCCACGACGTCGCCCACGTTGTTGAAGACCTGGACGTTGTCCTCACCGAGCGCCTCGACGGCCGCGGTGTAGGAGGTGGTGCCCACGGCGACGCCCACCACGGAGTCGGTCAGGTCTGCCAGCGAGCCGGCCTCGGCCGCGGCGTTGCCCTCGACCGAGACGATCGCCTGCGCGGTCGTGTAGTACGAGGAGGAGAAGTCGACGGCCTGCTTGCGCTCGTCGGTGATGGAGAACTGCTGGAGGTTGAGGTCCCAGTCCTTGGCGCCAGGGGCGATCGCGGTGTCGAAGGTGGTACGGGTCCACACCACGTCCGCGGCGTCGTAGCCAAGCTCCTCGGCAACGGCGTAGGCCACGGCTGCCTCGAAGCCCTCACCAGTGGTGGGGTCGTCGCCGATCACCCAGGGCTCGTAGGCGGGCTCGCCGGTGGCGATGGTGAGCTTGCCCTCGACCACGGTCTCGAGCGCGACGTCGGTGGACGTGGTCTCGGGAGTGCCGGTCGCGGCGGGCGTGGGGTCCTCGTCGGAGGTACCGGAGCAGCCCGCGAGCGCGAGAGTCGACAGGGCAACAGCCGCGACGGTGGCGCGGCGCAGTGAAGTGGTGATCATCATTTCTCCATGGGTGTGCGTGTGGAGCGTGATCGACGCTGATCGCTCGCGGTACGTGCGCATCCTACTCGGCGGTGGAGGGATGACTTGAGCCTGCGGTCCCGTCTGCGCCCGCCAGCCGCCAGTCGGCGAAGTCGAAGCCGGGGGATACCACGCAGCTGACCAGGCACTCCTCGTCGCTTGCGAGTGTGGCGGACTGCCAGACGCCGGCCGGCACCAGGACCTGTGCCGCCGCACCCGAGGCGACGGGACCGAGCACCACCACCCGCGCATCGGCCGTATCGGCGGGTCTCTCGCCGTCGCCACCCAGGCGCAGTTCGAGCGTGCCTGGCCCGTGCCACAGCCACATCTCGTCGGAGCTCACGACGTGCCACGCGGAGCTCTCGCCCGGCGTGAGGAGATAGTGGATGACCGTCAGCGCTGGGCGCTTGCCGCCGTCGGTGTCGACGGGGATGGGGGACGTGTAGGTCCGGCGGAACCAGCCGCCCTCGGGGTGGGGGGCAAGGTCCAGGGCCGATGCGGTCGCGGGGGTGGTCATGTCAGGCCTCCTGGGCACGGGCAGCGGGGAAGGGAGGGCCGATGCGCGGGCCGGGCGGGATGGCCGCCGCCCCTCCCGCGTCCACGAAGGCAGCGGTGGCGTGACGCACGCGTCCGCCGATCACGGTCGCGGCGCAACGGCCGTCACCGGACTCGGCGAGCACGGTGAGGGTCTCGTCCGCGGTCGTGACGGGCACGTCGAAGAACGCAAGGTCGGCCCTGGCGCCGACGGCCAAATAGCCCGTGCGGTGGGCGCCCTCGTCGATGCCCATGGCGTGGGCGCCGCCCAGGGTTGCGGCGCGCAGCAGCCGTTCGGCGAGGTCGTCGCCCGAATAACCCTGCCCGCGCGCGACCCGCATGAGTTCCTTGACCTCTCCCATGAGGTCGAGGGAGGGGGACGAGGACAACGAGTCGGTGCCGATCGCGATGGGCGAGCCCTCGCGCAGGTAGGCCGCGACGGGCGGGGCGTCGAGCCCGATCACCTCGTTCGAGCGGGGGCACAGCGCCACTGTGGTGCCGCGCGCACGCAGGATCGCGCGGTCGCGCTCGGACATGTAGACGCCGTGCGCCACATGGCAGTCGGGGCCTAGAACGCCCAGGTGGTCGACGTAGTCCGTGGCGGAGGTGCCAAATCCCGCCTGGCGCAACTCGATGAGGCTGCCCAGGCCCTGCGACTGCCACGGCTCGGCGGCGTCGTGCGCGAACTCGCGCTCGATTCCCGACTCGCCCAGGTGAATGTGAAGGCGCCGGCCGCGTTCGCGCACGATGTCGGGGATCTCGAGCAGCGGCACAATCTCGAGCGAATACGGCGCGTGGGGGCTCAGCCCGGTGCCGGGTCGGTCGGGCAGCGAGTCCAGGGCGGCCTCGACCTCGGCGCGGCCACGCTTGGACCACTCGTCGTTGGTCCAGTCCATGACCTCCCAGTACGCGATGCCCTGCAGGCCTGCGTCGTGGAGGGCGTGGGCGGCCTCGGGGTCGGTGACGATGTCTGCCGCGGCGGTGGTGCCGGTGGCGACGAGCATCGCGGCCCCTGCCGCGGCATCGGCTCCCCAGTCGTGGCCGCGCTCGTATACGGGGTTGAAGCCCGTGATCCAGTCGTCAAATCCCTGGTAGGTGCGCTGCGCGACCTCTGCCATCCCCGTGTACTGCAGGTGGGTGTGGGCGTTGACCAGCCCTGGCGTGAGGACGCCAGGCCAGCGCACGTGGGTGACGGGCACGCCACGTTCGGCGAGCGAACGCTCCACCCACGCGCGTTCGCCCACGTGCAAAATGCGCTCGCCGCGCACGGCGATCGCGCCGTCGAGGATGGGAGGCGCGGTGATGGGCAGCACGAGGTCTGCCGAGTACAGGGTGACGGGGTAGCCGGTCATGAAGCTCCTGGGTGGTGCTGGGTGGTCTCGTCCTGGGGGCCGATGCGGTAGCGGGGCGAGCGCCAATCGCCCGCCGAGGTGGCCGAGGCGCGCTCGCCCGCGGTGACGGGCACGCCGCGCTCGCGTGCGGCGACGGCGCCCACGTGGTCGACGGCCGCGTGGCTCAGGGCGTGAACGCCTGGCCCGCGCCTGCCCGTGGGTCCGTGGCCGGTGACGAGTTCGCGGACGGCCGCGAGTTGCGTGGCGAACGACAAGTCCATGATCTCGATGGGGTTGCCCTCGGCGGCAGTGACGTTGATGCAGCCGCCGCGGTCGAGCACGAGCGTGCCGGAGCCGCTCAGGCGCTCGACGCTCGTGGCGACGGGCTCAAGGCTCTCGCCGGATGTGAGCAGTTCGTCGAGGTCGATCTCGCCAGGCACCCCGCCTGCCACGGCGACGGAGGCGGCGCTCGCGATCATCGCGGCAGTGATGGTGCCCGGCCAGCCCGTCGCCGAGACCACGAGAGCGCCCTCGGCCGAGTGCGCATCGGCCCCCACCACCTCGAAGCCGTCGTGGGCGGCCAGGAGTGCGCGCACGGGGTCGCGCTCGGCGACCCGCACGACGGTGCCGAGCGCGCGCAGGTGTGCGGCGACGCCCTCACCCACGGGGCCGTAACCGATCACCAGCGCCGGTTGGTCGCGGACGGAGACGCCCGCATCGTCGAGCAGGTCAGCGATCGCAAGGACGCACGACTGCCCGGTGCCGTAACGGTTGTCGAAGCCGGTCTTGGTGATCGCGTCGTTGACGGCGATCACGGGGATGACCAGCTCGCCCGCAGCCTTCATGGCCCGCAGCGGCGTGAGGCCAGAGGTCGTCTCCTCGGTGGCGCCGATCCACTCGTGCGCGAGCCCCAACTCGTGGCCCAGGCGGGTCAGATGGCTGCCGTCGTCCACCAGCACGTCGAAGCCGCGCTCAAGGAAGGCGCTCGCCGAGGCGCGTTCCTGGTCAGCGGTCAGGGTGTCGTCCGCGTCGCACGGGACGCCGCGGGCGCGCAGTTCGGCGGCGACCTCGGGGTCGGTCTCGTCCGGGTGGGCGTAGACAGCCACCTGAGCGCCAGCGTCGCGCAGCATGAGCGCGAGGTTCGCGGTCTTGGGCTCGAGGGTCATGGCGACGCCTATCCGCAGGCCCGCGACGCAGCGCTCGGCGGCGAGCTCGCGCGCAAGCGCCCGGGTGACGGGCATATGGGCGCCGGCGAACGAGACTCGTCCGCCCGCGTCGCCCCGGCTTGGCAGCGGGCGCCCATCGAGCGTGATGGCGCCGGAGGAGACATCGACAACCACCGCATCGGCGCTGGTGTCATGCCTGTGGGGACCGGCGGTGACCAGCGCGCCCATGCCCGCGAGCATGTCGCGCAGCGCTGGCGCGACGGGGCCATCGCCAGCCACCCGCATGGGTCGTCCGGCGATCAGCAAGTTGGTGTCGCGGGCGAAGCGGCGCAGCAGCCGCTCCGCCTCGCCGCGCGCATCGGTCATGAGCCAAGTCTAAGTTTGGCGTCACTGTAGAAACGTCCTCTGCGCGGCTGACCCGTGGGGGTGCTCCTGTAGGACGAGAGTTTTCGGTGCGCGCGGTACGGGGGTGTCCTACACGTCGCTGAACACGGCGTTCGTGTGGCGTTCACCGTCGACGTCTCCTAGGAGCGCATCGTGGCCTGGCATGCGCAGGCCACCAAGCACGTCGACCCGGCGATGACCCCGCTGTGGATGGGTCTGTGGGAACGCGACCGACAGGGGCATCCGCTCCAGCTCCGCCAGCGTGCGCGACGAATTCGAACCGCGCCGAGAATGGTCCTAGAGGAGGTTGAGGGCGGGGGCGTGCACTGTGTCTCTGTGGCCATGCGTTGGATAAGACGCAAAAAAACCGCGGGACTGACCCATTGACAGGCCCCAGGGGGGGGTGTCATAGTTCCGTCATCGTTCACCGGATGAGCGCAGTTCTAGGGCGAGCACAGGTGATTCCGAGGGGGAATTCAATGGTGTCACAATCACGTCGCCGTGCACGACACCACTTGAGGGGAGCCCGGGTGCCCTTGCTGGCGCTCGCCATCGTGGCTTTCGCGCCGGGCGTGGCGCACGCCGATATGAGGGACGGTGACGCCTACGCCTCGTCAGCTAGTCCGCAGGTAACCACCGGGTACGGGAGCACCGCGAGTTCCTACGGATCGTGGTATATGAAGGATTCGGCCACCGGCAATTTCACGGGCCAGATCGAGTCGGTGAAATACAAGTTGACCCAAGGTGACAATCATCACTTCTATATGCGCCTGAACACTTCGGCGCTTGACTATCGCACGCTTTCCGAGCGCAGCGGTGAGCGGCGAACGGCAGGAACCACAGCCAAACAGTCGGCGTGGACGAATGTCTCGTCCAAGGCCATTGTGCTGCCGCACACAGGGTCGGGCTTTCCGACTGCTGGCTCCGACCGATATGTGGTCACGGTCAATACATGTCTCGATATTCCGCTGAGGCCAGACACTTGCACGGGAAAATCACTCGGGAGGACCTGGTGACGGCGCACAACTCTCGGCGATGGACCCGGGTCAGGATCGTTACCGTACTCGTGCTCGGTGCCATCGCGGCCACCTCCACGGCATCACACGCTTACGACACAGCGAGCTACTGGCGGGAGTCTCACAAGCCCTTCTCCCTCTCCGGCTATGGATCGACGGGACAAGCTTACGGTTACGTGAAGATCTACAACGGAGACGCGGGCCTGCGCCTCTACCACTACTCGAAGTACAAGTTCTCTCAGGGCGACGATCACGTTCCCTACTTTCTCGGCACCTCCGAATGGAATGCAGGGACATGCGGTGGCATGGGCCTCACCATCAGAGTGAAAGGTGTCGAAGTCGGCGCTTCGGGCAGTTGCGCGGCGACGTTCTACGAGGGTGCTGACCTTCCGCGCGCGACGGGCAAGTCAGACGGCACGACGAGTCGGCAACTCCTGATCAAGTCTGCTAAGCCCAACACCGGTTCAGATCGAGGTCGAGCCCGGGTGCGGGTCTGCATCGACGTGCCCCTCAAGTTTGACCCCTGCTCCGGTCAGTTCATCAGCGCTGCGGACACCTTCTAGTGGCCGGGGCCGCTCTCACCGGAGGCGGGGTTCGTCTCGAGGAACTGACGCATAAGTTTGCGCATTTCACGCTCGGCCCATTGAGCGTCGAGTTGGAAAATGGCGTGACCGCCCTTCTCGGGGAAAACGGAGCGGGCAAGACGACCCTCATGCGTGCCATGGTTGGGGTCCTCCGTCCGGACGGCGGGAGCGTCGACTGGCGACTCGGCGCGCCCAAGGGTGGTGCAGGCTATCTTCCGCAAGAGTTCGCTCCGTGGGGACGCTTCACTGCGCATGAGTACCTCGAATTCGTCGCGTGGGCCAGATCCACGCGCGCGGACCCCATTGAGCCTCGGGCCATCGACACGGCGCTCGCAAGCGTGGGCTTGACCGAACTGGCTCACCGGCGGGTTCGCGAGCTTTCGGGCGGTATGGTGCGCCGGCTCGGCATAGCGCAGTCGCTCATCGGGTCGACCTCAGGGCTCGTGCTCGACGAGCCCACGGTGGGTCTCGATCCCATGCAACGACGCGGCGTCCGTGAGCTCATCAGGGAACTGGGTGCCGAGCGCATGGTGTTGGTGTCGACGCATCTCGTAGAGGATGTGGTGGCGATCGCGGACCGACTCCTGGTGCTCCACCATGGGGAGCAGGTCTATTTGGGTCCGCCGTCGGGCATGTGTGACGGCGAAAGCCCGACAGCGGAGGCACTGGAGAGTGGACTCGTCCGCCTCCTGAGCGAGAGACGGCCCGAGACCCATGACTGAATGGCGCGCGCTCACCGCCGTCGTCCTGCGGCGGGGTTGGTTGGCGTGGTGCGGCGGCCTGTTCCTCGTGATCGAGGCGTGGGTGCTGACCTTGCGGGGCGCCCCTTGGCGGCACGACCTCGTCTGGACCATCGACTGGTTCGCGATCAGTCACATTCTTGTGGGTCCGATCGTGGCCGGTGCGGTCGCCATGGACGTGGCACGGATGACACGTGGCATGCGAGAGTTTCCCACTCGGGTGACCCGATCACCTGTGCTGCTCGTCGGGAGCACCTACGCCGCGGTCGTGGGTGCAATCCAGGTGCTCATGTTCGCCCTGACCACCATCCTGTGGCTCCCACCGGGCTTCTCCTGGGCCGCTCTGCTCGCGATGGTGGCACAGTGCTTCATGGTCGTGGGGTTCGTAGGCCTGGGAACGGCATGCGGGGCGCATCTGCGGGTGGCACTCGCGCCTATCGTCGCGGCGTGTGCCGCCGTCATCGTCGTGACTCTCACGGGCTCCTCCGGAAGTAGCTACTCCCTTTTCTATGCGGGTGGTGCCACGGTGCCGCGCATCGGCTATGCCTACGACGGCGCATGGCTCGCCGTGCAGGTGGTGGCTCTCGCAGTCTTCGTGTGCGTGCTCACCATCGTTGCGACCAGGCCCTATGGAAGGTGGCCCGTCACTGCAGTGGCCGCAGCGGCGGTGGCCGGCATGGTCGGTGCAGCGATGGCCAGCGCATGGGCACCCGGGGAGAGGTACATGGCCGTGGAGCGTGAGCCCACTACATGCGGTGGCCTCGTCACCGTCTCATGGTGCTACTACCCCGAGCACGAGTGGGTCATGGACTCCTACGCGGAGCACCTCATCGTGCTGATCGAGTCCGCTCGAGAGGCGGGATACGACACGTTGGTGCCTGAAGTGATCGAGGAGGCGAGCCAGGTGCGGTGGCCCGCAGACGCGAGCACGGGCGTGTTCTACGTGTCGTCCGACGTGCTGGGAGGAGGAGCCTCGGATCTTCGGCAGATCACCTCCGACCTCGTGTCTCCGCTGCAGTGTCCCCAGGTTCAACAGGACCTGCCGCCCAGCGAGCAGTACTGGCACGATCTTGAGGCGTTAGTGAACACGTGGGTCGCGTTGGCGGAGTCGTATGGCACGCCGACGGCCCCCTCTCCAGACGAGGTACTTTCCCCTGAAGATGCTGGAAGGCTCATCACAGAGTTCCGCACATGCACGCACGCATTCTGACGCGAGCGATCTCGCTAGCGTGGGGTCGATTCACGGTGCTGGTGCGCGTCCAGCTTCACGCCCCCGCACTCGTGCTGGCGGCGCTCTGCGTTGCCATGGCGCTGGGAGCGCGGACCGAGGTGATCCGCACCGTAGGCCCCCTGGTGTTCGAGCCAGGAATCCCGTGGGGTGTCGCTGTGGGAGCGTTGGGGGCCACGGCAACGGCCATGGCCTGCACGCCCTCTCTTGGCAGGGTGGTGACCCGGACAGCGCGGTCGGTGGTGTTGCGGTGCTTGATGTTCCTGATCCCCGCCACGGCCCTGATGGCCGCCATCGCTTTGGCCGCGGCGCTGACGCCAAGCTTGGACTTCTTGGCGGGTGCCCGGTCCTACCTTGCCTTCGGCGCCGTAGCCCTCGCAGCATGCGCCGCACTCGGCGTGCATTTCTCTTGGCTGCCCGTCGTGATTCTCTTTGGGTCAGGCGTGCTCTCGCCCTTGGACGCGGGCCCGTGGAGTCCATTTGGCTTGGTTATCGACCCTGAGAGCAGCGCTAGCCGCACGGGGCTGGTGGCGATCGTCTTCGGGGTGTCGCTGATGATCGCCGCGTACGATCCTGCGAACCGAGATCATCTTCCTGGCGGGAGCCTGCGGAGAGCCCAACGGCGAGAAGTGAGTTCCGCGGCGCGGAAGGCTCGCAGCCCCACCACTTAGGATGGTGGGGCCGGAGATTCCGGTCACTTGGCATGCCCGGGAGGCGCCGTGACCCGACCCTTGACCGCGCTGCTCGAGCGCCTGGATGCGCCCGTCATCGCCGTGGAGCACCTCGTCGCACCCACGGCGGCCGCCCCTGCGCTCGTCGCGCGGACGGCAAGCGTGGCTCAGGCGCCCGTGGTGGTCGTGACCGCCACCTCGGGCGACGCCGACACCTTCGCCGCCGCGCTCGGCTCCTTCATCGACCCCGCGACCGTCACGGTGCTGCCCGCGTGGGAGACCCTTCCGCACGAGCGGCTGAGCCCCAGGTCGGACACCGTCGCGCGACGCCTCGCGACGCTGCGCCGCCTGGTTCACCCCGACCTGGTGCAGCGCGAGGCCGGCCTGCCGCCGCTGTCCGTGGTGGTCGCGCCGCTGCGTGCCATCCTGCAGCCCGTCATCCCTGGGCTCGCCGACCTCGCGCCCGTGGCGATCCACAAGGGCGAGATTCACGACCTCACGGAACTGACGCAGGCCCTCGCAAACGCTGCCTACAGCCGCGTGGACATGGTCGAGCGGCGCGGAGAATTTGCGGTGCGCGGCGGGATCGTCGACGTCTTCGCGCCCACCGACCCGCACCCCGTGCGCATCGAGTTCTTTGGCGATGAGGTGGACTCGCTGCGGTCCTTCTCGGTCGCCGACCAGCGCTCGCTCGCCGAGGTCGACCACCTGTGGGCGCCCCCGTGCCGCGAAATGCTGATCACCGACGACATCAAGCACCGCGCCGCCTCGCTCCAGGGCGACATCCCTGCCGCCGCCGACATCCTGGGGCGCATCGCAAGCGGCGTCGCCGTCGAGGGCATGGAGAGCCTCATCCCCGTGCTCGTCGACGGTCTGGTCCCCGTCACGGACTCCCTGCCGCGTGGCACCCGGGTGGTCGCGATCGAGCCCGAGCGGCTCGCCCGCCGCGCCGAGGACCTGCACCGTACCGCCCAGGAGTTCCTGGCCGCCGCGTGGGTGGGCGCCGCCGCGGGAGCCGATGCGCCGCTCGAGCCGGTCGACGGCGCCTTCCTGCCTCTCGAGCAGGTCGAGGAGTCGGCCGCCGCACGCGGCGTCCTGTGGTCGACGCTCGGCCCCTTCGGCACGGCCGATGCGGTGGCCGTGCCGTTTGCGGACGTCGAGGACCACCGTGGTCGCCTGCAGGCGGCGCTGGGCGCCATTCGTACGCGGCTCGCGGAGGGCTGGACGGTCGTCATCACCGCGGCAGGCACGGGCAGTGCCCACCGCATCGCCGAGCAGTGCGCGGAGCTGGAGATTCCCGCCCGGGTGACCGAGGCGTGGGAGCCTGCCGATGGCGTCGTGGAGATCGTCCCGCACCTGACTGGAGCGGGGTTCCAGGCGCCCGAGGCTCGGGTGCTCGTGGTCAACGAGTCCGACCTCACAGGCCGCGCCGCTGCGGCCGCGGGCCCCAAGGTCAAGGTACCGAGCCGTCGGCGCAACGCCGTCGACCCGTTGCAATTGCGTACCGGCGACTTTGTGGTGCACGAGAGCCACGGCGTGGGCCGCTTTGTCGAGCTCACCAAACGCACCGTGCGCGGGGTTGAACGCGAGTACCTGGTCATTGAGTACGCCCCCTCCAAGCGAGGCGGGCCAGCGGACCGACTGTCGGTGCCCACCGATCAGCTCGACCTGGTCACCAAGTACGTGGGTGGTGAGGCGCCGAGCGTCAACAAGATGGGTGGCTCGGACTGGGCCAAGACCAAGGGCAAGGCCCGCAAGGCGGTCAAGGAGATCGCCGCAGAACTGATCCGCCTGTACAGCGCGCGCATGGCGTCCAAGGGCCGCGAGTTTGGCCCCGACACCCCGTGGCAGCGTGAACTCGAAGAGGCCTTCGCCTTCGTCGAGACCCCCGACCAGCTGTCCACCATCGACGAGGTCAAGGCGGACATGGAGAAGGGCGTCCCGATGGACCGCCTCATCTGTGGCGACGTCGGCTTTGGCAAGACCGAGATTGCGGTGCGCGCGGCCTTCAAAGCGATCCAGGACGGTGCGCAGGTCGCGATCCTGTGCCCCACGACGCTGCTGGTCAAGCAGCACACGGACACCTTCTCCGAGCGCTTCGCGCAGTTCCCCGTCAAGGTCGCGTCCCTGTCGCGCTTCCAGACCGACAAGGAAGCCAAGGAAGTCATCGAGGGCCTCGCAGACGGCACCATCGACCTGGTGATCGGCACCCACCGCCTGGTGACGGGCCAGGTGCGCTTCAAGCGGCTGGGCCTGATCATCATCGACGAGGAGCAGCGCTTTGGCGTCGAACACAAGGAGACGCTCAAGGCCATGCGCACCGACGTGGACGTGCTGGCCATGTCCGCTACGCCGATCCCGCGCACGCTCGAGATGGCGGTCACCGGCATCCGCGAGATGTCGACCCTTGCCACGCCTCCCGAGGAGCGCCACCCGATCCTCACCTACGTGGGTCCGCAGGAGAACCCGCAGGTGGCCGCCGCGATTCGTCGCGAGCTCATGCGTGACGGCCAGGTGTTCTACATTCACAACTCGGTCAAGACCATCACGTCTGCGGCTCGCAAGCTCGGCGAACTGGTGCCGGAGGCGCGCATCGCGGTCGCGCACGGCCAGATGAGCGAGAAGCAGCTCGAACAGGTGATCGTCGACTACTACGAGCGCCGCTACGACGTCCTAGTGTGCACCACGATTGTCGAGACCGGCCTGGACATCTCCAACGCCAACACCCTGATCGTGGAGCGCGCGGACAAGTTCGGGCTCAGCCAGTTGCACCAGCTGCGCGGGCGGGTGGGCCGCGCCCGCGAGCGGGCCTACGCGTACTTCCTGTACCCGCCGGACCGCACCATGACGGAGACAGCGCACGACCGCCTGCAGACCATCGCGGCCAACACCGACCTGGGTGCCGGCATGGCGGTCGCCATGAAGGACCTCGAGATTCGCGGCGCCGGCAACCTGCTCGGCTCGGAGCAGTCCGGCCACATCGAGGGCGTGGGCTTCGACCTGTACATCCGCATGGTCGGCGAGGCCGTCGCCGGCTTCCGCGGCGAGGGCGGCGAGGAGCGTGCGCCCATGACGATCGACCTGCCCATAGAGGCGCACATCCCCACGGAGTACATCGAGCACGAGCGGCTGCGGCTCGAGGCGTATCGCAAGATCGCCGATGCGGCGGACGGCGCCACTCTTGACGCTATCGTCGAGGAACTTCGCGACCGCTACGGCAACCTCCCCGAGCCCGTCGAGCACCTCATGGCTGTGGCGCGCCTGCGGCTTGAGGTACGCGAGACCGGCATCACCGACGTGGTCGCTCAGGGCCGCTACGTGCGCTTCAGCCCGCTTGAGTTGCCCGACTCCGCGGCCATGCGCATCACCCGCCTGTACCCCGGCACACTCATCAAGCCGGCGGTGCGACAGGTGCTGGTTCCCGCGCCCATGACGGCCAGGGTTGGGGGCAAGCCGGTCGAGGGTCCCGAGGTGCTCGACTGGGTCAGGCAGGTCATCCTGGCGACCTCCGTCGCGCCAGTAGGATGAGCGACATGTCTGTGCCTCGTCGCCGCTACCTGCTGGGTGCCCTCGCGGGCTCCGCCGTGATGCTGACCGGTTGTGCCGTTCCCGGCCAGCCCGTCGCCGCCAACATCGCCGCCGAACGTGGTGACATGGTCCTCACCAACCAAGAGGTCGACGCGCTCGCGGACGCGTGGACGTTCGCGACGGACCGGGAGATCTCGCGCCGCGAGATCATCTCGCTCGAGTTGCTGCGCGAGCCGCTTGCGGCCGCCACCGACCAGATCGGCTTCGACTACACCCGTTCCGACGCACGCTTGTACGCCGAGATGCTGATGGAGGAAAAGGGTGAGACGGGTGAGCCCAGCGAGGAGCTCATCGACGTGATGGAGGGCAGCCTGCTGGTCGCCGCGTTCACGGTGCTGCCCACGGACCTGTCGGCCATCACCGCTGTCGCCCAGGACGTCGAGGCCGACGCTGTGACGGACACCCGTGCCGGCTCGTTCGAGGCCGACGGCTACATCGAGCTGCTGTCCCAGGTCGCGACCATCGCGACCAACGCCGCCTCGGCGGGGGAGACCTACTGGTTCCTCCTGTTCGCCGGAGCGCCGGGCCTGTACGACGAGGACGTGGCCTGGATCGCCAGTGAGTGACGGAGTCTCACGACTCGTCCAGGTGATGGATCGCCTGCGGTCCCCGGGTGGTTGCCCGTGGGACGCGGACCAGACCCACGCCAGCCTTGCCCCCTACGCCCTCGAAGAGACCTACGAACTCCTTGAGGCCATCGAATCCGGCGACCGCACCGACCTGCGCGAGGAACTCGGTGACGTGTTGCTCCAGGTGGTCTTCCACGCCCGGGTCGCGCAGGAGCACCCCGACGCACCCTTCGACCTCAACGACATCGCCCACGGCATCGCCGACAAGCTCGTCGAGCGCCACCCCCACGTGTTCGGTGAGGTCGAGGCAGGCTCGCTTGAGGACCTGCACGCGCGCTGGGAGCGCATCAAGAAGGAGACCAAGGCGCGGGAGTCCGTCATGGACGGCATCCCGGTGGCTCAGCCCGCCCTCGCGCGCGCTCAAAAGGTGATCTCGCGGGCAAGCCGCGCGGGGCTTGAGGTGCGAGACGAGGCCGGCGTGGGGCTAGGCCAGCAACTGTTCGCGCTCGTGGCGCGCGCCCAGGCCGAAGGCGTGGACGCGGAAGCCGCGCTGCGGGAGGCAACCCGCGCCTACGAGAGTGCGGCGCGAGAAGCCGAGAGCGCATCGGCTGGTAGCGAACCCGTCACCGAGGGTTCACCCACCCGGGACCTCGGTCGCTGAGCGAGCCCGGTAGCGCCCTCCTAGACTGTCCAAAGAAACCCCTATCCATACAACGAAGGAGCATCATGGCCAGCATTGAGGCTATTGGCGCACGCGAGATTCTTGACTCGCGCGGCAACCCGACCGTCGAGGTCGAGGTCGCGCTTGAGGACGGCACGTTCGCACGCGCCGCAGTTCCCTCCGGTGCCTCCACCGGAGCGTTCGAGGCAGTGGAGCGCCGTGACGGCGGCTCGCGCTACCTGGGCAAGGGCGTCGAGCAGGCCGTGGACGCGGTCATCGACGACATCGCCCCCGAGATCGTGGGCCTCGACGCCACCGAGCAGCGCATCATCGACCAGACGATGCTCGCACTCGACGGCACCGACAACAAGGGCAAGCTGGGCGCGAACGCCATCCTCGGTGTCTCGCTCGCCGTGGCCAAGGCCGCCGCTGACAGCGCCGACCTCGCCCTCTTCAAGTACATCGGTGGCCCGAACGCGCACCTGCTGCCCGTTCCCATGATGAACATCCTCAACGGTGGATCGCACGCTGACTCCAACGTCGACATCCAGGAGTTCATGATCGCCCCCGTGGGCGCCCCCACCTTCCGTGAGGCCTACCGCTACGGCGCCGAGGTCTACCACGCCCTCAAGTCCGTGCTCAAGGAGCGCGGCCTGGCCACCGGCCTGGGCGACGAGGGCGGCTTCGCCCCCAACCTCGAGTCGAACCGTGCGGCCCTGGACCTGATCCTGGTCGCCATCGAGAAGGCTGGCTTCACCCCCGGTGAGGACGTCGCGCTTGCGCTCGACGTTGCCGCCACCGAGTTCTTCAAGGACGGCGCGTACCAGTTCGAGGGTGCCGCCAAGTCCGGCGCCGAGATGACCGCCTACTACGAGCAGCTGGTCGCCGACTACCCGCTCGTGTCGATCGAGGACCCGCTGTCCGAGGACGAGTGGGCCGACTGGTCGCACCTGGTGGAGACCATTGGCGACACCACGCAGATCGTCGGCGACGACCTGTTCGTCACCAACCCCACCCGCCTCAAGCGCGGTATCGAGGAGAAGGCTGCCAACGCCCTGCTCGTGAAGCTCAACCAGATCGGCACCCTGACCGAGACCATCGACGCCGTGTCGATGGCCACCGCCGCTGGCTTCACCTCGATGGTCTCGCACCGTTCGGGTGAGACCGAGGACGTCACCATCGCCGACCTGGTCGTGGCCCTCAACACCGGCCAGATCAAGACCGGTGCCCCCGCCCGTGGCGAGCGCATCGCGAAGTACAACCAGCTGCTGCGCATCGAGGAGGAGCTCGACGACGCCGCGAAGTACGCCGGCAAGTCCGCCTTCCCGCGCCGCTACTCGGCGTAAGGCTTCATCACCGCGGCCGCGGCTGCCCTTCGGGGCGGTCGCGGCCGCAGTGCTGTCCGGGGTGCGGCCATGCCACCGCCCCCCGCACCCCACCCCCGCCGAACCCCACCCCGCACCCCACCCCCGCCGAACCCCACCCCGCACCCGCCCCCCGGCCCCACCCCCGCACCCGCCCCCCGGCCCCACCCCCGCACCCGCCCCCCGGCCCCACCCTGGAACCTGGTTCGCGTAGACCTCGCCCACATTCGGCAGGCGCGTGCGCCCTGCGCGCCGATGAGGGCTTTCGCGAGCGAACCCACCACTCCCAGCGCGCGCCTGCTCCCGTCGGCCCCAAGGCTTGAGAGAATCGACCCCGTGAGTGCGCCCAACCGTCCCGGTGCGCCGCGCCAGAGCCCGCCCCGGGCCGCGCGGCGCCCCGATGTGCGCCCCCGCACCGCTGCCAAGCCGGTGCGCAAGGGCCCGACGACTGGACCCATCGCCAAGCCGCAGAGCCGCCCGGGTGGCCCCAGCGGGGCTTCGCGTGCCGCACGAGAGGACGTTCCGCGCATCGACCCGTCACGACCCAAGGGCTCGTGGACGGCGATGGTGACGTGGCGCTCCGCGGTCCTGCTCGTGGTGGTTGGCCTCGCGTTCGCTTTGGTGGCGCCCTCCGTCAGGGCCTACATGGACCAGGAAGCCATGCTCGAGTCGCTGCGCACTGAAGCGGCCGATGCGCGCGCCGAGGTCGAGGACCTCGAAGCCAACGTCGCCCGTTGGGATGACCCGGCATATGTGGTCGCGCAGGCGCGCGAGCGGCTCGCGTACGTGCTGCCAGGGGAGACGCCATTCCGGGTGATCGACCCCGAGACGGTCACGGGGCACGCCGAGGGTTCGCCTGCTGCCGAGCGTGACCCCGAGGCCCTCACAGGAGCGACCTGGTACGACCGCCTGTGGGGCTCCGTCGTGGATTCCGGCGAGGCGACCGCGCCTGCCGCTGAGGGCGCCGACAGCACCGCCGATGCGGGTGCCTAGGTTCCAAGAAACGTAGACTTCGGCACGTGACGGACACTCCCGCGACTGACTCTGACCTGCTGGTGCTCGCCTCCCAATTGGGGCGCGAGCCCCGCGGCGTGGTGGCGATCGCCGCTCGCTGCGTGTGCGGTAAGCCCACGGTGGTGCACACGGCACCTCGCCTGCCCGACGGCACCCCCTTCCCCACGCAGTACTACCTGACGCACCCGGAGGCTGTGGCTGCCGTCTCGACGCTTGAGGCTCGGGGCGTGATGAGGGACCTCACCGCGCGCCTGGCCGAGGAGCCCGAGACCGCCGCCCAGTACGCGCGCGCCCACGAGACGTACCTCAGCGAGCGTTACGCCCTTGAGGACGTGCCGGAGATCCACGGCATCTCCGCCGGTGGAATGCCCGACCGTGTCAAGTGCCTTCACGTGCTCGTGGGCCATTCGCTGGCGGCGGGGCCGGGCGTGAACCCGCTGGGTGACGACGCGCTCGAGATGATCCGTGGCCACTGGCGCCCTGACCGTTGCACCTGCCCCGCGGTGGCCACCGATGCCGCCGATCCCGACGCGTTCACCCAGGAGGCCTGATGCCCCGCGTAGCCGCCATCGACTGCGGGACCAACTCGATCCGCCTGCTCATCGCTGATGTCGACGTCGCCGCCGGCAGCCTCTCCGACGTGGTGCGCCAGATGACCGTGGTGCGCCTGGGTCAGGGCGTGGACCGCACCGGCGAGTTTGCCGCGGAGGCGCTGGAGCGCACGTTCGCCGCCACCGACGACTACGCGGCCCAGTGCCGCGAGCATGGCGTCGAGGCCATCCGCTTTGTGGCGACCTCCGCGACCAGGGACGCCCGCAACCGTGAGGTCTTCATCGGCGGCGTGCGCGAGCGGCTGGGCGTCGCGCCCGAGGTGATCTCCGGAACTGAGGAGGCGCTGCTCAGCTTCCGCGGTGCCCTTTCGGCCCTCGACCCCACGTGCCCCGGCCCCTACTTGGTGGTCGACCTGGGCGGCGGCTCGACGGAGCTGGTATTGGGTTCGCAGGTGCCCGACGCGGCGCACTCGATGGACGTGGGCTGCGTGCGCATGACCGAGCGTCATCTCGCCTCCGACCCGCCCACGCTCGAGCAGGTTCAGGCGGCGCAGGCCGATGTGCGTGCGGCGCTCGATGAGGCAGCGGCCATCGTGCCGCTCGCCCAGGCACGCACCCTGGTGGGTCTCGCTGGTTCGATCACGACGGTGACGGCGACGGCCTTGGGCCTTCCTCGCTATGACCGCGACGCGATCAACGGTGCGACCGTGTCGATCGACGACGCCGCTGAGGCGTGTGCGCGGCTGCTCGGCGCTTCGCGTGAGGAACGGGCCGCGATGCCCTTCATGCACCCTGGCCGCGTCGACGTCATCGGAGCCGGCGCGCTCGTGTGGCGCGAGGTGATGGAGCGCGTGCGCGCGGACGTCGCCGCTGCGGGAGGAGAGCTCGACACGACCGTCACGAGCGAGCACGACATCCTCGACGGCATCGCCTTCTCGGCCGCCGAGCGTCTGTAGCGAGCAAGCGCCACCCGGCAACCGCATCGGCCCTGTGCTGTCACGCTCGGGAGTGCAGATGCGCAAGGATGGTGCCGCGCCCCCGTAGCCCAATCGGCAGAGGCAGCCGACTTAAAATCGGTTCAGTGCGGGTTCGAGTCCCGCCGGGGGCACTGCGGCGCTCGGCGCGCCCTAGGCTGGAGCATCATGGCTGCCGGCGCGACTGTTCACACCTTTGAGATCACCCTCGCTGATGTCGATCGCGGTATCTACGAGGACTTTTCGTTGCGCGTCGCACGTCACCCTTCTGAGACCGCTGCTTTCATGGTGACGCGGGTGCTCGCGTACTGCCTCGAGCACGCCGAGGGCATCGAATTCTCTGAGGGCATCTTCACCGCCGACGAGCCTGCGGTGCTGGTGCGTGACCTCACCGGCCGCATCACGGCCTGGATCGAGGTGGGCGCGCCGGACGCCGAGCGCCTGCACCGCGGAAGCCGCGCCGCCGAGCGCACCGCCATCTACACGCACCGCGACCCCGACAAGTTGTTGGCGAGCTGGGACGGCAAGCGCATCCATGAGCGGGAACGGATCTCGCTGGTGCACTTCGATGAGGGCCTGGTCGAGCCCGCGGCTGCGCTTGTGGAGCGGCGCAACGCGCTCACCATCTCCGTGACCGACGGGCACCTCTATCTGGAGCTCAACGGCACGGCGCTCGATAGCGACGTGCACTCGCGCACGCTCGCCTGACGCTGCTGGTGCGTCCCAGTGGGACATGAGCGTCACATTCGGCAGTTTTGTTGCACTCATGTCCCACTGGGAGACGGGCCGCGCCGTCTCCGCTAGTCAGTGTTACTATCTACTGGTAGTCAATAACGCTAGGTACTTGGAGGCGCCGCATGGGCAAGCAGATGACGGAGATGCTCAAGGGAACCCTCGAGGGCATCGTCCTGGCGCTGCTCGCGTCCAGCCCGGCGTACGGCTACGAGATCACGGCGCGCCTGCGCGAGCAGGGCTTCGCCGACATCGCGGAGGGCACCGTCTACGCGCTGCTCGTCCGCCTCGAGACCAAGTCTCTCGTCGACGTGGAGAAGGTCCCCTCGGAGAAGGGGCCGCCGCGCAAGGTCTACACCCTCAATGCGGCGGGCCGCGAGTATCTCGACGAGTTCTGGAAGACGTGGAGCTTCCTGGCCCAACGCCTGAGCAGTCTCCACCAAGAAGGGAACTGACCATGTCGTGGATCGAGAAGGTCACCGGCCCACTCGAGCAGAAGAAGCAGTACCGGCAGGCCAAGGCCCGACTGGAGGCCCTGCCCGAGCCCTACGCGACCGCCGCCGCCGCCCTCAACCGCTACCTCATGTACCACGGCGGCGTGGTCGAGGGCACCGTCATGGTGGAGATGTTCGCCGACCTTGCCGACTTCTGGGAGCGAGCCGCAGTCGACGCCACCCCGGTGCGCGACATCGTGGGCGACGACCCCGTGGCCTTCGCTGAGGACTTCGCTCGCGCCTATGGCGGCCGCCAATGGATCGACAAGGAGCGCCAGCGTCTCCTCAAGGCGATCGACAAGGTCGCCCCGCGCGAGGCGTCGTGATTTCTGCCCCCGCGATCGCGGTGCGGGGCCCCGCCAGGTCCTCGCCACGTTACTGAGGGCCGATGCGGGGGTCGCCTCGGTCGCAGGCGTGGCGGTGGGCCAGCGGCCGGCACTGGTGCGGGAGGCCAGCGCGGTGACGGGACGAGTGAGCCCGTCGCACCCACTCACGGCGAGCTAGGTCGTCGCCGGCACCCACGCGCACGTGGGGTCCTCTGACAGGACGTCGCCCGTGCGAGCGTAGGCCTGCGAGCGCGAGCCGCCGCACACCGTACGGAACTCACACTGACCGCATCGGCCCCCCAGGGCGTCAGGGTCCCTCAGGGTGGTGAAAACCTCGGAGTCGCGGTAAATCTCGGTGAAGGGGCGCTCGCGCACGGAGCCAGCAACCCACGGGAGGAACCCGCTCGGGTACACGTCGCCCACGTGGTCGATGAACGCGAAGCCGCGCGCCGAACCCACGTCCATGGGCGCTCGGGCGGGCCTATGCGCGACCTCCTTGCCGGTGAGAAGACGCTCCGTGGCGGCGCACAGTTGCCGTCGCAGCGGGCCGGGAGGGAAGTCGCCGTCAAGATCCTCGGAGCGGGCGCGCTGGAGCGCGAGCCGCCGATAGTGCGCGGCCTCGGTCGCCTTGACGGGGACGAGCGTCGAGACCTCGTGCAGCCAGTGCAGCACGTCCTCCTCGTCCGTCGCTGACAGAGCCTGGAGTTCCTGGCCTCGCCCGACGGGTACCAGGAAGAACACGCTCCACAGGGAGACCTTGGCGTCGAGCATGCGGCTCAGGATCAGCGGCAATTCGAGCACGTTGCCGGCGGTCACCGTGGTGTTGACCTGCAGGCGCATGCCCGCATCCCGCACGGCATCGAGGGCGAGCAACGTGTCGTCGAAGACCCCTGGCACACCGCGGAAGTTATCGTGTGTGGCCGCATGCGCTCCATCGAGGGAGATGGAGACCGCCTTGGCGCCGGCCTCGCGCAACTGCGTGAGCGCGTCGGCCGTCAGGCGCGGTGTGACCGAAGGCGACAAGGACACGCTCAGGCCCAGCGAGGTGCCGTAGGCGGTGAGGTCGGCGAGGTCGGGCCGCTCGAACGGATCCCCGCCGGTGAACACCACGAGCGGCCGCGGCGTGCCGAAGGAGGCGATGTTGTCGAGCAGGCGCTTGCCGGCCTCGGTGTCGAGTTCGCGCGGGTTGCGGGCGCGGATCGCGTCAGCGCGGCAATGGCGGCAGGCGAGCGCGCACGCGCGCGTGACCTCCCAAATGACGATGAACGGTCGGTCATTCATGTCGTGGTGCAACTGGCGGATGGGCCGGGTCCGTCTCCGCGTGTCGTCCATGCGACCTCCTCGCGCGCACGTAGGCGGCCACCATACGAATCGCTCAGCGGATGGGGGCGGACTTTGGTCCCTGGTCCGTGGTCCCTGGTCGCTGCGGATCGTGAAGGTCATTCGCACGGGGGATAACGCCCTGGCGAGGCCCAAATGTATGCTGGGCGAAGCCCATCCCAGTCGAGGAGGACCTCCGTGGCGAGCCCCGTTTTCAGCTCTGACAGCGCCTTCAAGCCAGGCAAGACCATCGACGTCAACGGCAACCCCGTGACGGCGGACGACCTGCGCCAGCAGTTTGAGATGCCCTCCGCAGGGGCAGCAGATCGCGGCCTCATGAGCTACGAGGGCGTGATCTCCAAGACCACCGGCATGGTGATCCTGGCCTTCATCATGGCGGTCCCCGGCTACATGTTCTTCTCCTACGCCGGACTCGTGGTCTCCGCGATTGCTGGCATGGTGCTGGGTCTTGTGCTGGCCTTCAAGAAGGTCACGCCGCCCGCGCTGGCCCTGGTGTACGCGGCGATCGAGGGTTACTTCCTGGGTTCGCTGTCGATCTATGTGGAGACGGCTTTCAACGTCCCCGGAGCCGCGCTGCAGGCACTGCTGGCGACCGCCTGCACCTTCGCGGTGTGCCTGTGGCTCTACAAGTCCGGTCGGGTGCGCTACACGCCCAAGATGCAGAAGTTCCTCATGATCGGCCTGATCTCCTACGCGCTGTTCTCGCTGGTCAACCTTGGTCTGATGATCTTCGGCGCCACTGGCTCCGCGTGGGGCCTGCGCACGGAGGCAGACATCGCGGGTATCCCGCTGGGCGTCATCATTGGTGCCTTTGCCGTCATCCTGGGCTGCATCTCGCTGATCGGCGACTTTGACTTTGTCGAGAACGGCGTGCGCGCCGGACTGCCCCAGCACTACGACTGGAAGGCCGCGTTCGGCATCGTCGTGACCCTCGTGTGGCTATACGTCGAGTTCCTGCGGATCATCGCGATCCTGCAAGGCCGCGACTAGTCGTCCACCCGAGAGATCGCACGAGCCACGATGGCGAAGTTCGACCTGCCCGAGGCGCAGTTGCGCCAGTACCGGCCCGAGGTTGCCGACCCGGCTGACTTTGACGACTTCTGGGCGGCCACCCTCGCCGAGTCGCGCGACGTGCCCATGGAGGTGCGCCGCGAACCCGGCCCCGTCGAGCTCGCGCAGGTCACGGTCGAAGATGTCACGTTCCCCGGCTTTGGCGGCCACCCCATCCGTGCATGGCTCGTGCTCCCTCGTGGGGCCGAGGGGCCGCTGCCCTGCGTCGTCGAAATCAACGGCTACGGCGGCGGTCGCGGACTGCCCATCGAGCGCATCCTGTGGCCCACCGCGGGCTACGCGCACCTGTTCGTCGACAGCCGTGGACAGGGACTGGGATGGGGAAACGGCGCGGCCACGTGGGACCCCGTGGGGGCGGGCCCGACGGTGCCGGGCATGATGACCCGTGGCATCGAGAGCCCGGAGACGTACTACTACCGCCGCCTGTTCACCGATGCGGTGCGCGGCGTCGATGCGGCGCGCTCGCTGCCCGAGGTCGACGAGACTCGCGTGGTGTTCTCCGGCACCTCACAGGGCGGCGGAGTCTCGCTCGCCGTCGCGGGGTTGGTGCCAGACCTCGCTGGCTGCATCGCCGAGGTGCCGTTCCTGTGCCACTTTGACCGCGCCATCGACCTGACCGACGAGTTCCCGTATCAGGAGCTCGTGATCTATCTCAAGACCACGCGACAGCCGCGCGAGTCGCTGCTGTCGACGCTCCAGTACTTCGATGGCGTCAACCACGCCAAGCGGGCGCACGCGCCCCTGCTGATGTCGGCCGCGTTGATGGATGCCGTGTGCCCGCCCTCCACGTGCTTCGCCGCGTTCAACTGGTACGGCGATCACGCTGCGGGCGACGTGTCCAAGACCATCGAGGTCTACGGCTACAACGGTCACGAGGGCGGCCAGGCGCATCAGCAGATGCGCCAGCTTGAGTTCGTCGCGGCCGTCACGGCCTGACCCACCCGACCCGTACGCAAGTAGCAGGGCCGATGCGCTGGTTGCCCGCGCATCGGCCCGGCTGCATGCCTGCTGTCACCCACCCTTCTCCAAGAAAATGGATCCATTTGACGGGAAGGGGGAGGGGGTTAGGCCGGCTGAGGGGCGTAACTCACCTGGCAGAAGCCGTGGTTGCAGTAGCCGCCCGGGTTCTTGTACAGGTACTGCTGGTGGTAGTCCTCGGCGTAGTAGAAGCGCCCGTCGCCCGCCTGCGACGCGGGCACGATCTGCGTGGTGATGGCGTCGTAGCCGCGCTCAGTGAGCTGCGCCTGGTAGCGGTCACGAGAGGACTCGGCCGCGGCGAGTTGCTCGTCCGTCGTGGTGAAGATCGCGCTGCGGTATTGGGTGCCGACGTCGTTGCCCTGACGGTTGGGGGTCGTCGGGTCGTGGTTGTCCCAGAAGGCGGCGAACAGCGTCTCGAGCGTCACCTGCGCGGGGTCGTAGACCACCTGGACGATCTCGGCATGCCCCGTCTGCGCGGTGCAGGTCTCCTGGTACGTGGGGTTGGGCGTCCAGCCACCCATGTAGCCCACCGAGGTTGAGTGAACCCCGGGGATCTGCCAGAAGATACGCTCGGCGCCCCAGAAGCAACCCATCCCCACGAACAGTGTGCGGTACCCCTCGGGCCACGGCTCGGTCAGGGACGTGCCCAACACCATGTGACGATCGGTCACCATCATGGGAGCCTCGCGGCCCGGCAGGGCCTTGTCCTTGGTCACCATCGTCGTCTTGCTCAGTCCCAGCATCGTTGCTCCTCTCACCGGGGTCGAACGCCGCGCGGCCCCCGGTTGTTCCGGGGATTCGGTGCTTTGTCGCGGGTGCGCGACTCGGTGGCGTTAGGCTCCACCCTATGCAGGCAGAAGAGCCGACTGAGCGGCCCCCGGCACGTCCCCGCGAGACCGCCGACATCGTCGACCGGGTGCCCGTCGTGCTGCGGGTCGCCGCCGCCTATTCATGGCGGCTGATCGTGGTCGGCATCATTGCGATCGCGGCCTTCCGGTCGTTTACGAGCCTTGCCGCCCTCACGGTGCCCATTATTGTCGCGCTGATCATCGCCGCACCCATGGAACGCCTGGTGGCGCGCATGGAGGGTTGGCACATCAAGAGGGGGATCGGGGCCGCCGTCTCGGTGCTGGGCCTGGTGTTCCTGGTGGTGGGCCTGCTGACCGGCGCGTCCACGTCGATTGTCTCGGGCTTTGGCGACCTGCAAGAGGCTGCGGTCGAGGGTTTCGACACTTTTATTGAGTGGCTGGTCTCCGGGCCCATCCACATGAGCCAGGAGCAGATCGACCAGTACATCGAGAACGTCCGCGCCACCGTCGAGGACAACGCCTGGGGCCTCGCGAGCGGCGCCTTGAGCGTCGGCTCGACCGTGGGCGGCCTGTTCGCCGGCACCCTGATCGCGCTCATTGGCCTGTTCTTCTTCTTGCGTGACGGCCGCACCATGTGGCTGTGGATCATCGGCATCATGCCGGTAGAAAACACGGACCGGCTCGACCGGGCCGGGTTGCACGGCTGGAACACGCTGCGCCGCTACACGCAGACCACCGTCTTTGTGGCGTTCGTCGACGCCGTCGGCATCGGCGTCGCGGCGGCCATCATCGGCGTGCCGCTGGCCTTCCCGCTCGCGATCTTGGTGTTCCTGTTCTCCTTTATCCCGCTGTTTGGTGCGACCCTGTCGGGCGCGATCGCCACGCTCGTGGCGCTGGTGGACGGCGGACTGACCTCGGCGCTGTGGATGCTCGCGGCGGTCCTGTTGGTGCAGCAACTCGAGGGCAACGTGCTGTACCCCTGGCTGTTTGGCAAGGCGGCGTCGATCCACCCGCTCGTGATCCTGCTGACGGTGTCGGCAGGCACGCTCATGCTGGGCCTGGTGGGCGCGGTCATCGCTGTGCCGATCCTGGCTACCGGCTACGCCTTCATCCGGGGTCTGCGCGAGGAGTACCGGCCCGGTGACGAAGAAGATCCGCCGATCACGTCACAAGTGCCTGTCATCGCCGAACGATCGCGCGAAGCGATCCGTCGTGCGCGCCAACGCATGTCGCGTACGGGGGAGATCACGGTGCGTGGCGCCGGTACCACGCAGGCTCCGGTCGCCACCGCCGATGAGGCGCCCGAGACCGAGACCCACAGCGAGCAGATCGTGACGCGCAAGCCGCGTGACGTGCGCGACCCCGACTCCTGAACGACCGCATGAGGTGCGAGTACTTCGCCGCCGGGCTGTGCGCATCGTGCACCGTCATCGAGACACCCTACCCGGACCAGATCGCGCATAAGCAGGAGCGCGTGGCCGGCTTGCTTGCACCGCTCGCACCGGACCTGACGTGGCTCCCGGCACGTGCTAGTGCCGAGCAGGGCTTCCGTACCAAGGCCAAGATGGTGATCGCTGGCACGGTCGACGCGCCCACGATCGGCATTCTCGCCGCCGACGGCACGGGGCAGGACCTGCGCGACTGTCCGCTCTACCCGGCCGCTCTCGCGCAGGCGTTCCCCGTGCTCGCCGAGTTCGTCACGGTCGCCAAGCTTGAGCCCTACTCCGTGCCACGGAGGACCGGCGAACTCAAGAACGTGCTCGTGTCCGTCGCCCCCGACGGTGCCCTCATGGTCCGGTGGGTCATGCGGTCAACCGAGGCTCTCGCGCGGATCCGCAAGCACCTCCCGTGGCTACAAGACCAGTTACCGACGCTGGCCGTCGCTTCGCTCAACGTGCTTGCCGAGCACAAAGCCGTGGTCGAGGGTGAGCGGGAGATCGTGCTCACCGAGCGCGAGACCCTCACGATGAGCGTCAACGGCTTTGACTTGCACCTGCGCCCGCAGAGCTTCTTCCAGACCAACACGGACGTCGCGGCGGCGTTGTACCGCCAGGCGTCAGCGTGGATTGCCAACGCGCGCCCGGCCTCGTTGTGGGACCTCTACTGCGGGGTGGGTGGCTTTGCGCTCCACGCGGCCGCCCCTGGTCGCGCGGTCACAGGCGTCGAAGTGAGCGAGCAGGCGATCGTTTCGGCGCAACGCACCCGCGACGAGCGGCTCGCCGAGGGTGACCAGGCCATGGCCGACGTCGAGTTCATCACAGGCGATGCCGTCGGCTGGGCTTCGAGCAGGGCCGATGCGCCAGAGGGCATCGTCGTCAACCCACCCAGGCGTGGCTTGGGTGAGTCGCTGAGCCGCTGGCTCGACGCCAGCGGCGCGCGCACCATCGTCTATTCGAGCTGCAATCCTGACACGCTTGCGCGCGACCTGGGGTGGATGCCGAACTACCGCGCCGAGCAGGCGCGGCTGTTCGACATGTTCCCGCACACAGGCCACGGCGAAGTCGCGGTGGTGCTCACCCGACCCTGACGAGCGCATGCGGGCACGCCAGATAGCGAGCGGGGCCGGATCCACCAGGATCCGGCCCCGCTCGCTTGAGCGTTGGGGTGTTAGCCGGTGAAAGGCTCCACGGCGATCACCTTCACGGTGATCTCGTTGCCGTTGGGTGCCGTGTAGCTGCTCTCGTCTCCCACCGACTTGCCGAGCACGGCCGCTCCCAGAGGAGACTGCGCGCTGAACACGTCGAGGTCGGTCGAGCCCACGACCTCGCGCGAACCGACGAGGAACTTCATCTCGCGGCCGGCGACCTGGGCGGTCACGACGGTTCCTGACTGCACCTCATCGGAGTGCTCGGCCTCGCCGACCGTGGCGGTCTGCAGAATGTGGCGCAGCTGAAGGATGCGGGCCTCTTGCTTGGCCTGCTCCTCGCGGGCGGCGTGGTAGCCGCCGTTCTCCTTGAGGTCGCCCTCCTGGCGGCGCTCGTCGATCTCCTTGGCGATCGCAGCACGACCCTCACCCACGAGGTGGTCGTACTCCTTCTGCAGGCGGTCGAAAGCGTCCTGGGTCAGCCAGGTACTGGTGGTCTCGGTCACGTGTCTCTCCTTGCTGGACAGAATAGGCCAGGCTACCAGGAGGGCTCAGGAAGCAAAAGTCCCTGGTGAATTACCGAGTTCCGCACCCGCGGACGAGCGCGGTGTTCGCCTCTTCGACGGTCGCGATGGGCACCGTGATGCGCTGCTCTGCCCCGGCGGCCGGGTCGATCTCGACCTCCGCCACGCCCACCTCGGCGTACTGGACATTCATGGCGTGTACGTGGCAGTACGCAGGGGCATCGGTGTAGAGGAAGACGTCAAAGGTGACCGTGGTCTCGGTGGGGGAGACCACGTCGTAACCCACGTCGCGCCAGCGCACCGGCTGGCTGGAGACGGCGAGCCCCACCCAGACGGTCACCGCCGTCAGTACGGCCAGGCCGATGCCGACGAGCGTCCACCCACGCGCGCTGAGACGCGGCCGCGCGCCGCTGGGCTCGAGCTCGGGGAGGTCGTGTGGTGTGCTCATCATGAGGCAGGATAGAGCACCTAGGGAATGGAGAGGTGCGCGTGCTGGAGTTCACGGGAGGCCCAGGCTTCCTCGCCTTTGTGGCGACATTCGTGCTCGTGGTCGGAGCGGTGCTGTTGTCCCGCTCGCTCACCAAGCACCTGCGCAAGGTCCGCACCCACCCGCCGGCCGACACCGCCGCGCCATCGACACTCGCACAGGCCGCGCCGACTCCGGCATCGCCGGCCGAGCCCGAGGCGCCCCAGCATTCCTGAACCCGTGCGCTACTGAGCGCTGGTGCGGGAGTTGCCCGCGCATCGGCCCTACTGGGCCTGGAACACCACCAGCGCGATCGCGATGTAGTGGCACAGGAAGCCCAGGATCGTCAGCGCGTGGAAGATCTCGTGGAACCCAAAGTAGCGCTCCGACCCACGCGGCCATTTGGTGCCGTAGAAGACTGCGCCCACGGTGTACGACAGGCCGCCGACGATGATGAGCGTGACGACTGCTGCGCCGCCTGCCTCGTAGAACGGCACGATGTAGCCCATCGCGACCCATCCAAGCGCAACGTACAGCGGCACGTAGAGCCAACGCGGGGCGCCCAGCCAGAAGATGCGCAGCAGCAGGCCGATGAGGGCGCCCGACCACACGATGATGAGCACCGTGATGCGTGTGGTGCCGTCCAGGAGCAGCACTGTCAGTGGTGTGTAGGTGCCCGCGATGATGAGGAAGATGTTGGCGTGATCCATGCGGCGCAGGACGGCCTTGGTTCGATCCGACCAGTCGCCGCGATGGTAGACCGCTGAGGTGCCAAAGAGCATGACGGCGGTCAGCGTGAAGATTGCCGTCGAGATGCGGCCGGCCAGCGTGGGAGCGAACACCACGAGGACCATTCCGGCGATGAGTGCGAGCGGGGCTGCTCCGAGGTGCAGCCAACCGCGCATGAGCGGCTTACCGGGCACGGGGAGGTTCTCGGCCATGAACCTACGTTACCGTAGGTTACGAGGCCGGAGTACCGTGGGCACCAGCGTGTCAGGACCAGAAAGGACACCGATGGGACTGCGGAGTCTGCTGTACGGACCCTATGAGCGGCAGTTGGCTCGCACCCTTCGCGAGCAGGGCGAGGTTCCCTGCCATATCGCGGTGATCCTCGACGGCAACCGTCGGTGGGCCAAGGCCTCTGGGGCCTCGGCTGCGCACGGCCATCGGCGTGGTGCTGACAAGATTTCAGAAGTGCTCGGGTGGTCGTCCGAGGCCGGCGTCCAGGTGGTGACGCTGTGGATGCTGTCGACCGACAACCTCTCGCGTGATGCCGCAGAACTTGACGCGCTGCTGGGCATCATCTGCGACGCAGTCGAATCTCTCGCCGACGACGGCCGCTGGCACCTGCAGCACGTGGGCGCGATTGATCTGTTGCCTTCCGAGGCCGCCGCACGGCTGACCGCCGCAGTCGCGCGCACCGCCGACGTGAAAGGCCTGCACGTCAACATCGCGGTGGGCTACGGCGGACGTCACGAGATCGCCGATGCGGTGCGAGCCTTCCTGCGTACCGGTGCCGCCGAGGGCAAGACGGTCGAGGACATGGCCGACACCTTCTCGGTGGAGCACATCGCCGAGCACCTGTACACCAAGGGCCAGCCCGACCCCGATCTGGTGATTCGGACCTCGGGGGAGCAGCGGCTGTCTGGGTTCCTGATGTGGCAGTCGGCGCATTCGGAGTTCTACTTCTGCGACGCGTACTGGCCCGACTTTCGGCACGTGGACTTTCTGCGCGCGCTGCGCGCCTTCTCGCAGCGGGAGCGTCGGCACGGGCGCTGAGCTTGGTCGACTCGTCAGTCAGGGCCGTACCGAGCCCCATGTGACGAACACGTGACGCCCGGCGTGTCTGCGGGCCCCGCGAGGACCCGGGCGTAGCGTCGGCCTCGTGGTACCTATCCGATTCCGGACCACCTTGGTCCCGGTCTGAACCGAACGCCGTAGGGCGTTCGCGCCCTGCGGCCCAACCGCGGGGAGCCCCTGTGAGTATCACTCAGCCCGACACCACCCCCTCCACCAACGCCGCGACGGCGACCGAGTTGCGCACGTTCGTGCTCGACACGTCGGTGCTGCTGTCCGACCCGAGGGCACTCAAACGGTTCGCCGAACATGCGGTGGTGCTGCCCGTCGTCGTCATCACGGAACTCGAGGCCAAGCGCCATCACCCTGAGCTGGGGTACTTTGCCCGTTCGGCGCTGCGCACGCTCGACGAGTTCCGCGTCAAGTACGGCAAGCTCGACGAGCCGGTTCCCGCCAACGAGGCGGGCGGTACGGTGCGCGTCGAGCTCAACCACACGGATCAGGACGTGCTGCCCAGCGGCTTCCGGCTGGGGGACAACGACACCCGCATCCTTGCGGTGGCCGCGAATCTCAAGGCCGAGGGGCTCGCCGTCACGGTGGTGTCCAAAGACCTGCCGATGCGCGTGAAGGCTTCCGCTCTCGGCATCGAGGCGGAGGAGTATCGGGCCGAGCTCGCGGTCGACTCCGGCTGGACCGGCATGCGCGAGATTCAACTCACGGATGAGCAGATGTCGGGCCTGTATGAGTCGGAGCGCATTGGCGCCCCTGCGGCGGCCGACTGTGGTGAGGACGTCGCGACGCTCCCCGTGCACACTGGCCTGGTCATTCACTCGCCGCGTGGCGGGGCGCTCGGCCGGGTCACGGACGACGGCCAGATCCGACTGGTGCGTGGAGACCAGGAGGTGTTTGGCGTCCACGGCCGTAGCGCCGAGCAGCGCATCGCGATCGACCTGCTGCTCGACGAGACCGTGGGCATCGTGTCGATGGGTGGGCGAGCCGGAACCGGCAAGTCGGCGCTCGCGCTGTGCGCGGGGCTCGAGGCCGTCATGGAGCGCCGCCAGCACAAGAAGATCATGGTGTTCCGGCCGCTCTATGCGGTGGGCGGCCAGGACCTGGGCTACCTGCCGGGCAACGAGTCCGAGAAGATGAACCCCTGGGCTCAGGCCGTGTTCGACACCCTGGGCGCGATGGTGTCTTCCGAGGTAGTCGAGGAGGTCATGGCGCGCGGCATGCTCGAGGTGCTGCCGTTGACCCACATTCGCGGGCGTTCACTCCACGACGCGTTCGTGATTGTCGACGAGGCCCAGTCGCTCGAACGCAACGTGCTGCTGACGATGCTCAGCCGTATCGGCCAGGACTCCCGCGTGATCCTCACCCACGATGTCGCGCAGCGCGACAACCTGCGGGTGGGACGGCACGACGGCATCGCCGCGGTCATCGAGGCTCTCAAGGGGCATCCGCTGTTCGCGCACGTCACGCTTGAACGCTCCGAGCGCTCGGCCGTCGCAGCGCTCGTGACGGACATGCTCGAAAGGCTCGACCTGTAGCCCAACCCGGCGCCTCAGACAGCACAGGGCCGATGCGGTGGTCACCACCGCATCGGCCCTGTGCGTCCCCACCCGAGAAAATGGATCCATTTGACGGGAGATTGTGCGTCCCCGCCCGAGAAAATGGATCCATTTGACGGGAAGGAGGGGTTAGAGGCCCAGCTCCTGGAGGTAAGGCTCGAGCTCGAGCCAGTTGACCTCGTCCGGGCGGGACTCGTCCCAGATCTCCATGTAGCGGGCCTTCTGCTCGTCGGACAGGGCGTCCCACTTGCGCATCTGCTCCTCGGCATCGACGTGCCAGTAGCCCACAATCCGGTAAAGGCTGTGGTGGCGCGTCCACTCGGAACGGATGAAGGTGCGCGCGCGGCGCGACTCGGCGGACTCGCCGGCCACCCACACGTACGTGTCATGCGACGGCACCGGCATGGAGCGCATGCAGCTCACCAGGGCCGAGGGGCCGCGGCCATTGCCCGACACGCGCCACTCAACATTGACGGTGGCGGGCGAGGGCAGCGCAATCTCGTCGTCGGTCGAGATGAGCTCGATGAGGACGTCGAAGGTCTCCTCGGGAGAGGCCTCCTCAAGAATTCGGGCGACGGCAGGCAGCCCAGTCGCGTCGGCGACGAGCAGTCGGTGCGTCGATCCCTCGGGGGTGCCGTAGTACCCGTGCGCGGTCGACACGGCGCACACATCGCCCACCTTGGCGTCCCGGGCCCACGAGGCGCCCCGTCCGTGACCGTGCGTCACGACATCGATCTCCAGGCTCGGAACCTCGGGGTTCCAGCGGCGGATCGTGTAATGGCGCGCGATGTCGTGGTCGTCCTCCCAGCCCTCGGCGGGGTTCTCGCCAGGGATGTGGACGTGCACAAACTCGTCGGGCTTGCCCGTGGTTTCCCAGGTGCGCAGGGCGTCACCGCCGAGGGTCACGCGGCGCAGGTGGGGGCTGAGCTGCTCGCTCGCGGTGACGTGAACCACGTAGGAGTCGGTCATGGTGTTCTCCAGGAATCGGGGATGGGTGAAGCGGGTGGTGAGGGCCGATACGGCAGTTGCCCGCGCATCGGCCCTCACCGGAGCGTTAGCTCGCCGAGGAGAACTCGACGATCTCGGTAGCGGGGTCGCCGTCGAGCGCCTGCTCGAGCATGGGCACGAACGCGTCGATCGAGTACAGGATCGACGAGGGGGAGTTCGCGAAGAAGGCGCCCTCGAGGACCGAGTCAGACAGCCACAGGTTGCCGCCGACCTCGGTGGCCTTGAGCGACGGGAACAGCGACAGCGCCTC
This sequence comes from Demequina sp., assembly GCF_047975725.1. Lineage (GTDB taxonomy): Bacteria > Actinomycetota > Actinomycetes > Actinomycetales > Demequinaceae > Demequina. Next base: position 164,492 of record NZ_JBKEED010000020.1, read on the forward strand.
AAGCTGGCCGCGAGCGTCGGGCGTCGTGGCAACCTGCCACACGACCGAGTCGAGCTCGCCAAGGACGTCGAGCTGCTCGGCGCTGATCTGGAGCCATGCAGCCTCGGTGCCTTCCACCGCGGCCACGTCGAGGCCCAGGTTGGCGAGGAACTGGTTACGGGTGTCTGAGGCGGCGTAGACGAAGGCCTGGCCCTCGTAGAAGCCGCCCACCTGCGAGCTCAGGCCCTCCCACTCGGGGTGTGCCTCGCGCACGGCGGCGTAGGCCTCGTCGATCTCGGTGATGATCTCCTCGGCCTTGTCGGTGGTGCCGGTCGCCTGCGCGAGGAGAGTGAGCTCGTCTGCCAGGGTCACGCCCCACTCGACGGTCTCGGCACCGGCCGAGTCGGTGGCCGGACGGGTCACGACGGGGGCGATGCCGGACAGCAGGTCGTACTCTTCCTGCGTCATGGTGTGGTTGGGGTAGGTGGCCACAATGAGGTCGGGCTCGAAGGCCGCGATCGCCTCGGCGTCGTAGGTGGTGGTGCCGGGCTCGAAGAGCTCGGGCTCCGCGCCTGCGGCGATGCGGTCCTCGTCGGCCCACGGGCCGGTGCCGTTGTCGTAGCCCTGCCACGACACGGGCACGGCCACGGGGGCGACGCCGAGCGCGTACAGGTACTCGTGCTCGTGCGAGCCGAGCGTCACGACGCGCTGCGGCTCGGCGTCCACGGTGACCTCACCCATGGCGGTGTCGAGGGTCACCGGGAACGCGCCGGTCGTCGCGCCGTCGTCCGTCGCGGTGGTGGTGGGGGCCGTGGTGGGCTCGTCGGTGTTCTCTGCCTCGCCGGTGTCAGCGGAGCACGCGGCGAGCAGGAGCGCGGCGGCGACAGCGGCCGAGGTGCCTGCGACGGTGCGCTTGGTGGAGTGCATGGGGATTCCTTCTTTATCAGGGGTGATGGGTTGGGACGTCGGTGGTGCCCGTGAGGTGGGCGATGAGACAGGTGGAGAAGACTTCCAGCGACAACTCGTCGAGCTCGGGGTCCTCGAGCGCGGGCGAGTCCACGCCCACGCGGCTCAGGCGCACGACGGACACGGCGAGTTCGTCGTCGCCGCGCACCATGGCCTGGAAGGGCGGCGCTACGCAGCCGGCCTCGCGCAATGCGGCGATCGTGGCTTGGGGAGACAGCGGGCTGACGAGGTAGCGCTCGCCGGGCTTGGCGGCGAACCCCGTGGTGGGGTCGACACCATCGATCGCGAGGCACGTGGGAGCGCCCACGTCCGACCAGTCGCCCTTGATCACAAACTGGCGGAAGGCCAGCGCACACATCTGGGCGTCTGTCGCCGCCCCGGCGATGACGCATCGGCCCTCAGCAGTGTCGACGCGGCAGGCGAGGCCTTGCACGGCGGCCGTGAGAGCGGCGGCGGAGCGCAACTGGGGAGCGGTGACGGTCATCGGGTGGCTCCAGGCGCGTGGGCGGGAACCACCATCGGGGTCCCCGTGATGGGGTCGTCGAGTACGCGGGCGTTGAGGCTGAACACGTGGGCAATGAGCTCCTCGGTGAAGACCTCCTTGGGCGCACCCGACGCCGCCACCTCGCCGTCGCACATGGCGATCACGTGGTGGGCGTACCGCGCGGCCTGGTGCAGGTCGTGCACCACCATGACGATGGTGCGTTCCTGGCGCGTGTTGAGCCGGTGCAGCAGGTCCATGACGTCGTACTGGTGGGCGATGTCCAGGTACGTGGTCGGCTCGTCGAGGAGCATGAGCGGGGTGTCCTGCGCGAGCGTCATCGCGATCCACGCGCGCTGGCGCTGGCCGCCGGAGAGTTCGTCGACCACCGAGTCCTGGATCTCCGTGAGCTGCGTCGAGTGCAGGGCAGACATGACGGCTGTCTCGTCGACGTCGCTCCACGGGCGCAGCACCTTCTGATGCGGGGTGCGGCCGCGGGCCACGAGTTCCTTCACCGTGATGCCGGCGGGTGCGATGGGGGACTGGGGCAGCAGGCCCACGCGCCGAGCGACCTCGCGGGTGGGGATCCGGTGGATGTCGTCGCCGTCGAGGATCACATTGCCCTCGCGGGGGCTGAGCAGGCGCACCAATGCGCGCAGCAACGTGGACTTGCCGCAGCCGTTGGGGCCGACGATCGCGGTGATCTGGCCGTCGGGGATGGACACGTCAACCCCGCGCACGATGGGCGGTCCGGTGTACCCGATCACCGCGCCTTTGGTCTCGAGCCTGCTCATGACGGACCTCCTCGGGATGCTCGCCAGACGAGCCACAGCAAGTACGGGGCGCCGATCGCGGCGGTGAAGATGCCCACAGGGAACTGCAAGATCTGCGGCATCTGCTGCGACAACTGATCGGCGGCCAGCAGCAACGTCGCGCCCATGAGCGCGGATGGAATCAGGGTGGCACCGGCATTGCGGGTGACCCTCAGTGCGAGCGCGGGGGCGACCAGGGCGATAAAGCCGATGGGTCCGCAGATAGCGACGGCCGATGCGGCCAGCAGCACCGAGCACACGGCAAGGGTGCCGCGAGCGGGACCCACCCGAATGCCCAGGGCCTTTGCCGCATCGTCCCCCATTTCCATGGTGCGTAGCGCGCGGGCGTTCCACAGCACGATAGGGGTGAGCACGGCGAAGCAGATGGCGGCCACGGTGACGTGTGTCCAGGTGCGTCCCGTCGTGGTGCCCACGAGCCAGCCCAGCGAGTTGGCGGCGTCGTGAACGTCCATGCGGGTCAGCAGGTACTGGGTGATCGATTGGGCGACGAAGCCCACGCCGATGCCTGCCAGGATCAGGCGCAGGGGCACGATTCCGTGACGCTTCCACGACAGCGCGAGAATCAACGCCGACGTCAGGAGTGCGCCCGCGATGGCGCCGGCTGCCGTGACCCATAGCGAGCCTGCCGTCACGAGCCACAGGGTCAGCACCGCGCCAGTACCGGCACCCATCGTGATGCCGATGAAGTCGGGGGAGGCGAGGGGGTTGCGCGTCAGCGACTGCAAGATGGCGCCCGACAGTCCCAGCATGGCGCCCACGAGGATTGCCGTGAGCGCGCGCGGTGCGCGCACCTGGCCGACGATGAAGTCGGCGGGTGCGCCCACGGAAATGCCCATGGCGGCCTTGATGGAGTCCAGCACCGTAATGTCGGCTTTGCCGGCGGTCAGCGCGAAGATCAGCAGGCCCGCGAGGATGGCGACTAGGGCCAGCCCCGCGATAAACGTGCGCCGATGCGTGGTGATCCCCAGTGGGCCGATGCGCAGGATCTTCACAGCTCCACCACCTTCATGCGGCGCGACATGAGCGCGAAGATGATGCCGCCGATGAATGCCGTGGTGATACCCACGCCGATCTCCGACGGCGGAGCGACCACACGGCCGATCACGTCGCACACCAGCACCAGGGCGGCGCCGCCGAAGGCGCTCACGACCAGCAACCACGGCAGCGAAGCACCCACGAGCGCGCGAGCGACGTGGGGAACGGCCAGGCCCACGAAGACGATGGGCCCGGCGGCGGCGGTGGCGGCCGCCGCGAGCAGCGTCACGATGAGGATGACGATGGTGCGGATGGCGCCGATGCGCACGCCGAGTGCCCGTGCTGCGTCCTCACCCAGCGCGACGGCTTCGAGTTGGCGCGACACGATCAGCGCCGCGGCGAGGGCGATCAGCACGATGGGGATGAGTGCCATGACGTCGTGTGCCTGGCGTCCGGTCAGCGAGCCTGCGACCCACAGGCGGTACTGGTCGAGCGTGGCGTCGTCGACCAGCAGCACGGCATTGACCAGCGCGGTGATGAGGGCGGTGAGGGCGACGCCGGCGAGGGCGAGGCGCACGGGGGCTCCCGCAGCGGCGCCACGCGCACCGATCGCGTACACGATCACCGCGGCCGCGCCTGCGCCGATGAACGCGACGGGCACCTGGGCGGCGAAACCCGTGGCAAAGCCCGTGGTCAGCGCGAGCACCACGGCGAGCGAGGCACCGGCGTTGATGCCGAGCAGGCCGGGGTCCGCGAACGGATTGCGGGTCAACGACTGCATGAGCGCTCCCGCCACGCCAAGAGCCGCACCTGCGAGCACGCCGATCAGGGTGCGTGAGGCGCGCAGATCGCGCACAATCAGCTGCTCAGGGTCGCCAGCATCGAACGTGAAGATCGAGTCCCACACCGTGCCGAGGTCGATCGCGCGGGAGCCAATGGCCAGCGACATCGCGATGGCGATCAGCAACACCGCGGCTGCGGCGAGCGCGATCAGGGCGCGGCGGCGCATCAGGCTCCTTGTGGGGGGTGGGGGGTGCACGCCAAATGTGCAGGTGAGGCTCGCCTAACTTAACCCATGATTCTCGATTAATCCAACACGGCCCTTGCTCAAATGGCGGCCACAATGGCGGCTGCTGCGGGCTGCCGCCCTGTGGGGTCGCCAAAGGCGTGGGCGCCACGCCCTTCACCAGCCAGGCGGCACGCCCTTCACCAGCCAGGCGCCACGTCCTTCACGAGCCAAATGGATCCATTTGGCTCGAAAGGGGGGGGAGGGCGGGGTTAGCGCTCGTCCGCGTACGAGACGTGCGCGGGCAGGTCTACCTGGATGTCGGTGCCCATCTCGGGGGCGGGGCAGGCGTCTGCGGGCACATCCACGCCAATGCCGTACAGCGCGCGAATGGCCTCGAGGTAGCGCTCGGCTTGGCCGGCCTGGGCGTGCTCACGGGCGCGCACGGTCGGGGTGTGCAGCAGAGTCTTGGCGAAGCGACGCAGGGCCTGCTCGGTTTCTTCGGACTGGGCGATCGCGGCGTCCGATGCGCCCGCGGCCGGGCGAATACGTGCGACTTCTCGCTCGAGCAGGCCAAAGACGTGCTCGCGCAGAGCGACCACGGCGGGATCGAGCGAACGCGCAGACTCTCCGTCGCCAAAACGCGCCACGGCGTGCGCCACGATGGCGCGAGCCGCCTCGATGGAACCCACCGACTCGCCGGGCGCATGCGAGCCCACCGCCTCGAGGTCCACGACGTGCACATCGCGCAACTGGGCGACTCCAGGCGCGACGTCCCGGTGAAGGGCCAAATCGACGATGGTCAAGGGTGCCTCGACGTCCTGGCGGGCGGCAGCCACGAGTGCGGGGGTCAGCACGATCGACTCTCCGCCGGAGCACGCGAGCACAAGATCGACGGCGCCCAACTGCTCGCGCAACTGGTCTTGGTCAAGGGCGTCGATGCCGTGCCGCGCGCCAAAGTCGGCGGCGCGACCCGACGGCGAGAACACGCCGGTGATGGTGACGCCCCGAGCGAGAAGCGAGCCCACGCCCGTCTCAGCGAGGGCCCCCGTGCCAATGAGCAGGGCGCGCGCGCCCTCCCACGTGACGGTCTCGGAGGCAAGGTCGAAGGCCACCGAGACGACGGAGCGGCCGGAGGTGCCCAGGCCGGTCGAGGAGGCGACCACGCGCGACGTCCGCAGCGCGGACTGGAACAGGCGGTCAAGCAGGGGCGACAGGTGCTGGCCGGCCTGCGCGTCGATGTGTGCGCGCCGCACCTGGCCGGAGATTTCGCGTTCGCCCACGACCATCGACTCGAGACCGCTCGACACGGACAGCAGGTGCTGCACCGCGTCGTCGCCCTCGTAGGTCGCGAGCGCCTGTTCGATAGCGGCCCTGTCCAGGGACGATGTGCGTTCGAGTTGGTCGATCACGGCGGCTCGGCCGGACTCGACATCGTCCGCCTCGAGGTACACCTCGAAGCGGTTGCAGGTGGGAAGAACCACTGCACCGCGTATTGACCCGCCATCCGCAACCGCGGATCCGAGGGCGTCGGATCCCACGCTCAACTGCTCAAGAACAGTGAGATCGCGGTTGCGGTGCGTGGCCACCAGAGACATGAGCACCACCCGCCCATTCTGACACGGACCAGAAACAAGGCAGAATCGAGCAATGACCTCCGCAGTGCTGCCCTCCTCTCATCCTCTTGTCGACGGGCGCACCGCCGCCTCCCCGTTGGTGACTGCGCTCCGAGGAGGCAAGCCCGCGCATCGGCCCATCTGGTTCATGCGCCAGGCTGGACGGTCGCTGCCCGAGTACATGGAGGCGCGTGCGGGAACGGGCATGCTCGAGGCGTGCCTGACGCCGGGGTTGGCCTCCGAAATCACCCTGCAGCCGGTGCGCCGCTACGGCGTGGATGCCGCGATCTTCTTCTCCGACATCGTGGTGCCCATGAAAATCGCGGGTGTCGACGTCGACATCAAAGCAGGCGTGGGCCCGGTCTTTGGGCGGCCCATCCGCACCATGGCCGACATCGAGGCGCTGCCCGACCTGGGCGTGGCCGGCGACCGCGGAGTCTTCGATGCCGGTCTCGACGCTGTGCGTGCCGCCGTGCGACTGACCGTCGACGAGCTGGGCCCCACGCCGCTCATCGGCTTCGCCGGTGCGCCCTTCACCCTCGCGGCCTACATGGTGGACGGGAGGCCCTCGCGAGACCACCTGGGAGCGCGCGAACTCATGCACACCTCGCCGGAGGTGTGGCAGGCACTCGTGAGTTGGACCGCCCGCGCGGCGGGCCTGTTCCTGCGCGCACAGGTCGTCGCAGGCGCGTCGGCGGTGCAGTTGTTCGACTCGTGGGCGGGTTCGCTGTCGCAGGCCGACTACGTGCGTCACTGTGCTGGCGGCTCGCGAGCGGCACTGACCGCCGTGGCGGACATGGACATCCCGCGAATTCACTTTGCGGCCAACGCCGGGCACCTGCTCAACGACCTTGGCGCTGCGGGGGCCACGGCGCTCGGCGTCGACTACCGCACGCCGTTGGACGAGGCCGCCCGCCTGACAGGTGGCGCGTACGCACTCCAAGGCAACATCGATCCCGCGATGCTCGCCGCTCCCATCGACGCGCTCACGCGCCACGTCCAGGACGTGCTGGATCGCGGCTCCGAGGCTCGCGGCCACGTGGTCAACCTCGGCCACGGCATGCCGCCCCACGCCAACCCTGATGTCGTCAAGCGCATCGTGGACCTGGTGCATGAGCGTGGCTGATCCCCGCTCCTGGATTGTCGTCGGCGCGGGACCGGCTGGTCTGCTCGCCGCTCGCAGGCTTGCACGTGCGGGTCATGACGTCACTGTCTTCGAGTCGGCGCCCCACGTGGGTGGCCGCGTCAGCCTTCACGAGGTCGACGGGCTGAGCCTCGATGCGGGGGCAGAGTCCTTCGCAAGCCGCGGCGGCCAGGTGGCCGCGCTCGCGCGCGACCTGGGTCTGGGTGACAAGATCGTGGGGCCCGAGCCCCTTCCCGCCTGGATCGTGACGCCTCAGGACGCGTACCCGCTGCCCAAGGCCGGCTGGCTTGGGGTGCCCACCGTCTCGCTCGCCCGGGATGTGCGCCGTGCCATCGGCTGGTCGGGCGCGCTGCGCGCCGCCGCCGACCGAGTGCTCCCGGTCGGGGACGTCGACGACTCCACGAGCCTGGGCGATCTTGCCCGCGACCGGATCGGCGCTGCGGCAACCGACCGCCTTGTCGCACCCGTCGTGCAGGGCATCTACTCGCGCCCTCTCGACGAGATCGCGCTGGGAGACATCGCCCCAGGCCTCGCCCAGCAGATTCGCGACAAGGGTGGGCTGATCCGGGCAGCCACCGCGCGGCGCGCGGCCGCGCCCGCAGGGGCCGCGGTGCAGGGCCTCGTCGGGGGCATCGGCACGCTCAGCCAGGCACTTGCGGCCGATGCGCGAGCGGCCGGGGCGCGTATCGTCACCGACGCCTCGGTGGGCTCGGTCGAGCGATCGCGTCACGGATGGAGCGTGTGGGTCGACGGCGAGCGCCATCACGCTGACGAGGTGGTGCTTGCCGTGCCCCAACCCGTGGTCGCGGCGTTGCTGCCCGACGTCGCGTGGGCGCAGGACCGTCAGGTCGCGCTCGTGACACTCGTGCTCGACGCCCCCGAACTCGATAGCGCGCCTCGCGGCACGGGAGTGCTCGCCACCGGATTCTCGAGCGGCGCCAAGGCGCTGACGCACGCGACCGCCAAGTGGCGCTGGCTCGCCGTGGCAGCCGAGGGCAAGCATGTGGTGCGGCTGTCCTACGGCATCGACAACGCGGTGGATGCTCGATCGCATGCGCTCGCGGATGCCTCGGCCCTGTTGGGGGTGAACCTGCGGGAGACGCAGGTGCGCGAGATGGTGCGCGTGCAGTGGCATGACTCGGCTCCCGCCGCGGTCGAGGACCGGGAGCCGCTGCCGGGACTACACCTGGTGGGGTCCGCCGCCGGCGCGACCGGTCTCGTGTCGATCGTGGCGGACGACGCCCGTGCCACGCTCGGGGCCTGACGGCACCGTCAACGATGGCCTCGCGGCCATCGAGCTGATTCGCGCTCAGATTCGCGCGCATCCCTCGAACGCTCCGTGGGAGAGCGCGGGTCACCTGCCGCTGTTCACGGCGCACCCATTGGCGCGCATTGTCGTGATCGGTCAAGCGCCAGGAGTGCGAGCCCAGGACAGCGGCCTGCCGTGGAACGATGCCAGCGGCGACACGCTCATGCGGTGGCTCGGCGTGAGCCCGCAGCAATTCCGCGACGACACGGTGTTCGCGATGATGCCGATGGACTTCTACTACCCCGGCCGGGGCGCCTCGGGCGATCTGCCTCCACGAGCCGACTTTGCCTCCCGCTGGCATCCGCCGCTCGTGGAGTTGATGCCCCACGTGCGCCTGACCCTGCTCATCGGGCGGTACGCCCAGCGTCACTACCTACCCGACGCTCGTCAGCGCACCCTCACCGAGACTGTGCGTGCCTTTGGCGAGTATTTGCCCCAGGTGTTCCCGCTCGTGCACCCGTCGCCACTGAACTTCCGGTGGCAGGCCCGCAACCCGTGGTTCGAGGACCAGGCCGTCCCGGAGTTGCAGGCACGCGTGGCCCAAGCATTGGCCGACTAGCCCGGGACTAAAGTCCTAGATGCGTGCGTGAGGTGCGACACATTGCCCGCCCTACCCGCGCATCGGCCCTGCTGGAAGGCCCCGTGAACGCCCGCGGGATTCGCTCTCGCGCGCGCGGACACACACAATGGAGCCATGACTGAGGCACACGACGCTGACCAGCCCCACGGTTTCACCCTCTTCGCGGTCCTCGATGGCCTGCTCGACGCCCCCGACGAGGCGCTCGCGGACATTGTCGAGCAGTTCGACGCCGCCGTCCTAGAGCTTGCCGATCAGACCGTGACCCTGCGCGGCATCTATGACGTGTCCGGGCTGCGCGCCGACGGCACGGTGATGCTCTGGCTGCACGGCCCCGACCTCGCGATGCTGCAGTTGGCGCTGCGCGAGCTGCGTGCGACGGACATGCTCGCGGACACCAACCTCACGTGGTCGGCCGCAGGCGTGCACCGCGCCGCCGAGTTCAACCGCGCGCACGTGCCCGGCTTCCTGCGCGGCGAGCACGCCCGCGACTGGCTCACCGTGTACCCGTTCATCCGCTCGCACGAGTGGTACCTGCTGAGTGACGAGGAGCGCGGCACCATGCTGCGCGAGCACGGCATCAAGGGCGCCAAGTTCAAGGGCGTGGTCGCCAACACCGTCGCCGCGTTCGCGCTGGGCGACTACGAGTGGTTGCTGCCCATGGAGGCCGACGACGTGCTCGACCTGGTCGACATGATGCGCGACCTGCGTTACACCGAGGCCCGCCGCCACGTGCGCGAAGAGGTGCCGTTCTACACGGGCCGCCGCGTCGAGACTGCCGAGGCCGTCGAGGTGCTCGCCTCGTGACCGGTCGCCCCGTGACCGGTCGCCCCGCTACTGACGCTGAACCCCTCAAGCCCCTGGCCGCATCGTCCCGCACCGTCCCAGCGACGACGTACGACTGCATTCTGCTAGCCGGCTTTGGTGGGCCCGAGGGCCAAGACGACGTCATCCCTTACCTGCGCAACGTCACCCGCGGGCGCGGCATCCCCGACGAGCGCCTCGAAGAGGTCTCGCACCACTACCGCCACTTTGGCGGCATCAGCCCCATCAACGAGCAAAACCGTGAGCTCAAGGCGGCGCTCGAAGGCGAGATCGCGGCGCGCGGACTGGGGCTTCCGGTGTACTGGGGCAACCGCTTTTGGGCGCCCTACCTGGCCGATGCGCTGGCGGAGCTTCACGCCGACGGTCACCGTCGCGTGCTGGTCGTGGTGACGACGGCGTTCGCGTCGTACTCGGGTTGCCGGGCGTACCGCGAGGACCTCGCGACGGCGCTCGAGCAGACCGGTCTTGCTGGTGAGTTGCACCTGGACAAGGTGCGCCAGTACTTCGATCACCCCGGCTTTGTCGAGCCCAACGTCAGGGCCGTGCGCGAGGGACTGCGGTCGCTCGTCGCGGACGGCAAGGGCGACGCGATGCACGTGATGTTCGCGACCCACTCGATCCCCACCGCAGCGGCCGATGCGTCCGGCCCGCGCGAGGCGCTGCCCTCGGGCGAGCCTGTGCCCACCGGCGCGGGAGAGACCTGGTACGAGGGTGGCGGCTGGTACGTGGAGCAGCAGCGGGCCGTCGCAGCGCTCATCATGGACCGCATCGCCGACGAGTTCCCCGAGGTGCCGTTCTCGCTGGTGTACCAGTCGCGCTCGGGCGATCCGTCGACGCCGTGGCTCGAGCCAGATGTGAACCTCGCGATCGAGCAGTTGCCGGAGGACACCAGCGGCCTGGCGATCTCTGCCATCGGGTTTGTCTCGGACCACATGGAAGTGGTGTGGGACCTCGACAACGAGGCGCGCGACACTTGCGCGGAGCGTGGCCTTGCCATGGTGCGCGTGCCGACCGTGGGGGTCGACCCGGTCTTCGTGTCCGGACTCGTGGACCTCATCGAGGAGCGTCACGTGCGTGCGCCCGGCGACCAGCCGCGAGAGCGTCAGGCGCTCACGGAGTTGGGGCCGTGGCAGGACGTGTGCCCCACGGACTGCTGCCGCACTCGCGATCCCAAGCCGACGGTCGCTTCCTGCTAACCCCTCTCCCGTCAAATGGATCCATTTGACCGGGTTGTGGGGCGCTCCCCTCCGTCAAATGGATCCATTTTCATCGTGAAGGAGTGAGGAGCGCGCGCCGTCGCGCCACGTGAGCCAGCCGCCGTCGAGGTTGACCGCGTCGTAGCCGAGCTGACGCAGCAAGCGCGTAGCAGAGTGCCCGCGCTGACCCACCTGGCAGTGCACGACGATGCGGCCGGTCCGCGGCAATTCGCCGTGGCGCGCGCGCAGCTCGTCGAGCGGAATGACGCACGGCTCCTGCCACTCCACCTCGACGGTGCCGCGCGCGTGCTCGGCATGCGAGCGCACGTCGAGGACAAAGGGGGCGTCGGTGGCCCGCGCGAGTTCGTGCCACTGCAGGGTGGGGGTGTCGCCGCTGGCACCGTTGTCTGCGACGTAGCCCAGCATGTTGACCGGGTCCTTGGCTGAGCCGTACGCCGGTGCGTACGCCAACTCCAGGTCCACCAGGGACGATGCGGTCAGTCCGCCCGCCATTGCCGTCGCGATCACATCAATACGCTTGTCGACACCGGCCTCGCCCACGCCCTGCGCGCCAAGAATCTGATCGGTCTGCGGGTCCACGAGGAGTTTGAGGGCCATCTGGGACGCGCCAGGGTAGTAGCCCGCGTGGTCGAGCGGGTGGGCGTGGATCACCCGATGCGCGCGACCCTCGGCCGCGAGGCGTCGCTCGGTGCGCCCGGTGACCGCCGCGGTGAGCCCAAAGACGCCCACCACCGCCGTGCCGATGCTCGGGGGCACGGGCGTACGGCGCCCGGCGATCGCATCGGCCACCCGGCGCCCGTGGCGATTGGCGAGGTTGGCGAGCGGGATGAGTGCGGGCTCGTCGCTGAAGGCGTCGCGCTTGGCGGCGACGTCACCCACGGCGTAGATGCGGTCGACGGAGGTGCGCAGGTGGTCGTCGACGAGGATGGCGCCGCGCGGTCCGGTCGCGATGCCCGCCGTGGTGGCGAGTGCAGCATCGGGGGTGACGCCGATCGCGGCGACCACCACCTGCGCGGGTACCTCGAACGTGCTCCCGCCTGCGCGGACCGTGACGGCGGCCTCCGAGATGGCGGTGACCTGCGAGTTCACCAGCACGCGCACGCCGGTGGCCTCGAGGCGGTCGTGGACACGCACGGCCATCTCGGGGTCCAGGGCGCTCAAGACCTGGGGCGCCAACTCCACGATGGTGACGTCCATGCCACGCCGGTGGAGGTTCTCCGCGACCTCGAGCCCCACAAAGCCCGCGCCGATGACGACGGCAGTGGTCGCGTTGGACACGGCGGCGTCAAGCCGGTCCACGTCGGCGACGTCGCGCAACGCGAGTGCCCGCTCGGCGCCGGGCACCTGGGGGGCGATGGGTCGCGCGCCCGGCGCCAGCACCAGGTGGTCGTATGACTCGACGTACTGGCCGTGGGTGGCGCTCACGACGGTCACGGTGCAGGCGTCCGGGTCGATCGACACCACGCGGGAGTTCACGCGTACGTCGAGGTTGAAGCGGTCCCGGAGCGATTGCGGGGTTTGAAGCAGGAGCGAGGCGCGCTCGTCGATGACTCCGCCCAGGTAGTACGGCAGGCCGCAGTTGGCGAAGGACACGTGCTCGCCCGCCTCGAACACCACGATCTCGTGGCCTTCGTCGAGCCTGCGCAGACGGGTCGCGGCAGACATTCCGGCGGCAACGGCACCGACGATCACAGTCTTCATGAGGGCTCCTCGGCTCTTGGGGGGACTTGCACGACGATACCCCCGGGGGTATCGTCGTGCCAAATCCATTGCCGATGCGCGGCGAGCTGGCGTACGTCACTTGCCTCGCGCATCGGCCCTCCCAGGCAGAAGGGCCACCTCATGTGTTCACCGATCACGTGCCGCCAGTGCGGCAAGACCACCTGGACGGGCTGCGGGCAGCACGTCGACTCCGTCAAGGCGAAGGTTCCGGCTGGCCAGTGGTGCGGCGGGCATGACGGCAAGAGCACGGGCGACGCGGATGCCGTGTCACAGCGGCGTGGCATCATGCGATGGTTGCGCGCGTAGGCTCGCCCGCGGAGGGCGCGTCACCCGCCCCGCGTGGACAGGGAGAGGTCATGGCAGATCAGGACACTGCTCGTGCCGCCGTCAATCGACTCAAGCGCGCGCGGGGGCAACTCGACGCGGTGATCCGCATGGTCGAAGAGGGCGAAGACTGCGAAAGCACCGTCACTCAACTCGCGGCCGTGTCGAAGGCGCTCGATCGCGCTGGCTTTGTGCTGATCTCCAACGGCGTGCGCGAGTGTCTCAGCGACGCCGACGGGGACGTGCGCGCGGCGAACCTCCAGCGGCTCGAAAAGGTGTTCCTCGCGCTCGCATAGCGACCCACTAAGGTGCCGCGAGTGAGACCTCACCTGTGCATCGGCTTGTCACTGTCGCCCACCTGGCTGCGCGGCAGCGCGTGGCGCCGTCCCGATTCGCGGGCCGAAGAACTCTTCGACGCGCAGTTCTATGTGGACGCCGCGTTGGCGGCCGAGGCGGCGCACTTGGACTTTGTCTTCAAGCCCGATGTGCTCTCGCTCGATCCCACAGCTCTGGCGACGGGCATGGGGTTCGCGACTCTCGACCCGTTCGTGATGATGACGGCCGTGGCCCAGGTGACCGAACGCATCGGCCTGATTCCGACCACCTCGGCCACGTTCGTGCCGCCCTACCTCGCCGCACGCCAGGTCGCCAGCCTCGACCGGATCTCCCGCGGGCGCGCGGGCCTCAATGTGGTCATGTCGATGGCAGGCAACGAGAACTTTGGCGTCGAGACGATGCCGCCGTCGCACGAGCGCTTTGCTGCCGCTCACGAGTGGATCGAGGACCTGCATGCGCTCGGGAGGTCCTTCCCGGCCGATGCGCTCGTCACCGATCGCTCGACCGGGCAGTTCGCGGACGCGGCCCTCGTAAGCGCTCTTCCTGATCGCGGCGCGGGGCGCCCGCGAGGCCCGCTTAACGTTCCTGCCTGGGGCGGTGGGCGCACGCCGATTGTGCAGGCCGGCGGCTCACCCGCCGGCCGTGACTTTGCTGCTGCCAGGGCCGATGCGGTGTTCGCGGCCGCCCCGACGCTTGCGTCAGCGCTCGAGCAGCGCACTGACCTCCGTCGCCGGGCGGTGGACCATGGGCGCGAGGCCGACGACGTGCGGGTCCTGCCGGGGTTGGCGATGTTCCTCGCGCCCACCCGGGAGGAGGCGCTCGCGCTCTTCCGCGAGGGGATCGACGAGTCCGAGGTGGCTAAGTCGCTCGCGGGGCTGTCGCGATTGCTTGGCACTGACCTGGGGGCGTTCGACGTGAATGCGCCGATCCCGGTCGATGCGGTCAGCGTGGAGGCGCACGATCCCGATCCGGTGCTGGCGGGCCTGGGCACGTTGATTGCGCGTGGCGCGAGTCCGCGGGAACTTGCCCTGTCGCCCGAGGGGGCCGCGAGCCTGCACTGGACGGTCATCGGGACCCCGGCCGACGCGGTGGAGGCCGTGGTGGCGCGGGCACAGGCAGGTGCGATCGACGGTTTCATTGCGTTGCCGTCCGGCTCGTGGGAGTCGCTGCGGCTGTTCACCGAGCAGGTGGTGCCCGCACTGGCCGCGCGCGGGCTGGTCCGATCGTCGTATGAGTCCGACACCCTCCGGGGTCACTGGGGCATGCCCGACTGAGTGCTGCCCCACCCCCGCTTCCCATCAAATGGATCCATTTTCATCGCTTGCGGGGCACCTTTCCCCGTCAAATGGATCCATTTGCTGGTCTTGAGGGCCCGTAGGTTCCGTCAAATGGATCCATTTGGCTTGTGAAGGGCCGATGCGGGTGCTGGGTTTGTCCACAGTGTGGGGGTTTGCTCTGGCGGGGTGGGGGTGGGCTCGCTAGGGTCGCGTCATGACTCGACGCGGGTGGGGCGTGGGAATCGTTGGCGCTTTCGTGTGCCTGGTGGTGGCTGCTTGTGGCGCTGATCCGGGGCCGGTGGTGACGCCGAGTCCTTCGGTGACGCCTACTGAAGTGGCGGCGACGGTGTCGCCTTCCCCGACCCCGACCCCGAGTCCGAGCGCGACGGTGCTAACGGAAGAGGAAGTCCTTGCGGCGATCCCGGAGGATGCCCGGTATGAGGACTACCCATCGTCGGTGGCGTTCGCGGAGTACTTCCTGCAGGTCTCGCAGCGAGCTTTTGTCGAAGGTGACGCCCGTCATATGTGGGCCTTGGCCGATCCGTCGTGTCAGTACTGCAGCCACATTGCGGCGGTCGTAGAGCAAGTCGCCGCTGATGGCGTGTCAGTAACCGGAGGTGACCTTCGCCGAACTGAGCAACGGCCTGTCGGAGGGCTTCAGCCTGACGGCACATGGCGGGTCGGCATGGAAGTGCAGATCAGTGAGCGCACCTTTGTCAATGCCGAGGGCACTGTCTTGGACTCGACGGAACCGCAGGTCTCGGAGCCCGTGATCGTGATGGCCTTTGTTGACGGAACTTGGCGTGTCATTGATGTCGGCGCTGAGGCCGACACGTGAAAGCGGCCTTCGCCTGGACTTCTGCAACGATGCTCATGCCCAGTGTGCTCGCGTCGCTTGCACTCTCGTCTGACTACGTCGACGACTTCGAGACAGCAATCGAGGGACAGGAGTTCGAAATACGGCGGGAAATGGAGACCAGCCCAGGGTCAGCGACAACCTCTTCAACGCCTGTGATCGCTCGCTATCAGCGGCATGACGTTTGTGTTGAGTGGTTCAGTACGCCTGAGGCCTCGGCCAGTGGTCTGTCGTGGGAGTTTGAGATTCCCTCATGTGACGAGTTGCCTGGGTATCTGGACGCTATGTGCGCCGACGGGGCGCAGCCACTTGCTCCGTGGTGGCGTTCGGTCGAGCAGGCGGGTGGTTCGTGGGGTCCTTGGAGGCTCGCTGGTGACTACACCTGCCCCGTTGACCCGCTTCCTCCGGCGATTTTTGCTGCGTGGGAGCAGATGGTCATCGACCCGTCGCATGTGGCGTTCTATCCGGACAATGGGTGGGCGATTGCAGGGTTTGGCATCGTGCCCGAGATTGTTGAGGATCCGCAGACGGAAGCGGTGACGGTGTTGGGCACTGACGTGATCCTGCGGGCCACGCCCACCGCGTATAGCTGGTCCACCTCGGATGACACTGCACTGTCCATTGGTGCCACGGGCAAGGGCACGGAAGACAACGCGCTGAAGTTCGCTCGCAACCAACACCGGGCCACCATCTCCGTGACCACCACCTGGGAAGGCCACTACAGCCTCGATGGTGGCAGCACCTGGCGGGAGGCGCCGGGAGAGGCAACCACCGCATCGGCCCCAGTGGAGATTCACGTTCTGGCCCCGAGGGTCCGCCTGGTGGACTGCGACCTGGAAGGCCGCTGCGGCTCAGGCAGGGCAGCGCCAAAGACAACGTTCACGCTGACCGACCCCGATGCTGACGGCATCGACAACCACACGATCCCGTCAGACCAGATCGAGGACTACCTCGACACCAGGGAACGCAACCGCACCTGGCGCCACACCGAACGAGTCGACCTCACCGACCGCTAACCCCGTCACGATGAAAATGGATCCATTTGACGGGGGGTAGCGCCCCCGAAACCGAGCAAATGGATCCATTTGATGGGTTAGGAGGCGCGGGGGGTGCGGCCGTACTGACGCTTGTACGACGCGATAAACGCCGATGCGCTCGCGTAGCCGATGCGCGACGCCACCTTGGCGACCGGTACGCCCTGGTCGAGCAGAGGGCCGCTGGCTGCCAGGCGCATGCGGCGCAACCACTCGGAGAACGGCATGCCCGTCTCGTCGAGGAAGGCGCGCCGGAGGGTGGCCTCGGAGACAAACGTCTGGTCTGCCCATGCGGCGAGGGATACGTGCGACGCGGGGTCCTCGCACAGTCGTTGAGCCACTTCGCGGGCGGCCCGCGAGCGTGGAAGCGCCGGGCATGCGCCGGCTTCGAGGCTCGTGGCCGAGGCGGCGAGGATGTCGCCCAGGTATGACTCCCTCGCGTGGATGAGCTGGCTGCGCACCTGGCGTGTGACGGCTTTGCGTAGCGCGGGTGTCATGGTGACTCCGGCGATGTGGGGCGGCATGCGTGCGTCAAAGGAGGGGTCCTCGGTCATCACGGGCAGCAGCACGGCGTCGTCGCTCATGCGCACGGCGTGCACCACGTGCGCGGGGATCCAGAGGGCGTTGTCTGGGGTGACGTGCCGCTCGGCCCCCGAGGCGAGCCGCACCACGACGTCGCCCGCGACGGCGGCAAGGAGTTGTCCGCAGTGATGCCAGTGTTCTCCGTGCCCCCACGAGTGAATGGGCACCAGTGCGCACGACAGCGCGGGATCGGGTGAAATCCCGTCCCCGGCCACCTGTGAACGCTCCGCGATACCGCTTGAGCGCTGAGAAGCATCCGTCATCAAAACGAAATACTAGCGTTCCGTAATTGGAGCGCGGTGCAGCGTTCCTCACCGCCGCGGTCTCGCACCGCGACCACCTCCACCCCCAATGCCGGGCGCCACCGCGCCCAGAAGGAGTACCCGATGGCTCTGCGCCACCTGTCCGCCACCGTCGCCTTGGCCGCTGCCGCCGTGGTCACGATGGCCGGCTGCTCGAGCGACGCGACCCCCGAGGACGAGGTCGCCCCCACCACCACTACCACCGACCCCGCGGACACCCCCGAGGTCGAAGAGGCTGCGTTCCCTCGCACCATCACCCACGAGCTCGGCGAGACCGTCCTTGAGACGCAGCCCGAGCGCATCGCCGTCACCGCCCTGACTGTGACCGGCAACCTGCTCGCCATCGGTGCCCCCGTGGTCGCTTCGGCGGCGTCGACCCCTGACCCGGGCCTGACCGACGACAACGGCTTCTTCGCGCAGTGGGCCGACGAGGCGACTGCGACCGGCGTTGATGTGCTCTACCCCAACCTCGAGTTCGACATCGAGGCCGTCATCGCCTCCGACCCCGACCTCATCATCGCCTCCACCACGGGCGCCGATGCGGCGGCTGACTACTACGACGAACTGTCGGAGATTGCTCCCACCATCGTGGTGAACTACTCGGACAAGACCTGGCAGGAGGTTGCCACCCTCGCCGGTGAGTGGACCGGCCTCGAGGCCGAGGCCGCAGAGGCCATCGCCTCGTTCGACGCGCGCGTCGCCGAGGTTGCCGAATCGATCACCATCCCCGAGGGCACCACGCAGGCAGTCGTCTTCAACAACCTCGAGTGGGACTCCGCCGTGGCCAAGCAGACCGGCGCGCACGCGACGCTGCTGAGCTCGCTCGGCTTCGATGTGGTGGAGGCCGACGCCTCGCTCGACACCTCGGAGACTGCACGCGACGACTTCGCCTTCGTTGCTCCTGAGAACCTCTCGGCGGCCTTCACCGGTGACACCCTGTTCCTGGTCAACGGCACGGACACTGAGAAGGAAGCTCTGCTCGGCTCCGAGCTGCTGCAGGAGATCCCGGCCGTCGTCAACAACCAGGTCTACCCGCTGGGCAAGACCTCCTTCCGCATCGACTACTACTCGGCGCTTGGCGTCGTGGACTTGGTCGAGGGCTACTTCGGCGGCTGACCTCCCCGTGACGGCCACGCTCACCACGAGCGCGGCAACGGCTCGGCGAGCCCGGTCTCGGCGCCTTGCGCTGGGACTCGGGCTCGCCGTCGTCGTGCTCGCCCTCGCCATGACTTCCAGCCTCATGTGGGGCACGCGCGCCATCGACCCCTCCGCGGTCTGGATCGCGCTCACGAGTGACAACCCCACCGGCGATGAAGCGCTCATCGTCACCACCCTGCGGGTCCCGCGCACCCTTCTTGGCGTGCTCGCGGGCGCCGCCTTGGGCGCCGCCGGTGCGCTCATGCAGGCCGTGACCCGCAACCCCTTGGCCGAGCCCGGGATCCTGGGCGTCAACGCCGGCGCTGCCGCGGCCGTGGCGATCGCGATCGCGCTCACGGGAGCCACCTCGATCCACTCGTACATGTGGTTCGCCTTTGCCGGAGCTGGGATCGCGGCCGTCGTCGTCTACGCGATCGGCGGCGTGTTCGGCAACAACGGTTCGGTCGTACGGCTGACCCTCGCTGGTGCCGCGGTCGCCGTGGTGTTGTCCTCGTTCACGTCGGCGATGCTCATCAACTTCCCGGATGTGTTCAACGTCTTTCGGTTCTGGGACGTGGGCACGATCCAGGGCCGGGATCTCAGCGTCGTGTTCGCGGTCGCGCCCGCGATCCTCGTGGGTCTGATCATCACAGCGGCCCTCACGCCGCGCCTCAACGTCATGGCGCTGGGCAATGAGGTGGGTAGGGCGCTCGGCGCCAACCCCCGCACCACCATCGTCCTGGCCGCGGTCGCGGTCATGCTGCTCGCAGGTGGAGCGACCGCCGCCGCCGGGCCGCTGGCGTTCGTGGGCCTCGCGGCCCCACACGCGGCGCGCGCCATCGTCGGCCCCGACTATCGCTGGCTCGTGCCCTACTCCGCGGTGTTGGGAGCCGTGATCCTGCTGGGCGCGGACGTCGCCGGCCGCCTCATCGCCACCCCCGCGGAACTCCAAAGCGGCATCATGACCGCCATCATCGGCGGTCCGGTCTTTATCGCCATCGCCAGGCGCCGACGATTGGCCAAGCTGTGAGCGCCCGGAGCGTGGCAGCGATTCGCCACACCCGCATCGGCCCTGTGTCACTGCGGTGGAGCCCGCGCGTGGTCGTCATCAGCGCGATCCTGGTCGCCGCGCTGCTCGCCGTGGGGGCGCTCGTGCTCTCCACTGGCACCATCACTGTCGCCATCCCCGATGTGGTGCGGGCGCTGTTCGGCCAAGGGGACGCGACGGACATCAAGGTGGTGCGTGACCTGCGCCTGCCGCGGTTCGTCACGGGCGCGCTGGTGGGGGCCTGCCTGGGACTGTCGGGCGCCGTCATCCAGTCGATTTCCCGCAACCCCTTGGGTTCGCCCGACGTCATCGGTTTCACCACCGGTGCCGCCTCCGGCGCGATCGTCCAGATCATCGTCTTTGGCGGCGGTGCGCTCATGACGGGCGCGTGGGCCGTGGGCGGCGGTGTCGTGTGCGCGCTGCTGGTCTACGTGCTGTCGTACCGCGGCGGCGCTACCGGGGGATATCGACTCATCCTCGTCGGCATCGGCGTGGGTGCCATGTTGCAGGCCGTCAACAGCCTGCTGATCACCCGTGCTCACATTGACGTCGCGATCTCCGCCCAGGTGTGGCTGTCCGGCAGTCTCAATGTGCGCACGTGGGACTACGTGGGGCCCGTGCTGATCGGCGTGGCCGCGCTCGCCCCGGCGACCATGTGGTTCCAGCGCAGGCTGTCGCTCATGGAGATGGGGGATGAGGCCTCGCGACAGCTGGGCATCCCGGCCGAGCGGGTGCGGCTCACGACCCTCGCGTTGGCCGTCGCGCTGTCCGCAGTGGCGGTGGCCGCGGCCGGCCCCATCTCGTTTGTTGCCCTCGCGGCCGCGCCGCTGGTCAAGCGGCTCACACGTCACCCGGCGCCGTCGCTGGGATCGGCGGCGCTCATGGGCGCGCTGCTGCTCGCGAGTGCCGACGCGCTCACGTTGTTGATTCCGTGGGACTACGCCGTTCCCGTAGGCCTCATGACAGGAATGCTGGGCGGCATCTACCTCGCCTGGCTGCTCGGAAGGAGCAGGATCTGATGACCGCGACCCTCGAGACGTGCGATGCGACCCTCGCGTATGACGCGACGGTGATCTCGCAGCAACTGTCGGTGCAGGTGCCTGAGCACGAGTTCACCATCGTGATTGGCCCCAACGCGTGTGGAAAGTCAACCCTGCTCAAGGCCCTCGCTCGCCTGTTGCCGCCGCGTGAGGGCACGGTGACGCTCACGGGCCGCGACGTGCGCGAGTTTGGCAACAAGGAGTTCGCCAGGGCGCTGGCCCTGTTGCCGCAGTCATCGCAGGCTCCTGACGGCATCACCGTGGGCGACTTGGTCGCGCGGGGGCGCTTTCCGCATCAGCGCTTTTTGCGCCAGTGGTCCATTGAGGACGAGGTCGCGGTCAATCGCGCGATGGCGGCGACGGGCACGACTGACCTGGTGGAGCGTGCGGTGGGAGAGCTCTCCGGCGGTCAGCGCCAGCGGGCTTGGCTCGCGATGGTGCTCGCCCAGGACACCGACGTGCTGATCCTCGACGAGCCCACGACCTTCCTCGACATCGCGCACCAGATCGAGGTGCTCGACCTGTGCGAGAGCCTGCACGCCCAGGGCGGGCGCACCATCGTTGCGGTGCTGCACGACCTCAATCAGGCGGCGCGGTATGGCACCCACCTGATCGCGATGCGCGACGGGGAGGTGGTCGCCGAGGGTGCTCCGGCCGAGGTGGTGACGGAGAAGATGGTGGCGGAGGTCTTTGGCGTGCGCGCGAGTGTGATCGCGCACCCCGAGACCGGCACGCCGCTCGTGGTGCCTTTGGGTCTCGTGGAGCACGCGTGAGGCGGGGACTACCCACCCCCGTCGGTGACGATCACGCGGCGCTGCCGGGCGCATCGGCCCTCATGGATTCCCTCGAGCAGGTTCCGGTCAGCCATAGGGCCGATGCGGTGGCTGGCTTGCTGGCCACGTTGCCGTCGACGCCGGTGTTCGAGGAGCGACGGTTGGTCGACGGGGTCGACTGCGTCGCGACCACGTTCCTCGCCGTGCATCCCCGGCACGAGGACCAGGTGCTGGTGCACGTCAATTCCGTCACGGACCGCCACCGCGAGAACATCGCGCCTGCGGTGATGGCCAGGCTGGACGGCACGGACCTGTGGCATCTGACCTGGTGGCTGCCTGTGGACCTGGTGGCGAGCTACCGCCTTGCGATCGGCGAGCCGTTCCCCGACGACGTGGGGAGCACACGGCCGGGGTGGCTGGAGGTCCATCGCCGGGGTGCCGTTGACCCTCGCAACCCCCACCGCTTGCCCAATCCACTGGGGGAGGAGTCCTCGGTGCTGATCGCACCACAGGCTCGCCTGCACGAGGCCTGGGAGCCGGAGTTCGTGCGCACCGTCGCCCCCGTGGAGGAACGGCGCATCGTATGCCCGGTGCTCGGGCAGGAGAGGACCATGTGGATCGCCGGGCCATCCGAGGGCGGACGGGCGGAGCGGCTACTGATCGCGTTTGACGGTGACTGGTGGCACGACGGATTGGGCCTCGCAGACGTGCTCGCGACGCACGATCCCGGTCTCGCGGTGGTGATGGTCAGTTCGATTGGACCGCAACAACGATCGGCGGTGCTGCCGCGTCCTGACGCCGTGGGCCGCATGCTCGCGGAGGGGGTGCTGCCCGTGGTGCGAGACGTGCTGGGCGCCCTGCCCGACCCCGAGCACACCGTGGTGGCGGGCCAGAGTTTTGGTGGGCTCGCCGCCGCTGGGGTGGTGGCGACCAGGCCGGACATCGCGTTGCGTGCCGTGGTGCAGTCGGGGTCGTTTCAGTACAAGGACGGCCAGGACATGGCGCGCGACGATCGTGTCGCAGGGGATGTGGTGTTCCGCGTGCGTGAGCAAGGGATGCCGCCGGGTGCGGTGCTCGCGGTGCAGTGGGGAAGCGAGGAGCAGGAACTGGGCTCCGTGGGGGAACAGTTTGTCGCCGCGGCGCTCGCGGCCGGATCCCAGGTCACCTCACAGGTGTATGCCGGGGGCCACGACTACGCCTGGTGGCGGACGGGGCTGCTCGATGCGATCGACGCTGGGATCGGTCGCTCGCTGCCCGCCTGAGTTTTTATGCAACAAGCCCGTTGCGTAATCAGGATTGGCTCGGTAGCGTAGCGACAGCGGTCACCGCCGCGACGATCCCCGCGCCAGGAGGTGCCCATGTCCATGCCCGTGTCGACGCTTACCCATGTGGCGGCTCTCGCGGGTGCGGTCCCGCACCTGACGGTGTCGCTTGACACCGACTCCGGTTCGACCGTGATCGTGGGCGACTTTCCCGAGGCGTCGCTGTGCACCCACGCGTTCCGCCAGGTGATCGCGGACTGGCCCTCCGAGTCGGGTCACGCTCCGTGCGTCGAGGAGATCCATTTCGACGGCGCCGAGGCTCGCGGATCGGTGCTTGCCACCGGCGCGGTGCGCTGGTTCTCAACGTCGCTTGTGGCGCAGCGGGCCGTCACCGCCCTGCGTCGGGCGCGCGAAGGCCAGGCCCGGGTGAGCGTCCAGGTGCGCTTTGACGCCCTGCTCGGGGTATCGGTGGTGCGCATGGAGTCCACCGACCTCAGCGCCGAGGAACTCGACGAGGCCGCCATCGGTGCCTACGCCACGTGCGAGACCGAGCACCTGCTGGCGTCGCTGAGCCAGGCAGCCTGACACCCCCTCTTTCCCGCCACAGGGATCCATGTGACGGGAAAGACGAGGGGATCGGCTAGCTTTCGGCGGCCTCTTCGAAGGCGCGGCGCGGGTCGTGCAAGCGCCCCATCGACACCAGGTCGCGGCGGAAGAACAGCGCCGTGGTCCAGTCGACCACCACGCGGGCCTTGCGGTTGAAGGACGGGATCTGGGCCATGTGATAGGTCCGGTGCATGAACCACGCGGGCCAGCCGCGCAGCTTCACGCCCATGATCTGCGCGACACCCTTGTTGAGGCCCAGTGACGCGACGACGCCCAGGTGCTTGTGGCGGTACTCCTTGACCTCGCGGCCGCCCAGGTGGGCGGCGAGGTTGGCGCCCAACAGTCGGGCCTGACGCACAGCGTGCTGCGCTGACGGTGCGCACCACGCGCCTTCGCCCGTGGCGAGGTCGGGCACCTGTGCGTTGTCGCCGGCCGCCCACGCGCCCTCGACCACCGTGCCGTCCTCGTTCGCGATTTGGAGTGTGGGAAGGGTGTTGACGTGCCCGCGAGGACCCACGGGAAGGTCGGAGGCGGCGATGACGGGGTTGGGCTTGACGCCAGCGGTCCACACCACGGTGTCCGCGTCAAACTCCTGGCCGTCGGATAGCTTGATGCGCCCGTTCTCGCACGATTCGAGGCGAGTGGCCAAGTAGATCTCCATGCCGCGCTTGCGCAGCACCTCGAGGGTGTAGCCGCCCATCTCTTCGCCCATCTCGGGCAGGATCCGCGTGGCGGCCTCGACCATGACGAACCGCAGGTCCGCGGGGGCGAGCTCGGGGTAGTGGCGCAGCGCCGCGCGCGCCATGTCCTCGGTTTCGGCAAAGGCCTCGATCCCAGCGAAGCCACCGCCGACGAACACGAAGGTCAGCAGTCGCCTGCGCACGTGCGGGTCCTCGGTCGAGGCCGCGCGCGCGATGCGCCCCAGCACCGTGTTGCGCAGGCTGATCGCCTCTTCGACCCACTTGAAGCCCACGCCGATCTCCGCGAGACCCGGGATGGGCAGGGTGCGCGGGATGGCGCCCAGCGCGACCACGACCTCGTCGTACTCGATGTCCTGGGTGTTGCCAAAGTCCATCTCGACCCGCACACGCCGCTCGGCGTGCACGATTTCGGTGATCTTGCCCTGGACGATCCGCACACCAGGCAGTTCGCGCCGCAGCGGCACCACCACGTGGCGCGGTTCGATCGAGCCTGCAGCCGCCTCGGGGAGGAAGGGCTGGTACGTCATGTACGGGCGACGGTCGACGATGGTGATGTCCACCTGTTTGCCGGCCTTCTTCTTGAGAGTGAGGGCCGTGTACAGGCCCACGTAGCCGCCGCCAAGAATGAGCACGCGAGTGCTGGTCATGGAAATGCCTCCTGGACAGTGCAACGGCATGCCGCAGCGCACTGTTCCGTCAGTGAAAGGGGATCGAGATACGCGCCGATGCGCGGGCCAGGCGGTGGGACAACACGCGGCCGCAGGGGTTCAGTCTACGGGGGCTGGGGTGCGCAGGCCAGGCCCGTTCCGCATCGGCCGCCTGGGTGAGCACAGCAAGGGCCGATGCGCTCGCGGGGTGCCGCTGGACGCATCGGCCCTGTGCCTTCTCAGGCCCTTCTCAGGTCCTTCTCAGGTCCTTCTCAAGCCCTTCTCAAGCCAAATGGATCCATTTGGCTTTTTGGGGGTTAGTGGTTGCCTACCATCGTGGTGACGTCGAGCAACTCGTCGAGTTGCGCCTCGGAGATCTCGCCGCGCTCGACGAAGCCCAAGGCGATGGTGGCCTCGCGCACCGTCAGGCTCTCCTTGACGGAGTACTTGGCGATCTTGGCAGCGTTCTCGTAGCCGATCACCCTGTTCAGGGGGGTGACGATCGACGGCGAGGCCTCCGCCAGGCGGCGGGCGCGGTCAACGTTGGCGGTGATGCCATCGATGGTCCGGGAAGCGAGCACCTGGGAGGCGTTGCCCAGCAGGCGCATCGACTCGAGCACGCCGAGCGCCATGACGGGGATCTGCACGTTCAGTTCAAAGGCGCCCGATGCGCCGGCCCAGGCAACGGTGGCGTCGTTGCCGATCACCCGCGCGCACACCATCAGCACGGCCTCGGGCACCACGGGGTTGACCTTGCCGGGCATGATCGAGGAGCCGGGCTGGAGGTCGGGAAGCGCGATCTCGCCCAGGCCCGTGTTCGGGCCAGAGCCCATCCAGCGCAGGTCGTTGCAGATCTTGGTCAGCGACACCGCGATGGTGCGCAGCGCGCCGGAGACCTCGACCAGCCCGTCGCGGGCGGACTGCGCCTCGAAGTGGTCGCGGGCCTCCGTGATGGGCAGGCCCGTGTCCTCGGCGAGCAACGCGATGACGCGCTGGGGGAAGCCGGGGGGCGTGTTGATGCCGGTGCCGACCGCGGTGCCGCCCAAGGGCACTTCTGCCACACGCGGCAGCGCCGCCTCCAGTCGCTCGATGCCGTAGCGGATCGCCGCGGCATAGCCGCCGAACTCCTGACCCAAGGTCACCGGCGTGGCATCCATGAGGTGCGTGCGCCCCGACTTGTACACCTGCGCGAACTCGGCCGACTTCGCCTCGAGCGAGGAGGCGAGCGTGCCCAGCGCGGGGATCAGGTCGTTGACCAGAGTGGAGGTCGCGGCAACATGCACCGAGGTGGGGAACACGTCGTTGGAGGACTGCGAGCAGTTGACGTGGTCGTTGGGGTGGACGTCGGCGCCCATGGCACGGGTCGCGAGCGTCGCGATGACCTCGTTGGTGTTCATGTTCGAGCTGGTGCCGGAGCCGGTCTGGAACACGTCGATGGGGAAGTGGGCGTCGTGCGCGCCAGTGGCGACCTCGTCGGCGGCGGCGACCACCGCATCGGCAATGGAGGCGTCAAGCACGCCGAGCTCGGCGTTGGCGCGCGCGGCGGCCTTCTTGACGCGCGCGAGGGCCTCGATGTGGCGTCGCTCGAGCGTGATGCCCGAGATGGGGAAGTTCTCGACGGCGCGCTGAGTCTGCGCGCGGTACAGGGCATCCGCGGGTACGCGGACCTCGCCCATAGTGTCGTGCTCGATGCGGAATCCGGGGTGTGCGTCGTTGCTCATGGCGCTCATTGTGGCAGGCATGGCTGCCGCTGTGGACCCCTGTCCCGCGGAGGTGTGGGGTGGGCCGGGATCAGGCCCCGGCGAGTTCCTCGAGCGAGGGTGGATTCGCGCCGGGACGCGAGACCGTGATCGCCGCGATGCGTGCGCAGCGCTCGAGAATCAGGCGCAGCGAGTCCTCGTCGATTGCTCGCAGTGCGTCGCGGCGGCGGGCGCCCAAGAGGCCTGCCGTCCACAAGCCGTCAATGAGCCCTCCCATGAACGAGTCGCCCGCGCCGACCGTGTCGGCGACAGTGACCCGCGGAGCCTGGATCGAGACTTCGGCGCCGGCCGCCGAGAAGGCGGTCGCCCCGGAGCCGCCGCGGGTCACCACGACGAACGCGGGGCCGCTGCGAGCCCATTCGCGCGCGAGTGCGTCGACGGAGCCGTCGTCGACGGAGCCGCACAACCACTCCAAGTCCTCGTCGGACACCTTGACCACGTCCGCCAGGTGGACGACCTTCTCGATGGCCTTGCGCGCATCGGCGGCCGCACCCATAAGGGCCGGGCGGGCGTTGGGATCGAAGGTGATGGTCGCGTGAGGCCGTGCGCTGTCGAGGGCCGCGAGGACCTTGCTGGCGCCCGGTTCCACGACTGCGGCGATGGAGCCCGTGTGCGCCACGATGGGTTCGGCAGTGGGCGCGGCCGCGGCCGACAGGTCCCACGTGAGGTCGAAGTCGTAGGTGGCCGCCCCGGTGGCGTCCAGCGTGGCGGTGGCCACCGACGTCGCTGGCGCGTCCCACGAGCCGGGCACGACGGCCACCTGCGAAGCCGCGAGGTGGGCGCGCACCTGGGCGCCGTGCTCGTCCTCACCCAGCCAGGTGAGCAGTTCGACCCGGCGGCCCAGGCGTCCCAGGCCAATCGCGACGTTCGCGGGCGAGCCGCCGGGGTGCGCGTCGACCGTGCCGTCGGTGCGGTTGACGACGTCGACGAGGGCCTCGCCCAACACCAGTGCAGTCTCGGTCATCGTGCGTTCTCCTCGTCCTCTTCCTCACCGTCGGGCTCGTCCGCGCCATCCGCACCAGCCGCACCGTCCGCGCCGGCGGCACCACTGGCCCTGGCCTGCGTGATGCGTTCGCCCGCGTCGTCGAGCAGGGTCTGGCATCGCGCAGCAAGAGCCTCGCC
The DNA here is from genome assembly GCF_047975725.1 of Demequina sp. GTDB lineage: Bacteria > Actinomycetota > Actinomycetes > Actinomycetales > Demequinaceae > Demequina. The sequence goes on from NZ_JBKEED010000020.1 coordinate 191,949, forward strand.
GCGCTCCCACAGCCCGAGGGACTCGTCGAGGGTGGCAGCGCCAGCTTCGAGCTTGGCCACGATGGCGACCAACTCGTCTCGTGCCTGCTCGTAGTCGAGATCGTTCACATCGGCGGTCTGAGACATATGCCACACGGTATCGCGCCGCGTGCAGGACCTAGGGCAGGATCAGGGTTTACCCGGTACTTTTCGATCACAACGGAGTGATGTCAATGTTCAGCGAGAACTACTCTCGGCAGACCGCCCTGGCGAGTGTGCAGAAGGCGCTCGGCGCCGACCTGACAGACGGGGAGCTTGCGGTTCTTGCCCGTTCCGACGAGGCGAAGGTGCGCGCCGCCGCCGCCGAACGTCCCGCGATGCCGCTGACGACCCTGCTGAAGCTCTCGCAGGACCCTTCCCCCGCCGTGCGCGCAGGAGTCGCTCGCAACCCGCGCGCCGACATCCCTGAGGACCTGCGTCGTGAACTCGCGTCGGACAAGGCTCCTGAGGTCATCTACGCGCTCATCGAGAACCCTCAGGTCCCTGACTCGATCATCGCCAAGCTCGCCCGTCAGGTTCACAAGGAGTATGCGGGTGCGGCGCGCAACCGTCTTGCTTCCAAGGGTGGGGCAGCGAAGGTGCTCGGCCGACTGGGCATCGCGACCGGCAACTGACCGCCACGGCTGTCGCCTAATGCGACGCTGGCCTGACTTCCGTCACCTTCGCGTCGACCTCGCCTGAGGCGACTCGCACGTGCACGGCGTCCTGGGGCGCCAGCGTGCTCGGGTCACGCACGACGGACCCATCGCCGTCGCGCATGATCGCGTAGCCGCGTTCGAGCGTGCCCTGTGGGCTGAGCGCGCGCAGGCTCGCCGCCAGTTGCCGGGTGTGGGCGTCGGCCGCCGTCAGCGCCGCGACCAGCGCGCGCCCGTTGCGCTCGTGCAGAAGGTGAAGGCGCTCGGCGTGCGGATCGAGCATGCGCTGAGGGTGAGCCAGCACGGGGCGCGTGCGCAGCTGGGCGAGGCCCCTGGCCTCGCGTTCGAGCCGCTGACGGAGGGCCGATGCGCTCGCGGCTCTCGCACGGGCGAGTCCCTCACGCTCCACGTGGGCATCGGGGACGATGCGCTTGCCGGCATCCGTCGGGGTGCTCGCCCGGTAGTCGGCGACCAGGTCGAGGATGGGGCAGTCCTTCTCATGCCCGATCGCGCTCACGAGGGGCGTCGAGAGCGCGGCGGCGGCGCGCACCAAAGTCTCGTCGGAGAAGGCGATGAGGTCCTCGAAGGAACCGCCGCCGCGTGCGACGACGATCACGTCGACGTGGCTCGCCTCGTCGAGCTCGCGCATGGCGGCGACGACCTCGCGCACCGCGTGCTTGCCCTGGACGGAGACCCGGCGGATCTCGAAGCGCACCGCAGGCCAACGCTTGGTGGCGTTGACGACGACATCGTGCTCCGCATCACCCTGGGTGGCACACACCAGTCCGACCGTGCGGGGGATGAACGGCAGCGGCCGCTTGCGCTCGACGTCGAACAGCCCTTCGCCAGCGAGCGACTCCTTGAGCGCCTCGATGCGGGCGAGCAGATCGCCGACGCCCGCGAGGCGCACGTCAGAGGCATCGAGCTTGAGGGCACCCGAGCGCGCCCACCACCGGGGCCTGGCGTGGATCACCACGCGTGAGCCGTCGTCGAGGCCTGCGCCCGCGCGGTCCAGGACGCTGGCCTGGGTGGATACCCCCAAGGTCATGTTCTCTGAGGCGTCGCGCAGGTCGAAGAACACGAGGTTCTTCCACCGCGAGGGCCTAATCACCTGTCCCTCGACCCACACCGGACCCATGCGGTGCACGTAATCGCCGATCTTGGCGGTCAGATGCGAGACCGGCCAGGGCCGCTCAGCAGAGGTCTCCGAGGCCTTGTCGGGCAGCGGTTCGCCGGCGGCGGAAGGGGACGGGGCGTCGGTCACGCCACCTAGCGTGCCACGTAGGATGGACATCATGCCCGACTCCCTCTCCAAGCGTGTGCTGCTCGCTGCGCCCCGTGGTTACTGCGCCGGTGTTGACCGCGCCGTGATCGCCGTCGAGAAGGCGCTTGAGCTGCACGGCGCCCCCATTTACGTTCGCAAGGAGATCGTCCACAACAAGTATGTGGTCGAGACCCTGTCCGAGCGCGGTGCGATCTTTGTCAACGAGACCGATGAGGTTCCCGAAGGCGCCCGCGTGGTGTTCTCCGCACACGGCGTCTCGCCCGCGGTGCGCGCCAGCGCCGATGCGCGCAGCCTCACCACGATCGACGCGACCTGCCCGCTGGTGACCAAGGTTCACAAGGAAGCGGTGCGCTTCGCTAAGGCAGAGCAGACCATCTTGCTCATCGGCCACGACGGTCACGAGGAAGTCGAGGGCACGGCAGGAGAGGCTCCCGAGCACACCATCGTGGTGAACTCGCCCGAGGAGGCTGACCACGTGGTCGTGCGCGACCCCGACAACGTGGTGTGGCTGTCGCAGACCACCCTGTCCGTGGACGAGACCATGGAGACGGTCCGCCGCTTGCGTGACCGGTTCCCCAACCTCCAGGACCCGCCGAGCGACGACATTTGCTACGCCACCCAGAACCGTCAGGTGGCCGTCAAGAAGCTCGCCCCCGAGTGCGACCTGGTGATCGTCGTGGGCTCCGCGAACTCCTCGAACTCGGTGCGACTGGTGGAGGTGGCGCTTCAGGCGGGCGCCCGGACCTCGTACCGCATTGACCGCGCCCGCGAAATTCAGGACGAGTGGTTCGAGGGAGTCCAGACCGTGGGACTGACCTCGGGCGCGTCGGTGCCGGAGATCCTCGTCAAGGACGTGCTCGCCGACCTCGCTGAGCGAGGATTTGCGACGGTAGAAGAGGTGCGCACGGCGACCGAGGACCTGATGTTCTCGCTGCCGCGTGAGATCAGGGCCGACATGAAGGCCAAGGAGGCCGAGCGCGCCCTGCGTGCCTGACCTTCCCCTGTCTGAGCGTCCTGTGAGGACGTCAGTGTCAGTTGTCGCTGGCGTCCGCGTCCTGGAAGGCACTGGCGTCCGCGGCGGGCTCTAGCTCGGGAGCAGCAATGCGGCGCACGTCCGTCTCGACCTGATGTGAAGGGTCGATCTCGCGTTCAATGTGCTGCATGGCGCCGAACCGACGCGCGCTGACGAGCACTCGCGACTCGAGGGACGCGACGGTCTGGTTGTAGGCCTTGCCTGCGTTGTCGATCGCCTTGCCGACCTTGGCGAGGTGTTCGCCCATGGTCGACAGGCGGTCGTACAGCTCCTTGCCCGTGGTCAGCACCTCGTGGGCGTTCTTCGCGAGCGCGTCTTCCTTCCACGCATGCGCGACCGTGCGCAGCATTGCCACCAGCGTGGTCGGGGTGGCGATCACCACTCGTTTGGCGAAGGCGTACTCCTGCAGCGCGGGGTCCTGCTCGAGCGCGGACTGGTAGAACGCCTCTGACGGCACGAACATCACGACAAACTCGGGCGCCGAGGCGAACTGCTCCCAGTACCGCTTGCCCGCAAGGTCGTCGACGTGCTTCTTCACCTGCCGCGCGTGTGCGTTCAAACGTTCGGCGCGCACCGCCTCGTCCTCGGTCTCGAAAGCCTCGAGGAGTGCTGCCAGGGCGACCTTCGAGTCCACGACGATGGTGCGGCCCCCGGCGAGCCGCACGGTCATGTCGGGCCGCAGGTTGCGCCCCTCGCTGTCGGTGACGCTGTCCTGTTCCTCGAAGTCGACGTGCTGCACCATTCCTGCGAGTTCGACGACCCTGCGCAGTTGCACCTCACCCCAGTTGCCGCGCACGTCTGAGCGCCGCAGGGTGTTGATGAAGTCGGTGGTTTTGCGGTCAAGGCGCCCCGAGGCCTCGACCATCTGGCGCACCTGCTCCGACATCTGCGCCTGGCCCACCGCGCGCAGGCGGTCGGCCTCCGAGGTCTGACGCTGCACCTGCTCCAGTGCTTTGGCGACAGGCTCCACCATGAGTCGTACGGCTTCCTCGCGCCGGGCGAGGTCCTCCTGCCCTGACTGCTGGGCACGCGCAAGCCGCTCGCCGGCCACCCGTAGGAACGTCTCCTGGTTGGCGGCCAGTGCATCGGCACTGAGTGCCTTGAACTGAGCGAGCAAGCGATCCTGATCCCCCCTGACCTGCTCCACGTATCGCTGGTGTTCGCTACGCAAGTGAGCCTGCGCATCGGCCGCTGCGGTCGCCTCTCGCGCGAGGCGTTGCTCGAGCGAGAGAATCTGCGAATTGGCGTGGGCGAGCGAAGCGCCACCACCGGACCTCGACCCGAGGACATAGCCCACGGTGAGGCCCACCAGCACGCATGCCACTGCGACAAGAGTTTCGACCATGCCCCTATGCTGTCGCGTCCCTCTGACACGCACGCTCGCCAGGCGGATCCAGATGGTCCACGGGAGGCCCCGAAAGGCACAAATCTCACGTTGGAGATGTGACGTAGGTCACTTTTAGGGTGCGCAGGGTCACGATTCGGACACAAACGTTGCGTACCCCCTCGCTCGGTTACACAGCCGAAACATGAGCGCCCATATCCTGAGCGAGTTGCCTGGCGCACCTGCCGGCACACCCGTTATCGGCCCGAAACCCCGGGCTGGTGCGATTGCGAGCCCGCTATCGCGGGCGCAAGGAGGAAAGAACCATGAAGATTGGGACCGTGGGCAGGGGAGTGGCGCTTTTCGCCGCAGCAACCCTCGCCCTGGCTGCCTGCACGTCCGACGCTGGAAGTGACGACCCCACGACCAGCCCCACGGACGAGGCCACCACGACCCCTACCGGCTCCGCTGACGACACCATCTTCGTGTCGGTTGGTGAGGACGAGTGGGCGGGCTACAACAACCTGACGCCCGACACCTACTCGACCTACAACTCGGTCATCAACGACCGCGTGCGTAGCTCGTTCACGTACTTCGACTCGACCGGTGCGATCCAGATCGATGAGAACTTCGGAAACGTTGAGCTCATCTCGGACGACCCGATGGTCGTGCAGTACACGATCAACGACGCCGCAGTCTGGTCTGACGGCACCCCCATCACCTACGAGGACGCGCTGCTCAGCTGGGCCGCGCAGCACTTCTCCGACGGTGAGGACGCGGATGGCCTGCCCATCCCGCTGTTCAACCACGTGGGTGGCCTCGACTACGGCGAGCGCGTTGCGGCTGGCCCGCAGGGCGAGGCCGGCGGCAAGACCTTCACGGTCGAGTACTCCGCTCCCTACCCGGACTACATGCTGACCACGGTTCTTGACTTCCCCGCGCACGTCGCCGCGGAGCAGGCCGGCATCACCCTTGACGAGCTGACCGCCGCCATCCAGGGCGGCGACATCGAGGCCCTGCGCCCCGTCGCCGAATTCTGGAACACCGGATGGCTGTCCTCCACCCCCGGCGAGCTGCCCGACCCGACGGTCGCGCTGTCGTCTGGCCCCTACACCTACGGTTCGTGGGAAGCCGGTCAGTCGCTGACCCTCGTCCCCAACGAGGCCTACTGGGGCCCGGCTCCCGCCACCGCCAACCTGACCTTCCGCTTCGCCGCTGCTGACACGCACGTGCAGGCGCTGCAGAACGGTGACCTCAACGTCATCGAGCCGCAGGCAACGGTCGACACCCTCGACCAGCTGAACGCCATTGGCGACTCGGTCACCGTTGGCACCTACGACACCCTGATCTGGGAGCACCTGGACATCAACTTCGGTGAGGGTGCTTCGCTCGCCGACAGCCAGGAGCTGCGTGAGGCGTTCGCGCTGTGCGTGCCCCGTCAGCTGATCGTTGACAACCTGATCGCCCCGATCAACCCCGACGCGGGCATCATGAACGCCCGTGAGGTCTTCCCGTTCGAGTCTGACTACGAGGACATCGTCTCCGCTGCCTACGACGGCCGCTACGACGTTGCCGACGTTGAGGCCTCTGCCGCAAAGATCGCTGAAGCTGGCGTGGACACCCCCGTCAAGGTTCGCATCGGATACAACGCGCCCAACCCGCGCCGTTCCGACATCGTGGCCCTCATCAAGGACTCGTGCGACCAGGCTGGCTTCGAGATCGTGGACCAGGGCTCCTCGGAGTTCTTCACCGCTGACCTCGGTTCGGGCAACTTCGATGTCGCGCTCTACGCGTGGTCCGGCTCCGGCCAGATCACCTCGGGCCAGAACATCTACGCCTCGGACGGCGCTCAGAACGTCACCAAGTACAACAACCCTGAGGTTGACGCTGCTTGGGACACCCTGACCTCGACCCTGGACCCGGCCGTGCAGACCGAGCAGACGATCATCATTGAGAGCCTGCTGTGGGAGGACCTCTTCGGTATCCCGCTGTTCGCACACCCCGGTGTCGCGGCTTGGGACTCGACGATTCAGAACGTCACCCCGAACCCGACCCAGAGTGCCATCCTGTGGAACGCTGAGAAGTGGGTTCGCTAAGGCTAAGCCTTAAGTGAGCACTCGCCGGTGGGGTGGGGCAGCACGCCTCACCCCACCGGCTTCATGCGTAGTGACAGTGACGATGCGTCGTAGGGGGAGCGACGTGAGAAACTGTTGCGTCACTGTCCAAGAGGAAGTCCATTTATGACCCGCTACATCTTCAGGAGACTGGCGATATCCTTCGGGGTTCTGCTCGTCGGCTCGTTCCTGATGTACGTCCTCACGATCAACTCCGGCGACCCGCTAGAGGACCTTCGTGAGTCCACCGCCAACAACCGCGATCAGTTGATGCAGGCCCGCACCCGGACCATGGGCCTCGACCTACCGTGGTATCAGCGCTACTTCACGTGGCTCAGGGGAGCCGCCGGCTGTTTCTACGGACAGTGTGATCTGGGAACAGACCGTGACGGCACCGACGTGCTCGCACTTCTCGGCCAGGCCGCGGGCGCCACGCTCCGCCTGGTGACGATCGCCACGTTCGCCGCGATCGTGATCGGTATCTTCATCGGTATCCTCACCGCGATCCGCCAGTACTCAGGCTTCGACTACGCGGTGACGTTCCTGTCGTTCCTGTTCTTCTCGCTTCCGGTGTTCTGGGCGGCAGTGCTCCTCAAGGAGTACGGCGCCATCCGCTACAACGACTGGATAGCCGATCCACACATCACTGTGACAGTGGCGGTGGTGATAGGCCTTGTCCTGGGCTTCGTGCTTCAGGGCGTGCTCGGCGGCAACGTCAAGCGCCGTCTGCTCACCGGTGGAATCACCGCCGTGTTCGTCGTCTCCGCGCTGCTGTACTTCACCTACGTCGGATGGTGGCGCAGCCCCGCCCTTGGCCCGGTCATCGTGATCATCGTGGCCCTCGCCTTCGCCGTGGGCCTCACCGCCATCTTTGCCGGAATCGGCAACAAGCGGGTGCTGTACTCAACCCTCACCACCGTGGGTGTCGGGTCGGTCGTCTACTTCGTGATCCAGGGCTTCTTCGAGAACCCCAACTGGCTCGCGATGCTCGGCCTGCTGCTGTCCGCCGTCGTCGTCGGACTCGTGTCCGGCTACTTCTGGGGCGGCTACTCGCGTGGCCAGGCCATGGCACTGTCCGCGATCACGGCGGTCTTCACGGCTGGACTGACCTTCGTCGACCGCCTTGTGTACGCGTGGGCCGGATTCCTCGAGATCAAGCCCCGCCCCATCTCCACCATCGGTGCCTCGACGCCCAACTTTGGCGGCGACTTCTGGGAGACCACGCTGGACTGGGGCTCGCAGTTGCTGCTGCCCAGCATCCTGCTGACTCTTATCTCGATTGCGACCTACTCGCGTTACACGCGCTCGTCGATGCTCGAGACGCTCAACCAGGACTACGTGCGCACTGCGCGCTCGAAGGGCCTGTCGGAGCGCACCGTCATCACCAAGCACGCGTTCCGCAACGCCATGATTCCGATCACGACCATCGTCGCTCTGGACTTCGCCGCATTGATCTCCGGTGCGGTCATCACGGAGAACGTGTTCGGTTGGAAGGGCATGGGCGCGATGTTCAAGTCTGGACTCGACCACGTGGATCCCAACCCCGTGATGGCGTTCTTCCTGGTCACAGGAACGGCCGCCGTCATCATGAACCTGATCGCAGACCTTGTGTATGCGTCCCTCGACCCGCGGATCAGGAGGTAGAGCGATGAGTGACAACCGTCCGGACGCCGTTCAAGGCGCACCCGAGCCCCTGCCTCACGCTGGCATCGAGCTTCACGACCCCAGCATGTACGACAAGTCGTACAGCCAGGGCCAGCTCGTTCGTCGCCGGTTCTTCCGCCACAAGGGCGCTATCGCAGGCTTCATCGTCCTACTGGGCATTGCGGTGCTCGCATTCACGTCGATCGGCATCGGCCCCCTCCCCGGCTGGTGGGACAAGTCCTTCACCGCCACGGGTGCCGTGATCGATGGCGGACGCCCGACCATCGGCTTCTTCCACCTGGGAGAGCACCCGTTCGGTCAGGACCAGACGGGCCGCGACTACTTCGCACTCGTGATGCGAGGCACGCAGATCTCGCTGATCATCGCGTTCGTGGTCGGTATTGGTTCGACCATCATCGGCACCATCATCGGCGCGGTTGCCGGCTACTTCCGTGGCTGGGCCGAGTCGGTCCTGATGCGCATGACGGACCTGTTCATCATCATCCCGCTGCTGGTCATGGCGGCCGTGCTGGGAAGTATCGCTGGCGACTCGGGCATCTTCGTCCTCGCCCTGGTGCTCGCCCTAGTCACGTGGACCTCGCTGGCACGTCTGGTGCGTGGAGAGGTGCTGTCGCTGCGCGAGCGTGAGTTCGTGTCGGCCTCGCGCGCTGTCGGAACGGGCAACTGGCGGATCATCTTCCGCCACATCCTGCCGAACACCGTCGGCGTGATCATCGTGGCCACCACGTTCGCCATCGCATCGGCCATCCTGCTGGAGACCTCGCTGAGCTACCTCGGCTTTGGTGTTCAGGCGCCGGATGTGTCGCTCGGATCGCTGATCAGCCAATACCAGACCGCGTTCACCTCGCGACCGTGGCTCTTCTGGTTCCCGGGTCTGTTCATCCTGGCGATCGCGCTGAGCGTCAACTTCATCGGCGACGGGCTGCGCGATGCGTTCGACCCGCGCCAGGGTAAGGAGGGCTGACCATGACGAGCACTGAAGTCATCTCGGAGCCGTCGCAGCCGCAGGGCGGTCCTGTCCTGTCGTTCGACAACCTGGACGTGAAGTTCTCCACGGAGTTCGGCTCGGTCCACGCGGTCAAGGGCATCTCGATCGAGGTCAACCCCGGTGAGGTTCTTGCCCTCGTGGGTGAGTCCGGTTCCGGCAAGTCGGTGTCCTCGACGTCGGCGTTGGGTCTGCTTCCCGGAAACGCCACCGTGTCCGGAGACATCACCGTCGCCGGCCACAAGGTGCAGGAGCTCTCGCTCAAGGCTCTGCGCAAGATGCGTGGCGACGACGTCGCCATGGTCTTCCAGGAGCCCATGACGGCGCTGAACCCCGTGCTGACCATCCGTACGCAGATGGTCGAGGCTCTCGAGCTTCACGGCAAGGCGTACGGCAAGGAAGCGGACAAGCGCGCGATCGAGCTGTTGCGCATGGTCGGCATCCCTGACCCCGAGCGGCGCCTGTACCAGTACCCGCACGAGTTCTCCGGCGGCCAGCGCCAGCGCATCATCATCGCAATGGCGATCTCCTGTGACCCCAAGATCATCATCGCCGACGAGCCCACGACCGCGCTCGACGTGACGGTGCAGGCGGAGATTCTGGACCTGCTGCGCTCCCTCAAGGACGAGCTCAACACCGGCATTCTGCTCATCACTCACAACATGGGTGTGGTGGCGGACATGGCGGACCGGGTGGCGGTCATGTACCAGGGCGACCTGGTCGAGGCCGGCTCGGTACACGAGGTCCTCACGCAGCCCCAGCACGAGTACACCAAGCGCCTGTTGGCGGCGGTGCCTCACCTGGGTGCGCGTGGCGCGACGCCTCCCGTGGTCCAGACCGAGGGCCCCAAGGCTCTTGAGGTCACGGACCTGGTCGTCGAGTTCAAGGTGGCGGGCAAGGTTCCCTTCCGTGCCGTGGACAAGGTGTCGCTGTCGGTGTCCAAGGGCGAGATCGTGGGTCTGGTGGGTGAGTCCGGTTCGGGCAAGTCGACCATCGCCCGCACCGCGCTCGGCCTGATCCCGGCCGCATCAGGAGAGGTCGCCATCCTTGGCGAGGACATCACCAAGATGTGTCGTGCACCGCTCAAGGCGCTGCGTAAGCGCATTGGTGTGGTGTTCCAGGACCCGGCCAGCTCGCTCAACCCGCGCTGGCCCATCGGTGACTGCATCATCGAGCCTCTCGAGGTGCACAAGATCGGTGACAAGGCCTCACGTCGCGCCAAGATGGCCGAACTTCTCGATGCCGTGGAGCTGCCCCGATCGGTGGCCAACCGCTACCCGCACGAGCTGTCCGGCGGTCAGCGTCAGCGCGTGTCGATCGCGCGTGCCTTGACGCTCGACCCTGAGCTCTTGGTGGCCGACGAGCCCACTTCGGCACTCGACGTGTCGGTGCAGGCCTCGGTGCTCGAGATGTTCACCGCCCTGCAGGAGCGCTACGACTTTGGCTGCCTGTTCGTGTCGCACGACCTTGCGGTCATCGACATGCTCGCCGACCGGGTGGTGGTCCTCAAGGACGGCCGCGTTGTCGAGCAGGGTGACCGGGAGCAGGTGCTCCAGAACCCGCAGGAGGAGTACACCAAGCGTCTGCTCATGGCGGCGCCGGTGCCTCACCCCGACGAGCAGCGTGAGCGCCGCGAGGCGCGCCACCGCTTCCTCGAGCAGGTGGGTGAGGTCGAGCACGGCCTCCACATCGAGCACGACGCCAAGTAACTCGACTCATCGAGTAGCCGGGCCGATGCGCGAAGCAGTTCGCGCATCGGCCCGCTGTCGTATGTGGGGCTAGGCGCCGCGGCGAGGCGGGTCGGGCAGGTCGTGCCCCGACTCGATCGGCGGGATCCACACCTCCGCGCCGTCGGCGTCGGTGAGGGGCTTGTCGCCCGCGACGGGGGAGGGCGCGGGAAGGATCTTCTCTGCGGCCATCTGCCTGATCGCCTGCAGCGCGCCCGGGTTGAACGCCTCTTCGAGTCCACTCATGGCGCCAGCGTACGGGCGGTGGCGCGAGCGCGCGAGGGTTCTCGCGCATCGGCCCTGGCGCTTTGCCTCCCTGCCTCCCTCCCCCTCCCCCCCCCCCGGACAGTTTCGAACATTCACAGCGACGACTCCCCGGAACGTGGAGCTGTGAGGCACCGAACGCCAGCGTGTCGCGGCGGAGATGTTCGGAAGTGTCAGTGGGGCGGCCTAGGACCGGCCGATGCGCGGGCTGAGTACCGGGGCAACTAGACTTGTCGCCCGTGGCACTTACTATCGGAATCGTCGGCCTGCCCAACGTGGGCAAGTCCACCCTCTTCAACGCCCTCACCCGCGCCGAGGTGCTCGCCGCGAACTACCCGTTCGCGACGATCGAGCCCAACGTGGGAGTGGTCCCGCTCCCGGACGCGCGGCTCGGCCAGCTTGCGCAGGTCTTCAAGTCGGAGCGCGAGGTTCCCGCGACCGTGTCGTTCGTCGACATCGCGGGCATCGTGAAGGGTGCCTCCGAGGGTGAGGGCCTGGGCAACGCGTTCCTTGCGAACATCCGTGAGGCCGACGCGATCTGCCAGGTCACTCGTGCCTTCGAGGACGCCGACGTGACCCGTGTAGACGGCTCGACGGACGAGGCAGGCGACCTCGAGACCATCTCGACCGAGCTGATCCTTGCTGACCTGCAAACCCTTGACAAGGTGCTGCCGCGGCTGGAGAAAGAGGTCAGGGCTAAGAAGGGCTCGGCCGAGCAGCTCGCCGCCGTCACGCAGGCCAAGGAGGTGCTCGAGGCCGGCCAGACGCTGTTCGCGGGCGCCGCTGCTGCTGGCATCGACATGGAGCAGCTGCGTGAGCTCAACCTGCTGACGACCAAGCCCTTCATCTACGTGTTCAACACGGACGACGCCGGGCTCATGGATGAGGACCGCAAGGCGCAGCTGTCCGCGCTGGTCGCTCCCGCGAAGGCGATCTTCCTCGACGCGAAGTTCGAGTCCGAGCTGATCGAGCTCGACGACGCCGAGGCCCGCGAGATGCTCGAGTCCACCGGCCAGACCGAGTCCGGCCTGGACCAGCTCGCCCGGATCGGCTTCGACACCCTTGGGCTACAGACCTACTTGACGGCCGGGCCCAAGGAGGCTCGCGCGTGGACCATCCGCAAGGGGTGGACCGCACCGCAAGCCGCGGGCGTGATCCACACCGACTTTGAGCGAGGCTTCATCAAGGCCGAGGTCGTCTCGTTCGCTGACCTCATGGAGTTCGGCTCGATGGCCGATGCCAAGGCGGCTGGCAAGGTCCGCATGGAGGGCAAGGACTACGTCATGCACGACGGTGACGTGGTGGAGTTTAGATTTAACGTCTAGCGTTATTGACGTGCCGCGTTATACCCTGGTGTGGTGATCAGGTCGTTCGGCAGCAAGAACGCTGAGCGGATCTGGGCCGAGCAGTTCGTGAAGGGCGTCGATCGTCGGATCCAGCGTGCCGCGCTCCGCAAGCTTGAGGCGCTTCATGCTGCAGCCGAGGTGGAGGACCTTCGGATCCCGCCAGGGAACCATCTCGAACTTCTCAAGGGCGATCGCGCGGGTCTGCACAGCATCCGCGTCAACGACCAATGGAGAATCTGCTTTCGATGGAAGGACGGAGGTGCGGATGATGTCGAACTCGTCGACAACCACTGATGATGATCTGATCGCGCCCATCCATCCGGGCGAGGTCCTCATGGAGGACTTCATCGAGGGATTCGGGATCACCCAGAACAAGCTGGCTGTCGCCATCGGTGTGCCGCCTCGGCGCATCAACGAGATTGTGCACGGCAAGCGTGGCATCACTGCGGACACCGCGGTGCGGCTGAGCGCTTACTTTGGGACCAGCGCGGAGTTCTGGATGAACTTGCAGTCGCATTACGAGTTGCGCCTCGAGCGTCGCGCTCTGCGCGATCAGGTCGCGGCGATCACCCCGCTGCAGGTCGCCTGAGCATCGAGCCCGCAGAGGTGACTCCGCTACGGAACGTGGTGGAGTTCCGTCTCAACGTCTAGCGAGGGCGCTTGACCGGCGCCGCAGGTGACCCCACGACGCGACGAGACCGCCCCACTGCAAACTGAAGGTGTCGCGCGATACTGGTGCGCGTGTATCGGTCGATGTCGCAGGGCGCGGTCACCGACCGCCTGCGGCTACGCCGCATGGGGTTGGCGGATAGCGCGGCCCTGCGAGACTTGTGGCTGGAGCGTGACCCGCGAGTTCCGGCATGGCGTCGGATCGACGCGGACGGGCGCCCGACCGTCATGGAGTTCAACGACTTGATCGCGTCCGAGTTGGCCGAGGCTGACCGGACGGGCTTGTTGAAGTGGGCGATCGAACGCCGGGGCGTGCCGGGCCTCATCGGCTACTGCGGTCTGAGGGCGAGTGCTGTGAACTCACATGAGCCTGAGCTCGTCTTCGAGGTCAGTCGCGTCTGGCAGGGGCAGGGCTTTGCGACGGAGTCGGCCAGGGCCGTCCTTGGCGCTGCTCGGGAGGCTGGGCGGACCCGCGTCTGGGCCTCCGTCCGGGAGTGGAACGCCCCTTCGTTCCGGGTGTTGTCGAAGTTGGGCTTCACCGACAGTGGCCGGCGGGACCTCGATCCCGATCACGGCGATTCCGTGTGGATGACAATTGACCTTGGTGGTCAAGTGCGCGATATGACACGTTCCTAGGCGCGGAACGTGGGAGAGGTCTGTTTCCATGTCTGAGACTGTTCCTGCATGCCCCGAGTGCGCGGAGGAGTACGCCTATGTGCAGGGCGCACTCTTCGTGTGCCCCATGTGTGGCCACGAGTGGTCGGCTGAGGCCCAGGAAGCCACTGCGGTGGGTGACACGCTCGTGCGGGACGCCGTGGGTAACGTGCTTGAAGACGGTGACGCGGTCACGATCGTCAAGGACCTCAAAGTCTCCGGCGGGGGCGGCTCGTCGCTGAAGGCCGGCACGAAGGTCAAAGGTATCCGTCTCCTGGCCGAGCCGGTCAATGGGCACGACATCGACGCGACGGTTCCGGGATTTGGCCGGATGCAGTTGAAGTCGTCGGTCGTCAAGAAGGCGTAGGCCGCCGGCCGGCGACGCTACTGCCGCACGGACGGCGCCGTAGGCCACTCCAGCGCTCGGCCGCTGACATACTCCCGCGCAGTCCCGTCGACAGGGTCGGTGAAGCGCAGTTCCTTCGCGACGAGCCGCAACGGCGCACTGAAGTCGTCCGGCGCGACGTCGAGCATTGTCGGGTAGAGCGGGTCGCCCACCAAAGGCAGGCCCAGCGACGCCATGTGTAGCCGCAACTGATGCGTCTTGCCGGTCAGTGGGGTGAGACGGTAGCGCGCCCACGGGCCATGAACCTCCGCGACCTCCACGAGCGTTTCGGCATTCGGCTCGCCCGGAACGATCTGCGCCTGAAGGCTCCCGCGGTGTTTCTCGATCCGGTTCACCACTCGCCGAGGAAGCTCCATGTTGGGCTCGAACGGCGCGATCGCCTCGTAGACCTTGCTCGCTCCCCGGTCCTGGAATACGAGCGCGTACGCACCCCGATGCTCGCGCCGGGTAGTGAAGACGAGCACGCCTGCGGTCAAGCGGTCGAGCCGATGCGCGGGGGTCAGCTCCGGCAGCCCCAGGGACACGCGCAACTTCACCAGCGCCGTCTCCTGCACGTGTGCGCCGCGCGGGGTGGTCGCCATGAAGTGCGGCTTGTCGGCCACGACCAGACGGTCGCTATGCTCCAGCACCTCGAGCGGAAAGGGGACCGGGGGCTCGGGAAGTAGCGGGCGGTGAAACCACACGAAGGCGTGAGGACGATAGGCCTCGTCGCCCCGCCACGGGTGACCGCGGTCGTCAACAAACTCCCCGGCCCCCAGCATCCGATCCACCTGCGCCCGCGCGGGCAGACGCTCCATGAGGAAGTCGCGCATCGTGGGCCATTCGCGGGCACCGGGCGCATCGGTGCGGGGCGTGCGCAACCACGCGGCGTCGAGGCCGTGTCGCTGTGGCAGCGGCGAACGGGGAGGCATCAGGCCGATGCGGGGGCTGGGATCGAGGGCACGTCCAGCATCGTACGGACCTCGGTAGGTGTCGACGCACCGACGACGTCACGGCCCCATCCTCTAGCGTGGGCGCCATGCCTCGACTCGTCCTGATGTGCGGCCTGGCCGGATCCGGCAAGTCCACGGTGGCGCGTGCCCTCGAGCGGCGGGGTGCTATGAGACAGCCATGCGAGAGCCGCGCTTCTCGCACCTCCAGGTCCATCGGCTCCGCACCAGAGGTGAGGTGAGGCGCTTCCTGGCCTCCGCGTCCGCGCAGCGATAGCATGTGCGCGCCGGGCATTCCGGCCACAGAGCGAGGGGGAACTATGGCGAACGCCGAGCCAGGTTGGTACGACGACGGATCCGGCCGCGAGCGGTGGTGGGATGGTCAGACCTGGACCGACTCCTTTCGGGACAAGGCGCCTGAGGGCGGTGGGATCGCTGGCATGGTGAGCCGGGCGCAGGCCGATGCCAACGCTGGCGCGCAGCCGCGACCCGGCGCGGCAGGCTCTGCCTACGTCGTGCTCCAGGTCGTGCTCAAGGAAAAGATGTGGGGCTCTGGCTCCAACAACCTTGTCGAGCTCGAGGGCGTGATCAATCGTCAGGCCGCGCTCGGGTACCGCCTGCACACCATCACGACCTCATCGTCGGGCTCCCAAGGATTTGGTGGCGGCGACCGTATTCAGGCGACCATGGTCTTCGAGCGGCTCGCCTAAGAATGTCATCACAGCAGGACCAAAGTGAAGGCCAGAATATGCTGACCCCCACGTTGGTCGTGCGGTTTACCGACGAGGGAAAGACGCGATTCTCCTCGACAGTTCCGGCGTTGGTGCGCACGAGCGCCCGTTTCACCATCATTCTTGGCGTGGTGTTGGGGGCAATGTTCTCGCTGCCGTTCGTGATGTGGGTGGCTGGCAGGCAGTCCGGCATGTCGGCGGCGGTGCCCGGGTGGCAGGTGGCGCTCCTGGTGGCGGCGCCCGTCGCCATCGCGGGCGGTCTGGTCGCCGTGGGGGTGCGGCGCTACAGAACTGTGCCCGACACCCCGGACCTCGCCGTCACCATTACCCCGGGCGCGGTGGTTTTCCCTGCGATGCCGCTGCCGGGCGTGAGGGGAATCCAGCGTGAGGCGACGGAGTTCCCTCGTGCCTGGACCACCGCGCGTGAACTGGCAGTCAAGCCCGGTCAGGCCGCCGTTGTCGAGTTCGTCGAGGAGCCGCCCCAGGGCAAGCGCCGGGTGCGACGGCAGGCAACGCAGTTTCTCGACGCGTCGGCCGAGCAGATTGTGGCCGCCGTGAACGCCGACGGCCCGTCACGCTGACCTCCCGCTAGCCCCGTCCCACGGCACGCCTGACGAGCGCGCTGACGACCTTTTCCTGCTCCGGTCCGAGCGACACGAGGGCAAACGAGGCGGGCCACATGGCCCCGTCATCAAGCGCCGCGACGTCCTGGAATCCAAAAGTGCAGTAGCGAGACTCGTACTTGGATCCCGCCTGGAAAAAGCACAGGACCTTCCCGTCGAGCGTCCACGCGGGCATCCCGTACCAGGTGCGGGGCTCCAGCTCGGGGGCGGCGTCCATGACGAGCGAATGCAGCCGCTCGGCTATCACGCGCTCCTCGTCGGGCATCTGAGCGATCTTGCTGAGCAAGTCCGCGAGTGCGTCAGCCTTCTTCTTGCCGCCCTTCTCGGCACGCAGCTCCTCCGCGCGCTCCTTCATCGCGGCCTTTTCGACTTCGGACCATCCGCTACCGGACATGGGCACTCCCCTCGTCGTTGACGTCACCCACGCTAGCGCGCGGGCATGCCGGGCGCCCGGCATGCGTCGGTACCCAGGCAACGACCAGTATCGACAAGGAGCCACGGTGGCCATCGGGCGAGCACGAACCCACGCAGGGCAAGCGACGGACAACACGAGCCAGAGCGGATGGCGCTCGTGCTCTACCCGGCCGCAAACGCATCGGCCGTGCAGACGGGGGCTACCCGCTTGCGGACGCGACAATGCTCGCCTTCTCCGTGGCCCTGTACGTGATCTTCAAGGCCAAGAAGTGGATGTGAGCGGCGCTTAGCCGGTGACGAGGCCCGCGATGCCTGCGATGGCAGAGGCCCCGGCGAGCACGAGCGCGACGGTGACCAGCGCCAGGTGCACCGTGTAGAAGCGCGTGCGCTTGCCGTCAGCGTCGGTGGCGCGCGGGTCGACGGATACGCGCTTGAGGAACCGCGGCCACACCACGGCGTTGTACACGGCATTCACGAGGAGCAGGCTGCTCAGCAGGATGATCACGGCGGCACTGTATCGCGCTCGGCGGGAAGGAGTGGCCTCGATCGCCATGGGCGAGAGGCCGGCCTGCGGTGCGGCCGCCGTTGCATGATCCGGGGTGATGAGCCCCGGCGGCCGCACGCGCTTGCGTGGGTGGGACCTAGGTCCCACACCAGGATAGCGCCTCTAGGACAAAAGTCCCACCGCTCGTTGCGAGTTTTTCTGCAGGGCCGATGCGCGAGCGGCTCTACGCGCCCGGCGCGTCTTCCGTACGGATCGCCCAGGCCGGCCGCAATGGGGCATAGACGTGGGGGAACAGCTCGGTGCCGCCCGACGTGTTCTCGAAGCGCACCTCGACGCCGTCGGCCTCGATCAGGGCCACGGACAGGACGAGGACGGTGAGGTCGGCGCGGTCGACTCCCTCGTAGTGGCGCGCGAGCACGCCCGCGAGTTGGGGTGCGGTGGAGCAGTGGACAAAGCCCTCGTCCGTGACTGTCATGCCGCGGCCGGACACGTCGTACGGCTTGCCGGCGAGCGCATCGGCCCACTGGTCGCGGAAGGCAAGGTGCAGGATCTCGTCTCTCACGCCGTCTCAAGCTCCTCGGCCTCGGCCTGGCGCGCGCGGAACGCCGCCTGAGAGGCGCGGTTGGTGCACGTGACCGAGCAGTACTTGCGCGAGCGGTTGCGGGACAGGTCGATCACCACGCCCGCGCAGTCCTCCATCTCGCAGCGCCCGAATCGCTGGAACTCGTCGGCGCGGATCACGTCGATGATCGCCATGGCGGTCTCGACCAGGATGCGCTCGGCGTAGGGGCGATCGTCGCTTGCGGCGTGGATGTGCCAGTCGCGCTCGTCGTGGCGGACCACCTGGGGAAGTGCCTGCTTCTCGGCAAGGATCTCGTTGACCAGTGGCACCGCATCGTTGCGGGTGGCCTTGAACAAGCCCCTGAGGCGGCTGCGAATCTCGCGCACCTCGCGCAGGTCCCGGGCGAGGGGGCGTGGACCCGAGTACCTAAAGGTGTCGAAGAAGTTCACCAGGTCGTCAAAAGTGGTGAGCGTGTCGGGGTCCAGCTCCGAGTTCGCCAGGAACGCGGCGGCCTCAAGCGCCTCGACCGTGTCATGTGCGAAAACCATTTTGACACATTACCAAATGACCTCTACTGTCATGAGTCATGGCCGTATTGACTCATGACGCGAGGGTTACGCGTCGTGTCCCGGAGAGCCGTCTGACGTCGGGTTTGGCGTTCGCTGCGCTCTCTGCGGCTTCCTTTGGAGTGTCGGGCTCGCTCGGTCGTGGGCTGCTCGATGCTGGCTGGACTCCCGGTGCCGCCACTCTCGCGCGCGTGGCGATTGCTGCGCTCGTGTTGACGGTGCCTGGAGTCCTCGCGATGCGGGGTCGATGGCACCTGCTGCGCAAAGGCTGGGGAGTCGTGGTTGCCTACGGAGTTTTCGCGGTTGCAGGTGCGCAACTGTGCTACTTCTTCGCGGTCGGGTATCTCGATGTGTCCATCGCACTGCTCATCGAGTACCTGGCCCCGGTAGCCGTCGTTCTATGGATGTGGCTACGCCACGGGAACCGCCCCACGCGGCTGACCGTGGCGGGCGCATTCATTGCTGCCGCTGGACTGGCCTTGCTGCTCGATGTGCTCGGCGGTGGCGGCAGCATCAACGTCGTGGGTGTGGCCTGGGCTCTCGCGGCCATGGTGGGCGCCTCGGTGTATTTCGTTATTGGCAGTGACGAGTCGAACGGGCTGCCCCCGATCGCGCTTGCCTCGGGCGGACTCCTGGTCGCGCTCGTCGTGCTGGGTGGTGCGGCCCTGACCGGTGTGCTGCCGATCGCCTGGACCGCCGCGACCGTTCACTTCGTGTCGTTCACGGCGCCCTGGTGGGCCGTGGCCCTGGTGCTGGGTGTCATCTCTGCTGCGACGGCCTATGTGGCCGGTATCGCCGCGACTCGCCGCCTTGGCGCCCGACTGGGCTCCTTCGTCGCCCTGAGCGAGGTGCTCGCGGCGACCATCTTCGCGTGGATCCTGCTGGGCCAGGTCCCGCTGCCCATCCAGGTGGGCGGCGCACTGCTCGTCGTCGCCGGTGTGGTGGTCGTCAAACTGGGCGAACGGCCGGCCGAGACCGTCGCGGCCTCCATCGCGGAGCCGCCGGCCATCACGGATCCTCCCGCTCCCGTCCCCATCTGAGCGGCACAGCTGTGCGGCGGTGAGCCGATGCCTCCCCCTCCTTGCGCATCGGTTCCCGCCGCATCGTGCGTGGACGGCACACTTCAAGACACGCACATGACGAGGGGGACGGCATCGCTGCTGTCGCCCTCGTCATGTGGGCTCTTCGGTCTCATGTGGATTCTGAGCGACTGTTTTCGTGCCCTTACCGCTTGGGGTGCGCGGGTGGCGAACGCCTGTCAACGGCATCTGGACAGGGCTAGGGTCACGCCGCAGTCACGTGTCGGCAACGGTTCTCTCTCGGGATTGGGATCGAATCGATCCGAGGGCGTAGCGTGCACGGCACGTACGCAAAGGAGCGGACCCCCCCTCCTGAGCGTGCCCCCCGTGAGGGGCGTGGCAGCGCCCCAAACGACCGTGAATCGGTAGCAATGTCCGCATTGCTACTCTTTGGTCTCATGCGGGTTTAGCAGGGTGGATGGAAGGGGTCCCGATGGCGGCGACGGCGCAATCACGCGTGTCAGTGAGTGCCGCCAGCGTCCCCGACGTCGACGCGCTGGTCCGTCATCGTGCTCGCGAAGAAGAGATTGCTAGGGCCCTGCACCGCGTGCGCTCCGGCCACGGTGCGATCGTGTGGCACGGAGAGCCGGGCATGGGCTCGAGCAGCCTGCTCGATGCGGTCGCAGAGTCGTTGCGACTCAGGCGTGACCGCACGTCGGTGCTCGTCAGGGTCGCGCCGGCCCGCCCGGGCCATGAGCGCACCCCCGCATCGTTGGTCTTGGCGCTCCTCGAGTCTCTTGGAGCCGCACCGCGCCAGGCGCCCACCGGCGGCCACGACGACCTCGAGGCGCAGTTGATCGGGGCGCTCGCTGGACGCACGCTCGCCGTGGTGGCCGACGACATTGATGCGCTCGAGCCTGGCGTGGCTGACTTCCTGCTCGACTTGGCCACCGGGGAAGGAGGGGTGGCCCTCATCGCCTCGGCATCGGGGGCTCTCGATGACCTGCGGCTCCCGTACGGCGTGGACGTCCGAGAATTGGAGCCGATGCGCCGGGACGATGCGCTCGTAGTTCTCGCCAAGGCGGGGTGCGGCCCCGTCGCGCCGCACGTCGCCGAGCGCCTCGTTGACCGCCTGGCAGGCAACCCCGCTTGCATGATCCAGACGGCGCGCCTGCTCACCGCTGAGCACCTCTCGGGTGGGGCCGTACTTCCGGATCCTCTGCCGCTCGGAAGCGCGACTGCGGCGGTGCTCGCGCCAGCCGTCGCGGCCCTCACCAGCGAGGACCTTCGGATTCTGCTCATCGCTTCTGCGATGGTGGTCGACCGTGTCGAGATTCTGGCTGACGCCTGCGAGGTCGGGATCGCCCGGCTCACGAGCGAACCGATCGCGGCCCATCTGGTCTTGACAGCTGGACGATTCCGCTTTGTCGACCAGCGCCTGCGCACCCTGGTGCACGCGGAGGCATCGTTGACGCAGCGCACTGCCGCGCACGTGGCGATTCAACGCGCACACGCGGCTGCCGGGGACGATGACCTCGCAACGTGGCACCGTGCGCTTCACTCGCTCGAGGGTGACCCCACCGTGGTCGAGCCGCTGCTGGCGCTGTCGGTTCGACACCTGCGTCATGGCGACTGTGAGTGGGCGTATGCCGTGGCCCGGGAAGCCGTGGGACACGCATCCGGTCCCGCGAGACTCGCCGCAATCGAGGCTGCAGGCGTCGCCGCGATGCTCGCCGGGCACATGGACGATGCTGCCCACTGGCTTCCGCACGTCGCCAGAGGCGGTGATCTCGCCGCACGGGCGCGCACGTTGCTGGCCGTGACGATGACGCAGACCATGGTCGACGGCCGCATCCCGGACGAGCTCATTGAGAGGACGGTCGCGGACGCGCTCCACGAGGCGGCTCCTCCTCGCGGTTCCAGAGCCATGCGTCGTGATGTCGCACGCGGCCTCGCCGCTGCTGCGTGCCTGCATATCGAGCGAGGTGCACCCAGCGACGCGCGTCGCATGGCAGACCTTGCCGCGAGAGTGTCGCAGGGCGCGGGGTGTGAAGGCGTACCCGCGCTCGCCCGCACCTGGCTCGCCCTGTGCTCCTCAGGCACGGGCAGCGGTGACGAGTTGCCCATGCACCCGAGCCACGCCGACGATGAGACGCTGATCGCCATCGCGCGGGGCGTGGACCTGATGGCGCGTGACCAGTGTGCGACGGCTGCGCGCCTGCTTGCGTCGACTGCCGCCGACCTGGCACCCATGAGGTCGACCCGGTCCTGGTTCGACGGGCCGGAGCGTGCAGCGACCCCCCTCGTGGAAGCCCACCTTCGCGTGGTGCAGGCACTCGTGGAGTTCCGCGCGGGGGATTTGGTGCGGGCGCGTGCGACCTTGCATCTGGCCTGCGGGGTGCTTCCAGTGGGCTACGTGCTGGCGGGGCTCGGCATCACCTTGGGACGCAGGCTTGACCTGCTGTGCAACGGCGAGGTCTCTCCCACGTTCGAGGCGCTCGAGACCACCTCAGTGTGTCGCTCCCTCGCGCCCGTGCGCCAAGGCAAGTTGGTCGATCGCGCGCTCGCGGCCGCTCTCGCCGGCGAGTTTGTCCACGCCGCCGCCGTGCTCGAACTGGTCGCCGAGCGAGAGGCTACCGACACGGCAGCGGCCCTCGGCGTGCCGGGACTCGACGCCGCAGAAGCCTGGGCGATGGCCGGACGCGAGCGCGACGCTGCAAACGCGGCTGAGAAGGTCAAGGAACGGGGTGGCGTGATGACCCCCGCGGCGCGAGTGCTCGCGCGCGCCCGCGCCGCGCTTGCCGTCACGAATGCTGACGAGTTGTGGGACCGCGTGGTGGCCGCCAACGAGGCCGCCCTCGCCCACGAGTCCCCCTACGAACAAGCCCGTACCGAACTGAGTATTGCGCGTGCGCTCGCGCGGCACGGTGAGCGCGAACGAGCAGATACCCACTACCTCGCGGCCGTCGACCTCTTTGAGCAGGCTGGTGCGACGTCGTGGACGACGGCGGTACGTGCCGAGGCCGACGCGGTCAACACCTCGGTTGGACAAGCCGCGTCCGGTGCGCTTCACGACCGGGAGGATGCCACGAGCGTGCCCGCCGAGCATGAGGCAGACTCTGCCCAGCTTTCCGCCGTGTTGTCTGAGACAGACCTGAGCACGGAGCAGTTGAGGGCCCTTGGATGGGACGAGCCTCTCACCGCCCGCGAGCGGGAGGTGGCATCCCTCGTCGTCCAGGGACTGTCCAACCGCGAGGTGGCCCGAGAGCTCTACATGTCGATCCGGACTGTCGAGGTCCACCTGGGCCGGGTTTACCGCAAGTTGGGCCTGCGCTCACGCGTCGAACTGGTGATGTTCGCGCATCGGTCCTAGCCCGCCGCACTACGTACGGGTATCTACGTACGTAGGGGTTTGTCAGGAAAGTTAACAATGTGGTGAACCCCAATGTCGCCCAGGCGGGCATCTCCGTAGCGTGAGTGGACGTCACTGTCCCCCTTGATGGCCTGCACATTGCTGTGTAGGCGGAACGCGAGGAAACCCCCTGATGGCAACTCTCAACCTTCGTGCACGCAAGGGGGTAGCCGCGAGCGCGGCGACCGCCTTGATGGGCACCATGCTCGCAGCCGTCGCGGTCACCGCGACGGCCACCGGGGCGGCCGCTGCCGACTGCGCGCCCGCCTGGGAATCGACTGGCGACTACCGCGCGGGAAGTGTCGTTTCGCGCGACGGCCAGAACTGGAAGTCCAAGTGGTGGCCTGGTAGCTGGGATGTCCCCGGCGCCTCACCGTGGAACGCCTGGGAGTCCCAGGGCGCGTGCGGTTCCATCGACCCCACCCCCGAGCCGACGACCGAGCCCACGACGGAACCGACCACGGAACCGACGACCGAGCCCACGACCGAGCCGACCACGGACCCGACGACCGAGCCCAAGACCGAGCCGACGACCGAGCCCACCACGGAGCCCACCACCGAGCCGACGACCGAGCCCACCACGGAGCCGACACCCGACCCCGACGCCAACCCAGACGAGGTGTGTCGTCCGGACGGCATGGCGCAGACCCCCGGTGTCAACACGCCCTACTGCGACGTGTACGACACCGACGGCCGCGAGATTCTGCCCAACGACCTCGACCGCCGCATCATCGGCTACTTCACGTCATGGCGTACCGGCAAGAACGGTCAGCCGTCCTACCTCGCCAACGACATCCCGTGGGACCAGATCTCGCACATCAACTACGCGTTCGCGCACATCGACGACGACTGGAAGGTCTCCGTCAACGCTGATGTCGCCGGAAACGCCGCCACTGACATGACGTGGCCTGGCGTCGCGGGAGCCGAGATGGACCCGACCCTGCCCTACGACGGCTACTTCAACCTGCTGTCCAAGTACAAGAAGGCCAACCCCGGCGTCAAGGTGATCCCTGCCGTGGGTGGCTGGGCAGAGACCGGCGGTTACTTCGACGCCAACGGTGACCGCGTGGCCAACGGTGGCTTCTACACGCTCACTGACTCGCAGGCGCGCATCGACACCTTCGCTGACTCGGTCGTGGACTTTGTCCGCGAGTACGGGTTCGACGGCATCGACATCGACTACGAATACCCCACCTCCAACGGCCAGGCGGGCAACCCGGACGACTTCTCGTTCTCGGACGCCCGCAGGGGCAAGCTGTTCGACGGCTACGTGGACCTCATGAAGACGCTGCGCGAGAAGCTCGACGCGGCCGGCGCTGAGGACGGCGAGTACTACATGCTCACCGCCGCGGTGCCCTCGTCCGGCTGGCTGCTGCGTGGCATGGAAGTCAACCAGGTCACCCAGTACCTCGACTACGTCAACATGATGACCTACGACCTCCACGGTGCGTGGAACGAGTACGTCGGCGGTAACGGCGCACTGTTCGACGACGGCAAGGACCCCGAGCTGTCCGCTGCGGGCGTGTACGGCGCCTACAAGGGCATCGGCTACCTCAACGGTGACTGGTCGTCCGCCTACTGGCGTGGCGCCATGCAGGGTGGACGCGTGAACCTCGGTGTGCCGTTCTACACTCGCGGATTCCAGAGCGTCAACGGCGGTGAGAACGGCATGGGCGGTACGGCCAAGGCCCCGGCCGGCTTCAACTGCCCCGCAGGCACCAACAACAAGTGCGGCTACGGTGCTGAAGGCCTCGACAACCTCTGGTACGACACCGACCCCAGCGGCCTTGCCATCCCGGCGGGCGTGAACCCCATCTGGCACGCGCTGAACCTGGAGAACGGCGTGACCGGTGACTACGTCGCCTCCTACGGCGTGACCGACACCCTCGAGGGTGACTACGTGCGCTACTTCGACACCGTCACCAAGAACGAGTGGTGGTGGAACGCCCAGACCAGGACGTTCCTGTCGGGTGACTCGACCGAGGCCATCCAGGCCAAGGCCGACTATGTGGCCGACACCGGACTCGGCGGAATGATGATCTGGGAGTTCGCAGGCGACTTCGACTACAACACGTCGAAGGGCCAGTACGAGATGGGCGACACCCTCGTGGGCATCATGCACGAGACCCTCTCGACGGCCACGCCTTACGGCGCCACCAAGGCCAACGCCGACCGCGTGATGCCCACGCAGGCGCTGGACATCGCGATCGACTACACCGAGTTCGCCTTGGGCGACAACAACTACCCGATCGCACCCAAGGTGGTCTTCACCAACAACGGCACGGTGGACATCCCCGCCGGCTCGAAGATCTCCTTCCAGTACGCCACCACTGACACCGGTGAGATGAGCGACTGGAGCGGGTTCGGCACCACCACCATCTCCAAGGGGCACACCGGTGACAACATCGGCGGACTCGACGGAGACTTCCACACCGCTCAGTTCACGGTGCCCACAGGTGGCATCCCCGCGAACGGCGGCGAGATCGTCAACAACCTCAAGTGGACGCTGCCTGTCGCGCAGTTCTCCAACGTGATCGTGACGATCGATGGCGTGGACTACTCCACGACGTACGACCACCTGCGCGGCGCGACGGTGGTCGACGAGGTCAGCACCGGCAACGGCGATGGCACCGGCAACGGCGATGGAAACGGCACCGGCACGGGAACCTGTGCGGCCCCTGCCTGGGACGCCACGACCATCTACCGCGGCGGCGAGCGCGTCAGCTACAACGGCGCAGAGTTCACCGCTCGGTACTACATCACGGGTACGGCACCCTCGACCACCGACCCGTGGGGTCCGTGGAGCCACGTCGCTACCTGCTGACACCCGGTGGCGGGGCCCCAGCGCCGGCCCCCCCCCACCCCCCCCCCC
>NZ_JBKEED010000021.1:0-233617 GCF_047975725.1 Demequina sp.
GATCGGGTCGGCATTGGCCCCCGCGCGCTCGGTGAGGTCGGCTTCCCATTTTTCGAGCAGATGGTCCAGCACCGCAACGCTCAAGCGTTCTTTGGTGGGGAAGTGGTGAACCACTCCCGGCTTGGTCAGCCCGGATGCGCGGGCCACGGCGTCGAGCGTCAGCGCTTCGCCTGCGCGAAGGACATTGAGCGCGGCATCGAGGATTTCTGGTTTGGTCGCCACTGAAGAAACCTACCATACGGATGGTAGGTAACCCGGCGAGCGACAGTGGGCGAGCGCCAGCGGGCGAGCGCCAGCGGGCGAGCGATAGTCGACGAGGCTGCACGCGGATGGGCGGATGCCCGTCGCGGTAGCCCCCCGTGACACACGCATGCCCACCCCACTGAGCGCAACGCGCTGACCCGGAGCATGATGGGAGTCACGACACCTCAAAGGGGATGGTGAAGCGATGAAGTACCTGATGCTGGTCATGATGGAGCCGCTCGACGAGCCTGTGCCGGGGGAGGACGATGTCGAGCCGTGGGTGCGGCGCCACGATGAGTCGGGCGTGAGGGTTTTCGGGGACAGGCTGGCGCCGGCCCGGCAGGCGACCACGGTGCGGATGAGGTCGACCGGCAGGATCGTCACTCCGGGGCCTTTTGCGCAGCGCCACGAGCAGATCGCGGGGCTCGACGTGCTCGAATGCACGTCGATGGACCACGCGGTGCAGGTCGCACTCGAGCATCCCATGGCCCGGCTCGGCGCCATCGAGATTCGTCCGTTCTACGACTGGGACGCGGTCGAGCCCTCGCCTGCGACTCCGTGAGTGGGGTCGAGCAGCAGGGTCACGGTGGTGCCCTGTCCGGGGGTTGACGACACCGTGAGCGTGCCGCGGTGCGCCTCCACAATCGCGGCGGTGATCGCGAGCCCCAGGCCAGCGCCTCCGGTGGCCCGCTGGCGCGAGCCGTCGCCGCGCACGAACCGTTCGGTGGCCCGCGCGGCAACCTCGGGCGTCATGCCGTCGCCGTCGTCGCTGACGGTGACGCGCACCGCGTCGGGACCTGGCAGCACGCTGACGCTCACGTGCGGGCCGCCGTGAATTGCGGCGTTGGAGACCACGTTGAGTAGCGCTTGACGTAGGCGGTCGGCATCGGCCTGCACGGTCGCAGTGCCGCCGGTGAACTCAAACGACGTTGACGGGTATGCCACCTTGGCGTTGGCGACGATCTCACCCGCCAGGTCCGCAAGCGACACCGGGCGCAAGGTCAGGTCCGGTTCCGCGTCGTACTTCGCGAGAGTGAGCATGTCCTCGACCAGTCGGCGCATGCGCGCGGCCTCCGCCTCGGTACGGCCCCAGGCGTCGTCCTGGGCTTCGGCGTCGGCGAGGGCACCGCGCCGATGCAGTTCGGAGTATCCGAGCACTGTGGTCAGGGGGGTTCGCAGCTCGTGCGAGGCGTCGGCGACGAACTCGCGCAGGCGGGCTTCGGACCTCTCGCGTTCGGCAAGAGAGTCGGTCAGGGTGCCGATCATCGCGTTGAGCGACGCGGCGAGTTCGGCAGATTCGGACCCAGTACCCACGCCCTCGAGGCGCACGGAGAGGTCTCCTTCCGCAATCCGGGCCGAGGCGTCCACCATGCGTCGCATGGGGTTGACTCCCAAGCGAATCACCCATCCGGCCACGATCGCGAGGCCCGCCAGAATCAAGGCGATGCCCACGCCCTCGATGAGGATGAGCCGCTGCTGAGAGGCGTTGACGGCGTCCATCGACAGCGCGGTGATATCCCAGCCGTCCCCGGCGGGGCGAGCCAGGACGCGATACTCGCCGTCTCCCTCCTCGGCAGCGACGGTGAAGTAGGTGGACTCGGCGGGGTCGAGTTGCGAGACGTCGATCGATGGCAGCGACTGCGCGCCGTCTTCGATGTTGGGGGCGAAGAACACGTACGCCGAGCCGTCGGAGCCGATGTACCCGCGGAAGGCATCAGACGGTCGAGCGAACTCGTCGCGGGGGGACACTGGCAGTTCCTGAACGGGCTGGTCCATGAGTTCCGGTCCGGCAAAGCTCTTGAGGCGGTCGTCGAGCTGACTGACCTGGTAGGCGGCCGTCGACAGCGTGACCGCGATGGCGACCACGATGGCCACCGCCGCGATGGCCGCGAAGCCCACGAGCACGCGGCTACGCAGCGACATGCCACCCAGCCGTCGCGCCTCGCGCACCTGTGCCTCGGTCACGAGGTCCTCAGCGTGTAGCCGGCCCCGCGGATGGTGTGGATGAGTTTGGGCTCCGCGATGTCGACCTTGCGCCGCAGGTACCCGATGTAGGTCTCGACCACGCCGGGGTCGTCGTCAGGCGCGTAGCCCCAGACGGCCTCGAGCAACTGCCCGCGCGACAGCACTCGCCCCACGTTGAGCATGAGGTGCATGAGCAGGCGGTACTCGGTGGGCGACAGGTGGATCTCTTCGCTGCCGCGGGTGACTCGGTGCGCCACGTCGTCAAGCACCAGATCCGCGACCGTGTAAACGTCGGCGGCACTGGGCTCGCGCTCGACTCGGCGCGACACGGCTTCGACACGTGCGACGAGTTCGTCGAGGTTGAAGGGCTTGTCGAGGTAGTCGTCGCCGCCAATGGTGAGGCCTTCGACCTTGTCGCTCGCGCTGTCTCGGGCGGTCAGGAAGATGATGGGGGTGCGGTCGCCGGATTCGCGCAGGCGGCGGCACATAGCGAAGCCGTCGAGGTTCGGCATCATCACGTCGAGGACGATGAGGTCCGGCCGATGCTCGCGCACCGCGCGCAAGCCTTCGGCGCCGTCGCTTGCCTGCTCGACCGTGTACCCCTCGTATTTGAGGGCCGCGGCGAGCATGGTGCGGAGGTTATCCTCGTCGTCTACCACGAGGATGCGTCGGTCTGCCATGTTCCTAGTCTCACATTCGCACCTGGGAGATACCTGGCAACGGGCGGTGAGCGCCCGCAGAGATCCTCAGTCCCAGACGCTTGTGCCGCCACTCACAGCGTTCTCCCAGCACGGACCGGTTACATCGAGGTGAACGGTTCGCCGTCCAACCCGGACCCGAGAACCCTGACGAACATGGAGCGGCCCCGTGCCCATCTACGCCTTTATCCTCGCTGACCTTGCCGCGATCGTGGTCATGGTCTTCTGCCTCTACTTCCCCCGCCACCGCCGGCGCGACATGATCGTCGCCTTCATGTCCATCAACGTGGGCGTCATGGGCGTGACGTACGCGATGACGAACGCGGAGATCTCGCTCGGGTTCGGCCTGGGCATCTTCGCGGTGTTGTCGATCATCCGCTTGCGCTCGACCGAGATGGATCACGCGGAGATCGCCTACTACTTCACCGCGATCGCGTTGGGCCTGTTGGGCGGCTTCCCTTCGATCTCGCCGACCGTGAGCTTCACGCTCATGGCGGTCCTGCTCGGTGTGATCGCGGTCGGCGACAGCCCCCTGCTGTTCTCCCGCTCACGCCAGCAGCACCTCATCCTCGACCGCGCCTTCACCGACGAGGCCGCGCTCGCAGCGCACCTCGAGGAACTGCTCGGCGCCACGGTCAACCGCGTCACGGTGCGCCGCGTGGACCTGGTGCAAGACACCACGTGGGCCGACGTCCGCTTCACCGTTCCCCGTGGCATCGCACGGCCCAGCATGGCCGATGCGTCCGCTGGCTCGGTCCAGACGCTCGCCCCGGTGTCGGCTCCCGACCCCGTGCCCGCCGGGACGTCGCGATGAGTGCCATCCCACGCATCGGCTGGCCGGAGGCCATCGAGCATCTCGAGCCGATCTCCCTGGCAGAGTTGGATCTCGCCGCCGCGCTCCAGACTCGTACGGACCGCAAGTACCTGGTCAACCCCGCGACGTGGGCGGTCGCGCTCGCGGGCCTTGAGCGGGCGCCGCGGGTCCTGGACATGGACGGCAAGCGGTGCTTCCGCTACGAGTCCACCTACTACGACACCCCCGAGCTCGAGAGCTTCTATGCAGCCGCCCGGCGCCGTCCGCGCCGCTACAAGGTGCGCACGCGTACCTATGTCGAGAGCGGCACCCGCGCCATCGAGGTCAAGTTGCGGTCGCGCGTGGGGGAGACGGTCAAGCATCGCGACTGGCTGAGCCCGGCCGATGTTCAGGGCAGCTCGGGCGCCTTCCTTCCGGCCGCAGCGCGGATGTTCGTCGCTCAGTTTGCCGAGACGGAGCCGGTGGTGGGAGACCTTCGCGAAACGCTCACGACGTTCTACCGCCGCACCACCCTGTTGACGGCCGATGCGCGAGTCACCGTGGATGCGGACGTTGAGGGCCGCGACATTCACGGTGGTGTCGCCTCGTTCTCCCCGGCGCTGATTGTGGAGACCAAGTCGGTGGCGCGTGCCGGCGCCGTCGATCGTGCCCTTTGGGCTCACGGTGTGCGGCCGGTGCGCGTGTCGAAGTACTGCACCTCGCTGGCGGCGTTGCGCCCCGATCTTCCTGCCAATCGCTGGTCTCGCACCTTGCGGCGCCACGTTGCTGTCCCCCAGCCGGCCCTGGCCGGCGCATAGAAAGGCATCACCATGAACAAGCCCACGTTGTACTTCGCCTCGCTCGTTGCTGGCACCGCCATGCTGCTGAGCGCCTGCTCGCCCGCGGCCGACGACACTGACTCGACCTCCACGACGGACCAGACCACCGACTCGTCGACTGCTCAGACTTCGTCGGACACCGAGGAGACGGTCGACCTCACGACCCTGTCGGAGGCGACCTACGTCGATCTCGACGTGGAGGACATGGACCTCGACGTGTCGAGCGCGAGCGTGGTCGACGTCACGCTTGCCGACGGTGCCTCCTCGGGCGGCGACGGCGTGTCCGTCGACGGTGACGTGGTCACCATTACTGCGGCGGGCGTCTATCGCCTGAGCGGCACCCTCACCGACGGCAAGATCGTCGTGAATGCCGACGGCGAGGACGTCCACCTGATTCTGGATGGCGTCGACATCACCTCCTCGGAGTCGGGCGCGATCGAAGTGGTCGCGGCGGATCAGGTCGCCCTGCACCTGGCGGACGGGACGTCCAACACGGTGGCTGAGGCCGCCGGTGCTGCCGAGTCGGCCGAGGGCGCCAACGCCGCGATCTACGCGAGTTCCGACCTGTACATCACGGGTGAGGGTTCGCTCGACGTGACAAGCACCTTGGCGGACGGCATCACCTCGAAGGACTCCCTCGTCATCGACTCGGGCGACATCTCGGTGTCGTCTGTCGACGATGGCGTGCGCGGCAAGGACCACCTGGTGATCCGCGGCGGCTCCTTGAGCGTCGACGCGGGCGGGGATGCCCTTCGCTCCGACAACATCGCCGACGCCGACGAGCCCGACAAGGCCGTGGGCGTGATCTGGATCGAAGACGGTCAGATCGACCTGACGGCGGTGTCCGACGCCATCGACGCCGCGGTACAGGCCACGATCGTGGGCGGCTCTTTGACCATCGCTGCCGAGGACGACGCGATCCACGCCGACGGAATCCTGCGGATCGACGGCGGCACCATCGACGTGACCAGCTCCTACGAGGGCTTCGAGGCCGGGGTGATTCTGTTGTCGGGTGGCGAGGCCACGATGGTCTCCTCCGATGACGCGTTCAACGCGACCGACGGCTCGGGTTCGACCGGCATGGGCGGCATTCCTGGCGACGGCGGCGGCCCCGGTGGAGGCGGCGGGCAGCGCAACGGCGCGAGCGCGGAGGACGCGGCGACGGCCGACGAGACGGCCGACGAAACCGCCGCCACCGTCGCCACGGTCGCCGCGACCACGACCGCCGCCGAGATCGGTGGCGAGACCGGTGCGGATGGCGTGCGCATCGAGGTGTCGGGAGGCACGTGGATCTTGGACGCCTCGGGCGATGGCGTGGACTCCAACGGCACCATCGAGATGACGGGCGGCACCGTGGTGGTCGCTGGCCCCACGAACAGCGGGAACGGGGCCCTTGACTACGACCAGTCCTTCACGATGGACGGCGGAGTGTTTATCGCGACGGGTGCCGCGGGCATGGCCATGGCGCCCAGCGACGGTACGCAGGCCGTGGTGGGAGTGTCGTTCGGTCAGACCGTCGCCGCGGGTGAGGCCATCTCCGTGCTCGACGCGGACGGCAACCTTGTCGCGTCATACACCTCCACCAAGGACTCGCAGACGGTCGTGCTCTCGTCGCCTGACTTGGTCGCGGGGGACACCTACACCGTGACCTTTGGTGGCACGGTGACGGGTGAGTCGACGGGTGGCCTGGTGACCGACGGCACCGTCAGCGGCGGTGAGACCGCCGGCACTGTCGAGGCGTCGTAAGGCGCCGGGACGTTGGGCTGGCCACCACCGCATCGGCGCTTATACGATTAAGGGCCGATGCGGTGGACAAGTCGAGAGGTGTGACGTGACGGAGTTAGACGTACGAGGCATGACCTGGGGTTTCGTGGGAACCCGGGGCGAGTGGGCCAACCCCGCGGCCGCGGAGTCGATGCGCCTCATGGTGGAGCGCTTGCACACCACGTGGACAGGGATCGCCCTGTGCGGCTGGCAGGACACGGCCTTCTCGACCGAGGTCAAGTTCCGTGAGGCTCCGACCGTGACGGACGACGAGGTGGTGTGGGCCATTCGCGAAGCCAAGTCGCTCGGTCAGAAGGTGGTGCTCAAGCCCATCCTCAACGTCACGGACGGTACCTGGCGGGCGCACATCAACTTCTTCGACGTCGATGTGCCGTGTGAGCCCAAGTGGTCGGACTGGTTCGCGAGCTACACCGAGTTCATCGTTCACTACGCGCGCATCGCTCAGGCCGAGGGCGTCGAGATGTTCTGTGTGGGCTGCGAGATGGTTCAAACTGATCGCCGCGCGGACCAGTGGCGGGCCGTGATTGCCGCGGTGCGTGAGGTCTACACCGGGCTGGTGACCTACAACTGCGACAAGTACCAGGAGACCAATGTCACCTGGTGGGACGCGGTCGACGTCATCTCGTCGTCCGGCTACTACCCCATCGACGACTGGGACAACCAGCTCGACCGGATTGAGCCGGTGGTGCGCACTCACGGCAAGCCGTTCTTCTTTATGGAGGCGGGCGTCATGTCCACCGCCGGCAGCGAGCACCTGCCCAACTCGTGGACGCTTGAAGGCGGGATCAGCCAAGAGGCGCAGCGCGACTGGTATGAGGTCATGTTCGCCGTGTGCGACCGGCGCGACTGGGTGGACGGCTGGATGCTGTGGGACTGGAAGGCCCAGTTGCACACGCTCGAGGAGGCCGCCACCAACGCCGAGTACGCCGTCTACGGCAAGCTTGCGGAACACACGATCGCGCAGCGCTACTCGCGCTGACTGTCGCCGGCTCCCTGAGGTTTTGCTGGGGGAGCCGTAGGCATAGCGCCGATGCGCCGCTAGCCTGGCCGCAGTACCAGCACCGATGCGGCGATAGGCAGGGCACCCATGGCGAAGACGGCACGACGCGCCACCACGGGGGTGGCCGCGCTCGCGCTCGCGGCGACGCTGAGCATTGCGGCGTGCGACTTTGGGGGCGAGCCGGAGGGGATCAACCCCACCGCGCCGGGTGACGGCGGGTCCGCGACCGAGGTCGTGACCGTCGACGGCACCCATGTCGACAACGCCTTCGCCGGCGCGACCATGTATGTCAACCACAGTTGGTCTGAGCGGGTGCTGGAGCAGGCCGACTCCACGGACGACGCCGCCCTTGCCAACGACATGCGGGCCATCGCCTACACGCCCACCGCAGTGTGGATGGATCGCATCAGCGCGATCGAGGGCAACGCCGACGGGCCTGGACTGCGGCACCATCTCGACGCCGCCGTCTCTCAGGCGCAAGACGCAGACGGCCCCGTCGTCGTCACCGTCGTGATCTATAACCTGCCTGGCAGGGACTGCTTTGCGCTCGCGTCCAACGGTGAACTGCCCGCGACGGACGAGGCCTTGGCGCGCTACCAAAGCGAGTACATCGACGTGATCGCGGCGATGTTCGCTCAGGAGGCGTACCGCGACTTGCGGATCGTGACCGTCATCGAGCCCGACTCGCTGCCCAACCTGGTGACCAATGCGTCGGAACCTGCGTGCCAGGAGGCCGACCCGTACTACCGCGCCGGCGTGGCCTACGCGCTGGACGCCTTCGCGGCTCAGGACCACGTGTACGCGTACATCGACGCCGCGCACTCGGGCTGGCTGGGCTGGGACAACAACGCCGGACCCACGGCGCAGTTATTCGCTGAGGTGGTGCGTTCGACGGAGGCGGGCTTCGAGGCTGTCGACGGGTTCATCACCAACACCGCCAACTACACGCCGCTCGAGGAGCCTTTCCTCAAGGATCCCGAACTCCAGGTGGGCGGTCAGCCGGTGAAGTCAGGCTCGTTCTACGAGTTCAACGCGCAGTTCGACGAGGCAGACTGGACTGCGGATCTGTATGGCCGCCTGGTCGCGGCGGGCTTTCCCGAGCACATCGGCATGCTGATCGACACCTCCCGCAACGGCTGGGGCGGCGATGCCCGGCCCACGGCGGTGAGCACGAGCGGCACGCTCGACACGTTCGTGGCCGAGTCCAAGGTCGACGCGCGCACGCACCGCGGCGGCTGGTGCAACCAGGCCGGCGCTGGACTGGGGAGGCTTCCCCAGGCACTGCCGGCGGGCTTCGATGACTCGCACCTGGATGCGTTGGTGTGGATCAAGCCGCCGGGGGAGTCCGACGGCTCGTCGACAGAGATCGCCAACGACGAGGGCAAGGGTTTTGACCGCATGTGCGACCCGACCTTCACGACCGACCGTCTCGGGGGCCAGTCCACCAACGCCCTCGCTGACGCCCCCGTGTCGGGCAAGTGGTTCTCCGCCCAGTTTGCGGAACTGGTCGCGAACGCGTACCCGACCGTGGGTGCTCCCGTGCCTGCGCCGCGCGAGGACCCTGATGCGAGCAAGCCGGTGGGCTCGTCCGCCGCGGACACCGGCTCGGGTGATCCCGAGGACGGCGCTCGCCAGGGCGGCGCCGACGACAAGGATGCGAGCGACGACACCGCGCCCAGCACGGCCGATGCGGGTGCGTCCTCGCGCGGCTGTGACGCCGAGCTGGTGGTCACCAACCAGTGGGATGGAGGCTTCCAGGCGGATGTGACGGTGGTCGCACGCGAACAGATCGCGGGGTGGACGGTGACGGTCGTGTTGCCCTCGGGATCCTCGACTGGCTCGCTGTGGAACGGCGAGGCCACGGGCACCTCGGGGACGTTCACCGTGGGTGATGTGGGCTGGAACGGCTCGCTCGCCGCCAGCGCCACGGGTACGTTCGGATTTACGGGCAACGGCAGTCCTCCTGCGGCGGGTGACCTCACCTGCGTTGCCCACTAGGGAGACACCATGGCCACCGTTGTCCTGCTTCACTCCGCACTGGGCCTCACGAGCCACCTCCATGCCTGGGCTGACGCGCTGCGCGAGGACGGCCATCACGTGGTCACCCCCGACCTGTTCGGCGGCCGCACCTTCGCCGACCTGGAGACGGCGGTCGCCTATGTCGACAGCGAAGGTGGTCCTCCTGCATTCATCGCCGCCGCCACTGCCCAGACCGTCGACCTGGGCGGTCCGCGCGTGTACGTGGGCTTCTCCCTTGGTGGCGCGGTCGCGGAGATCCTCGCCCTCACGCGGGGGGATGCGAGCGGGCTCGTGGTGCTCCATGGGGCCCTTTCCCCCGCATGGTTCGGGGTTGACGCGTGGCCGGACGGCCTCACGGCACAGTTGCACTACGCCTCCCGTGACCCGTGGGTCGAGCCCGAGGAGAACGCGGCCTTCCTCGCGCTCGCGGGCGACGCGTGCGAGGAGTACGTCTACGACGGCGACGGCCATCTGTTCGCGTTCGAGGGGTGGCATGAGTACGAGGCCCAGAACGCGCATCGGCTCTACGAGCATGTGACGGACTTTCTCGCGTCCCTCGACTGATGGCTCGTCGCGTGGCCGCTACCGCGATGTCCGAAAACCGCTAGCGCAACCCCGCCCTCGCGGGGCACCCTGGTGTCATGACCGCCCCCGCCCTCGACTTCGACAGGTGCTACGCCGCCGTGTCGGGGCGCGACGCTCGCTTCGACGGTCAGTTTGTTCTCGCCGTGCGTTCCACCGGCATCTATTGCCGTCCCTCCTGCCCGGCGCGCACCCCCATCCCCGCGAATTGCACGTTCTATGCCACCTCGGCCGCGGCGCACGTCGCGGGCTACCGGGCCTGCAAGCGATGCCTGCCCGAGGCCGTTCCCGGGTCTCCTCGGTGGAACGTTCAGGAAGACGTGGCCGCGCGGGCGATGCGACTCATCGGTGCAGGCGCCATCGACCGCGAAGGGGTGAGCGCACTCAGCGCGCGGCTCGGGTACTCGTCACGCCAACTCACCCGGATCCTGACCGCGCAACTCGGTGCCGGGCCGCTCGCGCTCGCGCGGGCGCAGCGCGCACACACGGCTCGTCAGTTGCTGGTGTCCACCGCGCTGCCGGTTGCCGACATCGCCTTCGCGTCCGGATTTCGCAGCATCCGGCAGTTCAACGACACCGTGGCCGACGTGTTCGGCCTGACCCCCACACAGGTGCGGGCGCATGCGCGCCGGGCCGATGCGCCACCGGCCACCGGTGGCGGCGCGCTGTCGCTACGGCTACGGGCCCGGGCACCCTTCGCGGGTACCGAGCTCCATGATTGGTTCGCGGCGCGCGCCGTGGCGGGCGTGGAGGACGTCCAGGATCTGACCCTGACGCGCTCGGTAGCGCTCACCGGCGGGCCCGCGACCTTCACGTCGCGAGTGGCCGACGACCACGTGCAGCTCACGGCCCGCTTGGCAAGGCTCGACGACCTTCCGGACCTGCTGGCCCGGGTGCGTCGTCTGTACGACCTCGAGGCCGACCCGGTCGCGATCGATACCGCGCTCGCAGCAGACCCCGCGCTCGCGGCCAGCGTTGCCGCTCGTCCAGGGCTGCGGGTGCCCGGAACCGTGGACCCTTTCGAGATGCTCGTGCGCGCGATCCTGGGACAGCAGGTGACGGTCGGTGCTGCGCGCGGCGCCGTCCAGCGGCTCGTGGACGCTCTCGGCACCGCGCTGCCGGAATCGGTCGCGAGCGACACCGTCACGCGTGCATTCCCCACGCCGGCCGCCGTCGCCGCCCACGCACACGACGTGGTGCGGGGGCCAGCGAGCCGCACCCGCGCGCTTGTGGCCGCCGCGCAGGCCGTCGCTTCCGGCCACGTCCGCCTCGATGCCGGCCGCACCCTCGCAGAACTGACGGGCGACCTGGAGGCTCTCAGGGGCATTGGCCCCTGGACCTCGTACTACGTGGCGATGCGGGTCCTCGGCAGCCCCGACGTGCTGCTGACGGGCGACAGTGCCGTCAGGGCAGGCGCGAAGGCCCTCGGCCTGCCCCACGATCCCCCAAGCCTCGAGGCCTACGCTCGCCGCCACCGGCCATGGCGCAGCTACCTGATGATGCACTTGTGGCGGGCCGGTGCGCCCGCGACACGAAAGGAATGACCATGGTGACGTACACGACCATCGACACCCCGGACGGCCCGTTCACGGTCATCGAACGCGACGGCGCCGTTGTGGCCGCCGCGTGGAGCGCCGAGCCTGCCCAGGTGGCGGCCCGAGCGGGACTGGAGGGCGCGCGGCCGGGTGAGTGCGCATCGGCCCTCGCCGTGCGTGCCTACTACGACGGTGACGCCACGGCGCTCGCTGGGGTGGCGCTCGACGTCGCTGGCACGGAGTTCAGGCAGCGGGTGTGGGCGGCGCTGCGGGCGATTCCCGCGGGCGAGGTGCGCACGTACGGGCAGGTAGCGGCGGCGGTGGGCAGTCCGGCCGCGAGCCGGGCCGTGGGGGGAGCGTGTGGCGCCAACCCTGTCGCGCTGTTCATCCCTTGCCACCGGGTGCAGGGCGCGGGCGGCTCTTTGACGGGCTTCGCGTGGGGAACGGACATCAAGGAGTCCTTGCTGGCGCGCGAGGCACAGGTGGCCTAGTGGCGTTGCCTACGCTGACCTCATGAGGGTGGTGACCAGCAAGGCGGCCAAAGCCAGGTATGCCAAGCGCAGGGCGGCACGTATGAGGCGCGCCGACAACGACCTCACCGCCGCCGAATGGTCAACGTTGTGCGAGGCGTGGGGAGGGTGCGCGTACTGCGGGACCACCGAGGGTGCGCTGCAGAAGGACTGCGTGCTGCCGCTGTCGCCCGGCGGTCGGTACACGGTGGACAACGTGGTGCCCGCATGCCGCTCGTGCAATGCGAGCAAGTGCAACGCGGAGGTCACGTCGTGGATGCGCCGCAAGCGCCTGGACGAGCGCGCGTTCCTGCTGCGGTGGGCGCAGCTTCAGCGCTCTCTCACGTCCTGACGGGTATCCAGCGCGCGCCGGGAGGCTCACCGCAGTCGAGGCGGGTATCAACGGGGAGGGGTTTAGGCTGACCGGGTTGCCAACACCAAAGGAGTGAGCATGAGCCTTCCCCTGATCACCCGCGACGCCTCCGGCGCCCCGTCCGTCGACTTCACCGACGCCGTCAAGCCCGAGGGCCTCGCGGTCGACGTGCTCGAGGCAGGCGACGGCCCGGCCGTCATCGAGGGTCAGTCCATCACGGTGCACTACAGCGGCTGGCTGTGGGACGGCGCCAAGTTCGACTCGTCGTGGGACCGCGGCGACACCATCTCGTTCGTGATCGCGCGCGGCTCGCTCATCGAGGGTTGGGTCGACGGCATCGTGGGCCAGCCCGTGGGCTCCAAGCTGCTGCTCGTGGTGCCGCCGGAGAAGGGCTACGGCCAGCGCTCGATGGGCCCGATCCCTGGTGGATCGACCCTCGTGTTCGCCGTGGACGTCGTCGACGCTCGCTAAAGCGTCGGGCGGTCAGGCGCCCAGTTCCTGCGCCAGTTCGCGGGAACGGGCGGCTGCCGCCGCCGCGCCAGCGGCGATGACCTCCCCGAGGCCCGCCTCTTGCATCGCGGTCAGTGCTGCGATGGTCGTACCGCCCGGTGAGCTGACGCGCTGGCGCAGCACCGATGGCGAGTCCCCCGAGTCGAGCAGCAGGCGGGCGGCACCCACGAACGTCTGAGTGGCGAGCGCGTTCGCGAGGTCGCGGTCGAGCCCCTCGCGCACGCCAGCCTCCGCAAGTGCCTCGACCACGGCGTAGAAGTACGCCGGGCCCGATCCCGACACCGCCGTGACGGCGTCAAGGTGGACCTCATCGTCGAGCCCCACGACAAGCCCCGTCGCGGCGAGCATGCTCGCCGCGAGCTCGAGGTGGGCGGGTGTGGCGTGTTCGCCTGCCGTGATGGCCGATGCGCCGTGCGCCACGATCGCAGGGGTATTGGGCATACAGCGCACCACGGGCGCGCGTGAAGGCAGGCGCGACTCGTAGAACGAGGCGGGCAGGCCCGCAGCCACTGTCAGCACCAGCGCGCCGTCGCGATAGACCGGCGCAATCTCCTCCAGTGCCGCATCGGCATCTTGCGGCTTGACGGCGATGACGAGCACCTCGGCGTCTGCGGCGGCGTCGGCGATCGAGTCGGTGCCCTCAATGCCGTGGCCCAGCGCGAGGGCCTCTCGGCGCGCCTGATCGCGCTCGGCCACCACGATGTCCTCCGCGGGCCACCCCGCCACGCGCAACGCGGTGATGATGGTTCCGCCCATGACGCCGCCGCCGATGATGGCGACGCGAGGCTTGGACGGCGTGGGTTCGGATACGTGCTCGCTCATGAGAGTCAGGCTAACGCCACCCCGGGCGCACGTGTCAGAAGGGGAACAGGGCGTAGAACTGTTCGGCCTCGTCCGCCGGGCCTGTGAGAGTCAGCACGGTGGTGCCGTTGCGCCACACAATCTGCTCGCCGCCGTCGACCGCGACGGTCGCGCGCTCGCCCACCTGAGCGTCGCCCACCTCGACGGGCTGACGGTCGGTGCCGTCCGCAGCCAGGGCCTCGAATTGAGCCGTTGCATCGGCCTCGTTGTAGTGCTGGATGGCGCGCACGGTGAGGTCCGTGGAGCCGTCGGAGTAGGTGAGGTCAGCGATTTCTGCCGCCCGCGCACTCAGGCCAGCGTCGGCGACGTTGGGAGCGGCGATGCCGGTCATGGAGAACGCGCCGACCGTGCTGGGCATCGCGGCCTGGAAGTCGGTGGGGTTGTCGATCGTGATGGGCTCGATGGTCGCCTCGGCGGCGGGCTCGACGAGCACCTCGGGGGTCAAAGCGACCGTGTCGTCTTCAGGGCCGAACAGCATCCACGCGGCAAACCCCAAGCCGCCCATGACGAGCAGGCCCACGATGATGAGGAAGACGGTCGAGCGCCACCAGGGGTCCTTCACGGGTGCGGGGTCGCTGGTGCCTTCGCCGCCGCCGCCTTCCACGGCCGGGTGACCGGCGAAGCCGAGCCCGGCAGGTTCCCCCGCGACGGGGACGGCCGTGCGGAAGCTCGGGGCGTACGCAGGGGCGTCGTTGGCGATCTCGGGCAGGTCCGTGGGCGGCGTCGCAGCGTTCGACGGTTGGTGGCCGTCCTGGTGCGTGTTCCACGGCGCGCTCGGCCGCTCGGTCGCGGAGACCGATGCGCTGGTGGCCACGGTGCCCGGCCCACCCCCGGCGCTGAGCGAGGCAGACAGCACTGCGGCGTCACCGAGTTCGCGGAAGGGATCGGGAGCCGAGGGTGACGTGAGGCGCGGCTGCGGGGCCGTGTCGCCCATCGCACTCCACACGGGGCCGCGTGCCGAGGGCATGATTTCCTCATGTCCGGGCGCTGAGACGGGAGAGATGACCTCGGCGTCCTCGGCTTCGATGGGCTGCGGTACGACGGGGATAGTGCCGGTGGACGGCACCGAGGGCTTCGATGGCGCGACCGGTTCGCGAGTGGCCGGCGTGACCGCGGGGGCACCATGCACGGAATGCCAGGGGCTAGAGCCTTGAGGGTGCGTCGAGTCGGCCATGGGGCCCAGCGTACGACCGCGGGTGTTCTCGCGCACGCATGTGGGGTGGCGCTCGCGTGTCAGAGCAGGGCGTTAGCGTGGGCCCATGGCCGCCTCCACCCGCACCTCGAAGCCCGCGTATCACTGCACCGAATGCGGCTGGACGGCCGTCAAGTGGGTGGGCCGCTGTGGCGAGTGCCAAGCCTGGGGGAGCGTCGTGGAGGCCGGCGCGGCGACCGCCGGACCCACCACCAAGGCCACGGCCGCGACCACACCGGCGCGTCCCATCGGCGAGATTGACGCGACGGCGTCCGAGCGACGGCCCACCGGGGTGGCCGAGTTCGACAGGGTGCTTGGGGGCGGGCTCGTGCCCGGCGCAGTTGTCCTCCTCGCCGGTGAACCAGGGGTGGGCAAGTCGACCTTGCTGCTCGATGTCGCGGCGCGCGCGGCGCGCACGGGCCGCACCGTGCTGTACGTGACCGGAGAGGAGTCCGCGGGGCAGGTGCGCTTGCGTGCCGAGCGCATTGGCGCCCTCGACTCGGGCCTGTTGCTGGCCGCGGAGACCGACCTGGGTGCCGTGCTCGCCCACATCGAGGCGCAGGACCCTGGGCTGCTGCTGGTCGACTCGATCCAGACCATCGCGTCAGCATCGATCGACGGCGCTGCGGGGGGCGTCAGCCAGGTGCGTGAGGTCGCTTCCGCTCTCATCCAGGCCGCCAAGTCGCGGGGCTGCCCCATGGTGTTGGTGGGTCACGTCACTCGCGAGGGCACGGTCGCGGGGCCGCGCCTCGTCGAGCACCTCGTCGACGTGGTGTGCCAGTTCGAAGGGGAGCAGCACTCGCAGTTGCGGCTGCTGCGCGCCATCAAGAACAGGTTCGGTTCTGTGGACGAGGTGGGCTGCTTCCAACTGCTCGACACGGGCATTGAGGGCGTCGCCGACCCCTCGGGGCTGTTCCTGTCGCGCGAAGGCGCGCACGTCGCGGGCACGTGCGCGACCATCACCATCGACGGCAAGCGCCCCCTGCCAGCAGAGATTCAGGCGTTGGTCGCGCCGAGCGCGCTGTCGAATCCACGCCGCGCGACGTCGGGCATCGATTCGTCCCGCGTCGCGATGATCCTCGCGGTGCTCCAACGGCGTGTGGGAGTCGCGGTGGCCGCCGACGATGTCTACGTGTCGACTATCGGCGGTGCCAGGGTCACGGAGCCCGCGGCCGATGTCGCGCTGGCGCTCGCTCTCGCGTCCGCCCGTGCTGACCGGCCGGTGCGCGAGGGGCTCGTCGCCATCGGCGAGGTCGCCCTGTCAGGGGCGGTGCGCCCGGTGACCGGCCTGGGTCAGCGGGTTGCCGAGGCGGCGAGGTTGGGATTCACCGAGGTCCTGGTCCCCGCAACGGCGCAGGCCGTGGAGGCCCCGGCAGGGGTCACGGTCCACGCGGTGGCGACCATTCGTGAAGCCGTCGAGCGGGCCGTCCCCCGTTCCTAACCGTCAAATGGATCCATTTTCATCGCGAGGGCGGGAAGGCGGGAAGGCGGGAAGGCGGGAAGGCGGGAAGGCGGGAAGGCGGGAAGGCGGGAAGGCGGGAAGGCGGGAAGGGCGGGAAGGCGGGGAGTGCGGGGTGGGGCGACTAGCTGACGAGTTCGAAAGCGGACTCGGCCGCGGCGATGCCTGCCACGGACACCGCCGCTCGGTAGTGGCCCGCCGGTGCGGGGCTGTCCACAGGCTCACACGAGTCGTTGTAGCGGTAGCTCGACCAGGTTGCCTGCAGGGCCTCGCGGTCTCCTGGCTGCAAGATCCACTCGCCCTCAGCAAACACGGGCCCCTCGCACCACGCGGAGTCGTAGTAGACGTCATCGCCCGACCGGACCCGCAGGGCGGAGCCGTCGGCGGTGGTCGACAGCTTGCACGCGGCGGTTCCCACATGCTCGACGCCCACCTCGAACGCGGCCTCCGACCCGGCGTTGACCTGGGTGGGAGAAGCCACCGCCGTCACGAGAACGTCCTCCGCGGTGCAGGGGCGAGAAGGATCATTCGGGGCCGCTGAATTGGCGCCTGCCGAGTTGGTCACTCCCGGCTGAGGTGAGGTCGTGGTCGAGGGCGTCTTGGACTCGCCTTCGCCGCCGGTGAGCCCGCGGATGACGAGCCAGATCACGACGATCACGACTGCAGCGGCCACGAGGACCACGGCACGACGAACCCAGTACACCCGAGGCTCTTCGTCGCCCACAGGATTGCGCAGTCCTCTCACGGCACGCTCCTTCCTGTGAGCCACCGTAACCCCGCGTGCGGCTGGGACAATGAAGCCATGCCGCGCCAGCCCGAGTCCGCCATGGTCGATGCGGTCATCGAGTGGTTCGCTCACGCGGCCCGCGACCTGCCGTGGCGAGCGCCTGACTGCACGCCCTGGGGCGTCCTGGTCTCGGAGATCATGCTCCAGCAAACGCCGGTGGCGAGGGTCGAGCCGGTGTGGCGCGAGTGGATGGAACGCTGGCCGACTCCGGCCGATCTCGCGGCGTCCAGCCAGGCAGATGCGGTGCGAGCATGGGGACGGCTGGGCTACCCGCGTCGCGCGAAGCGCTTGTGGGAGTGCGCGCAAGCGCTCGTGACCCGTCATGCTGGCGAGGTCCCCAGCGAGGAACAGGCCCTGCTGGCCCTGCCGGGCATCGGGGCCTACACCGCCGCCGCCGTGCGGGCCTTCGCCTTCGGTGAGCACGACGTGGTGCTGGACACCAATGTGCGTCGCGTGATCGGCCGGGCGTGGCGCGCACAGCCCTTGCCGCCTGCCCACCTCACCCGTGCCGAGCGCGAGCACGCGGCCGCGCTCGTGCCCGCCAGCGCATCGGCCGCAGTGGCGTGGAATGCCGCGGCGATGGAATTGGGTGCGCTCGTGTGCACGGCACGTGCGCCCCGGTGCGCGCAGTGCGTGCTCGCTGCTGATTGCGCGTGGCTCGCTGCCGGATCGCCGGGTCTCGACGCGGCTCCCAGGCGCACCCAGGCGTGGCACGGGACGGATCGACAGGTGCGCGGTCGCATCATGGCGCTCCTGCGCGCCGCACACGCGCCGCTCAACATCACCGGCCAGGCATCGCTCGACGACATCGAGCCCGGTCAGCTCGACGCTTGCCTCGAGTCGCTCGTCGGCGACGGCCTGGTGACCGTCGCCGACGAGGCGCGCGGGCTGTACCGCCTGTAGTGGCGGCTCGCCGCCGGGAGTTAGGCGGTGTGGTGGGTGCCGTCGATCGCGTACTTCTCGATGGCCTCGACCTCGTCGAAGGCCAATGGCGGGAAGTCGAGCGACGCCACGGTGGTGCGCAGTTGCTCGGCGCTCGACGCTCCGACCAGGGCGGACGTGATCCTGTCGCCTCGCAGCACCCACTGCACGGCCAACTGGGCGAGGCTCTGGCCGCGCTGCTGGGCGATGTCGTTGAGGGCGCGCGTGCGCTCGAGGTAGGTCTGCGTGATTTGCTTGCCCGACAGGAACACCGAGTGGGTCGCACGCGAACCCTCGGGGATGCCGTTGAGGTATCGATCGGTCAGCATGCCCTGCGCGAGCGGGGAGAACACGATCGAGCCCACGCCCTGCTCCTCGAGGGTGTCGATGAGGCCGTTCTCCGGTCCGCGCAGGTACATCGAATAGGGGAACTGGTGAATGAGCAGCGGGGTGCCGAGTTCCCGCAGGATCGTCGCGGCCTCGACCGTGGCCTCGGGCCCGTAGTTAGAGATGCCCGCGTACAGCGCCTTGCCGGACCGCACGGCCTGGTCCAGCGCCATCATCGACTCCTCGATGGGCGTGTCCGGGTCCGGGCGGTGGTGATAGAAGATGTCGACGTAGTCGAGACCCATGCGGTTCAGGGACTGGTCGAGCGATGCCAGCAGGTACTTGCGCGAGCCCCACTCGCCGTA
This sequence comes from Demequina sp., assembly GCF_047975725.1. GTDB lineage: Bacteria > Actinomycetota > Actinomycetes > Actinomycetales > Demequinaceae > Demequina. The sequence continues at coordinate 18,764 of NZ_JBKEED010000021.1, forward strand.
GGGACCGGGCCACATGTCGTAGCCGGCCTTGGTCGACACGATGATCTCGTCACGGTAGGGCTTGAGGTCCTGCGCAAAGATGCGCCCAAAGTTGGATTCGGCGGAACCGGGCGGCGGGCCGTAGTTGTTGGCGAGGTCGTAGTGCGTGACACCAAGGTCGAACGCCGTGCGGATCATGTCGCGCATGACCGTGTCCTGGTTGGCGCCACCAAAGTTGTGCCACAGCCCTAGGCTCACGCCCGGTAGGCGCAGGCCCGAGCGGCCCGAGCGGCGGTACTGCATGGTGTCGTAGCGGGCAGCGTTGGCCACAAAAGGATCGTGAATCATGTTTCCCAGGCTACGCCGGGTCTGTGACGCAGGGGTCCCAGGGACGTCGGGCATAAGGTGGTGCTGTCCTCGTACGACGGCAGAAGGAAAGTCATGGACGCTGCACTGTGGATCGCCGTGATCGCGTTGGCCGCGGTCTTTATCCCCTCGGGCATCGTGCATGCCTTCAAGGGCAAGAAGGGCGCCCTCGCGGTGGGTCAGGAGTGGGCCAACGACTTCGAGGACAAGCACATCAGGCTGATCGGTGTGGCGGAGATCATCGGCTCGCTCGCCGTCGTGGTCTTCCCCATCGTCGACTTCCAGTCCTGGGTGGTGCCCTTCGCCGCTGCCGGGCTCATGGTGATCGGAGGCGGTGCCGCCTTCGTTCACATTCGCCGCGGCGACCCGCTCGCCAACATCACCGTGCCCGCTTTGCTCATGGTGATCGCCCTCATCGTGTTCGTCGGGCGCATCGGCGAATTCAAGCTCGGGGGCTGACCGCCCACCACTGCTTAGCGCAGCATCACCGGCACCCGCGCCCAGCCGCCCACCGGCGGCGTCTCGCGGTGTGCCTGGTCGTCCTCGGCGTGCTCGATCCAGGCGGTACCAGCCAGCAGTTCCTCGACCACGACCCTGAGTTCCATGAGCGTGAGGTCACGGCCGGGGCACACGTGCGCCCCGGCGCCGAACACGAGGTTGGCGTGGGCATTGCCCGCGGGGTCGTACGCGTCGGGGTTGCCGAACACCTCGGGGTCCCGGTTGGCTGCGGTCCAGTTGAGCATCACCGTTGACCCGGCGGGGACGGTGACGCCCTCGACCGCGTGATCGGCGGTCGCAGTGCGGCGATTCGTGATGAACGGATCGTCGATACGCAGCATCTCCTCAACGGAGGCAGCGACGGCCGCCTGGTCCCCGGCCTCAACCAGGGCGCGGACATCGCGTTGCACCGCGGGCCGCTCGGCGAGCATGTGCACGATCACGCCGATCGACGCGGCAATCGAGCCCAGGTCGCCAGCAGTCCAGTTGCGCAGCACCGAGACGATCTCCTCGTCGGTGAGCGGAACGCCATCGACGGTGGCCTCCATCACTTCGCCGGTGACGTCGGTCGCGGGCCGGCCACGGCGGGCGTCCATCAGGTCGTGGATCATTGCGTCGAAGCGTTGGGCCACGTCGGACGTGCGCGCGCGGTCGCCCGAACGGGTCGCCGCGTGGTTGTCGGCCATCCACGTCACCAGGCTCGCCTCAAGGGAGGTGGGCCAGCCGAGCCACGCCGACTGCGTGCGCACCGCAAACGGCACGCCGAGGGAGGCGATCGCCGTCACCGTGACGTCCCGGGGCAGGCTCGCCACGAGCGTGCGGGCCACCTCGCGGCACTGCGGCTCCTGGGCCGCCACCCGCTCGGGCGTCAAGAACTGATCGATGACCTCGCGGTAGGCGGTGTGTTCCGCCCCATCGAGGCTGTTGGGGATGGCGCGGCGCGTGGGATGGGCGCTGGAGAAGGTGTGCGCATCGAGCGCGATGGCCACGACCGCCGCATGCGACAGTGCCACGTACGAGCCGTCCTCGTGCGCCACAGGGCAGCGCGAGCGCAGGGCGTCGAGGCGTGAGCGCTCGTCCGCGTCCAGTGGCGCGGACTCGTCGGCTTCGTGAACAGCATCAGCGTTGTCGAGCACGGGGACTCCTTGCGGTCGGGGGACCGTTTTTCAGCCTACCGCCAGAAAAACGCACTGCCCGCCAGTGCATCGTCCCTGCTCTTAACGCCGAGTGGCCCGGTCACCCTGCTGGGTGACCGGGCCACTCGGGCTTCACGGCCGATGCCGTGGCTGGCTTACTCGTTCGAGGCTGACGCTTCGGGGCTGGGGGTTCCGGAGCCTTCAGCGCGGGGGACGTCGGCGCCCTCGACCTCATCCGGACGGCCGCCCACGCGGACCTCGCGGTCCTCGGCGAGGGGCTCGCCCACGATCGAGTCACGGTCGACGCCCGTGAAGGTGAACTCGCCCAGGATGCCCTCACCCTCAGCGTCCACCTTGACCAGCTGGCCGGAGGTGACCTCGCCGAACAGGATCTTCTCCGACAGCGGGTCCTCGATCTCGCGCTGCAGCGCGCGGCGCAGCGGTCGCGCACCCAACACGGGGTCGTAGCCCTTCTCCGCGAGCAGCTGCTTGGCCGCCTCGGTGAGCTCGATGCCCATGTCCTTGTCCTTCATGCGCTCGTCGAGACGGGCGACCATGAGGTCCACGATCTGGACAATCTCGTCCTGCGTGAGCTGCGGGAAGACCACCACGTTGTCCACGCGGTTGAGGAACTCGGGCTTGAAGTGCTCCTTGAGCTTCGAGTTCACCAGCTTCACCATGTCCTCGTAGGAGTGTCCGGCCTCGGACACCACGGAGAAGCCCGTCGCCTGGCGACGCGAGATCGCGTCGGCGCCCAGGTTGGTGGTCATGATGATGATGGTGTTCTTGAAGTTGACCTCGCGACCCTGAGCATCGGTCAGCTTGCCGTCTTCAAGGATCTGGAGCAGCGAGTTGAAGATGTCGGGGTGGGCCTTCTCGACCTCATCGAACAGCACCACGGAGAACGGCTTGCGACGCACCTTCTCAGTGAGCTGGCCGCCCTCTTCGAAGCCGACGTAGCCGGGAGGCGCACCGAACAGGCGGGCCACCGTGTGCTTCTCGCCGTACTCGGACATGTCGAGCGAGATCAGCGCGCCCTCGTCGCCGAACAGGAACTCGGCGAGGGCCTTGGCGAGCTCAGTCTTTCCCACACCGGTGGGGCCGGCGAAGATGAACGAGCCACCAGGACGCTTGGGGTCCTTCAGGCCGGCGCGGGTACGACGGATGGACTGGGCGAGGACCTTGACGGCCTGCTCCTGACCGATCACGCGCTTGCGCAGCTCGGACTCCATCGACAGCAGACGGCTGGACTCGTCGGAGGACACGCGGGTGACCGGCACGCCGGTCGACATTGCGAGCACCTCGGCGATCAGGTCCTCGTCCACCACGGCGGCCACGTCGAGGTCGCCCGACTTCCAGGCCTCCTCCTTGGCGGCGCGCTCCTCGGACAGGCGACGCTCGACATCGCGCAGCGACGCGGCCTTCTCGAAGTCCTGCTCGTCGATCGCCGACTCCTTGTCGCGGCGCACGTCCGCGATCTTGTCGTCGAGGTCGCGCAGCTCGGGAGGCGACGTCATGCGGCGAATGCGCAGGCGCGCGCCCGCCTCGTCGATCAGGTCGATCGCCTTGTCCGGCAGGAATCGGTCAGAGATGTAACGGTCGGCCATCTGCGCGGCGGCGACAATCGCATCGTCCGTGATGGTGACGCGGTGGAAGGCCTCGTAGCGATCGCGCAGACCCTTGAGGATCTCGATCGCGTGGCTCAGCTCCGGCTCCGGCACCTGGATGGGCTGGAAGCGGCGCTCGAGCGCGGGGTCCTTCTCGACGTGCTTGCGGTACTCATCGAGCGTGGTTGCGCCGATGGTCTGCAGCTCGCCGCGGGCCAGCATGGGCTTGAGGATCGACGCGGCGTCGATCGCGCCTTCGGCGGCACCCGCACCCACGAGGGTGTGGATCTCGTCGATGAACAGGATGATGTCGCCGCGGGTGCGGATCTCCTTGAGGACCTTCTTGAGGCGCTCCTCGAAGTCACCGCGGTAGCGCGAGCCGGCCACGAGCGAACCAAGGTCGAGCGTGTACAGGTGCTTGTCCTTGAGGGTCTCGGGCACGTCGCCGCGCACGATTGCCTGGGCCAGGCCCTCGACCACGGCGGTCTTGCCCACGCCGGGCTCGCCGATCAGCACGGGGTTGTTCTTGGTGCGGCGCGACAGGACCTGCATCACGCGCTCCATGATCATTTCGCGGCCCACGACGGGGTCGAGCTTGCCTTCGCGCGCGGCCTGCGTGTAGTTGCGGCCAAACTGGTCAAGCACGGTCGAACCGGCCGGGGTGCCCTCCTGGGGCCCACCGCCGCCAGCGGTCGCGGGCTCCTTGCCCTCGTAGCCGCTGAGAAGCTGGATGACCTGCTGGCGCACGCCGCCCAGGTCGGCGCCGAGCTTGCCGAGCACCTGCGCAGCCACGCCTTCACCCTCGCGGATGAGGCCCAGAAGGATGTGCTCGGTGCCGATGTAGTTCTGGCCCAGCTGAAGCGCCTCGCGCAGCGACAGCTCGAGCACCTTCTTGGCGCGCGGGGTGAAGGGGATGTGGCCGGACGGGGCGTGCGAGCCCTCGCCGATGATCTCCTGGACCTGCTCGCGCACGCCGTTGAGGGAGATGTCCATGGCCTCCAGGGCCTTCGCTGCGACGCCCTCGCCCTCGCGGACAAGGCCAAGGAGGATGTGCTCCGTCCCGATGTAGTTGTGGTTGAGCATGCGCGCCTCTTCTTGCGCGAGCACGACTACACGACGGGCTCGATCGGTGAACCGTTCGAACATGATTTCCTCCTCGTTCCATCCGGCCGGGGCCGGGGGGTCGCCGCAGTGTCCTGGGGCTCCTGGATCCAGGCTAACCAGGCGGGGGTGGTGCTCATGCCCGTGTTCGCCACAGGCGTGAACTGGATTCGGGAGGGCCGATGCGCGGGCCGGCTCGCGCATCGGCCCTGACCCAGCCGCCGGGCTGGGACGACGCAGGGGTTGACCTATCGATAGTCGTTGCGTATCGTTTTTCAATAACAACGAAAGTCGATATGGGGGGCGCCATGAACGACAGCCGCATGCCAGACAAGTCCGACCGCATTGCCACGTATTTCTCGGCCGCCATGGTGGCAGCCGTCGCGGCGACGTTTGTGTGGCTCGCGATTCAGCGAGTGCGCGAGGTCGCGGCGGGCGGCGCGATCCCGGTAGAGGTGCCCGTCGACGAGGAGGCGGTCTCCCTTCCCGTGGGACCGGGCGGTGCCATGGAGGAGGCCGCCGCGACCACCGCCATCGTGGGCGTGGAGGACCCCGCGAGCGCCACCCTGTTCGCGCTCTACGCCCAGCCGATCTGGATGGCCGTCGCGGTGTGCGCCGGCCTCGCGATCGCGCTGGCGTTCTTCCGACGCCTCGCGCGGGGGCGCGCGTTCGACAAGGGAACGGCGGCACTCGCCTGGGGCGGTGCGACGGTCCTCACCGCCGGGTGGTTCGTCGGCGGCATCCTCACCGACATGACCACCAACGGCGCGCTGTCGGCCATCAGCGACGGCTCTTACGAGGCGCTGACCTTCGAGACGGACATCTTCCCCGTGGTGGCGACGCTCATGGTGGGCGCGGTCGCCGTGGCACTGCAGATCGGCGAGAAGCTGCAGCGCGAGAGCGAGGGGCTCGTGTGACCCCCGCGGAGCCGGTCGACGACTCGGGGATCCACTGCCGCCTCGACGAACTCCTGGCGGCCAGGGAGATGACCCTGACCGCGCTCAGCGAGGCGGTGGGTGTGTCGGTGGTGAACCTCAGCGTGCTGAAGAACGACCGCGCGAAGGCCATCCGCTACTCGACGCTCACCGCGATCTGCGAGGCGCTCGGCTGCGAGGTCGGGGAACTGCTGGTCCGGGTGCGCTCGTAACCCGGGCATGTGAACCCGGGCATGCGGGTCACGCCTGTGCGACCATGGCCGCGTGAATCAGGGGCAGAGCACATGAGTTGGTGGCAACGCACCCGCGATCGTCGGCGCGCAGCGAGGGTGAAGCCTGGCGACGGGTCCGCCCTCAAGCCCTATCGGTGGTGGCAGCCGCTCGTGCGGTCGCTGTTCACCGTCGACCTGCGCGACCACGATGGCGTCAGCTCGACCTACGCCGTCGATGTCCACCTCCTTGGCACAGACGACTCCGGTGACATCGTCGCCCAGCTGTACCGCGACGGGCGCCAGAGTGCGGTCTCGCGCGTGCCCGCAGCCTTCCCCGTGCCGGGAGGTCGCATTGAGGTCGAGGCCACCATGTACGGCCTCAAGCGCATGCACGTAGTGCAGGATGAGCCGGGATTCCACTGGGCCGAGACGCCTGGTGAGGCACGCATGCTCACGCCTCACCCCCGTTCAGCGGAGGGGTTGCGCGCGGGCTTCGGCGAGCGCCACCCGCTGGCCAGCAGGATCATCTCGGTCGCGGCGGTGGTCATTCTGCTGGTCTCCCTGGCCGTCGCGAGCCTCGCGCTGGTCGAGATGGTGACCCGATGGGAGCTGGTCGCGCCCCACGTGGATCCGTTTGTTTCGCCGGTCGACCTGCCCGGATGGGCGACCACCACGCTGTTCTTCGCGGGCCTGGTGGCGGCGATCGAGCGCGCTATCACGCTGCGCAACCACTGGCTCATCGACGCCGACACCTCGATGGTGGGCACCTGAGCGTTCGCGGCACACGCGCCGCTCCGGGCGATCAGCCCTCCGCCGCGGCGCCTGCCCGCTCGACGAGCACCGCGATCTCTTCGCGGCTCGCGACGCCCAGTTTGGTGCGGATGGAGTCGAGGTGGCTCTTGACCGTCGACTCGGAGACGTAGAGCGCCCGCGCGATGTCCGCAGTCCGTGCGCCGGTCGCGACGTGACGGGCCACGGCGATCTCACGGCCGGTCAAATGCGACAGTTGCTGGGCCGCCGCTGCCTGCCCCGAGTCCGGCTTGCCGGCGTCGAGGTGAGCAAACAGCATCGGCTGACAATGAGGGGAGACGTAGCCGCCGCCAGCGGCAACCCGCACGATGGCCGTCACCAGGTCCTCGTCGGCGTACTCCTTGGGAACGAACCCCCGCGCACCTGCGCGCAACATTGCGAGCAGCGAGTCATCGTGGTCCATAGCGGTGAGCGCGATCACCGCGGGTCCACCGTCGTGGCGCTGAGCCAGCGCCGCGGTCGCCTCGACCCCAGTCATGATGGGCATGCTCACGTCCATGAGGACCACACGGGGCCGCACGCGCTCCACTTCGCTCAGCACGCTCGCACCGTCCCCGCAGTCGCCCACCACCGTCACGCGAGCGTCCATGCCCAACACGAACCTCACCTGCTGGCGCACCATGGGGTCGTCGTCCACGATCAGCACGGAGACTGGCTCGGGCGTGCCCTGCTCGGGCGAGGGAGCGGTCATGCGCCCAGGGTAGGGCCGGAGGGTGACATCGGAGCCCCAGTCGCCGCGCGGGGGGCTGGTCGCGTCCACGGCAATGTCGCATCGACAATGAACGCGCCCTGGTGATCACCGATCCACACGGTGCCGCCCAGTGCCTTGACCCGTTCGCGCATCCCCGTGGTCCCGGACGATGCCCCCACGCTGGTCGCCCGATCGACTCCGACGACCAGGGGGTTCGAGACGCGCAGGCGCACGCCGCTCGTCGGGGAGGCCTCGAGGTACAACGTGACCACCGCACCCGGGGCGTGCTTGACGGCATTGGTCAGGCACTCCTGCGCGAGCCGATGCACGGCGCCGTCGAGTGCCGCCGTGGCACCGTCGATGTCGCTCAACATCACCATGGCGTCGACCCGAGTGCCCGCTGCCCGCGCCTCAGCGATGAGTTTGCCCACGCCCCTCATCGACCCCCGGGGCAGGACGGGCGCGTCGGGCGCACTGCGCAGCTCCTGCACCAGCCCGCGCAGTTCCTCGAGCGCCTCGCGCGACTGCGACTTGAGCTGATGAGCCATCGCGGGCGCGTCGGGCGAGCCCTGGGCCACGGCGCGCTCCACGTTGCCCCCCATCATCGACAACAGCGCAAGCTTGTTGGTGAGCCCGTCGTGGATCTCCCGAGCGATCTGGTGCCGTTCGGTCTCCTTGGCCAGATCGTCGCCGAGCTGCTCGACCAAGGCGTGTTGCGCATCGGCCCTGCGCCGTTCGCTCGTGGCCGCTCGGCGGCTCACGGTGACGATGGCGGCGCCAAAGGTCACCGACAGGGACACGATGGCGATGATCGCGTTGATCGCCGCTTCTTCCCTTGGCCCACCCGTCGAGGACTGCCACAGCCCCGACCCCCACGGGGTCGTGACCTCGCGCAGCCAGAACAGAAAGACGGCAGTACTCGCGGCCGCAGCGGTCCAGATGCGGGTCCGCCAGGTCGCGGTGAGCAGCACGTGGAACACCCCGATGAGCCCCAGGAGGTACTCGTTGCCGATCAGTGCGATCAGTCCACCGCACGCGACCACCACCCAGGGGGCACGGCGTCGCCAGAACACGCCGACCCACAGCGCCGTGCTCACGAGCACCAGCAGGACTCCCAGGCCATTGAGGACGCCATCGACGTGGGCCGCGGGCACGTTCATGATCCCGATCACGGTGGTCAAAGCGCCCAGGGCAAACAGCACCACATCCCACACGTGCGTCAGCACTCGCGCGGTACCTGTGTGCACAGGCGAAGAGGAGCTCATGCGGGACACAGTAGGCCCGCCGCCCGACAGCGGGCATCGGCCCATGGTCACAGCACAGTGGCCGAACGGCCATGTGGTCGTGTCCGAACGGCCGATGCGGGGGCTGGGCTTCGCTCGCGAGGCTGGTCACGCCTTCATGTGAGGGCCGCGGAGGCCACCTGGCGCCGCGTCGTGAGAACCCGTAGTGAGAACCGAGGACACCATGACTCAGCACGACCTTCCCCCGGAGCCCCCCGCCGGGGCCGTCCAGCCCATCGCGGCCCCCGCGCCCGAGGCACTGCCGAAGAACACCGTGGGCCTGATCGCGATGATTCTTGGCATTGTCGGCTTCGTGTTTGCCTGCATCCCCGGGGCACTCATCGTCGGGTGGCTGCTGCTGCCGGCCGCCTTCGTCCTGTCGATCGTGGGCCTGACCCGCAAGGGGCAGAAGAAGGGCTCCTCGATCGCCGGTCTGATCCTGTCAGTCGTCGGCACCATCGTGGGCTTCGTCGTGTTCCTGGCGGTCGCGGCTGACGCTGTCTCGGATGCCTTTGACGAGGCCGCCGGTGGCGACACGGCCGTCGTCGAGGACGACAATGCTGCCGAGGAGCCGGCCGCCGATGATGAAGCCGCCGATGACGAGGCCGAGGAGCCTGCCGCCGATGAGCCCGCCGCCGGCACCCGCGACAACCCCTACGCCTTCGACGAGGTGATCGAGAACAACAACTGGACCATCGCGCTGACCGCCTTCGACGCCGACGCCAACGCTGAGGTCGCGGCAGCCAGCGACGTCAACGACCCTGCCGAGGACGGCATGGTGTGGATCACCGTGGACGTCGCCGCAACCTACACGGGAGACGACGCGGGCAACGTCTTGGAGGTGGGCTTCGACTACGTCGGAGCCGACGGCACCGTCGTCAGTCCCCACGACCAGTTCGTGATGGGGATCGAGCCTGACTTCGACTCCCTGGCGGAGTTGTACAACGGAGCCACCGAGGACGGCCGCCTCGCGATGATGGTCCCCGACACCGTCGATGGACTCATCCGCGTCACCCCTGGGTTCTTTGCGGATGACGTGTTCTTCGCGCTCCCCGCGCAGTAGGGGCGCCCAGGGGGGAGGCCTCTAGCAGGGCCGATGCGGTGGCGGGGTGGCACGCTGAGGGTGCCACCCCGTTGCCGTGCGCCAGCGGTGGGACGGCGGTGCGGCGGCCGCTCAGGCCTCCACGAGAATTGTCATGGGACCGTCGTTGACGAGTGCGACGTCCATCATCGCGCCGAACACGCCGGTGCCGACGGTGAGCCCCCGCGCGCGCAGCGCTTCCACTACCGCGTCGACGAGTGGCTCGGCGACGGGCCCTGGGGCAGCGCCGTTCCACGACGGCCTGCGGCCCTTGCGGACGTCCGCGTACAGGGTGAACTGGGAGACCACGATGACCGGCGCATCGGCGTCGGTGACCGAGCGTTCGTCGTCGAGGATGCGTAGTTCCGCGATCTTTCGTGCGATGGTCTCGACCTGCTCGGGGCCGTCGTCGTGGGTCGCGCCCACGAGCGCGACGATCCCCTGACGGTCGAACGATGCGGTGACGGTGCCGTTCACCGTGACCGAGGCGCGCGAGGCACGCTGAAGGACGGCGCGCATCGGCTCGCTACCAGCCGCCGGGGCGCCCGCCACCGCCGGAGGTCCCCGAGACCTTGGGCTTGACGTCGACGAAGTAATAGATGACGGCGATGATGGCCGCGATGCCGAGCAGGCCGCCGATTCCGCCTCCGCCTCCTAGGGGCCACGGCAGGGAGATGAAGGCGATGAGCGCGGCGACGCCGAGGATGGCGAGCCACATCCCCTTGGAGTTCTTGCCAGCGTTCTTGTACTGACCGTCCGAGTACTTGGAGGCGTCGACGAGCGCCCAAATTGCTCCCACGAGTGCCGCGACCGACAAGAGCAGGACGATCAGGTGCTGGAGGGTGCTGAACAAGGTTTCTCCCGTGAGGTCTCAGATACTCGACTCACGCAAGTGTAGGCGGCAGCACGGTGAGCCCCTCCGCGCGGCCGGCGGCGGCCAGGCGGCGGTCCCAGGCGGCGAAGATCGGCTTGGCGTCGGCCAGGAGCAGTGCGCTCGCGAGGTGCAGGGCGTCACAGGCCCGCAGGGGACGGCGATCAGCGAGCTGGCCGGCGTGGCGCGCGAGGTCCGCCGTCACCTCGACGGTCGCGAGGCATGGCCACAGTTCTTTCCAGCGGTCGCGGGCCTGGGCGGCGGGGGCGGCATCGATTCGGCCGATGCGCTCGGCGGCAGCAAACACCGAACGCACCTCGGCGTCGGCGATACGGGAGGTGACCAGCGCATCGGCGTGCTGCCACAGTCCCACCACGAGCGGCGTGCCCGTCTCGAGCACGCACAACTTCACCAGGGCGGAGGTGTCCAGGTAGACGAGCGACACCGTTACCTCCGCATGCGGCCGAGCAGGCTCGACAGCGCGTCCTTGGCGGCCTCCGCTTGCGGCAGTCGCGGCACGGCGCGGGCCTCGGCGGGAGGGGTGATGAGGCCCTCGGCCTCGAGCTTGGTGAGCAGGGTCGTCGACTCGATGCCTGTGAGACGGGCGACGGGCAGGCCGCGCTCGGTGATGACCACGTCCTCGCCGTCTTTTGCCGCGTCGATGGCCTTGCGCAGTCCGGCGCGCAGCTCCGTCACTGAAATCTCCACGCTTGCCACGGTACTCCCGGCGGCACGCATGGACGGGTATCTCGTGTGCGAGCGCCGTGAGAATCGCGTTCAGACGGGTATCAACCGGGGAGGTCGCCGCCGTCGGCCGCGCATCCCTTGCCCATGAGCAGGCCCTTCATGGTGGGGCCGGGCTTGGGAGGGCGGTCCGCAGAGAAGCCGTCGGCGTTCACGATGAGCTCCTGAGAGGCCGCGAGCGGGCCGCCGTCGGAGGGCACCATGAGCACCGACGAGGGGTCCACGGAACGCTTGACGACCGCCAGCGCGATGGGGCCAAGGTCGTGATGGCGGGCCACCGAGGTCACCTTGCCCACCTGCGTGGCCTCGCCGCCGTCTGCGGGCTCAAGCATGACGGGCGCACCGCGCTCGGGCAGCGCGTGACCGGAGCCGTCCAGGTGCAGCAGCACCAGCCGGCGCGGCGGCCGCCCCACGTTGTGCACCTTCGCGACCGTCTCCTGGCCGCGGTAGCAGCCCTTGTGCAGGTGCACGGCAGTGCGCAGCCAATCGAGTTCGTGCGGCAACGAGTGGTCATCCACCTCGCGCGCGGCGCGGGGCCGATGCGCGGCGATCCGGGCCGCTTCCGTCGCCCACGTTCCCACGAGCGTCCAGCCCGCGTCCACGCGGGAGCGCACCGCGCTGTCGAGTTCGCCGCGGGGCACGATCACGAGTCGCCACGCACGGTCGGCACCAGGGTGCTCGGCGTGGGGATCGGCGGCGTAGGTGGTGCCGCCAGCCGTGATGCCCGGCCACGGGTCCACCCAGGTGACGGGCTCGCCGGTGGCGGCGTTCGCGCCGATCGCCTCACCGATGGTCGCCCACGAGTCAGTGACGTCCGCCACCTCGACGCGCAGCATGAAGCGCATGCGGTCAAGGAACATCGCCAAGGCAGGGGCAGTCTCCGTGATGAGCCATGCGCGCTCGCCATCGTCGACGAGCGAGGCCACGTGCTCGATACGCCCCTGCGGCGACAGGATCATCACTTCGGTCGACTCGCCCGGCTCGAGCGTGCCCACCTGCTGGGTCGACAGCGAGTCGAGCCAGGACAGGCGATCGGGTCCCGTGACGGTGACGATGCCCAGGTGCGACTGGTCGGCGACGGCGCGGCCCGCCTCGAGCGCGCGCTGTTCTGCCGTGGGGTCGCCGTAGTGCCACGCGACGCCCGCGTCCGCGCCCGTGTCGGGGACGGCCCCGGGCAGGGCCAGCAGGGGGGAGGTCATGGCGGTGGAACGCACGGCGGTCATGGCGGATTCCTCCTTAGGAGGCCTCGGTGCGGGTGAGCTCGGCGCTCATGTATGACTGCAGCTCCTGGCCAAACGCGGCGAGGTCCCACGCCCACATGAGTGTGCCGGCGACGTTGCCATACATGCGGGTCGCGCCGCGCACGCCCGGTCCCGACTCGGTCGCGGCGACAAACTTGGTCGCGAGGTCAATGCGGCCGTTACCCACGGCGCCCATGTAGCAGCTCAGCAAGCCCGAGGCGTCCGACAGCACGACCTCGACGGGGTGCTGGAAGTCCTGGAGCTCGACCCCGTCGGGGACCTGGGGCGAGATGCGCCAGAAGCCAGACTCGACGGCCCACACCTGGCCGGGTTCGCCGTCGGCGCCCATGAGCGAGGTGCTGGCACGGTACGTCAGGTACGGCCCGCCGTCGTGGTCGAACTCGACCTCTTGGAGGATCTGTGCCCGCGGTATGCCGGGGTAGGCGACCTCTCCGTGGCCAGACCAGCGGCCCACGAGCCAGGCGAGAGGGTAGACCTCGGGGGCGAGGTCGTCAGGAAGGTTGAAAGTCACCGGCGCGGGCTCCTCAGAATTCTCCAGGCGATGATCCCTGACACCCACATCGTCGCGCCAAAGGCAGTGACGGCGAGGGCGGTGAAGGCGATCTCCAGTCCAGTCATGGTGTGTGAGTCCTTACTCGGGCGTCGTTGCCCGTGACTTAGGCGGCGCGTGCCCCGGCACGCTTGAGCAGCAGATAGATCTCGCAACCCAGGCAGAAGCCAAAGGCGGCATTGAGGAACGATGCGGCGGTCACCATCGCACCAAAGAGCCAGAAGCCCCAGGTGACATCGAGCACGCCCAGCACGAGGGCGGCGGCCGACATCGCAAGGCCCATTTGCTGCGCGAAGCGCGGCGGCCGGTACGACTCGGTTTCCGTGGGAGGGCCGATGCGCGGGCGCAGCAGGGCCTTGAACAGCATCGATTGGAGCGACGCCTGTGGTCCGATGAGTGCCGCAGGGATGAAGAGGGCGACCAAGACTGCGAGCGTCACGAGCCCCGCAGTCGAGGGGCCGAGCAGCATCACCGCCACCGCGAACGCGAGCGTCACTGCCGCCCCGAACCGGTACCCGCGAGGGTCGATCTGAATGTCCTGCGCCATGGTCCTCCTCCTGGACAGTGATTCTAGATCGAGTAACCTGCGGCGCCGCGCGTGGCTGCGGCGAGCGCCTCTTGGGCCTGAGCGAACGTCGGGGCACCGTCCATCCGGGCAACGATGCGCCCCTCGCCATCCAGCACCAGCGTGGTCGGTGTGCGCAGAATGTTCAAGCGCCGCGCAAGGTCGAGCCGCTGCGAGGCGTCGACCTCCACGTGCGTCACGTAGCGGTGGTCAGCGGCGACCGATTGGAGTAGACGCGCGGTGCCGGGGCACTTGGCGCACATGGGCGTGGAGAACTGGACGAACGTCGCGTGGGCGCCGCGGTCAGTTCCCAGGTCCCGGGCGGTGAGTTCGGCAGCGCCGTCAACGTCGCGCACCCGCCCTTGTCGCGACTGCCACCACCAGTACCCCAGGCTGGCCACAGCGAGAAGCGCGGCGAGCGCGATGAGCCTTTCGAGCATCGGCCGTCCTTGTCGTAGATCTAGCCGACGAGCAGTCGGCCACCGAGGTACACCAGTACCCCGGCCACCAGAACAGGAGTAATCGCCGAGGCTATTCCCGCCCACACCGAGCGGGGACGGGGCTCACGACGGGTCATCTCGACCATGAGGACGACGGCGACACCAGCGCCCAGGCCCACAAGGATTCCGGCGTACCAGGTGATGGAGGTGAACAAGAAGCCGGTGACGGCTCCCGAGACGCAGCCCATCGTCAGCGCCGCGAAGGTGTTGACCCCGGGCCTACGCGTCAGCACGGAGACTGCTGCTGCCATCGCCACGGCGGCCGCACCGCACACGACAAGGTCCTCCGCGCCCACCGTGAGGTTGCCAGCGACCCAGGCCGCACCCGCCGCGGCGATGGTGCCGCCTGAGGACGTCGAGGCCACAGCCGTCACGGCATGACCGCGGGGGTTGGGCAGGAACACCTCGGCCAGGAGCGATGCCACGACGATCGCGGCCACCGCCACCACGACGTATCGCAGGTAGGGCTCGTTCTTGCCGAGCACCACCGCCACCAGGGCGGCGATGGACCCGGCCCCGATGATCGCGCTCGATACCCAGTAGCGCGGCACACGAGTCAGACGCGGCCATCCGATGGCGAAACCGGCCATCAGCGCAAGCGCGCCCACGACGAGGTAGCGCGTTCCCAGGAACCCGGAGACAGCGATCACTGAAGCCGCGACAGCCGTGATGGTCGCTCGGGTCGTGGGATTCATGGGGGTTAGTGTCTCACCTGGTGCGCCGCTACAGTAAAGGCCGAACGGAGGTGGCGATGGCCGACCTGCTGGTGCTTACCCCGTCGCGAGACGGAGCGTCTGAAGTGTTGCCCGCGCTCGGCCTGCTGTCGCACCGCACCCGAGTGCTGCCGCCAGAGCCGTCTGCGATGCTCGAGGCGCTCGACGCTGACATCGTGGTGGTCGACGGTCGTCACGATCTGGCCGAGGCCAGGAACAACTGCAAGCTCGTGCACGTCACCGGCGTCTCCGTGCCGTTGCTCCTGGTGTTGCGCGAGGGTGGCATGTCGATCGTCAACGCCGACTGGGGTGCAGACGACGTGGTGCTCTCAGACGCGTCGCCGCCTGAGGTCGAAGCCCGCATTCGCCTGATGGTGAGCCGCGCTCAGATGCAGGATCCGCTGGAGAAGGCGGCCGAGTACTCCTCCGGAGAACTCACCATGGACGTGGGCGGCTATACGGCCCGCCTGCGCGGCGCACCCCTCGACCTCACCTACAAGGAGTTCGAGCTCCTGAAGTACCTCATGCAGCACCCCGGCCGCGTCTACACCCGCGACCAGTTGCTGCAAGAGGTGTGGGGATTCGACTACTACGGCGGCACGCGCACCGTGGATGTTCACGTGAGGCGCCTGCGTGCCAAGCTTGGCCCCGAACACGAGCAGTTGATTGGCACCGTGCGCAACGTCGGCTACCGATTTGACCCGCCCCAGTCCAAGCACTCGGCACCCGACGGAGTCACGAGCCCCAGCGCTCGGTAACCTGGAGGGGTCACCCCGAACCCCTATCTGGAGGCTTGATGGCCCGCTCCAGCCGTACCCGCCTGTTCTCACGCGTCACCCCATCCACGGAGAGGACCCTCGCCGATGTGCTGAGGGCCGAACGCACGGGCGGCATCCTGCTGGCAGTCGCGACCCTCGTCGCACTGGTGTGGGCCAACTCGGCTTGGTCGGAGTCATACGAGACCATCAAGGCCTTCGAGTTCGGGCCCGAGTCCCTCCACATGCACCTGTCCGTTGAGGGCTGGGCCAAGGACGGTTTGCTCGCGATCTTCTTCTTTGTCGTGGGTCTTGAACTCAAGCGCGAGATCGTTGTCGGGGAGCTGCGCAAGCCCGCGACGGCGATCGTGCCGATCGTGGCCGCCGTGGGCGGCATGCTCGTGCCTGCCGTGATCTACGTGACGACCAACCTGCTGCGAGAAGGTGGTTCGACTGCAGGCTGGGCCGTGCCGACCGCCACGGACATTGCATTCGCTATCGCCGTGCTCGCCGTGGTGGGCAAGTGGCTCCCAAATGCGCTGCGGGCCTTCCTGCTCACGCTCGCGGTGGTCGACGACCTGCTCGCGATCATCATCATCGCGGTGTTCTTCTCGTCTGACCTGCACCTCGAATGGCTCGCGGCCTCCGTGGTGCTGGTCGCGACCTTCGGGTTCCTCGCACGCAAGCGCATCACCCACTGGTGGATCCTCATCCCCATTGGTGTGGCCGCGTGGGCGACCATGCACGCCTCCGGGGTGCACGCCACCATCGCGGGCGTCGCGCTCGGCATGGTGGTGCCCGCGGTGGCCCGCAAGGGAGAGAAGCACGCCCTCGCCGAGCACTGGGAGCACCTGTGGCGCCCGATCTCCGCCGGCGTCGCCGTGCCGATCTTCGCGCTCTTTGCCGCAGGCGTGGCCCTCAACCCCGAGAGCATTGCGGTGGCCGCGGGCGACCCGATCGCCCAGGGCATCTTCCTTGGCCTCGTGATCGGCAAGCCGCTGGGAATTCTGCTGTTCACCTTCCTCGCCGCGAAGGTGCTGGGCGCGGGGCTCGACCGCGGTCTGTCGTGGTGGGACGTGGGCGCGGTGAGCTTTGTCGCCGGCATCGGTTTCACCGTGTCCCTGCTCATTGGCGATCTCGCCTTCGTGGGCAACGAGACAGTGGTGGAAGAGGTGAAGATGTCGGTGCTGTTCGCCTCGGTGACGGCCGCCATCATCGGCTCGACCCTGCTCGCGTGGCGTGACCGGCACTATCGCGCCATCTACGAACAGCGCTCGACGCCCATCGAGGAGTCGCGACTCGTGGCCCAGCGCTACGGCGCGATCGGCGCTCGCGACGACGTCGACGTCAACGAACTACCCGCCCCGGGTGAAGCCGAGCCCCAGGCGGACAAGCACTAGCGGCCTCGCTAGCCCCACCCAGCGTCACACGCCCCGAACGCGCCTCACCATCCCGGTTGATACCCGTCTCGACACGATTGGCGCGGTCGCAGCGAGCCTGATACCCGCATCGGCCGGGCGCGCGGTGAAAGCGAGCCTCTCAGGAGGCCGCACGCACCCGTGCCCCAGGGGCGGACGGGCACAAGGCCGCAATCTCGCAGGCGCCGCATTCGGGCTTGCGAGCCATGCACCGGCGCCGGCCGTGGAAGATCACCCGGTGCGACCACAGGGTCCATTCGGGCCGCTCGATGAGGGCCATGAGCTCGCGCTCGACCACGACCGGATCCTCCTCGACCGTGAGGCCTAGGCGCCGCGCCAGGCGCCCCATGTGGGTATCCACCGTGATCCCCGGGATCCCGAAAGCGTTACCGAGCACGACGTTGGCCGTCTTGCGGCCCACGCCCCGCAGCGTCGTCAAGTCCTTGAGGCGGCCAGGAACCTCGCCGTCATAGCGCTCGACGATGTCGCGGCTGAGCCCCAAGAGCGACTCGGCCTTCGAGCGGAAGAACCCCGTGGGCCGGATGAGTTCCTCGAGGTGGTCGCGGTCGGCGCCCGCCATGGCCTGTGCGTCGGGGTACGCGGCGAACAGCCCAGGGGTCACCTGGTTGACGCGCACGTCGGTGCACTGCGCGCTCAGGACCGTCGCGACCAACAGTTGGAACGGGTTGTCGTAGTCGAGTTCGCAGTGCGCGTCCGGGTACACCTCAGCGAGCGCGCGGTTAATTGCCCTGGCACGACGGGTCAGGGCGACCGGGGGCGCATCGGCGCCTGCCACGGCAACGGTCAGCGGCGTACGAGAGGCCATGAGCGCCACCTTAAGCGACTCTCAAGGGGTGCCCGCACCGGGCCGATAGACAGAAAGTCGGTGCCACCCATGCCGACTCACGAGACCGCCCGGAGGTGACAGACATGACCCCAGACCTGTCTGCTCACATCACGGAACTGAGGCACCGCAGGCGAGAGATACGTCGCGAGATTGCCCGCGTCCGTTGGTGGCGGCGCCTGGTTCAGGCACGCAAGGACTTGGCGATCGCTCGGCTGACCGACGTCGCCGAGCTCGGTTCGCTCGGTATGGCCGATGCGTGGGAGGCTCTCGCTGCCGACGCGCCGACCGTGTCGGAACTGTCGGGCGCGGTGTGGCCAGCGCCAGAGACTGCCACCCCTTCCAGCGTGGAAGCGCTCGTCAGCCTCGATGCCCGGCTAAAGTCTTATGAAGATCGTGTCAGTGACAACTTGGAGATGGTGACCGCACAGATGGTGAGAGCTTTGGGACAGCAGCGTCGCATCAGCCCTCACATGCAGGGCGGCACCCATGGGTGAGTCCCCCCGCGAGGAGCAGTTGCTGCGATCGTCCCCGCTGTTTGGCGGAATGGACGGCGCCAGCGCGCGGTCCCTGATCGCCATGATGACGCGCATTGAACTTGCCAAGGGCGAGGTGCTGTTCAACGAAGGCGACGAGGGCCAGGCGCTCTTTGTCATCGTCAAGGGCAAGGTCAAGATGGCCCGCACCGCTCGCGATGGTCGCGAGAACCTGCTGGGACTGCTGGGCGTGGGGGACATGCTTGGCGAGCTGTCGGTCTTTGACCCGGGGCCGCGGTTGTCGCGCGCGCACGCGGTCGAGGACTCGGTGGTCTACGAGCTTCCCAAGTCCGTGCTCGACGCGTGGCTCGACGATCATCTGGAAATGTCGCGGCACCTGATGCGCGCGCTTGCGCAGCGGATTCGCCGCCTGTCGAACTCCATGGCGGACCTCGTGTTTTCCGATGTTCCCGGGCGTGTGGCGAAGGCGATCCTCGACTTGGGTCACCGTTTTGGGCGTATGGAGCGTGGCCACGTGACCGTGCGTCACGGTCTGACGCAAGAGGAGCTTGCCCAGCTCGTAGGCGCCTCGCGCGAGACCGTCAACAAGGCGCTCGCGGACTTTGCCTCGCGCGGCTGGATCGACGTGCACATTGGCGCCGTCGAGGTCTACGAGCCCGAGCGCCTGCGCGCGCGTTCGCGCTGACTCGCCCCCTTCCCATCAAATGGATCCATTTTCATCGTGTTGGCGCGTGCCGACGTGATGAAAATGGATCCATTTGACGGTGGGGGAGTGGAGCGGCGAGGTCAGAGCGGGCGCAGCTGCGCGATGAGCTCGATCTCGACCGGTGCCCCCAGCGGCAACGATGCGACGCCCACCGCGGAGCGAGCGTGGCGGCCGGGCTCACCGAACACATCGGCGAGGATGCCGCTCGCGCCGTTGAGCACCGCGGGCTGATTGGTGAAACCGGGCGCCGATGCGATGAAACCCGTCATCTTGATGATGCCGAGCACCGAGTCGATGCCCCCCGCGACGTTGGCAACAGCAGCGAGCGCGTTGAGCACTGCGGCACGGGCGCACTCGGCGGCCCGCTCGGGGCCCACGTCGCCCGCGCGCGAGCCGACCAGGCCGGTGGCAACCAACTCGCCAGCCACCAACGGAAGCTGTCCCGAGGTGTAGACCAGGTCACCGTGGCGGCGGGCCGGGGTGTACGTCCCCACCGGCGTCGCGACCTCGGGAAGGGTCAGGCCGAGGTCGGCCAAGCGGGACGATGCGCTCACGACTTGGGGCGCTTCATATAGGCGACCAGGCCGCCCGTCGGTCCGGTGACGACCTGGACAAGCTCCCAGCCATCCTCGCCCCATTGGTCGAGAATCTGCTTGGTCACGTGGTCGATGAGAGGTACAGTCGCGTATTCCCACTGAGTCATGCTCTGAGAGTAGCGCGCGGGTGCCGGAACCCTCCACGAGAGTGGCGCGTTGAGCAGGGGACGTAAGGTTGGTGTATGGGTTTATTCACTTCTCGCCGCGCGCGCCGTGATGGCCACGTGACGGTGGTGCAGCTCGTGAGCGCGCTGTTCATGTTCGTGGCGTTCGCGGTCATCGGCGGATTCCTCCTCGCAGGCATCGCGCTTCCAGCGGTGACCGTTGCGGGGTCAGCAGTCAACGGATCGGTCGAGCTCTTTGAAGAGCTCCCGGACGAGCTGCAGGATGTCTCGCTGCCCCAGCAGTCGAACATCTACGCGCGCGACGGCAAGACCCTGCTCGCGACGTTCTACGACCAGAACCGCGTGATCGTCCAGCTCGAGGAGATCTCTCCGTGGCTGCAGAAGGCTGTGGTCGCCGTCGAGGACAAGAGGTTCTGGCAGCACAACGGCGTCGACGGCGAGGGCTTGATGCGTGCCCTGGCGGTGAACCTCCAGTCGGACAACACGCCTGGCGCCTCGACCCTGACGCAGCAATTGATCAAGAACCGACTGCTACAGGATGCCATCAACGAGGACGACGAAGAGGCCCAGGACGCGGCGACCGAGGTCAGCATCCCCCGCAAGATCCGCGAGTGGCGCCTGGCGCTGGCTTTCGAAGAGGACCTCAACGCCAAGCTCGGGGAAGACTGCGACCCTGCGGACCCGGCCGTGGACTGTGGCAAGGACGAGATCCTCGCCCAGTACCTCAACATCGCGCAGTTCGGAATGAACATCTACGGCGTCGAGGCTGCCGCTCAGTACTACTTCTCCAAGCCGGCCTCGGAGATCACCGCGATCGAGGCCGCCACCATCGCGGGCATTACGCAGAACCCCTCGAAATGGGACCCCACCCGTACGTTCGAGACGGACGATGGCGTGACCACCAACTACGAGCAGGCCGAAATCCGCCGTGACGCGGTGCTGGGCGTCATGATGGAGCAGGGCTTCATCACTCAGGCCGAGTTCGATGAGTACGAGGCGATTCCTGTCGAGGAGACGCTCAACATTTCGGCTCCTAAGTTCTCCTGCTCGGCATCGGACGTCGCGCCGTTCTTCTGCGACTACGTGACGAAGATCATCACCAAGCACGAAGTGTTCAACTCCGACGGCGAGAGTGGGCGCGACCTGCTGTACGCAGGCGGTCTCGACATCGTCACGACCCTTGATGTGACGAAGCAGAAGATCGCCAACGAAGAGCTGCTCGAAACCCTCCCCGCTGATGA
Organism: Demequina sp.; assembly: GCF_047975725.1. GTDB lineage: Bacteria > Actinomycetota > Actinomycetes > Actinomycetales > Demequinaceae > Demequina. The sequence continues at coordinate 39,850 of NZ_JBKEED010000021.1, forward strand.
CCCCTCCGGCATGGCCACGGCGATGGTGGCGCTCGATCCTGACACCGGCCAGATCCTGGCGATGTCGCAGAACCGCGACTTTGACCCCGCGGCTGAGGCGGAGAACTCGACCTCCATCAACTACGCGGTCGACCGCGAGTGGGGCGGCTCGCGCGGGTTCAGCCCGGGCTCGACCTTCAAGCCCGTCGTGCTCGCTGAGTGGCTGAACTCGGGACGATCGCTCAAGCAGATCGTGCCTGGCAACATCCAGGAGTACAAGGACGGCGACTGGGCCGATTCCTGCAATGGGCCCATCACTTTCAGTACGCCCTATAAGCCCGGCAACGTCGGCAATACCGGTGCCCGCTCGCAGTCGGTGTTGCAAGCCACCGCCAACTCGGTCAACACGTCGTATGTGGCGATGGCGAGCCAGCTGGACCTGTGTGGCATTGCGGATATGGCCGAAGCGCTCGGGTTTGAGCGTGCGGACGGAGCGGCGTTTGAACTGGTGCCGTCGTCGGTGCTGGGACCGCAGAACGCCTCGCCGCTGGGCATGGCCGAGGTCTACCAGACCTTTGCCAACGAGGGCGTCCACTGTGAGCCGATTGCGATCCTGTCGATCACCAAGCCAGACGGCTCCGAGGTTGCGGTTCCCCAAGAGGACTGCCGCCAAGCCATCTCCTCCGAGTTGGCCGCGGGTGTGACCTACGCACTGCAAGGCGTCATGACCGATGGCTCTGCAAAGGGGCATCAGCTTGATGGGCGCGTGTCAGCGGGCAAGACGGGTACTGCGAACAAGAACACACACACGTGGTTTGCGGGCTACACCCCCCAGTTGGTCTCGGTGTTCTGGTTGGGCAACCCCGACAAGGATGTGCCGCAGCAGTACATGGAGATCGGCGGAGTGTGGAGGAACTTCTTCTACGGCTCGACCCTCATGGGGCCCACCTGGGAAGAGTTCATGGAGCGAGCCTTGGAGGGCGAGGAGGCATTGGGCTTCCCTGAAGTCTCCGATGAGATGCTCAACGGTGTTCCCGTTCGAGTGCCGGACGTCACTGGACGCTCCGAGAGCAACGCGCGCTACCTCGTCAACGAGTCCGGCTTCTACTTCCAGATTTCTGAGCAGCTCGTCTACTCCGACTCGGTCGAGCCCGGCACCATCGTGTCGCAAAGCCCGTCGGCTGGATCGATGATGACGCCAGGCGGAACAGTGACGGTTTACAAGGCCACTGACACCATGCCTGACTGGTGGTACAACTGGCCCTCCGGATGGGACCGCAACACCGCGCCGAGCGACTACTGGGGCTCAACCTGGCCACCTGCGTCGTTCGAGGCCAACCCGCCGAGCGGATGGGTCCAGCAGTGTGAAGACGGCGACACCTGGAACGAGGACACCGACCAGGCGTGCCCGGGCTTCGAGGACCCTGGGGACGGCAACCAAGGCGGCGGCAACGACCGCGACGACGACTGAGCCACGCATGAGCACAGTGTCGAAGACGGCCGGAGCCGTGGTGCTCGCGGGCGCAGGCGTGCTCGCGTGGAGTTTGGTCGAGGCCCGCTCGTACACGGTGCGCCAACTCACGGCGCCCGTCCTTCCTCCTGGCACCAAGCCAGTGCGAATTCTGCATTTCTCGGACCTCCACGTCACGCCCACGCAACAAGGAAAGCTCGAGTGGATCAGTTCGCTTGCGGCGTTCCGACCCGACCTCGTGGTCGACACCGGTGACAACCTCGCCCACGAAGACGCCGTGCCTGCCGTGCTCGACGCGCTCGAGCCGCTGCTTGAGTTCCCTGGTGTGTTTGTTCACGGGTCGAACGACTATTACGGCCCTCGCGCCAAGAACCCCTTGAAGTACCTTCGCGCCCCCACCAAGGTGCGGGAAGGCTCGCGGCCCCTCGACCACGAGGCGCTGACGCGCGGCCTGACCGGCGGCGGTTGGCTCGACCTCAATAACGCTCGGGGCGAGCTCGAGATTCAGGGCCACCGCCTGAGCTTTGCTGGTCTCGACGACCCGCACCTTAACCGCGACGTGCTCCCTGAAGCCTCCGAGGATCAGGGCGACCTGCGCATCGGCGTGGTGCATGCGCCGTACGTGCGTGCACTGGACGCGCTCCACGCAGACGGCGCCGAGATCATCCTCGCGGGGCACACGCACGGCGGCCAGGTGTGCGTTCCGGGCTACGGCGCGCTCGTGACCAACTGCGACCTGGACACCGAGCGGGCCAAGGGTCTGCACGGCTGGCCGGGTGCTCGGCCCGACATGCCGGGCGGCGAGGACAGCGCCTGGCTGCACGTTTCGGCTGGCGTGGGCACGTCTCCGTACACCCCGGTGCGGCTTGCGTGCCGACCGGAGGCGACGCTCCTGACGCTCATGCCGCGGCAGGCGTAGGAGCCAGTTAGGTTTCCAGGCGTTCCGTCCGGTATCCTGACACGGCTGTTTTCACGGGGTGTGGCGCAGTTTGGTAGCGCGCGTCGTTCGGGACGACGAGGTCGCAGGTTCAAATCCTGTCACCCCGACTCTGTGCGAAAGGCCCGGACCTGATGGTCCGGGCCTTTCGCCTTTCCGCGCTCTCCGCCACCGCACCCGGCCGCGGCACCCTCTTCTGGTTCGCGTAGACGTGGCCCACATCTGGGCGTCGCGTGCGCGCCACGCGTGGGTGGGGGTGCGGGCGCCAGCGCGTGCCAGGGCATGCCCTTGAAGTGCCCGTAGCGGTTCGTGCCGGCAATGCATGAGTGACCCGCCCATTCCCTTGCAGAGCGGCTGTCGCCGGATCCGACGGTGCACTGCCTAGCTAGGGCTACCAGTTCAAGAGTCTGGTAGCCCACCGTGCGGATTTGTTTCTAGGCTCACCAACTGCGCTTGGCCCGCCCGCCGCCACTCGATAGCATCAGCGCGACGGAACAGAACGCGCCAGAGACGACGGGCGCACCGCTAGATGCCGAAGGAGCGCGCGCAATGGGGACGTGGCCGGATCACTACCTAACGTTCGACAACCTCGACGATGCGCTGCGCGCGTTCGAGATGCCGGTGGGTAACGTGCCGGCCGTGCGAGAGGTCATGGCAGGACTCGACGTGGCGACCTACTACGTCATTGAGGACTCGGCCGCCTACATCGGTGTGGAAGGGCATCGCGGCCCGCCCAACCTTGCGTACATCAACAAGGGCCACATCGACATGCGGGGCGACAACAAGGCGTGGACCCGTCATGTGCTGCCAGAAAACTCGCTTGGCGGCCGCAGGGGAAGCGGACGGCGGGGAGCCCAGCTGGACGTGGTGCCCGACGTCTGCCCGGTGTGTTCCTACGCTCTGCCCGTCAGCGGGATTTGCGGCGAATGCGAGTAACGCTCGAGCGGACACGACACGTCCCAAACACGTATCTCGACTGTATGGGTGAGGCGCGAGGACGTCAGGTCGAAGCAGAAGTCGTGACTGTCGATCCTGCTGGCAAGATGAGGTCGAGGCCCTCTGCCCGAACCCCGGGGCCGTAGTTGCTCGCCAATTAGCCTCGGGCTTTACGGGGCATCAGTTGGAGGCACTCCGGGGGCATGCCACCAGAACCCAGTGTGATCTAGCGTCATATGGGGCATAGAGCGAGCATGCTGAATGCCCTGGTGAACTAGCAGTCAGGCGACTCGTTGCGAACTGCTTGCAACTAGCGTGATGCACCTCCTCCAAAGGACGAGGTCGCAGGTTCAAATCCTGTCACCCCGACTCTGTGCGAAAGGCCCGGACCTGATGGTCCGGGCCTTTCGCCTTTCCGCGCTCTCCGCCACTGCACCCGGCCGCGGCACCCTCCTCTGGTTCGCGTAGACGTGGCCCACATCTGGGCGTCGCGTGCGCGCCACGCGTAGGTGGGGGGTGCGGGCGCCAGGGCATGCCAGGCCGTGCCCGGCGCCCTGTTCTACGCGTAGCGCGCAGCACGACGCGAGAACTGGGCCAGGCCTACGCGAACCGCGGCAAGGTGAGGTGCGGGGCGGTGCGGGGGCGGTGCGGGACCCAGGCAGGCCCCGGCCTACGCCTGATACGCCCCAGCGGCGGCGCGATACTGCTCGCGAATCACGGGCCGGTGGTCGGCAGCGAGTGACGCGACGGTCTGGACGGGCCATGCGGGACGCTCGCCGGTCAGCACCCACGCGGCCTGGACGGCCGCCCCGAGCGCGACGTACTCGGCGGGCTCGGGGATGACGACCGCCGCGTCGAATACCTGCGCGGCAATGGCCTGCACGGCCGGGTTCTGGGCGGCGCCGCCCACGAAGAGCAGCCGATGCGGGTCGAGCCCTTGGGCGCGCACGGCATCAAGGCCGTCGGCGAGGGCGCACAGCATGCCCTCGATGGCAGCGCGGGCCAGGTTCTCGCGAGTGGTGGAGGTCAGCGTGAGACCGATCAGCGACGCGGTCGCGTCAGGCAAGTTGGGCGTGCGCTCGCCCTCGAAGTAGGGCACGAGCACGGCCCCACTGGCGCCAGGCTCGGCTGCCAGGGCAAGGGAGCCGAGCTCATCGTGGGTCACTCCTAGCACGCGCGTGAAGGCGTCGAGCACGCGCGCAGCGTTCAGGGTCGCGACGAGTGGCAGGAACGCCCCGGAGGCGTCGGCGAAGCCAGCGACCGCTCCCGTCACATCACAGGCAGGGGTGTCCGTGACGGCGAACACGGTGCCCGACGTGCCGATCGACACGATCGCGTCACCCGGCTGTGCACCAAGGCCCAGCGCCGCGCCCGCGTTGTCTCCCGCTCCGGGCCCAATGGCCACGGCCGATGCGCTGGCGGAGTAGCCGCTCGCGCCTGTCCCTGCGGGCTCGCCGGGGCCGAGCACGCGCGGCAGCACCGCGTCGTGACCGAGTGCCGCGATCAGCAGGTCGCGGTCGTATTGGCCAGTGGCGGGGCTCCAGTAGCCCGTCCCGGATGCGTCCGAGCGGTCGGTCGTGAGCTCCTCAAGGACGGGGCCCAAAGGAGATTCGTTGGCCGGCCCGTAGCCGCGCAGACGCCAGGTGAGCCAGTCGTGGGGCAGCGCGACGGCCGCCACGCGTGCGGCGTTGTCGGGCTCGGCGTCGCGCAGCCAGCGCAACTTGGTCGAGGTGAACGAGGCGACGGGCACCAGGCCGGTGCGCTCCGCCAGCACCTGCGCGCCGAACTCCTCAATGAGGTCGGCAGCGGCCCCCGCGGAACGAGTGTCGTTCCACAGCAGCGCATCGCGAATCACGCGGCCGTCGGCGTCGAGCGCGACCATGCCGTGCTGCTGGCCGCCGATGGACACCGCGGCGACGTCGTCGAGCCCGCCAGCGCCGTCAAGCGCCTCGCGCAGCGCTGACCACCACGCGGCGGGGTCGACCGAGGTTCCGTCGGGGTGCGAGGCGCGCCCCGTGCGAATCACCTCGCCGGTGTCGAGGTCGCGTACGACCACCTTGCAGCTCTGGGTGGAGGAGTCCACGCCGGCGACGAGCGTCATCGCGCGTCCTTTCGGGTTGGGAGGGTGACGGGGGTGAAGCGGGTGACAGACAGGAGTGGGCCGATGCGGTGGTCACCTATGGGAGGTGACCACCGCATCGGCCCGGCAAGACGGTGGGCGCGTTGAACCACGTGGAGCGCCGCTGGCCGCCCTGCACAGGGGTGGGCGGCTAGCCGCGGGCGCCCATGAGGTGCTCGACGGCGAGCTGCTGGAGGCGCACGTAGCCAAAGCCGTTGCCGTCGAAGTAGGCCTCGGCGTCGAAGTCCTCGAACGTCGAGGAGTCCGCCTTGAGGTCGGCGACGCTCTCGCCCTCGGCGAGCGTGGACTGCGCAAGTTCGGCCTGCTTGGTGGCGGCGATGGCCTCCTGGACCTCGGGGTCCGCACGGAAGGCCGCGGCGCGCTCCTTGAGCAGCAGGTACATGCGCATGTTGGCGCGCGCGGACTCCCACACGCCGTCGATGTCCTCGGTGCGCGAGGGCTTGTAGTCGAAGTGGCGGGGGCCGGAGTAGCACTCGCCGCCGTCGGGCCCGCCGTTCTCGAGCAGGTCCACCAGGGAGAAGGCGTTGATCAGGTCGCCGTGGCCGAACACCAGGTCCTGGTCGTACTTGATGCCGCGCTGACCGTTGAGGTCGATGTGGAACAGCTTGCCCGCGTCGAGGGCCTGGGCGATGCCGGCGGTGAAGTTCAGGCCGGCCATCTGCTCGTGCCCCACCTCGGGATTGAGGCCAACCAGTTCGGGGTGGTCGAGGGTCTCGATGAAGCCAAGGGCGTGACCCACGGTGGGCAGCAGGATGTCGCCGCGGGGCTCGTTGGGCTTGGGTTCGATGGCGAACTTAATGTCGTAGCCCTGGTCGATCACGTACTGGCCAAAGATGTTGGCGGCCTCGCGGTAGCGCTCGAGGGCCACGCGGACGTCCTTGGAGAAGTCGTATTCGGCACCCTCGCGGCCGCCCCACATTACGAAGGTGGTGGCTCCCAGTTCTGCGGCCAGGTCGATGTTGCGCAGGATCTTGCGCAGGGTGAAGCGGCGCACGGCGCGGTCGTTGGAGGTGACGCCGCCGTCCTTGAACACCGGGTGGGAGAAGGTGTTGGTGGTGATCATCGGGATGGTCATCCCGGTCTCTTCGCATGCCTTCTTGAGGGCGTCGATTGCCTCGCGACGCTCCGCCTCAGAGCAACCGAACGGGAACAGGTCGTCGTCGTGGAAGGTCATGCCGTACGCGCCAAGCTCGCTGAGCTTATGGATGGCCTCGACGGCGTCGAGGGGGGCGCGGGTGGCAGAACCGAAGGGGTCGTTGGCGGGCCAGCCAATGGTCCACAGGCCAAAAGTGAAGCGGTCCTCGCGGGTGGGGGTGGGTGACATGAGATGTCGCTCCGATCATCGTCGATCTGTTAGGTTGTTGGCTCCAACATAAAGCCGATGCGGTGGCATGTCAAAACTTCGCCGCCGAGTCGGGAAGGATGTCGTCTTGTGATCGACCACACCACCGCACGAGCGCTCACTGCCGGGCGCGGCAGCCGCAACGAAGCGACGCGACGACACAACTTGTCGACGCTGCTGGCGCTCGTGCACCATCGGCGCGGGATGACGCGCGCCGAGCTCACCCGCGCCACCGGGCTCAACCGCTCGACCATCGGACTGCTCGTGGCGGACCTGGTCGCCGCAGGGCTCGTCACCGAAGAGGCCGCGGTCACGGGCGTCGTAGGACGGCCCAGCCCCATGGTCGTGCCGAACCCGCAGGTGGTGGCACTCGCGATCAACCCTGACGTCGACGCGGTGATCTTGGGAGTCGTGGGCCTGGGCGGGGTCGTGCACGCGCGCGAACGCATCGAACTGGACCGGGTGCCCACGGTTGAGGAGTTTGTCGACGTGGTGCGCGCCAACGCGACCCGGCTGATGGCCAAGGGGCCGTATCTGGTGACGGGTGCCGGGGTCGCGGTGCCAGGCCTCGTGCGGGTGCGAGCGGGAGCCGTCGCACGTGCCCCCCACCTCGGGTGGCGAGACGAGGACGTCGCTGGGCCACTCGCATCGGCCCTCGGGATCGACGTCTATGTGGACAACGATGCCAAGGCAGGACTCGTCGCCGAGACGCTCTTTGGCGCCGGACGTGGCCGTTCGACGCTCGTGTATCTCAACGGCTCCGCCTCCGGAATTGGCGGCGGCGTCCTCGCCGACGGCGTGGTGCTGCGGGGCGCAGAGGGCTTCGCTGGCGAGCTAGGTCACACGCTCGTGCGCGTGGGCGGGCGGGCCTGCCCTTGCGGGCGCACGGGCTGCCTCGAAAGCGAAGTCAACATCCAGCTGCTTGAGCAGATCGCCGGCCCCGGGGTGATTGACCACGAGGACATCGCAGGATCGCTCACCGCGCACCCATCGCCCGAACTCGCTGCGGAAATCGACCGGCAGGTGGACACGCTTGCGCACGCCATCGCCTCGTTTGCCTCGGTGTTCAACCCCGAACTCGTGGTCCTGGGTGGGTTCCTCGCGGCTTTGCACGCCGTGCGTGAAGAGCGGCTCGACCAGGCGCTCGCGTCGCTCGCGTTCTCGCCGCTAGGCGACTCGCTCGCCGTGGTCAGGGCGGAACTCGGCGACGAGCTGCTGGTGGTGGGCGCAGGAGAACTGGCCTTCGCGGCCCTCATCGCCGACCCCCTCGCAGAAGACGAGGACGACGACGAGGAGTAGGGGACGCGACGAGCGGCCCCTCGCGTCGCTCGCCTAGAAGCCCAGTTGAGGAGCGGAGGCCGCAGCGCGAGTCTCGATGCGCTCGGCCACCAACTCCGCCACCTGGATCGCGTTGAGCGCCGCACCCTTGCGCAGGTTGTCGCCCACGATGAACAGGGCCAGGCCGCGCCCGCCGTCCACGCCGGTGTCCTGGCGAATGCGGCCCACGTAGGTGGGGTCCTGGCCTGCGCCCTTGAGCGGCGTGGGGATCTCGTCGACCACGACACCCTCGGCGGCCTCGAGGATCTCGTAGGCACGGGCGGGGCTCAACGGACGCTCGAACTCGGCGTTGACCGACAGCGAGTGGCCCGAGTACACCGGCACGCGCACGCACGTGCCGGACACGCGCAGCTCGGGAAGGCCCAGGATCTTGCGCGACTCGTCGAGCAGCTTGCGCTCCTCGACGGTCTCGTTCGAGTCGTCGCCCACCAGGTCGCCCGCGAACGGGATGACGTTGAAGGCGATGGTGTCGACATAGGTCTGGGGCTGCGGGAAGTCCACGGCGCGGCCATCCATGGCCAGCGCATCGGCCCCCTCAGCGACCGCGCGCACCTGGGTGCCGAGCTCGCTCACGCCGGCCAGGCCAGAGCCGGACACGGCCTGGTAGGTCGAGACGATGATGCGGGTCAGGCCCGCTTCCTCGTGCAGCGCCTTGAGCGCGGGCATCGCGGCCATGGTGGTGCAGTTGGGGTTGGCGACAATGCCCTTGGGGATGTCGTTCAGAGCCTCGGGGTTGACCTCCGAGACCACGAGCGGCACCTCGGGGTCCATGCGCCACGCGCTCGAGTTGTCCACCACGATGGCGCCAGCTGCCGCGAACTGCGGGGCGTACTCCTTCGAGGGGCCGCCGCCAGCGGAGAAGATCGCGATGTCGATGCCCGCGTAGTCTCCCGAGGCGATGTCCTCGACCGTGATGCCGGCGCCCAGGTGGTCAAGCACGGTGCCCGCCGAGCGCGACGACGCGAAGAACCGCACGTTTGCCTCGGGGAAGCGCTGAGCGACCAGCTCGCGCATGACGGTGCCCACCTGTCCGGTGGCGCCTACGACTGCGATGGTGATGCTCATCGGCCGGTCCCTCCATACACGACGGCCTCGCCGCCCTCGATGTCCAAGTCGAACGCCGTGTGCACGGCGCGCACCGCGTCATCCAGCAGCTCCGAGCGGGTGACCACGGAGATGCGGATGTCAGAGGTGGTGATCATCTCGATGTTCACGCCAGCGTCGCGCAGCGCCGCGAAGAACTTGGCGGACACACCCGAGTTGGAGCGCATGCCGGCGCCGATCAGCGAGATCTTGCCGATGGTCTCGTCGGTGCGCAGGTCCGCGTAGCCAATCCCGTCGCGGTCCGCCTCGATGGCCGCGGTGGCGCGGGGGATCGAGTCCACGGGCAGCGTGAAGGAGATGTCGGTGACGCCCGTGACCGTCGCGGAGACGTTCTGGACAATCATGTCGATGTTGACGTCGGCCTTGGCGACGGCCTCGAACAGGCGTGCGGCCGAGCCGGGCACGTCCGGCACACCGATGACCGTGATCTTGGCCTCGGAGCGGTCGTGCGCGACGCCGGCGATGATCGGGTCTTCCATCTGATCTCCCTCATCAGTTTCGCTCGTCACCCAGGTCCCTTCAAGGCCTGAGAAAGACGAACGCACGTGGATCGGAACGTCAAAGCGCCGTGCGTACTCGACGCAACGGGGCATGAGGACCTTCGCGCCCGAGGCCGCGAGGTCGAGCATCTCCTCGTAGGAGACGCGGGCGAGCTTGCGGGCAGAAGGGACGATGCGCGGGTCGGCAGTGAACACGCCGTCGACGTCCGTATAGATCTCGCACACGTCAGCGGCAAGGGCGGCGGCGAGCGCAACGGCGGTGGTATCCGAGCCGCCACGACCCAGAGTGGTGACGTCCTGGGTGTCGGGGTGAAGACCCTGGAATCCCGCGACGATCGCCACGTCGCCGTCCTCGATGGCCTTCTGCAGGCGGCCAGGTGCCACGTCGATGATGCGGGCACGGCCGTGGTGCTCGGTGGTGATCACGCCGGCCTGCGGGCCGGTGAACGCCTGCGCGCCCACGCCCTGCTCGCGGATCGCCATGGCCAGCAGCGCCATCGAGATGCGCTCGCCAGCGGTCAGCAGGATGTCCATCTCGCGGGGTGCGGGGTCAGTGGTGACCGCATTGGCGAGGTCGATGAGTTCATCGGTGGTGTCGCCCATGGCGGACACGGCCACGACCACGTCGTTGCCGGCGCGCTTAGTCTCGACGATGCGTCGGGCGACGCGAGAGATAGCGTCAGCGTCCGAGACGGAGGATCCTCCGTACTTCTGCACCACGAGAGGCATGCGTGTGCTCCAGGAATGTCGACCGGGATGGGCGCGCCCGCGCGGGCGCAGTCACACAGTCTAGTGGGAGGCCTTGCGGGACCGAAAACCCCTCCCTCCCGCCCCCGGCCCCCGTCCCACCGCCCCCGCGGTTGATACCCGTCTCGACGTCCCCAGCAAGGTGAGAGCGCGCCCGATACCCATCTGAACCGTGCGGCAGGAGCGGGTGACCCGTGCGGCAGGTGCGGGGCGGTACCCAGACCACACGCGCATCGGCCCTTTCCCCGAGCGAACTCAGGGCGTCGAGCGCCCAAGATCAGGGGTGTCCCTCATGCCCGAACTCGCGAGCCACTGCCAAACTGAACGGCGATGGCGATGGCGCAGCACGTGCGCTGTCAACAGGCGGGCGACCGCCACCACTGAGGGGAATCTGAATGACAGTCACCCAAGAGGCGCCGGCGCTGACCGACGCGATCGCGGTCGAGGGGGTGGTGCGGTCCTTCGGCTCGGTGAAGGCGGTCGAAAATGCGACCCTGCGGGTCCCGCGCGGCCATGTCACCGCACTGATCGGCCCCAACGGCTGCGGCAAGACCACGCTGATGCTCATGCTCGCGGGCCTGCTCAAGCCGGACGCCGGCACCATCTCTGTTGCGGGCCACAACCCGCAGACCGATGCTGCCGCCGTGCGCGCCGCGATCGGCTGGATGCCGGACCAGTTGGGCTCGTGGGACAACCTCACGTGCCTCCAGACGCTGACGCTCATGGGTGAGGCCTACCGGATTCCGCGAGCCACTGCCCGCGAGCGTGGCCTGTCGCTGCTGAGCCGCGTGCACCTCGAGGAGTTCGCCAACCGTCCCGCGCGCGTGCTGTCGCGCGGCCAGAAGCAGCGACTGTCGCTGGCCCGCGCGCTCGTGCACGACCCCGCCGTGCTGCTGCTCGACGAGCCCGCCAACGGCCTGGACCCCCGCTCGCGCGTTGACCTGCGCAACCTGGTCCGCGAGTTCGCCGCCGAAGGCCGTGCCGTCCTGGTGTCGAGCCACGTGCTCGCCGAACTCGACGAGATGGTCGACGACGCAGTCTTTATGTCCAAAGGCCGTACTGCCGGCGACGACGCCGCCGCCATGGTGGCCGATGCGCGCCTCAAGTACCGCATTGACGCCCTCAACCCTGCGGCTCTGCAAGACGCGCTCCGTGAGGGCCGCGTCGAGTTCGAGCCCACCGACACGGGCGTAGTGACGCGTATCGCCGACGAGGCCAACGCGGCCAAGGCCCTCGCCTGGGTCGTGGGTCGAGGCGTGGAGGTGTACCGATTCGGTCCCGTGGGCTCGGCGCTCGAGCAGACCTACCTGGCGATGAACGAGGAGCGGCGATGACAGCCCAGACCACCGACACCGCCGCGCACGACCCGCACGTGCCCGGCTCCGACGTCGTCGTGAAGCCCCCACAGCGTCGCGGTAACCCGTGGCTGCCCTCGTTCCATGGCGTGGGCCTGGTGACGCGCATCGAGTTGCGTCGCCGCCGCCCCAGCACCAAGGGGTACGTGTTCTACGGCATTCTCTTTGGGCTTGTGGCACTGATTTGTGTGCTCGCGGTGCTCTTCACCCCGCCAGAGTTGTCGTCGACCAACTTCGAGGTCGTGCTGCTCATGGTGTTCGGCGTGGGCATGCTGATCGCGCCCTCGTTGTCCGCCACCTCCATCAACGGCGACTCAGGTGAAGGCGTCCTTGCGCCGCTCCAGATGTCGCACCTCACCGCCGGGGACATCGCTTTCGGCAAGCTCATCGCGTCCTGGGTCGTGACCCTGATCGCGCTCGTGGCCGTGTCGCCGTTCCTGATCTACACGTTCGTCAGTTCGGGCTGGATGATCACGGAGTTGCTCATCACGCTCGGGGCGATCCTGCTCGTGGTGCTGGCGTTCACCGCCGTGGGCCTGGCGTGGTCGTCGATCGCGGCGCGTGCCGTGGCTTCGGTGGCGCTCGCGCACCTGACGACGGGCCTGTTCGTCATCGGCACGCTGATCGCGTTCGGTGTCTCGACCACGCTTGTCACCGAGGAGTCGCCGCTGAGGGAGAAGTTCATCGACACCGAAAACTTGAGCACCGAAGCCCAAGAGGCACTCTGGACGGCCTGGGAAACCGGAGACTACTCGGCACTGAACCCGGACGATTACCAGTGTGTCGACTCCGAATGGGCCTACACGGTCACGCGCACCGACCAGGTCGCGTGGATCATGTTGACCAACCCGGTCGTGATGCTGATCGAGACCGCACCCATCGTGGATCCCGAGACGTATCGCCAGGATGGCCGCGCGGCGCCTGGGCTGTTCGCAAACCTGCACCGGTGGATCAGCGAGGCCCGCCTGGGGCCGATGGAGACCCTCGACGACTACGTGCCGTACGACGAGTGCGCCGAGTTGTTCGGCACCGGCGAGCAAGAGGAGCTCACCGCCGAGGAGTACGAGGCAATGGATGCCGAGTGGTCGGAAAGGTACGAAGCCCGCCAGAAGGCCGAAGCTAACCTCGAGCGGGCCCCGTGGCTCGGACTCGGCGTCACGGTGGCGCTGCTGATCGGCTCGATGGTGGTGGTCATCCGCCGTCTGCGGGTGCCGTACAAGAAGCTGCGCACGGGCACGCGCGTGGCGTAGTCGGCTGCCAACCCGCATCGCACATCGGCCCTCCCCTTTCCCGTCAAATGGATCCATTTGGCTTGCGAAGGGGGAGGGCCGATGCGCATGCGGCCCGCACGGACGTGTCGCCTCGCGTAGCCGTCGAGACGGGTATCAGGCGAGCGCGCACCGCACAGTCGCTGTCGAGACGGGTATCAACAGGGGGTGGGGGTGCACAGGGCGCGCACTGGGTTGGGCCTCGCCCCGCCAGACCTCACCCCTCCTCGACCCGACCCGCCAGGCCTCGCCCGGCTCACGAGCCAAATGGATCCATTTGGTGCAAGAGGGGGGTTAGGAAACCGTGCGGCGGCCCTCGAAGGCGCGGCCCAGGGTGACCTCGTCGGCGTACTCGAGGTCACCGCCCACGGGTAGGCCCGAGGCGAGGCGAGACACGGTCACGCCCATCGGCACCAGCATGCGCGTCAGGTACGTCGCGGTCGCTTCACCCTCAATGTTGGGGTCGGTCGCGATGATGACCTCCTGAACCTTGCCGTCGCCCAGGCGGGCGAGCAACTCGCGGATGCGCAGGTCATCGGGGCCCACGCCGTTCATGGGATCGATCGCTCCGCCGAGCACGTGATAGCGGCCGCGGTACTCGCGGGTGCGCTCGATCACGACGACGTCCTTGGGCTCCTCGACCACGCACAGCAGGTCCTCGGCGCGGCGGGGGTCGGCGCAGATGCGGCACTGCTCGGACTCCGCGACGTTGCCGCACGTCTCGCAGAATCGCACCTTCTCCTTGACGGTGGTGATCGCGTCTGCGAGACGCTTGACATCGGCGGCGTCTGCGGCGAGCAGGTGGAACGCGATGCGCTGGGCGCTCTTGGGGCCCACCCCGGGCAGATGCCCTAACTCGTCGATCAGATCCTGAACTGCGCCGTCATACATGGGCTCAAGAGTAGGCCGCGCGACCCACACTCACGCGCAGCGGGGCCGTCGCCGCTAGTCGTTGATGATGGTTCCGCCGAGCATCTGGGCCACGACGTCCGCGCCCGACAACTGTGCATCGGGTGCGGCGACGTCGTCGGGGGAGATGTCCTCTTCCATGCCCGGCTCGTCCCACGGCGGCGGCTCGTCGGCTGGCGGTACGTCGTCCATGGGGCCCGTGGCCACAGCCGACCCTGCTACAGCGCCACCCGCAGTGGCACCGGCCGCGGCGTAGTTCGGACGCTGCGCTGGCGAGGGCGTGGAAGGGGCGGAGGGGGCTGGCCGTGCAGCGGGCGCGGCCGCTTGAGCCGCACCCGGGCCGCGCGGTGCCTCGATGGCCTCGACACGCACATGTAGCCCCAAGGTCTCGCGCACCGCGAGGGCGACGTTCTCCGCGTGGGAGCTGCCATTGAAGCGGCCAGCGAGGGCGGCGTTGTCGAAGCCGAGCGTGAGGACGCCGCCGGTGAGGCTCGCGACCTGGGCGCTCTGGCTGATCATCGACCACGTCACGCGGCGCCGCTCGAGGGTGCCGAGAACCTCGGGCCAACGACGGCGCACGAGCTCGGCGTCCTCTGCCCCTCCGGCCACGTCTCCTGACGGAGCGCGCACCGGGGAGGGCGCGGAGGGCTCGGGAGTGGGGGCAGGCGGAGCCGACGCCGGGGCCTGCGCAGCCGGCTCGGGACCGGAGGCCGCAGGAGTAGGTGCGGGAGCGGGGGCAGCCTGCTCGCGCGCGGCCGCGAGGGCGGCCTTGGCGCGTGCCGCGCCGTCCATCGCGCTATCGGAAGCCCCGGAACCGGCAGCGCTCGCGGCCGGAGCAGCCGCCGCAGGAGCAGCGGCCGCAGGAGCAGCCGCCGCAGGAGCAGCCGGAGCAGCCGCCACCGGCTGCGCCGTCGCTCCGGTCGCGGCGGCAATGAGCCGCGCGCACAGCAGTTCAAGGTGCAGGCGGGGCGAGGTGGCGCCCACCATGTGCGTCAGGGCGTCGTTGACCAAGTCGCCAGCCTGGGAGGCGCGCGCAAGGCCAAGGTGGCGGGCCTGATCCTTGATGCGGTCGAGCTGGTCGTCGGGGACTTCGCCCAGGGCCTTGACTCCGTCGGCGCCCGCGGCGCACAGCAGGATCAGGTCGCGCAGCCGCTCGAGCAGGTCCTCGACAAACCGGCGGGGCTCGTGCCCGGTGCCGATGACTCGGTTGACGACGTCAAACAGTGAGGCGCCGTCACCGGCCGCGATGGCCTCGACAGCATCGTCGAGGAGAGTGGCATCAGTGAAGCCCAGCAGCGCGATCGCGCGCTCGTACGTGACGCCCGCGGCGTCGGACCCCGCCATCAACTGGTCGAGCACGGACAGGGTGTCGCGCACCGAGCCGCCACCGGCGCGCACCACGAGCGGCAGCACCCCGCCATCGACCTTGACCGATTCCGCCTCGCACAGCTGCGCAAGGTAGTCCTGCAACACCGTCGGCGGGACCAGGCGGAAGGGGTAGTGGTGGGTGCGCGAACGGATGGTGCCGATCACCTTGTCGGGCTCCGTGGTCGCGAAGATGAACCGCACGTGCGGCGGAGGCTCCTCGACCAACTTGAGCAGCGCGTTGAAGCCCTGGGTGGTGACCATGTGGGCCTCGTCCAGGATGAAGATCTTGTACCGATCACGGGCGGGCGCAAACGCGGCACGCTCTCGAAGTTCGCGGGCGTCATCGACACCGTTGTGCGAGGCCGCGTCGATCTCGACCACGTCCATGGACCCAGCGCCGCCGCGCGCGAGCTCCACGCACGAGTCGCACGTCCCGCACGGAGTGTCAGTGGGGCCCTGTTCGCAGTTGAGGCAGCGCGCGAGAATGCGCGCGGAGGTGGTCTTGCCGCAGCCGCGCGGGCCGGAGAACAGGTACGCGTGGTTGACCTTGTCCGCACGCAGCGCCTGCATGAGTGGCACGGTGACGTGCTCCTGGCCCACGACATCGGCGAAGGCGTCGGGGCGATAACGGCGGTACAGGGCGGTGCTCACGGCACTGAGCCTAGTAGCGGGCGGTGACACGCGCATCGGCCCTGCAAGGGGCCCACAGGGCGCCCGGGCATGAAAGGACCCCCCACGCACCCGACAGAGCCCGCTTGCCCTTGCTGCATTCCTGCCCTGGGGGAGTTGGGCGAGGTATCGCCACGTGGGGGGTCGCCGGCAAGTCTACCGCCGATGCGGATTTAGGCGATACGCCAATGCTCGGGTAGCATCTATGCGCCGGGAGGATTCGCCTAGTGGCCTATGGCGCACGCTTGGAAAGCGTGTTGGGTGCAAGCCCTCAGGGGTTCGAATCCCCTATCCTCCGCCAGATCAGTCCTTGCCGCTTCCAAGGTGGGTGCCCGTGAACCAAGCGCAGACCGGTGCCGATGCCAAGCGCCGCAAAAACGTGCGCCGTCACCGCCGGGAGCGCCAGATCGCGGTTTTTGGCGTGATGCTCATCGCCCTCGCGGCCCTGTTCTTTGCCGCGTTCGCGGTGTATCAGGGCAGGGCCGAGGGCCCCTTCTCCGCGGCCTTCAACACCCCCGCCGCTGAGCTCGAGGAGATCGACCTCGTGTGCCCCGCGAGCGGTAGCCTGCCGCTGGATCCTGGTCAGGTCGTGGTGCGCGTGAACAACGCCACCGACACCTCCGGACTGGCAGGTTCCGTCTCCTCGACCCTCGACGGGCGCGGGTTCGTGACGGTGGGAACCGCCAACTGGAACCGCGACTACGAGGACTATGTCCAGATTCGTTTTGGCGCAGACGGTGTGCAGCAGGCCTACACGCTTGCGCGCCAGTTCAACGAAGCCGAGTTGGTGCTCGACAGCCGCGAGGGCATCACGGTGGACCTGATCCTCGGCGACGAGTTCGCCGAGGCGCCCCAGCTGCGCGAGCCGCTGGCGCCGGAGCTCGACCCCGATGTGGTGCTCACCGCCGACGGTGAATGCCGGTCCGCGAGCCTTGTCGACGCCGAGCCCGCGCCGCGCATCCTGCCGGAGAACCCGCTCGCCGAGGCGAGCCCCACACCCTCGCCCGAGCCCGAGTCTTAATCTCCGGCTGAGTGCGCATCGGCCCGTCTGCCCGGGCGATGCGGTGGTTGAGCGAGGGCATCGGCCCAGAGAAGCGACAACGCGCCGGCGGGGCCGTAGCCCCGCCGGCGCGTTCCGCTCCGTGCGGCGCCTAAGCCGACAGCGTCCCGTGGAACGCCGTCCACGACTCGGGGGCGAGCGTGAGGGTGATCAGCCCGTCGCCGTGGGCGACAGGAAGGGCGTCCACGGGACCGTAGGCTTCAGCGTCGGCCTGGTTCTCGCGCGCGCCCGCCTGGTCGGCGAGCACGGCCGTGCCGCCCTCGATGCGCGCGGTCGCTCCGGGGTGGCGCAGGGTCACGGTCTGCTCCGCAGCGGACCGGTTGGTGACGAACAGCGCGAGCGCGCCCGTCTCGGGGTCCACGGTCGCGGCGGCCGTCACCACGGGCACGTCGCCGTGCTTGTCGGTCGCCATCACGGGACCGTCAGTGACCTGTACCTGCAGGGCGTCTCCCTGGGCAAGGCGTGCGGCGGTGGCGAAGGGGTGGAACGTGGTCTGCCGCCACGCTTCGCCGCCCGGCTCGGTCATGATGGGTGCGATCACGTTGACCAGCTGAGCCAAGCACGCGACGGCCACGCGGTCGGTGTGGCGCAGCAAGGTCACGAGCAGGTCGCCCACGACCACGGCATCGAGAGCGCTGTAGCGGTCCTCGATGATGCGCGGCGCGTCGCGCTGCACGGGCAGGTTGGCCTCGCCGGGGAAGCGGGAGACCAGGTACCAGACGTTCCACTCGTCGAACGAGATGGTGATGCGCTTGTCCGAGCGCTTCTCAGCGCCAATCGAGTCGGCGGAGGCCACCACGCGCTCGACGAACTTCTCCATCGCCGTGCCCGAGCCGAGGAACGACGCCCTGTCCCCGTCGAGCTCCTCGTAGTAGGCGTGCATCGAGATGTGGTCCACCACGTCGTAGCAGTGCGACAGCACGGTGCGCTCCCACGAGCCGAACGTGTCCATCATCATCGAGGACGACCCGCACGCGACCAGCTCGATGGACGGGTCCACCTGCTTCATGGCGCGGCCGGTGGCGGCGGCCAGGCGGCCGTACTCGTCGGCGTTCTTGTGGCCAATCTGCCAGGGGCCATCCATCTCGTTGCCCAGGCACCACAGCTTGACGCCGTACGGCTTCTCGCGGCCGTTCGCGATGCGCATGTCGGCCCACTTGGTGCCAGCCTCGCCGTTGCAGTACTCGAGCAGGCCGATCGCCGCGTCGATACCGCGAGTGCCGAGGTTCACGGCCATCATCGGCTCGATTCCCTCGCGCTCGCAGTACTGTAGGAACTCGTCGGTGCCCACGAGGTTGGGCTCGACGGTGCGCCACGCGAGGTCGAGGAACGGCTTGCGCTGCTCGACGGGGCCCACGGCGTCTTCCCACGTGTAGTTAGACACGAAGTTGCCGCCTGGGTAGCGCAGCATCGTCACTCCGAGTTCGCGGGTCAGGTCCGCGACGTCGCGGCGGAAGCCGAACTCGTCGGCCGTGGCGTGGTCGGGCTCGTAGATGCCGGTGTAGACGCACCGGCCCAGGTGTTCGACGAAGGAACCGAACACGCGTCGGTCAACGGGGCCCACCCGGAAGTCAGGGTGCAGGGTGATGGTCGTCATGGGTGCTCCTTTGCGGTAGACGATGCGGTGGCCCCCTCTGTTGAGTCAAATGGATCCATTTGACGGGGGTTTTCTTGGGTTTCACGAGGAAAATGGATCCATTTGACTCGGGAAGGGGGAGGGTTAGTGGGTCAGTTCTGCTTCCGTCCAAGCGATGGGCCAACCGTCCTCGGTCCACGCGAGTTCGCGGATGTCGAGGCGGTGGGCACCGCCGTTGGTGCCGTCGTAAAAGTGGGTGGCGAGGTAGCCGTTCGAGTAGGACTGACCCCCGGGGCCCACCATGTCTCCACGGGTGCTGAGGATCTCGTCTCCACCGTTGTACATCATGTTGTTTCCCCAGCTGTCGAGATAGGGGCCCGTGACGTTTTCGGCACGGCCCACGGCCACCGAGTAGGTGGAATCGAGGCCGGAGCAACACTTGTCGCGTGAGACGAACAGGTAGTAGTACCCGTCTCGCGCCACCACGTAGGGAGCCTCGATCGCGTTGGTCGCGTTGTTGCGGGTCGCGATCGTGACCGGCTCGGCGCCGTCGGCGGCCAGTCCAGAGGGCCACTCGAGTTCGATCATCTGGATGCCGCCCCAGAACGAGCCGAACGCCATCCACGGCGTGCCGTTCTCGTCCTCGACGATTCCGGGATCGATTGCGTTGTAGTTGGTCTCGCTCGGATCGGATCCCCACACGCGGCCCTGGTCGGTCCAGCCGTAGTCGGGGTCATCGATGTCGAGGGTGGGGGAGGTCATCAGCCCAATGACGGACTTGTTGGAGCCAAAGGTCGACGCCGAGTAGTACAAATACCAGGTGCCATCGTGCTCATACAGTTCCGGTGCCCAGAAGTTCTCGACGCCCGTGACCTCCTCGTAGACCCACTCGGGGCGGGTCTGCGCGTCCCACGCGGTCCCGACCATTTCCCAGGTCGCGCCCTCGTCAGTGGAGCGGCGAATCTGCGGCGCACCAAGGCCCACGCGCACGTCGCCGGTCGAGTACACGTACCAGTCCTCACCCTCCTCGCCCACGACGAGCGCGGGGTCGTGCGTGGCGATGTCACCTGAGATCTCGAGTCGCGTCGCGGCGTCGGTGGAGTCCCACGGCGCCCACAAGGCAATCGTTGTTCCCGCGATTGCTACCCCGAGAGCCACGACTGTGGCCGTCACGACGGTGGACTTCGATGGCCGGGCCATCAGGAGTCGCCGTCCGTAGCGGGGTCGGTGGCGGGGTCGAGCGCGACCCAGGCCACGCCGTGCGCGGGCACGGTCGCGACCAGGTGCCCGCCCTCGACGCGTGCGTCGGTGGCGCCGCCCCACAGTTCGGTGGCTGACACAGGGCCGATGCAGTGGCCCAGCAGGCTTGCCATTGGCACCTGGGCGAGGTGCTCTCCTTCGCCCGTCCAGAACAGGGCGGCGTAGGCGCGTTCGCCCTCTTGCGCGCGTGCGGACCAAGCGATGAGTTCGCCGCCGTCGAGGGGTTCGCGCAGGATCTCGCGGCCGTCGATCGAGCCCTGCAGTACCTCGGTGATCGCGGGGTTCGCGAGCAGTGCGATGGTCTGAGGAGTCGACATAGGCAGGTCGCCACCCATCATCAGGGGCGAGCGTGCCATGGTCCACAGCGACAGCAGCGTGCGCTGCTCGTCCCAGGTGAGCCGGCAGTCCCGAGGCTCGCCCCGCTCGGCGCGAATGCCGATGCGACCGAGCGGCAGCATGTCCGCGTCGGCCCATCCGCCGGCGCGCTGGAAGGGTGCCCAGCGTGCCAGGCGCGCGAACTGGGCGTGCACGTCTTCCCACCGGTCCCACAGGTCATCCGAGATGCGCCACATTTGTGCGTGTTCGCGCAGGTGCTCGGCGTGCTCGGTGGACAGGTGGGTGCCCGGGGACAGTGAGAGCGAGATGTCACGGCCGGAGCGTTCGATGGCGAGGGCGTAAGCCGCGATCTCGCGGTCGTAATACGGCGCCTGCATGTCGTCGGCCTTGATGAAGTCGATCCCCCAGGCGGCGAACTGGGCGACCTGTGCGTCGTAGTAGGCCTGCGCGCCGGGGTGATCGTGGTTGAGCCCGTAGTTGTCGGGGTTCCAGGCGCACACGTGCTCGAGGTCGGCCACCTGCGTGGCCGTGAAGTCGGTGCCAAAGATGGGCAGGTCAAGATCGACGGCCCGGCGTGGGATGCCGCGCATGATGTGCAGGCCGAACTTGAGGCCCAGAGCGTGCACCTGCGCAGCCAGAGGACCAAAGCCCGCGCCGCCAGCTGCGGACGGGAAGCGGTGGGGCGCGGGCAGTTGGCGACCGTACTCGTCGAGCTCGAGCGGTGCGCCCTCGTTGTACCCGTGGGACTTCGCCGTGGGGTCGTACCACGCGATGTCGACCACGACGGTGTCCCACCCGTGGGGCAGCAGATGCTCGGACAGGAAGCGCGCGTTGGCGAGCACCTCGTCCTCGGTGATGGTGGTGCCGTAACTGTCCCAGCTGTTCCAGCCCATGGGCGGGGTGATCGCGCGCATCGTCGGGCGTCTCCTTCTACATCGATGTAAGCAAAATGGTGCCTTTCGGGCCCCATCTAAGTCAACCGTACCCCGCTCGAGCGGTACACGCTGCCGTAGGGGCGCCTGCGCATCGGCCGCACCCATGCGGTAGACTGGGACCGGTCACATCGTCCATATGCCCTGGTAAAAGCGCTATCTAGGTGCTCTTGTCCAAATCGTTACCTGGCCCGGCTTGACCGTCGTCGCCGCTCCGTGTCACTCTTTCATCGTTGTAAAGAGGCGGGCGCAGTGCCCGACTCACGAGCCAGGGGTCAACGGTGACTGGACACCCGGATGCTGAGTCGCAAGGCTTGGCAGACTGTTGTCAGGGATGGACCTCACTCATCAACGATGATCAGAGAGGCAAGCAAATGCGTAAGAAGGGTCTCGCGGCTATCACCGCGACTCTGGCGGGAGCACTGTTGCTCTCCGCGTGTAGTTCCAACGCGGGTGAAGACGAGGTCGACACCTCGGGCGGTGACGCTCCCAACGAGCTCACCTTCATGTTCCGCGGTGGCGAATACGACAAGATCGCCTACGAGGCCGCGATCGAGAAGTTTGAGGCCGACACCGGCGCGGACGTGACCATGATCGTCACCGACGCCGACCAGTACGCGACCAAGCTGCAGGCGGCCATCGCCGGCAACCAGGTCCCCGACGTGTTCTACATCGAGTCCGGCCGCATGCAGGGCTACGTCTACGCGAACGTGCTCGCGGACCTCACCGAGTACGTCGACCAGGCCACCATCGACAACATCTGGGACTTCGGCACCGAGGCCTACCGCTTCGACAAGGAGACCGGTGTCATGGGCGAGGGCGCGCTGTACGGCCTGCCCAAGGACGTCGGCCCGTTCGGCTTTGGCTACAACACCGTGATGTTCGAGAACATGGGCATCGAGTTCCCCGACACGGACGAGCCCCTGACCTTCGACGAGTTCCTCGCGATCTGCAAGCAGCTGACCGTCGACCTCGACGGCGACGGCGAACTTGACCAGTGGGGCACCGGCCTCAACGTGACCTGGAACTCGCAGGCCTTCATCTGGGGCGCCGGCGCCGACTGGGTCTCCGAGGACCAGAAGACCGTCACCGTGGACGACCCGGCCTTCGCCGAGGCGCTGCAGTGGTTCGCTGACCTCAACCTCGTCGAGGGTGTCACCCCGTCCGCCGAGCAGGCGCAGACGCTCGACACCTACCAGCGCTGGATGGCCGGCGAGATCGGCTTCTTCCCCGTTGCTCCGTGGGACATCGGCACCTACACCCAGGTTGCTACCGACAACCCCGACGTGTTCGGCTACGACGTGATCCCTTACCCCGTGGCCAACGAGGGTGACGAGACCGCCACCTGGCTGGGCTCGCTCGGCATCGCCGTGTCCGAGAACTCCAAGAACAAGGAGCTCGCGGCTCAGCTCGCGACCTACCTGTCGACCGACCTCGACGCGCAGAAGATCCTCGCGGAGAACAAGGTTCAGATCCCGAACCTGAAGGACTACGCCTACGGCGAGTGGCTCGAGACCGATGCGGCCGCCGCTGGCTGGCCCGCCAACGTCGAGGAGTTCCTCCAGATCGCGGACGAGTACGGCCGCCCGCTGCCCGGTACGTGGACCTACACCCCGGAGTGGTACGAGAACTTCTGGATCGGCATCGAGAACGTTGTGGACAACGGCTCGCAGACGGCAGCGGACTTCCTCGCCGCCAAGCAGCCCGAGATGCAGGCGCTGCTCGACCAGTCGTGGGTCTCGGCCGAGCAGGCCAAGGCCGCAGGCTGATAGAAGGACCGGACGGGGGCCGGCGCGCACGCGCCGGCCCCCCACCGCCTCTGAGAGGACGATGATGTCAACAACAGCGCAGGAAGTGCAGGCCCCCTCTGAGGGCGGCACCGAGTGGACTAAGGCGCGTCGCAAGGCCTCCGCCAAGGCCAACCGCAAGCTCCACCGCAAGGAGTACATCTGGGCCGGAATCTTCCTGGCCCCTCCCGTGATCGGTTGGGTGGTGTTCCTGCTGGCACCGATGACCTTCTCGATTTACGCGTCGCTGACCAACTGGAACGGCCTGGGGAACATGGTGTTCATCGGGTTCGACAACTACATCAACCTGTTCCAGGACCAGTACTTCTGGAAGGCCATGGGCAACACGGTCTTCTACATGATCGGTATCCCCATTGGCCTGGTCCTGTCGCTGCTGCTGGCGCTCGCGCTCGCGCGCAAGGTGCCCGGTCGCACGTTCTTCCGCACGGTGTACTACATCCCCGTCATCTCATCCCTGGCCGCGATCGCCATCCTGTGGCAGTGGGCCTACAACGGTGACTTTGGACTCGTGAACCAGTTCCTGGGCTTCTTTGGCATTGACGGCCCCAACTGGCTCATGGACAAGAACTGGGCCAAGCCCGCCCTGATCATCATGGCGGTGTGGAAGGGCCTGGGCTACTCGACCATCCTGTACCTGGCTGCCGTTCAGGCCGTGCCGCGTTCGCTGTATGAGGCCGCCGCGCTCGATGGCGCCAACGGCTTCCAGCGCTTCCGCACCATCACCTTGCCCATGGTGCGCCCCGTGACCTTCTTCCTCGTGGTCACCAACGTCATCGGTGGAGCGATGATCTTCACCGAGATCAACATCATGACTCCGACGGGCGGCCCCTCGTGGAGCACCGCCTCCATCGTTTGGTACATCTGGAACAAGGCCTTCAAGAACCTTCAGATGGGTTACGCGACGTCGATGGCGCTCGTGCTGGGAATCCTGGTCCTCATCGTCACGGTGATCCAGTTCCGCATGAACAAGCGCAACGAGTTCTCGATCGAGTAGGGCAGACACTTCCATGAGCCTCAACGCCAACACCGTCCGCATGGCCTCCGCCGCGGCAACCCTCAACGAGAAGGCGCCGTCGGCGCCCAAGCTCTCTCGCAACCCGTTCCAGGCAAAGTCGGGAACCAAGGAGAACAAGGCCGTCAACTGGGTCCTGTTCGTGGTCCTGTCGCTCGGCGCCGTATTTATGGCAGCCCCGCTGCTGTGGATGTGGACCACGTCGCTCAAGACCAAGGAAGCCGTGTACTCGCTGCCGCCGCAGTGGATCCCCGACCCCTTCGTGTGGGAAAATTACGTGCGCGTGTTCGACGACACTTACGTGCTGTCGGGCATCAAGAACTCGCTCATTGTCGCGGTCTCGGTCACCGTGGTCGGCACCGTCTTCTCGGCCCTCGCGGCGTTCGCCTTGGCGAAGCTGCGCCTCCCGGGCAAGAACGCGATTTTCCTCGCACTGCTCAGCGGCATGATGGTCCCGTTCCCCGTCATCATGATTCCGCAGTTCGTAATGTTCGCGAACCTGGGCTGGGTCAACACGCTGCTGCCGCTGATCGTGCCTGTCATTCTGGGCAACGTCATCATGATCTTCTTCTTGCGCCAGTACCTGCACAACGTGCCGGACTCGCTGGTCGAGGCGGCCAAGATCGACGGCGCCTCGTACCTGAGGATCTTCTGGACCATCATTGTTCCGCTGATCCGTCCCGCCATCGCGGCGCAGTTCATCCTGTGGTTCATGGCGGTCTGGAACGACTACCTGGGCCCGATCATCTACCTAAACTCCCCGGAGAAGCAGACCCTTCAGGTGGTCATCGCCAACATGAACGTGCAGTACGCCACCCAGCGCGACTACCCGCTCATCATGACCGCATCGGTCATCTCCGTGATCCCGATCCTGGTGGTGTTCCTCATCTTCCAGCGTCAGATCATCGAGTCCGTGGCGCTGACAGGATCCAAGGTCTGACATGACTGAGCTCGACGAGGCCCCGCGCGCATCGCGCGGGGCCGGGGCCCCCGTGTCCCTCGACCCCTCCGCCTGGGGTGCGCGCAACGCTCACGACCCCACAGCGGTGCGCGACGATGACGGCATCTACTGGCTGTTCTCGACCGACGCCAACGCCGACGGCCCGCTGCCTGGCAGCGGAGCACAGATCCGCCGTTCCGCTGACCTGGTGACGTGGGAGTACGTGGGGTGCGCGCTCGACGGCGTTCCCGGGCCGGCGCGCGAGTGGTCGGGCGCCGAGGGCCTGTGGGCTCCCGACGTGGTGCGCATCGAGGCCGCTGACGGTGTCGAGTGGCGCATGTACTACTCGGCCTCGAGTTTTGGCTCGCGAACGTCGGCCATCGGCCTGGCCACCGCGCCGCACCCGTCCGGACCCTGGACGGACAAGGGCATCGTGGTCGCGACCCAACACGACCGTGACGCTCACAACGCGATCGACGCTCAGTTGCTCGTCGAGGGCGGGAGACACCACCTGGTCTACGGATCGTTCTTTGGCGGCCTGCACGTGTTGGGCATCGACCCGGTGAGCGGCTTCGCGCTGGACGCTCCGGCTCCAGGTGAGCCCGCATCGTCCTTTGGCACGCTCATCGCTCGCCGTCCCACGAGCGTCGACACCGCGCTCGAAGGCCCTTACGTGATCCCCCGGCCCGGCGGTGGATGGGCGCTCGTGCTGTCCTACGACTCGCTCGTCAACACGTACCACGTGCGCGTCGCGGTCTCGGAGAACGTCGAGGGGCCCTACGTGGATCCCGAGGGTCACGTGATGACCGACCTTGACGGCGACCCCGAGCGCATTGGCCTCACGGTGCTCGCAAGCCACCGCCTCGAGGGCGCCGCTGGCTTGCTTGCCCCCGGACACGCCGCGGTCCTGACCGAGGACACGCGTCAGCTGCTCGTCCACCACACCCGCCTGCCCGACGAGCCCCGCCAGCACGAGGTCCAGGTGCGACGTCTGGTGTGGACGGCGCAGGGCTGGCCCCTCATCGCGGTGCAGCCCTGGGCTGGCGAGCGCGAGAACGACGACGAGTCGACGTGGCCCAGTGGCGTCGATGAGCTCGTGGGTGAGTGGGAGATCGTCGACTATGCAGGGCCCACCCAGGAGGTCGTCGGCTCGCGCCTGCTCTCCGTGACGGCCGATGCGCTCGCTGGCCTGGTCGCCCACGGCAACGGCCGCTTTACTCGAGACGGCGACGCCCCGGTCGACGCGGTCGTGTTCCCCGCCTGGGACGCCGTGCGCGGCGTGCCTGCGCTGTCCTTCGCCGCCCGTGCGCCACACGGCTCGGTGGTGGTCGGCACCAAGGTGGGATGATGACGATCATGGCCAACCGGGAGCGCGACGCGCGCCGCGAGCAGAAACGTCGCAAGGTGTCGCCGCTCGAGGGGTCGCCCACGGACGCGCAGGACGTTCCCGGCTGGTCTGGTCGCATCATGGTGTGGCTACGGGTGGCCACCCAACTGGTCGGTATCCAGTTGCTGATGCTCGCTGGCATCGTGCTGGGTCTCGTGGTCGCTGGAGTGGGGCCGGCGCTCGCCTCCGGGGGTGCCCTGCTCGCTCGAGTCGTGGACGGGGATCCCACCGATCACCTGTGGCGCGACTTCTGGGCGGGCTACCGTGCCCAGCTCCCCCGCGCGGCCCTCGTGGTCGCCCCCGCGCTGCTCGTGGTGGGCCTGGCCTGGTACGAGATGCTCGTGCTGCAGGCGTACGGCACCAGCGGGCTCACCGCCGTCCTGACCGGCACCACCGCCGCGGTGGGGCTCTACGCGACCGCCTACCTCGCCTACGCGCCGGCGGTGCTGCGCCGGTACGGCGACCCACCGCTGCGCACCGCCCGGTTCCTGTTGGTCGCGCCGCTGGTGTCACCTCTCACGGCCCTGGGCTGCATGGTCACGGCGGTAGCGTTCACGGTGATCGGGCTGCGCTTTGTGCCCGTGCTGCTGCTCGCGGGAATGTCGGTCCCCGTGCTCCTCACCGGAATCCTCGTGGACCGTTTCCTCGACAAGGTCGACTCTCGCAACGACGAGGGGGACGACGAGCCGCCCGAGTCCTCCGAGGCACACTGACGCGCTGAGCGGCAGCCAGCCAGCGCATCGGCCCTCCCGGCCGTGTGGCGCCGGGTGGTGTGGCGATTAGGAGCGGGTCGACTCGCGCTCGACGAGCGTGAAGTCAGCGATCACGCGGCGGTACGGCTCGGCGTTGCCGGCAATGCGGTCAATCAACACGTCGATCGCGGTCGCGGCGATCTGTTCGCGACCCGGGGAGATCGACGTCAACGTGGGTGCTGAGTAGGACGCGTCTTCGATGTCGTCGAAGCCGACGACGGCGATCTGGCCGGGGACATCGATACGGCGGGCGTGCAGGGCGTGCAAGGCGCCCAGCGCCAGGGCGTCGTTGAGGCCAAAGATCGCGTCCACCTCGATGCCCGAGTCCAGCAGGTGGGCCACGCATTCGGCGCCCGTGGCGCGGTGCCACAGGCCACCCTCGACCACGAGCTCGGGGTCAAAGGGGATGCCATTGGCGGCCAAAGCCGTCTGATAGCCGAGGACGCGCAGAGCCGCCGAACCCATGGTCTCGCCAGCGTGCGCGCCAATGACAGCAATGCGACGCCTGCCCTTGTCGATGAGGTGCTGGGTCGCCGCGCGCGAGCCGTCCACGTTGTTCATCGTGACGTGGTCCCAGTCGCCGCCAAAGATGCGCTCGCCGAGCACCACGAGCGGATAGTTCACGGCCAGTGCCGCCGCGTCGTCGGGGCCCAGAGCAAGGGGGGAGAAGATCAGGCCATCGGTGAGCTGGCGACGCTCCGAGGTCAGCACGTCGAACTCGTGCTGACGGTCGGCGCCGGTCTGCTCGATGAGGACCACGAGCCCGCGGGCCTCCGCGGCGCGGATCACCGAGTCGGCGAGCTCGGCAAAGTACGGCAGCGACAATTCGGGCAGCGCCAGGCCGATGATCCCCGTGCGCCCCTGCCGCAGATTGCGTGCCGACAGGTTCATCTTGTAGCCCAGCTCGTCGATCGCGCGCTGAACTTTCTCGCGGGTCGCAGGGCGAATGTGCGGGTAGTCGTTGACCACGTTGGAGACGGTCTTGACGGACACGCCTGCTGCGGCGGCCACGTCGTGCATCGTTACCGCGGCTTTGGTACCGCCGTTCGCCATCCGTGTCACTCCTGCTCTGCGACCGGGATCCACACCCTCATGGCGCCCGGCGCGCGGTTCGCCCAGCGGGCGTAAGGGATCGCGCGCAGGGGGATCCTGCCAGGAAGCATGCCAGATCGTTCACCTCGATGCGAGGACCGCACGTGGGCGGTTCCGAGCGGAAGTCCCTCAGCCGGGCGGACCACGGCCTCGCCGAGCACGGTCGCGCCCGCCCTGAGCGACGCGAACGCGGGCCCCAGGCGAGGCTCGTGGGTGAGGTCGATGCTGACGCTTTCGAGGGTGACGCCGGCCGGGAGATCGGCCTGCTCGATGCAGTGCACCACGGGGCCGCGACGCAGGGCTACGCAGCCGCGGACCGCGTCGACCCGCGGATCGGGGTCGAGCACGTCCACGGGCATGGGCAGGTCCAGGACGACGGTGGCGCCGTTCTTGACGGAGACGCGCGCGTAGCCGTCCTCATCGACGTCGAGGTGCTGCACTGTGCCGCTGACGGTCAGCGACGCGTCCCTGCTCCAGGCGGGAATGCGCAGCGCGAGTTCGGTGAGCGGCCCTGCGACGGCGATCTCCACGCGGCCGTCCCACGGGTACTCGGTCGAGACGGTCAGGGTCGTCGAGCCGATGCGGATCTCGCCCTGGCCATAGAGGTGCAGACGTGCGGTGGCCTCGGTGCCGGTGGCGACGTACGCGCCGAGCGAGGCGACCAGGCGCGCCAGGTTGGGCGGGCAGCACGCGCACGCGAACCAGTCCAGACGCTCGGAGGGTGAGTACTCGCTCGAGCCGTCGTGGCCGCTGCGCAACTGCAGCGGGTTCGAGTAGAAGAAGCGCACCCCATCGACGCCGGTCGAGGAAGCGATGCCGTTGTACAGCGCGCGCTCCATCGCGTCGGCGTGACGCGCCTTGCCCGTGGCGAGCAGCATGCGCCAGTTCCACTGGAAACTGGCGATGGCGGCGCAGCTTTCTGCGTAGGCGCGGTCAGGCGGAAGCTCGAAGGAGTCGCCAAAGGACTCGTCCTTGTGGCGCGAGCCCATGCCGCCGGTCACGTACTCCTTGGTGCCGTGAGCCGAGCGCCACTGGGCGTCGAGAGCGGCGGTCAGGGGCGCATCGGCCGTCTCTGCGACCAGGTCGGCAAGGCCGGCGTTCAAGTAGAGCTGCCGCACGGCGTGGCCGGATGCCTCGTGGGCGTCACGGACCGGGGTGTGGTCCTGGTGGTAGGCGGACTCGAAGGGTCCGGTGCCGAGCGCGCCGGTGCCGCGCCGCTCGACCATCGCCGTCACCGTGTCGAGGTAGGCGACCTCGCCGGTGTGACGGTAGAGCTCGACCAGTGCGGTCTCGATCTCGGGGTGGCCGCAGTAGCCGTCCGCACGGGTGGCGGCGGGGCCGAACTCCCGCACCGCGTGGTCGGCGAAGCGGCGCGCGACGGCCATGAGGTCATTCGCGCCGGTCGCGCGCTCGCGGGCGATGGCCGCCTGCACCAGGTGGCCCAGTACGTACAGCTCGTGGCCCCAGCGCATGTCGCGCCACGGCTTCTGGTCCGCGTGGCCCTGGACGTGGGAGTAGAGGTAGCCGTCTTCCTGCTGCACGCGGGCGAGCAGCGCGGTGGCCTGCTGGGAGAAGTCCTCCCACGGCTGTTCACCTGGCATGCGCGCGGACTCCCAGGCGATGGCCTCGAGGGTCTTGTGCAGGTCGGAGTCGGCAAAGTTGAAGCCGCGGTAGTCCGCATCGGACTCGCCGGTCAGGCGGCGCAGGTTGTCCATGACGCCGCTGGTCTCGAGCCGTTGCACCACGTGGGGAATGGTGCGCTCGCGGTTGAGGACCTGCCACGCGCCCAGTTCGCCCTCGGGGGCCAGGGCGGTCGCGGTCAGCGCGAGGGGGGTGAGATCGGCGGAGGACGCGGTACGTGCGGCGGGGGCGCAGGTGGTCCTGGCTGCGGGTGTCATGGGTCCTCGTCGTTGAGCTCTCGGGCGTGATTTCTAACGTTGTAAATCATACGGCGTGCGGGCGCGTGGACCAAGTGGGTGTGGTGCGTGTGCCGGTGCCGCCTCCTCCGGGGTTCGCGTAGACCTGGACCACTTTCCGCGCTTGCGTGCGCGCTGCGCGTAGACCACGGTCAGCGCGGGGTGGCCAGCCGGGAGTCGCACCCGCCCGGGGTGGCCAGCTGGGCGTGGCCACGCGCGCCGTCCCTTGCCCGCCGCGGCGACCCAGACCTACGCGCAGCGCGCACGCGACTGCGCCATGTGGGCGACGCCTACGCGAACCGGGGGAGGCGGGAGGCGGGGGGAAGGTGGCAGGAAGGGGAGGGGCGGGAGTGGCGGCGGCTCGCTGCGCTGGCCGCGACAAAAAAGAAGCCCCTGCTCAGCAGGGGCTTCTATGGCGGTGACGGTGGGATTTGAACCCACGGTACGGGGTTACCGTACACAGCATTTCGAGTGCTGCACCTTCGGCCGCTCGGACACGTCACCGCGAAGAACAATACCGGTTCGTGGGCCCACGAACCTAATCGGGCCTCAGCGGCTGGGTCCGGGCAGGTGGTGAACGGGGCCGTGGCGGCCCGTCGGATCGGCGGGCGCGGCCGGGTGCAGCAGCGCCGTCGCCACCGCGAGTCCCGCGCCTACGACTGTGTCGAGCATCCGCTCACCCATGACAGCGGCCGACCCGAAGGTGCCCGATCCGGCCGTCACGATCACCAGCGCCATGGGGGTCACGGCAGTCACGGCGATCGCGTAGTGCCTGGTGATGGCAAGTTCGGTGATGAACTGCAAGACCCCGAGTGTCAGGGCCAGCAGCACCGGCGCCATGCTGAGGTTGACGATCCCGTAGTAGACGCCGATGCCTGCGATGGTGCCGACGGTGCGATGCAGGCCACGGGTGACGGCGAGCCCACGCCCGGGCACCACGCCCACGACGACGACGCCGGCGGCGACGGCCCAATAGGCGCGCTCGGCATCGAGGAACGCCACGCTGATGACGGTCGCGCCGACGGCGACAATCGCCGTGCGCGCCATCAGTTCCTTCGCACCGCGGTCCCACACTGGTTGCGCGAGCAGTACGCGCAGGGGGCGTGGGGTGATCTGCCAGTGCTCGCGGCGAATCAGCGGCGCGAGCGATGCCACCACCGCCCAGGTACATCCCGCCGCCACGGTGCTCACCAACACCACGGGTGACATTCCGCCGGCCACGGCGTGCCCCGACAGCCCGTAGACGAGGATGGGGAACAGCGGCCCCGGCGGCCCGAGCCGGTACCCGTGCACCGTGTAGCCGATACCCACGGCCACGATCGCCAATCCGACCGCGGAGGCGATGGGATAGGGCGCAAGCACCGCACCGAAGACGCTCGTGAGCACCAGGCCCAAGCCGGCCAGCGGACGTAGCCTGAGCCGCTCCAGCCGCGGCAGCGCCGCGAAGTACGGCACCGTGAAGGCGCCTGTCGCCGCAATGAGGCCCAGGTCCATGCGGCCAACGCTGATGCCGATGAGTACGGGCACCACGAGCACGATCGCTGCTTGCAGCGCGATCGGCCAGCGCGGTTGGCCAGGCGGCAGCACCGTGCCCAGGCTGACAATCGCGCGACGCATGCCTCCCCTCAGTGCATCGCGCTTGCGAGGTGCTTGACTCATCTAGCGTCTCGCCTCGAAAAACGAGCGCAGCAGAGCCGCGCACGCATCGGCCCTCACTCCCGCGATGACCTCCACTTTCGAGCCGATGCGCGCATCCCTGACGACATCCCACTGACTTCCGGTCGCTCCCGCCTTGGCGTCCCACGCCCCGAGCACGATGCGCGGAATGCGCGCCTGCAGCGCGGCCCCGGCACACATCAGGCACGGCTCGAGTGTCACCACGAGCGTGCAGCCGTCCAGGCGCCATGAGCCGATGCGCTCGGCGGCTTCGCGTAGGGCGA
Source organism: Demequina sp. (assembly GCF_047975725.1). Taxonomy (GTDB): domain Bacteria; phylum Actinomycetota; class Actinomycetes; order Actinomycetales; family Demequinaceae; genus Demequina. The sequence goes on from NZ_JBKEED010000021.1 coordinate 71,924, forward strand.
GCACCTCGGCGTGGGCGGTGGGGTCGTGCGAGGCCTCGCGCTGGTTGAAGCCGCGGCCGATCACCTCGCCGGTCGTGTCCACGACGACGGCTCCCACGGGCACGTCGTGGACGGCCGATGCGCGCACGGCGAGGGCCAGTGCCTCGTCCATCGCCGCATCCCAGTTCGTCACGTCGCCAGGCTACCCGCGCACACTGACCCCGGACTCTTGCCGGGGCACGCAGGCGGTCGTGGCGAGTAACGTTGAGCCATGCAGCTTCACGTCGCCGACCACCCTCTCATTCGTCACAAGGTGACCGTCCTGCGGGACAAGCGCACCCCGTCTCCTACGTTCCGCCTGCTGGTGGACGAGCTCGTCACGCTGCTCGCCTACGAGGCGACCCGCGACGTGCGCGTGGTGGACTGCGAGGTCGAGACCCCGCTGACCACCGCCGTGGGCACCAAGATCGCGGATCCCGCCCCGATCATCGTTCCGATTCTGCGCGCAGGTCTGGGCATGCTCGACGGCATGACGCGCCTGATCCCGAGCGCCGAGGTGGGCTTCCTGGGCCTCAAGCGCGACGAGGAGACGTTCGAAGCCGTCACCTACGCGAACCGCCTGCCCGAGGACCTGACCGGCCGTCAGGTGTTCCTCATCGACCCCATGCTCGCCACGGGCGGCTCGCTCGTCGCGGCGATCGAGTACGCCCTTGAGCGCGGCGCCACCGATGTCACGTGCGTGTGCCTGCTTGCCGCGCCCGAGGGCATCGCGCACGTGCGCGAGCAGGTGGGCGAGCGCGCCGACGTCAAGGTGGTGGTGGCGCAGGTCGACGAGAAGCTCAACGAGATGGGCTACATCGTTCCTGGCCTGGGCGACGCGGGCGACCGTCTGTACGGGATCGTCGACATCTAGGGCCGCTTGTCAGGCGGAGCGTGGCGGCTGTGAGCCGCCACGCCGTCGAAACGCTCCATCATTCCCATTCCTGGCTTTACTTACCAGGCGGTCGGGAATAGCATTGGCTGGTCGGCGCTGACGGGCTCCGCCGACGCACTCTGAGGGCGCGCGGTCGCCCCGCCACCCCGCCGCCGCCACCCACGTTCAGAGAGTGCCCACTGCTGTGTCTTCCGACATCCACGCCCGTTCCACGTCCCTCCCCGAAGCCGCCGACGACACCGTGGCCCAGTCCTATGGACAGGCGCTGACCCGGCGCGAAAAGCTCAAGTACGTCCTCGTCCTTGGTGCGCTGGTCGCGCTCGGCCCGTTCACGGTGGACCTGTACCTGCCCGCGTTCCCCAACGTCGCCGCCGACCTCGAGGTGAGCGACGCCGCGATCCAGCTCACGTTGACCGCGACAATGATCGGCTTTGCGCTGGGCCAGTTGGTCGTGGGCCCGCTGTCGGACGCCCTGGGGCGCCGCCGTCCGCTGCTGATCGCGACCGCCATCCACATTGGCGCCTCGTTCATGGTGGCGTTCGCCCCCACGATCGACCTCGTGATGGCCGGCCGCGTGCTGCAGGGCATCGGTGCCTCGGGCGCAGGCGTGGTCGCGATGGCGATGGTCCGCGACCTGTTCGCAGGCCAGCGGTTGATCCGCATGCTCGCCAACATGGCGCTGGTGAGCGGCCTCGCTCCCGTGCTGGCGCCGGTCATCGGCTCGCAACTGCTCACGATCATGCCGTGGCGCGGCATCTTCTACGTGCTCGCCGCCTACGGCCTGGTGATGATCCTGGTGGCAGCGTTCCTCATGGTGGAGACCATGCCCGCCACGCGTCGCGGTCGCTTCGAGGTGTCCGTCGTCGCCCACCGTTACGGCCACCTGTTCAAGGACCACGCCTTCATCGGCATCGCGATCGTGGGCGCCATGTCGTTCACCGCGCTGTTCGCGTACCTGTCCGCCTCGTCGCTGGTCCTTCAGAACCAGTTTGGGCTCACGGCGCAGCAGTACGGCCTGGTGTTTGCCGCCAACTCGGTGGGCCTGGTGCTGTGCAACCAGACCTCCGCACGGCTCATGCGTGTGTTCCCGCCTCGGTCGGTCACCATGGTGGGTCTCGCGGTCCAGTCGCTCGGCGCGCTCGCCTTGCTCGCCTGCGGACTCATGGGCACAGCGGTGGGCCCCGTCCTCATCGCGCTGTTCTTCGTGGTCGCCCCGTTGGGACTCATCGGCCCCACCGTGCAGGTGACGGCGCTGCAGGACCACGCCGCGGAGGCCGGCACCGCATCGTCCCTCCTGGGCGCCCTCAACATGGGCCTCGCAGGTCTCGCGACGCCCCTCATCGGGCTCGGGGGAGTCTCGGTGCCGTCCATGGCGTACGTGATGATCGGCGCGCTGACTCTTGCGCAGTTGGCGTTCTGGTTGATCGTGTACCCGCGCGCCACGAGCGAAGTGGTGCGCTGATCAGGCGCTGAACATCGCCTCGGTGACTCCGATCACGGGCCACGCCCCTTCCGAGGTATTGCTCAGCACCGTGACCGTCGTGCCCGTGTCGGGATCGTGGGTCGAGCGCATGGACACCCCCGCGTCGTAGCCCTCGATGATCCACTGCGGCCCGCTGGCGTGCAGCCACACCCCTAAGCCGTAGCGCATGCCCTCGTCGGGCACCTCATGACGCGGACGCACCATCTCAGCCACCGCATCGGCGCTCACGATGACCCCCGCACCGAACGCACGCCAGAAGCGATCGAGGTCGTCGACGTTCGAGACGGCGCCGCCGTCCCCGCCGCCCCGCACAGGAAGGTGCAGCACGTTGGTCCAGTCGCCGTCGTCCTCGAGGTAGCCGAGCGCGACGTCGGCAGGCAGGCGATCCGACCGCTCGAAGGCCGTGCCGCTCAGGCCCGCCCGGGTGAAGACCTCCCGCGCCACGACGTCCTGGAAGTCACCACCCGCAGCGCGCTCGATCACCAGCGACGCCACCACAAAGCCGCCATTGTTGTACCGGAACGTCTCGCCCGGTGCCTCTCGCTGGGGATGTCCCGCGAGTTCGGACAGGTAGTCGCTCGCCGTGACCAGCCGATGCACGGGCTGGGTCAGGATGTAGTCGCTCACCTCTCCGCCCGCATCCTCGTCGAGATAGTCGCCGATGCCGGACGTGTGGGTGAGCAGGTGCTCGAGCGTGACCGCGTCGTCGATCAGCGGCAGGTCCGTGCCGAGCCACTGCCGCACCGGCGCGTCGAGGGACAGCACGCTCTGCTCGACAAGCCGCATGGCCGCGAGCGCGGTGAACGCCTTGGATCCCGAGGCCAGACCCATACGAGTCGCGGGCGTCATGGGCACGCGGTGCGCCCGGTGCGCCCATCCGCGTGCCTGAACGAAGGTGCGCTCGCCCCTCACATGGACGGCCACCACGCCGCTGAACTTGGCGCGCGCGAGAGCGTCCTCGAGGGCCTCCTCATTCACTGCCACAGTGCTCATACGGGCGACGCTAGCACCGGGGCCCGACACGCGAGGGGTGTCCTACAGTGGCGCCATGACGCGCATCGGCATTGTGGTCTTCGACGGGTTCGACCTGATCGACGCGGGCGGTCCCTACGAGGTCTTCCTGACCGCCTCGCGCCTGCGCGAGCGCGACGGCCATGCCGGGCCGTTCACGGTCGACCTGCTCAGCCCAGACGGGGCCGATGCGGTGGCCTACGGGGGGATGACACTCACCGGCCTGGCCGATGCGCGAACGGCCGCGTCGTACGACGTGGTCGTGGTGCCCGGCACCATCGACGTGGCGGCCGCGCTCGCGGATACCGTGCTCGACGCCGCCATCACCCGCCTGATCGGCGGCGCGGGGCTGACGACGTCCGTGTGCACGGGGGCGTTCTTCCTGGCACGGGCGGGGGTGCTCGACGGCGTGGCGGCGACCACCCACTGGGAAGACGTCGATGCCTTGCGCGCCGCAGGCGTCAGTGGCGCCGTCGACGGGGTGCGGTGGGCCGATGCGGGCGACGTCATCACGAGCGGCGGCCTGACCTCCGGGATGCACATGGCGTTGCATGTGGTGGCCCGGGTGGAAGGTGAGGACTTGGCGGCGCGCACCGCTCGCCAGCTCGACATGGACTGGAGCCCCGACCCGGCGCGATGACGGCTGTGGGCGTCGGCCGCTACTGGCCGGGCGTGATCGTTACGGCGAGAGTGCCGATCAGGAACTCGTCGGCCACGCTCGTCACGCCCTGCGGCGTCCACATGGACCCGGCTCGGGTCGACACCGTCAGCGTCCGCACACCTTCCTGGACCCCGGACTTTGGCGCAAAGGGCTTGGCGTCGATGCCCATGGTGTTGGCGTAGAACGAGCCGTAGGCGTGAGAATCAGCGGCGTTCTCCGAGGCGCCGTTGCCCGACTGGCGCTGCGGAGTGAAGCGGTCGCCGTCGAGGTCAACCGACTCCGTGGCCACGGCACGGTCGGTCTCGAAGGCCGTCCACGACAGGCCCACCTTCGAGCGCGAGGCCAGGTAGGCCTTCGCGACCACGGGGGAGTCCTCATCCACCCAGTGCGGGCCGGCGAACAGCACCACCTCAGAGTCGGCGGTGACCGAAGGGGCCTCGTACACCACCGTGAGGGTGAAGCCGCCGTAGTAGGTGGGGTCTGCGTCGTTGCGGGTCGCGCTCAGCGCGATGTCGGCGAGCGCGTAGAAGCCGTTGCCTGCCTGAGCGACCTGGTCCGTAATATCCGCTCGCGCCAGGTAGTACTCGCGATGATCGCGGGTCAGGGTGTCGACCGTGTCGGCCTCGATGTCCACGTAGTGGGTACCCGGCACGCGCAGGCGAGCGCTGCTGAGCGAGCCCTCCCACGCATCGGCCTCGCTGGCGGCGGTACCGAGCGAACGGTTGGCCGACCATTCGAGGTAGGCGTGCGTGACCACGGCGCCCTCGGGAAGGGTGACGTTGGTGTGGCCGGCGGCCCGCTCGCCGTGGGCGAGTTGGTAGGCCACCATCTCGAAGTCGTCGTTGTCCGACGCAAACTGGCCCGTACCCGCGGTGAAGCCGGACTGCTGTGCCTTCACGCAACTGGGGTCCACGTACGAGCACCCCAGCAACGGGGCACCGAACTGCGCGACGGCGTACGCGCCCTCTTCTGCGACCAGCACGTCGATGTCATCCTCGTGGTCCGAGACTGACGTGCGCGCGGAGTACTGCGCCGCGGCGTCTCCCGCGGCGACCGCAAAGGTCGTCACCGCGTCGCTTGCGAGGGCCGTGTCGCCCACCGCGACGGACAGCGCCACGGACGCATCAGAGCCGCTGTCAAGCGCGTCGAGGTCGCAGGTCGCCGTGCGCGCGTCTTCGGTCAGGGTGCACTCCCAGGCGCCCACAGTGAACGTGTCCGTGGTGGGCGCAGCAAGGGCAAAGCTCAGGGCCGATGCGGGTGCGGCAGAGAACACGCCGGCAGCCCGCGCGGAGCGAGCGGCAGGAGCAAAGGTCAGCCCCTCGGGCAGGGTGATCGCGGCGGTGAGATCGCGGGCCGTGCCGTCACCGGCGTTGGATACGGCCATGCTGATGCGCGGCGACGTGCGGGAGACATCGATGACGCCCAAGGGGGCCTTGGCGATCGACAAGATGGCGGTGCCATCCGTGGTGTCGCCTGGGTTGGTGGTGTCGCCCCCGTCGCCTGGGTTGGTGGTGTCTCCGCTGTCGCCGGGGTTGGTGGTGTCTCCGCCGTCGCCGGGGTTGGTGGTGTCTCCGCCGTCGCCCGGGTTGGTGGTGTCGCCTGGGTCGGTGGTGTCACCTGGGTCGCTGGTGCCGCCGCCGGCCACGGGAGCATCGTCGTCTTGATCGTTCAGACCCCAGATGATGGTCTGGGGCCGGTCTTGACGCGAGGGGCCGGTCGTGGCGGTGGGAGCATCGGCCTCCACGCTGGGAGTCTGGCTCGGCGTCGGGTCGGCGGTGGGGGTCGCGGAGGGGGTCGCGGAGGGTGCCGGAGCATCGACCGCGTCGCCCGAAGTCTGCCCGTGGCCTCCGTCGGCGTCGCCCACGCCTGGTTCCACGATGCCCGCGCCGGAGTTGCCGTCGCTGCTAGCAAAGGGGTCGAAGGCGCCCAGGATTGAGGCGCCGTTGATGGCGAGCGCGACCATGCTCACGGCCGCGGCGGCGGGGAGAGCAACGTGCCCGAATGCCGTCAGCGCGCCCGCAATGCCCGCAGTCGCCGCAGTGGTCGCGACCGCGCCCGCTCCAGCGCTCGCGGCACCTGCCGTCGCGGTCCCGGCGCTCGTGCTTGACGCGCCTGCGCCGCCGCTCGCCCCCGCGCTGGCAGAGGCCGCGCCCTGAGAGCCGAATACGCCGCCAATGGGCAGGCCGCCCTCGAGCGCACCGACGCCGATCACGCCCATGAACAGCGGGGCGATGATGCCACGCATGCCGCGGTTGACGTCCTCCAGTTCGGCGACCAGGGCGGCGCATCGCTCGCATGAGCGCACGTGCCCGTCGACCTTGCCGTGCTCGCGCTTGGACAAGCCGCCGCGCACGTAGGACCCCAGGTGAGCATTGGCTTCGAGGCAGTCGATCGACTCTGACGTGCCCAAGTGCTGCTGGAGATACGCCTGGCGTAACGCCTCACGAGCGCGGTAGGACAGCGCCGCAACGCCGTTTGCCGTCAGGCCCAGGAGGGGTGCGATGTCCTTGGCGGACTTCTTCTCGACCTCGGTGTACCACAGCACGGCCTGCCAGCGTTCGGGCAGCGACTTGAAGGCGTCGGCCACCATGGCGTGCTCGAAACCGTCCATCGCGGGCTCGTCCGACGATGCTCCGTAGCCCATCGCGGACTCGTAGGGAGTCAGGTCATCGCGTGGCTTGGTGCGGATGCCCTTGTCAATGACATCCATGCCGGTGCGGCGCACGATGGTGAACAGGTAGGCGCGGAACGCCATGTCGGGGCCGTCGCCGCGTTGCAGTGCGCGCAGCACCCGCGAGAACGACTCCGAGACCACGTCGTCGACGTCCGACGGGGAGTTCGTGTACTGGTAGGCGACCTTGCGTGCGGCGTCAACGTGGCGTTCGTAGAGCACGCCGAAGGCGGCCGCATCGCCGGCCCTCACGCCTGCGATGAGCTCGGGATCGCTGGACGTCTCCGTCCACAGCTGAATCGCCTCGGAGCTCACGCTCGCACGCCTCCTCCCCGCTAAGAGTCCTAGTTTGGCTCTATGGTCCCCGGATAGCAGGCCAAAGAGCAAGGGCTGCGGTGGGGACTTTGTCACACTCGTGCCCTTTGCCGGGGCACGGAAAAAAGCCGTGAAGAACTGCGTCATAGCAGGCATCCGCCGGCCTCTCATGTCGCATGACCAGTCAGACGCAGACCCCGCCCGGAGGGTCAGCCGCGCTCCTGCAGCGCTGGGAGCAGGCGAGCGTCACTACCGTGTGGCTGCGCCCTGGCGACTGGTACACCCCTGCAGCCGAGGCTTTGGTGGAGGCGCTCGACGCCCGCCTGGACACCTCGCCCGCGGCCTACCGACTCGGTCAGGCCCGATCCGCTGCAGGCGTCGGGATCACCGAGGCGATCGACGACATGGCTGTGCTGTTCAAGGCAGCCGGCTATGAGACCGCACCCATCCGCTCGATCCGCGCACTGTGTGAGGGTTGGACGGCGGGTAACCCCCCGGTCCTCGACGCACCGCAAATGACGGACGCGGAATCCGGCCTGGGCACCCCCGAATATCTCGTCACTCGTCTGGCCGAGGTGTACGGCCGCGCCTCGCGAGCGGGAGAAGACGTCACCGCCACGCACGCGCTCGTCATCGTCGACGTCTCCGTCGAGTCCACTGACCTATGGCAGCGGATTGCTCGCAACGCGGCCGCGGGAGAGGCGCTGCGCGGTGCTTACGGCGTCGGTCACCCCATGGCACGTCTGGGCGACGGGCTGTTCGCGGTCCTCGTGGGGCGTGGGACGGAGCTGGGTGCGGGGATCGCCGCGCTCCGTGAACACATTGACCAGCGCGCCCGCGCGATGAAGGGCTCGAACTTGATGCGCCAGCCCCCGCGCGTATGGATTGAGTCCCTTCCCGCCACGCATGACTTCGCCAGCGAACTCGTGGAGTCGCTGCAGCGATAGGGCAATTGCCCTGCGTCAGGGCCGGCACCGAGCTGAGGGCGGTGCCGGCCCTTTCGTATGTCCGGGCACGCTCGCCAGGGCCGATGCGCATCGGCCTTTCGCGGTGATGGCTCCGCTGTCTTGTGCTGGCACTCGAGGGCAACCGTGGTCAGTCGTTGCAAGATGTTGATCGGTTGTGGTTACTATTGATCGACGAAACTCAGAAACCGTCGATTTCTGGGTCTCGCGACGGACGGGGCTCGCACCCCAACGTCGGTGCGCGGGCCGAGGTCCGCGTGGCATTCCCCATCACAACGAAGTTAGGGAGAGACCACCCGATGAGACGTCCCAATGGACTGCCCGCGCGACGGCGCGTGGGTGTGCCGGCGGCGAGCATGGTGTGCGCGCTTGCGTTCATGCCCGTGTTCGCGACAGCCGGTGTCACGCAAGAAGGCGAGGGTGGCCCGACCGCCACGCCTGTGCCGCAAGAAACCGCCTCCACGGCGCCCGAGCCATCGACCTCGGCCGAACCCAGCGCTGAGCCGACTGTGGAGCCCAGCGCCGAGCCGGCAACCGAGCCCACGCCAACCCCGCATTTCCTTCAGCAGGCTCCGGTGGTCGCTACCGCGATCCCCGCGGGCTCCGAAGTGGTCGCACCCGACGACTACACCGTGATCGGGTTTAGCTCCGAGTCGCCCGGCTACCCGACGGCAGCTGACGTCGATGGCACTGCGCAGGCGGTGCTGACCGACAATATGTCCGAGGCATGGACCGTGGCGTACTCCTTGGTCGACGGTGCAGGTGTGGCCAACGATGACTTCCCTCACTGGATTGCCCTCGATGCAGGTGCGAGCCGTGAAATCACCGGTGCCCAGTACGCCATGAAGGCCGGTATTGGCCAGGCCAAGGGATACGAGGTCCGCGTGACGGATGACCCCGCCGTGACCTCCGCGCCCGACGACCTGGACTTGTGGGGTGAGCCGGTTGCCACCGGCGAGCTCGCCAACGCGCCCGGCACCACCCAGGACATCGTGTTCGACGCTCCCGCGCAGGGCCAGTACATGCGCGTGGACTTCGTGTCGTCCTATCACTCGGGCAACGTCATCGCGGCCTCCAAGATCCGCGTGGTCGCCACCGAGGATGACACTGAGCCTGTTGACCCCGATGCGGCGACACCCTATGACCTCACGCTGGGCGATGAGACTGTCACTGTGGCGACGGAGTTCCCCCAGGTCATCTCGACCACTGTTGGCGACGACACCCTTCCGGGCCAGCCTGCCGCTCTCGACACGTGGCGGATCAACGGCAAGCTCTACACGTCGGTCTCGACCTTTGAGCCGCAGACCACCTCGAGCGCGCAGTGGGTCTCGACCATCAGTGCACTCGACGGGCTGACCATCACCTCGAGCATTGCGCTCACCGACGATGGCTTCGAGTTCGAGATTGAGGACATCGCTGGCTCCATGGAGCCTGAGATCAACACCATCGGTATCCCCGACCACTCCCTGGTGGCCGTGGAGTCGACGGAGGAGTCCGCCCAGTTGGCGCGCACCTCGATCAGTTCCGACTCGACGTCGAACGCTGACGAGTTCGTGGAGATCGATGCCGACACCACCGTGGATAAGTCGGCGGTGGGATCGCCCTACGCTTTCATTTCCGGTGACGCGCTCGCGGCAGGCCTGTACTCCAACGCCACCGAGGACCTCAAGCAGAGCACCGGTAGTTCGACCGACAACCGTCTGTCGACCCGTGTGCGCGCGACGGACGACGGTGGTACCCGCGCGGAGCTCAGCTCCGGCTCGTGGGTATGGGCGCCCAAGGACGCGACCGACGCCCGCGTCGAGCGCTTCGAGCTCCCGCTCGTCCAGGTGGTCGTCACGGGCGACCGCACCGACGATGGGGCCGACTGGCAAGACGCGGCCGTGCTGCTGCGCGACGTGATGCCCACGCCGCTGGGTGCGGAGCGGGTTCCCGAGCGCGTCGTGCAGCGCATCCCGTTCAACATCGCGAGCGAGACCACCAACCCGTTCTCGTTGACACTCGACAACACCAAGCGCCTGGCACTTGCCACCGACGACCTGGGGCAGTGGGTGCTGCTCAAGGGCTACACCTCGGAGGGGCACGACTCAGCCAACTCTGACTACGGCGGCAACTACAACGAGCGTGCCGGAGGCCTTGAGGACCTCAACACGCTGATCGACGCTGGTGACGAGTACAACGCGGACTTTGCGGTTCACGTCAACACGACGGAGATTTACCCGGCCGCCTATTCCTTCAGCGACCGCATCATCCAGGGTCAGGGACTGGGCTGGGGCTGGCTCAACCAGTCGTACGGCATCGACCAGCGCTATGACCTCGGCGAAGGCGGTGTTCTCGACCGCTTCCAGCAGCTGGCTGACGAGGTCCCCGGTCTTGACTCGGTGTACATCGACGTCTACTACTCCAACGGATGGCTCGCAGAAGAGCTTGCGAACGAGCTCAACGAGATGGGCCTCGAGGTGGGATCCGAGTGGGCCTACGCGTTTGAGGGCAACTCCTTGTGGTCGCACTGGGCAAACGACAAGGCCTACGGCGGAGAGACGAACAAGGGCCTCAACTCGGACATCTTGCGGTTCATCTCCAACGGCCAACGCGACATCTGGAACGTAGACCCGTTGCTGGGTGGCGTGGACCTGCTCGACTTTGAGGGTTGGACGGGCAAGAACGACTACAACGCCTACTACCAGGGAATCTGGACCGACAACCTGCCTACCAAGTACCTGCAGCACTTTGACCTCGAGACCTGGGACCCGGACACGAGTGCCACGTTCGAGAACGGCGTCAAGGCTGTCATGGAAGGTGGCGAGCGCGTCATCACTCAAGACGGTCACGAGGTGCTGCGTGGCGACACGTACCTGCTGCCGTGGGGTAGCCCCAACGACGATGGTGTGAGTAGCCCGCTCAGCGCTGACCGCATGTACCTGTTCTCCGAGAGCGGTGTGACGCGTACGTTCGAGTTGACCGACGCCTTCGCGGGCGTGACCAACTTTGTGCAGTACCAACTGGACGACACCGGGCGCACCGAGGTCGCCAAGGTGGTGGCCAATGGTGGCAAGGTCACCGTGACGGCCGAGCCCGGTACGCCGTATGTGCTCGTGCCGGCCGGTTCGGACGACGTGGTGCCTGCGGTCACGTATGGAGCCGACACCCCGCTGACGGACCCGGGCTTCAACGAGGGCGACCTCGAGGTCTGGAACCCCACGGGCGACGCACAGCCGGCTGTTCTCGACACCGGTGACCGTGTCGCCGAGTTCGGGTCTGCCGCCTCGAGCATCTCTCAGCGCGTGACGGGCCTGACGCCCGGAGCCGAGTACACCTTTAGCGCCATGGTGGAGGTGGGCCCGCAGGCTCTCCGTGACACGACGCTGACGGTGACCGGCGGGGCTGAGGACGTCAGTCGCACCTTCGAGTCGACTCCGGCGGAGAACTGGGTGGGTTCAGATCCCAAGCACGGGACCTACCTGCAGCGTGCCTTTGTGACCTTCACGGCTCCGGCCGATGGAGAGGTCGATGTGGCGATCTCGTCGGTGGCGGGTGAGGCACGGGTCACGCTCGACGACCTCCGTATCCACGAGGTCGAGATACTCACCGAGGACGGGGCTATCGCGTCCGATGTGGAGGTCACTGAAGACGCACTGTTCTGGAACTTCGAGGACAACCAAGTGGGTTGGGGTCCGTTCGTTCGCGGCAACGCGGGAGGCACCGGCGACGCCCGGACGTCCTACAGCCGCCTCAACGAGCCCTACACCCAGAAGGACTGGAAGAACTCCCACAAGCCGTTCAACAGCGGCACGCTCGACGGCAACGCCATTGATGACGTCCTCGAAGGGACGTACTCCCTGAAGTCGCACGACGAGAACAATGGGCTGATCTACCGGACCATCCCCGCACGTGTGGACTTCGAACCTGGGCACGCCTACGAAGTGAGCTTTGACTACCAGTCAAGCGCGAATGGCGTCTACAGCTGGGTGGTGGGTACCGACGACGTCGAAGCCGGCACCTCTACGGTGCTCCGGTCGACGCCTATCTCGGCACAGCGCACCACTGCCCGCTTCACTCAAGAGGTGGTCGCTGGGTGCGGCTCGACGTGGGTTGGACTGCAGAAGGCCGGTGCGACCACCGGTAGCGACTTCGTGATCGACCAGTTCATGGTCCGTGACCTCGGCGAGGTTTCGGATCAGGCTGCCTGCGCAAACGTCGCAGTGACCATCCCAGGTGCATCGTTCTCGCCAGGCGTGTCCAACGAAATCACGACGACGTTCACCAACGCCGAAGACGTGGCCGTCTCCAACGTGGGCGTCTCGTTGACCGGCATCCCTGAGGGCTGGACGGTCGAGGTGCTGGAGCAGGACGGAAACCTCGCGGCAGAGGTTGCTCCGGGTGAGTCGTTCACGACGACCTGGTTGGTCACGCCTCCTGAGGGAGCCAAGGGACTCGACGTCGAAATCGAGGCGGCGGCAACCTATGAGGCCGATTGCGTGGAGCTCGAGGTTCAGGGTTGGGCGACGGGGACCGTGGCTGACATCGCCTCGTTGACTGTGGCCGAGGCCACGGCATCCTCCGAGCAGCCGGACTACGCGGGCGAGGGCGACGTCGACTACGCCTTTGATGGTGACACGAGCACCATCTGGCACACGTCGTGGACTCCCACTGCGTTCCCCCACTGGGTGCAGATGGACCTGGGTGTGGAAGCCGAGGTCGACGGCCTGGGCTACCTGGTCCGCCAGGCTGGCGGACCCAATGGGCGGATCAAGGACTACCGAGTCGAGGTGTCTGTTGACGGCGAGAACTGGACCGAGGTGGGTGCTGGTGAGTTCACCAACGACGCCACGGACTACCAGGTGGTCGAGTTCGAGCCGGTGACGGCCCGTTACGTCAAGCTCTGGTCGGACAGCTCGCACAACGGCCTGTTGTTCTCGTCTGCCGCCGAGTTCCAGGTGTACGGCACCGGGGGTCAGATCTCCACTGGCTTCGAGCCAGGGGAGCGCGAGCCGTTCGACCCCGACGCGTGCGTGGCCGACCCGACTCTCGAGCTGAGCGTCGGTACGGTCGAGCAGGGCGGAGAGGTCACCGTCACGGCGGGCAATCTCACCGAGGACGCGGTCGAGATCGGGATTGCCCTCCCGTACGTCGCGTTGGGGACCGTCGACGTGGTCGATGGTGTCGCGACGTCTGTCGTCACCATTCCCGCCGACCTCGACCCGGGTCTCTATCACATTCAGGTGCGCACCACCGATGGCCAGCTCATCATCGAGGCGCCCCTCACGGTGACGGAGGCGGCCGTGGATCCTGTGGATCCCACGGACCCGACCGATCCCACGGATCCCACGGACCCGACCGATCCGACCGATCCGACCGATCCGACCGACCCGACCGATCCCACGGACCCGACGGACCCGACGGACACCGGGGACACCGGGGATGCCGACGGTGACGGGAGTGACGCCAATGGTTGGCTTCCGCAAACCGGGGCGGCCGTCGGCGGACTGGCCGCTGCGGCGATGATCTCGCTCGCAGTGGGTACCGCGTTGGCACGCCGCCGCGACACCGAGTAGCGGCATGAGGCGAGGGCGCCGGGGCTCATCTGCCCCGGCGCCCTTCGCCTTCTCCGGGGCCTGTGTGCGTCGCCGAGTACGCTCGGCTCACGTCTCCCCAAAATGACGACTTCTGATTGTTTTAGACTGTTATACTCATAAAAGCGCACGCCATGGCGGCGTGCGACGCAAATGAAACAGGTACATCTCATGAACCACCAGACCTTTGTTGAGGCAGAGATCGCCTCGCAGCCCCAGACCTGGCGCCAGGCGGCACAGCTCGCACCGAGCGTGGGAGGAGCGCTCCCGCAGGACGGTCAGCGCGTCGCGGTGGTGGGATGCGGGACGAGCTGGTTCATCGCGCAGGCGTACGCCGTTCTGCGTGAGAGTGCAGGGCACGGGGTGACCGACGCTTTCGCGGGTTCGGAGTTTCCGGCCGGTCGGGACTACGACTTCATCGTGGCGATCACCCGGTCCGGCACGACCACCGAAATCATCGACCTCGTGCGTGCCGCGACCGACACCACCACGGTGGTCCTCACGGCGGTGCCCACGGCGGAGGCAGCCCGCGTGGCTGACCACGTGATCGATCTCTCCTTCGCCGACGAGCAGTCAGTGGTGCAGACCCGGTTCGCGACGACCGCGCTGGCGCTACTGCGTGCGCACCTGGGTACCGATATCGAGCCACTGGCCGCTGACGCGGAGCAGGCGCTCACCATCGATGTCGCCGACCTCGCGACGGCGGAGCAGGTGAGCTTCCTGGGACGGGGCTGGACCATCGGTCTTGCGAACGAGGCCGCGCTCAAGGCGCGCGAAGCGGCGCAGTTCTGGACCGAGGCGTATCCTGCGATGGACTACCGCCACGGACCGATCGCTATCGCCGAGGAGGGACGGCTCGTGTGGATGTTTGGACAGGCACCCGCTGGGCTCGACGCGGAAGTCGCCGCGCGGGGGGCTCTGTTTGTGCACCACGACCTTGACCCGATGGCCGCTCTGATCGTTGCCCAGCGCTTCGCTGTGGCGCTAGCCGTTCGGTTCGGACTCGACCCCGACCGCCCGCGGGCACTGACCCGTTCGGTCATTCTGCAGCCGTGACGGACTCGGGCATGCGACCAGCGTCAGGAGCCGCGGGCATCGGCCCGGGGGCGCAGGTGTGCGCGGTCGATGTGGGCGGAACCTCGATCAAGGGGGCGATGCTCGACTCGCGCGGAGAGCCGATCGCGACTCGCCGCGTCGCGAGCCCGCCTCGTGGTGCCCAGGCGGCAGATGCGGTGGTCGCCCTGGTTGCCGAGGTGATCGCGGACCTCACCGCCGAGGCGGGCGCGCCCGCCTCGGCGGGCATCACCCTGCCCGGCATCTTTGACGAGAGCCGTGGCTGGGGCATCCACTCCGAGAACCTTGGCTGGCGCGACGTCGACTTCCGCGCGCGCTTCGCAGATGTCCTCGACGTCCCCACGGCATTTGCGCACGACGTGCGCGCCGCGGGTGAGGCCGAGTGGCGCATAGGTGCGGCCGCCGGCCACGCGACGGCAGTGGTGATCACTGTGGGCACCGGTGTCTCGGCCGCCCTGATCATCGAAGGTCGGCCCTACCTCGCTGGAGGGCACGCGGGCGAAATGGGGCATGCTCCCGTTCCCGGCCACCGCGAGGCGTGCGTGTGTGGTGCGCAGGGTTGCCTTGAGGCCGTGGCATCGGCGGCGGCAATCGTGCGCCGCTTCAATGCCGCGACACAGACCGCTCGGGTCGAAGGCGCAGACGAGGTGCTCTCCTTCGCGCTCGCGGGTGACGCGTGGGCCCGCGAGGTGTGGGTCAGCGCCGTCAACGCCCTCGCGGACTCGATCACGCAGGTGATCGCGGTGCTCGCTCCCGAGGTCATCGTCATCGGAGGAGGACTTGCCGAAGCTGGCGACGAGCTCTTTGTCCCCCTGCGCACCGCTGTCGCCGAGCGTTGGGCGCTCGGCAGCGTGCCGCCGATCGTCCCGGCGCGCCTGGGGGCAACCGCAGGAATGATGGGCGCGGCATTGCGTGCGCGGGATCTTGTGTCCGAGGACACGACACCATGATCGTGACCTGTACGCCCAACCCGGCCATCGATGTCACCATCACCGTCCCGCAGCTCGAGCACGGCGGCACCAACTCCGCCCCGGCTGCCGTCAGGCGCGCGGGTGGCAAGGGGATCAACGTTGCGCGCGTCGCGCACCAGATGGGCTTCGACGTGCACGCACTCACGCAGGTCGACGACGCCAGCTCGGCGTGGTTCGCGAGCGACTTGGGCGACCTGCCCCACACCCTCGTTCCGGCGTCCGGACCCACGCGGTCGTCGTATGCGTGCGTCGAGACGGCTACGGATGTGACGACGATCATCAACGAGCGCGGCGCCGCCCTCGCTACACCGCAGTGGGCGCTCTTGCGCGGCACCTGGGGCGGCCTGACCGCACAGGCGACGGTGAGTGTCGTTGCGGGCTCCATGCCTGGTGACAGTGCTCCGGGAACTCTGGCGTCGCTCCTCGCGGCTGGAAGGACGGGGGTGCCGGTCATCGTCGACACCTCTGGAGCCGCGCTGCTCGAGGCGGCGCAGGCGGGCGCGTCGTGGCTCAAGCCCAACATCGCAGAGTTGCGCGCCGCGCTGGGCGAGGCGGACCCCGTCGCTGGCGCCCGATTGCTTCAGGCATCAGGCGCTGGCGGCGTCATCGTGTCGCTAGGAAGTGAAGGGCTCGTGGTCGTGCCCCCTGCGGGCGGCGGGTCGCCCGTGCACGGCCGCTTCCCCCACGCCATCTCGGGCAACCCCACGGGTGCAGGAGACGCGGCCGTTGCGGCACTCGCCGTGAGCCTGGATCAAGGAGTGGAAGACCCCACTGTCATTGCCCGGCGCTGTGTCGCGTGGTCCGCCTCGGCGGTCACCACGCCCGTTGCCGGAGCCGTCGACCCGTCGTGTGACACATGGGTCGACCGCGTCATCATCGAACAGATCGAGAGATAGTCACCATGCCTTTGCTTCACACCGGTTCATTGCTCCATGAGGCGGCCCGCCATGGCCGAGCGATCGGAGCGTTCAACGTCCTCCACCTCGAGACTGCGGAGGCCCTTTCTGCGGGCGCCGAGCGTGCCGGACTTCCGCTGATCCTGCAGATTTCGCAGAACTGTGTGGCCTTCCACGGCGGCCTCGAGCCCATTGGGGTCGCCACCCGCGAACTCGCGCACCGCTCACCCGCTGACCTGTCGCTCCACCTTGATCACGCCGAGGACGAGGAACTCGCGTGCGCGGCCATCGACTTGGGCTTCTCTTCGGTCATGTTCGACGGCTCGCGCCTGCCGTATGAGGACAACGTTGCGGCCACCGCCCGCGTGGTGGCGTACGCCCACGCACGGGGAGCCGTGGTCGAGGCTGAACTCGGCGAGATCGGCGGCAAGGACGGTGCGCACGCGCCCGGCGTGAGGACTGATCCGGCAGAGGCGGTGCAGTTCGTGGGCGACACGGGAGTCGACTCCCTCGCTGTCGCCGTGGGATCGTCGCACGCGATGGCGGAACGCTCGGCCCAACTCGATCTCGCCCTGATCGCCGACCTCGCCGCAGTCGTGCCCGTGCCACTGGTGCTCCACGGCTCGTCGGGTGTCGCCGACGACATGATCGTCGCCGCCATCCGAGCGGGCATCGTCAAGATCAACGTCTCGACGCACCTCAACAAGGTCTTTACGCAATCCATGCGGGCCTACCTCGATGACAACCCGTCAGTGGTGGACACCAGAAAGTACTTGGGGCGTGGACGCGAGGCGATGGCCGACGAGGTGGCTCGCATGCTCACGGTGTTTGCCGCAGGAGCGGCGGTTCAGTCACGATGACTCTGAGCGTCCTCCACTCCGCGACGGCGTTGGTGGCCGGCGAGCTGGTCACGGACGCGTATGTGGCCTGGCGCGATGGCGTCATTGTCGATACCGGTCGCGGCGCGTGGTGGGATCGGGGCGACGATCGCTCCGGGGTCACCGTGGTGGATGCCCAGGGTCAGCTGGTGACCCCCGGCCTGATCGACATTCATTGCCACGGAGGTGCGGCCGCGGCGTACGGGGTCGACCCTGCGTCGCCGGCGCTTGACTTCCACGAGAGTCACGGCGTCACCCGTCAGGTCTTGTCGATCGTGTCGGGTCCGGTTCCGAGGATGTGCGCCGAACTCGACGCGATCGCGTGTTTGACGGCGACGGATCCGCGGGTCCTCGGCAGCCATGCGGAGGGCCCGTTCCTCTCACACGAGCGACGCGGAGCGCACGACCCCGCTGCGCTGTCGGCCCCGCAGCCTGACCTTGTCGAACAGCTCTTGACGGCAGCACAGGGCACGTTGGTGCAGATCACCATGGCTCCAGAGCTGCCGGGTGCGCTCGCGGCGATCGCGCGTTTCGCTCACGAGGATGTGGTGGTGTCGGTGGGTCATACCGCCGCCGACTACACCACCACGATGGAGGCCTTCGACGCGGGCGCGAGAAATGTCACACACGCCTTCAACGGCATGAACGGACTGGGGCATCGTGCACCCGGGCCGCTCGGCGCGGCCCTGGCGCGCGAGGACGTCAGTATCGAGGTGATCCTCGACCTCATCCATGTCCACCCCGCCATGGCTGGGCTGCTCGCACGGCTCGCGGGAGACCGACTCGTCCTCGTGACCGATGCGATGGCCGCGACGGGCCTTGGTGACGGCCTGTACTCCCTGGGAGACATGCAGGTGCGCGTCGCCGACGGTGTTGCCAACCTCGTGGAGGGGGACTCGCTTGCCGGGTCCACGTTGACCCTGGACAGGGCCGTGCGCCACGCGGTGCGCGAGCTCGGGCTACCGGTACCCGAGGCGTTCGCGATGGCGACTACTCGACCCGCGCAGATGGTGGGCCGCCCTGATCTGGGTGCCATCCGCATCGGCGCGGTGGCCGATCTGGTGCTGTGGGACAGCGGGATCAACGTCCTCAAGGTGTGGCGAGACGGAAAGCTAACGTCGCAAAAGGAGAGAGATCTGAGCGACTGATCTGCATCCCTCAACGCGACAGCGCCGTGAGCTGTCGTGGGCGGTCGATTTGCCGCACAGACCCCTCTCACACAACTGATCCCCAAAGGAGGCGATCATGACAACCCATGGCCGAATCACCCTTCCCATCCAGGAGGGCCTGGACGATGTCATCCCTGGCGTCCTCGAGCGACTCGGAGCGGATGCGGTGCGCAACTCGGATGGCACCTGGCTGCCTGAGAGTGTTTCCGATCTCGCGGCGAAGGTGTACGAGACCTACTTTGTGGCGCGTGGCGATCAAGCATGGGCGCTGGCTCACCGCGATGAACGCACCAGCGTCTACCTGCAGTCCAACCGGACGAGTGCGCTCAGCGCAGATGCCCTCGACCTGCGGGTCATGGACGGCTACTTTTCCGACCAGGTAGAGCCGGACATCGCGTGTGACACCGCGCGGTGGTGGCAGGTCATTGACCGCACCACGGGAGATGTCCTGAGCTCGGACCAGTGGGAGGTCAGCGGCGAAGGCGCGGACGTGACCGTCACCATCGCGCGACCCACGGCGCACCACGTCTACACGGTGAACTTCCTGGCACGCCAGACGTGGGACTCCACGCAGATGTACAACTACTTGACCAACGGTTGGCAGGACGACCCGACCCGCGTCAAGGAACAGCCCTACGATGCCCGGTACCCGGCGACCTGGGAGCACATGCGTGAGGGTCTTCAGGAGTGGCTGGACGTGCATCCGCAGGTCGATGTGGTGCGCTTTACGACCTTCTTCTATCACTTCACCTTGGTGTTCGACGATCAGGCCAGGGAGCGCTTTGTCGACTGGTTTGGCTACTCGGCGTCGGTGTCGGTGCCTGCGATGGAGGAGTTCGAGCGTGAGACGGGCATTGCGCTCACGGCCGAGGACTTTGTCGACGAGGGCTACTACAACTCGCCCTTCCGTGTGCCGAGCACGACGTTCAAGGAGTGGATCGCGTTCCAGCACCGCTTTGTGACGGCCCGTGTCAAGGACCTCGTCGACCTGACGCATGCCGATGGCAAGGAAGCCATGATGTTCCTCGGGGACAACTGGATTGGCACCGAGCCGTACGGCCCCCACTTTGCTGCCACCGGCATCGATGCCGTGGTGGGATCGGTGGGATCGGCAGCCACGTGCCGCATGATCTCTGACATTCCCGGGGTTCGCTACACCGAGGGACGCCTGCTGCCCTACTTCTTCCCGGACGTGTTCCACGAAGGTGGCGCTCCCGCCGTGGAGGCTAGGGAATCGTGGGCCGCTGCGCGGCGAGCGATCGTGCGCAGCCCCCTCGACCGCATCGGCTTTGGTGGCTACCTTTCGCTCGCGCTTGAGCACCCCGACTTCATGGACGTCATCGAGGGCATCTGCCAGGAGTTCCGTGACATTCACAAGGCGTCGAATGGAAGCAGGCCCGCAGTTGCCGACTTCAGCGTCGGGATCGTCAACGCTTGGGGGCAGTTGCGTTCATGGCAGACCCACATGGTCGCCCATGCCCTGTGGTACCAGCACACCTACTCCTATGTGGGCCTGCTCGAAGCGCTCGCGGGCCTGCCGTTCACGGTGAAGTTCTTGTCGTTTGACGACATTCGCGAGGGCGTCCCCGAGGATGTTGGCGTCCTGATCAATGCGGGCGGGGCAGGCACCGCGTTCTCCGGCGGACCGGAGTGGCTGGACGTCGACGTGCAGGCCGCTGTGCGCCGGTTTGTCGCGACCGGAGGTGGCCTGATCGGTGTGGGCGAACCCACGGCCGCCACGTGGGGCGGTGCGACCCTGCAGTTGTCCGATGTGTTTGGTGTCGACCGTGAGGTCGGCTGGTCCCTGTCGACGACCCGCTATACCGTTGAAGATCGCGACCACTGGATCCTCGCAGGCACCGGGGGCACGTTCGACAGGGGACAGGGGGTGGGTGCCGTGAGCGCTCCTGCGGACGGCGCGACCGTCTTGCAGTTCCGTGACTCCAGCGTCGACCTCGCGGTGAACTTCTACGGCCAGGGCCGTGCCGTGTACGCGGCGGGTCTTCCCTACAGTGCCGACAACGCACGCGTGCTGCACCGGGCTATCTACTGGGCTGCGGGGCGCGAGACTCAGGCGGACCATCTCGGATGGTCCTCGGACCCGCGTGTCGAGTGCGCCTGGTACCCGAATACCAGGCAGGTCTTTGCTTACAACAGCACGGCCGATGCGGTGCGGACGGTGCTGTCGGGGCCGTTCCCTGAGCGGGAGATCGAGGTGCCTGGCTACCAGTCCGTCTGGATCGATGCGCAATAGTGATCAAAACCGCTCTGAATCTATCGTATAGTTGCAAGTAGGCGACGACTGATCGCCCCCGCACCACCCTCGCGGGCCATCTCCTCGAAGGCGAGTAGAAACACCATGACGAAGTCAAACAAAGGACGCGCGATCGCGACGGTGACCGCCGTCAGTGCCACGGCGCTGGCCCTCACCGCCTGCTCTGCCCCCGCAGAAGAGCCGACCGACACCCCTGAAGCCACCGACCAGGTAACCAGCGAGCCCATCGAGCTCACCTACCTGCACCGTCTGCCCGACGGTGAGGGCATGGTGACGGTTCAGGAGATCGTCGACCGATGGAACGCCGACAACCCTGACATCCAGGTCAACCCGGTCAAGTTTGACGGTGCGTCCGCGGAGATGACCCTCAAGCTCGAGACCGACATCAATGCGGGTGTGGGACCTTGCCTCGCCCAGGTCGGCTACTCCGAGGTCCCCGACATGTGGGTCAAGGGTCTGCTGCAGGACGTCACTGACTTCAGCGGCCAGTACGCGAGCAACTTCGCCGAGGGCGCCTTTAACGCGATGGCAGTGGGAGGCAGCCAGGTTGGCCTTCCCCAGGACACCGGCCCACTGGTGTATTTCTACAACGAGGCGGCCTTTGAAGAGCTCGGCCTGGAGGTTCCGACCACCGCGGACGACTTCACGGAAGCCGCCGCGACCGCAGCTGAGGACGGCAAGTACATCGCAGCCTTCACTCCCGACGAGGCACAGAACTGGCTGTCCGGCCAGGCGGCCGCTGCGGGTGACGCGTGGTACACGGCTACCGACGCCGGATGGGCGGTCGACACTGTGGGCGAAGGCACCCAGCAGGTGGCTGACTTCTGGCAGACCATGCTCGACGACGAGTCCGTGTACGTGGGCCAGCGCTGGGGCGATGGCTTCACGCAGGCTCTCGTTGACGGCCAGCTGGTCGGCCACATCGGCCCCGCCTGGGAGGCCGGCTTCATGCTTGACCCGCTCGATGGCACTGACGCTGAGGGCCAGTGGCGCGTCGCCCAGCTGCCCGACTTCGGGGCGGGCGTGATGTCCGGTCCCGACGGTGGATCTGGCGTTGCTGTGATGTCGGGCTGCGAGTACCCCGAGCAGGCCATGGAGTTCAACAACTGGTTCAACACCCAGGTGGACGACCTCGCCACCCAGGGACTGCTGGTTGCCGCCGACGCTTCCGTCGAGACGCCCGAGAAGATGGCACGGCAGTTCGGCGGCCAGGACGTGATGGCTGAGTTCCAGGCCGCGAACGCGAACCTCAACCCTGACTTCGTGTACTCGCCCGGATTCCTCACGCTGTCGACCATGAACCAGAAGGCCGATGAAGTCGCCGCAGGTACTGCGGACGTCATCGACATCTTCGAAACCGCACAGGCCGACTCCGTCACCGCACTGACGAACCTGGGCCTCCCGGTCGCGGAATAATCCCATGCGAGCATCGAACCGGCCGGGGGTGGAGCTGAGCTCCGCCCCCGGCGGCGGGAACCGGCGGCGGGTGGGCGCGCGTCAGCGCTCGGGCTCGAACCGGCGCCGGGAAGCGCGCTACGGATGGATGTTTGCGGCACCGTTCGCCGTGCTGTTCGCCCTGGTGTTCCTGGTGCCCATCCTTGTGTCGATCAAGGAGGCATTCTTCGCCCAGGTGCCGGCCGGCACAGATCTCTATGGCGGTGGAGAGCTCGTCGACACCTTCGTGGGGTTCGACAACATCGCCGCCGTTGCCACCTCCTCGGCCTTCTGGACCGGCATGGGCCGCGTGGTGCTCTATGCACTGTTCCAGATTCCGATCATGATCGGAGTGGCGCTGGCACTCGCACTGCTGCTCGACTCGGTCGTGATTCGCCGGGTGGGGTTCTTCCGGCTGTCGTACTTCCTGCCCTACGCCATCCCCGGGATTATTGCCGCAATGATGTGGCTCTACCTCTACACGCCAGAGCTGTCACCGTTCATGGACTATCTGCCTGCGGGCACCGACTTCATGGCTCCCGGAACGATTTTGGCGTCGATGGCGAATATGACGACGTGGACGTACACCGGCTACAACATGCTGGTATTCCTGGCCGCACTTCAAGCCATTCCGCAAGAGCTCTACGAGGCCGCGAGGGTCGATGGAGCGTCGGGCTGGCAGGTGGCCACGCGCATCAAGATTCCCATGCTGCGCGGAGCTGCCACATTGACCGTCTTGCTGTCGATCATCGGCACCATTCAATTGTTCAACGAGCCGTCGGTGATGGAGACTGCAAACCCCTGGATGGGTAAGGACTTCACGCCGATGATGATGGCCTACAACTCGATGATGGGCACCGTCACACCGTCCGGATCTGGGCCTGCATCGGCGATCTCGCTCATGATGGCGCTCATTGCCGCGGTCCTGGCCGCCATCTATGTTCTGGTTCAGCGTGTAGGGAGCCGACGATGACGCGACTCAAGGGACGCCAGCCGTCCGCCACGGGCCCCACCAAGTCAACGAGGGTCATCACCTATGTCGTCCTCGGCGTGTGCCTGGTGTACTTCCTCGTTCCGGTGCTCTGGGTCGTGTTCGCCTCGACCAAGAGCAATGCCGACCTGTCGACCAGCTTTGGCATGTGGTTTGCCGACAACAACCTGGGCACCAACTATCACAGCCTCATGTCCTGGACCCAAGGGTACTTCTGGCGCTGGGTAGGCAACTCGTTGTTCTACTCGACGACGGCGGCGGTGGTGGGCACGCTCATCTCGGTGATGGCCGGCTACGCGATCACCCACTTCCGCTTCCCGGGCCGGCGAGTGTTGTCGGGTGCGGCCATGGGAGGCCTGCTACTCCCCATCGCCATCCTGACCGTGCCGTTGTACATCGTGTTCCACTCCATGGGCCTCACGAACACTGCCTGGGCGATCATCATCCCCTCGTGTGTCTCGCCGTTCGGGTTGTTCCTGGGCGTCGTGTACGCACAGGCGTCTGTTCCTCGAGAACTCATCGAGGCGGCACGCGTTGACGGGGCGGGAGAGGCTCGCATCTTCTTCACGATGGTGTTGCGCCTGCTCGCACCGGCGATGGTGACGATCTTCCTGTTCATCTTTGTGGCGACGTGGAACAACTTCCTGCTGCCACTGATGATGGTGTCGTCGCCTGAGCTCAAACCGGTCACGCTCGGCCTCTACGGCATGATGAGCTACTTCGCCCCTGAGAAGGGCGCAGTCATGCTGGGCGCCCTGCTGGGTGTGCTGCCGCTGATCATCCTGTTCTTCGGACTCCAGCGCTACTGGCAGGCAGGGCTCGCTGCTGGTGCCGTGAAGGGCTGATACTCGACGCTCAAGCGCCGGGGACGTGAGCTGCCGCTGGCAGCGCAAGTCCCCGGCGCTTCAGTGTGTTCAGGACTCGTCGGCGACGATGACCTCGACGCCGTGTGCTTCGAGCTGACGAAGGCCGTCAGCAGGGGCGTCACGGGTGGTGAGGACGGCGTCGATAGCGTCGATGGCGCAAATCCGGGCAAACGCCGTGGCGCTGAACTTGGAGGTGTCTGCCACCGCGACGGTGCGCTTGGCGATGCCGACGAGGGCCGCGTTGACGGCGGCCTCACCCTCGTCGTGGGTGAACACTCCCCGCTTGGGATCCAACGCATTGACGCCCAGGAACAGGGTGTCGATGGTGATCTCTGGCAAGAACAAGTTGGTCAGCGGGCCAATCAGCTCGTACGACCGCGAGCGTGCCACGCCTCCCAGGACGACAATGCGCAGTTGGGGTCGCACCGTGAGGTCGTTGGCAATGTTGATCGCGTTGGTGACAACGGTGGTCGGGCTCTGTTCGAAGCGGACGTCAGAGGCCGCGAGGATTCCCAACTCGTAGGCGATCGCCGTCGTGGTGGTGCCGCCGTTGAACGCCACCACGGTGCCGGGCTCAACCAAGTCGAGTGCTCGCAGTGCGATCGCGTGCTTCTGGCGAGCATTCTTGGTCACCCGGTAGCGCATGGGAACGTCGCCAGTGGCGGCGTTGGCCATCGCTCCGCCACGCGTGCGCGTGACAAGTTGTTGGGATGCCAGTGCGTCCAGGTCTCGCCGGGCGGTGGGAGCAGACGTGCCAAAATCCTCGACGATTTGGTCGATCGTCACGTTGCCTTTGTCGACAATGTACTCGACGAGCCGCGACAGGCGATCTTCCCGTCCCATCAGCACTCCTTTTCTCGAGACCCACACAATGGTCATTGCACCTATTGTATGGGGGAGGTCACGAAACGGTGTTGCCGCGCCACACGACGAGCGAACGGCCCTCATCGCGGCTCACGCGGCGGCCCCGCTCAACGATGACAACAGACCCGCTGGGTCCGGTGGTGAAGACGCGAGAACCCACGTCTGCGCGAGGGCGCAACTTGGCGACCTCCGCCTGAAGGCGGTCCACCTGCTTTTGCAGGGTGAGGATGCGGGCGATCCCCGCAAGGTTGATGCCCTCGTCCTGACTCATGCGCTGGATCTCGCGCAGCGTGGCGAGGTCGCGCAGTGAATAGCGACGTCCGCCGCCGGCCCGCCGACGCGGCACCACGAGTCCCAGCCGGTCGTACTGGCGAAGGGTCTGGGCGTGCATGCCCGCGAGTTCGGCTGCGGCAGAGATGAGGAAAACTGGCTCGTCGACGTCGGGCTGTTCCATGTGCCTGCCTCCTTACCCTGGTGAGCGCCACCGTAGTGCCAGCCGGCGCATCGGCCCTACTACTTGGCGGCTTCCTTGTAGAAGTCCTTGCGTGGATCGTACGAGCCCTCCGCGAGGGCGAAGGCCTTGAGCGCCTCGCGCGCCTTGCGAGTGAGCGACTTGGGAACGTCCACCGTGACGGTGACGAGCAGGTCGCCCTGCCCGTCCTTGGTGGCCAGGCCACGGCCCTTGACCCGGAGCACGGCGCCCGAGGCGGTACCTTCGGGAATCTTGACCTTGACCCGTGTGCCGTCGAGGGTCGGAACCTCGACGGTGGCACCCAAGGCGGCCTCATCGAAGCTGACGGGCAGGGCCAACTGGAGGTTCTTGCCCGCCATGGTGAACACGGGGTGGCGCGCGACGTGCACCGTCAGGATCAGGTCGCCGGGCTCGCCGCCGTTGGCGCTGGGACGTCCCTTGCCGCGCAGGCGAATCTTCTGGCCGTCCTTGACTCCCGCGGGAAGGCGAGTGGTGACGTCGCCCGTGGCGGTGCGCAGGGTGATGGTTTCGCCCTCCGCGGCCTGCCGGAAGCTCACCTCCGTCGCGGCGGCGATGTCGGAGCCCTTCTGGGGACCGCGCTGGAAGCCGCCGCCTCCAAAGAGGTTGCCCAGCATGTCCTCGAAGCCCTGCGCGCGGTACTGCTGGCCGCCCGAGGGGCGGGCACCTCCGCCGCCAAACATGTTCGAGAACACGTCCTCGAAGCCGGCGCCGCCGGGGCCACCCGCCTGGAACCGCGGACCGCCACCGCCCATGGTGCGGATCGCGTCGTACTGCTGGCGCTGCTCCTTGTCGGACAAGACGTTGTACGCCTCGCCCACCTCTTTGAAGCGCGACTCCGCAGCCTTGTCGTCGGGGTTGCGGTCGGGGTGCAGGTCGCGAGCGAGCTTGCGGTACGCCTTCTTGATCTCCTCGGGCGTGGCGTCCTTGGAGACGCCCAGCGTCGCGTAGAAGTCCTTGCTAAACCAATCCTGGCTGGTCACCGGGCGCCTCCTTTCGGGCCTTGCGGGCCGTCGTGCGTGTTACTCGGGCTGGGCGACGATGACCCGTGCGGGACGGATCACGCGCTCACCCACGCGGTGGCCGGGCTGGGCCACCTGCTGAACGGTGGGAACCTCGACCTCGGTCGAGGGCTGAGACATGAGTGCCTCGTGAATCTGCGGGTCGAACTCGTCGCCCTTCGCGCCAAAGCTGGACCAGCCCAGGCGGCCCAGGGCGTCCTCGAGCTTGGTCGCGATGGACTTGAACGGGCTGTCCGTGTCCAGGTCGCCGTGCTCGCGGGCGCCGGCGATGTCGTCGAGCACCGGCATGAGCGACTCAATCACCTTGGTGGTGGCGAGTTCGGAGGTGGCCTCGCGGTCGCGGTCAACGCGCTTGCGGTAGTTGACGTATTCGGCCTGCAGGCGCTGCAGGTCCGCAAGGTGCTCGGCCGCCTTGAGCTCGGCCTGCTCGATGGCCTCGGCGGCGCGCTGCTCGTCGGCGTCGATGTCGCCCAGTTCGGCGGCAGCCTCGTTGACGATGCGCTCGGCGTCAGCCAGCGGATCCTCGCCCTCGGACGGCTCGGGGTTGGGGGTGTTCTGAGTCATCACATTCCTCCACGTGCGACGGAGGCGGCGGGGCGGGCGCAAGCCCGCTCCGCCGCCCTCGGCGCTTTACTTCTTGTCGTCCTCGTCGTCGACGATCTCGGCGTCGACCACATCGTCCTGACCAGCGTCGGTGCTGTCGCCCGAAGGTGCGTCACCCTCGGAGCCAGCCGCCGCATCGGCCTGCTGGGAGGCGTACACGGCCTCACCGATCTTCTGGGCCTTCTCGACGAGCACGTCGTGCTTGGCCTTGATGTCGGCGACGTCGTCACCCTCGAGGGCGGTCTTCACGTCGGCGATCGCGCTCTTCACGTCGTCGGCGACCTCCGCGGGGACCTTGTCCTCGTTCTCGGAGAGGATCTTCTCGGTCGAGTAGGCGAAGGTCTCGGCGCTGTTGCGGGTCTCGGCGTCCTCGCGACGCTTCTTGTCCTCCTCCGCGTGCTCCTCCGCGTCCTTGACCATGCGCTCGATGTCGTCCTTGCTCAGGGCCGAGCCGCCGGTCACGGTGATGGACTGCTCCTTGCCGGTGCCACGGTCCTTGGCGCCCACGTGCACAATGCCGTTGGCGTCGATGTCGAAAGTGACCTCGATCTGCGGCACGCCGCGCGGGGCCGGTGCGATGCCGCCCAGCTCGAAGGTGCCCAGCAGCTTGTTGTCGCGGGCGAACTGACGCTCACCCTGGTAGACCTGCACCAGCACGGAGGGCTGGTTGTCCTCGGCGGTCGAGAAGACCTCCGACGACTTGGTCGGGATGGCGGTGTTGCGCTCGATCAGGGTGGTCATCACGCCGCCCTTGGTCTCGATGCCCAGGCTCAGCGGGGTCACGTCGATGAGCAGCACGTCCTTGCGCTCACCCTTGATGACGCCGGCCTGCAGGGCAGCGCCCACGGCCACGACCTCGTCGGGGTTGACGCCCTTGTTGGGCTCCTGGCCACCGGTGAGCTCCTTGACCACGTCGGTCACGGCGGGCATGCGGGTCGAGCCGCCCACGAGCACCACGTGGTCGATGTCGGACAGCTTGATTCCAGCGTCCTTGATGACCTGGTGGAAGGGGGCCTTGGTGCGCTCGATGAGGTCCTGCGTCATCTGCTGGAACTGGGCGCGGGTCAGGCGGGTATCCAGGTGGACGGGGCCGTTCTCGCCAATGGAGAGGTACTGGAGCGAGATGTTGGTGCTGGTCGCGCTCGACAGCTCCTTCTTGGCCTGCTCCGAGGCCTCGCGCAGACGCTGCACGGCGGCCTTGTCCTTGCCCAGGTCGATGCCCTCGGCGTTCTTGACCTCCTTGATGAGGTGGTCAACAACGCGCTGGTCCCAGTCGTCGCCGCCCAGGCGGTTGTCACCGGCGGTGGCGCGCACCTGGATGGTGGAGAAGTTGTCCTCGTCCTTGCCCACCTCGAGCAGCGACACGTCGAAGGTGCCTCCACCCAGGTCGAACACCAGGATGAGCTCGTCTTCCTTGCCCTTGTCCAGGCCGTAGGCGAGGGCCGCGGCGGTGGGCTCGTTGACGATGCGCAGGACGTTCAGGCCCGCGATCTCACCGGCGTCCTTGGTGGCCTGGCGCTCGGCGTCGTTGAAGTAGGCGGGGACGGTGATGACCGCATCGGTCACCTTCTCGCCCAGGTAGTCCTCGGCGTCGCGCTTGAGCTTGCCCAGGATGCGGGCGCTGATCTCCTGCGCGGTGTACTTCTTGTCGTCGATCTCCTGCGACCAGTCGGTGCCCATGTGACGCTTCACCGAGCCGATGGTGCGGTCGACGTTGGTGACGGCCTGGCGCTTGGCGATCTCGCCCACCAGTACCTCTCCGGTAGTCGAGAACGCGACCACCGAGGGGGTGGTGCGGGCGCCCTCGGCGTTCGCGATGACGGTGGGCTCGCCGCCCTCCAGGACGGACACCACCGAGTTGGTGGTTCCCAGGTCGATGCCTACTGCACGAGACATATTCGTTCCTCCTTGTGATGCGGCCGGGGCCGCTGACAGTTGCCGACTCCGAAGTTGAGCCGCCTACGCTCAAGTATCCACGCGATGGGTGTGCTGTCAAGTCGGCGCGACCAAAGTTGAGTGTAGGGCGCTCAACCCTCCCCCTCCCCGTCAAATGGATCCATTTTCCTCGTGTGGGCGCCGCTCCCGTCCCGTCAAATGGATCCATTTTCCTTGTGAGGGGCGGGGAAGGACGGCCGATGCGGGTGCCGGTCTTCTCGTGACAGGCACCAAGGCACGGGCTTAGGTTGGCGCCATGGGTGATTCTGTTGTCGATACCGCCTCCGCCGCGGCCCACTTCCGTGCGCGGCTCGCATTCGAGACGGACCCCTCCGATGTCGCTGCCGCGCTCGCGGGTGGCGCACCCGGCTTTGTCTTGATCGACACCCGCGATGAGGTTGCGTGGCAGCAGGGCCATGCCCGCGGTGCGATCCACATGCCCAAGCCCGACATGGCCGCACGCATCCCCGACTACCCCGCGGGCACGCAGTTTGTCGTGTACTGCTGGGGGCCCGGATGCAATGGTGCCACCCGCGCCGGTCTGATCATCTCGCAGCTCGGGTACGCCGTGAAAGAGATGATCGGCGGCTTCGAGTACTGGGCGCGCGAAGGCCTCGCGGTGGAAGCCGTGGTCGACGGCGTGACGGTTGACGCCACCCGCCTGCCCGATCCTCTCACCGCGCCCGTGTCGCCCACCGGTGGCGCCATCGCCTGCGCCTGCTGACCTGCTCTCTCTCGACTCACCCCCTCACGAGTCAAATGGATCCATTTGACGGGACAGGGGCGGCTCCCACACGATGAAAATGGATCCATTTGACGGGAAGCGGGGGGGGGGGTTAGAGCAGGCGGCCGTCTCGCATGCGGAGCACGCGAGTGGCCATGACCGATGCCTCGGCGGGGTCGTGGGTGACCACCAGCGCGGCCGTTCCCGCGGCGGCGAGGATCTCGCGCACCTCGATGGCGAGCCGCCCGCGCAGCTCGGCATCGAGGGCCGACAACGGCTCGTCGAGCGCGAGCAGGCGCGGCTGAGGCGCAAGCGACCGCGCGAGCGCGACGCGCTGGCGCTGCCCGCCGGACAGGTCGGTCACGGGGCGCGACCCCAGACCCTCGAGACCCACCAAGGCGAGCAACTCGTCGACCCGTGAGCGCCGCTGCGCCTCGGGCAGGCCCGCCATTTCGAGACCAAACGACACATTGCGCGCCACGGAGCGGTGGGGAAACAGTTGGCCATCTTGGAACACGAGGCCAAAGCCCCGCCGGTGCACGGGGGTGTGGGTGACGTCGACGCCATCCCAGGTCACGGACCCCGACGTGGTCGCCACCGTGCCCACCACCGCGCCCAGGAGCGAGGACTTGCCGCAACCCGACGGTCCCAACAGTGCGACCGTCTCGCCCGGTGCGACGCTGAGCGTCACGGAGTCAACGGCGGTCACGGGGTGCGCGCCGCCGTAGTGGACCACCAGGTCCTTCACGTGCAAGCCGCTCATAGGTCTCCTCCCAGGGGCGTCCGCAACCGTTCGGACACCATCATCACGGACGCGGTCAGCAAAGCCAGTAGGACGGCGGCCGCGAAGGCCATCCCCAAGTTCTCGGCGCCGGGCCTCCCGAGGAGCCGGTAGATCGCGGTGGGCAGCGTGGGGCGGTCGGGACGCGCCAGAAACGACGTCGCCCCAAACTCGCCCATCGAGATGGCAAAGGCAAAGCCGAGCGCAAGACCAAAGGGCCGCCGCAGGATCGGCCATTCCACCTGCGCCCACACGCGGGCAGGGCCCGCGCCTAAGGTGCCTGCAGCGGCCTTCATGCGCGGATCGATCGCGCGGGCGGGCGGCACGAGGGTGCGCACCACGAGTGGCAGCGCGACCACCGCCTGGGCCATGGGCACGAGCCACCACGAGCCGCGCAGGTCCACGCCCAGCACGGTGCGGTTGAGCGTCAGCAGCATGCCAAGGCCCACCACGACGGCGCTCACCCCCAGGGGAAGCATGACGACGGCATCGAGCACGGCGGCTTTGCGGCCACGCCGCGCGAGCAGGGACGCCACGATGAGCCCCAGCCCTGTGGCGATGGTCGCGGCGATCGCCGCCGTCGTGAGCGAGTTGAGGGTCGCCTGCCACACGCTCACGGGCAGAACGGCGCGAGGCGGGTCGGTGAACAGTGCCACATAGTTGTCGAGGCCGAATCCCTCGGCGGTGCGCAGCGACCTCGACACCAACGCCCACAGCGGAGCGGCGAGCAGCAGGCCGAGGCCCACCAGCACCGGCACCATCACGCCCACGTCGCGCGCGGTGGCGGCCCGCGTCCCGTCGATGGTGCGGTTGCCCAACACGCGCTCGCGACGCCTGCGCGCCCACGCGGACACCCCCAGGATGCCCACGACGAACACCAGCTGCAGGATCGACAGCACGGCCGCGGCGCGCATGTCGAGGAACTGGTTGACCTGCAACCAGATCTCGGTCTCGAGGGTGTTGATGCGGGTGCCGCCCAACACGAGCACCACCCCAAAAGAGGTGGCACAGAACAGGAACACCACGGACGCCGCAGAGGCGAGCGCTGGCACCAAAGCCGGGACCGTCACGTGCCACCAGGCTTGGCGACGGTTGGCGCCAAGGGTGCGGGCCGCATCGGCCGTACGGGGATCGAGCCCGGCCCACGTGCCTCCGACGATCCGCATCACGACGGACGTGTTGTAGAACACCATGGCGAGCGCGATGGCCCACACGCTTTGGTCCCAGCCGAGAAAGCCCAGCGGGCCCGAGCGGCCCAACAGCGCAGTGAAGGCCGTGGCGACCACGATGGTGGGCAGCACGAACGGCACGGTCGCGAGGGCCCGGACGGTGGCCTGCCCACGCCAGCGCAAGCGGTACAGGACGTACGCGGCGGGCACCCCCATCGCCAGGGAGCCCACTGTTCCCAGTGCCGCGAGCCCCAGGGTGGTGAGGGCCGCATCGGCCGTGCGCGGGTCGACCACGACGGCCCAGGTGCCCGCCCAGTCAAAGCCGCCGTCCCACAGGCCCCGTGCCAGGACGGTCGCCAGCGGCCACAGAAAGAGAATGCCGAGGAACGCCAGCGGCAGCGCGGCCACGCCCCACCACGACAGGTGGCGGCGCAGGTCGCGAGCACTCATGACGTTCCTCGGCATCAGGACGTGCGAGTGACTAGTTCAGGACCAGCGAGGTCCACGTCTCGATCCACTCGTCGCGGTTGTCCGAGATCACCTGCGGGTCGAGCGTGTGCGGGTCCTCGGACAGTGGCGCGTACTCGGCCCAGTCCGCGGGGATCTCCACCTGCTCGGACACGGGGTACACGTACATGTTCTCCGGCAGCGCAGCTTGGAAGTCGTCCGACAGCATCCAGTCGACGACCGCCTGGGCGGCAGCGGGATTCTGAGCGCCCTCGAGCACGCCCGCGTACTCGACCTGACGGAAGCAGGTGTCGAGCAGGGCTGCGGTGGTGGGCTCGCCGTCGATCACCTCGGACGGCGGAGACGAGGCGTACGACAGCACCAACGGGTAGTCGCCGCCGTAGTTGGGGGCAGAGAAGTCGGTGTAGTACGTATCCGACCACGAGGCCGTCACGCGCACCTCGTTCTCGCGCATCGCGCTCCAGAAGTCCTGCCAGCCGTCCTCGCCAAACTCGGCGACGGTGGCCAACAGGAACGCCAGGCCGGGGGAGGAGGTGGCGGGGTTCGTGGTCGACAGCAGGCCCGCGTACTGCGGGTCGGACAGGTCCGCGAGGCTCGTGGGCGCCTGCACACCGTTGTCCTCGAACCACGCGAGGTCGTAGTTGACGCACACGTCTGAGTAGTCGATCGCCGTCAGCGCGCTCGACCCGGGGATGGCGTACGCGGCGGCGTCAGCGGCGGCGGGCGCCTGCGACGTGTAGTCGGCGAACACGCCCTCGTCGAGGGCGCGGGACGCGAAGGTGTTGTCGATGCCGTAGACCACGTCACCCAGGGGTGCGTCCTTGGTGAGGATCAGCTGGTTGACGAGCGAGCCGGCGTCGCCAGGGGCGGCGATCTCGACGGTGATGCCGGTGGACTCCTCGAAGTCCGCGACTACCTCGTCGGGCACGTAGAACGAATCGTGCGTGACGATCGTGACCTCGGTGCCCTCAAGGTCGGGCGCCGCAGTGGTGGCCCCGGCTGCCTCGCCGGTGGGGCTCACGGTGCCCGTCGGCTCGGCGGGGTCGGCGTCGGCGGAGCATGCCGCGAGGGCGAGCGTGGAAGCGGCGAGCGCCGCGATGGTGGTGGTGCGCGCGATGCGCATGGGTGAACCTCCCAGTGCAGGAGGGGACGAGACTCGACTCCCTACGCCGGTATCACCCGGATCAGGTTCGAGGGTCTGCGGCGGTTCCGCACTCTCAGCGCTCTGACTCCCAGCAATACGGCCGATGCGCGAGCACGGCCGACGGGAAGCGCTCCCCTGTCGTGTCCGGCCAGCATAGCGCCGATGCACGGGCTGGCTTGCGTCCTGGTGTGGGGGTAGTGCCCTACACGTCGATGCGGTGGAAGTTCACGTGGCTCTTGGAAGCCGTGGGGCCACGCTGGCCGCGGTAGCGCGAGCCGTAGGCGTCCGACCCGTAGGGGTGCTCGGCGGGCGAGGACAGCCTGAAGAAGCACAGTTGGCCAATCTTCATGCCGGGCCACAGGTTGATGGGCAGCGTCGCGGTGTTCGACAGTTCCAGGGTGACGTTGCCCTCGAAGCCTGGGTCGATGAAGCCTGCGGTGGAGTGGGTGAGCAGTCCCAGCCTGCCGAGCGAGGACTTGCCTTCCAGGCGCGCGGCAATGTCGTCTGGCAACGTGACGGACTCGTAGGTTGAGCCGAGCACAAACTCGCCGGGATGGAGCACGAACGGCCCGTCGGTGATGTCGACCAGCCGGGTGAGTTCGGGCTGGTCAATCGACGGGTCGATCGCCGCGTACTTGTGGTTGTCGAACACCCTGAAGTACTTGTCGAGCCGCACGTCCACCGAGGATGGCTGGATCATCGAGGGGTCCCACGGGTCCAGGGCCACGCGGCCGGCCTCGATCTCGGCGCGAATGTCTCTGTCACTGAGCAGCATGACGCCACGCTACCGGGCACGAGCGTGCGCGCCTAGCCAGCACCCACGCCGTGCTGGCCCCCCTGCCCAGTGCAGGGCCGATGCGGGGGCTGCGAGCGCATCGGCCGTCCGGGCCCGTAGGGCCGTAGTGGGTCACGACGCAGGCTCTTCACAGATGGGGCTGTAGTTGTGGTCTGAATCTGCCGGCTTCGAGAATCGATCAGCCGCTGGTAGGCGACCCAGGTAGCGGGAATGCATGCCCAGTGAGCGAGCGTGATCGCCGTGCTCGTCGCACACGTCGTCGATCACGGCGACGCGGTACTGAAGCGTCGCCCGGTCGGGCGTGCCGACGGTGACGCCCCGCAAGTCTGGGTCTTTCAGATGATTCGGCATGGGAACCTCCATCCTGGGGGACGTCGATCCCTACCCCGGACCCCTCACCGCCGAGCGGGCGCTACACCGTCAACTGCAAAGAGCCACATTGGTCATGCCTTGCAGGTGGAGCGCTGTTGTCGACAGAGACAGCGTTCCGGGCGGAGACTCCGGTGGCCGATTCGGTGGTCGGCGCGGCGCCGCGTGGGTTAGTTGAGTGGGTGCCTGCGTGCAGCGGTGAACCGCGTCGCGGCTTCCCACACGAGAAGCCCCGTCATGCCGCCGAGGATGTTCGTCCACGCGTCCGTCATGGCGGGTGTTCCGCCGAACGGATAGAGCTGCGCCATCTCGAGGCAGAGGGGGAGCAACACAATGGCGCTAAACGCCGCAGCCCTCCGCGCCGGACCCAGGGCCCATCTCACGGCGATCGCCCAAACAAAGAAGAACGTGAAGTTAAGGAACGCAATAGCGGCCGTGTAGTCATGGAGGAGGTTCGCTCCCAGCACGTCGGGAACGTCACCGAGCCAGCGCCAGGTCCAGTCGACGGGGGTGCCGCGGGCGGGGAACTGCCGCGAGTCGCCTGGTCGCACCCCCAGGATGCTGACGCTCACGACGGTCGTAGCGGTGACTGCAATCGGGGTGCTCACCAGGGAGCGCGTGGTCGGTCGTCCCCGCAGGGACGCCGAAGTCCTCAGAACGGCCCACGTCAAGGCCCCGGCGGCAGTACCGCATAGCAGCGCGAACCACGCCAGACTGCCGAGCCAATGCATGACGTTGATCAAAGGCACAGGCCTTCCTGTGCTTGTGGCAGTGCCCCAGTAGCGAGGAACTCGAGCTGGACGTCGTGGGACCGCGGTTCTTGAAGGCTCGTGTGCCCGGCGGCCTCAACGATGCACCGATGCACGTCGGCCCCGTCGATCTCCAAGTCCTCGGAGAACGCTGGAGGGCTGAGGAAGTCTCCGGTCGCGCCCATGAGCAGAATCAACGTGCGTTGTTCTCCTTGGCCGCCACTTGATGCCGGGGGCCCCTCGTCGTCAGCGGATGGCCGCACGGGGGACATGACATCGCACATTGCGAACCAAGACAGGAAGGTGTCCGACAAACTCGCGGCGGACTCGATTCCACGGCCAAGCCCTTCGAGGTCGAGGTCCGCGCAGAGGAACCCGAAGTACGCGCCAGCATCATGGCCGAGGGCTGAGCTCATTCCAAGCGAGTAGATCCCAGAACCGTCGCCGTCGTTGACTGCGGCGGCTGCCGCCGCTGCCCATGTAGAACGCAAGTGGGGATGTGCGAGTGTGGCAAGCGTTGCCTCGTGTATAAGGTCCTGCGAGACCACCTCATCGGTGCTGCCCAAGGTTGCCCGGGACCGGCCCGTTTTTTGGAGGAACCCGTTTAGGCCGCTGTCGCGCAACTGAGACGAGATCCCCAATCGTGTGCATTCCTCGTCTTCGCTGCACCAAGACTCCAAGCGCGTTGCCTCGTGCTCTATGGCTTGCGTCCACATGGCTGCCCTTTCTTGCACGGGAACTTCGGCGCCCAAGTACGCGTCCAGCACAGCCCTCCTGACGTCAATGTGGCGCCGTGAAATTAGCGTGTCCGCGAGCGTCGCGCCATATGAGTAGCTGGCAAGGTCGACAGTCTCAACGCCCAGTTCGGTCAACACGTTCTCGATCTCTTCCGCAGCGCTGAACCGATCTTGGCCGCCATACCCGTGTCCAACGCACTCCGCCCAAGCGGATGAGAACACCGCTTTCGTCTCTCCGGCGTGCTCGACCGCCAAGTCGACGCCTCGCTTGCCACAAGCGCCGCGACCAGAACCCGTTGACGCGTCGTCGATTGCGATCCAAGTGCGGGGTGCGAGTTGTGTAGGGCTTGCGAAGGAGACGAGTGTTCCCGAGTTGCTGACGCCGGGGCCGCCGCCGAGGAACAGCACCGGGACTTGGCCCACCTCCGGAGAGGCGCCAGTGAGTGTGACTCGTACCGCGGGTGTACCTGGTGCTAGCGGCACTTCGAGGCACTGAACGCCGGGCTGCGTCTCCGAGTCTTCCCATCCAGTCAACGCACTGACGATTGTGTCGGGGCATTCGACTTCAAACGACGCGAAACTTGTGGTGCTGAAGCCCGTCGTCTGTTCCGCAATCGGGTCTCTTGGCAACGTAGCAATTGCCAGCCCGCTTGCTATAGCGAAGGCGATCGCTATAGCAAGCAGGCCCAACTTTACTGGTTCGGACAACTCGTACCGTGTGCTCTGTCGCGTTGGCCGGTCTTGATTGTCCACGTTCCGGGTGTGGCGTAAGAACCCGTGTGGATGCTGCTGCGAGCGGTCATCGTCTTCGAGCCGTTGAACTCCACGGCTTTGCCGTCCGTGTTGACCTTGTAGTAGCACCACATCACGCCGCCCGACCCTGCTTCGGAACGCTGAACGGGGTGCCACGACTCCAGTGCAGACGAAAGGGTACCCGTATAGGTGGACTCATATGAGCCCGAGACTGTTAATGGAGCCTTTCCGAGTGTCACCGATAGCCCGGTCTTGAAGCCGACACTGATTGTCTGATTGGCTTTGCCATCGATTGAGTCTGTTGGCAGTTGCTCTTCGAACTCGGTGGAGGCGGTCGATGACGGCCAATCGGAGTTTCGGTCGAACTCGATCCAAGCCTGGTCGAAGCCGCTTACGTTTCCGTTTACTTTGTCGGTCAGCACCGACGCCTGAACCTTTCCGCAGATGCGGTAGTAGTCGCGCGTCGCGCCGTTAGCCGTGTAGTTGTTCGCTTTGTTGATCGTCGTCCACCACTGGCGCTTCCAGGTGCCCGTTTCTACCTTCCCAGTGCCACTGTTGTAGTACTTCCATGCGCTGGACGGAGGCACGGCGAACCCACTAGACGCGAGTTCGGGTGTCTGGCTTGTCACCACACCTACGTCCCAGATGATGCTGCCATCGTCGTTGACTGCCTTGTAGACCTCGAGATCTGCCGTCGGTTCGACTGAGAGCACCTCATCGCCGAACACGAAGTCAACGGACTCAGCTCGACCTTGACTAGCGAGAGGGTGCGACGAATCCGGCGCGCCCACATCGAGGTGTGCTGAGATTTCCTTGTCGGTAATGAGAACCCACTGCAGGTCAGAGTCGAGTGACTCTGAGATCTCTTCCATGGGTGACGCCTCATCAGCCTGGGCGGTACCGACCCCAGAGTAAGGCGACACAGCGAGCGCCAGCCCCGCCACAGCTCCCAAACGCATACCGCTCTTGCCAGAGTGGCTCCTTGGTTTCGTTATTTCCCCCAAATGTCACAAAAGCGGGCCAGAAAACTGCGCGCAGAAGTGTCCGCGACAAGCCGGTGCGCGCCACCTCGGCGTGGCGTCGAGCCGAGACTAGCGAGCCATCAGGAACTGCACAAGAGAGCCAAACGTTCCCATATCTGAGTCTGTCCGAGTTGTGGGATCCAGCGCTCTCGGACCTCGTGGTCGAAGAAGCAGGCTCTTCACAGATGAGGCTGTAGTTGTGGTCTGAATCTGCCGGCTTCGAGAATCGATCTGGCGACGTGGTGTGTGATGTTCCTGAAGCTCAGGGCTGAGCCGTGCAGCGACGTGATGAGTGCCGCGAAGGCGGCGCGGGTGGGGTGACGGTAGGTGTCGATCAGCCGCTGGTAGGCGACCCAGGTAGCGGGAATGCATGCCCAGTGAGCGAGCATGATCGCCGTGCTCGTCGCACACGTCGTCGATCACGGCGACGCGGTACTGAAGCGTCGCCCGGTCGGGCGTGCCGAAGGTGACGCCCCGCAAGTCTGGGTCTTTCAGATGGTTCGGCATGGGAACCGCCATCCTGGGGGACGTCGATCCCTACCCCGGACCCCTCACCGCCGAGCGGGCGCTTCAGCCTCACCTGTGATGGGTCACGAAACAGACACGCTCGAAGCTCGGGGTCGCAACGTTTCGATTTCCTCCCTATCATGGGTGCGAACACCCGCCCATCGGAAGGCTCCGCCCATGCAGTTCGGCCACTTCGACGACGAAGCCCGTGAGTACGTCATCACCACCCCGCACACTCCTTACCCGTGGATCAATTACCTGGGCGCACAGGAGTTTTTTGGGCTGATTTCGCACACGGGCGGCGGCTATTCGTTCTACCGCGACGCGAAGCTGCGCCGCCTCACGCGCTACCGCTATAACAACGTGCCTGTTGACGATGGCGGCCGTTACTTCAGCATCAACGATGGTGGCGACGTGTGGAGCCCGGGGTTCCGCCCCTACAAGGCCGAGCTCGACAGTTTTGAGGCCCGTCACGGCATGGGCTACACGCGCATCACGGGCGAGCGCGGCGGCCTTGAGGCGTCGGTGCTGTTCTTTGTGCCGGTGGACACGAACGCGGAGATTCACCAGGTCACGCTGACCAACAACACCGACGTCGACAAGTCCGTGTCGCTGTTCTCCTTCCTCGAGTTCTGCCTGTGGAATGCGGAGGACGACCAGACCAACTACCAGCGCAATCTGTCGATCGGTGAGGTCGAGGTCGCTCACGGAGCGATCTACCACAAGACCGAATACCGCGAGCGTCGCGACCACTACGCGGTCTACGGAGTGAACGCCCCGCTCGCGGGCTTCGACACCGACCGTGACACGTTCCTGGGGTTCGGCAATGGCTTCGACGAGGCGGCGGTGCCGCATGCCGGCAAGTCGGGCAACTCGATCGCCTCCGGCTGGTACCCGATCGCCTCGCATCACGTGAAGGCGGACCTGGAGCCGGGCGAGTCGAAGACCTTCACCTTTGTCCTGGGCTACCTCGAGAACGACCGCGACGACAAGTGGGAGTCGCCCGGCGTCATCAACAAGGCAGGCGCGCGTGAACTACTCGACCGCTTCTCGAGCAACGAGGCGGCCGATGCTGCCTTTGCCGAGCTGGGCGAATACTGGGAGGGGCTGCTGGGCTCCTACACCGTGACCTCGAGCGACCCCCGCCTGGACCGGTCGGTCAACGTCTGGAACCAGTACCAGTGCATGGTGACGTACAACATGTCGCGTTCGGCTTCCTACTTCGAGACCGGCATGGGTCGCGGCATGGGATTCCGTGACTCCTCGCAGGACCTGCTGGGCTTTGTGCACTTGGTGCCCGAGCGTGCGCGCGAGCGCATCATCGACATCGCGTCGACCCAGTTCGAGGACGGCTCGGCGTACCACCAGTACCAGCCGCTCACCAAGCGCGGCAATCACACGCTCGGCTCGGGCTTCAACGACGACCCGCTGTGGCTGATCCTTGGTGTGGCCGCCTACGTCAAGGAGACCGGCGACTTCGCCATCCTCGACGAGATGGTGCCGTTCGACAACGACGAGTCCAAGGCCGCCACGCTCATGGAGCACCTGCGCCGCTCGTTCGATCACCCGCTGAACAACGCGGGTCCGCACGGCCTGCCGCTCATTGGCCGTGCCGACTGGAACGACTGCCTCAACCTCAACTGCTTCTCGACCGAGCCCGGTGAGTCCTTCCAGACCACCGGCAACCGCACGGGCGGCGTTGCCGAGTCGATCTTTATCGCGGGCATGTTTTGCGCGATCGGCCCGGAGTATGTGGCACTCGCGCGCCGCCGGGGGGACTCGGAGGAGGTCGACCGCGCACAGGCTGCGATCGCGAACATGAAGGCCGCGGTCACCGAGCACGGCTGGGACGGCGAGTGGTTCTTGCGTGCCTACGACTACTTTGGCAACAAGGTGGGCACCCACGAGACGCAGGACGGCCAAATCTGGATCGAGCCGCAGGGCTACTGCGTCATGGGCGGCATCGGCGTCGAGGATGGCAAGGCCGTCAAGGCGCTGGACTCCGTGCGCGAACGCCTCAACACCCCGCACGGCATTGTGCTACTCAACCCCGCCTACACCGAGTATCACGTCGAGTTGGGCGAGGTCACGACCTACCCGCCGGGCTACAAGGAGAACGCGGGCATCTTCTGCCACAACAACCCTTGGGTGATCATCGCGGAGACCGTCGTGGGCCGCGCCGAGTACGCCTGGGAATACTGGAAGCAGATCGCCCCCGCCTACCGCGAGGAGATCTCCGAGGTCCACCGCACCGAGCCTTACGTGTACGCGCAGATGATCGCGGGCAAGGACGCGGCCCGCCATGGCGAGGCCAAGAACTCGTGGCTGACCGGCACCGCCTCGTGGAACTTTGTCGCGGTCTCTCAGCACCTGCTGGGCGTGCGCCCGGGTTACGACGGCCTCATTGTCGACCCGTGCATCGGCGCTGAAGTGGCCGAGTACACGGTGCGCCGCGTGGTGCGCGGAGCCACGTACGTCATCAAGGTGACCAACTCCGGTGGCAAGGGAGCCTCGCTCACCGTCGACGGCGTCGCCATCGACGGCAACGAGGTTCCGTACGCGGCCGCTGGCGCCATCGTCGAGGTGACCGCCACCGTCTAGGGACGACAGTCCGTTCTTTGGTGGCCGGTGTCGCGGTATCCTCAACGCGGCACCGGCCACCGCCGGCCTTTCTTCTACGCTCACAGGAGGCGCGCATGAACCCCCGCACGCTGACCTTGTGGGCCCTCCAGGCGGTCGCGGACCCGCGCACCCGCCCCTTCACTTCTGCTCCGCAGCCGCGCCTCGCCGCGGCGCAGCTGACGGCTGCCCTGCGCGCCTAAGCCCCTTTAGTCCGGGGCGCGGCCCCGGAGCACCGCTCCCCAGGGCTTCCTCCCGGTTCACACCGAAAGGAACGCCCCCTATGCCCGCTCTCCACGAGAAGCTCATCCCCGTCTTTGACGACGTGGTGCGCCGCAACCCCGGCGAGATCGAGTTCCACCAGGCGGCGAGGGAGGTGCTCGAGAGCCTCGGCCCCGTCGTCGCCAAGCACCCCGATTACATCGACTCGCAGATCCTGGGCCGACTGTGCGAGCCCGAGCGGCAGATCATCTTCCGCGTGCCGTGGACCGACGACAACGGCCGGGTCCAGGTCAACCGTGGCTTCCGGGTCGAGTTCAACTCGGCGCTGGGTCCGTTCAAGGGCGGCCTGCGCTTCCACCCCAGTGTCTACCTGGGCATTGTCAAGTTCCTTGGCTTTGAGCAGATCTTCAAGAACTCCCTGACCGGACTGCCCATCGGTGGCGGCAAGGGTGGCTCGGACTTTGACCCCAAGGGTCGCTCCGACGCCGAGGTCATGCGCTTTTGCCAGTCCTTCATGACTGAGCTGTACCGGCACATTGGCGAGTACACCGACGTGCCTGCGGGTGACATCGGTGTGGGTGGGCGCGAGATCGGCTTCATGTTTGGCCAGTACAAGCGCATCACCAACCGCTACGAGTCCGGCGTCCTCACCGGCAAGGGCCTCACCTGGGGCGGCTCGCAGGTGCGCACCGAGGCCACCGGCTACGGCACGGTGTTCTTTGTGGAGCAGATGCTCGCCGCCAAGGGCCGCAAGCTCGACGGGATGCGCGTGGTGGTGTCGGGATCGGGCAACGTCGCGATCTTCGCTGCGGAGAAGGTCGCGCAGTTGGGCGGCACCGTGATTGCCATGTCCGACTCGGGTGGCTACGTGGTCGACGAGAACGGTATCGACCTGAACCTGGTCAAGGACATCAAGCTGAACCGCCGGGCCCGGATCGCGGACTACGCGACTGAACGTGTCGACGGCGCGCGCTTTATCGACGGCGGCTCCATCTGGGACGTGCCCTGTGACGTGGCGCTGCCGTGCGCCACGCAGAACGAGCTGACCGGCGCGGATGCCGCGTCGCTCATCCGCAACGGCTGCGTGGTCGTGGCCGAGGGCGCGAACATGCCCTGCACCCCCGAGGCCGTGCGTGCCTTCGAAGAGGCGGGCCTGCTGTTCGCACCTGGCAAGGCCGCGAACGCCGGCGGCGTGGCGACCAGCGCACTGGAAATGCAGCAGAACGCTTCGCGCGATTCGTGGAACTTCGCGTACACCGAAGAGCGCCTGCGCATCATCATGAAGGACATCCACGACCGCTGCCTGGGCACCGCCGAGGAGTACGGCGCGCCCGGCAACTACGTCGCGGGCGCCAACATCGCTGGCTTCACCCGTGTGGCCGATGCGATGGTCGCCTTCGGGGTCGTCTAAACCCCACCCGCACCCCCGCCCCTCCCGTCAAATGGATCCATTTTCACCGTGAAGGGGCGGGGCGGGGGTGGGCTATGAGTTCGCTCGCAGGTGCTCGATACGGGCGATGGGCTCCGGCATCCGCAGGCTGCCCGACGCGACATCCATGACGACGGCTTCGGCAACGAACTCGTCGACGTCGAGGTCGACGTCGTTGATGTCGAAAAACACGGCGAGTGCGAGCCACCCCAGACGCTTATTGCCATCGACGAGGGCGTGGTTGCTCACGATTGACTCGAGGAGGGCTCCGGCCTTCGCGTTGAGCGTGTCGTACGCGTCACGTCCGTACAGAGACGTGGCCGGGCGCTGGGCGGCTGCGGAGAGCAGGCCCAGGTCTCGAACCGGCCCTACCCCGAGGTCCAATGCGAGGGCCAGGAGATCTTCGAGGGTGAGGTAGCGCGTCACTCTCCTAGCCGGTCGATCAGGTCCGCGTAGCGCTCACGCATTCTGGACGACGACGCTGCGACCTGGCTCTCGTGTAGCTGTCGCTGCGCGGCCTCTTCGATGGCGCGCAGGGTTGCCTCTTGCTTGCTAATGCCCTGGCTCTTGGCCAACGCAGTCAGCACCCGGTCTTGCTCCTCGTCCAGCCTCAAGGTCAT
Organism: Demequina sp.; assembly: GCF_047975725.1. Classification (GTDB taxonomy): domain Bacteria; phylum Actinomycetota; class Actinomycetes; order Actinomycetales; family Demequinaceae; genus Demequina. The sequence goes on from NZ_JBKEED010000021.1 coordinate 115,093, forward strand.
TGCCATCTCTCGATGGTATCAACCTGATACCGAATCCCCTCGCCCGATCCCCCTGCCCCGTCAAATGGATCCATTTTTATCGTGAAGGGGCGGGCGGGGAAGGGTGCGCCCGGAAGGCGCTACGGGCGGTTGGCGAACCTCATGACGAGGTCCTCGTCGCCACCGATCACGAGGATGTCGTCCGGGTGCACCACGGTGTCCTTGCGGCCGTACTCGAACTCGCCGTCGGGGGACATGACGCCGATCACCTGGACGCCGTACTTGTCGCGCAACTGGAGGTCTGCCAGGGAGAAGTTGTGGGTCTCCTTGGGCGGGCGCATCTTGATGATCGAGAAGGACTCGTCGATCTCGATGTAGTCGAGCATGCGGCCACCCACCTGGTGAGCGACGCGATAACCCGCATCGGACTCGGGCAGCACCACGTGGTGGGCGCCGATGCGCCGCAGGATCTTGGCGTGCTCCTCGGAGATGGCCTTCGCCCAAATCTCCTGCATGCCAAAGTCGACCAGGTTTCCGGTGATGAGCACCGAGGCCTCAAGCGACGTGCCAACGCCGACCACGGCTGCGGAGAAGTCATGTACGCCAGCCTGCTCGAGAGCGAGAGGGTCTGCCGCATCGGCCTCAACGACGGGGAAGAACTTGGAGTAGCGCTCCACCAGCATGGGGTCGCGCTCGATGGCGAGGACCTCTTGGTCCATGCCGTCGAGGGAGTTGGCCAAGGCGGAGCCAAAGCGCCCGAGACCGATCACGAGCACGCCGGAGGCGGTGTTGCTAGCCAATGAGGGGCCTTTCTGACGGGTAGCGGATCGCACGCCGCTGCTTGTTCAACGCTAGCGCGGCAGCGATCGTGAGCGAGCCCACGCGGCCCAGGTACATCGCGACAATGAGCGTGACCTTGGCGTCGGAGGGCAGCGAACCAGTGATGCCGGTGGACAGTCCACACGTCGCGTAGGCGGAGACCACCTCGTACAGCGAGCGGTCCAGTGGGATGTTGGTCTGCGCCATGAACACGCCCGTGCACACGATCACGATCGAGAGCGAGATGAGGGTGATCGCGACGGCGCCACGCAGCACTTCAGTGCCGATGCGCTTGCCGAACGCCTCGATGTCTCGCCTACCGCGTGCCTCGGCCCAGATCGCCAGGAGAAGCACCGCGAGGGTAGTCACGCGGATACCGCCCGCGGTCGATCCCGAGCCGCCTCCGATGAACATCAGCACGTCCTCAAGCAGCCACGTCTGTTCGCGCGCCTTGCCAATGTCGAAGGACGCGAAGCCGCCCGAGCGCTGGTTGATGGACTGGAAGAAGATGTTGCCGATGGTCTGGGCGGTCGAGTGATCGCCGAGCGTGTCGGGGTTGGACCATTCGAACACCGCGAGGAACGCTGCGGAGATGAACCCGAGGATGCTCACCATGATCAGCGTGAGCTTGGTGTGCAGCGACCACTGTCGGGGCCGCCGCCAGCCGCGCACCATGTTGAGGTAGACGGGGTAGCCCAAGGCGCCGATGAACACGCCCAGGGCGATAGGCACGAGCATCCAGAAGTCGCCGGCGTAGGGGTACAGCCCGATGGGATCGGGGGTGAACCCCGCGTTGTTGAAGGCCGAGACCGCGTAGAAGGCCGCGTAGCCAGCCGAGCGTCCCAGGCCGTAGTCGAGTGTCAGAAAGCGCGGGAACAGGATCAGTGCGATGACGATCTCGACCGAGAACGACACGACCACGACGGTCCGCAGGAGCGAGCGCAGGTCGCCTAGCCCTGCCGCACGGGCCTCACCGGCCGCCAGCAGGCGCTGAGTGAGTCCCAAGCGGCGCGTGATCGCCAGGCCCGCGAGGGAGGCCAGAGTCATGATCCCCAGGCCACCCACCTTGATCGCGGTCGCGATGATCGCGAGGCCAAAGGGGGACCAATACGTGCCGGTATCGACGGTGGTGAGCCCCGTGACGCACACCGCTGAGGTAGCGGTGAAGAGCGCGTCGATGAACGGCGCGCGATGGCCGTCGGCGGTAGCGGCGGGCAGTGAGAGCAGGCCGGTGAACAGCAGGATGACGAGCGCGAAGCTGCCCAGTGCTAGGCGTGCGGGAGAACGGAGCACCGACTGGTCGATCCAGTCGCCTACGGCGGCGCGCACCTGGCGCAGCGTGTCCATCCGACTCCTCATCCTCCGCGGCCGGGCCGGACAGGCCGCGGCAAGACGGGTTACCCCCGCATAATCCCATCATCGGCAGGTTTCCCACACTTCACAACTGTCACACCTGCCACTACAGTTAAGTCAGCGAACGGCCGATACCTGTGCCGATCGCTATCTGAGGGAGAACAGGACACCGCATGGCTGACAACGGCGCGTCGCGCACCACGTTCCTCACTGTCGCCGAGGTGGCGCAGATGCTGCGCGTGTCCCGCATGACGGTGTACCGCTGGGTTCACGCGGGCGACATGCCTGCTGTGCGCTTTGGGCGCTCCTTCCGCGTGCCCGCAGCGGCAGTCCAGACCTTCATGGAACAGGCCGAGCTCAACGGCGGCCTTACCGCTGAAGATGACGAGCGCCGCTCCGGCACGGTAGGCTAGGTCGCTGTCTGTCGCGTCCAGCGCGCACTGGACGCCGTAGCACCGTCATCTATCTGAGGTAGGTTCCGTGGGATCCGTCATCAAGAAGCGTCGCAAGCGCATGTCGAAGAAGAAGCACCGCAAGCTCCTTCGCAAGACGCGCCACCAGCGCCGCAACAAGAAGTAATACCAGGGGTTTTGCTTCTGACCTGAATGTTTGGCGAATGGCTCGTGCCATTCGCGTGCGATTCAGGTCAGTGTCAACCTAGCCCTGGGTGCTCGCGGAGGCGAGCATGAAACGCCCCCTCTCCCGCTCAAGCGGGATGCAGGGGGCGTTTTGCGTGTCCGCCGCGGCGCGCCATGAAGGTGCTGCGCGAGGCCACGCGCGGTGCTGCGGGTGGGCCGTCGCGCGTGGCATGCAGGTTGCTGAACTGCTTCGGGTCGCGTGGCTACTCTCCGCGCGGGCATGGTGCCCCGCGGCTCCTCGGTCGAGCCGTGGCCCGACGGAGGTGTGGGATGGGAACGCTGAGTTCGATGTGGATGGCCCGGGCGGCCGAAAGGCCGGTTGCCGTGGATGGTGAGTCCGTTGCCGAGGCGGCAATGTCCCGAGCAGCCGATGCTGTGGCTGCCCGCGAGGCCGATGCGCGCCTCCTCGCAGGTCGCGTCAAGCCCACGCGTGACCAGGCACTTCGCGGCAACGTCAAGGTGGCGGCGATCCTTGAGGTTCTTGCCGGAGCGCCGGCATCGCGCGTGGCGGCCGGAGACCCGCCTTCGGCCCTCGAGCTGGGTGTGTTCCTCGCCGGCGGCAGGCAGGCGATCATCGGACTGCAGCGACAGAGCGACGAGCGCCGCAGATCCCGCGAGGCGATCGCCTACGCCATCGAGGAGGTACTCGCCGGTCGCCTCTCCGTGGTCGCGGCAGCAGATGGCCTTGAGCTGAGCACGAATACCGTCACCATCGTCAAGAACAGGTATGTGCTGGGTGGCAGGCTCGCGCTTGAGCGCAACCTCGGGTAGCCGACGTGGATGCCTACGGTGCGCCGCGGGGTCAGACGGCCGCGCCAACGTTCGTACTGCCGTCGCAGGTGCCTGTGGAGATGAGTGCTGCGACCCTCGCTGCACTTGCCGATGCGTCACGATCGATTGGCTACTTGGATGGCGTCCATCGAGCGCTCCTCACCAACGCTGGGACGTGGGCCATCGCAAAGCGCGAGGCGGCTGCATCTGCGACTCTCGCGTTCGGCTCGGTGAACGAACGTCGCATGCGTGAGGCGTTCACGCGCCGTGACTACGCGCTGGATATGGGCGACGCCGCGACGGCCGCGGCTGGGACGCTCCAGGCGATGCTTGGGCTCACCGTGCGGCACCACGGTCGCTGGAGTGATGACAACGCCGTCGTAGTGTCGAGTGTCCTGCGCGGCCAGGACTCGGGCCTACGAGACGCGGCTTCGCTGCGTGCGTCCACGGTGCTGACCGATGACATCGCTCAGTGCCTCGACGAATCCCGCGCACCCGCGCTCGTGCAGGCTGCCATCGCGACGATGTGCGTTGCCGCCGTCGTGCCGTCAGACCCGCGCACAGCAATAGTGGCTCGTCATATCGGCCTTGTCGTGCTCGCGCGGGCCGGCGCTTGCTTCGACCTGCGCTTCCCTCCCGTGTCGTGGGCGCTGCACTCGGCTCCCGGTGCGTGGGAGACGATCGAGACCGCCGTCGCAGGGGGTGGAGTGCCGAGCGAGGCGCGGGTGGACGAGGCCCTCGCTGTCTACTTCAGGGCCGTCGCTCACGCGGCCCATGCAGCAGGGTTCTTTGTCGAGAGCGCGGCGGGCGAGGTCGCTCGCGCTGGCGGCTCTGCCCGGACAAGGAGTCGCGAACTCACTTGTAACCAGCAGTGCGTCCTCGACATCGCCATCGGGCTACCGAGCGTCTCGATGGTCCAACTCGAGGCGTTGACGGGCCTGACGACGAGGACGCTCAAGCGGATCGTCCAAGTGCTCGAGGAGCGTGGCGCAGTGGACGTGCGTGGTGCTGCGAGTTCTGACCACATGGTCGTGCGCGCCAGGCGCGCGATGGCGCTCCACCTCGATGCGATCCGCCACTATCCAGGTGGTGTGGCTCACCCCTGGCCCGATGTGCGGGGGGATTCGTAGGCGACTCCGACCTACCGGCTCGCCAGCGCGCCCGATGGCTCGGAAGAGTCCCATGTAGTCGGCGACTAGAATCGCGAAGGTGATCACTGGGGAACTCAAGAGCAAGATCGACCGCGTCTGGGACGCCTTCTGGTCGGGAGGCATCAGCAACCCGCTGGAGGTGATCGAGCAGATCACCTACCTGCTGTTCATCCGCCGCTTGGACGACAACCAGACGTTGGCCGAGAAGAAGGCCCGCGTCACCCGCGGCGAAGTCGAGAACCCGGTGTTCTTGCCCGGCCAGGCGCATCTGCGATGGAGCCAGCTCAAGAACGCCTCGCCCGAGGTGATGCACAAGACCGTCGCCGACGAAGTCTTCCCTCAACTGCGCGGACTTGGCGACGGCACCACCTACAGCGAGCACATGAAGGACGCACGCTTCACGATCCCCACTCCGGCGCTGCTATCCAAGGTCGTCGACATGCTCGACGAGGTCCCCATGGGCGACCGCGACACCAACGGCGACCTCTACGAGTACCTGCTGTCCAAGATTGCCTCGGCTGGCGTCAATGGCCAGTTCCGCACGCCTCGTCACATCATCGAGCTGATGGTCAAGATGACCGCGCCGACACCGGCGGACGAGATCTGCGATCCTGCCTGCGGAACCGCCGGCTTCCTCGTCGCCGCCAGCGAGTACGTTCGCGACGCCCACGCTGGTGCTTTGCTCGATGCGAGACAGCGCACGCACTTCCACAGGTCGATGTTCCACGGCTACGACTTTGACTCGACGATGCTGCGAATTGGCTCGATGAACATGCTCCTGCATGGCGTCGAAGCACCCGACATCCGTTACCGCGACTCCCTGTCCGAAGGGGCGGCCGCGGACGCTGACAAGTACACGCTGATCCTCGCCAACCCGCCCTTCGCCGGATCGCTGGACTATGAGTCCACTGCGAAGGACCTGCAGCGCATCGTCAAGACCAAGAAGACCGAGCTGCTGTTCCTGGCGCTGTTCCTCAAGCTCCTCAAGCCGGGCGGCCGCGCCGCAGTGATCGTCCCTGACGGAGTCCTTTTCGGCTCCTCCACTGCACACAAGGCACTGCGCAAGGCGCTCGTCGAGGACCAGAAACTTGACGCTGTCGTGAAGCTCCCTTCTGGCGTCTTCCGCCCGTACGCGGGAGTGTCGACCGCGATCCTGTTCTTTACTAAGACGAACTCTGGCGGCACCGACAGCGTCTGGTTCTACGACGTCCAAGCCGACGGCTACTCGCTCGACGACAAGCGCAACCCCGTCGACGCCAACGACCTGCCCGATGTGCTCGCACGATGGAACAACCGCGACGCAGAGGCTGACCGTGCCCGCACGGAGCAGTCGTTCATGGTCCCCAAGGCTGACATCGCCGCCCAGGGCTACGACCTCTCACTCAACCGCTACAAGGAAATCGTCCACGACGAGATCGCACACCGCGCGCCAATCGACATTATCAACGACATCGAGAAGCTCGAAACTGAGATCGCAACTGGGCTCGCCGAACTCAAGGCAATGCTCTCGTGACGCTCGTCGGAGAGGTACTCGAGCTCGCGTATGGCAAGGCACTCAAGGCGTCCGATCGTTCCGGTGGAGACATCCCGGTTGTCGGCTCTGGCGGTGTTGTCGGAGGCCACGACGTTGGGATCACCGGCTCGCCGACGATTGTGGTGGGACGCAAGGGCAGCATCGGCAGCGTCACGTGGATCGACGGACCGGCATGGCCGATCGACACCGCGTACTACGTGAAGGCTCAGCGCCCGGACATCGACCTCCGATGGTCGTACTGGATGCTCCGTTCTCTCCGCATGGAGACGATGAACAAGTCCGCCGCGATTCCCGGACTGAACCGGGACGACGTGTATCGGCTCGCGATCGACGTGCCGTCGCTATCGGAGCAACAAAGGATCGCGGCGATCCTCGACAAGGCCGACGCATTGCGCGCCAAGCGCCGCCAAGTCCTCGCCCACCTCGACGACCTCGCCCAGGCGATCTTCCACGACATGTTTGGCCGCCAGGACTGGCCGACGACATCCCTCGAAGCGGTGTGCATCGTCGCTGGCGAGTACGGTGCCGGCGTGCCGGGCACAGAACCTGACGCGGCGCTGCCACGCTACCTTCGAATCACCGACATCGCAGAGAATGGTCGGTTGAACGACGATGTTCGCGCCCCGGGTGGGGAACCTCGCCAGTGGGCCCAGTATCGCCTCGAGGATGGCGACGTTCTATTCGCGCGCTCGGGAGCGACCGTTGGCAAGACGTATCGATATCGCTCCGCTGATGGCCCGGCTGTATTCGCGGGCTACCTCATTCGGTTTCGCCCCGATCCAGAGCTCATCGACCCCGACTTCCTGTTCGGGTTCACTAGGACATCCGCCTACTCGAGTTGGGTCTCTGCTCGCCAGAAGGTTGTTGCGCAGCCCAATATCAATGCGAAGCAGTATGGGCGCGAACTGCAAGTCCCGCTGCCACCTCTCGACCGACAGCGAGAATTTGCGCGACGCACTGTCGAATTGCATCGGCGACGCGACCAAGTGATGACGGCAGTTGAGCGTGACGACGAACTCTTCACCTCACTCCAAGCGCGCGCGTTTCGCGGCGAGCTTTAGCGAAACTTTCGCGCAGCAGGAGCGTCTCCGACTAGCGCCAACGGCAATACGACAGAATGGCGGCCGTGGGGAACTTTGACTTTGTCCAGCAGACGTTGCCGTCGGTGCATGGGGATTGTGCGCGGGCGGAGTCGTACCTCGCTTCAGATCCTCGTTCGGCGTGTTTCTACAGCAGGCGCGTCGTTGAGGAACTGGTCGAGTACCTCTACGACGTGCTGGCATTGCCTGTGCCGTACCGAGATGATCTGGCGGCGAAGATCGGCGATGCCGGGTTCAAGCGTCGGGTGCCCCTGGGCATCGTCCAGAAGCTGACGTTGATCCGCAAGGCGGGCAATGCCGCGGTTCACGAGAACCGTGCGGTACGTCCAGACGTCGCCCGCGCGGTGTTGCGTGAGCTGTTCAACGTGGTGGTGTGGGTTTCGTATCACCACTCGCCCAAGCCTGGCATCGTCCCGCTGCAGGCGCAGTTCGATCCTGCGCTTGCCGCCAGGGCCGCCCCGCTGTCTCGCGAAGAGCTGGCGCGGCTAGCCGAGAAGTTCAAGGCACAGGACGAGGCTCACGCACGCGAACTGTCCGAGAAGGATGAGAAGCTCGCCGCGCGTGAGGCGGAGATCTCCCGTCTGCAGGAGCAGATCGCACAGGCGCAGAAGGCAGTCGCTCCGGACACTCGTGACTACGACGAAGCGACCACGCGGGACCTGTTCATCGACCTGCTGCTCCATGAGGCGGGCTGGCCTCTCGATCAGGAGCGCGACCGCGAGTACGAGATCACGGGGATGCCCAACAATGAGGGCAAGGGCTTCGTCGACTACGTGCTGTGGGGCGCGGACGGGTTGCCGCTCGCGGTGGTGGAGGCCAAGCGCACCTCGAAGTCGCCCGAAGTTGGCCAGCAGCAGGCCAAGCTCTATGCCGACTGTCTAGAGGCCAAGTTTGGTCGCCGGCCCGTGATCTTCTACACCAACGGGTACGAGCACCGGATCTGGGACGATGCCGGCGGTTACCCGCCCCGCGAAACGCAGGGGTTCTACACGGCGGACGAACTGGAGTTGATGATCCAGCGCCGCCACACGCGCTTGGCGCTGTCGTCGGCTGAGGTGTCCACGGACGTCGCTGGGCGTCCGTATCAGGTGCGTGCGATCAAGTCCGTGGCGGATGTGTTCGACCGCAAGCAGCGTCAGGCACTGCTGGTGATGGCGACCGGGTCGGGCAAGACCCGGACGACGATCGCGCTGATCGATCTGCTGCAGAAGACGAACTGGGTCAAGCGTGTCCTGTTCCTGGCGGACCGCACCGCGCTGGTGAACCAGTCCGCGCACGCATTCAAGGAGCACCTGTCGGGATCGACGACTGTGAACCTGGTGACGGAGAAGGCGATCGAGGGCCGCGTCTACGTGTCGACGTACCCGACGATGATGAACCTTATCAATGAGGTCGATGACGGCGCTCGTCGCTTCGGGCCGGGCTATTTCGACCTGATCGTGATCGACGAGGCCCACAGGTCCGTATATGCGAAGTACGGGGCGATCTTCGACTACTTCGATGCCATGCTCGTCGGCCTGACAGCGACGCCGAAGGACGAGGTCGACCACAACACGTACCGACTTTTCCACCTCGAGGACGGTGTCCCGACCGACAACTACTCGCTCGAGGAGGCGGTCTCGGAGGGCTACCTCGTTCCGCCCCGAGGCGTCAGCGTTGGCACGAAGTTCATGCGGTCGGGAATCCAGTACACCGAGCTGTCGGAGGACGAGAAGGACCAGTGGGACGAGCTTGACTGGGGTGAGGATGGCCCGCCCGACGAGGTCGGAGCGGAGGAGCTCAACAGGTTCCTCTTCAACGAGGACACGGTTGACAAGGTCCTCGAGACCCTCATGGTGCAGGGCTACAAGGTCGCCGGGGGTGACCGGCTGGGCAAGACCATCGTCTTCGCCAAGAGCCAGAAGCACGCCGAGTTCATCCAGAAGCGGTTCGACCTCGCCTATCCCGAATATGCGGGCCACTTCGCCCGCGTCATCACCCACGGAACCCCGTACGCCCAGTCGCTGATCGACGATTTCTCCATCCCCGACAAGGCACCGCACATCGCGATCAGTGTCGACATGCTCGACACGGGCATCGATGTACCCGAGGTGGTCAACCTCGTGTTCTTCAAGATGGTGCGCTCGAAGTCGAAGTTCTGGCAGATGATCGGCCGCGGCACCCGGCTCAGCCCCGACCTGTTCGGTCCCGGCGAGGACAAGAGCGACTTCCTGGTCTTCGACTTCTGCAGCAATCTCGAGTACTTCAGCCAGGACCTGCCCGGCTCCCAGGGTCAGATCCAGAAATCGCTCAGCCAGCGGCTATTCGAGGCCCGCGTGGGTCTCGTGAGCGCGCTGAAGGACTCTGAGTCCGACCTTCGTGCCTCGACAGTCGAGACGCTGCACGAGGTCGTGGCGGGCATGAACTTGGACAACTTTGTCGTCCGCCCCCACCGCAAGGCCGTGGAGATCTACTCCGAGGCTGACGCATGGGCGACGCTCACCCCCGAGGACTCCGATGCGCTGACAACGCTTGCGGGCCTGCCGTCGCAGGTACGCGACGACGACGAGCAGGCCAAGCGATTCGACCTGCTCATCCTGCGCCGCCAGCTCGCTCAGCTGGAGAGCGACGCGGTCGCCGCGGAGAAGGTCCGCGAGACCGTCCAAGCCATCGCATCGTCCCTCCTGGGCAAGACCGCGATCCCGTCCGTGGCCGAGCAGGCAGTCCTCCTTGAGTCAGTTGCCGGCGACGAGTGGTGGATCGACGTGACGCTGCCGATGCTCGAGCAGGCCCGTCGCAAGCTGCGCAGCCTGGTGCGGTTCATCGAGAAGACCTCCCGCAACCCCGTCTACACCGACTTCGAGGACACCCTCGGTGAGGCGACGGAGGTCATGCTGCCGGCCGTGACCCCGGGTATCAGTTTCGAGCGCTTCCGCGCGAAGGCCGAGACGTACCTGCGCCAGCACCTCGACAACATTGCTCTCGAGCGCCTGCGCCGCAACCGGCAACTCACTGAGAGCGACCTCGACGAACTCAAGCGGATGCTCATCGCGTCGGGTGGTCACGATGTCGATATCGACTCTGCGGTCGAGCGCGCTGGCGGCCTAGGTCTCTTCGTGCGCAACCTTGTCGGCCTGGACCGTCTCGCTGCGATGGAAGCCTTCGAGTCGTACCTCGACAGCACCCGGCTGTCGGCCGACCAGATCCGGTTCGTGAACCTCATCGTCGACGAGCTCACGAAGAATGGGGTGATGGAGCCCGCGCGACTGTTTGAGTCGCCCTACACGGACCACGCGCCGATGGGGCCAGACGTCCTCTTCCCAGAGGCTGATGTGGACATCATCGTGGAGACGCTGCACCACATTCGCCGGACGGCGGTGCCTGCCGAGGTCGCGTAGCGGCTCGTGGTCGATTCGGGCCGTTCGCTTGTCGCTGTCCCCGGGTCCGTCGCTGCCGGTGACAACTAACTGCGAGCGCATGTGGCCGCGCGACCGGTGTCGGCACGGACGGCACCGGTCGACAGGCGAATCAAGGCAGACATGTGGGAGGGTCCCTAGCCGTGAGAGTGGCCAGTTTTGCATCAACTCCCGCACGATCTGCTCCGATTGGTGAGCCAACGAAACGGGCTTGCTCTGATGGTGCGCATCGTCCGAGATTGGACCGATCGGTAGTGCCCGCACGCCGCGAGGCCGACGCCGATGTCCCTTCCGTTTCGTTGAACGGAACTGGTGCCACCTGGCTTGGCTGGCAGCAGGAGTGCGGGCACGTAATGCCCGGGGCTTGTGGCCCGCAGCGGTGCTGACCGGTAGGTTCTCGTCATGGCAAAGCGGCGGGTTCTTGAGCAGCACATCGCGGTCTTTGGCGAGAGCGGGAGTGGCAAGACCGTCTTGGTCTCGTCCTTCTACGGTGCGGCTCAGGAGCCGGGTTTCTCCGATCACGCCATGCTTAACGTCGTCGCATCGGACATTGGCCAAGGGAACCTGCTCCACAGGAACTACCTCGGAATGAGGGACCAGGCGCGCGTACCCGAGGCAACGCGCTTCGCGGCGACGTCCTATGGCTTCACGCTCAAGCTGAAGGATGGGCAGAATGCGCAACGCAGCGCCGCGCGCAGTTTCGATTCCGCCGAGCTCCGATGGCATGACTACCCGGGCGAGTGGTTCGAACAGGGCGTGAGCGGCGAAGAGGAAGCCCGGCGTCGTGTTGACACATTCCGCGCGCTACTCGGCTCAGACGTCGCGTTGGTGTTCGTCGACGGACAGCGCCTGCTCGATAACAAGGGCGAGGAAGAGCGGTATCTGAAATCGCTACTAGGCAACTTGAAGAATGGCCTGTTGTCCTTGAAGGACGACCTCCTCCCCGACGGCAAGCCGCTCGTGGTGTTCCCCCGGATATGGGTGATGGCGCTGTCCAAGGCCGATCTGCTGCCCGAGATGGACGTCTACGGGTTCCGCGATCTCCTTGTCTTGAAGGCAGCAGGTGAGCTCAACGAGCTTCGCGAGGTCATCACAGGCTTCATCGAGGGAAGCCAGGCGTTGTCCATCGGAGAAGACTTCCTGCTGCTGTCGTCAGCGCAGTTCGAACCAGGTGAGATTGACGTCAAGCGCCGTGTCGGAGTGGACCTCATGATCCCCCTGGCGTCCATGCTTCCGTTCGAGCGTCACGCGCGCTGGGCGAGTGCGCTGGATCTCCCCCGTCGAGTGAGTGACCACCTGGCCGAGAACGCCGGACCCATCGCCGCCGCCCTGATTCGCCTCGGGGCAAAGATTCCCAGGGTGGGTCCCTTTGTTCGCTTCATCCCTCCTGACCTCATCGCCGCAGTTGCCCAAGCGGGCGGAGACAAGGTCAAGGCTATGAACCATGACGCTCGTTCGAAGCACGACGGGCTCAGTGGTGCGCTCACGCAGATGCGCATCGACTTGGACGACGGCGAGGGCGCGAAGGTGCTCCTGCGGAGCAAGAAGTGATTCTGCTGTGGGCCACCCGCGGTCGAGACTGGGGCTTTCGATTCCTCCGGAGCAGCGGCGCGAGCGATCCACTCGTTGTCCTTGAAACTGTATTCGCAGGCGTGGGGAACGACCCTGAGGTCTTCCGACGGGTCGGTGACGCGGTAGCTCTTCGATTCCCCGATCCGCTCGGTCGCACTGACCGAAGCGGGAGGCTCATCACCCACAGCTTCGTGCTGAGAGAGGCCGATGCGGAACGCGTCACTTCGGTCGCAAGTGGCGTCAGCCTCGTCTGGCCAGAGGTATCGGAAGAGTACGCGCGAGTATGGGAAGAGCCTGGCCCATCGGAGCTCGGTACGCCCTAGTGGGCAATGTCGGCCGCCAGTGCACGCGTCTCCACGGAACCTGGACGGCCCGCGCCGCACGCCTTCGAGTGCGGGGCGCGTGGTCCAATCGCATGACGCTCGCCGCCGTGCAGATCCACTGCAAGTCGACTCGTGCAGTCCTCGGGGCGTCGCCGCGCGAGGTTGGGGTTTGGAACCGGTGCCTACTGTCGCGCTGAGTACCTGAATCGCTAACTTGTCGCCATGACATTGAAGACTGGGGTGGGGCGAGTTGCCGGAACGGCACTCGCATCCGGAATCGCACTTGGCGTCGGGGGCTGCTCATTCGGCCCATCCGAGGAGGCCATGCAGATGGCGGCGAACGAGCCGCCAGTGCGCGAACCCGTCGAGGACTACGAAGCTCCGTCGCAAGCAGAGATCGACGCGCTCTTTGATGAGGCTGTGGCGGAGGCTCTGGCCGACGAGGGTGCGTGGGTCTGCTCGTATGACGTGACGATGAATTACGACTGGCATGACGACGTGCTCTGCACTAACGGCGACGACTATGACCGTCCGTATCTGAGGTCATGGGACGACTACGTCACTGAGTCGGAGCTCATGGCATCGGCCGCCGAGTACGAAGCCGAACTGAACGGCAACTAGTAGCGCCGCGTGCTGACACGGAAGCGCTGCATCGCCACGCCGAGTCGCTGTCAGACCGGCCGAGCAGAATTCGTCGTATGAAGGTCGGCTACGCGCGCGTGTCTACAACTGCCCAGGCATATGGTCTTGAAGCGCAGGCTTCCCAACTCGCCAAGCTCGGAGTCGAGCCCGATCGGATCTATACCGACGATGGCCTCACGGGAACCAACCACGACCGGCCTGGGTTGCGTGAGGCCGTCGCGGCGTGTCGGCCCGGCGACGTGTTGGTGGTCACCAAGCTGGACCGTCTTGCAAGGAGTGTGCCGGACGCGCGAGACATCGTGGACGAGTTGACTCGCCGGGGCGTGGCGCTGTCGATCGGGGGCTCTGTCCATGATCCCCAAGATCCGGTGGGCCGGCTTCTCTTCAGCGCACTATCGATGATCGCGGAGTTCGAGGCCGACTTGGTCCGCAGTAGGACGCGGGAAGGCCTGGCGGTGGCGAAAGCGCGCGGCAGGCTCAAGGGAAAGGCCCCGAAGCTCAGCCGACGGCAGGCTGCGCACCTCGTGCAACTCCATCGCGCGGGAGGGCACTCCATTGCGGAGATAGCCGAGTTGTTTGGTGTCGGGCGCGCGACCGTTTACCGCGAGATCGACAAGGCAGCGGTCGTCAGCGGCTAGGGGTCGGCGTCCGGGCCGGCGCGCGCGTCCGGATGGCCTCCCCTCAGCGGACACACCAGCGGACGGCCCTTTCGGACACCGCTCGTACGCTGGCGGGCGCAGCCCTCGCGATGTGTTCGTTCGTCGAACGGCTTGCGGACGTGGTGCCTTCGATTGCCGGGATGTGTTGCGGAGCGCCGCCGGCGATCAGCGCGAGACCGCGGGTCTCACGCGAACCACCCGAACACAAGGCAGCCTCGGAGCGCGCGCGATGACCGCGAACCCGGCCGACAAGGGATCTGTGCGCCTGCGGCCGGGCAGGTTCGACCTATTTGGCGCAATCCGCGCAGGTGTAGGGGTGAGCTCGGGGCCGTCGTTGCCGATACCGAGGTTTGCCGCCACGCGTGTCAGCGGTACTGCGAAGATGCCGGAGTGCGAGTTGGACCTCCAACGGTGGCTCAACACGAGTGAATACCTGCTGTGATAGGATCTGGCCATGTCCGAGGAGGAGCCGAGCCGCGAGTCGGCAAACCGCTTGCGCCTCACAGGCGGTCGGTTTGAGGGCCCAGGCTTCCCTCTCGGAAGCCTCACCGAACTCGTCAACTACGAGAAAATCGTTCTTGAGACAGCGAAGTACCTCTGGCTGCGGCAACATCCCGATCGGAAGCGCGTGCCGAAGGGCTTCGCGCAAGCTGTTTCGCTGGACTTGGTCAGTTTTGAGCCCGGCAGTAAGGTGCCCGTGCTCGCGCGACCGTCGGTATCTGAGGCGACACTAGACTTCGAGCCAGTCACGGTTCTTGACCACGCACAGGACATCGTCGATGGGGCCTTCTGGGCTATCGTCGAGGAGAACCGACTTCCCGCGGATTTCCCACCCGAGCTCGCGCGTCTCTTCCTTGGCTTGGGGAAGACGTTGCGCCCGAACGAGGGGATCGAGTTTTCGAGCGCGGGCGAGCCAGGGCATAGGCCGAAATACACGAAGGAAGTGCGGCGACGCTTTCTAGCGGCTGTTCACGCGCAGGATTTCCAAGATAGCGGGATCGTTGTCGGCCAGATCACAGGCGTCTACCGAACATCGCGCAAGGTTGAGTTCAAGCAGCTCAATGGCGTAACGATCTACGCGGAGTACAGCAATGATGCATTGACCGACGACTTTGTGGCTGTGATGGACAGCCAGGAGTCGGCTGCCTACGTTCGATTGGACTGCGACTACACGGTTTCGGCGGACAATCGCATCAGTGCGATCGACGACATCGGATCGGTCGAGGTCTTCCTGGCGCAAGATGACTCCGCCACGACAGGGCGGCTCCTCGAATTGTGGACGCTTGACGATGGTTGGTTGGACGGGGATGGACTCGCGCCGGATGTGGTTGCGATCGAGTTGGCCCGAGATCTGGTCGCGAGTTGCGTGTCACGCGGAATGGCGATCCCGAAACTGTTTCCGCTCGAGGACGGAAGCATTCAGGCCCAGTGGATCACAGCGACAGACGTGTGGACCGCGGTTCTTGAGGGGACCCCACTGATCCGAGCTGACTACTTCGAGGTAGCGACTGATCACGCTGTGGAGCTAGAGAGCACGGATGTCGACGTCGTCGCGGACTTCTTTGTCTCGAGAAGGGACTCCGCGTGAGTGGCAGTGACGTTGAGTGGCCTGCTCTTGTCGAGGGCGAGTTTGAGGTTGACAACGTGGACGAGCGCCTGTGGCGTCAGGTCCACCCGGACTGGGTCCAGGACGGCGTGATCTCGAGTTCAGCGTTCAAGCCCAAGCGCAACGACGGCAAGCAACTGTCGTGTTCGCGCGAGTCAATCGTGAGTGCCGCCGAGGCAACTCGCCACTACGGTGATGTCCTGGGTTTCAGGACCGCCGGCAGCGCGGCTGTCTCGGTGGGGGACGTACATACACCTGACAATCCGGTCGGTCCCACAGCGACCGTGAGCGCGCGTGTGGTTGACGATTCGGAGCGCGGCGCTACTGAGGGCGATCTACCTCCCGGACACGCGTACGTTGATCTTCGCCCGTTTGGGAGCAGCGCGATTGAGCGCAAGGCCAAGCAGCTCGCATTCTTCGCGGCCAAGAATGGACTCGAGTCCAAAGGCGAGCGTCCGGGCCTGCCAACTCCTTAGGTCAGCCCGTACGCGGTCCCGGGGCAGAGACGCTCGAGGTTCGAGACCTGGATGCCCGCGACGCTTGATCGCTTCGGCAGGCAAGATCCGACCGCGGTCGATTCGGTGCGGTCCGAGGTGCGAACTCCGTGAACGTGACCTGTGGCAGTAGGCGGGCGCGTGGGCATGGCCCGCTTGAGGAGTGGGATGCTATGCGGCATGCAGGTAGGCGACTGGCAGTTCGTGCGCAACGAGACGACGTCAATGATGCCGCCCTCGGCGATGCGGTCAGCGCCCGCAACTGTCTGGCACTACACCGATGCGACTGGTCTCGCAGGGATTCTCGAGCGCCATGAACTCTGGGCTAGCGCGCCGTATGCAATGAACGATCGTTCCGAGGTTCACTATGGCGCTTCTCTGCTTGAAGACGTGTGGCACGCATGCAACAAGGACAACCTCAGCCGTTCCCAAGTGGCTGCCATGGACTTCCTGGTGGAGGGGCTCCCCCAGCGCGCGCTAGAGCGGGTATTCGTCATTAGTGCGTCTGAGGATGGTGACTTACTCAATCAGTGGGCCCACTACGCCGGCGGAGCGGGCTATGCGATTGGGCTTGACACCAGGTTGGATACGCCGGCAATCAGGGGTGCAGAGCGAACGGAGCTTCGACCTGGGCATCTTGGGTGGGCGTGGTCTACGACCCCGTTGTCCAGGTCGCGAGGATGCGGGAGGCGGTCGAGTTTGCGCTGCAGTGGATGCCGTCGCAGGTGCGCACCGGGACAGTGAATCCGTACTCGCTTTCGACCGTGCAGGAGTTCGCGCTAGTCCACGTGATGCTCATGGTCAAGCACCCTGCATTCGCAGCCGAGCGCGAAGTACGATTCGTCACGAGCGGCTTCCGCGATCAAGCACCTCTCTTGCGAGCGTCCGGGGGTCGACTAGTCCCGTATGTTCGAGTCGACCAGCGCGTCGCTGGCGCATCCACTATGCGGGAGTCGGCGATCAGGCATGTGCGGATCGGTCCGGGTGGGGGGCCTTCAGACGGAAGGGCGATCGAGAGCCTGTATCGGCGGCCCGCAGAAGCGTTGGCTCCAAAGCCCGAGATCCTCTACTCGGAGATCCCATACCTCTCGCACAGGTAGGCCCCCGCCGGCGTGTGCCCAATGGCGCGTCGGCGCATGGCCCGACCTGGCGCGGCAGGGACGTTGCGTTTCTTTCGTCGCGTGAACGACTCTGTGAGACGCCCCGCTTGGTGCGGTGCAGCACGTTGACGCTGCCACTCAGACGGAGCGCCTGCGAATCGGGATCGCGTAGCGGTCGCAGAACTTGCTCACCTCCTCCCACTCCGTGCCGCTTCGGACCAGGTCCTCGAGGAATGCCTGCGTGAACGGCCGCCGCGCGAGGCCGGTGAAGTCGACGAACTCGAACGGGCTCGGGTCAGAAGGCTGTTGCGCGTTCACGCCGCCATCCCTTCGTTGTGGTCGAACTCTTTCGCGATTCGCAGGGCTCTGCGTCGGGAGTTCCGCTCGGCGCTCGCCGCCGCGTGGAGCCTCTCCATGAGCGTCGTAGGCCGGAGGAACATGTTGTGGGTTCGCGGGTTGCTGACGACGGCGCTCCACTCGCGAATCGGCGCTTCCGCAGCAACGTCGCCAGCAAGCGCTGCGCTCGCGATGAGCTGCCATGCAGAGCGATTTCCCCGGTCAGCCGCGCACGCGAATCTGTCCTTCTCCACATGCGCGTCGCCGAACTCGATCTCCTCGAGAGCCTTGGTGAGGTAGCGGGCTGTCGCTGCGGCATCCTTCTCGGTGCGATCGACTAGCCGGTGGCGCTGCGCGGGCGGATAGCCGATGCAGCCCTTGCTCTTGGCAAGGCGCTGCCAGGCGAGGCTCTCGGCCGTTTCGAGGCGCGCAGCCTCCTCATCGGTGATGGTGCGGTTCAGGATGTAGATGAGGTGTACGTGCGCGTGCCATCCGAGATCACCATGAAGGAGATGCGTGACCTTGAGGTATCCGCGTTCCTTCCCGACCGCCTTGCGGGCGTTGCGCACCGACTTGTCGTCACTCAGAGATTCGAGCACGGCCTGCAGAAGGTCCCACCGCGTGGCCAGCGAGGTGTTCGGGGGAAAGCCGAGCGACAAGGAGACCATCATGGTGTCCCGCTTGAGAGTCAGGCAGTCCTTGAAGAGGGTGGTGATCTCGCGCCGCAGGGCTCGCAGCTTGCCGCGGCAGCATCGTGGACAGAGGTTGTAGGCGTTGCACCGGGCGCGTCCCGAGTAGAACGCGCGGATGTCGTCCCTGTCGAGGCTGACCTGGCGACCCGGCTGCGGCGCGACACCGCAGGTCTTGCTGTGGCCGGGGCGGAGGCGCAGCATCACCGCAGACATCGCGAGAAGTCGCTGGAGCAGCTTGGTGCGCGCGGCAATCCAGAGGACCTGTGCGAGGCTCATACGGCTACTGCCCAGCTGTGGATCTGGTTACCGGAGAGTCGAGCTACTCCTTGAGCGAGAAGGTGGAGCAGTGCAAGCGCCGGGTAGGCCGGCGTCGCCAGCGTGATCGGTCGGGGGCTGAGCAATTCGGCTTCCTTTCGGGTGAATTGGGCGTGCGGAATGAGGCGCACGGGCTCCGTGCGCCTGGGGCGTGATGGTTGCTGCCGCTCGCGATCGCCGGGCGGTGGCGCAGGTTCGGCAGGTACCGAGCGACTTGGCGCGTGACCTATTCGGCACAGGTCGTGCTTGGAGGGGGGAGCGGCCCCGACGCGCTGGTTGGCGGGACCGCGCACGCGCTGCGCTTGCGAGGTTGGCGGCGTTGCCGGCCTGCTCCGCTTCGTGCGTGGCTGTTGGGTGAGACGCGGTGTCTCGACGAGGTCGGTTGGCTCCTTTCGGAAGCGGTTGGCGCGGCGCACCCTGCGGTGCGGCCGCTTAGTTAGGCGGCGGCGCGGAAGGGCACGAGGAGCCCCTCGGCGTCCTCGTGGCGAATCCTGATACCCGTCACGCCCCGGACCTTGTACGCGGGCAGGTAGCCCGAGTTGATCAGGTTGTATACGGTGCGCTCGCTGTACCCGACGTACTCCGCGGTCTGCTTGATCGTCAGGAGGTTCTTGCGGTTGGTGGGCGTGGTGGGCCGGTTGGTTCGGCGTGCGTTGCTCTTCATGGTGAGTCCAAGTCTTGCATCAGGGAGACCCGATTCGAGGGACCCTAGTCGCCATCTACCAGGGATGACTTTCGCGAAAGTGTAGTAGGGTCATCGTTCATCAGGTGCTTTGAGCCGCCGGTCGCCCGTAGAAGAATCCGTCGTCGGCGTGTCGCGGGTGCGTCGTCCAGCGTCGCCAGGGGCCCGCCTGCTCGACTGGCCCCTGGCTGACTGCGTGCCTGTCGGCTCGTCTAGTCGCGCGGAAGCTCCGAGAGGCCGCCCGCGATGGTCTCCTGGCGCTTGACGGTCGAGTGCTGGTAGATCATCGCCGTTCGAGGGGTCGAGTGGCCAAGCCTCGCCATGACTTCGGCTGTGGTCGCGCCGGCGCGTGAGGCGAGAGAGGCCCCGGTGTGCCGCAGGTGATGGAACGGAATGTCAGGTGCGCCGACCATCGCAAGTGCGCGCTTCCAAGCGCCGTGCACTGTAGACGAACTGAGCAGCTTAAGCGGCGGTGTCGCCGCGCCGGGCTTGTCGGTGGACTTGTGCCGGAGCTTTGACTTGAGGTGAGCCGCGAGCTCTCGCTGCGGAAGGAACACCCACGCCTCGGGGTCGGCCTTGCAGTAGTTGTCGATGTGCTGACGCAGGGCCGGCAGGATATGCGGCGGAATGGTGACCGTGCGTTCGCCCTCGCCCTTGACGGGTCCGATGCGCCACTCTCCCTCGGTTCCCTCGTTGTGGTCAGGCCGGAGGTAGTAGGCCGCCTGCTCGACGTGCACGACCCCGTTCCGCAGATCGAGATGCCTCCTCTGCAGCGCCTGCAGCTCCTCCGTCCGGAGCGCGCACCAGCCGCTCAGAAGGATCAGCGCGCGCCACTCCGGGTGGTTGATACCGCGCGCAGCGGCGCGCGCGAGCTTGTTGCGTCCCGCGGCGCGCAGCGCATCATCGTCGTCGACGGTGCACATCGCGTCGCCGGCCGCATCAAGTTCCGCTGCCGTGAGGATCGCGCCGGCCTTCTTGGACGCGGGCTTGATCACCCGCGTGAGGGTGCACGGGTTTGAGGAGATCAGGCGCTCCTTCACCGCGGTCGACATCAGCGACCTCAGGGTGCTGTATGCCTGCTCAAGCGGTCGTGCTGCTGTGCCTGCCTGCTTCGCGTTGGCGTACCACTCTCGCACGTGGATCGGATCGATGTGCGTCAGCGGGAGGTGTCCGAGGGCCGGGAAGACGTGACGCTCGAGCACATAGAGGTAGAGCCTGCGCGTCGAGTCGTGAAGCGGGTGGGTGGCGACCCAGTCGCGACCGTAGCCCTCGAGGGTCACGCGCGCCTCCCTCTGCTCGGCGAGTGCCTTCTCGATAGCGCGGACCGTGGGGGGAGTCCACGTGCCGGCCTCAATCAGCGCCTTCTCCTGCAGGAGCCACGCGCCAGCCGCCGCCTTCGAGCTGAACGTGTGCGGGCCCTTGTGGCGGTCGCGATCCGGTCCCGTGTACGAGGCCTGGAACGCGGTACGGCCCGACGGGCGGACCGACCCCCACGATCGGCGGTCCTCGGGGTAGTTGTGAGTCTTCTGCCTCTTGCTCTTCCTGGCGGTTGCCATGTCTCTCGCTCTCGGTTGGGCGGCTCTCTGGGCCGCGGTGTTGCTCACCGTGGCAGGCGCGGCGTGCCTGTCCAGGGAGCCACCCCGCTGTGCGATTGACGTGAAATTCGGCGTTCAGGCAGGTGCAGATCTATGCACGTCTGTGCAATCGGGGCGGCAGGCCGCTTCTGGTGCCGATGAGTGATGCCCCTGGTAGAGACCCATGTTGCGGCGTAGTCGGGACGAGCACCGCAAGCTCCTTCGCAAGACGCGCCACCAGCGCCGCAACAAGAAGTAGCGTCTCGCCGGGCACGTCCCGGCCACACGCACGCACACGCCCGTGTCACCTGATGGTGGCGCGGGCGTTGTCGTGCCTGGGGCGAGAAGCCAGCCAGCGCATCGGCCCTCCGCCTGCACACGACCTTCACAAGCCAAATGGATCCATTTGCTGGGAAGGCCCGCCCTCCTCACAAGCCAAATGGATCCATTTGACTGGGGCTCACGCCGCCGTCACGAACCAAATGGATCCATTTGACGGAAAAACGGGGAGAGGAGCGAGGCTAGAGGTCGCGGGCCTGCTCGTCGGAGCGCGCAGACCCCGACCGGCGCCACACCGAGCGCAGCGCGCCCCGCACTCCGCGCACCACGGCCAGCGCGGCCCACACGGTGCCGGCGATCGAGGCCTTCACGACCCCGCGCCGGCCGGACTTGCGGCGCTTGCGGAACTCGCGGATGGGCCAGCCGGCGGCGGCGGCCTGCTTGCGCAGTCGCACGTCGGGGTTGATCGCGCACGGGTTGCCCACGGCCTGGAGCATGGGCCCGTCGTTGGTCGAGTCGCCGTAGGCGAAGGACCGCGACAGGTCGAGTCCGCGCTCGGTCGCCAACCGCCGCACCGCGGCCGCCTTGGCCTCGCGGTGAAGCATGTCGCCCACGAGGCGTCCCGTGTAGTACCCGCCCTCCTGCTCAGCGACAGTGCCGAGCGCACCGGTCACCCCGAGCCGGCGGGCGATGACGCGGCCCACCTCGATGGGGGAGGCCGTCACGAGCCACACTTCGTGGCCTTGGGCGCGGTGCTCGTCGATGATCGCCTTGGTGCCGGGGAAGATGCGCATACCGAGGACCTCGTCGTAGACCTCTTCGCCCACCGCGTTCATCTCGGCGGCCGACCAGCCCTTGATGATGCCAAGGCCCTCGCGGCGCAGGTCGTCGATCTGTTCCTTGGACTCGCCAAACAGCGTGTACTTTGCCTGTTCCCAACCAAACCGCATGATGTCGCGTTTGCGCAGGTAACCACGCTGATGCAGGCCGCGGGCAATGTGATACGCCGAGGCTCCGCGCACGATCGTGTTATCCACGTCGAAAAAGGCCGCGAGACGCACAGCGTCACCGCCGGGGCCGGCGTCAGTCACCCTTCAAGCCTACCGACCACGCGACGCGCCCTGTAAACCTCTCAGATGAACGTAGGCTGTGAGCCGTGCCAGCCCGCGTCAGCCTCATCACCCGCCAGGGGTGCGATCTGTGCGTCGATGCGCGGGTCGTGGTCGCGGACGTGTGCTCCCAGCAGGGGGTCGACTGGCGTGAGGTCGACGTCGATTCGCATCCGCGACTCGTAGAGCGCTTTGCCGAAGAGGTGCCCGTCGTGATCGTCGACGACCAGGTGGTCGGCTTCTGGCGCATTGACCCTGACAGGCTCCGTTCCGCCCTCGCGTGAGCCTGGGCGACAATAGACGCCATGTCCTCGGTCCACTTGCTTCGCCACGGCCATGTTCACAACCCGAACAAGGTCCTCTACGGTCGCCTGCCGGAGTTTCGCCTGTCCGATGCGGGTCAGGCCATGGCGCAGGCCGTCGCCGACGATCTGGTCGCCAGGGAGGTCCCGGTGGGCCGGGTGATCGCGTCGCCGCTGCTGCGCGCGCAGCAGACCGCCGCGCCGATCGCGCAGGCGTATGGCCTGGACATCGTGACCGAGGAGCGGATCATCGAGGCGGAGAACGCCTACGAGGGCACAGTGCTGCAGTCGGGCGCGAAGGACTTCATTCACCCCCGCAACTGGTGGATGCTGCGCAACCCGTTCCGCCCGTCGTGGGGAGAGCCCTACACGGAGCAGCGCGAGCGCATGTGGGCCGCGATTCGCGACGCCGCCCAGGCCAACCCTGACTCGGACACCGTGATGGTGAGCCACCAGCTGCCCATCTGGGTGGCACGGCGGTCCTACGAGAACCGCAGGTTCCTGCACGACCCGCGCTCGCGCGAATGCGGCCTGGCCTCGCTCACGAGCTTCGAGTTCAAGGACGGCGAGCCCGTGTCGATGTCCTACCGCGAGCCCGCGGCGCATATCGAGGCTCCCCGATGAAACGCAGCGCGCGGCTGGTGGTGCTGGCCGCGGTGCTGATCGCGGTGGTGCTGTGGCTCGCGGGCTGCGCCCCTGGCCAGGCGGCTCAGTCTCCCGGCTATGTCAGCGGCGACGGGACCGTGACGGAGTGGGCGCCGGACGAGCGTGACGAGCCGGTGGACCTCACCGGAGTCGACTTTGGCGGCGACCCCGTGGACGTGGCGGACTTCCGCGGCCAGGCCGTCGTGATCAATACCTGGTACGCCTCGTGCCCGCCGTGCCGCGCGGAGGCCCCCGACCTGGTCGCCCTCGACGCGCGCGACGATGTCCAGCTGCTGGGCGTCAACAGCAGGGACGATGCGGCGACCGCGCAGGCTTTTGAACGCACCTTCGACGTGGGTTACCCCAGCATCGACGATGCGGATGGCAAGGCCACCGCTCAGCTCCAGGGCCTGGTGTCGATCAACGCGGTGCCCACCTCGCTGATTCTCGACACCGAGGGCCGGGTGGCTGCTCGCGTCGTGGGGCGTGTGGAGCCGTCGACGCTCACCGCGTTGGTGGATGTCGCAGCAGGCAAGGCCAGCGACTGATGTCTGGCGCGCTCGCGTCGGGGCTGGGCTCCGACTTCGCCTCGCAGGTGCTGTCCGGCTCGATGCTTGCGGCGATCCCTGTCGCGCTGCTGGCAGGGCTCGTGAGCTTCGTGTCCCCGTGCGTGGTGCCCCTGGTGCCCGGCTACCTGGGCTACGTGTCCGGCATGGCCGGTACCGGCGCATCGGGCACGGGCAAGACGGCCACGCGCCCGCGCCTGGTGCTGGGCGTGCTGCTGTTCGTCCTGGGATTTTCCGCCGTGTTCATCACGATGAGCATCGTGCTGACCACCGCGAGCGCGCAGTACCGCGAGCAACTCGACATCGTCACCAGGGTGCTCGGCGTGCTGATCATCCTGCTGGGACTTGCGTTCATGGGTGCGATGCCGTTCCTGCAGAACGAGCGCAGGCTGCACCTGAGCCCCAAGGCCGGCCTGGCCGGTGCGCCGCTGCTCGGTGTCACGTTCGGGCTGGGCTGGGCCCCCTGCATGGGCCCCACGCTGGCCGCCGTGCTGACGCTGGGTCTTAACGAAGGCACCGTGGGGCGCGGCGTGGTGCTCGCTGTCGCCTATTGCCTGGGACTGGGCCTACCGTTCCTCGGGTTCGCGCTGTGGTTCGAGCGCTCCAAGCCCGTACTCGCCTGGCTGCGCCGCCACCGCCGCACGCTGCAGATCGCTGGCGGCGTCATGCTCGTGGTGCTCGGCATGCTCCTGGTGACCGGCCTGTGGACCGCGCTGACCAACGAGCTCCAAGGGTGGATCGACTCGTTCTGGGTGGCCGTGTGATGGCCCGCATGAAGATCGACAACTACGCCTACGCGCAGGTGCCGCGGCTGGGCCTCAAGGGTTGGCTGCGGTGGATGTGGCGCCAGGTCACGTCCATGCGCGTGGCGCTGATCCTGCTGCTGTTGCTCGCGCTCGCGTCCGTTCCCGGCTCGGTGCTGCCGCAGTGGCCTCAAGACGCCTCCAACACCCAGGGCTTCATTGACGAGTACCCGTTCTGGGGTCCGTTGCTGGACCGGCTTGGCTTCCTGGACGTCTTTGGCTCGGCGTGGTTCACCGCGATCTACCTGCTGCTGTTCGCCTCGCTCATTGGCTGCATCGTTCCGCGTTGCCTGGTGTACTGGCGCGAGCTGCGCGAAGAGGTCCCGGCCGCGCCGTCGCGGCTCGACCGCTACGAGCCCGTCACCGCGAGCACCGATCGCAGCCCGGCCGATGCGCTCGAGGACGCTCGCTCGACGCTCGCCGGCAGCGGCCCGGCTGCGTGGCGCTGGCTCACGGGCTACCGCGTGCGCATCGACGAGCGGCCAGCGGCCGATGGCGGCGAGCCCGTGCTCGCGTTGTCCGCGCACCGCGGGCACGTGCGCGAGGCAGGCAACCTGCTGTTCCACGTCTCGCTGGTGGCGATCCTGCTGGCCGTCGCGGCTGGCTCGCTGCTGACGTATCGCGGCCAGGCGCTGATCGTTGAGGGCGACACGTTCGTCAACGCCGTCGCTGGCTACGACTCGTACGAATCGGGCCCCCTGTTCAGTGAGGAGCAGTTGGAGCCGTGGACGCTGACCCTCAACAGCTTCGACGCGCAGTTTGACCTGAGCGGTCTGCCCACCGAGTTCACCGCGTTTGCGACACTCACCGAGCCCGGCCAAGAGCCGCGTGAGGTCCAGGCACAGGTGAACCGCCCCATACAGGTGGCCGGCGCCAAGATCTACCTGCAAGGCAACGGGTACGCGCCCGTGTTCACGGTCACGGACTCGGCGGGACAGATCGCGTTCCAAGGCGCGGTGCCCTTCTTGCCCCAGGATTCCGTGTACACCTCGACGGGCGTCATCAAGGTGCCCGACGTCACCGAGGGTGAGCAGCTGGGCTTCACCGGCACGCTGCTGCCGACCGCGTACATCGACGGCGACACGGCCGTGTCGCTACATCCGGCGCCCACCAATCCGCTGGTGGTACTCCAGGCCTACACCGGCGACCTTGGTCTCGATGCGGGCGTGCCGCAGAACGTCTACGAGCTCGACCAGTCGCAGTTGAGCCCCGTGCGCGGTGACGACGACCTGCCGCTCGTGATGATGCTCGAGATCGGCGACACTGTCGAGCTGCCCGATGGGCTGGGCGCCATCACCTTCGAGGAGTTGCCCCGCTTCGCCGCCTTCGACCTGCGCCGCGACCCGTCGCTGCCGTGGCTACTCGCCGCAGCCATCACGGCCCTCACCGGACTGGCCATGAGCCTGTTCGCGCCCCGCAGGCGCGTGTGGCTGACCGCCACGAGCAGTCCTCAGTCGGACGGCGCGACTACAGTGGTCACCGCGGCGGCCTGGGCCAGCGCGCACGAGGTGGATGCCACCGAGCAGCGCGATCTCGCCCTTGAGGCCGCCACGGGGACGGTCACACGTAGGGAGGACGCATGACGGCCCAGTATTTGAGCTGGCTTGCGCTGTGGGGCGCGGTCGCGCTGTACGCGATCGCCATGGTTGCCTCGTCGATTCACGTCGCCCAAGTGGCCGATGCGAAGGTGGCCGCCCGCGCCAAGGCGCGTGCTGCCGTGGCGGCCGGCACCCAAGCGACGGGCGACGCCAAGCCTGCGCGCGCATCGGCCGGGCAAGAGCCCCAGGTGCGCGTGCGTTCCCGCGCCGCGGGCATCGCGGCGTCGACGACTCTCGTGGGTGCGGTGCTCAACGGCGTGGGCGTCGTGGCCCGCGGCGTCGAGGCCGGGCACGCGCCGTGGTCGACCATGTACGAGTACACGATTACCGGCACGTTTGTGGCGACCGTGGTGCTACTGCTCGTGCAGCGCAAGCGCGACGTTGCCTACCTTGTGCCGGGCGTGACCGGCTTCTCGACCATCGCACTCGGCATCGCCATGACGGTGCTGTACGAGGCCTCGACTGGGCTGCGTCCCGCCCTGCAGAGCTTCTGGCTCGTGGTGCACGTGTCGATCGCGATCATCGCCACGGGCGTGCTGATCGTGGGCGCCGTCGCGACCGTGCTGCAACTCATGCGCGACTACCGCGACGGGGGCACCGACTGGCTCCAGCGCTTGCGCTGGCTTGAGGCCACGCCGAGCCCCGCCAAGCTTGAGGCGCTCGCGTTCCGCCTGCACGCCGTGGGCTTTGTGTTGTGGACCTTCACCGTGATGGCCGGCGCCGTGTGGGCCGAGCACTCGTGGGGCCGCTACTGGGGTTGGGACCCCAAGGAGGTGTGGTCCTTCGTCATCTGGGTGATCTACGCGGCCTACCTCCACGCCCGTACCACCCAGGGTTGGGCCGGCCGGCGCAGCGCCGTGCTCGCGCTGATCGGCTTCGTGGCGCTCATCATGAACTTCACCGTCGTGAACGTGTACTTCCAGGGGATGCACACCTACGCATGAGCGAGCCCTCCCGCGCCCCGATGAAGATTGCGTTCGTGCTGGATGACAGCATCGACCGGCCCGACGGGGTGCAGCAGTACGTGCTCACTCTCGGTGCGCACTTCACGCGCCAGGGGCACGAGGTGCACTACGTGTGCTCTGACGCGACCCGCACCGACGTGACGGTCCACTCGCTCGCGCGTAACACCGCCGTCGCGTTCAACGGCAACACGCTTCGGATCCCGCTGCCCACCTCGCGGGCCGCGCTGCGCGACTTCCTCGACCGCGAACGCTACGACGTGATCCACGTGCAGATGCCCCATTCGCCGCTGTTCGCGGGGCGAATCGTGGACGAGGCCCGCCGCGTGCAGGCCCGCACGGTTCGCATTGTCGGCACCTTCCTGATTCTGCCGAACGGCCGCGTGAGCGAGATCGGCACCCGCGTGTTGGGTCGCGTGCAGCGGCGCAACCTGGCCAAGTTCGACGCCTTCTGCGGGCTGTCACCTGCCGCGGGTGAGTTCGCGGGTGAGGCGCTGGGGATTGAAGCACCCTTCATCCCTGGCGCGGTGGACCTCGAGGCCTACGCGGCGGCCACCCCCGCGCCACGCGCCGACGACCGGCTGCGACTGGTGGTCCTTGGCCGACTGGTGGAGCGCAAGGGCGCCGTCGAACTCGTGCAGGCGATCGCGGGGCTTGCACCCGAGGTGCGCGCGCGTCTCGACGTGCGGCTCGCGGGCAAGGGTCCCCTGCGCGAACGGCTCGAACAGCAGGTTGCTCAGGCCGGGCTCGCCGAGATCGTCACGTTCGATGGCTTCGTATCCGAGGAAGACAAGCCCGGCTACCTTTCCGCGGCCGACATCGCGGTGTTTCCCGCGACCGGCGGCGAGAGCTTTGGCATCGTGCTCATCGAGGCGATGGCCTCGGGCGCGGGCGTGGTGCTGGGCGGCGCGAACCCCGGCTACCTTGCCGTGCTGGGCGACCGCCCCGAGGTCAGCGTGGACGCGATCGACATCGCGGCCTTCACCGCCTCACTCGACCGGCTTATCCGAGACCCGGCCCTGCGTGCCGAGCTGCATGAACACCAGACGCAGCGGGTGCGCCAGTTCGACGTCACGGTCGTGGGCGAGCAGATCATGGAGCTGTACGGAGCCTGAAGGGTCACGGCTGCGATCTCGCTAGGCTGAGTCGCATGCCTGATGCCTCTGCCACTGCCGGTTCGCGCTACCTCGACACTGTCCAGGCCATGCTCGCGCAGGCCGCCACGGCGGAGGCCGGAGCCATGGACCGGGCGGCGGGCGTCATTGCCGATGCGCTGGTGGCCGGCCGCACGGTTCACACCTTTGGCTCGGGGCACTCGCACATGCTCGCCGAGGAGTTGTTCTACCGGGCGGGGGGTCTCAAGAGCGTGCGCCCGCTGCTGTTCGAGGGGCTCATGCTGCACGGCTCGTCGACGCTGGCCACCCAACTGGAGCGCATGTCGGGGCTTGCGGCGGCGCTGCTCGACGACCACGGGGTGGAGGCCGGGGACGTGCTGATCGTGGCCTCCAACTCGGGTGGCAACGCGGTATCGGTGGAGATTGCTCAAGAGGCGCGCTCGCGCGGGCTCACGGTGATTGCGGTGACCTCCGTGGGACACGCGACATCGCCGCTGGCCCGCAAGACCGGCAACCCGAGCCTGCACGAGGTCGCGGACATCGTGCTCGACAACCACGGGGTCCCCGGCGATGCCGCGGTGGAGGTGCAGGCGGCGGGCACCCGCCTGGGGCCCACGTCGACGGTGGTGGGAGCGGCGCTGCTCAACGCGGTCGTGGCGCAGGCGATCGAGCTCGCCGCCATCCGCGGGTGGGCGCCCGACCTGTGGGTCTCGAGCGCTCTCGCGGTGGGAGACGCAGCCAACGGCTCCTAGGGCCTAGGGGTAGTTGCCGCCCTCTTGGCGGCGCCTGCGCTCCTGCTCCCGCAACCACGTGAGGTACTCGGGGTCGTCGTCCGGTGCGATCGGGCCGGGCTGTTCACGACGGTTGCCCTGGCCCGCGCCGCCGAACTTGAGGAACAGCCACACTCCTGCGCCCAGGTAGGGGAACAGCAGGATGATCAACACCCACGCCCAGCGGGGCAATCCGTAGGGCTGCTCTTGGGGGTGCTGGACGGCATCCGCAATGCAGTAGACCGTCACCGCGAGATAGGCCACGAACAGCAGTGCTCTGGGCATGGAGCCACTCTAGCCGCACGTACGCTTGAGCCATGAAGGTTTTCGCCTACTGGGCCGCGCGTACCGGCATCTTTGTGGCGGTGATGCTGGCGCTCGCGGCGGTGGGCTGGTTCGACATCATCTCGATCCTCGCCTCGCTGCTGCTCGCGTGGCTCATCTCGTACCTGGCGCTGCCGGGACTCCGTGCAGCTGCGCAGGAGCAGATGGCTGGCCTGATGGACCGTTCGCAGCGTTCGATGCGTGAGGCGGACGCCGAAGAGGACCTAGAGGTCGAGTCCGCCACCGACCCGCAGCGTGAGGACCACCCGCGTTCCTAGCGAGTGTTGAGGGGCTCCTGCTCGCGAGCGACCCGCGCGGCGAAATGGGCCTCGATAAACCACGCGAGGGTCCCCAGCGTGAAGACCACCGCGTTGATCGCGAGCATCCAACTGATGATCGACGTCGTGGTCGCCCACAAGGTCACTGTTGCGGCAAAGATGTGGATCGCTGCGACGACCGCGAAGATCCCGCCCGCGATCCGCGGTGGGGTGGGCCGGCCGCTGCGACCCCACGTGACGCCGCACCACCTGATGCCCTCGTAGCGCGGGCGGGCGGGAGGAGCCACCGGAGCGCTGCCGGGCGCCACGTGGTCCGTCCACGCCTGCCCATCCCAATAGCGCTGGGAGCCGTCGGGCTGGGGGTACCACCCGGCCGGAGGCGGGGTGGCAGGGGCGGGGACACCGGGCGTCGCGCTCATGCGGGCATCGTAGCCAGGCATCCCCACGGGGGCGAGGTGTCGAGCACGGGTGTCAGATCGCGATGCCGAAGGCGAGCAGGAGCCCGTAGACCAATCCCGTGGCGGACAGGCCCGCGAAGACGGTCTTGAGCGTGCCCGCCGCAACCCCGGCCTTCTCGCGCACGGCGCCGTCAAGGCGCACCGCGATGGCAAAGTACAGGCTCGGCAGCGCGACCACGGTTGACAGCAGCGCCCACGGGTAAGCAAACGACACCACGAGCGAGCACAGCACGGGCAGCGTCACGACGGCGGCGAACAGCTTGCGCACCTGCGCGGAGCCGAGCTTCACGGCGAGCGTGCGCTTACCTGCCAAGAGGTCCGTGTCGAGGTCGCGGATGTTGTTGACCATGAGCATCGCGACGGCGTACAGGCCCACGCCGGTGGCCGCCACGACGGCCCACCAGGTGATGGTGGCCGCCTGCACGTACATGGTGCCGAGCGTCGCGAACAGCCCAAAGAACACGAAGACCGAGACCTCACCCCAGCCGTCATACCCGTACGGCCGGCTCGAACCCGTGT
Organism: Demequina sp.; assembly: GCF_047975725.1. Taxonomy (GTDB): domain Bacteria; phylum Actinomycetota; class Actinomycetes; order Actinomycetales; family Demequinaceae; genus Demequina. The sequence continues at coordinate 145,556 of NZ_JBKEED010000021.1, forward strand.
AGGTCCACGCCGCCGCGATCGCAAGCGCGCCGATCGCGAGCAGCCAGTAGGTGCTCGTCATGACCACGAGGAACACCCCCGCAAGGGCGCCCAGCGCAAAACTCAGCACGGCCGCGGTCTTCACTGCAGAGGGTGCCGCCTTGCCGGTCGCCACCAGCCGGTCCGGGCCAATCCTGTCCACATCCGTGCCACGCACGCCGTCCGAATAGTCGTTGGCGTAGTTGGAGCCCACCTGCAGCGCGACTGCGACCAGCGCGGCCAGCAACGCCGCGCGGATGTCGAAAGCGTCGAGCGCCTCGGCGCTCGCGGATCCCACCGCCACCGGAGTGATGGCGGTCCACAGGGTGCGCGGACGCGCGCCTGCGACCCAGTCGGACGCGGTCGTGGGTGTCATGGGGCCTCCTGTGCGGCGTGGACGGCGATCGCCCGCGCGGCGCTGCGATCGATTTTGCCAGCCTCGGTGCGGGGAACGGCATCCACCACATGGACGATGCGCGGGCGTTGGTAACGCTCGAGGCCGTCAGCACCGCGCACGGCGGCTTGGGCGTCATCGGCGTTGGCGGTCGTGACGACGAGCGCGGTGACCGCCTCACCCCACTGTGCGTCGGGCACCCCGACGACCACCGCATCGGCGATGCCGGGCAGCGCGAGCACGGCGCGCTCGACGGCGGCGGGATGGATGTTGACGCCGCCGGAGATAATGACGTCGTCCGCGCGCCCGTGGACCGCCAGCCGAGCACCATCCCAGCGGCCCAGGTCGTTGGTGCGTAGCCAGCGTGTCCCGTCGACGCTCACGAAGGCGGAGTTGTCCCCGTCCGCATAGCCGCGTGCGAGCGTGGGGCCCGCGACCATGATGCGCCCCGCTTCGTTGGCGGTGGACAGGCTCACGCCCTCAAGCGGCACCCCGTCGTACACGCAGCCGCCACAGGTCTCCGTCATGCCATAGGTCTCGACGGCGTTGCCCGGCAAGGTCATGCCGGGAGGGGCGCCGCCGACGAGCACGGAGTCAAAGGTGGCAAGCGCATCGGACCCCTGCGAATCGGCGAGCAGGCGGCGCACCTGCGTGGGCACGAGCGAGACGTAGCGGCGCCCCGCAGGCATGCGGGCGACCGCCTCGGCGAAGGAGCCAGGCGTGAAGGTGCCGTTGCCGATAGGGGTGACGGACGCATCGGCCCGCCGAGCCCTCGCGAGGACCATCGCGCCCGCGATGCGCTGCGTGGGCATGGCGAGCAGCCAGTGACCAGGGCCGCCAAGGCGGGCCAGCGTGGCGTCGGCGGAGGCAGTCATAGCGTCCGTGTCGAGCAGCACCTCCCTCGGTGTGCCCGTGGAGCCAGACGTCGGTGCGGCGATGCCGGCGGCGCGGCCGCTGAGAGCGGCCTCCACTGCTGTGGCGCCGCCGTCGACAAGTCGGGCAAAGTGCATGACCACCAGCGTAGAGCGCGGCCTACAATGACCGGCATGAGAACCCAGCGCCTTGCGCCTTGGTCAGCACTCGCCGTCGCCGCCGCCCTTGCGCTCAGCGCCTGTGCGAGCACCGCTGTCGAGTCCGACCCCGCCACCACGCTGTCGATCGCCCCGTCGGCCGAGCGCACCAGCGCTCCCGCAGCGCCGGAGGACCCGCGGCCCGAGGTGGTGTGGCCGCTGACCGGTGAAGACGCGACCGGCGCGAACGAGGCGGACCTGGCGCGCCCCGCGCTGTCGATCAAGATCGAGAACTCGTCTGCCGCACGGCCGCAGTCCAACTTGCAGCACGCGGACGTGGTGTTCGAAGAGCAGGTCGAGTACGGGATCTCGCGCTTCGTGGCGATCTTCCATTCGGACGTTCCTGAGACCGTGGGGCCCATCCGCTCGATGCGTCCCATGGACAAGAACATCATGGGCTCGTTCGGCGGTCCGCTGATCTTCTCCGGCGCGCAGAGCCGCTTCATCTCCGGCACCACGTCGACGGGCCAGGAAGTGATCGCGCAGGACACCGGCGACTACGGCTTCTACCGCACGTCCGACAAGGCCGCGCCGCACAACCTGCACGGACGCACCGCCGACTTCTTTGCCCAGACCGACGCCGACGCTCCCGATCAGCAGTGGGAGTACGCGTACCCCGCACAGGACTCGACCATCGTCGCCGACGGCGAGACCGCCACGACGGTCGACATGAACATCTCGCCCCAGATGCAGCCGGAATGGCGCTGGGACTCCGACGCGAGCGAGTGGATGCGCTACGAGGGCGGTTCGCCGCATGTGACTGACGACGGCACTCAGCTGTCGACCACCAACATTGTGATTCTGTGGACCAAGCTCCAGGAGACGGGCCGCGGCGCTGGCGGCGGCTCGGTGCCCGAGACCATCGTGGTGCGCGATTCGGGCACTGGCTGGGCGGTCTCCGGCAACCGCTACATCCCGATCAACTGGTCCAAGGCCGGACAGTTCGACCCGTTCGTGTTCACCACGACCGACGGTGAGCCCGTGACCTTCATGCCCGGCAAGACCTGGGTTGAGTTGGTCCCCGAGTCCGGCGGCGCGGGCAAGGGCTCGGTCGAGATCTCGTAAACCCACCCCTCCCCGCCTGAGCGCGGCAGCAGGACGTGGTGGTCGGTTTTCGGGGGTGCGGTGCATCTTGGCAGGCACTCAGGTCCGCTGACCCCCCGCATCGGCGCCTTAGAAGGCGTACGGGTACTTAGTCCAGTCCGGGTCGCGGCGCTCCAGGAACGCGTCGCGACCCTCCTGGGCCTCGTCGGTCATGTAGGCCATCCGGGTGGCCTCGCCGGCGAACACCTGCTGGCCGGCCAGCCCGTCGTCAGCGAGGTTGAACGCGTACTTGAGCATGCGGATCGCCTGCGGCGACTTGGTCGCGATAGTGCGCGCGTAGTCCAGGGCGGTCTCCTCGAGCCGCTCATGCGGAACGGCCTCGTTGACGGCGCCCCAGCGCTCCGCATCGGCCGCCGAGTATTCGCGCGCCAGGAAGAAGATCTCGCGCGCACGCTTGTCGCCCACCTGGCGGGCCAGCAGCGCCGAGCCATAGCCCGCGTCGAACGAGCCCACATTCGCATCGGTCTGCTTGAAACGTGCATGCTCGAGCGAGGCGATCGACAGGTCGGCGACCACATGGAGGCTGTGCCCGCCACCCGCTGCCCAGCCGTTGACCGCGGCGATGGTCACCTTGGGCATGGTGCGCATCAGACGCTGCACCTCGAGGATGTGCAGGCGACCACCGTGGGCAGGTGCATCGGACGCGGTGCCCTCGTAGAGGTAGCCGTCGCGCCCGCGGATGCGCTGGTCGCCGCCCGAGCAGAACGCCCACACGCCGTCCTTGGGTGCCGGGCCGTTGCCGGTGAGGATCACGGCCGCGACGTCAGCGGTCATGCGGGCGTGGTCGAGGGCGCGGTACAACTCGTCGACGGTTTGGGGCCGGAAGGCGTTGCGCACCTCTGGGCGGTTGAAGGCGATCCGCACGGCGGGCAAGTCGCGTTCGCCGTCGCCATCGCGGGTGACCCAACGGTGGTACGTGATGTCGCCGTCGGGGAAGCCGTCGATGGCACGCCACTGCTGAGGGTCGAACGTGTCGGACACCGGGGCGGGGATCTCGCTCATGGGTGCCAGGGTAGGCCGACGCGGCGGCGCGCGGGAAACCCCGTGTCAGGCTCGCGCCACATCGGCCTTCCTATTCTTGACGGCGTTGTTCTTGACACGCTAGGTTCGCGACACGGGCGAGGGTGCCCGGTTCATCCGTGCGAGATGGCCGCACTCGACACGAGAAAGGGGGGGCGTGAAGAACACGCTTCTCCGAGGAGTGGCGGTCGCTGCAATGGCGATCGGACTGGCCGGTTTCGGAGCCGGCATTGCACAGGCCACCGAGTACATCAACAGTAAATCCAAGCCGCTCACGGTGGTCGGCTACGGTAGCACCGGATACGGCTACGGGGACTGGAAGGTCTCCACCGGAAGTGATGGGACGAGATCCCGACTCTCGGGCTACCAGAGGCTCAACGATTCCGACAACCACAAGGTCTACATGGGCCTTGAGACCTGGGTGAATGCTGGTGCTTGCGTGAGCGGCGACCTTCTCGACTGCACACAGGCGTATTACTACTACGCCTCCACCACCACGTCCCACACGAACAGCAGCGCCTACGTGAACAAGAAGGCGACGACGGGCCTCACCGCCGCAGCCGACTACGCGCGGGCCGCAGTACGTGTGTCGCTTGACATTCCGTGGCGAACCGACCAGCACGGCGGCTGGGCGTACACCGACGGTAACAAGTACTAGCGGTGACAAAGACCTATGAGTCGACCGAGTGGGGAGGCATCGACGATGCCTCCCCACTCGGCCTCCACCGTGTAGCAGTCCGTTACCGATCGGGCTTCACCCTGGGTCCGATGGATCTGGCGCTCACCGCTGGTGTCACCTGCCTGGTGGGCCCAAACGGGGCCGGGAAATCGACGTTGCTAGGAATCCTCGGCGGGATGCAGCGACCGCCGGAAGGAGTTGTGGTTCGCCGACGTGGAACGCGCGTTGGCCAACTGCCGCAACAATTGGCGTTGCCTATGCACGCGAGGTGTGCGGACTACGTCGAGCACGCGGCTTGGGTCCATGGCGTTCCTCGCGCCGCACGACCTGTTGCCGTGAGAGTCGCGCTTGAGGAGGTCGGGTTGGCCGAGCGATCGCGCGACCGCGTGCGGACCCTTTCAGGGGGCATGCAACGACGACTCGGCATTGCTCAGGCGATCGTCCATCGGCCCGATGTGGTACTTCTCGATGAGCCAACGGCCGGGCTGGATCCGTTGCAGCGGGCGTCGCTGAGGGATGTGCTCGCGAGGATGGCGGTTCGAGCCTCGGTCCTCGTCTCGACGCACCTCGTCGAGGATGTCCGCGGACTGGCGGATCGAGTCGTGGTCTTGTCGGACGGCGCGGTGGTATTCGACGGTACAGTTCCCGAGCTTGAGGCTCTCGATCGCCCGAGTGCACCGGGAGCGAGCCCCCTTGAGCGCTCGTTCTCTGCGCTGATGCAGGGCGCGCAGTCATGAGGTTCCGGTACGCGCTCTCGACACTGACCGGCCCGTGGATTTCGCTCGTAGTACTCGGGCTCGATGGTGCCGTTGCTGCCTCTCGAGGCGCTGAGTACCTTGGCGAAGACGTATGGACCGTGAGATGGATGGCGCTCGGCCTGTGGATCCTGTGGCCGCTTGTCGCGGCAGGCGCTGCCACCGATGCGGCGCGCGCCACTGCTGCAGGCAACCGACATCTGGCCCTCCCACCTGAGGTCGGCTCGCGAGACTATTTGTGGCGCGCGGCGTGGACAGCGGGACCGGCCATGGCGGCGCATGTCATCGTGGTGATGGGAGCGCTTGTCGCGGGCGGGGTCCTGCAACCCCGGGAGGGGTGGCAACCGCTTCTTCTGGCGCTCAGTGCGCAAGCGGTGACGATCATGTTCGCCACTGCTTTGGGCTCGTGGATCGGCCGCCACGTCCCCGTCCTCCTCGCCGGAGCCGTGGCGGGTGCGGCGATGCTCCTGGCGGGCGGGCTTCTCACCAACGTTCGTTCCGGGTCCCCGGGGTTCACCTTCCTGGGCGATACAGGGGCCTCCGTCACCCAGGTCGGCGTCGTATGGAACCCTGTCCACCTCTGGTGGCAAATCGCGCTCGTGGGTGGCGCTACGGCGCTACTCGTCATCCAGCGACCGCAGGTGAGGTCAGGGCTCGTCGCTCCTTCAGTGCGTTCAGTTGGTGCGATCGCCGTGGTCGCCGCGGTGGGCATCGCGTCGCCAGCATTCGTTCCGGGCCCACCGCTCATCGCCAGCGATGCACGCGCTGACGAGTGTCGATACTCGACTGTGGTTGTCTGCTACTTCCCCGAGCATCGGGAGTTCGTCGACGCCACGGAGGCGAGTCTGTCGCGACTCGCCCGTGCCGCGAAGGAATCTGGGTATGACGACTTGGTGCCGGACAGCGCGGTCGAGCGCAGTCGGCGCGTGGACCTTGCCAACGGTACGACCATTCGGTCTTTCGGCCCGCTCGGAGTTGACAGCGACCAAGTGCACGATGTCGACGTCATTCTGGACATCCTGACGCCGACGTGGTGCAACGCCCTGTCAGGCAGCGTTCCTCCGCCTGATGCCTTCTGGATTGAACTTGAGGCACTGGCCTACACGTGGGCTTCCATCGCGGGTGTCGATGAAGCCGAGTTGCAGCAGCGTTTCTTTGATGTGGATGAGGTACTTGAGCCTGCCGATGTGTCCGCGATCATTGACGCTCACTCGCGGTGCGATCTGGATGGAGTCCGTTGAGGGCTTTGCTGGTGTGGACTCGGGTGCACCGCATCGGTGCGGCAAGCCTGATCGTCGGGGTGTCAATGGCGTGGGCGATTCTCGATCACGGCGGCGCTGTGGAGCGCATCACTGTATCGATCCTGCCCATTCCTTCGCCTCTCCTGGCAGCGGCGCTCGCTGGCTTCGGGGCGTCGATCGGGCTCGTCGGCCCCCATGTCCCTGTGGCGGAGCGGCTGCGTCTGGCGGTCGCGCGAGCCGCGTGGGCGTTGGCGCTCGTCATGGGTCTTGCTTGCGTCGTCGCCGCTTCCGGGCTCGTTGGAGCTTCGTTGCGTCCGCAGAATGTCGTGATGTTGACGGATCCCGTCAACGTCGTTGCCATGATTCGCAACGCGGGGCTGTTCTTCGCGCTCGCGACCGCATCGGCTTTAGCGTGGGGCCCCGCGTTGTCCTGGACTGTGCCGCTCGCGTACCTCGTTGCGAGCCTACAACTCGGAGGCTCGGAGCAGACTCCCGCATGGTGGGCCATGGTGCGCGAGAACGATCACGTGACCTGGCAACTGTACGTCGTGGGCTTCGCGGTTGCTTTGGCGGGTGCGTGGTACGTGGCGCGGCGGCGTGGGCTGACCACTGCGTGACGGCCACGCCCTCGTGGAAGCGGTGGCACCCGGAGCGTGATGGTGAGTTGGGGGCGCGTTCGGGTGCTCCCGGGGCCGTTGCGCTCGCCTTTTTTCCCCGACAGTGTGAACCACTGTGGTCTCCGACACGCGGGTGGGAGGGCCGATGCGGTAGGCCCCTGCGGGGTTTCGCGGCCCGAGTTGGTTCAACCAGTCGGGCGGAGCGGAGCGGGGCGTTGCCGGGCGGAGCGGGGCGGAGCCGATGCGCCGGCTGGCCCACAGCGCCATCCCACCCGAACTAGGCTGTGACCATGGAGTTCAGGCCCTTCACCGTCGAGCTCCGCACCGTCTTTAGGGGCCTCACGCGACGCACCGGTGTGCTGATGCGCACCACCGACGAGCACGGTGTCGAGCACTGGGGTGAGTACAGCCCCTTCGCGGATTACGACGCCCCGCGCGCGAGCCGCTGGTGGGCCGCCGCCATGGAGGCCGCCCGAGGGCAGTGGCCCCAGCCGGTGCGCGACAGCGTGGCCGTCAACAGCATCGTCCCTCAAGTGGGGCCAGAGCGGGCGCGCGCCTATGCGACGGCGGGGGGTGCGACCACCGCCAAGGTCAAGGTCGCAGGCGGGGCCGAGCTTGCAGACGACATCGCGCGCGTCGAGGCCGTGGCCGACGCTCTGGGCCCACAAGGCACGCTACGGATCGACGTCAATGGCGGCTGGGACGTGGACCAGGCGGTGCGCGCGATCGACGCCTTGGAGCGCGCCGCCCGCAGCGGCGGCTTGACCGGCCTGCAGTACGTCGAGCAGCCGTGCGAAACCGTCGACGAGCTCGCGCAGCTGCGCCACCGGATCGACACCCCGATCGCCGCGGACGAGGCCATTCGCATCCCCGGCGACCCCCGCGCTGTGCTCGAGGCAGAGGCCGCCGACATCATCATCCTCAAGACCCAGCCGCTCGGGGGCGTGCGCCGCTGCCTTGAGATCGCCGACCAGGTGTACCCGCGCCCCATCGTGGTCTCGAGCGCGCTCGAGTCGTCGGTCGGGCTCGCGGCGGGAGTCGCGCTCGCGTGTGGCCTGCCCGTCGAGCCGCTCGCGTGCGGACTGGGCACCGGCGCGCTGCTGGCGACCGATACGGTCGCCCACACGCTGGTGCCCGCTGAGGGGCGCATCGGCCCTGCTGTGCTGGAGGTGATGGCGTGACCGCCCACCCGTCCGCGGTGTTTGCGCGCGAGATGATCGTGGCGCTGGTGGCCAGGGGAGTCGAGGACTTTGTGCTGTGCCCGGGCTCGCGGTCGGGCCCGCTCGCCCACGCGCTCGCGGACGCGGGTGGCGACAGCCCGCCGCTAGGCGCGCCGCGAGTGAACCTGCACGTGCGCATCGACGAACGCGCCGCAGCCTTCCTCGCGCTGGGGCTCGCACGGGGTCGTGCGGTCACGGGAGCACCTCGGCCGGTCGCCGTGATCACCACGTCCGGCACGGCCGTGGGCAACCTGCTCCCCGCGGTGATGGAGGCGCACCACGCGGGCGTGCCGCTGCTGCTGCTCACCGCTGACCGGCCCGGCGAACTGCGAGGCGTAGGCGCCAACCAGACCACGGACCAGGTGGGTATCTTCGGCACCTTTGTGCGGTGGAGCGCCGATGCGGCTGCTCCTTCCGAGGGCGAGGCGCCCGGGCGGGCGGCGGCCCTGGCGTACCGCGCGGTCGCGATCTCGCTGGGTGATCCCGCGCGCGACGACATGACGGGGACCCCTGGTCCGGTGCATCTGGACTTGGAGTTCCGCGATCCGCTGGGCGCCGACGGGGGGCTGTGGCTCGACCCGCCGCATCTCGAGCTGACTCCCTCGGCGGGGATGGCTGCGGTGACGCCTGGGCTGATCGGAGCGGCGACTCCCGCTCAGGCGCCTCTGCCGGCCGTCGAGCGCGGCATCGTGATCGCGGGCGACGGTGCGACGGATGTGGCGCGTGAGGTGGCCGAGGCCCACGGCTGGCCGCTGCTTGCGGAGCCCACGTCGGGGGCACGTTCGGGGCCGGCCTGCGTGCCCGGCTATCTTGACCTGCTGCGCATCGATGAAGGCCGCGCGCTCGCCGACCAGATCCATCAGGTGGTCGTGATTGGGCGGCCCACGCTGAGCAGGCCCGTGCAGCAGTTGATCGCCCGGGCGCCGGCGCTCTTCGTGGCCGGCCATGGCGCACGCTGGCGCGAGGCGCCCCGCCACGCGGATCGGATTGTGCGCGACGTGCCTGGCAGTTGGGTCAATCGATCGGACGGACAATTGGACCTGGGGGACTCCGCGTGGCTCGCGCGGTGGCACCAGGCCGCCGCGCTGGTGGAGCCAGATGGCGAGTCATGGGGTCCGCGGGCGGTGGCGCGGGCACTGGTCGCGTCGTTGACGCCGGGCGCGGTGGCGGTGATCGGTTCGTCCGGACCCATTCGTGCCCTCGACGCGGTGGCACCCGCGTGGCAGCCCGGTGCGGAGCCGGTGCTCATCGCCAACCGCGGTCTTGCGGGGATCGACGGCACCGTGTCGACGGCGGTGGGAGTCGCGCTCGCGTGTGCGCGCCCCGTGCTCGCAGTCATGGGCGACGTGACCTTCTTGCACGACGTGGGCGGGCTGCTGATTGGGCCCCGTGAGGCGCGACCGCGCTTGCGGATCGTCGTGGTCAACGACGGCGGCGGAACCATCTTCGCCTCACTCGAGCATGCGGGGGGCGACGCCCGCAACGTCGAGCGCGTCTTCACGACGCCCCACGGAGCGGACCTCGGTGCGCTGTGCGCCGGCTACGGCGTGCGCCACACCCGCGTCACCAACGCCGATGCGCTCGCCAAGGCGCTCGCGGCCCCCGTCACAGCGCTTGAGGTGGTCGAGGCCAAACTCCGCTCATGAGCCAAATGGATCCATTTGGCTCATCGGGGGTGGGGTGGGGAGAGCCTACGGGACAGAGAGCACGACCTTGCGCTGGCCAGGCTTGGGCTGGCAGGCCGCCGCGAAGGCCGCCTCAACCTGGTCGATCGGGACCACATCAGTGACGATCCGCTCGGCAAACCACGGGTTGTCGATCAGGTAATCCTGAGCCTTCTCGAGCATCGCGCGGTGATGGCACGTCACACCGGTGACGAGCGTGCCGTTGCGGCGGAAGAAGCTACGCATAGGTAGTGCGTACCAATCGTCGTCCGGAACCCCGAAGGCCACCACGGTGCCGTGCTTGGCCACGGCGTTCATCGCATCGGCCACGGTGGAGGCCTGGTGGCCGACCATCTCGATGACGATGTCAGGCCGGTCCTCGTCGGCGATGTCCTGTGCCCAGATGCGCGAGTTCTTGGCGATCAGGTCGTCGAACGGCAGCCCCTCGGCGTCCGCGACACGGTCCAGGGGGTCCACGCCCACGATCCGGCCCGCACCCAGGTGCTTGGCGAGGATCGCGGTCATGAGCCCAAACGGCCCCACGCCGATGATGCCCACCGAGCGGCCGTCGAGCGGTCCCAAGCGGTCGAATACCGTGAACAGGCAGGCGACGGACTGCGCGACGGTCGCGAGCGCGTCCGAGGTGTCCATGCGCACCTTCGACACCTGGTCGCCGTGGGTGACGAACACTCCGCACAGCGCGTCCCAGTTGGACGCCCAGCCCACGACCCGGTCGCCCGCGACAAAGTCGGGGTGGGCGCTGGCGCGCACCACGCCCACGACCTCGTGCATGGGCCGGCCCGGCTGGCCGGGACCGCCGGCAGGAATGAGCGCACCCTTCGCGAACGGCAGGTCGGAGCCACACACTGCCCCGGCCGTGAGGTCCACGACCAGTTCACCCTCGGCGACGGTCGAGGGCACGGGAATCTCCACACGCTCGAATCGGTAGGGGGCGCTCAGGCGGTAGGCCCAGGTGGTCTCGCTCATGTTCCGGACGGTAGCGGCGGCATGGCCGATGCGCATGGGACCTTTGGGCCCCACGTACCTCTCAGCTGTGGCGCCTGGCCGCGAGCACGGCATCGCGCCACAGGCGCTCGTGCCCATCGGCCGTGCGGGTCGTGCGCTCGCGGACGGTCGCGGAGACCTCCCACTCGTCACGCGAAAGTGCATCGGCAACGTCCGCGGCGTCGAAGGCTGCGTCGCGCAGGTCCGGGTGGTCCGCCGCGTGAGGATCGGTGGGGTGATGGCCCACGACGAGCAACATGCCGCCGGGGGCGACAGCGGGGGCAAGAGTCTCGACCAACCAGCGCCCACCCTGCTCAGGGTGGGTGTACAGCGACGTCACGAGGTTCCACGTCTCGCCTGCGGTGAGCAGTGCGGTGAGGTCGGTGTCGGTGAAGGTGATGTGCTGGGCCACGCCCGCCTCGTCGGCGTGGGCCGTCGCGCGTGCGAGCGCCGTGCGAGACAGATCCACCGCGGTGACCAGCCACCCTTGCCCGGCGAGCCACACCGCATCGGCCCCCTCCCCACAGCCCACCTCAAGAGCGGTGCCCGGCTCGGTGATGTGTTCGATCTCGTCCACCAGCGGCTGATTCGGCTGGCCCGACCACACCGCAGGGCGAGACTGATAGCGCTCCTCCCACGAGGAGCGGCTGAAGTCGCGCATCGGCTCGGCGGAGCTGTGCGCGTGCCCGTGGGCCGTGTCGTGATCGTGAGTGTGTGCGTGCATCATGATCGCCTCCCGGGGTGGCAGCCTTCATGCGGAGGCTGTCAGGCCCACTTTGCCAGGAATGCGGCGCGGGTGGGAGGTGTGGGCGAGGCTAGAGCGTCAGCGCCCGGCGCATCGGCTCGAGTTTGGCCTCAGACTCGGCCCACTCGGCGGACGGCTCACTGGCTGCGACAATCCCGCAGCCAGCAAAGAGTCTGAGCCGGGTGGGGTCCTCCGAGGAGAGCTCCGCCGAGCGCAACCCGATGCACCACTCGCCGTCACCCGCAGCGTTGATCCAGCCCACCGGGCCGGCGTAACGCGCACGGTCCAGGCCCTCGAGCTCGTCGATGACTCGGGCGGCGGTCAGCGTGGGCGTACCACACACGGCGGCGCTCGGGTGGAGTTCGCGGATGAGTTCGAGTGCGCTCGCGTTGTGGCTCAGCACGCCCGTGACGTCGGTCGCCAGGTGCATCACGTTGGGCAGGTGCAGCACTGAGGGTTCCTCGGGAACGTTCACCGAGCCGCAGTGCGTCTCCAGCACCTGGGTCACCGAGCGCACCGCGTACTCGTGTTCCTCACGATCCTTGGACGATCGCGCGAGCGCGGCGGCGTGCGCGAGATCAGCGACCTCGTCGCCCGTGGGGCGAATGGTGCCCGCGAGCACGCGGGACGTGACCAGGCCGTGGTCCACCCTGGCGAGCAACTCGGGCGTCGCACCCACCAGGCCGTCGACATGAAAAGTCCAGCAACTGGGGTAGTCCCGAGCGAGGGGGGCGAGGATCGAGCGGACGTCGACTGGCGCATCGGCCGTAGCCTCGACCGCTCGGGCGACGACGACCTTGTCGAGTTCGCCGGCGCTGATGCGGGCGACGGCGGCGGCGACCGCCGCGCTCCACGCGTGCTCATCGCCCGGGGCGATGGTCACGGGCGGCAAGGGCGGCACAGCGGTGGCGCTCGCGGTCAGGTCCGCGAGGCTCGGCAGACCAGTGCGGCCGTCCTCCGAGATGACAGTGAGCCAGGCCTCGGGGCCGCGCACGCCCACCACGTAGCGGGGGACGATCAGGGCGCCGCCCGAAGGCGAGGAGTCCGCAAACGCGAAACTGCCGAATGCTATGAGGCCCGTGCCCGCGCGCTGGACGTCGTCGCGCACCACGGCGTGACGGGACACCATGCGCCACCAGGCGTCGGCCTGGTCGATGCGGCCGGCGCCGCTGCCGTCGAAGCGAGCGACTTCGCCCCAGGCGATCATGCCCTCGCCCCGTCGCACCCACGAGATGCCTGGTTGAGGCAGCAGTGCCAGCAGGTCCTCTGGGGGGTCGATGGACACGGTTCGGACGGTCAGCGGCCCCGGGGTCGCAGCTTGCACGCTCACCGGGCAAGCCTACGTCGGGCGTGGACACGCGCGGTGCCGATCCCTCGCACTCCCCTACCTCCCCGCCTGTCCCCTCCCTCGTTCGAGGCAAGTGGTGCTCACGGATCCGCGCTGCGAGCCTCAACGAGGCAAGTGGTGCTCACGGAGCCGCGCCTCGAGCCTCAACGAGGCAACTGATGTTCACGGAGCCCTGCTGAGCGGCTCGGTTGCGCGCTGGGCCGGAGCCAGGTGCTGCGACGCAGCGCCGGAGCCAGGTGGTGCGACGCGGCGCTCGCGCCCTGTGGGTGGCGCGCAGTGAGCATCAGTTGCCTCGTTTGCGCGTAGGGGGCCGATTTGAGGACATGAGTTGCCTCGAAGGGGGAGGGGGGTTAGGCGCGGAGGGCCAACGTGCGCAGGTGGTCGTTCGCGAACCGGCCCTCAGGGTCGAGCGCCTCGAACTGCGCCCGCGCGTCTGCGAGGCGGGGGACAGCTGCGGCGACAGCATCCGCCGTCATCGAGTGCACCTTTCCCCAGTGCGGGCGCGCGCCGAACGGTGCGAGGGCGGCCTCGATGCGCGGCGTGAGGTCGGCGACAGCGGCGGGCCGCTTGCGCCACGTGAAGTGAATGGCAAGGGTGTCGCGCTCATACGCGCCCGAGAGCCACAGATTGTCGCTGGCGACGGTGCGCAGTTCGGTGATGAACAGGTGGGGCGCGATGTCGGCGGCGAGCTCGCGCACGGCGCGCAAGGCGTCGGGGCCGTCGGCGAGGTCCACGAAGTACTCGGTCTGGATCTCCTCGCCGTTGGACGGCTTGGAATCCAGGCGGAAGTGAGGCAAGCGGTCGAGCCACGCGCCTCGCACGCCGGCCTTCGCGGTGAGGTTCGACGGGTCGACGCCCACCAGGCCGGACTCGTCGGGGCGCTCGACGCGTGCGCCCAGCCAGTCGGGCATGGGCTCCGGGCCCGCACCGATGCGCGACTTACGCCACACCTGTTGCACGGCGTCCTCTGCCCAGGTGGTGAACGCGCTCACTGAGTAGGCGGACGCCATGATCCCGGTGAGATCGTCGAGCAGTGCCTGCCAGGGCAGACCACGGTAGACGTCCTGACGCACCAGGTAACTGGGCTGAATGTCGAGGGACAGCCGCACCACGATCCCGTAGGCGCCGAGCCCCACGACCAGTCCTTCCCAGCCCTCGTCACCTCGGCTCACCGAGCGCAGTTCGCCCTGGGCATCGACATATTCGAGCGCTGCAACGGCCGCCGACAGACAGCCGTTGGTCACGCCAGAACCGTGAGTGCCGGTCGCGACAGCGCCGCCCACAGAGATGTGCGGCAGCGATCCCATGTTGTGCAGTGCCCAGCCGCGCGCCTCGAGCCACGTGGCGAGTTCGCCGTAGCGGATGCCTGCGCCGACGGTCACCGTGGCCGACTCCTCGTCGAGCACGGGATTGGCGTCGATACCCGTCACGGTGATGAGGGTGCCGGGGCTGTCCGCGATGTCGTTGAAGCTGTGCCGGGTCCCGAGCGCACGCACCTGTCCACGAGTGTGCGCGACGGCGTCTTGCACCTGCGAGATGGACGTGGCTTCGATGAGGGCGGAGGCGGTGAAGTCGTGCGTGCCTGCCCAGGTGGATCCGATGCTCATGGGTCGAGCCTAGAGCCGCACAGCCCTGCACCGGAGGCAAGTCATGTCCACATCCGGGCCGCACCAGGCCCGACGAGGCACGTGAGGGTCACCTCAGCCGAGCAGGCCGAGGCAAATTGCCCGCGGCCCCGCCGATTCCGAAATACGCAACGCAATGCTTGCCTTTATTGTGCGGGGAGAGGTGGTTTTTCGGTCCAGTGCACCCCCTCACAGCACGTAGGCTATTGGCGTGAAAAACACAGCGGATGTGATCGTCGTGGGCGCTGGCCCGGGCGGCTCCGCGGCCGCTCGCTACCTTGCTGCCGAGGGCTTCGACGTCATCGCGTTGGAGAAGTCCTACTTCCCACGTGAAAAAGTGTGCGGCGACGGCTTGACGCCTCGCGCGGTGCGGGAGTTGCAGATGATCGGTCTGCCTACTCCCCGGGACGAGGGCTGGATTCCCAACTGGGGTCTACGCATGGTCGGCGGCGGCCACCGCATTGAGTTCCCGTGGAACGAGCAGGACTCCTTCCCCAACTACGGTCTATCGCTGCCCCGCGCGAGCTTCGACCACGCGCTCGCGCAGCACGCGCGTGCCGCTGGCGCGGACGTGCGCGAGGGTTGGTTCGTGACAGGCGCCGTGCGTGACGAGCGCACCGGCCGCGTCACCGGCGTGACCGCCCGCCAGACCGATGAGAAGGGCCGCAAGGTGGGTGACGAGATCACCTACACGGCGCCGCTCGTCATTTCTGCGGACGGCGTGAGTGCCCGCATCGCGCTCGGCCTTGGTCTTGAGCGCATGGAGAACCGCCCCATGGGCGTGGCCGTGCGCACCTACTTCGCAACCCCCCGCCACGACGAAGAGTGGATGGAGGGCCACCTCACGATCTGGAGCGGCGAGGCGGAGAAGTCCGATTTGCTGCCCGGCTACGGCTGGATCTTCCCGCTGGGTGACGGCACCGCGAACGTGGGCCTCGGCACGCTCAGCCCCAACGGCAGCCCGTCCAAGCTCGACCACCGCGCGCTGTTCGATGGTTGGGTACGCAACGGCACCGAGGGCTGGGGTTTTGACGCCGATGCGCCCGTGTCCAAGGTTCAAGGCGCAGCTATTCCCATGGCTTTCAACCGCCAGCCCCACTATGTGCCAGGCATGATGCTCATTGGCGACTCGGGCGGCATGGTGAACCCGTTCAACGGCGAGGGCATCGCATATGCGATGCAGGCTGCACGTCGCGCGACCGAGCAGGCCGTGGCGTGGCGTGAGGCGAGCACCGACGAGGCCAAGGAGGCCGCGCTCGCGGCCTATGCGACGCGCATGAAGGAAGACCTTGGCGGGTATTACTCCCTGGGTCGCGTGTTCGCCCACCTGATTTCGCGTCCCGCGGTCATGAAGGCATGCACCCGCTATGGACTGCCTAGGCCATTGGTCATGCAATTCACGCATAAACTCTTGGCAGACGTCTACGAACCGCGCGGCGGTGATTGGGCCGACAAGCTCATGGCCGCCCTGACCCGGATTGCCCCAGCGGCATGACGCGCACATCGGTGGCGATCAACCAGAAGGACAGCAGGGGAGCAAGCGAGTGAATCCGTACGTGCCGATCGTGGTGATGGTGGTCATCGCCGCGGGCATGGCCATCGCCGGCCTAGTGGTCAGTTCCCTTGTGGGCGGACCGAAGCGTGACAACTCCGCGAAGGTGGACAAGTACGAGTCCGGCCTGCAGCCGACTCCTGGCGCCGTCGGCGGCGGCCGCATCCCCATCAAGTACTACCTGGTGGCGATGACCTTCATCATCTTCGACATTGAGGTTGTGTTCCTGTACCCCTGGGCCGTCGCGCACGATGCGCTGGGCTGGTTCGGGCTTATCGCGACCATGACCTTCCTCGCCCTCATCACGATTCCTTTCGTGTACGAGTGGCGCCGCGGCGGATTCGAGTGGGACTGATCAGACATGGGTATTGAAGAGAGTGCACCTCCGTTCATGCTCGGCTCGGTGGAGAGCTTCGTGGGCTGGGCCCGCGCGGGTTCACTGTGGCCGGCAACGTTCGGCCTCGCGTGCTGTGCGATCGAGATGATGGCGACGGGTACCCCGCGCTTCGACATCGCTCGCTTTGGCTCCGAGGTCTTCCGTGGCTCGCCGCGCCAGGCCGACATGATGATCGTGGCCGGACGTGTGTCCAACAAGATGGCGCCGATCGTCCGCCAGGTCTACGACCAGATGGCTGAGCCCAAGTGGGTGCTCGCGATGGGCGTGTGCGCCTCCTCGGGCGGCATGTTCAACAACTACGCGATTGTCCAGGGTGTGGACCACGTGGTCCCCGTGGACATCTACCTGCCGGGCTGCCCGCCTCGCCCCGAGATGCTCATCAACGCGTTGCTTGAGCTCCAGGACCAGGTGCGTAGCCGCCCCATGGGCAACAACCGCCGCGAGATCGCTGCGGCCGCCGAGCGCGCCGCGCTTGAGGCCACCCCGACCTCCGACCAGAAGGGCCTGCTGCGTTGAGCGACGACACTCAGATGCAGGCGGCTGCTCCTCAGGGACGCGAGCCGCTCACGCTCATCAACGTGCGCGAAGGCCTGTTCGGTGCCAAGGGTGACACCTCTGGCTTTGACCGGTTCGTCAACCGCGTCCAGATGCCCGGCGCTTCCGAGCGCCCGTACGGCGAGTGGTTCGACGGCGTGGTGGACATCCTCACCGAGTTGCTCGGGGACGATGCTGCCGAGGCCATCGAGTCCGTGGTGGTTGACCGAGGCGAGTTGACCCTCAACATTCACCGCGACCACCTGCTCGCTGTGGTGCGTCACCTGCGCGACGACCAGGACCTGCGGTTCGAGATGTGCCTGGGAGTCTCCGGCGTGCACTACCCGGCCGACACCGGCCGCGAGCTGCACGCGGTGTATCCGCTGCAGTCGATCACGCACAACCGACGTCTGCGCGTTGAGGTCGCGGTCGCCGATGGCGACGCCCGCATCCCGTCGGTCACCTCGGTGTACCCGATGAACAACTGGCACGAGCGCGAGACCTGGGACTTCTTCGGGATCGTGTTTGAGGGTCACCCGTCGCTCGCGCGCATCGAGATGCCCGACGACTGGGTAGGCCACCCGCAGCGCAAGGATTACCCGCTCGGCGGCATCCCCGTCGAGTACAAGGGCGCAGAGATTCCCTCGCCCGATGAGCGGAGGCAGTACCGATGAGCACGCAGGCCGCGCACGCGACGGGCGCCTTCGTCGAGGACCCCGACGCACCCGAGTACACCGTCTACGGCGGCGACTGGTCCGAGGTGGTCGAAGAGGCCAAGCGCCTTGGCCAGCAGCGCATCGTCGTCAACATGGGCCCCCAGCACCCGTCTACCCACGGCGTGCTGCGCGTGATGCTCGAAATCGAAGGTGAGACCGTCACGGAGACCCGTGCGGGCATCGGCTATCTGCACACCGGTATCGAGAAGAACATGGAGTACCGGACGTGGACGCAGGGCGTCACGTTCTGTACCCGCATGGACTACGTCGCGTCGATGAGCCAGGAGCTCGTCTACTGCTTGGGCATCGAGAAGTTGCTGGGCATCACCGACGACATCCCCGAGCGCGCCTCGGCGTTGCGCGTGCTCATGGCGGAACTCACCCGTATTGGCTCGCACCTGGTGGCGGTGGGCACCGGCGGTAACGAGCTGGGTGCCACGACCATCATGACGACCGCCTTCGTGGCGCGTGAAGAGACCTTCCGCGTCATCGAGGCGATCTCCGGACTGCGCACCAACAACGCCTACATTCGCCCTGGCGGCGTCTCGCAGGGCCTGCCTGAGGGCGGCGTCGAGATGATCCGCGCGATGATCCCCAAGGTCAAGGCCAAGCTCGATGAGCTGGTGGCTCTGCAGATGAAGAACCCCATCCTGCAGTTGCGCCTCAAGGGCGTCGCGCAGCTCAACATCTCCGCGTGCATGGCGCTGGGCATCACGGGACCGATCCTGCGCGCGACCGGTCTGCCCTACGACCTGCGCAAGGCCGAGCCGTACTGCGGCTACGAGACCTATGACTTCCAGGTGCCCACCTCGATGGGCCAGGACGCGTGGGACCGCATGGTGCTGCGTATGGAGGAGTGCTACGAGTCGCTCAAGATTGTCGAGCAGTGCGCCGACCGTCTCGAGAAGCTCGGTGACGGCCCCGTCATGGTCGCCGACAAGAAGATCGCGTGGCCCGCGCAGCTCGCGCTGGGCCCCGACGGTCAGGGCAACTCGCTGGACCACATTCGCCACATCATGGGCGAGTCCATGGAGGCCCTGATCCACCACTTCAAGCTGGTGACCGAGGGCTTCTCGGTGCCCGCCGGACAGGTGTACCAGGCCATCGAGGGCCCCAAGGGTCTGCTCGGCGTGCACTTGGTGTCCGACGGCGGCACTAAGCCGTGGCGCGCGCACTTCCGCGACCCCGGATTCAACAACTTGCAGGCGCTGGGGATCATGTGCGAAGGCGGCCAGGTCGCCGATGTCGTGGTCGCCATCGCGTCGATCGACATGGTGCTCGGAGGCGTGGACCGATGACTTACGACGCAGACACCCTCGCTCAGCTCGAGCAGGATGCGGCCGATGTGCTGGGCCGGTACCCGGTCAAGCGTTCCGCCCTGCTGCCGCTGCTGCACTTGGTGCAGTCGGTGGATGGCTTCGTCAGCCCCGACGGCATCGCGTTCTGCGCGCAGCAGGTGGGCCTGACGAGCGCCGAGGTCAGCGCTGTCGCGACGTTCTACACCCAGTACAAGCGCCGTCCCAACGGCGAGTACCAGGTGGGCGTGTGTACCAACACCCTGTGCGCAGTCATGGGTGGCGACGAGATCTGGCGACAGGTGTCCGAGCGCTGCGGCGTGGGCCACGACGAGACCACCGCTGACGGCAAGATCACCCTCGAGCGTCTCGAGTGCAACGCGGGCTGCGACTACGCGCCCGTGATGATGGTCAACTGGGAGTTCTTCGACAACATGACGCCGGACCGCGCGCTGCGCGTGATCGACGACATTCTCGAGGGACGCGACGTCAAGCCCACCCGTGGGCCCAGCACGGTCGCCTCCTTCAAGGAGGTCTCGCGCGTGCTCGCGGGCTTCGAGGACGGACGTGCCGACGAGGACCAGGGGATCGGAGAGGCATCCGTCGCTGGCCTCAAGGTCGCGCGCGAGCAGGGTTGGGAGGAGTCGAAGTGACTGAGCTGACCCCCGTGCTGACGGCCACCTGGGACGCTGAGCAGTCGTGGAAGTTGGGCACCTACGAGAACGCCGGTGGCTATGGCGCGCTCAAGAAGGCCCTTGGCATGGCGCCCACGGACATCATCCAGGCAGTCAAGGACTCCGGTCTGCGCGGCCGTGGTGGCGCTGGCTTCCCCACCGGCATGAAGTGGGGCTTCTTGCCCCCGGACGACGGCAAGCCCCGCTACCTGGTGGTGAACGCCGATGAGTCCGAGCCGGGCACCTGCAAGGACATCCCGACCATGCTGTCGGCACCGCACCTGCTGGTCGAGGGCGTGGCGATCACGTCCTACGCCATCGGTTGCAACCACGCCTTCATCTACCTGCGCGGAGAGGTGGTCCACGTGTACCGCCGCCTGCTGCAGGCCGTGCGCGAGGCCTACGAGGCCGGCCACCTGGGCAAGAACATCCACGGCTCTGGCTACGACCTGGATGTGACGGTGCACGCGGGAGCGGGCGCCTACATCTGTGGTGAAGAGACCGCGCTGCTGGACTCGCTCGAGGGCCGTCGCGGTCAACCGCGACTCAAGCCCCCGTTCCCCGCCGTCGAGGGCCTGTACGCCCGCCCCACCGTGGTCAACAACGTCGAGTCCATCTCGTCGGTGCCGTCGATTATTGACCGCGGCGTCGAGTGGTTCACGTCCATGGGCACCGAGCGCTCGAAGGGCATGGGCATCTTCTCGCTGTCCGGCCACGTCGAGCGCCCCGGCCAGTACGAGGCTCCGCTGGGCATCACCTTGCGCGAACTGATCGACATGGCCGGCGGCATGCGTGGCGGCAAGGAACTGAAGTTCTGGACCCCCGGTGGCTCCTCGACTCCGCTGTTCACGCAGGACCACTTGGACACCCCGCTCGACTACGAGTCGGTGGGCGCGGCGGGCTCGATGCTGGGCACGCGTGCCCTGCAGATTTTCGACGAGACCACCTGCGTGGTGCGCGCCGTCGCCCGCTGGACCGAGTTCTACAAGCACGAGTCGTGCGGCAAGTGCACGCCGTGCCGTGAGGGCACCTTCTGGCTGGCCCAGATCCTTGATCGCATCGAGGAGGGCCACGGCGTCGACGCCGACATCCAGCAGCTGCTCGACACCTGTGAGTCCATCCTCGGCCGCGCATTCTGCGCGCTCGGCGATGGCGCCACCAGCTGTATCACCAGTTCCGTGAAGCTCTTCCGCGAGGAGTACGAGCAGCACGTGAGCGAGGGCCGTTGCCCGTTCGATCACTCCGCGTCGGCGCTGTTCGACTACGAGGACGCCGAGCACGCCCGCACCCACGCGACCGAGGAGGCGCACGCATGACCTCGACCGCGGATAAGGCCACGACCGAGGCCGTCGCGACCATCACCGTCACCATCGACGGCAACGAGGTCACGGTTCCCAAGGGCACGCTGATCATTCGCGCCGCCGAAGAGGTGGGCATCGACATCCCCCGCTTCTGCGACCACCCGCTGCTGAAGCCTGCCGGCGCTTGCCGCCAGTGCCTCGTGGACGTCGCCGCGCCGGACCGTGAGGGCAATGTCCGTCCGTTCCCCAAGCCGCAGGCCTCGTGCTCCATCGAGGCCACCGACGGGATGATCGTCAACACCCAGCACACCTCCGACACCGCCAAGAAGGCGCAAGAGGGTGTGATGGAGCTGCTGCTGATCAATCACCCGCTGGACTGCCCTGTGTGCGACAAGGGTGGCGAGTGCCCCCTGCAGAACCAGGCGATGAGCCACGGCCGTCCCGAGTCGCGCTTCATCGACGTCAAGCGGGTCTTCGAGAAGCCCCTCGCGCTGAGCTCCGAGATTCTGCTGGACCGTGAGCGTTGCGTGCTGTGCCAGCGCTGCACCCGCTTCTCCAAGGAGATCGCGGGCGACGCGTTCATTGACCTGCAGAACCGTGGCGCCATGCAGCAGATCGGCACCTTCGATGAGGACGTGCTGAACTTCGACGGCTACGAGCCCATCGGCGTCGCCGCCGAGGACGAGTCGGGCAAGGCCTTCTCCTCGTACTTCTCGGGCAACACGGTGCAGATTTGCCCCGTGGGCGCCTTGACGAGTGCCGCCTACCGCTTCCGTTCGCGCCCGTTTGATCTGGTGTCGAGCCCCGGAATCTCGGAGCACGACTCCTCCGGCGCGGCGATCCGCACGGATCACCGTCGCGGCAAGATCCTGCGTCGCCTCGCGGACAACGACCCGGTGGTCAACGAAGAGTGGATCACCGACAAGGACCGCTTCGCGTTCTCGTGGCAGAACCTCTCCGACCGCCTGACCCGCCCGCTCGTGCGTGGCGAGGACGGCGTGCTGCACGAGGCCTCGTGGCCCGATGCGCTGGCTCGCGCCGCGCAGGGCCTGCGGGCTGCCGCTGGGCGCACCGGCACTGCCGCGGACAAGAAGGCCAAGGGCGTGGGTGTGCTGCCTGGCGGTCGCGTGACGCTCGAGGACGCCTACGCGTACCAGAAGTTCGCTCGCGTGGCGCTGGGCACCAACGACGTTGACGTCCGTACCCGGGCCGCCTCGGATGAGGAGCAGTCCTTCCTTGGCGCGGCCGTGGCTGGCACCGGTCTGGGTGTGACCTTCGCCGACCTCGAGAAGGCGCCGACGGTGCTCCTCGTGGGCTTTGAGCCCGAGGACGAGGGCGGCGTGGTCTTCCTGCGCCTGCGCAAGTCGGTGGGTCGTCAGCAGGTCATCACCGTGGCTCCCTTCCGCTCGCGCGGAGTCGAAAAGCTCGACGCTCGCCTGATCGCTACCGCTCCCGGCGGCGAGGCAGCGGCGATGGCCGCCATCAAGGCGGGCACGGACACGGCCGATGCGCTGGCACAGGAGGGCGCTGTCGTTGTCCTGGGCGAGCGACTCGCCACCACCCCGGGTGCGTACGCTGAGGCGCTGCGCCTGGCCAAGCGCACGGGTGCTCGGCTCGCGTGGATCCCGCGTCGTGCGGGTGAGCGCGGCGCGGTGGAGGCCGGCGCGCTGCCTGGCCTGCTGCCCGGTGGACGCGACGCTGGCTCCGAGGCCGCACGGGACGCGCTCGCTCAGGCGTGGGGCGTTGACTCCTTGCCCGATCAGGCTGGTCGCAACGCCGAACAGATCATCGCCGCTGGCGCGGCAGGAGAACTGTCGGCGCTCGTGATCGGCGGTGTGACCGCATCGGACCTCACCGCTGATGTGCGCGCCGCCGTGGCGGGCGTGGACTTTGTGCTCTCGCTCGAGGTGCGCCGCACCGAGATCTCGGAACTGGCGGACGTGGTGCTGCCCGTCGCGCCGGTGTCGGAGAAGCCTGGCACGTTCGTGAACTGGGAGGGTCGCCTGCGCGGCTTCGCCACCGCGATCCGTTCGGACGCGATCAGCGACCACCGTGCGCTCGACTTCTTGGCCCGCGAGCTGGGCGTCGACCTCAAGGTCGGCACCGTGGCTGACGTCAACGAGCAGCTGGCCGGCCTGGGCGCCGCGCCCAAGGCTCAGCGCGTCAAGGCCCCCTCGGTCAAGGCCTCGAAGGCCGCCAAGTCCGAGGGCTCGCAGTTGCTGCTGGCCTCGTGGCACCTCCTCGTGGACGAGGGTGCGCTGCAGGACGGCGAGCCGTACCTCGCAGGCACCGGCCGTACGGCGGTGGCCCGCGTGTCCCCTGCGACTGCCGAGCGCATCGGCGTCAAGGATGGCGTGCTGACGGTCATGGGTACCCGCGGCGGCACCATCGAGCTGCCCGTCGTCGAGACGGCGGACATGGTGGACGACGTGGTGTGGGTCCCCGCCAAGTCTCCTGGCTCGTGGGTGGCGCATGAACTGGGCGTCGAGCCGGGCTCGCGTGTTGCTGTGAAGGGTGGCATCTGATGGTGGCCTTGTCCCTGCTGCGCGGCGACGTCACGGACGTCGCGGTCGACCCGGCGGACCTCACGGTCACCGAGGCGCTCGCCAACGACCCGCTGTGGCTCGTCATCGTCAAGGCGCTGCTGATC
Organism: Demequina sp.; assembly: GCF_047975725.1. GTDB lineage: Bacteria > Actinomycetota > Actinomycetes > Actinomycetales > Demequinaceae > Demequina. The sequence continues at coordinate 169,180 of NZ_JBKEED010000021.1, forward strand.
CTGGTGTTCCTGCTGCTGTCCGTGCTGTTCGCGGTGTGGTTCGAGCGCCGCGTGATCGGCCGACTGCAGGAGCGTCCCGGCCCCAACCGCCACGGCCCCTTCGGTCTGTTGCAGTCCGTCATGGACGCGATGAAGCTCCTGTTCAAGGAGGACATCACCGTCCGGGCCGCTGACAAGGTGCTGTACATCATCGCGCCCGCGATTTCGGTGTTCTGCGCCTTCCTGATCTTCTCCGTGATCCCCTTTGGCCCGGTGACGCACATCCCGGGCACGGACATCTACACCCCGTTGCAGCTCACGGACTTCCCCGTGGCCGTGCTGTTCATCCTCGCCTGCGCGGCGCTGGGTGTGTACGGCATCGTGCTCGGCGGTTGGGCCTCCGGCTCGACCTACCCCCTCATGGGTGCGATCCGTTCGACGGCACAGGTGATCTCGTACGAGCTCGCCATGGGCCTGTCGCTCGTGACCGTGTTCCTGCTGTCGGGCACCATGTCGACCTCGGGAATCGTCGAGGCCCAGACCGACCGGTGGTGGATCTGGCCGCTGTTCCCCGCGTTCGTGCTGTACGTGATCTCGATGGTGGGCGAAACGAACCGCCTGCCCTTCGACCTGCCCGAGGCAGAAGGTGAGCTGGTCGCAGGCTTCATGACGGAGTACTCGTCCATGAAGTTCGCGTGGTTCTTCCTCGCCGAGTACATGAACATGATCAACGTGTCCGCCGTGGCGGCCACCCTGTTCATGGGCGGGTGGCATGCGCCGTGGCCCGCATCGTGGCCGGGAGCCGAGTTCCTCAACTCGGGCATCTTCCCGCCCATCTGGCTGATCGCGAAGATCTGGCTGCTCATGTTCGTGTTCGTGTGGATTCGCGGCTCGCTGCTGCGCTTCCGCTACGACCAGTTCATGAAGTTCGGCTGGAAGGTCCTCATCCCCGTGGGCCTTGGCTGGCTCGTGTTCTACTCGGTCGGTCGCCAGGCGTTCGACGCGTGGGGCCGTGACCTCGACGTCTACGACGCCGTTGCCGGTCTGGTCGCGATCCTGCTGACCATCTCCGTCATCAGCTTCATTAAGGGCGAACCCGAGCCCGAGAAGGAACCGGAGCCAGAAGAGCTCGATGCCTTTGCCGGCGGCTACCCCGTGCCGCCGCTGCCCCACCAGACACTGCCCGCGTCGCCCCGGTCCGGTAGGACCGTCGAGGCACGCTCCGGCGCCGCCGATCCGGAAGGAGAGCCCGCATGAGCGAGCGCGACGACGTCTGGAAGGTGAACCGCGAGCGCGACGGCGAGACCGAGCGCTTTGTGTCCAACTTCCCCGAATACGGTCCCGTGGCCAAGGCCCTCGCGCCGGTTGCTGGCTTTGGCGTGACGATGCGGAACTTCTTCCGTCCCACCGTCACCGAGCAGTACCCGAGCAAGAAGACCCCGGCCATGCCGCGCTACCACGGCCGTCACCAGCTCAATCGCTACGCGGACGGGCTCGAAAAGTGCATTGGCTGTGAACTGTGTGCCTGGGCCTGCCCCGCGGACGCGATCTACGTCGAGGCCGACTCGAACACCGAGGACGCGCAGTTCTCGCCCGGTGAACGCTACGGCCGCGTCTACCAGATCAACTATCTGCGGTGCATCTTCTGCGGACTGTGCATCGAGGCGTGCCCCACGCGTGCCCTCACGATGACCAACGAGTACGAACTCGCTGGCCCCACCCGCGAGGGCCTCATCTACGAAAAGCAGGATCTGCTCGCCCCCATGGCGGACGGAATGCTGGCCGCGCCGCACCCCATGGTGCCCGGCACCGTGGACGACGACTACTACAAGGGCGACGTGACCCAAGTGGTGCAGGAACAGACGGACTGGGTGCGTGCGCATCGGCCCGACGACCCGACGCTGCCGGAGAACGCCGAGCCCAGCAAGCAGGAGGCCGCTCGTGGTTAGCCCCGTGCTGTTTTGGACGGTCGCAGTCCTGACGGTCATCCCCGCGCTGTCGTTGCTGTTCGCCCGCAAGGCCGTCCACATCGCGATGTCGATCGTGTGCGTCATGGTGGGACTCGCCGCCGCCTACGTGGGACTGGGTGCACCGTTCCTCGGTGTCGTGCAGATCGTCGTCTACACCGGCGCGGTCATGATGCTCTTCCTGTTCGTGCTCATGCTCGTGGGCGTCGACCAGCGCGAGGACCTCAAGGAGACCATCAAGGGTCAGCGCTGGATTGCGTTGTTCACCGCTGGCGGTCTCGGGTTCCTGTTGGTGTCGGTCATCGGTCGCGTCACGATCGAGCCGCCCGTCGAGCTACCCATCGGAGACCCCGAGCCCATCGCCTTGGTGCTGTTCTCCAAGTACGTGCTCGTGATGGAGGTGCTGGGCGCGCTGCTCATCACCGCCGCCGTGGGCGCCCTTGTGATGACGCACTCGCCGCGCCTGTTGCCGCGCCGCACTCAGGCCGAGGTTCACGCCGCGCGCGTGCTCGCCGGGGCGGACCCCGTCAACAAGCCCATGCCCGGTGTCTACGCCCGTCACAACGGCCTGGACATCCCTGCGCTCGACCCCGACGGCCAGCCCATCGGTCACTCGGTGTCGCGTGTGCTGGAGGCACGCGAGCAAACCTCGGACGGCACCGAGTTCCGGGCCAGGCTCGAGAACACCTCGAACCCCGAGGACCGTCAGAACCCGCAGGCCGGCCGCGAGGAGGAGGGCAAGTGAACCCCATCAACTTCGTGATCCTGGCCGCGCTGCTGTTCGCCATTGGCGCCGCCGCGGTGCTGCTGCGGCGCAACGCGATCGTCGCCTTCATGGGCGTCGAGCTCATGCTCAACGCCGCCAACCTCACGCTTGTCGCCTTCTCACGTCTGCACGGTCAGCTTGACGGCCAGGTCATGGCGTTCTTCGTCATGGTGGTCGCTGCTGCCGAGGTGGTGGTGGGTCTCGCGATCATCATCGCGGTGTTCCGTGCCCGCCAGACCATTTCGCTCGACGAGCCCGCCGAGCTGAAGGGATAGCCCACCCATGCAGTCATTGATCTGGCTCGCCATCGCCCTGCCATTGGTGAGTGCCGCTGCGCTCTTGCTCTTGGGACGCAGGGCCGATGCGTGGGGCCACTGGGTAGGCGTCGCCGCCTCTGGTGGTGCCTTCCTGGTGGGATTCGCCACCATGGTGACGATGCTTGGCCTGCCGGCCGAGGAGCGCGCCTTCTCTCAGACCCTGTGGACCTTCATCCCGGGTGGGGAACTCGACGTGAACGTGGGCCTGCTTGCCGACCCGCTGTCAATCACTTTCGTGTTGCTCATCACGTTCGTGGGCACGCTGATCCATGTGTACTCCGTGGCCTACATGGAGCACGACGAGAACCGTCGCCGGTTCTTCGCCTACCTCAACCTGTTTATCGCCGCGATGCTGCTGCTCGTGCTCGCCGACTCCTACCTCTTGCTGTTCGTGGGCTGGGAGGGTGTGGGTCTTGCCTCGTACCTGCTGATCGGTTTCTGGAACCACAAGCCCGAGTACGCGACCGCCGCGAACAAAGCGTTCGTGGTCAACCGCATCGGCGATATTGGCCTGATCGTGGCGATGGGTCTGATGTTCTCCGCCTTCGGGGCGCTCGACTTCGCGACCATTTCCGAGCAGGCCTCGACGGCCTCGACCGCGACGCTTACGGCTGCCGCCCTCGCCTTGCTGCTCGCGGCGTGTGGAAAGTCCGCGCAGTTCCCGCTGCAGTCCTGGCTGGGGGACGCGATGGCGGGCCCGACCCCCGTGTCCGCGCTGATCCACGCGGCCACCATGGTGACTGCGGGTGTCTACCTGATCGTGCGTTCCGCGCCCATCTTCGAGGGGGCGCCTGACGCTCAGGTGGTGGTCGCCGCCGTCGGTGCGTTCACGCTCCTGCTCGGTGCGTTCATCGGTATGGCCAAGGACGACATCAAGAAGGCGCTTGCCGCCTCGACGATGTCGCAGATTGGCTACATGATGCTGGCCGCCGGGCTGGGCCCCATCGGCTACGCCTTCGCGATCTTCCACCTGGTCACGCACGGCTTCTTCAAGGCCGGCATGTTCCTGGGCGCCGGCTCCGTCATGCACGCCATGAACGACAGGGTCGACATGCGCCGCTACGGCGCGCTCAAGGGCGCGATGGTGGTCACCTGGATCACGTTCGGCCTTGGCTGGCTCGCGATCCTCGGTGTGCCGCCGTTCTCGGGCTACTTCTCCAAGGACAAGATCATCGAGGCCGCGTTCGTGGGCGAAGGCTGGCAGCCCTGGGTCTTCGGCGGCGCCGCGCTCATCGGTGCGGGCCTCACGGCCTTCTACATGTCGCGCCTGTTCTTCATGACCTTCCACGGCAAGGCGCGGTGGGAGGACGACGTCCACCCGCATGAGAGCCCCGCTCTGATGACGGTGCCCATGATCATCCTCGCGGTGGGATCGGCCTTCCTGGGTCTGTTCCTCGCCACCGGCGACCGGTTCGCTCACTGGCTTGAGCCGGTCACCGGCCACGCCGAGCACCACGACCCCGTGTTGCCCATCCCGGTGATCATCGCGACCACCCTGATTCTGGTTGCGCTCGGTGCAGGGTTCGCGTGGCTCAAGTACGGTCGCGCCGAGGTTCCCGTTCCCGCCCCGACCGGGTCGCTTGCGACCATCACGGCGCGCAACGACTTCTTCCAGGACTCCGTCAACCGGGCAGTGTTCCAGCGGCCCGGACAGCACCTCACCCGCACGCTCGTGTACGTGGACGCCGCCGTCGTCGACGGTGCCGTCAACGCTCAGGCACGTGGATGGGCGGGTCTCGGCGAGGCGTCCAGGCGCCTGCAAAGCGGCCAGGTCCGCTCCTACGCCGCAACCATGCTCGTGGGTCTTGTCATTCTTGCCGTCGTCATCGTGGTGGGGGGTCTGTAAGCCGTGTTCCCGTTCCTGACCATTCTGGTCGCTCTCCCGGCAGTGGGTGCGGCAGTGCTGTGGGCGCTGCCCGCCTCCGCTCGCTCGCGGGCCAGGGAGATCGCCCTGGGCGTCACCGTCGTCGAGTTCGTGCTGTTCGTCGTGATGGCGCTTCAGTTCGACAAGGGCGACGCTGGAGCCTTCCAGTTCTCTGAGACGTATGCCTGGATTCCCCAGATCGGGGCGAGCTGGGCGCTTGGCATCAACGGCATCGGCCTGCTGCTCATCGCCCTGTCCGTCATCCTCACCCCGCTGGCGATCCTCGCCGGGTGGCGTGAAGACAAGGACGACAAGGCGCGGCGCGACTACCTCGCGCTGATCCTCGTGAGCCTGAGCTTCATGGTCGGGATCTTCGCCGCCCGCGACGTGTTCCTGTTCTACGTCATGTTCGAGGCGATGCTGATCCCGCTGTACTTCCTCATCGGTCGCTTTGGTGGCGTGCAGCGCCGCTACGCCGCGGTGAAGTTCCTGCTGTTCTCGCTTGCGGGCGGACTGATCATGCTCGTGGCCGTCGTGGCGCTGTACTTCGCAGGCCCCGGTGGCGAGCAGGCCTTCCTCACGGACAACCTCGCCGGTGCGCTCGACCTTACGGTCACGCAGGAGCGTCTGATGTTCGTGGCCTTCTTCTTGGCCTTCGCCATCAAGGCGCCCATGGTGCCCGTGCACACGTGGCTGCCCGATGTCGCGGAGACTGCCCGTCCCGGCACCACCGCGCTGCTCGTGGCGGTGCTCGACAAGATCGGCACGTTCGGCATGCTCACGCTGTGCCTGGTGCTGTTCCCCGACGCCGCACGGTGGGCCGCTCCTGGCATCATCGTCTTCGCCGTCATCTCCGTCATCTACGGTGCGCTGCTCGCCATTGGCCAGCGCGACATGATGCGTCTGGTGGCCTTCACCTCGGTGAGCCACTTCGGTGTGATGATCCTGGGCATCTTCGCCTTCCAGCAGACCTCGGTCGAGGGCGCGGCGCTGTACATGTTCAACCACGGACTGTCGACGGGCGCGCTGTTCCTGCTCGTGGGCTTCCTCGTGGCACGGACCGGCACCGCAGACGTCGAGGCCTACGGAGGCCTCCAGCGGGTGGTGCCCGTGTTCGCGGGAGTGTTCCTCGTGGTGGGCCTGTCCTCGCTGTCGCTGCCCGGACTGTCACCGTTCGTGTCGGAGATCATGGTCTTCGTGGGCGCGTTCCCCGTGGCCGCCGTCGCCGTGATCATCTCCGCCGTCTCTGGGGTGCTCGCCGCCCTGTACATTCTGCTCACCTACAAGCGGGTCTTCACCGGACCGGTGCGCGAGGACCGCGCCCAGATGCGCGAGCTCACGCTGCGCGAGCGCCTGGTGGTGGGACCCCTGATCGCCCTGATGCTGCTGCTGGGCTTCGCCCCCGGCATCGCCATCGAGTACCTGAGCGACCCGGCCGCTGACGTGGTCGCGACCGTCGCCATCGAGGAGGCCGGCGCCTGATGTTCGAGACCCCCGAGATCGCCTGGGCGCCGCTCGCGCCCATCCTGATCGTGCTCGGCGCCGGCGCTGTCGGCGTGCTCATCGAGGCGTTTGTGCGTCGCCCGTCGACGCGTCGCAGCGTCCAACTGGTGTTCGGACTGGTCACGCTGGCCGTGGCGCTCGGCACCGCGGTCGTGCAGTGGGTAGCCCTGGAGGGTGCCGGCACGATCGTCGCCGAGGGCATGCTCACGGTGGACCGCCAGTCGCTCGCATGGCAGGCAATGCTGCTCGTGTTCGGCCTGCTGGGCCTGATCCTCTTCGCCTCGCGCACCCGCGCAGGCGAGGGGGCCTTCACCCCGCTGGGCTCGACCTCGCCCGGGTCGATCGAGGAGACCCTCGCGCGCCGCCGCGGGCTCGAGGTCACCGAGGTCTTCCCGCTGCTGCTGTTCGCGGTGGGCGGCATGATGCTGTTCACGGCCGTGACCGACTATGTGTTCTTGTTCGTGGCCCTCGAGGTGTTCTCGCTCGCGCTGTACATCATGGTCGCGCTGGCCCGTCGTCGCAGGCTCATGTCGCACGAGGGCGCCCTCAAGTACTTCCTGCTGGGAGCATTCTCGTCCGCGCTGTACATCTTCGGTGTGGCGCTGGTCTACGGCGCCACGGGCTCCACGTCCTTCGACGGTGTACGCGACGGGATTGTTGCCTCGGGCCGCTACGACGGCATCCTGCTGGTCGGTGTGGTCCTGTTGCTCGTCGGTCTGCTGTTCAAGATCGGCGCTGTGCCGTTCCACTCGTGGGTGCCGGACGCCTACCAGGGCGCCCCCACCCCCGTGACGGCCTTCATGGGCGCCGCGACCAAGGCAGCGGCCACGGCCGCGCTCGTGCGCATCGTCTACACGTCTCTCGACCCGCTCGAGTGGCAGATCAGCTGGCTGTTCTGGGCCGTCGCCATCGCCTCGATGGCGCTGGGCACGGTGCTCGCACTCGTGCAGACCAACGTCAAGCGCATGCTGGCCTACTCGTCGGTCGCCCACGCGGGCTTCATCCTGGTGGCCTTCGCCGGCTTCACCGGCGAGGCCCTGGCCGCGCTGCCGTTCTACCTGCTCGCCTACGGCCTGGCGACCATCGGTGCCTTCGCCGTGGTGTCCCAGGTGCGTGAGCGCACCGAGGACGGCGCCGTGGGTGCCGAAGCCGTGCGCCTGGGCCAGTGGGCGGGGCTGGGCAAGCGTTCGCCCCTGCTCGCGGGCGCGATGAGCCTGTTTCTGCTGTCCTTCGCGGGTATCCCGCTGACCGCGGGCTTCATCGGCAAGTTCACGGTGTTCGCCGCTGCCGTCGCCGGTGGGGGCTGGGTGCTGGTCGTGATCGCGGTGATCGCCTCGGCAGTGGCCGCGTTCTTCTACGTGCGCCTGGTCGTGCTGATGTTCCTCACGGATGTTCCTGAGGGCGTCGAGAATGCCGTTGAGGTCGAGGACGGCCCGCTCGCTAGGCTGGTCATCATGATCTGTGCTGCTGCGGTGCTCGTCCTCGGAATCCTGCCTGCGGGCGCGCTCGACGTCTTCACCGACGCCGCGCAGTTCTTGGTCTCCGCAGGCTGATCTCTGTGCCCCAGTTCCCGCTCGGGTCCGACGCCCTGGACGCCGCGATCACTCCTCGCCTCGCGATAGTTGAGGAGCGGCTTCGCGATGCCGTGGCGCAGTCGGACACGCTCGCGCAAGAGTCCTCGCGGCACCTGGTCGATGCTGGTGGCAAGCGGCTGCGGCCCATGCTCACGCTGCTGACCGCGCAGCTGGGGGACGGGGCACGGCCCGAGGTAGTCGAGGCGGCGGTCGTCGCCGAGCTCACCCACCTCGCGACGCTCTACCACGACGACGTCATGGACTCCGCTCCCACCCGTCGTGGGGCGCCGTCCGCGCACGAGGTGTGGGGCAACTCCGTCGCGATCCTCACGGGTGACTTGCTGTTCGCGCGTGCGTCGCGCGTGGTGGCGGGACTTGGTCCCGAGGCCGTGCGCATCCAGGCGCAGACCTTCGAGCGGCTGTGCCTTGGTCAACTTCACGAGACCGTGGGCCCTGCCGAGGGCGACGACCACATCGAGCACTACCTTCAGGTGCTCGCTGATAAGACCGGGTCACTCATTGCGACGTCGGCGCGCTTTGGCGCGATGTTCGCGGGCTGCCACCCGCGCGACGTGCGCATGGTGACCGAGTACGGCGAACTGGCGGGCGTGGCCTTCCAACTGGCTGACGACGTCATCGACGTGCGCTCGGACGCCGCGACCACCGGCAAGACGCCCGGCACCGACCTGCGTGAGGGCGTTCCCACCATGCCTGTGCTGTTGTTGCGCAAGCGCATTGCCGACGGCGTGGGCACTGACGCCGATGTGAGTCTGCTGACCGACATCGACGGCGACCTCAGCGACGATGCGGTGCTCGCCGATGTCGTGGCGCGGCTGTCCGCCCACGAGGTGGTCGACGAGACCAGCCGGTTGGCCCAGGACTGGGCGCTGCGCGCCAAGGACGCGGTCGACGGCCTGCCCGAGGGCCAGGTGCGCGACGCGCTGATGACCTTCGCTGACGCCCTGGTGGCCCGCGCCGCCTAACCCCCGCTTCCCATCAAATGGATCCATTTGGTTCGTGAACGGGCTCCCTCCTTCCGCCAAATGGATCCATTTGGCTTGTGAGGAGGGCCGATGCGCGTCCGGCTAGGGTGTCACCCATGGGCTCCCGCTGGCATGAGGTCGACGACTACATCGAGCGCGCGGTGCTCGGCGAGGATCCCGATGGGGAGCGCACGCTCGCCGCACAACGCGAGGGTGGCCTGCCCGACATCGCGGTCAGCCGGGCCCAGGGGCGCTTGCTGAGCGTCCTCGCCCGCTCGGTGCGCGCGCGCCGTGTGGTGGAGTTCGGCACGCTCGGCGGGTACTCGACGCTGTGCCTCGCCCGCGCGCTTCCGGACGACGGCCAGGTCGTGACCTTCGAATTATCGGATCACCACGCGCAGGTTGCTCGCGCGAACCTCGATGCCGCGGGCGTGGGCCACCAGGTGGCTATCCGGGTGGGACTCGCCCGCGATCTGCTGCACACGTTGGCCGACGACGACGAGTTCGACCTCGCCTTCATCGATGCGGACAAGCCCAGCAACTCTGCGTACTACGAGGCCGCGATGACCCGGATGCGCCCCGGAGGCCTCGTGATCGTGGACAACGTGGTGCGTGGTGGCGCCCTCGCGGACGCCGACTCCTCAGACGACCGCGTGCGCGGCTCGCGCGCCGTGCTTGAGCGGGTGGGTCGTGACCCGCGCGTGGAGGCTACCGTCATCCAGACCGTGGGCTCCAAGGGCTACGACGGGATGCTCATCGCGACCGTCCTCGACTGACCCCGCCGCTTCACAAGTCAAATGGATCCATTTGCGCGCGAGGTTGGCCGTGTTCCTGCACCAAATGGATCCATTTGCGCGTGAGGTTGGCCGTGTTTCTGCAGCAAATGGATCCATTTGACGGGAGGGCACGGGGGAGGGGGAGGGGGAGGGGGAGCGGCGGACTAGACCGGCTCCGCCGGCTGGACCCTGGCCTCGCCGCGGCGCACTCGTGAGCGCCAACCGTCCGCCGTCAGCACCACAAGAGCCACCCACACCAGAGCGAAGCCCACCCAACGCGACCACGGCATCGGCTCTCCAAAGTGCCACACGGCAAGGATGAACATGAGCGTGGGCGCGATGTACTGCAGCAGGCCAGTGACGTACAGCGGCAGGCGGCGCGCGCCGGCCGCGAACAGCAGCAAGGCGCCGGCCGTGAAGATGCCGGTGGACATCAGCAGCAGGTCGTGCCCGACCCCGAGCCCTTCAGACCCGCGTGAGAGAAAGGTCTGCCGCCCGGTGTCGTGAATCCACCACAGGCCCACGAGCGCGACCGGCGCGAGCACGATGGTCTCCACCGTGAGCCCGGTGAGGGCATCGACGGAGCCGCCCACGCGCTTCTTGAGCAGCCCGTAGATCCCGAACGTCGTCGCGAGCGCCACCGCAATCCACGGGAACTCCCCGAGCCCGAGCCCGATCACCACGACGGCCGCCAGAGCGATGGCGATCGCGACCACCTGCAGCCGCCGCAGGCGTTCTCCCAGGAAGATCACGCCAAGGGCCACGGTGAACAGCGGGTTGATGTAGTAGCCCAGCGCCGCGGAGTTCACGTGGTCGGTGACGGTCGCGTAGACGTAGATGAGCCAGTTGACGGCGACAAACCCCGCGGCCACCGCCAAGGTAGCGAGCGTGCGCGGCGAACTCAGCGCTGAGCGCAGCCGGCTCCACGAGCGCGCCACTGCGACCAGCACCAGGCACACGAGCACGGACCACACGGCACGATGCGCGGTGATCTCGAGGGCGCCTGCGGGCTTGAGCGCGGCCATCAGCAGCGGGAAGGTTCCCCAGATCAGGTACGCACCGGCGCCAAAGGCGAGCCCCGATCGGCTCAGGGATTCGCTCACCATCGCAGTGTGTCAGACGGGCCCCGAGCACAGGGCCGATGCGTCAGTGGCCCTCGCATCCAGGTGCCAGCTCCGTATGGGCTGGCACCTGGAGCGTGGCCCCCCCCGGGCGTGGCGACGGTGAGTGAGCAGCGGTCACGCTCCCGCGATCCACGCGAGCATGTAGGCGCGCGAGTTGCCGTCGTCGATGACGTCGTCAGGCAGCGACTGCGCGGCCTCCCACGCCTGGGCGCGCTGGTTGTCGCCGGCGAGGGCCAGGTACATGAGCAGGTAGTCGCCAAACTGCACGTCGTAGCCGTCGGGGGCTGCCTCGGCCACAGAGCCCACAATCTGATCGGCGGGCACCGCGCCCAGGGTGGCGGCGGCCATCGGGGGCACGGGGATCAACTCGATACCGAGCATGGCGGCCGGCTCGGGTGAGAACCAGGTTGCATAGTCACGCTTGGCGCCCCACTCGAGGGCGACGATCGAGTGCTCGTATTCGGGGAAGTCGGTGAGGTCGGGCGCGAGCCACAGCCGCGCGGCCGCATCGGCCTCGGCCGACAGGAGCCAGGTCGCGCGCTGCTCGAGTGCCTCGTCCGCCCGCACCGCCGCCCACAGTGCCACGCCGTTCCATGCGGAAACGGCCTCGGAGCTGGACTCTTGGTTGTTGCCGTCCGCGAAGGGCACGTAGCCCGACGCCCACGAGTGCCCGGCGACCGGGTCGAACACCCGGATAGGCGGCAGTGCAGTGTCTCCCCGCCCCGCGATGTCGAGCGCGACCAGGTCGAACACCGGCCCGATCTCGTCGGCGAGGGCCGGATCGCGCTCGCCCGCGATGGCCGCGGCGTACAGGAGGTAGCCGTAGTGGAAGTGGTGGTCGTTGAACTCTTCTGAACCAAACGAGGGGGTGTGGCCTGCGACGCCCTTGATGACGGGGTCGTAGGTGAAACACCGCGCATCTTCGTTCTCGCAACGCTCCGGGTCGCCCCACATCTTCAGTTCAGTGGCAAGGGTGTCCTGAAGCGATGCTGCGGTGGCGTCCTCGCCGAGCGCCTCGGCCACGAGCAGCAAATTGGCGATCCGGTACAGCGCCTTGCCGCCAAAGTAGGTGTCCGCGGGCAGCGGCTCGAGCGAGGCGGCCTCGAGAAGCAAGGCCTCGCGCACCGCTTCCGTCTCGCTGTCGCTGAGCGCTGACACGTCGAGGGTGCCCGCAGGCGAGACGAGTGGCACGCTCCACTGCACCGTGTCGCTCGCGCACACGGCGAACTCGCCATCGATCGTGGCGTAGGTGCCCAGGTCGCAGGTGAGCCCCGCCGCCTCTGCGCGCGCTGTGGGCATGGTGACGACCGTCGAGGTGCCGTAGCCCACCGAGGTGACCGCCGCATCGGCCGTGACCGTGCCCTCCCAGGTGCGAGCGGACGCGACTTCGCCGAGCGCCTGGGCAAAGTCCACGGCGTTGCCGTCCTCGGGGACGGCGAACAGTTGCAGCGAGCCGCCGGCCTCCAACGCGGCAGTGGAGCCGTCGAACGTGCCTGAGTGGACCACGGCGCCGTAGACGGACGAGCCCACGCTCGCGGTCCACACGCCGTCTTCCGCTTCCGTGAAGGGCACAGACAGAGACACGTCGACCGCGCCCGCGGCGCTCACGCCCGCGACCGGCCAGCCTTGTGCGAGCTCGAGCGACGCCTCGCCCCAGGACAGGGACGCGCCCACAGGATCGGCCGCCACGACCTCGCCCAGACCGCTCGCTCCCGCGATCGTGACCGTGACGTCATCCATCGCGGGGGCGAGAATCGCATCGGCCGATGCGGTGGGCACGGTCAGGCCCATCGAGAAGCCGCCGTCGATGGGCCGCACGGACAACGGCTTGGGGAACACGGGCAGGGAGCCTTCGCCGAAGACCAACGACGAGTACCAGCGGTTGGTGGGCGGGGTCACGTCCTCGGCCAAGCGCATGGTCGGCACCTCCCCGCCGCGCTCGGGGAGCAGCCCCACGTCGGCGGGTGCAGTGCTGACGGTGGGCGTCGAGCCCGCTGCGGCCGCGGGAGCCGCGGGGTCGTCGTCGCACCCGGCGATCAAGGCGAGCGCGAAGGCTCCGGACAGGGCGGTCAAGGTGGCCTTCATGTCACAATCCAATCTTGGTCGCGAAGTCCGTGACGGCGTCATTCACCCCCGCGAGAGGGCCGTCGTCACGCAGTTCGAGCGTGGCATCGAGCGGCGTCCCCGGCTTGACCAGGTTGTTGGAGTCGCCCTCGACCAACTCGACCGAGTCGACCCGCGCGGTCACGTGCGCGGAGCCGTCGATGGTCTCGACGGTGATGTCGCTCACGTTGCCGGTGAGGGTGGTCTGGTCGGGAAGGCGCAGTTCGACAGTGGCGCCGTCCTCGATGCGCCCAAAGTCGCGGGCGGTGAGGATGAACTCGGCCTCGGCGAACAGCGAACCCTCACGGTTGATGGTCGCCAGCACGTCTCCGGTGCCCACGTAGGTGCCGTCCGTTGCGGGCCCGTCGGCGACGGTGCCACTCGCGTTGGCGCGCACCACGTAGGTGCCGTCCTCGCGTACCTGGGCGAGGTCGGCGGACACGGCACCGAGCTCGAGGTCCCGCAGCAACTGAAGGCTCTCGATGACGTACATGCGCTGGCCCTCGACCACCTGGTCGCCCGCCTGGACATAGGACTCGGTGATGATGCCGCCGTAGTCGGAGCCCACCGCCGCCTCTTGGGATGCGATGGTTGCGGAGGTGCTGAGCACCTGGGTCTGGCGCTGATTGAAGATGAGCGTGGAGCCGGCCACGATCAGGAGGACCACGAGCATCCCGAGCAGCAGCTTGAATCGGTTTCCCCAAGTCATGACGACACCTCGTCTCGGTCGGTGGGTTCTTGCCGGTGGGGTTCGTCGCCGCGCAGCGAGCGCCTGGTGACGGTGCCGGGGCCGTCGCCCCGGGGATCGGTGGTGGCGAGCACGGGCTCCCATGGAAGGGCCGATGCGCCGGTTGCCGTGCCTACCAGTGCTGGCTCCCGTACTGGCGGGGTGAGCCAGGGGTCGGTCGTGGTCGCAGGGTCAGTGGTGGTCGCAGGGCCAGCGGGCAGGGCGGGTGACACCGGTGACGCCGGTGGGCTCGATGCCGCGGGCCGAGCGACTACGGTGCGTGGTGCCAGCGGCGGCTCAGCAAGGGGAGCGGGCGGCGGCGATAGCGGCCGTCCCTTGCGCAGCGCCCGCGCCTCTCGCCTGGCCGCGTTGATGAACGCGCCCATGATGACCGTGTTGGTGACATTCCACGCGGTTGCGAGGGTGAACACCCCGTTGTCGACGTCGCGCCAGATCGCCACGGCGCTCGTCAGCAGCAGGAACTCGAAGAACAAGATCTGGGGAACGATGAAGTTGTAGGGGGAGCGGCCGCGGGCCGTTCCCGTTGACTGCCAGCCCACGTCCTTGCCGGTGAAGGCGTTGAGGAACGCCTTGGCGTAGATGGGGAAACTGACGGAGGCGAGCGTCAGCGTCTCCCACCGGAAGGACCCGAGTGTGTACCAGGCCAGCACAATCTGCATCAGATAGAAGCCCGCGTAGTAGATCACCCAGGTGAGCACGGTGATGGACAGGTTCATGGGCCGCAGGTCGAAGTAGATCTCGAGCGGTGGGACGAGCAGCAGGAGCAGCGGGCAGATGCCCGTGAGGTAGAACGACGCCGTCACGAAGTACTGGATGCGCTGGTCGGTGGTGAGCTTGCGGTTGACCAGCGGGTTGGCGGTCATGAGGATCTCGAAGCCGCCGGTTGCCCATCGGAGCTGCTGCTTGGAGTACGCCTCGATGGTCTCGGGTGCCTCGCCCACTGCGAGCACGGTCGGGATGAACACGGACTTCCAGCCGCGTTCGTGCAGCCGCAGCGACGTCCACACGTCCTCGGACTTGGAGTCGGTGTTGATACCGCCCACATCGTCGACCGCGGCACGGCGGAACAACACGTTGGTGCCCACGCAGAACGCCGCGTTGAAGCGGTTGCGTCCCGGCTGAATAAAGCGGTAGAACACCGCCTGCATGTAGGCCGCGCCGCGCGCGACCGTCGTGTGCAGGTTCGAGTAGGTCTGGGGCGTCTGCACGAACGCGACCTTGGGGTCCACCATGAACGGCACGGTTTCAAGCAAGAAGGTGGGGTCGGGGACAAAGTCGGCGTCGAAGATCGCGAAGTAGTCGCCCTTGGCGAGCGTGAGCGCGTGGTTGACGTTGCCAGCCTTCGCGCCGCCAGAGCTGAGCCTGCGCACGTAGCGCGCGCCAAGCTCGGCGGCCATGTCCCGCACCTCGTCGGACTTGCCGTCGTCGAGAATCCACACCCGGTGGCGGCCGTGCATTGCGAGTGCGGCCGTGGCGGTGGTGCGGATCACGTCCACGTCCTCGCCGTAGACGGTAATGAACACGTCGACTTCCACGCGGCGGTCGTCGATCTGCATGGGCCAGGTGTGGCGCTCGCCTTGGCGCGCCCGCCCAAATAGCGCGTCGCGAGCGCGGTAGTAGGCGAAGTCACGGGGGTTCTGGCCTCCACTGAGGATGGTCCACATCGCCAGCAGCGCGTGGAACACGAGTACCGACTCCGCGGCGATGACCATGAGCCACGGCAGCAGGTCGCCTCGGTTGTCGGGGTTGAGCAGGAACGCGGAGTACACGAGGATGCCGATGGTGCTGACGAGCACCAACAGGATCATGACCGGCGACTGGCCGCCGGCCGGTTCGCGATCAGGGGAGACGTGCGTGCTCATGAGGGCACCTCCGGACGCTGACAAATCCTTGGTCGGTCAATGACGGATCGACGGCGTCGGCGGTGGCGCGGGAGCGCCCTGCGTGCGTCGAGCCCCGGAGGGCTCTCAAGCGCCAGAGTACGAACGAGTGTCTGAGTTGTCCAGAGTTGTCTGAGAGGCTCGTCTGAACGTCAGATGACGCCCAGCGAGCCTGTGACCGGGCTCAGGAGGTGTGGATGCCGCACTCCGTCTTGCCCTGGCCAGACCAGCGACCGGCACGTGCGTCCTCGCCAGGCAGCACCTTGCGCGTGCACGGTGCACAGCCGATGCTCGGGTAGCCCTGGGCGACCAGCGGGTTGCGGGGGAGGTCGTGTTGCACCTGGTAGCGCTCCACATCGTCGTCGTCCCACAGTGCCAGCGGGTTGATCTTGACCAGGCCGTGCTTGGCGTCCCAACTGACCACCGGCATCTCGGAGCGCGTCACCGCGTCCACCCTGCGTGCGCCGGTCACCCACGCGTCGTAGCCCTGGAGGGCTCGGGCGAGCGGATCGACCTTGCGCATAAAGCAGCACAGGTTGGGATCGCGAGCGAACAGCTCCGCGCCAAACTCGGCATCCTGCTCCGCGACGCTCTGGCGCGGGGTGACGTCGACGATGGTGATGGGGAAGGCCGCTGCGGCCTCGTCCCGCGTGGCGACCGTCTCCGGGAAGTGGTAGCCGGTCTCGAGGAATAGTACGTCGACGCCCTCGAGACGGGTCCCGAACAGGTGCGGCAGGATCGTGTCCTGCATCGACGACGCGACTCCCAGTCGCTTGCCGAAGGTCGCGACGGCCCAGTCCGCCACGTGAGCCGCCGACGCCGACTCGAGCAGGCCGTTGACCTGCGCGCAGGTCTCGGCGTTCCACTCGGACGGGTTCAGCGCCGTCAGCGCGAAACTGCCTGGCAACGCCGGCAAGGAAGGGAGCGTCATCGGATCAGCGCCTCCTCCGCACGGAAGGCCCAGTCGGCGAAGGTCTCGTCGGGGCTGGTGCGGTCCTCGAGGTAGTTGGTGGTCACGCGCGCGACGTACTCGGGCATGCCCTTCTCCGTGACCTTGTGGGCGCGGATCTTGCGACCAAAGTCGTTGTCCTCGCCGCGGCCCAGGCGTCCACCCAGGTGCACCTGGAAGCCGGGAACCTGCTCGCCGGAGTCCTCGTCGAGCACCAACTGGCCCTTGAAGCCAATGTCCGCCACCTGCACGCGGGCGCACGAGTTGGGGCAGCCGTTGACGTGCACCGTGATGGGGGAGTCCAGCGTGGGGAACTTCTCGTCGAGCACCTTGACCACCTCGCGGGCGGTCTGCTTGGTCTCCACGATCGCGAGCTTGCAGTACTCGATGCCGGTGCAGGCCATGACGTTGCGGTGGAACTCGCCGGGCTCGCTCTCGAGCTCAAGAGCGCGCAGGCCGTTGACCACATCGTTGACCTTGTCCTCAGGCACGTCCAGGATCACGATCTTCTGCAGTGGCGTGAGGCGAATACGGTCAGAACCCGCGGCCTCAGCGATGTCCGCGATCTGCTGGATCTTGGTCCCCGAGACGCGGCCGGCGATGGGGGCGACGCCCACGTAGAAGTTGCCGTCCTTTTGACGGTGGATGCCCACGTGGTCGCCACGGTCGCCGGGCTTGCCAATCTTGGGCGCGGGGCCCTTGGGAAGCTCGTATCCCAGGTAGTCGTCCTGCAGCACCTGGAGGAACTTCTCGGCTCCCCAAGCCTTCACCACGAACTTGAGGCGGGCACGCGTGCGCAGGCGGCGGTAGCCGTGGTCGCGGAAGATGCTGATGACGCCCTTCCATACCTCGTGCGCGATCTCCGGCTTGACGAACACTCCCAGGCGGACACCCAGCATCGGGTTGACGGACAGGCCGCCGCCCACCCACAGGTCGTAGCCGACTCCGAGTTCGGGGTGCTCGACGGCGCAGAACGCGACGTCCTGGACTTCGTGCAGGATGTCGGGGATGGGCTGCCCGGTGAAGGCGGTCTTGAACTTGCGCGGCAGGTTCGAGAACTCGGGGTCGCCAATGTAGCGCTCGATGATGTCGCGCATCTGGGGCGTGGGGTCAATGAGCTCGTCCTCGGACACGCCCGCCAGCGGCGAGGCGAGGATCACGCGCGGCACGTCGCCGCAGGCCTCGGTGGAGTGCAGGCCCACGGCCTCGATGCGGCGGAAGATCTCGGGAACGTCCTCGACGCGGATCCAGTGGAGCTGAATGTTCTGGCGGTCGGACACGTCGGCGGTCTCGCGGGCGAACTCCGTGGAGATCTCGCCAATGGTGCGCGCCTGCTCCACGGACAACTGGCCGCCGTCGGAGCGCACGCGCAGCATGAAGTACTCGTCGTCGAGCTGGTGCGGCTCGAGGATCGCGGTCTTGCCGCCGTCGATGCCCTGGCGGCGCTGCGTGTACAAGCCCCACCAACGAAAGCGGCCGCGCAGGTCGCCGGGAGGGATCGACCAGAAGCCCCACTTCGAGTAGAGGTTCTCGATGCGCCCGCGCACCTCGAGCGGGTCACCTGCGGCCTTCATCTCCTCGTTGGGGTTCAGCGGCGTGCGGTCGCCCGCCGCCCACTGGCCGTCCTTGGACGCGGTGTTCTTGCGCTGGGCTGCCTCGCGGGTGCGGATCAGGCGCGCCTCTTCGCGGTGGCGGCGGCGCTCCTCGGCCTCGGCGATCTCCTGGGGAGTGCGCGCATCGGCCGCAGTGGTGGCATCGGTGTCGGTCACCGAGGTCTCCTCGACATTTCTGGAGGGCTCTCGGCCAGTCAAGCGCTGCTGGTTCGCGCTCGGTGGCCGAGCGCCCAGGGGCTACGTGGGACGTATCCGCGGGCGGTCAGGCCGACAGACACATGGCACAGCAGACACAGCACATCACGGATGCGCGCGAAATCTGCTGGTGGGCCACCCGGCAAGTGTGCCATACGGCCCACGTCATGGGAAGAGTGGGTCCATAGGCTGGCGTCAGCAGGTCGAGGAGGTTGTATGGATGCGCATGCCCGTGTGGACGTCGCCCAGGTGCTGTCGCATCTGGATCGCTTGCAGGCCGACGGCGCCGGTCCGGATGCCGTGCGGGCGGTGCTGACGGACGCCATCGCTCGCGCTCAGGCCGCCGGCGACGCGCCGGCTCTACTGACGCTTCACAACGAGGCGGCGGGCTTTCACCGCTCCATCTCCGAGCACGACCACGCCCTCGAATCGGCCGATGCGGCGCTCGCCCTGATCGCCCAACTGGGCTTGGCGGGCAGCGAGGCCGAGGCCACCACGCTCATCAACGTCGCCACCGCGCAGCGGGCAGCCGGTCGCACGGCCGATGCGCGGGCCACTTACGCTCGTGCGCTCGCCGTGGGTGAGGCGTTGTGGGATCCCGCAGACCGTCGGCGGGCCGCGCTGCACAACAATCTCTCGCTCGCGCTGGCCGACGCGGGCGAGTACGCCGCGGCGCTCGCTGAGCAACGTGCCGCGATCGCAGTCCTCGAGCGTGCGTCCGTGGACCCCGAGCGCGACATCGACATCGCCATGACTCACGTCAACCTCGCGACCACGGCGTCGATGGCCGGCGACGCGGATGCGCAAGAAATGCACGCCGAACGTGCCGTCACGATCTTTGCCGCCGCCGGATCCGACGACGACCCGCACGCGGCCGCGGCGCAGGTCGCGTATGCCGAGGTGCTGTTGGCACGCGGGCGGGTGGCCGATGCGGTGGCCGCGCTCGAGGGAGCGCTCGCTGTCGTGGGTCGCGCCTACGGCGAGGGGTCCGAGGCGTACCGCATCACGGCCGACAACCTCGAGGTGGCCCGCGCCGCCGCTCGAACTGCGAACCGGCCTGCGGCCGACACGCAGGCGCAGGCGGCCTCGGATGCCGATGCACCGGCGCGTCGCGGTGCCGAGCGGTTCGCAGTTCGAGGAGGAGCGAGGGTAGCGGGGGTGGCGCGGGAGCCGCACGTCCCTGGTCTGGTGCTCGCGAGGCACCTGTGGGAGCAACAGGTACGGCCGATGCTCGCCGAGCGCTATCCGGAACACGTCGCCAGGATCGCGGCCGGGCTCGTGGGGCACGGCTCAGAGGCCTACGGCTTTGACGATGCGCTCAGTGCGGATCACGACTTTGGCGTAGGCCTGTGCCTGTGGCTGACCGCCCAGGACCATGCGGAGGTCGGCGAGGCCCTCCAGCGCGACTACGAGCAACTTCTCGCAGGTGCACCGGGCGCGCGTCCTGCGCTCGCGGCCCACGGTCAGCGCCGTCACGGGGTGTTCGAGGTGGGCGAGTTCTTCACCTCGATCACCGGCATGCCGCGTGCGCCTCGCGCCGATCAACCTCACCTGTGGCTCGCACTGGACGAGCCCACGCTCGCCGCCGCCACCAACGGCGAGGTGTTCGCGGACCCGCTCGGGGCCTTCGGTGGTGCCCGGGGTTCGTTCCAGCGCATGCCCGAGGACGTGCGTCTGACTCACCTGTCCCGGCGGCTGGGCATGATGGCTCAGGCAGGCCAGTACAACGTGCCGCGCATGCTCGAGCGCGGTGACGGCGAAGCCGCTTTCCTCGCAGTCGGGGAGTTCGTGCGCGCCGCGGCCTCGGCCGTCTTCCTGCTCAATCGCCCCGCCGTGGCGGGCTATCTTCCCTACTACAAGTGGCAATTCGCGGCTCTGCGACGGCTCGCCGCCAAGCCCCTAGCGCGCCTTCCCCAGGTCCATGGCGAGTTGACCGCGGTGATGCGTGTCGCATCGGCCGCCTGCCTGGGAGGCGAGCCCTTTGGTGAAGGTGGCAAGGGTGCGGGGCCAGCCGCACAGGCGCTTGCCGACCGCATCGAGGCCGTGTGTGGCGCGGTGGCCGACGAGTTGCGCGCGCAAGGGCTGTCGGAGCAGAGCTCGGGATTCCTCGAACATCATCGGCCTGAGCTGAGTGCGCGCATCGGCGACGCGTGGCTCAGGCAGCAGTAGCGAACCCAGGAGGCACGCCATGGACACCCAAGAGTTGGCCGCGCGGCTCGACGCCGCAGAGGCGATCGTCAAGCACGAGTTCGCCCAGTTCGACCGCGTCGACAACGAGGGCGGCCGCGCCGCGTGCCAGGACAACTGGCCCACCTTCCGCGCCCAGCGCCTGAGCCAGTTCCTCACCTGGCCGCTGGACCTGCTCGGGTCGTACGCCCGCGACCTCGACGACGCAGACGCCACGGGGCGCAACCTGCTGACCGAGAAGTACGCGCGGATGATGGCCTCGACCGAGCCCGAGCGCTTTGCGCGCGACCTCGAGCCTCATCTGCCAGCCCTCACCGCTGAGCGGGCCGCGCTGCAGGAGCGGGTGATTGCCCAGCAGGTGCAGTGGGCGGGCGACTTCCACGCGCGGTATCCGCTTTTGGGTGCGGGGATGCGCACCCTGCGCACGTCCCAGGACACCCTCGCAGACACCTCGTTCGAGACGTACCTGCGCGGCGAACTGTCCACCTACTCGGAGCGCACGATGGCCGGATATGCGCGCCTGATCGACCACGTGGCCGCGCGCGGCGAGAACCTCACCGAGCTCACTGTCACGCTCACCGTGAGACTGTCGGGCTTCGACGGATTGGCCGATGCGGAGGCCGCCCAGGCGGGCTGACCCACGAGGCCGCGGGAGGCGCTCTCCCCGAAAGCGGGTCTTTTTCTCGCCCGAATCGTGTGTCTATACTCTGGTGCCGTTGCGCTCGGGCGGGCCGTGCGCGCCGCCTCCCACCGACGAAGTGAGACTTCTGTGACCACCGAACGACCGTTGCGCGTCGCCATCATTGGCGCCGGGCCGGCCGGCACTTACGCTGCCGATATCCTGTCCAAGACCGACCTGAATGTGTCGATCGACATCATTGAGCGTCTTCCTGCGCCGTTCGGCCTGGTGCGTTACGGCGTGGCCCCTGACCACCCGCGTATTAAGCAGATTATTGTCGCGCTCGCCAATGTTCTTGGCCGCGGCGACATTCGCCTCCTGGCGAATGTCAACATTGGCACCGACCTCACCCTTGAGGACCTGCGTGAGCACTACGACGCGGTCATCTTCGCGACCGGCGCCTTCAAGGACTCCGACCTCAACATCCCTGGTATCGAACTTGAGGGTTCGTACGGTGCCGCGGACTTCGTGAGCTGGTTTGACGGCCACCCCGACGTGCCCCGCACGTGGCCGCTGAACGCCAAGGAGATCGCGATCTTTGGCGTGGGAAATGTCGCGCTCGACGTCGCGCGAGTGCTCGCCAAGCACCCCAAGGACATTGCTGTCACCGAGATTCCCGACAACGTCCTCGAGGGCCTTTCGCAGTCGCCCGTCACCGACGTTCACGTGTTTGGCCGTCGCGGCCCCGCGCAGGTGAAGTTCTCCCCGCTCGAACTGCGTGAGCTCGGCCACGTCCCCGACGTCGACGTCGTCGTCTACCCCGAGACCGACTACGAGTTCGACGAGGCCTCGATGGAGATCGCGGAGAACAACAAGCAGCAGAAGCAGGTCGTCAAGACGCTGACGGACTACGCGCTCAAGGAGCCCGGCACCGCCTCGCGCCGCATCCACCTGCACTTCCTCCAGAGCCCCCACGAGGTGCTGGGCGAGGACGGCAAGGTCGTGGGTGTGCGCATGGAGCGCACCGCGCTTCAGGGCGACGGCACCGTCAAGGGCACGGGCGAGTTCATCGACTACCCGGTACAGGCCGTGTACCGCGCGGTGGGCTACTACGGCACCGAGATCGAGGGTGTGCCGTTCGACCACTCGAAGGGCACCATCGCCAACGAGGCGGGCCGCGTTGTTGACGGCGGCAACCACGTCCCCGGCTTCTACACGACCGGCTGGATCAAGCGCGGACCCGTGGGCCTCATCGGCCACACCAAGTCCGACGCTCAGGAGACCATCGCGAAGATCGTCGAGGACGCCCCGCGCCTGTACGCCGAGACGACGGCCGGTGCCGAGCAGCTCAGCCCCGACAACCTGCTGCGTCTGCTGCGTTCGCGCGACGTGCCCGTGGTGCAGTGGCACGACTGGGAGCTGCTCGACGCCCACGAGCGCGCCCTGGGCGAGGCCGACGGACGCGAGCGCATCAAGGTGGTCCCCCGCGAGGAGATGACCGACATCGCATTGGGTCGCGTGCGCGAGCAGGCCTAACCAGACACGACGAAGGCCGGCGCCGGGAGCATTCCCGGCGCCGGCCTTCGTGCGTCCTACGGACGGTGGGCCGATGCGCGTGCTGGCGTGCGCATCGGCCCTACCGGCCGTTACAGAAGGGAGCGGTAGAGCGCCTCGATCTCCTCGACGGTGGCGCTGCGCGGGTTGCCGCCCGAGCACACGTCGTCGAACGCGGCCTGCGCGAGTGCCGGGAGGTCCTCTTCCTTGGCGCCGATGGCGGTGATGGTCGTGGGGTTGCCCAGGTCGCGGGTGAGCTGAGCGACGGCCTCCACGGCCGCGGTGCGGGCCTCGTCGAGCGGCATGGTGTGGGCGTCGGCCACCCCGAAGGCGGCGGCGATGTCGCGGTACTTCTCACCCGAGTTCTGGGCGTTGAACGCCATGAGCGGAGCGAGGAGCACGCCGTTGGCCACGCCGTGAGGTGCGGAGTAGAAGGCGCCCAGCGGATGGGCCATGCCGTGGACCAGGCCCAGCCCGACGTTGGAGTAGCCCATGCCGGCCACGTACTGGCCCAGTGCCATGCGGTCGGCCGCCTCGGCGTCGCCGTCGGCCGCTGCCGCGAGCGAAGAGGCGATCACCTGGATGGCCTTGAGGTGGAACAGGTCGGACAGCTCCCATGCGCCTGCGGTGGTGTAGCCCTCGATGGCGTGCGTGAGGGCGTCCAGGCCGGTGGCAACCTTGAGTGAGCGCGGGGCGGTGGCCATCATCTCCGAGTCCACGACCGCGAGGATCGGGATGTCGTGCGGGTCGGCGCACACGAACTTACGCTGACGCTCGACGTCGGTGATGACGTAGTTGATGGTGGTCTCGGAGGCGGTGCCGGCCGTGGTGGGCACCGCGATGATCGGCACGGCGCGGTTCGGGGTGTCGGCGGCGCCCTCGAGCGAGCGCACGTCGGCGAACTCGGGGTTGGCGACGATGATGCCCACGGCCTTGGAGGTGTCCTGGGGTGAGCCGCCGCCGATGGCGAGCAGCACATCGGCGCCCGAGGCCTTGAAGGCGGCGACGCCAGCCTGGACGTTCTCGATGGGCGGGTTGGGCAACACGTCAGAGAAGACCTCGTAGGCGATGCCGGCCTTGTCGAGCAGGTCGGTCACACGCGCGGCGACGCCGGTCTCGAGCAGCACGGGGTCGGTCACGACGAGGGCCTTGGTGAAGCCGCGCTTGGTGATCTCACCGGGGATCACGCTGATGCTTCCGGCTCCGAAGTGGGCGGTCTGGTTCCAGATCATGCGGTACGTCATCATTGCTCCTTCGCGTGGTTGAGACGTTTCAACTTCTATTCGACCACCGTGTCGAGCGCTCCGCCTGTGCCCAACGTCCCGCTGGGGAACTGACCTGCGCGACCGACCGTTTCCCATGCGCAAGAATGGCTCCGGAGGTCTCGTGGGAAAGCGCTATTTCAATGGTCTGAAGACCGGTGGTCTGTTCATCATCCTGTGGGTGGTGCTCTTGGGCATCGGATCGTTCGTGGGCAACGGCCAGTACATCTGGATGTTCGCCGCGTTCGGCTTGTTCGGCACCTTCTATGGGTACTGGAACTCGGACAAGCTCGCGATCCGTGCCATGCATGCGCGCCCCGTGACGGAGGTCGAGCAGCCGGCGATGTATCGGATCGTCCGCCAGTTGTCCGCCGAGGCGAACCAGCCCATGCCGCAGCTGTACGTGTCGCCCACAGAGGCGCCCAACGCCTTTGCGACGGGCCGCAACCCGCAAAATGCCGCCGTGTGCTGCACCGAGGGGATCCTGCGCCTGCTCGACGAGCGCGAACTGCGCGGCGTGCTCGGCCACGAGCTCATGCACGTGTACAACCGCGACATCCTCATTGGTTCCGTCGCGGCGGCCTTCGCCGGAATGATCACGGCGGTTGCCCAGATGCTGTTCTTCTTTGGCGGCGGGGGCAACAACCGCGATAACCCGTTCGGGCCCTTCGCGATGCTCGCCATGATGCTGCTCGCTCCCATCGCCGCGAGCCTCATCCGCATGGCCATCTCTCGCACCCGCGAATACGACGCGGACGAGGACGGCGCCTCGCTCACGGGCGATCCGCTCGCCCTGGCCAGCGCGCTGCGCAAGCTCGAGCGCGGCACCGCCGCGCGCCCCTTGCCGCAGGATCCCAAGCTGGAGACCGTCTCCCACATGATGATCGCCAACCCCTTCAGCGGCGCTGGCATGGCCAAGTTGTTCGCGACGCACCCGCCTATGGACGAGCGCATCGGCCGTCTCGAGGAGATGGCCCGTCGCAACGGCCAGCACTTCTAGGCCGACGAACCTCGGGTCGCTGGGAGGCGCGCGCCGCGCGCCCGGCTAGAGGGGCAGCGTCAGCAGGAAGCCGAGCAGGAGCAGGGTGAGTACCACCTCGACCATGCCGATGACCGGGGCCTTCATGCGCTCGCGGCGGGGCAACACGATGGTGCGCACGAGCATGAGCGCGAACGGGATCGCGAGCCACGCACTCATGAGCGTCGCCGCGGCCAGCGCCGCCACGTGATACCCGGTCGAGATCGTGCGCTGGCGGCTCGACCCGTACTCGCGGATCATGGCCTTCACGTGAAAGACGGTGCCCGCGAGGTACAGCCACGTCACTGCTGCGACCGTGATGCCCTCGGTCCACGGCTCGTGGGCCGTCACCGGGACGATCATGGCCATCATCGAGGCCATCGTGACCGAGGCCAGGCCGTTGAGCATCGAGCGCTCGTTGCCCCACTTGCTATAGGCCGCGTTGACGGCGATGAACACCGCGAAGGCAGGGGCGAACCAGATGAGCGTGGGGCGCAGGGCCAACACCGGCAGCAGGCATGCCGCGCTGATCGCCCCGTAGGTGAGCACCTGGTGCTTGACGCGTGCCCAGCGGCCCGTCTTGACCCACAACAGCGCGTGGTGCGACATAAGCCAGCCGGTGAGCCAGCCCAGGAGTAGCGGCACTTGCAGCCAGTCGAGCCCGTACCTCAGTCCGGCGAGGTAGGGCAGCAGCAGCATGGCCCACACCCCGTGCTGGGGTGGGATCCATGAGCGGAGGGAGCGCGAGCGTGAGCGGGCGCGGGCGGTCCGGGGTCGGTCCGCGGTGGCTCCGCCGCGTGGTGCGACGGAGGCCACGGTCAGCGGTAGTTGACGAACTGGAGGGCGGTGTCGACGTCGGCGCCCTTGAGTAGCGCGATGGCCTCCTGGAGGTCGTCACGGCTCTTGGAGGACACCCGCAGCTCGTCGCCCTGGATCTGGGCCTTGACGGACTTGGGGCCCTCGTCGCGCAGCAACTTGGTGAGCTTCTTCGCGACGTCCTGCGCGATGCCCTCCTTGATCGAGGCGCCCAGGCGGAACTCCTTGCCCGACTGCTGCGGCTCGCCCTGGTCGATCGCCTTGAGCGAGATGCCGCGCTTGATGACCTTGGTCTGGAACACGTCGAGCACTGCGAGCACGCGCTCCTCGGAGTTGGCCTTCATGACGATCGACTCGCCCGACCACTCGATCGAGGCGCCCACGCCCTTAAAGTCGTAGCGCTGCTGGATCTCCTTGGACGCCTGGTTGAGCGCGTTGTCGACTTCCTGACGGTCTACCTTGCTGACCACATCAAAGCTGCTGTCGGATGCCATGAGTACTCCTGTTCATCGGTGCGAGCGACGCCGGTTCGCGTCGAGGCCGTTTCTGTTGCTATCCTTCCATGCGCGCCGAGTTCTTCGCGGATCAAGGCGCACTGGCAGGTTGCCCGAGCGGCCAAAGGGAGCTGACTGTAAATCAGCCGTCACTGACTTCGGGGGTTCGAATCCCTCACCTGCCACGCAAGGCCCGACTCCGGTCGGGCCTTTGTCGTTCCCGGCGGTCGCGCCCCACCCGCCCGCCTCTCCCTGCCTTAGCGCCCCACGAGGACGTGGTGGTCGGTTATGGAGGGTGCCGTGCGTCCTGGAAGGCACTCAGGTCCATACCGGGCTGCACCGGGCCGATGCGCCGGCTGAGCCGCGTTCTCGCCTCACCCCGAGCGGTGGTCGTCACGCGACTCACGATCCGAGCCCACCCCGGGGCACCGCGCCCGAGGGGTGCGGCCGCTGGTGACTTAGTCCGCGCATCGGCCGGGCTGAGCGCGAGTGGACGCCAGTGCCTCGCAGGATGCACGCGACCGCCGGAAACCGACCACCACGTCCTGCTAGCGCGCTAAGACGGGGGAGGTGGCGTCCGGGACGGGGGAGGTGGGGGAGTCGGCCCCGCTCCCGCCTGAGCCTTCTATCCGACGTCCGCCACGCCGGCCGTCGAGCGCACGAACTTGCCGCGCTTGACGGACACGTCAGCGCTCATCTCCTCGAGCTCCATGCCCTTGGTCTCGGGCACTCGGAAGTACACGAAGATCAGCGACAGCAGCGCCATCGAGGCGTAGAAGCCGTACGCGAAGGTCAGCCCAATGGACGCGAACTGCGGGAACGACACGGTGATCAGCCAGTTGGCGAGCCACTGAGCGGCGGCGGCCACCGCGAGCGCAGAGGCGCGGATCTTGTTGGGGAACATCTCGCCGAGCAGCACCCACACCACGGGACCCCAGGTGGCGCCAAAGAACACGACGAACGCGTTCGCGCCCACGACCGCGATGGTGCCCCAGCTGCCCGCGAAGTCCGTGACGTCTCCCTTGGCGTCCGTGATCGCCTGAGTGAACGCGATGGCCATGATGCCCAGGGACAGGGTCATTCCTGCCGAACCGATGAGCAGCAACAGGCGGCGCCCAATGCGGTCCACAAGCAAGATCGCCACGATGGTCACCACGATGTTGGTGATCGAGGTGATGGTCGAGGTCAGGAAGGCCTGGTCCTCGTCGAAGCCCACCGACTTCCACAGTGTGGTCGAGTAATAGAAGATCACGTTGATGCCGACGAACTGCTGGAACACGGACAGCAGGATGCCGGTCCATACGATCGGCTTGAGGCCAAAGGCGTGCCCGCGCAGGTCGCCAAGGGAGCGGCGCTCGTCCTCGCCCACGCTCTCGCGGATCTCGTCAATGGTGCCGTCCACGTCCTGGACGCCGGTGAACAGGCGGAGCACTTCAGCGGCCTCGTCGGTGCGGTGCTTGGAGACCAGGTAACGCGGCGATTCGGGTAGCCGTAGGGCGGCGAAACCGTAGATGACCGCGGGGATCGCCTCGGCCATGAACATCCAGCGCCAGGCATCGAGCCCGAGCCACAGTTCGTTGTCCGCGCCGCCTGCGGCACCTGCGAACAGTTGGCCCGTCAGGATCGCGGTGAAGATGCCCGTCACGATCGCGAGCTGCTGGAGCGAGCCCAGGCGCCCGCGGAACTTTGAGGGCGAGACCTCCGCGATGTACGCAGGGGCGATCACGGAGGCCGCACCGACGGCCAGACCGCCGAGGAAGCGCCACGCGACCAGGTCCCAGATGCCGAACGCGAGGCCGGATCCCACTGCGGAAGCCAAGAACAGTCCAGAGGCGAGCACCATCACGCGAATGCGGCCGTATTTGTTGGCAACCGACCCGGCGAACCATGCGCCGAGCGCGCAGCCCAGCAGCGCCGAGGCGACGGCAAAACCGGTAAAGGCGTCGGAGAGTTCCCACTCCCCTTGGATGGCGTCGACCGCGCCGTTGATGACCGAGGAGTCAAAACCGAACAGGAAGCCACCGAGGGCGGCTCCCAGGCTGATCGCGATGACCCGCCCGTTCAGTCGAGAACCCGCCTGCGGTGCCGAGTCGGATGGTGCGGTGGACATGGTGGCCTCCCCTGCCGTGAGCCTCGCTACGGGTGCCCGTTGCGTCAGCGCAACGGCCCACACGCCGCAAAGGACGGATACTGGTCACCGTAACGGCGCACGACCGGTTTCGCTTCCCGAGCAGGGAATTTGGGTCCGAGTGACGCTAACGCGGGAGGGTGTGCCCGGCCAGAGCGGTGAGAGCGGGCGCCAGGTCGCCGACGGGGGCCACGTGGATGCGCGGCAGGCCGAGCCACTGGGCCATCGCCTCGAGCTCGGTGAGGGCCGTCGCGGCGATGCGCTCGTCGCTCAGCCGCCGCGCACCCGGCGCAGTGGTGGGCTCACGCCACGATGACTGCACCAGCAGCGTGCCCGCCTTCCGGTCCGCCTTGAGGTCAAAGCGCGCAGGAATCTGGTCCCCCACCAGCAGCGGCAGGCAGTAGTAGCCGTACACGCGCTTGGGCTGGGGCGTGTAGATCTCGATGCGGTAGTCCATCCCGAACATGCGCTTGAGTCGCGGGCGGAACCAGCACACGGGGTCGAATGGGCTCAGCAGGGCCGATGCGGTGGCCCGGCCAGGATCGGCGGCCACCCGCCGCCAGGGCGCCTCTGGGGAGGGCTCGGCGGTCGCCAGCAAGGCCGGTTCGGTCCAGCCCTCGACCTCCACCCACTGAGCCAGGCCGCGCTCGACCGCCGACTCGGCCCACGCCCGAGCCCCACCTTCGGTCATGCCGCGGGAACCCACCTGGTAGGGCAGGCGGAAGTGATCGCACAAGTCCTTGGGCGTGCTGATCCCGCACGCCGACAGCGCGCGATCGAACAGCGCCTGTCGCGCAGCGGCAGCGGGCAACGCCCACGGATGTGGCTCACCTGAGCCGTCTCCAAAGTCCGCCGCCACCGTCCGCCACGCGCGTACGGTCGAGTCGTAGGTGCGCGCAAAGTGCTTGCCTCGCGAGGCGCCCACGGTACCGGTCAGAAACAGCAGTTCGAGCGCGGTCTTGGTGTGGCTGCGGTCCCACCACGGACCCTTGGGTCCCTCCCGTGGGGCGAGGTGCTCGACATCCGCGCCCACCACGGGGCCCGACTGCTCGACCCACGCGCGCACCTCGTCCACCAGTCCAGGACGCTCGCTCGCGAGCCAGGCCTCGCGGTGGTCGCGCCAGGTGGTCCGCGCGACCATGCGGTGGTGCATGAGGGGCAGCACGTCGAGCGGCATCACGGACGCCTCGTGTCCCCAATGCTCGAAGGCGTGTGCCGAGTGTCCGTCGGGCGCGCCCCACAAGAACTGGTCGAGGTCGGCGGTCGCGTACGCCCCAAACCGCGAGAACATCGGCAGATAGTGCGCGCGGGCCAGCACGTTGACGGTGTCGAGCTGCAGCACCCCCTGAAACTCCAGATAGGAGGCGAAGTCGCGCTCCCGCACCCGGCGCGACGGCCGTCGGCGGGCAAGCCCCTGGGCGTTCAGGAAGATGCGACGGGCCTGCGCGGCACTGAGCGAAGTGCCCAAAGAAGTGGTCACACGCCTCACACTAGAGGCAGCCTCCGACACCGCCGCGCAGCGTCGTCAGGAGCCGATTTCACAACCAGGCCCCGGTCCATGTACTCTTGTCCGGCTGGCCCCGATAGCTCAGTCGGCAGAGCGTTTCCATGGTAAGGAAAAGGTCCAGGGTTCGAGTCCCTGTCGGGGCTCCAAGGATGGCTCGCCGTCGTCCTCGTCAAGAGGTCGGCGGCGGTTCCATTCTCGCGGCGGGGTAGCTCAGGTGGTTAGAGCACACGACTCATAATCGTGGGGTCGCGGGTTCGAGTCCCGCCCTCGCTACGCTCCAGGCGATCCGCCTGGAATACGCGCTTTGCGCGTCACCACAAGGCTGGGAGCAACCGTGGCCAAGAACGACATTCGTCCCAAGATCACTCTGGCATGCACCGAGTGCAAGGACCGCAACTACATCACCCGCAAGAACCGTCGCAACAACCCTGACCGCGTCGAGCTCTCGAAGTTCTGCCGGAAGTGCGGCAAGCACACCGCGCACCGTGAGACGCGCTGATCTGACCTGATCCGCAAGGCCCGCCCCTCCGCATGGAGGTGGCGGGCCTTTCGCATGCAAGACTCTCGGCATGGGCAACAGTCGGGCCGATGCGCACGCACCTTCCGCCGCCACGACACAGTCGCGCCGTTCGGCCTGGCAACGCACCGCCGTCGTGTGCGGCTGGGTGGCGTTCGCGGCTCTCGCTGTGCCCGCGTTCGCTCGCGTCACAGGCTGGGAGGCCGGACCGCTCGCCATCCTGGTGGCGCTCATGCCATGGATGACGGCCGCATGCGTGGTGCCGTTGCTCGTGGGTGCACTCGTGCGGTCGTGGAGCCTGGCGGCGGCGAGCGCGGCGCTCGCTGCTCTCGGCATCGCCTGGCTCGCGCCGCTGTTCGTCGCGGCGCCCTCCGCCGGCGAGCCTGTCCTGACCGTGGCCTCGGTCAACATGACCTATGGCGGCGCCGATCCCGACCAGGTGGTGGACCTCATCGCCACCCACGAGGTCGATGTCTTGGTGGCACAGGAACTGACTCCTGAGGCGGTCGCCGCGCTCGCGGAGGCGGGGCTCGACGACGTTCTCCCTCACGCGCAACTGGCCCCCGAACCGGGAGTGACGGGCACGGGCCTGTGGTCGCGCACGGCCCTCACCGATGCCGGGAGCCTCGCGGGCTTCACCGACGACCCTGCGGCGGCTCCGTACGTGTCGCGCGCCGTCCAGGCGGGTGTCGACGTGGAGGGCCAGTCGGTGACGGTGCTCGCCGTCCACCCGGCCGCGCCTGGTCCCGTCGACCACTCCTCGTGGGACTCGAGCATGGCGAGCCTCACCGGGTACCTCGCGGACCTGGATGGTGCCGTGCTCGTGGCAGGTGACTTCAACACCACCAGGGATCACCGCGCCTTCCGCGACATCGTGGCGCTGGGCTATGAAGATGCGGCCGACCAGGCCGGCGCTGGCATCGCGATGACGTTCCCGCAGGGGCGCACGCCGGTCCCGCTCGTGGCTATTGACCACGCACTCGTCCGGGACACCGCACTGGTCGCGACGGGCTACCAGACGCACGCCATCTCAGGCGCCGACCACCGCGCTCTCGTCGTCACCTACGCGACCCGCTGACCGAGCGGCAGCCAGCCAGCGCATCGGCCCTACCAGGGACGAGTGCCCCAAGCGGACGGCCGTGTCCGGAGTCCTCCTCGCGGGGCGGTACGCTTGGCGCGCGTTCACACGCCGCGCGCCCGGACGCGCGCACCTTTTCATCATTGGGAACTCAGCACCCATCAAGTTACTGAGGAGACACTCATGTCCGCGCCCGCGCGCACCGGTCTTGTTGCCAAGATCGACAACTACTTCGAGATCACTTCTCGCGGATCCACGTTTGGCCGTGAGATTCGTGGTGGCCTCACCACCTTCTTCACGATGGCGTACATCGTCGTCCTCAACCCGCTGATCCTCGGCTATGTCGTCGACGGCCAGGGCAACTACCTGGGCGGTGGCACCGAACCGAACATCGGGATGATCGCTGCCGCGACCGCACTGATCGCCGGTCTGCTGTCGATCCTGATGGGTGTGTGGGCCCGCTTCCCGCTCGCCATGGCGGCGGGCCTGGGCATCAACGCGTTCCTCGCCTACTCGATCGCGTCGCGCGCCGGAATGTCCTGGCCCGAGGCCATGGGCTTCGTGGTGATCGAGGGCATCATCATCACCGTCCTCGTGCTCAGCGGCTTCCGCAAGGCAGTCTTCGCCGCCGTGCCGATGTTCCTCAAGCAGGCCATCGCGGTCGGTATCGGACTGTTCCTCGCCTTCATCGGCCTGGTGGACGCGGGCATCGTGTCCACCGGTGCGGGCACCATCACGCAGTTCGGTCACGGCGGTTACATTTCGACGTGGCCCATGGTCGTGTTTGTGATCGGCCTGTTCACCGCCATCATCCTCATGGTCAAGAAGGTGCGCGGCGCGCTGCTCATCTCGATTGCCGTGTCGACGGTGATCGCGGTCATCATCGAGGCCGTCGCACCGTTGGGCCAGGCGAGCGCAGAGAACCCCAATGGCTGGGCGAACATGGTGCCCACCGTGGGCGACAGCGTCGTGTCGGCCCCTGACTTCTCACTGATCGGCCAGGTCGACCTGTTCGGTGGATTCTCCTCGCTCGGCGTCCTCACCGCACTGCTGCTGATCTTCTCGCTGCTGATCACCGACTTCTTCGACACCATGGGCACCATGACCGCCGTGGGTGCCGAGGCCGGCCTCAACGACAAGGAAGGCAACCCGCCTCGCTCGCAGCAGATCCTGCTGGTCGACTCGATCGGTGCCGCCGCCGGTGGTCTGGGATCGGTGTCCTCGAACACCTCCTACATCGAGTCCGCCGCCGGTGTGGGCGACGGCGCGCGCACGGGTCTCGCCCCGGTGGTGACCGGTATTGCGTTCCTGCTGTCCACCTTCCTGACGCCGCTGTACGAGCTCGTGCCCTTCGAGGCCGCGACGCCCGTGCTCGTGGTGGTCGGATTCCTCATGGTGTCGCAGGTGGCAGGCATTGACTGGAAGGACTACCGGATCGCGATCCCCGCGTTCCTCACCTTCATCCTCATGCCGTTCGGCTACTCGATCTCCGTCGGTATCGGCGCGGGCTTCATCTCGTTCGTCGTGCTGCAGATCGTCACCGGTGGCGCGCGCAAGGTGCATCCGCTCATGTGGGGCGCCGCAGGTGCGTTCGTCCTGTACTTCGTGCTCGGCCCCATCCTGGGTGCCGTGGGCTGACCCTAGCCCTGAGCGTTCCACTGCGCCCCCGGCCCCTGTGGCCGGGGGCGCAGTGCTGCGTACGGGGCCCAGCTCGCGCATCGGCCCTGCCTCGATGGCCGATGCACGTTTCGCTAGGCTGGCTCCGTGCCAGTGAATCCTGAAGCAGTAGGCCGCAGTTACGGCCCGTTCGAGCCCTACGAGGTGACGCGGGTCAAGATCCGCGAATTCGCCGATGCCGTCGACGCCTGGTCGGGCGCCCACCGCGATGTCGCGGTCGCGCAGGCCGAGGGCTTCCAGGACCTCGTGGCCCCCACGACGTTCGCCGTGGTGATCGCCCAGCGCGCCGAGTTCCACGTGGTCACCGACCCGGAGGTGGGCGTCGATTTCTCCATGGTGGTGCACGCCGAGGAGCGCTTCACGCATGTGCGACCCCTCGTGGCCGGGGACGTCATCACGACCACGGTCCACATCGAGTCCATCACGCAGCGCGCCGGGATTTCGATGGTGACCACCCGTGCAGAACTGACTGATGCGGACGGCGCCCCCGTCAGCACGGTCACCAGCACGCTTGCGGTGAGGGAGGCAGCATGATCGAGTCGACGAGCCCCAGCTTTTCCGGGCTTGACGTGGGCCAGGTCGTGGCCGAGCGAGACATTGCCTTCACGCGCGACAGCCTGGTGCGCTACGCGGGTGCCTCGGGGGACTTCAACCCCATCCACTACAACGACGTGGTCGCCGAGTCCGTGGGCCTGCCGGGCGTCATCGCTCACGGCATGCTCACCATGGGCGCCGCCGCGTCCGTCGTGGAGGAGTGGGCGGGCGCGGGCAACGTGTCCGACTACCAGGTGCGCTTCACGCGGCCCATCCCCGTGCCGAACCCAGGTGAGGCGGTCGTCAAGGTGACGGCGCGCATCGGCGCTTTGGATGAAGAACAGCGCACGGCACGCGTCGACCTGACCGTCACGCACGGCGAGACCAAGGTGCTGGGCAAGGCCCAGGCCGTCGTCGACTGCGACTGACGTCGCGGTGCGCGTGACTTAGTCGTTCGCTCGCACCGGGGCCGTCGACGATCCGACACGCACCTCGAGCGGCATCGAGATCTGCGACGGGGTCTCGCCGCGCAGCAGTTCGCCCACCTCTGAGGCGAGCGCGGCACCCTTGGCGACGCCGTCCTGCACCACCGTGGTGAGTTCAAGTGGCGCGAGCCACGGCAGGTCGATGCCGTCGAAGCCGGTGATCGAAACGTCGTGTGGCACGGACAGGCCCAGTTCACGGGCCGCCACCACCGCACCCGCCGCGAGAGCGTCGGACTGCGCCACCAAGGCGGTGGGCTGGGATTCGTGACCGAGCGCGAGGTGGCCCGCCGCGATGCCCTCGGCCAGCATGGACTCGCGCGCCTCGACCACGACGCACGGCTCGACGCCAGCGACGCGGAAGGCTTCCAGGCGGTGGTGCATGGGCGACCAGGCCGACTTGGGCATGTAGTCACGCGGGCGCAGACCCGTCGCGCCGCCAGGGGCGTGGGGGAGGGTGATGGTGCCGATCCGCTCGTGGCCAAGCTCGCGCAGGTGCTCGATGAGCTGGACCGTCGCGGTGGTGTCGTCGATCGATACCTGGCCTGCTCCCGCGGGGGCCTCGGCGTCCATGACGACGAACGGCAGCGACCTCTTGTTGAGCAGCTCGATGGCCGGGTCGTCGTGGTCGCGCACGCGCAGCAACACGGCGGCGTCCATCGGCGCGGTGGCGAGCAGGGACCTGTCGTCGTCCGCGTCGCGCGGAGTGGGGATGAGCAGTGCGCCTAGACCCATATCGCCCAGCGCCGAGATCAGACCGTCCATGACGTTGAGCACGTGGGGCGCGCGGAAGGCGAGCGTGAACGAGTCGTGGATGAGCACCCCCACCACGTGGGAGCGGCCCGAACGCAGTGCCCGGGCCTGGGCCGAGGGGCCGGCATAGCCGAGGTCGGCCGCGGCCTTCTCCACGCGGGCCTTCATCTCGGGAGAGATGGGTCCCGCTCCCGAATACGCCAGGGACACGGTGGACAAGGAGACGCTTGCGCGCGCGGCAACATCCGCCATGGTTGGTCGTCGCTTCGCAGCCACAGTGCTCCTCTGGGGTCCCTTTGACGCTAGCCACAGCGTAGCCGCACAATGGGGGGCGCATGAGCCCGCCTGTGCCGTCCTGCCGGTGTGGGAGCGTGCCGACGGCCGGGGCGCGCACCGAGCCGCGTCGCACACACGCAGCGCGACAGGAACGGAATCATGCCTTTCAGAATTGGCCCTGCGCCCACAGCAACGCCCACTCCAGCCCGGATCCGCTCTGCGCGCTGGGGTGTGCTCGGGCTCTTTGCCTTGCTGGGAGCGATGCTCGGCACCGTCTTCTCGCGCTATCCGTCGATCCGCGATGCCCTCGACGTGAGCGTCGCCGGGCTCGCCAACCTCGTGGTGATCGGCTCCCTTGGTGCCCTCGCGGGGCTGCTCGTCACCGGATGGTCGGCCGCCAAGTTCGGCACTCGGGCGCTGCTGTGGTGGTCCAACCTCAGCTTCATGGCCGCCCTCGCGCTCGTCGCCGGGTCGACCGTCGCAGGCAGCATTCCCATGTTCGCGGTGGGTCAGTTCTTCATGAGCTTCTCGATCGCGTTCACCAACGTGGCGATGAACGCCGAGGCCGCCATTGTCGAGCGCCAGATGGGACGCGCGGTGATGCCGCAGTTCCACGCGACGTTCTCCGTGGGCATGGCCATCTCGCTTGCCGTCGGCGCGCTGATGTCCTACCTCGACGTCGCGCCCGTGTGGCACTTCCTCGGCATGGGATTGGTGCTGACGGTGGTGCGGCTGGTAGCGGTGCCCTTCGCGGCGCTGGACGGTATGCCGGACCCAGCCGCCGCATCGGCCCAGCTGGGCGGGCCCTTCGCCACGGCACGCGAGGCCTATTCGGAGCGGCGCGTGCTGCTGATTGGCGTGATCGTCTTCTGCGCGTCCATGACGGAGATGACCGCGGCGCAGTGGATGTCGATTGCCGTGGTCGACGACTTTGATCGGCCCGAGGCGATGGGCACCCTGATGTACTGGACCTTCGTGGTCGCCATGGTCTCGGTGCGCTGGTTCGGCGCTCCCATCCTTGCGAGGCTCGGTCGCGTGGTGTCGCTGCGCGCTGGCGCGGTGTGCGCGGCGCTGGGCCTGCTGACGTTCGCCTTCACCCCCGTGTTCTGGCTCGTGCCCGTGGCCGCCGCGCTGTGGGGCATGGGCGCCGCACTCGGTGTACCCATCGCCTTCTCCGCGGCTGCGGACGAGCCCCGTGGTGCCGCGGCGCGCGTGGCTGCCGTGGCGACCTTCTCGACGGTGGCGGGCTTCGTGGTACCGCCGTTGATCGGCAATCTCGGCGACGTGATCTCGCTGCAGTTCGCCTTCCTCGTCATCCTGGTGGCGTCGACCACGTCGTTTGCGTTGGCACGCGCGGTGCGCAAGGACGGGCGCCTGCGAGGCAGCCGCCGGGCGGCCGAACGCCTGGTGGGCTCGGGACGCCTGTCGCTGGAGAGCAAAGAGGCCCCGACGGCCGATGCGCCTGTCGCCGATGCGGCCGCTGTCGCCGATGCGGCCGCTGTCGCCACGGGCGTGGCTCCGGTAGCGCCCGAGGACGTCGACGTGCCCAAGGACATCGACGTACCCGACGGCGCCTCGGGCGACAGGTGACACCCCCCGCGGCTGGCTACCCTGGTTCCATGACCCGACTGTCCGATCTCACCACCCTGCGAGTCGGCGGCCCGGTCCGCAGCCTGGTCGACACCTCTGGCGAACGCGACTTTATCGACGCCATCAAGGATGCCGACGCCGCAGGCAGCCCCCTGCTGGTGCTCGGTGGCGGCTCCAACGTGCTCGCCTCTGACGACCCGTTCGACGGGGTGGTGGTGCGCGACCGCCGCCGCGACATCTACGTCCAGGACGACGGTGCGTGCGGGGGAGTGTCGGTGACGATCACCGCGGGAACCCCGTGGGACGACGTCGTCGCGCGTGCGTGCGAGGACGGCTGGGTGGGCATCGAAGCCCTCAGCGGCATCCCCGGCTCGACCGGCGCCACGCCAGTGCAGAACGTCGGGGCCTATGGCGCCGAGATCGCGGACGTGCTCGCGCTGGTGCGGGTGTGGGACCGGCTCGAGAGTCGGGTGCGTTCGCTCGCGCGCGTGGATTGCGGCTTTGGCTACCGAGACTCGCTGCTCAAGCGTTCGATGCGCGCAGCGGCGCCCGACGCTGGTGAGTGGCGGCCCACCCCGCGCTACGTGGTGCTCGACGTGACGCTGCAGATGCGCCACGGCACCCTGTCGGCGCCCATCCGCTACGCGCAGCTTGCAAAGGCGCTTGACGTGGAGGAGGGCGCGCGGCTGCCGTTGGGCGACGTGCGACAGGCCGTCATCGACGTGCGTGCGAGCAAGGGCATGGTGCTCGATGCCGCCGACCACGACACGTGGAGCGCCGGCTCGTTCTTCACCAACCCGATCCTGAGCGCATCGGCTGCGGCCACTCTGCCCGAGGATGCCCCCCGCTTTGGCGCCGAGGACGGCCAGGTCAAGACCTCGGCGGCCTGGCTCATCGAGCGTGCGGGCTTTGCCCGCGGCTTCGCCGTGAGCGCCGATGCGCCTGCCGGCCTGTCGACCAAGCACACCCTGGCCCTGACGAACCGCGGCACCGCGGCGGCGGCTGACGTGGCCGAGTTGGCGCGTGCCGTGCGCGACGGGGTCCACAGCGCGTTCGGCGTGGAGTTGGTCCCCGAACCCGTGCTCGTGGGCCTCACTCTCTAGCCCCCTCCGAAACACCAAATGGATCCATTTTCTCGTGTGGGGCGGCGCTGCCGCCCTCTCACGATGAAAATGGATCCATTTGACGGGCCTGAAGCCCCGTTCTTTCCGTCAAATGGATCCATTTGACGGAAAGAACGGGGAAGGTGCGGGTGACGGGAAGGGGGTTACCCGTCCGTGGCGATCGCCTTGAGGATGTCCAGGCGCGAAGCGCGCCACGCGGGCCATACCGCCGCGATAACGCCGGCGATCGCGGCCAACACGGTGTAGACCACCAGCCAGCCCCACGGCACCGTCGCGCCGTCGAACCCGAAGTCCGCCAGAGCGAGTACCAGTGCCGTCCCGAGTGAGACGCCAAGGATCATGCCCAGGATGGTGCCAAAGACGGCCATGACCATCGACTCGACGGTGATCATGCGCCACACCGACGAGCGCTTCATGCCGACGGCGCGCAGCAGGCCAATCTCCCGGGTGCGTTCTGTGACGGACAGCAGCAACGTGTTCGCTACGCCAAGGATCGCGATCACCAGGGCGCTCGCAAGCAAGGCCGAGATCACGCCGAGCAAGAGGTCAATGAACTGGTTGGCGAACTGCTCGAGTTCGCTCGGCTGCTGGAGGAACACCAGCGGATACTCCTCCGACAGCGCGTCTTGGATGGTCGTCTGTGCCTCGTCGACGTCCACGCCGTCCTCCAGGAGGATCATCGACTGGAATACCGGAATCTCGCCGAGCAGCTCCTCGCCGGTGGGCCAGTCGACCACAAAGTTCGACTGGTCAGCGTTGGCGAGGGTTCCCGTGACCTCGACGGTCACGGTGCCGTCGGGTCCCTCGAGCGTGATGTCATCTCCCACCTCGACACCCAGGTCCTGGATGGGAGGCGCGATGAAGACGCCATCGCCCAACTGGTCAACCGGCGGCGTCGACTCGAAGGTGAACGCCTGCCCGATGGTGTCCGCGTCGACCACGGCGAGCGACTGGCGAACGCCGTCATAGGTCACTTCACCGACGCCCAGGCTCGTGACGAGCTCCACGCCGTCGACTCCCTCGATCGTGGCGATCGCGCCGGCAGGGAGCTCTCCCTGGCTCGACAGAACAAAGAAGTCGGCGCTGGTCGCCTGGAACTGCGCCGAGACCACGGTCTTGAGGGACTCGGTGAAGGTGGCGACGAGTGCAAGGAGCATCACGCCGATCATGAGCGCGGCAGCGGTGTTGGCGCTGCGACGAGGCTCACGTCGGATGTTGTTGGCGGCGAGCTTGCCATCCACCTTGAACATGCGGGTCAGCAGCCCGCGCAGGCCGAACGCCATGGGGACGAGCACCTGCGCAGCCAGCAGCGTCACGCCGATCACGAGGATCGCGGCACCCGCGCCCACCCAGATGTAGGGGCGCTCGAAGCCGCCGTAGAGGCCGAAGGTGACGAGCCCCGCTCCCAGGATCGCGAGGACGCCGCCGACGATATTGCGCAGGGTCAGGGGCTTCTTCCCGCCCGTGGCGGACTCGCGCAGCGCCTCCATGGGCGAGATGCGCGAGGCATGCAGAGCGGGTAGCAGCGCGGACACGAGGGTCACGAGCGTGCCCAGGCCGTAGGACCACAAGATCGCGTCCAGCGGCAGGGTCATGGCGCCAAAGATGTCGCCGACGAACAGCCCCACCAGTCCCGCCGCCGCGAGGGCAAGCAGGTACCCGCCGACGATGCCCAGGGTGGAAGCGAGAATCGCGACCACGACGGCCTCGAGCAGGATCATCGACCGGATCTGGCGACCGGTGACGCCGATCGCACGCATGAGCCCAAACTCGCGGGTGCGCTGGGTGACGATGATGCGGAAGGTGTTGACGATGATGTACGCGCCCACGAACAGCGAGATCAGGGCAAAGGTGATGGCGAAGATGTCGACGTAGTTCAGGACCTCGTCGAGAGCCTCGGTTTCCTCCGCGGCCTTGTCCTCACCGGTGATGGCACGGGTGCCCTCGGGGAGCACGTCCTGGATGTCGGCCACGACTGCGTCAGCGTCCGCGCCGTCGCTCAGCAGCACGCCGATGCCCTGGTAGTTGGGGTCGTCCGCGAGGGTGTGGACGTCGGCATCCGTGAGATAAGCGA
Organism: Demequina sp.; assembly: GCF_047975725.1. Taxonomy (GTDB): domain Bacteria; phylum Actinomycetota; class Actinomycetes; order Actinomycetales; family Demequinaceae; genus Demequina. Next base: position 209,211 of record NZ_JBKEED010000021.1, read on the forward strand.
GCGTGGCGCCCTGCAGGCTGTTGGACTCGCCAAACCTCACGGTGCCCACGAGCTCGAACTCGCTCACGCCCGCATCGGTCGCGATGCGCACGGTGTCGCCCATCGCGTAACCGAGGCGAGGAACAGAGTCGACGTCGAGCACGATCTCGCCGTCGGATTCGGGGCCGCGCCCGTCGACGAGTGTCGACTGGTCGATCTCAGGGATGCCCGACCAGTTGAAGATCTGGCTGGGCGCTCCGCCGCCTCCGAATGGGTCGGTGGTCTCTTCTCCGGTGTCCGGTCCAAGGACCGCTCCGTTGGCCTGGACCCCGCCGAGCGCGGTCTGCACCCCGTCGACCGTCGCCACGGCGTCAACATCGGCAGCGGTGAAGACGCCCTGCGTGGCCTCGAAGGGGTCCTCCGAGGGTTCCGCGGCGGCTGGGTCTTCTTCGACGATCACGTCGGTGCCCGAGTAGATCTCGGAGAACAGCCCCGAGAATCCGGACGACAGCGCGTTGGTGAAGGTGTGTGAGGCGGCCACGAGTGACACGCCGAGGGCTACCGCAATCGCGGTAAGGATCAGCCGCTTGGGGCTGTGCTTGACGGACTTGAGTGCGAGCCGGAACATGGCGGCCTAGTGCCCCATCTTCTTCATGCGGTCGAGCACGCGGTCCGCCGTGGGCTCGCGCATCTCGTCGACAATCTTGCCGTCCTCGAGGAACAGAATGCGGTCGGCGTAGGAGGCTGCGGTCGGGTCGTGGGTGACCATCACGATGGTCTGCTTGAACTCCTTGACCGCGCGGCGCATGAACGTCAGCAGCTCGGCGCCCGAGCGGGAGTCGAGGTTGCCGGACGGCTCGTCGGCAAAGATGATCTCGGGTCGCGACACCAGCGCGCGGGCGACGGCCACACGCTGCTGCTGGCCACCCGACAGTTCGGCGGGTAGGTGGGTGAGGCGGTCGCCGAGCCCGAGAATCCCGATGATCTCGTCGAACCACGCCTTGTCCACCTTGGTGCCCGCGATGTCGAGCGGCAGGGTGATGTTCTCTCGGGCGGTGAGTGAGGGGATCAGGTTGAACGACTGGAACACGAAGCCGATGTAACGGCGACGGACGTCGGTGATCTGCGCCTCGCTCAGCGTGGTGATGGTGGTCTCGGCGATGGTCGACGATCCCGCCGTGAGGCGGTCGAGGCCCGCGAGGGTGTGCAACAGCGTGGACTTTCCGGAACCGGACGGGCCCATGATTGCGGTGAACTCGCTGCGGGCGATGTCGACGTTGATGCCGTCGAGCGCGCGCACCGCGGCCTCTCCGTGTCCGTAGTCCTTGTAGCCGTCTCGCATGGTGGCGGCGAGCGCGGCAGCTGCGGTGGTGGTCATGGCGGGCCCTTTCGTCATGGGTGGCCGGGGTCGGGTCTAGTGTGCCAATTGCCGGGAGGGCACGTGAATCCCTCCTCGGGACGGTTCGCACGGCTCGTTCTCAGGGATGACCCCCGGGGGTCGTCCCTCAGCGTCCGCGCGCTGCGTCAGTGTCCGGGGCGCACAATCCCCGACTCGTACGCCTCCACCACCGCTTGTACACGGTCGCGCACGCCGAGCTTGGTGAGAATATGGCTCACGTGGGTCTTGACGGTCGTCGAGGACACCCACAGTTCCTTGGCGATTTCCTGGTTGGACATGCCGCGGGCGAGCAGGCGGAGCACCTCGACCTCGCGGTCGGACAGGTCGCCGATCGCCTCGGGGGGCGGTACGTGCTTGCCGTTCTCGTCCAGGGTGCCGGGCGATTCGGCCGGATGGGAAGCGAAGCGCTCGATGACGCGCCGCGTGACCTCGGGTGCGAGCAGGGCCTCTCCCGACGCCACCACCCGCACGGCGTTGACAAGGGTGTCGCCGTCGGCGCTCTTCAGGAGGAACCCGGACGCGCCCACCCGCAGGGCCTCGTACACGTACTCGTCGTCGTCGAACGTCGTGAGGATGACCACATGGGCGTCGGGGCTGGACTCAAGCACCTGCGCTGTTGCGGCGAGCCCGTCCATGCCGGGCATGCGAATGTCCATGAGGACCACGTCGGGCGAGTGCTCCCGCACCAGTTCAACGGCGTGGGCTCCATCGGAGGCTTCGGCGACGATTTCGATATCCGGCTCGGCGTCGAGAATCATCTTCAGACCTACCCTGACCATCGCCTGATCATCGATCAGCCCTACTCGGATCACGAATTCACTCCCTCAGCTTGTGGCGCCGATGCGCCGGTGACCTGGTCGTCGTTCGAAGGCAGCACGGCGTGGACCTGGAAACCCCCGCCTCTGCGCGGCCCATGCGACAGCGCTCCGCCGAGTGCCTGAACACGTTCAGCCATGCCAGCGAGCCCGTGCCCACCAGGCAGACGCGCGGACTCGGAGGCACCGCGCCCATCGTCAACGACGGTGATGTGCACCGCATCGGCCGTGCGCTTGACGAGCACCTCGGCGCTCGCGCCGTTGCCCGCATGCTTGAGGGCATTGGTGAGCGCCTCTTGCACGATCCGGTAGGCGCTGACCTCGACGCCAGCGGGCACGTGCGACGAGCCCGAAATCTCAAGCGTCACGGGCAGGCCGGAATCCTGGACGTGACGCACAAGCGAGGGCAGGGCCGCCAGCGAGGGCATGGGCGACAGCCCATCGAGGGCCGATGCGAGGGCCGGGGAGGCGCCCGAAGCCAAGGCTCGATCGACGTCCGCCCGCTCCGCGGCCTCCTTTTCCGAGGCTCGCAACACCCCGATCATGCGCTGCATCTCTTCGAGACCCTTGCGTCCCGACTGCGCGATGGTGCCGAGGGTCTCTTGGAGCTCGGGCTCGCGGCCGGCGAGGCCTCGCCGAGCGCCTTCCGCCTGCAACGTCATCACGGTGATCTCGTGGGCGACCACGTCGTGGAGTTCGCGTGCGATCCGAGCGCGCTCGGCGCGGACCGCGTCGGCTGCCGCCTCGAAGCCCGCCTGTTCGCGCCGCACGCTCGCCACTTCGAGTTCGGTGACCCGTTGGCGGCGGCGCTTGTCTGCCACGCCGAGTGCGAACGGAAGCACGGCGCAGATGGGCACCGCGATGAGCGCGGACCACGGCACCGAATCGAGCGTGGCGATACCCGCAGCGGTCCACGCCATCATGAGGCCCAGCAGTACTGCGAGGTGTCGGAGCGCGGTCCACTGCGGCAGATACGAGCCCAGGCCGTAGATCGCGACAAAGACCGCGAGCATGGAGGGGCCGGCCTCGTAGCCGACTCCGACCGACAGTACCCAGATCAGTGTGGTCGCCCACACGACTGCCCGGGGAAAACGCAGCCGCCAGATCAGCGGCACGACGCCCGCCACGAGTAGTAGGTAGCCCCACCCGTCCATGTCGCGGGACGGCGCGAGCAGGCCGGTGTCCTCGAGCGAGATCGCCCACAGCAGCCCCAGCATGCCAAGGCCCGCAGCGATCAGCAGGTCGTTCCAGCGGGGCTTGAAGTCCATGGGACCACAGCGTATGCCCGCCCGCTTGACCCCCGCATCGGCCATGCGGGCGATGGCTCAGCCGACGAACCGGTAACCGACGCCCCTGACAGTCTCGATGGCGTCGGAGCCCAGGTGCGTGCGCAGGTAGCGGATGTAGACGTCGAGCACGTTGTCCTTAGCGGCGCCGCCCCACACCTCGTGGAGCGCCTCTGCGCGAGTGACCACGTCGCCCCTGCGTTGCATGAGCAGCTGAGCGAGCTGAAACTCCCGCGGGCTGAGCGGGATGTCGAGTCCGCCGCACGTGAGTGTCCTCGTGAGCGGGTCGAGCTCGCAGCGACCGACCTCGATGGTGGGGACCTCCGCGGACGTGCCGTCCTGCGGGGCGCGGGCGCGCAGTCGGATGCGCGCGACCAACTCGGCGAACGAAAACGGCTTGGCCATGTAGTCGTCGGCGCCGCGTTCGAGACCGCGCACGGTGTCCTCGGCGCTGGTCCTCGCGGTCAGAATGATGACCGGCAGGTCCGAGCCGTTGGCGCGCAGTTTGCGCAGCACGGTGAAACCCTCTTGGTCGGGCAGGCCAATGTCGAGGACCATGATGTCGAAGTCGTCCTCAAGCGCCATCCGCAGGCCCTCGCGGCCTGTGCGAGCGCTCACCACCTCGATGTCGGTGGTGCGCAGTCCCTGGGTGAGTGACTCGACCAGCCGGTCCTCATCCTCGACTAACAGCAAGCGAATCATGAGGCATCTCCGTTCCGGGGGACGATCAGGGCAAAGGCTGAGCCCTTGCCCACCGTGGAATCGATGGCCAGGCGACCCCCATGTGCTCCCGCGATCGCGGAGGCGATGGGAAGACCAAGGCCCGCGCCTTCAGCCTCGGGGTCGACGCGGTTGAAGCGTTCGAGGACGTGTCCCTGGTCCTCTGCCGAGATGCCGATGCCTTCGTCGCGCACCCACAGGTGAACGTCATCGCCGACGAGGGCCGTGCCGAGCGCGACCATGGAGCCCGGCTCGGAGAACTTCACGGCATTGGCGGCGAGCTGCAACCACGCCTGGGTGAGGCGCTGCGAGTCCACCCACACGGTGCCCTCTCCCACGGATTCGAGCTGCCAGTCGCGTTCTCCCAGCGCCGTTGCTCGGGTGAAGGTCTGCTCGGTGAGGTCGCGCAGTTCGACGTTCTCGCGCAGCACAAACTCGGGGCGGTCGGACTTGGCGAGGGTGACGAGGTCGTCAACCAGACGCGACATCATCTCCACCTCGTCGAGCAGGATCTGCTGGGTGCGCATGACCTCGTCGGGATCGCGCGGCTCGATGAGTTCGAGGTTGGTGCGCATGATGGCCAACGGCGTGCGCAACTCATGGGAGGCGTCGTCGAGCAGCTGGCGCTGGTCCGCGAAAGCGCGCTCGAGCCGGTCGAGCATCCCGTTGACCGTGCGTGTGAGCCGCGCGAGGTCGTCGTGGCCGGTGACGGGGATACGTTCGGCGAGGTCGTGCTCGCTGAGGTGGCGGGCCTTCTCTTGCAGCACCGTGATCGGACGGAGCATGCGTCCCACGGTGGTCCATGCGACCACGCCGATCATGAGCAACGACAGTGCGGCGACCAGCGCGTAGACCTCGAAGGTCTCGCGCAAGTTGTCGATGAGGGTGCCGCGGTCCGTGGCGATGGTGAATACCCCCACCGTGTCGCCATCGGGCTCGACGATGGGCACGGCCGCGTAGCGGTAGTCGGCTTGGTCGGTGCGCACCGAGCGGACTCTGACCACGTCGGCCGCTTGGGATGCGGCCTCTGCAAGAAACGCCGAGTCGTCCTCAAGCCGCAGCCGATTCGGGTTCGAGGGGACGAACCGCGCGATCTCGCCGGTATGCGCCACCGCACTTTCGGTGGGGCTAGCCACCACGCGGATCATGGCCTCGCGCATGAGGTCATCGGAGGACGCGAACGCCTGGCCCGTGGTGGGGTCGGGCTCCGACGCGAGCTCGATAAACGACTGGGTGCGCAGCGCGAGGTCCTCGGTGATGGTCGCATCGAGCCGGCCGCGCTCGATGGCGTAGGCAGTGACACCGGCAACCGTGAGGGCGAGCCCTGTCAGCCCTACCAGGTACGCAAGAACCCGCGCCCGGACCGACATACGTCGGGCCGGGCGCGTGATGCGAGCGAGCACGTGTGCGATGGGGACCCTCCTGGGGTCACGCTACCGCGCGGCAGTCGCGTGGCGAGGTGCCATCAACGGTCGCGCTCACCGCGGCTGTCGCTACCCCAGCGGTCGCCGCGGTCATCGCCGTGGTCGTTACCCCAACGGTTGTTGCTGTTGTCGCGGTCGTCATCCTCGCGCGAGGCGACCTTGGGGTCATCGTTGTCGCGCTCATCAGCCCACGAGGACTCGCGGTCGTCGTCCTCTTCCTGCTGGAGTCGATCCCAGGTGCCATTGGAGCGTTCGGTGAGGCACGTACGGAAGTCCTTCCACGCATCGGCCCCTAGGGCGGCAGCCCAGTCGGAGCGGTCGAGGCCGCAGGCCTCTGCGGCCTCGCGCACCTCGTCATACCAGGCGTGGAGTTGTTCCTTCCAAGCGTCCCAGTCGTCGTCAGCAGGCTTGGCGGGGCGCTCCGGAAGCGTGCACTGCGCGGGCTCGGCGGTCTGCGCGGGCTTGGCGGCCGCGGGGCGGTCCGAGACCACCGCGGTGGTGGTCGATGCGGTCGCCGCCTGGGCGTCCTTGTCCTTGCCGCACGTGCCCTCGTCCGAGCACTCGATGGGCTTGGGGTCCACCTCGACGGGCGTGGCGGCAGCGGCGGCGTCAAGGGCGCTCGCGGACGGGCTCGGCTCGGGGGTCGACAGGGTGACGGCGGTGGCGACGGGGGTGTCCGGGGCATCGGCGGTGAGGGCAGTGGCGGCCCCCGCGACGATCATGGACAGTCCGAGGAATCCGACAGCAAGAGCGACGGTGCGAATGCTTGGTGCGGTCATGGCATCAGTGTGGCGCGCGGCGTCTGAGGGCGTTCTCAGGGCACTGTCGCCGCGCGGGGAGCGGCACCGCACGGCACCGCTCCTACCGGTCCTCGGGGCGCAGCCAGCGGAACGTCCGCACGGACACGACCAGGCCAATGACGAACCACAGCGTCAGCATGAGCGCACCCATCGGCAACTGCCACGAGCCCGAGGCCTCCGCGGCCTCGAAGTGCTCCGGCAGGAACACCGACCGCATGCCCTGCGCAAGCCACTTGAGCGGGAAGATCGACGCGAAGTCCTGCATCCAGCCGGGCAGTTGGGTGAACACCACGAACACGCCGGAGGTGAACTGCAGCACGAGCACCACGGGAGTGAGGATCGCCGAGGCGGCCTTGCCGTTGCGCAGCAGCGAGCTGGTCGCGATGCCCAGCACCGTCGAGGCAGCGTTGCCCAGCAGGAACACCCACGTGAAGGTCCACCACTGGGACGCCTGGGTGGGCATCTCCACGCCGTACAGCCCCACACCCATGGCGATCAGCAACGCGTTCTGCACCACGGACACCACGAGCACCTGCGCGATCTTGCCGGCGAAGTAGGCGGTGGGCGGCAGCGGCGTTGCGTGGATGCGCTTGAGGACGTCCTCGTCTCGGTCGATCGACAGCGAGATCGCCAGCGACTGGAACCCGGTGTTGATGATGCCCGTGGCGATCATGCCCGCGAGGAAGTACTGGCCGAACGACACCCCGGTGCCATACAGGTCGTCGGTGTTGAAGATCATCCCGAACATGACCAGGAAGATCATGGGGAAGAAGAAGATGAAGATCATCTGCTCACGTGAGCGGACAAACTCCTTGAGTTCGACCTTGAGCCGGTCGACCGTCATGCTCCACCAGGAGGGTCCAGCCGTCCGGACGGCCGATGCGGGGGCTGGGGTGCTCATGCCGCCACCTCCGAGATCCCCACGAGGTCCAGGTACACGTCTTCGAGAGAGGCGCGGCGCACCTCAAGCCCGGGCACCTCGCCGTCGTGCGCGGCGAGCAGGGTGCGCAGGAACTCGCCGGGAGTCGCGGTGTCTTCGGTGCGGTGTTCGCCGTGGTCGAGCCATGACACCTGCGTGGTGGTGGCGCGCGAGCGCAGGCCGCTCGGGGTGTCGAGCGCCACGAGTGCACCTGCGGCGATGATGCCGATGCGGTCTGCCAGGCGCTCCGCCTCGTCGAGGTAGTGCGTCGTGAGGACAACGGTGGTGCCGTCGTCCTTGAGTGCGCTGATCATGTCCCAGAACTGGCGCCTGGCCTCGGGGTCGAACCCCGTGGTCGGCTCGTCGAGGAACACCAGCTCCGGCCGGCCGATCACCGCGACCGCGACGTCGAGTCTGCGCCGCTGGCCTCCCGACAGCTTCTGAGGCTTCTCGTCCGCCTTTGCGGTGAGGCCCACGGCTGCAAGGGTCTCGTCGACATCGCGCGGCGACGGGTAGAGCTTGCTCGCGTGCACCAGCGTCTCGCGTGCCGTGAGGAACGATTGTCCCGAGGTGTTCTGCAGCATGAGCCCCACCCGCTCGCGCCACGCGCGGGTCGCGTGCGCGGGGTCGACGCCCAGAACCTCGACGTCGCCCGCGGTGCGCCTTCTGAATCCCTCGAGGATCTCGACGGTCGTGGACTTGCCGGCGCCGTTGGGGCCCAGCAGCGCGAAAACCTCGCCGCGGCGCACCTCAAGGTCAAGGCCATTGACGGCGTGATTGTCGCCGTAGGTTTTGCGCAGGCCGGTGACGGCGATCGCGGGTGGGTTCATGGGGTTGAGGCTAGCGCCGGGCGGCACGCCCGGCATCACCCAGATGGCCGATGCGCGAGCGGGGCGGGCAAACGGTGCCCGGCCCGCGCATCGGCCCTGTGCAATCTCTACTCGGCGAGCAGCGCCTGGATGCGGCCCACACCCTCGACGAGGTCGTCGTCGGCGAGGGCGTAGCTCAGGCGCACAAAGCCCGAGGGGCCAAAGGCTTCGCCGGGAACCACGGCGACCTCGGCCTCGTCGAGGATGATGCTCGCGAGATCGGCCGACGTTGCGGCGACCTTGCCGCGGATCTCGCGACCCAGCACGCCCTCGACCGAGGGGTAGGCGTAGAACGCACCCTGCGGAACGGGGACCTGGAAGCCGTCGATCGCGGTGAGCATGTCGACCATGGTGCGGCGGCGGCGGTCGAAGGCCTCGCGCATCTGGGCGACCTCCTCGAGCCCGCCCTCGAGCGCCGCGATGGCCGCGCGCTGCGAGACGTTGGCGACGTTGCTCGTGAGGTGGCTCTGGAAGTTGGTGGCGGCCTTGATGACGTCCTGGGGGCCCACCATCCAGCCCACACGCCATCCGGTCATCGCGTAGGTCTTGGCGACGCCGTTGAGCACAATGCAGGTGTCGGCGAGGTCGGGCACCACGGACAGAATCGGGGTGAACTGCGCGCCGTCGTACAGCAGGTGCTCGTAGATCTCGTCGGTGATGACCCAGATGCCGTGCTCGAGCGCCCACTCGCCGATGGCCTTGGTCTGCTCGGGGGAGTACACCGCGCCCGTGGGGTTCGACGGGCTGCAGAACAGCAGCGCCTTGGTGGCGTCCGTGCGCGCGGCCTCGAGCTGCTCGATGGTCACCAGGTAGCCCTGGTCCGCACCGGCGAACACCTCCACGGTGCTCGCACCAGCCAGCGCGATGGCCTCGGGGTAGGTGGTCCAGTACGGCGCGGGAAGGATGACCTCGTCGCCCGGGTCAAGGATCGACGCGAAGGCCTGGAACACGGCCTGCTTGCCGCCGTTGGTCACAAGCACCGTCGCGGGGTCGATCTCGTAGCCAGAGTCGCGCAGGGTCTTGGCCGCAATCGCCTGCTTGAGCTCGGGAAGGCCAGCCGCGGGCGTGTAGCGGTGGTTCTTGGGGTCCTTCGCGGCCTCCACGGCGGCGTCCACGATGAACTGCGGCGTGGGGAAGTCGGGCTCGCCCGCGCCGAACCCGATCACCGGGCGGCCGGCGGCCTTGAGGGCCTTGGCCTTGGCGTCGACGGCAAGGGTGGCGGAGGGCGCGATGGCGCCCAGACGGGCAGAGACTCGGTTCTTGGAGGTCACGGGCGCGATTCTTCCACGTTTGGGTGAGGTGCGGAATGGGACTGTGGCCCGGGGAGCGTGCCTTCCTCGCTGACGATCGTGCGGCGCGTTCGAGGGCGGATCCCGCGAAACCACCCTCGAACCGTGCGATTCGAGCGTGTGGGAGGGCGCATCGGCCGAATGGACCCTCACGCTCGCGGTCGCCGAGCCCAGGTTGTCCACAGATACGGGCCTCGCCGCCCGCGGGTGCCAAGCCTGGGGCAGTGTCAGGTGCATGGACCCCACCGACGCGATCACGATGCGAGGCGGGGCGGCGCGAACCGCGACGGTCCTCGCCGCGGGGGTGAGGAGAACCTCCTTGGAGCGAGCCATCGCGGACGGCAAAGTCCGGCGCCTGCGGGCTGGAGTGCTCGCTGTGCCAGGTGCCGACCCTGCCGTGGTTCATGCCGTGAACCTTGGCGCGACGCTCACGTGTGTCACAGCCTTGGCACACCACGGGGTGCACCTCCTGAGCCGCACGCGTGCACCACACCTCGCCGTCCGTGCCAACTTCACCAGCCACGGGCGGCGCACTCGCGGCCTGCACCTGCACCACCTCAGCGTGTGGGAGGCCCCCTCCGGCGTGGTGCCCGTCGAGTCGGTCCCTCGCGCGCTCGATGTGGCGGGGCGGTGCCTTGACCAGCGCTCTCACCTTGTCGCGGTCGACTCCGCTCTCCACCAGGGGTTGGTGCGCCCCGACCAGGTCGCCAGCTTTGCGGTGTCGCCCAAGGCCAGGCGCGAGTGGCTGCTGGCGCACATGGATGGCAGGGCCGAATCCGTGGGGGAGACGCTGGCGCGCCTGGATTGTGTGGAGCGCGACCTGGCCGTGCATCCGCAGAGGTTCATCCCACGGGTGGGGCGCGTGGACCTTGTGGTCGAGAACTGCGTGGTCGTGGAGATAGACGGGCGGGCGTTCCATGACGACTCCGAGTCGTTCAAGCGCGACCGGCGCCGGGACAGGCTCGTGGTGCGGGCTGGCATGCCCGTGCTGCGGTTCGCGTCCGCTGAGCTGACCGGGCCCCAGCCGGTTCACGTGGGAGATGCGGTGCTCGAACTCCTGCGAGAATGAGGGTGGATTCGCAAGATGTGCCCTCGATCCGGCTTGTGTGACATGGATCGACGGCATGTGGGGCGATGACACCCTCAAGTTGGCTTGCGAGATGGTTCGCAGGGCCGATGCGCGGGTGGCCTTGCGGGGGCGAGTTCGCTTTTGGCGGCTCGACCACGTACTATTGCGAGTCGGCGATTGACATTCGTCATGATGGTCTGCGCCTCGGTGCAGACGGTCAGGTCGCCAACGGGAGTCCCAACGCTCCCGGAGGGTAGTGGCGCAATTGGTAGCGCATCGGTCTCCAAAACCGACGGTTGGGGGTTCGAGTCCCTCCTACCCTGCTGGGCGCGGTGTATCCGCGCCTGACCCCACATCCCATGAGCGAAGGACTTCCCGGTGAGCGAAACAGCCGTGACGGACTCCGGAGAGAAGGACCCGCGGCACGAGAGTCGTGAGGGCCGCAACATCTTCGGTCGTATCGCGCTGTTCGTGCGTCAGGTGATCTCTGAGCTCAAGCGAGTGGTGACCCCCACCCGTGAGGAGCTGATCCGCTACATCTGGATCGTTCTGGGATTCGTCGCGGTGATGATGGTCATCGTGTTCGCGCTCGACTGGGTGTTCAACTGGGTCTCCCTCAAGGTGTTTGTTGGCGGGTAACCGCCTCGAAAAGGATGTGATGAGCAGTGAGTGACGACAAGCTCGACGCCGTCGGCGACCAGCTGGACGAGCTCTCGGACGAGGTCACGCCCGCGGTCGACGAGGCTGTTCTGAGCGACGCCCCCGAGGACACGCTCATCGAGGGCGACGACGACACGGTTCCCGGTGACCCCACGGAGGACGCCCTCGAGGCGGCCGTGGAAGAGGCCATCGAGATCGAGGACGCGCCGAGCGACCCCGCCGAAGACTTCCGCCTTGAGCTGCGCATGCAGGAAGGCGACTGGTACGTCATCCACAGCTACTCGGGTCACGAGAAGCGCGTGAAGCAGGCCATCGAGCACCGCCGTGAGTCGCTCCACATGGAGGACTTCATCTTCCAGGTCGAGGTCCCCATGGAGGACGTCACCGAGGTCAAGAACGGCCAGCGCAAGATCGTCACCCGCGTGCGGATGCCCGGATACGTGCTGGTGCGCATGGACCTCACCGATGCCTCGTGGGGCACGGTGCGCAACACCCCCGGTGTCACGGGATTCGTGGGCCACGCCCAGCAGCCCGTGCCGCTGACCGTCGACGAGGTGTTCAGCATGCTGGCCCCGTCGCAGCCCTCCGTCGCTGACGCTGCACCCGAGAAGGACGCGCCCAAGCAGACCGTCGAGGTCGACTTCGAGGTCGGCGAGTCCATCACGGTCGTTGACGGCCCGTTCGCGACTCTGCCCGGCACCATCTCCGAGATCAGCGTGGAATCGCAGAAGCTCCACGTCCTCGTTTCCATCTTCGGCCGGGAGACCCCGGTCGAGCTGGGATTCACCCAGGTCACCAAGATCTAGGTTTCCCCCAGCAATTCCGGCGGCACCCGCCGCCACGAACTACAGCAAGGACCCGAACACATCATGGCAGCACCGAAGAAGAAGAAGGTCGCTGGTCTGATCAAGCTCCAGATCCAGGCCGGCGCCGCCAACCCCGCGCCGCCCGTGGGCCCCGCCCTCGGTCAGCACGGCGTCAACATCATGGAGTTCTGCAAGGCCTACAACGCGGCTACCGAGTCGCAGCGCGGCAACGTGATCCCCGTGGAGATCACGGTCTACGAAGACCGTTCCTTCACCTTCATCACGAAGACCCCGCCGGCCGCAGAGCTGATCAAGAAGGCCGCAGGCGTGCCCAAGGGCTCCGGCGTTCCTCACACCACCAAGGTGGGCTCGCTCACCGAGGCTCAGGTGCGTGAGATCGCTGAGCAGAAGATGGCCGACCTCAACGCCAATGACATCGACGCCGCCGCGAAGATCATCGCCGGCACCGCGCGTTCGATGGGCATCACCGTTAACTAGATCCACCCAGTGGGAGGGGGCGCGCTGCCCCGCACCACGACTGCGAAAGGAAAATACGCAGATGTCTAAGCGCTCCAAGGCTTACAAGGATGCGGCTCAGCTCGTTGACCGCACCCAGCTGTACACCCCGCTCGAGGCCGTCCGCCTCGCGCAGAAGACGGGTTCCAAGAAAACCGACTCGACCATCGATGTGGTCTTCAAGCTCGGTGTGGACCCCCGCCACGCGGACCAGTCGGTTCGTTCCACCGTCATCCTGCCTCACGGCACCGGCAAGACCGCTCGGGTCCTGGTCTTCGCCAATGGTGACAAGGCAGACGCCGCCCGCGAGGCTGGCGCTGACATCGTCGGTGGCGACGAGCTGATCGAAGAGGTGGCCGGCGGCCGCCAGGACTTCGACGCAGTGGTGGCGACCCCGGACCTCATGGGCAAGGTCGGCCGTCTTGGCCGCGTGCTCGGTCCCCGCGGCCTCATGCCGAACCCCAAGGTGGGCACCGTGACGATGGATGTGGCCAAGGCCGTGTCCGACATCAAGGGTGGAAAGATCGAGTTCCGCGTCGACAAGCACGCCAACCTGCACACGGTGCTGGGCAAGGCGTCGTTCGGCGACGAGAAGCTGCTCGAGAACTTCCAGGCCGTCCTCGACGAGGTTCAGCGTGTGAAGCCCTCGGCTTCGAAGGGTCGCTACATCATCAAGACCTCGATCTCCGCGACGCAGGGCCCCGGCATTCCGGTGGACGCGCTCGCCAAGGTCGAGAAGTAGTAGACGCACTCGCGCAAGGCCCGGCGACCCCGGTGCTGAGCGTCCGAGAGCACGTGTCGCTCGACGCGCCGTAACCCGGCCGTCGTGAGGCACCCGGCCCGGCTCCCGCAAGGGGGCCGGGCCTTCTTCATACCCGCGCGACACGCGCGTCTAGCCGCGTGCGGGATGATGGTCCCACCATGACCACGCCAGACCTCAGCGATCTCACCATCGGCTACTCGAGCCTTGCCGACCGCCTCTCCAGCATCCCCACCGCCGATGCGCTCGGTGGCGCCGAGCAGGTCGTGGTCGTTCAGACGGGTCACGAGGGCGAGCCCGGTACGGAAGGCGAACTGGGCGCATCGGCGCTCCGGGAGATTGCCCGACTCGAAGCCGGCGGTGCACGCGTGGCCGTGCTCCACTCGCGCGGCGTGGCCAAGAGCCGCAACGAGGCGCTGCGCCAGGCGGGACGGCGGTACTTGCTGTTTTGTGATGACGACGTCACGGTGAACCTTGAGGGCCTGGGGCAGGCGCTGACGCACCTGCGCGACAGTGGCGCGGCGCTCGCGATGGGGCGTGCGGTCGACGAGACCGGCGCGCTACGCAAGGCGTATCCCACGCAGGTCACGCCGCTCACGTTGCGCAATAGCGGCAAGGCAGCGACCTACGAGATGATCGCCGACGTCGAGCAGGTCCGCCGCGCCGACGTGTGGTTCGACGAGCGCTTTGGCGCGGGGGCGCCGCTGTACTTGGGCGACGAGTACATCTTCATCGGCGACATGCTGCGGGCCGGGCTAAGGGCCGATGCGGTTCCCGCCATCGTGGCCATGCACCCCACGGAGAGCTCGGGCTCGCGGTGGGGTACCGATGCGGATATCGACGCCAGATCGGCCGCGCTGTCGCGCGCCGTGGGTGGCTGGGCTTGGCTGCTCAAGCCCGCGTTCGCGGCGCGGCACGTTCGTACGATTGGGGTGCGTGGGGCGCTGCGCTTTGTGCGCGGCCCCCGCCCCCCTCTCCCGTCAAATGGATCCATTTGACGGCGAGTCGGCGCCCCCCAACCCGTCAAATGGATCCATTTGGCTTGCGAAGGAGGGGACCGGGGCGGGTGGTTTGCGACAGTGGCTACGTTCCCGTATGCTTGCAGGGCCCAAGACCGCCGGTCGTCGGGTCCGGTTCACCGGATGCGACCGAAGTCCCGCAACAGCGGAGGCCAGCGCAGGTGAACTGAGAAGGACCGCACGAAAGTGCGTCCGGCCCAGCCCCGCCTGCGCGGGGCTTTTTCGTTGTCCGGGGCAGGCCGTCTCCGCAAGGAGGCGCTGACGGTCACCCAAAGGAAGGACAACTATGGCGACGCCAGACAAGGTGGCTGCAGTCAAGGAGCTCGCGGACAAGTTCCGTGCCTCCAACGCTGTCGTGATCACCGAGTACCGCGGCCTGTCGGTTCCGCAGCTCGCTGAGCTGCGCGGCAAGCTTCGCGGCGCCGCGACCTACACGGTCGCGAAGAACTCTCTGACGGCGCTCGCGGCCAAGGACGCCGGTGTGGAAGGTCTCGATGACCTCTTCGTCGGTCCCACGGCCATTGCATTCGTCACCGGTGACCCGGTGGAGGCTGCAAAGGGTCTGAAGGGCTTTGCCAAGGAGAACGACAAGCTCGTCATTAAGGGCGGCGTTCTCGAGGGCAACGTTCTCTCCGCTGAGGAGATCAACAAGCTCGCAGACCTCGAGTCCCGTGAGGTCCTGCTCGCCAAGGCAGCCGGCGCTATGAAGGCGTCGCTGTTCGGCGCGGCATACCTGTTCCAGGCACCGCTCGCTCAGGCTGCGCGTGCCGTCGACGCCCTGCGTGTCAAGCAGGAAGAAGCGGCCTGAGGCCGCGATCCCCATCGCACCAACCTGCTTCCACGCAGCTGAAAAGTAAGGAAACACATCATGGCTAAGCTCACCACCGAAGAGCTCATCGAGCAGTTCAAGGAGCTCTCGCTCATCGAGCTGTCGGAGTTCGTGAAGGCGTTCGAGGAGACCTTCGAGGTCTCCGCCGCCGCTCCGGTCGCCGTTGCCGCCGCCGCTCCCGCCGCCGAGGCTGCCGCCGAGGTCGAGGAGAAGGACTCGTTCGACGTCGTTCTGGCCGCCGTTGGCGACAAGAAGATCCAGGTCATCAAGGAGGTGCGCGCGCTCACGTCGCTCGGCCTCGGTGAGGCCAAGGCTCTGGTCGACGAGGCTCCCAAGGTCGTCCTCGAGGGCGCCAAGAAGGAAGACGCTGAGAAGGCCAAGGAGCAGCTCGAGGCTGCCGGCGCCACCGTCGAGCTCAAGTAAGTTAGCTCGCCGCATTCGGCTTGAAGGCCGGGTCCACCCTCACGGGTGGGCCCGGCCTTCGTCGTTCCTGGGGGCGGCGGCGCTTCCGCACCCGGCTGCCCCACTACGCTCGCAGCCATGAGTGCTGTGGAGACGATGCCGCCGTCGCGGGGCCGTACACGTCAACTGGGGCTGAGGGTGCTCAGCGGTGCAGGCATGGTCCTGGGCGCGTGGGCAGGTGCGGTCGCGTTCATCGCGGTGTTCGCCGTGGGGCTCAAGGGACCCTTGGGGCTCGCGCTCGCGGTCGCGTTGGTCGTGGTGATCGCGGCCGGAGGAGCCGCACTGACCGTGGTGGGAAGGGTCGCGCGCCGCGGCGGTGCGGTCGATCCCGCGGATCCCATGTCCGCAGTGACCGACCCCTCGTGGCTGTCCTACGACGCCCGTGAGGGCGCCGTGGCACTCGCCGATGAGCTCCTGCGCGGTGCGGTCACCGACGCTGAGGTGGGCACCCGCGCGGCCACGCGTGCCTATTCTCGGGCGACGACCGGATACGGCACCGTGCTGGCCGAGGTCCATGCGACGTCGCATGACCGAGCAGGCGGCGCCGGTGGTGCAGGCGACCGGACCATCGTGGCGCGCGCCGCAAACGAGTACCGGGTGGTCGGCCAGAGCCACATCGAGGCCCGTCGCATCGAGCCGCACACGGGCACCTTCACTCTGTACGGGAGGCCGCCGGCCGCGGCTACGCTGCCCGCCACTGTTCCCGTCGCGGTGCCAGGCCTGATCGATCCTTGGACCGTGGCCGAGCACGAGCACGAGAGCGCGATCGCCGCGCTCGACGGCCGTGCCATCTCCGTCCTGAACGACCACTATGCGCCCGGACTGGTGGTGTCCGTGGTCGAGGCCGGGATCGTGGTGAGTTCCGACGGCGCGGGCGCACCCCCGCACCCCGAACACGTCGGCGACGCCGCTCAGGCGCTCTACGACGCTCTCGCGGGGCAGCCCCCAGCGGGTTCCAGGGCAGCCCGTCGGCGGGAGGAACTCATCGGGGGTGTGCTGGTGTCGGGGTCGGCTGGTCGGGACCTCCAGCGACGCTTCCGGATGCTTCTCGGAGTCTCCTCCAGTGTGCTACTGGTCATCGTCGGCGCCTCGTACCTGCCCGGCATGGGTTCCTCCGGCGCGCAGCCCGGGCCCCTCGACGGCTGGTTCGCACCCACGCTTGGCGCGGCACTCGTGGTCATGGCCGTGCTGGCGTCTCGGCTGATGCCTGCGTGGCAGCGGCGCCAGGAGGGCATCGCCTTACAGATCCGCGAGATTGCCGATGCGCGGGGCTGGGCCTATCGAACCCACGACAGGGAACTGGGCGAGGGCTGGGTAGCCACGCTCTTCGCCGGCGTGCACGGGGTGGACGCAGTGGTCGTGTCGCCGAGTTCCCGCGGCGCGGGAGGCCTCGCGCCCATGGGCGTCGCCTACGTGGAGGGCGATCGGGGACGCTGGCCGTGGCTGCGGCCCTTGACGAGCGTGATCGCGTGGGCGGAACTGCCCGGTGGACAGGTGCCGTCGGTCGCGCTCACCCGGCTCGCCGCTGAGGCCTCCGACCTCGGCTTGTCCCTGCACATCGACGAGCACCGAGCGGTGCTCCGCGACGATGGCCGGCCGACGGACATCTCGATGGCCGAGCGCTTGCGTCTCGTGGGGCAGGCCGCGTGGGAGGGCGGAGCGCGCGCCGCTGGTCCTGACGGCGCGCGCTGAGGCCGCCCCCCCGCTCGCCCCTACGTCAGTGGGTGTCCGCGAAGAGCTCGCGCAGCAGGCGCGCGGCCTCGGTCGCTCCGGTGCTCTTCAGGTTGTCGTAGAGCTTGGCGAGCTCCACCACGTTGGTGACGGACGCCAGTACGGCGCCGCCCACCGCATCGGCAAACCTGACGTTGGACGCCGCGAGGCGGTGGATGCGCCGACCGATTTCCTCGCCGCTGATGGCACTGCCGACGATCTGCGCGGTGAGGTCGTCAACCTGGCTGGTGGCCGCATCGGCGACATTCCCCAGTCCGAGCTTGCCCGCGAGGAACTGGGAGGCGTTGGTCACGGCGCCGTCGAGCTTCTCTGCGAGTTGATAGAGCTTCATCGCGCTGTCGATGAGGCCTTCCATCTTGGGGAACACCCGCGCGGCCCAGTCGGCGACGGTGGAGACCACCTGTGCGATGACCACGGGGGTGCCGAGGAACAGCGTGCACGCCACCTCGAGTGCCCAGACGATGGCCTTCGCGACGATGTCAGCGATCGCATCCCGGACGACCTCGTAGACGAAGGCGACGAGGTGGGAGGCGACTTCAAAGCCCGTTCCCATGGCGTTCGCAGCGCCGGTGAAGGCGCTCAGTGCCTGGATGTTGTCGCGGATTTCCTGGCGCAGCGCCTCAATGAACTCGCCGGACTGGTCTGACAGATCCGCGAGCCGGTCGCGTAGCGCCATGGCCTGCGTGTCGAGGTGCGCGGCGACGTCGCGCCACGTCTGTGCGAAGGCCGCCACGGCCGCATCGTCGCCGGTGAGCTTCTGCAGCCATTCCTTCAGCGGTTCAAGGTGTTCGATGACCCAGCCGATGCCAGCGGACAGTGCCGAGCCGATGGGGTCAACAATCGTCGCGGCCGCGGAGACCACCGTCGCCCCCGCGCTGACGCTGGCACTCACCCAGTCCTTGCTCTGGATCGCAGCGACGGTGTCGGCGATGTCGCTCGCCACGCCAGCACCCTCCCACCCGGTGCCGGGACCGCCCATGGTCGAGGGGTCGGCGACAAGAGAAGTCATCGCAACTGCCCCAGACCCTCGTCCATGAGCGAAATGCCGCTGCGCGCCATGGACTGGAGCGCGTCTTCGTTAGCGGAGAAGTCCTTGACTCCTAGTCGTACCTTGTCGGCCGTGTCTCGAAGCACGCGAGCGTTGGTCGCGAGCGTCTCGACCAGAATCGTGGAGGCGGTGATGGCGATCGCTCCGAGAGGCGCGCACAACAGTCCAAAGGCCGCCGCTCCCGCAAAGCCTGTCGTGGTGCGCGCTGCCTCGACGCCGCTGTCAACCTCAGTCGCGACGCCGTCGAGGTTGGCCGCGTGCGTACGCAGGGCGTCGGGGTCGATGGAGATCCGAGTCATGCTGTATCCCCTCAGTAGGTGAGACCGTCGTGTCGGGCGGCCTCTCGCTGCTCGACTTCGTGGCGCAGCATGGACGTGGCGGAGGAGTTCTCACCGAAGGCCTCGGTCGCGACGGCGACGGCCTTCTCGCCGGCGGACTTGCGGGCCTGCATGGTGGTCTCAAGGATGAGTTGGGCGAGCGCCTGAGGGTGCATGTCAATGGCGCGGTCGTTCAAGCGAAGGTCCGTGAGCGCACCGCTGGCATCTGTCTCCGCCTCGACCTCGCCGTTGCGAGAGCGTGCGCGGGCGCGCAGCGCCTGAATCTCGTGTTGCATATCCCGTGCCCGGACTGCACGAGCCTGCGCCTGTGCGACCTGGTCCTCGAGGCTTACCTTGAACGCGTCAGCGTCGCCCCACGGCGACGATCCCCCTGGTGTCGACATGGGGGAACCATAGCGAAGGCACCCGAACGCCACCACCATGCGTGACGTTCTCCACAGAGAAGAGAGCGCGTGCTCCGCACGCGGCACGGGCAGGTAATCTGGTGCCTGTCGCTTGTTCATCAGGGCCGATGCGCGAGCGACATCACAATTCGGCGACAGGCCGGTGCGGCATCCTTGACGGAGCCGGAAGACCGGTGGACAATCGCGCGCTCAGCCAGTACAGTAGGTAGTTGCGCTGTCTATGCCCTGCCCTCATATGCCTACCTGGCGTGCGTCCGCTCTGAGAGTGGTTTCGCTACAGGATCCGGTGGAGCCGTGGTCCGACACGCGCGTCACGCACGCTATCAAAAGGGAAGGACCCGCCCTTGGCTGCCTCGCGCACCCCCTCGGCAACCGCTATCGCCAACCGCTCCGCCTCTGCCCGTATTTCCTTCGCGCAGATCTCCGAGCCCATCGAGGTGCCCAATCTCCTGGGCATCCAGACCGAGAGCTTTGACTGGCTCGTCGGCAACACCGCCTGGCAGGCCCGTGTGGCCGCCGCGAAGAAGGATGGACGCGATGACGTCCCCGAGATCGCGGGCCTCGAGGAGATCTTCGAAGAGATCTCCCCGATCGAAGACTTCGGCCAGACCATGTCGCTGAGCTTCTCGGACCCGTACTTCGAAGAGCCTCGCCACACTCCTGAGGAGTGCAAGGAGAAGGACTTTACCTACGCGGCCCAGCTCTTCGTGACCGCCGAGTTCATGAACAACACGACCGGCGAGATCAAGTCGCAGACCGTGTTCATGGGCGACTTCCCGCTCATGACCCCCAAGGGCACGTTCATCGTGAACGGCACCGAGCGCGTGGTCGTGTCGCAGCTGGTGCGTTCGCCCGGCGTGTACTTCGAGCGCACCGCCGACAAGACTTCGGACAAGGACATCTTCACCGCGAAGGTCATCCCCTCGCGTGGTGCGTGGCTTGAGTTCGAGATCGACAAGCGCGACGCCGTGGGTGTGCGTGTCGACCGCAAGCGCAAGCAGCCCGTCACCCTGTTCCTCAAGGCCCTTGGCCTGTCGAACGAGCAGATCGCCGAGGAGTTCAAGGACTTCCCGGCCATCCTCGAAACCCTCGAGAAGGACACCGTCCACTCGACCGAGGATGCCCTTGTCGACCTGTACCGCAAGTTGCGTCCGGGCGAGCCGCCCACAGTCGAGGCCGGTCAGAACCTGCTCGACAACTTCTACTTCAACCCCAAGCGCTATGACCTGGCCAAGGTGGGTCGCTTCAAGCTCAACAAGAAGCTCAAGGTCGGCAAGGCGCTGGGCGACTCCGTCCTGACCATCGACGACATCGTCGCCACGGTCAAGTACATCGCCGCCGCTCACGCCGGTCACGCGACCTTCGAGTCCCTCGCGGGCTCGGTCCAGGTCGAGACCGACGACATCGACCACTTTGGCAACCGTCGCATTCGCGCCGTGGGCGAGCTGGTGCAGAACCAGATCCGCACCGGCCTGTCGCGCATGGAGCGCGTGGTGCGCGAGCGCATGACGACCCAGGACGTCGAGGCCATCACGCCTCAGACTCTGATCAACACCCGTCCGGTGGTCGCCGCGATCCGTGAGTTCTTCGGAACCTCGCAGCTGTCGCAGTTCATGGACCAGAACAACCCGCTCGCGGGTTTGACCAACAAGCGTCGTCTCTCGGCGCTTGGTCCTGGTGGTCTGTCGCGCGACCGCGCCGGCATGGAGGTCCGTGACGTTCACCCGTCGCACTACGGCCGCATGTGCCCCATCGAAACCCCTGAAGGCCCGAACATCGGTCTGATTGGTGCTCTCGCGACCTACGGTCGCGTGAACCCTCTGGGCTTCGTCGAGACCCCCTACCGCAAGGTCGTCAAGGGCAAGGTCTCGGACAAGGTCGACTACCTCACCGCGGACGACGAGGACCACTTCGTCATCGCGCAGGCCAACGCGGCCCTCACGGCGGACGGCTCGTTCGCCGATGAGCGCGTGCTGGTCCGCTCGAAGGGTGGCGAGGTCGAGTTCGTGCCCCGCGACGCCGTGGACTACATGGACGTCTCCCCGCGCCAGATGGTGTCGGTCGCGACGGCTCTGATCCCGTTCCTCGAGCACGACGACGCCAACCGCGCGCTCATGGGCGCCAACATGCAGCGTCAGGCCGTGCCGCTGGTGCGTTCCGAGGCGCCGCTGGTCGGCACCGGCATGGAGCGCCGTGCGGCGATCGACGCCGGCGACGTGGTCGTGGCTACCAAGCCCGGCGTGGTCACCGAGGTCAGCTCTGACCTCGTCACCGTCGCCAACGACGACGGCACCACCGGTTCGTACCGCATCGCCAAGTTCGAGCGCTCCAACCAGGGCACCAGCTACAACCAGCGGGTGCTCGTGGACGAGGGCGACGTGCTGGTCGAAGGCTCGGTTATCGCCGATGGCCCCGCCACCGACCAGGGTGAGCTCGCACTCGGACGCAACCTGCTGGTCGCGTTCATGTGCTGGGAAGGTCACAACTACGAGGACGCGATCATCCTGTCGCAGCGCCTCGTGGAAGACGATGTCCTGTCCTCGATTCACATCGAGGAGCACGAGGTCGACGCTCGCGACACCAAGCTGGGCCCCGAAGAGATCACCCGGGACATCCCCAACGCCTCCGAGGAGGTCCTCGCTGACCTCGACGAGCGTGGCATCGTGCGCATTGGCGCCGAGGTCCGCGCCGGCGACATTCTCGTCGGCAAGGTGACCCCCAAGGGTGAGACCGAGCTGACCCCCGAGGAGCGCCTGCTGCGCGCCATCTTCGGCGAGAAGGCCCGCGAGGTGCGCGACACCTCGCTCAAGGTCCCTCACGGCGAGTCCGGCACCGTCATCGGTGTGCGCGTGTTCACCGAAGAGGACGGCGACGACCTGCCCGCAGGCGTCAACGAGCTCGTGCGCGTCTACATCGCTCAGCGCCGCAAGATCCAGGAGGGCGACAAGCTCGCCGGCCGCCACGGCAACAAGGGCGTCATCTCGACGATCCTGCCGCAGGAGGACATGCCGTTCCTTGAGGACGGCACGCCGGTCGACGTCATCCTCAACCCCCTGGGTGTGCCCGGTCGTATGAACGTCGGTCAGGTCCTCGAGACCCACACCGGCTGGGTTGCCAAGCACGGCTGGGACGCCACGGACGTCACCGACGAGTGGGCCAACCGCCTGCCCGACGCCGCCCGCAAGTCCGAGCCCGGCACGCCCGTCGCGACCCCGGTCTTCGACGGCCTGCAGGAGGACACCCTGGTGAACCTCCGCTCGACCATCAACCCCAACCGCGACGGTGACCGCCTGGTCAACGCCGACGGCAAGGCGCGACTGTTCGACGGTCGTACCGGTGAGCCGTTCCCCGAGCCGGTCGCGGTCGGCTACAAGTACATCCTGAAGCTGCACCACCTCGTGGACGACAAGATCCACGCGCGCTCGACGGGTCCGTACTCGATGATCACGCAGCAGCCGCTGGGCGGTAAGGCCCAGTTCGGTGGCCAGCGATTCGGCGAGATGGAGGTGTGGGCGCTCGAGGCATACGGCGCTGCATACGCCCTCCAGGAGCTGCTGACCATCAAGTCCGACGACGTCGTGGGCCGTGTCAAGGTCTACGAGGCCATCGTCAAGGGCCAGAACATCCCCGACCCGGGTCTTCCCGAGTCGTTCAGGGTGCTCATGAAGGAGATGCAGTCGCTGTGCCTGAACGTCGAGGTCCTCAACTCTGAGGGTCAGCTCGTCGAGATGCGCGAGTCCGAGGACGACGCGTACCAGGCCGCCGAGTCGCTCGGTATCTCCCTGTCCAGCCGCCCGGACGCCTCCAGCGTCGACGAGATCTAAGAAAAGGGATTCGAGAGAATGCTTGACGTCAACGAATTCAGCGATCTGCGCATCGGCCTGGCGACGGCGGAAGAAATCCGCGGCTGGTCGCACGGCGAGGTGAAGAAGCCGGAGACCATCAACTACCGCACCCTGAAGCCGGAAAAGGACGGACTCTTCTGCGAGAAGATCTTCGGCCCCACCCGTGACTGGGAGTGCGGCTGTGGCAAGTACAAGCGCGTGCGTTACCGCGGCATCGTCTGCGAGCGCTGCGGTGTCGAGGTGACCCGCTCTCGCGTGCGTCGTGAGCGTATGGGCCACATCGAGCTCGCCGCTCCCGTGACCCACATCTGGTACTTCAAGGGTGTTCCGTCGCGCTTGGGTTACCTGCTCGACCTCGCCCCCAAGGACCTGGAGAAGGTCATCTACTTCGCGGCCTACATGGTCACCGAGGTGGACGAGGACGGCCGCCACGAGGACCTTCCGAAGCTCCGCAACGAGATCGAGAAGGAAAAGAAGGCCATCGCCAACCAGCGTGACGCGGACATCAACACCCGCGCCGTGAAGTTGGAGAAGGACCTCGCCGAGCTCGAGGCCGAGGGTGCCAAGGCCGATGTGAAGCGCAAGGTCAAGGACGGCGCCGAGCGCGAGATGGCGAACCTGCGCAAGCGTGCAGACGCCGAGATCGACCGCCTCGACCAGGTCTTTGACCGCTTCGCGAGCCTCAAGGTCCAGGACCTCGAGGGCGACGAGCTGCTCTACCGCGAGCTCGCGCGTCGCTACGGCTCGTACTTCAAGGGCTCGATGGGTGCGGAGGCGATCCAGCGTCGCCTGCAGACCTTCGACCTTGAGGCCGAGGCCGAGTCGCTGCGCGACATCATCGCCAACGGCAAGGGGCAGCGTAAGACGCGCGCCCTCAAGCGCCTCAAGGTGGTCAACGCGTTCCTGACGACCACCAACTCGCCCACGGGCATGGTGCTGGACGCCGTTCCGGTCATCCCGCCGGACCTGCGCCCCATGGTGCAGCTCGACGGTGGCCGCTTCGCGACCTCCGACCTGAACGACCTGTACCGCCGCGTCATCAACCGCAACAACCGCCTCAAGCGTCTGCTCGACCTCGGTGCTCCCGAGATCATCGTGAACAACGAAAAGCGCATGCTGCAGGAGGCTGTTGACGCGCTGTTCGACAACGGCCGTCGTGGTCGCCCGGTCACCGGTCCCGGCAACCGCCCGCTCAAGTCCATCTCGGACATGCTGAAGGGTAAGCAGGGTCGTTTCCGTCAGAACCTGCTCGGTAAGCGCGTGGACTACTCGGGCCGTTCGGTCATCGTGGTCGGTCCTAAGCTCAAGCTGCACCAGTGTGGTCTGCCCAAGCTGATGGCGCTGGAGCTGTTCAAGACCTTCGTCATTAAGCGCCTGGTCGAGCTCAACCACGCCCAGAACACCAAGTCCGCCAAGCGCA
>NZ_JBKEED010000022.1:0-59843 GCF_047975725.1 Demequina sp.
ACATCCAGGACCACGAGCGCCACGGTGGTGGACTGGCCAGCGCGGAGTTGGCGCGCGGCGGCGTTGGGGACGTACCCCAGCTCCGCGATCGCCTCGCGCACGCGTTCCACCGTGGCGTCCTTGACCTGGTCGGGCCGGTTCAGGACGTTGGAGACGGTGCCGACGGACACTCCCGCCAGCCGCGCAACCTCGCGCACGCTCACCGCCATGCCCCGGTCCCTCCGTCGTCGTTCATGCGTTGAATCGTGACACACCTGCGCCGATGCGCTGCGGCGCCTCTCCTGGCGCGCCCCTGGAAAGCGCTTCCCAACTATGCCACGATGGCCCCATGCGCAGCCCAGCGCACTGCCGCGGCCGGCCTTGACAACCCGATACGCGAGACCTAGTCTCGGCAGAGTTGAAACGATTCATAGCGGACGTGTCGGGACCGATAGCCCCGCACTTCCACCCCACCGGCTAAGGACAACGACGTCATGACGGACTTCGCGAGCATCGCGCACCGCCTTGAGGAGCAGGCCATCGAGCTGCCCTCGTGGGCCTTCGGCAACTCCGGCACCCGCTTCCGGGTGTTCACCACGCCCGGCACCCCGCGCGATCCGTACGAAAAGGTTGCCGACGCCGCCCAGGTGCACAGGTTCACCGGACTCGCCCCCACCGTCGCGCTCCACATCCCGTGGGACAAGGTCGACGACTACAGCCAGCTCGCGACCCACGCCAAAGACCACGGCGTCGCGCTCGGCACCATCAACTCCAACACCTTCCAGGACGCCGACTACAAGCTCGGCTCCCTCGCCCACCGTGACGACCGCATTCGCCGCAAGGCCATCGATCACCACCTCGAGTGCATCGACATCATGGATGCCACCGGCTCGCGCGACCTGAAGATCTGGCTCGCCGACGGCACCAACTACGCGGGACAGGACGACATGCGCGGCCGCCAGGACCGCATGCACGAGGCGCTCCAGGAGATTTACGCCCGCATCGGCGAGCACCAGCGCCTGGTCCTCGAATACAAGATCTTCGAGCCGGCGTTCTATCACATGGACGTGCCCGACTGGGGTACCAGCTACGCGCAGGTGGCGGCCCTCGGCGACCGCGCCACGGTGTGCCTCGACACCGGCCACCACGCCCCGAGCACCAACATCGAGTTCATCGTCATGCAGCTCCTGCGCCTGGGCAAGCTCGGCTCGTTCGACTTCAACTCGCGCAACTACGCCGACGACGACCTGATCGTGGGCGCTGCGGACCCGTTCCAGTTGTTCCGCATCATCGTCGAGGTCATCCGCGGTGGCGGCTACGGCAAGGACGGCGACACCGCCTTCATGCTCGATCAGTGCCACAACATCGAGGCCAAGATCCCCGGCCAGATGCGCTCAGTGTTGAACGTCCAAGAGATGACCGCTCGCGCGCTGCTCGTGGACCGCGAGGCGCTCACCGCCGCGCAGGTCGCCGGCGACGTGCTGGGCGCCCACGGGATCCTCATGGACGCCTTCTACACGGACGTGCGCGGCGACCTCGCCGACTGGCGCGTCTCCCGCGGCCTGCCCGCTGACCCCATGGCGGCCTTCGCGGAGTCGGGTTATCTTGCCCGTATCTCCGAGGAGCGCGTGGGCGGCACTCAGGCGGGTTGGGGCGCGTAACCCATGGCACGCGTGTGCTTCACGCTTCAGGTGGACCCGGAGCGTCTGGACGAGTACGTCGAGGCGCATCGGGCCGTCTGGCCCCCGATGCTTGAGGCCATCCGCGACGCCGGTCGGCGCGACTACAGCCTGTTCTTACGCCCCGACGGACTGCTCGTAGGCGTGTACGAAACCGACGACGACGCGGCTTCGGCCGCGGCACTTGCCGCCGACCCCCGCACCGCGCAGTGGGAGGCCACCATGGCACCGTTCTTTGTCTCGCTCGACGGCGACCGCCCCGATCAGGGTGCCCCGCAGTTGCCGGAGGTCTTCCACCTCGAGACCCAACTCCAGGCGGCTGGCCTGTCATGATCTCCGTCGAGAGCCTCACCCTCCCGTCGTCATTCCTGCCGTGGGAGACCACCGCGACGCGCCACGACGTCCCCGCGAGGCTGTACCGGCCCAGCACGGCCGATGCGCCCGCTGGCTCGGGCGTGATCGTGAACCCCCGCGGCATCGTCTGGGCCCATGGCGGCGGCTTTGTCCACGGCGACCTCGACATGCCCGAGGGCGACCATGTCGCACGCACCTTGGCCGAGGCGGGCCACACGGTCCTGTCGGTCGACTACCGCCTGGTGGAGTTCGGCGGCGACTGGTCGACCGCCCCCACTTTCGAGGCCGCGCGCCGCTTCCCCGCCGCCCACGACGACCTGGGCACCGCGTTCGCATGGCTACACACGCAGGCCGAGACGCTGGGCGTCGACCCCGCCACTCTCGTGATCGGCGGGGCGAGCGCGGGCGCGTGCCTGGCCGCGAGCGCGGCGCTGCATCTGTGTCGCGACGCAGCCAGCGCATCGGCCCTGCCGTCGCCAACGCCGCGCCCAGCGGGCCTCATGCTCGCCTACCCCACCGTCCATGCCGCGCTTCCCGAGCACGACGCCACCGTCGCATCGGCCGTTGCGGACCTTCCCGACGACCGCCGGTTCTTCCCCCACGCGGTGGCCGGCATGAACCTCCACTACGTGGGCGACCCCGCGCTGCTCGACGACCCGTACGCACTGCCGGGCGGGCACGACCTTGCGGCCATGCCGCCCACGGTCATCGTCAACTCCGAGCGCGACGACCTTCGTACCAGCGGAGAGCACCTGGCACGCGAGCTCGAGGCGGCCGGCGTGGCCGTCGAGTGCTCGTACGAGCTGGGCGCCACCCACGGCCACCTCAACCAACCCCACGAGCCGTTCGCGGCCCGCACCCTGACCACCTACCTGACCTGGCTCGCTGCTACGGCACGCGCCTGACCCGTCACCTCCACGAAAGGACCGTCATGACGAACCCCGTCGTCACCGACCTGATCCAGCGTTCGAACCGCCTGGGATCCCACCCCAAGAACACCAACTACGCGGGCGGCAACACCTCCGCGAAGGGCACCGAGACCGACCCCGTCACGGGCGAGGCCACCGAGCTACTGTGGGTCAAGGGATCGGGCGGTGACCTCGGGACGCTCACCGAAGGCGGCCTCGCGGCACTGCGCCTTGACCGCATGCGCGCCCTGGTGGACGTGTACCCCGGCGTGGAACGCGAGGACGAGATGGTCGCGGCCTTCGACTTCTGCCTGCATGGCAAGGGCGGCGCGGCGCCGTCGATCGACACCGCCATGCACGGCCTGGTCGACGCCGCCCACGTGGACCACCTGCACCCCGATTCCGGCATCGCCATCGCGACCGCCGCTGACGGCGAGGAGCTCACCCGCGCCATCTTTGGCGACGCCGTCGTGTGGGTGCCGTGGCGCCGCCCCGGCTTCCAGCTGGGCCTCGACCTCGCGGCCATCAAGGACGCCAACCCGCAGGCGATCGGCTGCATCCTTGGCGGCCACGGCATCACGGCGTGGGGCGATACCTCCGCCGAGTGCGAGGAGCGCTCGCAGCACATCATCGACACCGCCGCGGCCTACATCGAGGCCCACGGGCGTCCCGAACCGTTCGGCGCCGCACTTGACGGCTACGGCGCGCTGGCTCCCGAGGAGCGCCGCGCCAAGGCGGCCGCTCTCGCTCCCACCATCCGCGGGCTCGCGAGCACCGACCGCCCCATGGTGGGCCACTTCAGCGACGCCGAGCCGGTGCTGGACTTCCTCGCCCGCGCCGAGCACCCGCGCCTGGCGGCACTGGGCACCTCGTGCCCCGACCACTTCTTGCGCACCAAGGTCAAGCCGATGGTGCTCGACCTTCCCGCCGACGCCCCCATCGACGACGCGAAGGCCCGACTGCGCGAGCTGCACGAGGCCTACCGCGCCGACTACCAGGCGTACTACGAGGCCCACGCCGACGCATCGTCGCCCGCGATCCGCGGCGCGGACCCGCTCATCGTGCTCGTGCCCGGCGTCGGCATGTTCTCCTATGGGGCCAACAAGCAGACCGCGCGCGTCGCAGGAGAGTTCTATCTCAACGCGATCAACGTGATGCGCGGCGCCGAGTCGCTGAGCACCTACAGGCCCATCTCGGACGCGGAGAAGTTCCGCATCGAATACTGGGCGCTTGAGGAGGCCAAGCTCCAGCGCATGCCCGCGCCCAAGTCGCACGCCACACGGATGGCGTTCGTGACGGGAGCCGCCTCCGGCATCGGCAAGGCCATCGCGACCCGCCTGGCCGCCGAGGGCGCGTGCGTCGTCATCGCCGACCTCGACCTCGACAAGGCCCAGGCTGCCGCGGCGGAACTCGGCGGCGCCGACGTCGCCGTGGGCGTGCAGATCGACGTGTCGAATGCCGCGGCCGTCGCGGCGGCCGTCGACCAGGCCGTCCTCGCCTTTGGCGGCGTCGACCTGATCGTCAACAACGCCGGCCTGTCGCTGTCGAAGCCGCTGCTTGAGACCACCGAGCGCGACTGGGACCTCCAGCACGACGTCATGGCCAAGGGATCGTTCCTGGTCTCGCAGGCCGCGGCGCGCGTGATGATCGACCAGGACATGGGCGGCGACGTGCTGTACATCGCCTCCAAGAACTCGGTGTTCGCGGGACCGAACAACATCGCGTACTCCGCAACCAAGGCGGACCAGGCCCACCAGGTGCGTCTGCTCGCCGTCGAACTGGGCGAGTACGGCATCAAGGTGAACGGCATCAACCCTGACGGCGTGGTCCGCGGCTCCGGCATCTTCGCCGGCGGCTGGGGAGCCAACCGCGCCAAAACCT
Organism: Demequina sp.; assembly: GCF_047975725.1. Classification (GTDB taxonomy): domain Bacteria; phylum Actinomycetota; class Actinomycetes; order Actinomycetales; family Demequinaceae; genus Demequina. The sequence continues at coordinate 4,802 of NZ_JBKEED010000022.1, forward strand.
ACGGAATCGAGGAAGACGACTTGGGTCAGTTCTACGCCCAGCGCACCATCCTGAAGCGCGAGGTGCTCCCCGAGCACGTCGCCAACGCCGCGGCCGTCCTGACGGGCCCCGACATGACCCACACGACCGGCCTCCACGTGCCGGTGGACGCGGGCGTGGCGGCGGCATTCCTGCGATGAGCCTCGCCGTCTCCGCCATCGACCTGGGCGCCACGAGCGGCCGGGTCATGGTGGGGCGCGTGGGCGCGGACACGCTCTCGCTCGAGCAGGTCGCGCGCTTCCCCAACGGACCCGTCGCACTGCCCGACGGCCTGCACTGGGATGTGCAGGCCCTGTACCGGGCAGCGCTCGGAGGGCTCCGCACGGCGGCCGATGCGGGGGTCGAACTGGCATCAATCGGCATCGACTCGTGGGCCGTGGACTACGCACTGCTGCGCCACGGTCGCACCCTGGGCGAGCCGTTCCACTACCGCGATACCCGCACCGCGCGCGGCGTCGAGGCCGTGCACGCGAAGGTGAACTTTCCAAGCCTGTACGCCCGCAACGGGCTGCAGTTCTTGGCGTTCAACACGGCCTACCAGCTCGCCGCGGAGGACCCCGGGGTGCTCGCGGCCGCCGACCGACTGCTGCTCGTGCCCGACCTGCTTGCCTACTACCTGACCGGCGCGCAGGTCGCTGAGCGCACCAACGCCTCGACCACCGGGCTGCTCGACGTCGCGACCCGCGAATGGGACCTCGCGCTCGTCGAGGCGCTGGGCTTGAGCCCCTCCCTGCTGCCGTCACTCGTGAGCCCCGGCGAGCGCATCGGCGCTCTGTCGCCTGAGGTCGCCCACGCGACCGGACTGCCGGCCAGCACCCCGGTGACGGCCGTGGGAAGCCATGACACCGCATCGGCCGTACTGGCCGCGCCCATGCGGGAGACGGGCGGCGCGTACATCTCGTGCGGGACCTGGGGGCTCGTGGGCGTCGAGACCGCGACGCCCGTGCTGTCCGACGCCGCGCGCGAGGCGAACTTCACCAACGAGGGCGGCGTCGACGGCCGCACGCGCTTTTTGCACAACGTCATGGGGCTGTGGCTGCTGAGCGAGTCGATCCGCGCCTGGGAGCGCGGTGGGGCCGCGATCGACCTGCCGACGTTGCTCGCGCAGGCCGCCGCGGTCGAGGGGCCCGTGCCCGTCTTCGACGCGAACGACGACGTGTTCACCGCCCCCGGCGACATGCCCGCCCGGATCGGATCGTGGCTCGGCGAACGCGGCCTGCCCGTGCCGTCCTCGCCCGCGCAGATGACGCGCTGCATCATCGAGTCGCTTGCCCATGCCTTTGCCGATGCGGTGGCGGAGGCCTCCCGCCTGTCCGGCCAGGCGGTCGACACCATTCACGTGGTCGGTGGTGGCGCGCTCAACTCGCTGCTGTGCCAGCGGACCGCCGACCGCGCGGGGCTGCCCGTCGTGGCCGGTCCCGTCGAGGCCACCGCACTGGGTAACGTGCTAGTACAGGCCCGCGCGCTCGGAGCGACGGGTCAGAGCATCGAATCCCTGCGGGACCTGGTCTCGCGCACGCAGGACGTCATCACCTACCAGCCCTCGGGAGAACACCGATGAAAATGGAGCGACGCGTACCGCGCCCCGCCGACCTGGCACCGCTCATGCGTTTCAAGCGGTTCGAGTGGGATGGGCGGGCGCGCCGGCTGGCGAAGGCCCACCGCATCGCGGACCTGCGCCTGATCGCCAAGCGCCGCACCCCCAAGGGCGCGTTCGACTACACCGACGGCGCCGCTGAGTTCGAACTGTCGCTCGGGCGGGCACGCCGGGCCTTCCGGGAGATCGAGTTCCACCCGGCGATCTTGCGGGACGTGTCCTCGGTGGATACCTCGGTGTCGATTCTTGGCGGGCCGTCCGCGTTGCCGTTCGGCATCGCCCCCACGGGCTTCACTCGCATGATGCACGCCGAGGGTGAGCGCGCCGGTGCCTCCGCGGCTGGCGCTGCCGGGATCCCGTTTTCGCTGTCGACGGTGGGCACCACGTCCCCCGAAGGCGTGCGCGAGGCCAACCCCGACGGACGCAACTGGTTCCAGCTGTACATGCAGAAGGACCGCGACAAGTCCATGGGGCTCGTGTCGCGCGCGGCCGACGCCGGCTTCGACACCCTGCTGGTGACCGTCGACGTTCCCGTCGCCGGCGCACGCTTGCGCGACTCGTACAACGGCTTCACCATCCCGCCGCAGTTGACGCCTTCGACCGTGCTCAACGCCATCCCGCGCCCCGAATGGTGGTGGAACTTCCTCACCACCGAGCCACTGGCCTTCGCGTCGCTGTCGTCCTGGGACGGGACCATTGGCGAACTGCTGGACACCTTGTTTGACCCCACGGTGGACTTCGACGACCTCGCGTGGGTGCGCGACCAGTGGCCCGGCAAGGTCGTGGTCAAGGGCATCCAGACCGTCGAGGACGCCAAGCGGGTCATGGACGTGGGCGTCGACGGCATCGTGCTGTCGAACCACGGTGGCCGCCAACTCGACCGCGCCCCGGTGCCGTTCCACCTGCTGCCCTCGGTGCGCTCGGCGCTGGGACCGGACGCGACGATCATCCTCGACACGGGCATCATGTCCGGCGCCGATGTGGTCGCGGCGCTCGCCATGGGCGCGGACTTCACGCTCGTGGGCCGCGCCTACCTCTATGGCCTGATGGCTGGCGGGCGCGAGGGCGTGGACCGCGCCATCGAGATTCTGTCGACGGAGATCGTGCGCACCATGAAGCTCCTGGGCGTCGCCTCCGTCGCGGAGCTCAACCCTGGACACGTGACTCAGCTGCGCAGGCTCGTCCCGCGCGACTAACCCCCTCCTGACCAGTCAAATGGATCCATTTGGCTTGTCAGGCAGGTGGGTGCGGCGAGCGGCGCGGGATCGGTGCGGGATCGGTGCGGGATCGGTGCGGGGGCCAGCCGACGCATCGGCCCTGCCCACCCTCCGCCACCTCTTGCGCGGGAGTGGGACATGAGGGTCAGATTCGGGCAAAAAGTGGCACTCATGTCCCACCAGCACGCAACAGACCGCGGCGAGCGGTGCGGGGGCCAGCCGACGCATCGGCCCTGCCCACCCTCCCCCCCTCTTGCGCAGGAGTGGGACATGAGGGTCAGATTCGGGCGAAAAGTGGCACTCATGTCCCACCAGCACGCAGCGCGTGCACCCAGACGCAAGCGCGCCCGGCGAGTGGCATCCATTCACTCGCCGGGCGCGGTGGTGCTGTCGCGACGTCCGGGTATCAGCGGTCGACGCGGGCGCCGCCTCCGGCGGCGAGCTTGTGAACCTCGGCCTTGGTGGCCATGGTCGTGTCTCCAGGGGTGGTCATGGCCAGCGCGCCGTGGGCCGCACCAAGGTTGACGGCACGCTCGAGCGTCTCACCCTCCAGCAGCCCGTGAATCAGGCCGGACGCGAAGGAGTCACCGCCTCCCACGCGGTCCAGGATCTCCAGGCGGTCACGCTGGGTCGCGCGCACCACTCCGGTGTCCTGGGACCACGCGAGGGCACCCCAGTCGTTGATGCTGGCGGTGTGCACGGTGCGCATGGTCGTGGCGATCACCTGGAAGTTGGGGAAGGCCGTCGCCGCGGCGTCGATCATCTGCGTGAAGCCTGCGACGTCCAGTTCGGCCAGGTCCTCCGAGACGCCGGGCACCTCGAAGCCCAGCGAGGCGGTGAAGTCCTCCTCGTTGCCGATCATCACGTCCACGTGCGGCGCGATGGCCCGGTTGACCTCCTGCGCGCGGTCCTTGCCGCCGAACTCCTTCCACAGCGAGGGGCGGTAGTTGAGGTCGTAGGACACGACGGTGCCGTGCCGATGCGCTGCCTCCACCGCAGCAATGACCGTCTCGGCTGCGGTGTCGGACAGCGCGGCGTAGATGCCGCCGGTGTGCAGCCAGCGCACCCCGAGCTCGCCAAACAGGTGATCGAAGTCCACATCGGAGGCCGCCAAGTGCGAGGCGGCGGTGTGGCCGCGGTCGGACACCCCCACCGCGCCGCGCACGCCAAAGCCGCGCTCGGTAAAGTTCAGCCCGTTGCGCACCGACCGGCCGATGCCGTCGTAGTCCTTCCACACCAGGTTGGACGTGTCGACCCCGCCTGCGAGGATCAGGTTCTCGACCAGGTGGCCGACCTCGTTGTCCGCGAGCGCGGTCACCACGCCGGTGCGGTAGCCAAACGCCCGCGCCAAGCCGCGCGACACGTTGTACTCGCCGCCGCCCTCCCAGGCTGTGAACGACCGCGCCGTGCGGATACGCCCCTCTCCGGGGTCAAGTCGCAACATCACCTCGCCCAGCGACACCGCGTCGAAGCGGCACTGCTCAGCGGACTTCACACTCAGCACGGACAACTCAAGCCTCCTTGGCTAGTAGCGCCACGGCCTGGGCCACGAGCGCACTGACTTCATCGAACTTGCCGGCCGCGACCAGATCTCGCGGCACCATCCACGAGCCACCCACCGCGTGCACGGCGGAGATGCTCAAGTACTCGTGCAGGTTGTCGGGGCCAATCCCGCCCGTGGGCACGAACGACACCCCACCAAACGGGGCCGCGAGCGCCTTGACCGCCGCCGCACCACCGGAGGTGCCCGCAGGGAAGAACTTCACCGTCGACACGCCCAGTTCAAGCGCGGCCATCACCTCAGAGGCCGTCACCGCGCCGGGCAGCACCGCGACCCCGCGCTCCTGGCAGCGCTCGACCACGGCGCGCGACAGGCCGGGAGAGACCACGTACGAGGCTCCCGCGTCCACGGCCGCGTCGACCTGCGCGACGGTCAGCACCGTCCCGGCACCCACCAGCACGTCGCCGCGAGCCGCCATCACGCGGATCGACTCGGCGGCCGCCGCCGTGCGGAAGGTCACCTCCGCGACCGGCAGCCCGCCAGCGACCAAGGCGCCGGCCAGGCCATCGGCAGCACCCGCATCGTCGAGCACCACAACGGGAACCAGCCGATGCGTCCCCAGCTGGGCAAGCACGTCACCGTTGTCAAGGGTCGCCATCAGAGTTCCTCTCCCAGGTCAAGCGAGTCGATGTCCACGGGCGCTCCCGTGGCGAGGGATTGGTTGGCCGCGATGCCTACCGCGACGGCGCGCAGGCCGTCGCGGTAGCCGGCCGCGCGGCGGAGCGGGTCCTCACCCACGCGTAGGTCGCCGCGGAAGACCTCCATGAGCAAGATCGCGTCGCCGCCGCCGTGACCGCCAATCCCCGCGGGGATCTCGAGATCCACGGGCGCCTCCCAGTGGCGCTGCACGAGCAGGCGCTCACCATGGGGGCGCAGCGCGTCGGCGGCGAGCCCCTCGGGGGTGGCGGACGGGTCGAGAGTGACCTTGCCGTCCGCGCCCGCGATCACCGCGCCGCGCTCGACGACTTCGAGCTCGGCGCGGCCTTCCGTGCCGTTCACGGTCACGCGGTAGCCCTCCCACGGCGCGTGCGCGTTGAGCGAGTACGTCAGCAGCGCGCCGCCGCGGTAATCAACCACCAGCGCGAGGTTGTCCTCGATATCGATGTCGGCATCGAACACGTCGCGGTCACGGAGGTAGCCGTCGTGGTGCTCGGCGTCGAGGTACAGCGCGGCCAGTCGTGGGTCGTCGCGCAGGTCGAGTGCGAAGGGGTCACCCTCGGCGCCGGTGCCGCGCTCGGGACGCTCGCCCAGGCCGCGCTCGGCAGCGTTGGCGGCGCCGTAGAACTTGAGGCCGCCACGGGCATACACACGCGAGGGGACGTCGCCCAACCACCAGTTGACCAGGTCAAAGTGGTGCGACGACTTGTGGATCACGAGCCCGCCGGAGTTGATCTTCTGGCGGTGCCAGCGACGGAAGTAGTCCGCGCCGTGCACGGTGTCGAGCGCCCATTCGAAGTGCACCGACGTGACCTTGCCAATGCGCCCGGACGCGATGACCTCGCGCAGCGTCGAGTTGCGCGGCGCGTAGCGGTAGTTGAACGTCATGACGAGGTCGCGCTCGGTCTCGCCGACTGCAGTAGTGATGCGTCGGCAGCCCTCGGCCGTGGTGGTCAGTGGCTTTTCCACCACGACGTTGGCGCCGGCCCGCATGGCGCGGTCGATCACCTCCGCGTGCGTCGCGTCGATGGTCGTCACAATGACGGTGTCGACGCGCTGCTGCTCGATCATCTCCTCGAGGCCGTCGGCGTCGTAACGCGGCAGCCCCGCGGGCCCGCCTTCGCTGTCTGCACCGTCCGCACCGTCCGCACCGCGAGCGGCGCCCACGAGCGCGTCGTAGTAGTCGATGCGCCCAGGGTTGCGGTCGAGCCAGGCCACGATCTCGGCGACGTCCGCGTGCGGCCCCGTGATCGCGTCCACATACATGCCCGCCCGGTGCCCCGTGCCCACCACCGCGTAGCGGGTGCGCGGGCGGTCGGCGGCCGGCTCGTCGAAGGTGGGCAGCACGAGAGGGCTGGGCCCTCCCGCGGGCTCGTGGCGCGGCGGCGCGGTGGGGTTCTGGTCAGTCACTTGGGTCACGACGAACAGTCCTCTCGGGGATCGAATGAAGGCGAGCGAAGGTCAGTGGTCGAGGCGCGGGTACACCGCGCGCGGGATCTCGTAGGCGAGGTCGACGGCGGTCTCGATGGCCTCGTCGAGAGACAGCCGATGCTCGGCCACCAGCCGCGCGAGGTGCCCCGCGTCCACCCGTCGTGACACGTCATGCCGAGCCGGGATCGACAGGTACGCCCGGGTGTCGTCCACAAATCCGGAGGTGTTGTAGAAACCAGCCGTGTCGGTGACGGTGTCACGGAACCGGCGCATCGCATCGGGCGTATCGAGGAACCACCACGGGGCGCCCAGCCGCACGGCGGGGAACACGCCGGCCAGCGGCGCCAACTCCCTCCCGAAAACGTCCTCGTCCACCGTGAACAGCACCAGGGTCAGGCGCGGGTCGTGGCCGTAGCGGGTCAGCAGCGGCCGTAGCGACTGGGCGTAGTCGATCGGGATGGGGATGTCGTAGCCCACGTCCGCGCCACGCTCGGCGAACACCCGCGGGTCGTAGTCCCGCAGCACGCCGGGGTGCAACTGCATCACCAGGCCGTCCTCGCACGACATGCGCGCCATTTCGGTGAGCATGTGGCCGGCAAAGCGCCGGGCCGATGCGCTGGTGGTCTCTCCACGCAACGCCGCCTGAAGCAGGCGGTCGGCTTCCGCAGCGTCGAGCGGCTCGGTGTCCGCGTACAGGTGGCCGTGGTCCGTGGCGCGGGCCCCCGCAGCGACAAACGCCGCGCGGCGCGACTCGATGGCCTGGATGTAGGAGGAGTAGTCGACGATGTCGATGCCCGCCTGCTGCCCCATGGCCTGCACGCTCGCGAGCCAGTCGGGGCGGTCGAGGTTGACCACGGCGTCGGGCCTGAAGGTGGGCACGATCCGTTCGCCGTAACCACGGGACGCGAGGTCGGCGTGGGATGCGAGCGGGTCGCCCGCGGCGTCGGTCGTGGCGAGGATCTCGATACGCAGCGAGTCCAGCAGCGCGAGCGGCCGGTAGGCGGGCTGGGTCAGGCGATCGGCGATGGCGTCGTAGACCTCGTCCGACGTGTCGGCGGACAACGCCGACGACACCCCGAGCACCGACTCCAGCACGTGCTCCATCCAGATGCGGGTGGGCGTGCCGCGGAACAGCTTCCAGCGGGTGGCGAACGCGCGCCAGATCTCGCGCGGGTCCGTCTCGACCGTTCCGCCGTCGCGGCGCGGCACCCCGAGCGCGTCGTGGGGGACGCCCTGCGACACGAGCATGCGCACCAGGTAGTGGTCCGGGATCACAAGCAGCGAGGCGGGGTCGCCGAAGGGCTGATTGGCCGCGAGCATGGCCGCGTCGACGTGCCCGTGCATCGACACGAGTGGCAGGTCCTTGGTCACGCCGTAGAGCTCCCTGGCGATCGCGCGCTCCTCGGGTGCGGACGGCAGCAGCCGGTCCTCGTGCAGTGCTGAAGTCGAGATGGGCGACACGGTCACCGGGACCTCCTCGTCGAAGCCATGTTGAACGAAATGAATGCGCTTTCAAGCGCAGGACCCTACTCTCTCACGCATAAACTGGAACGGCAAGCGCATTCCCAGATGAAACAGAATGTGCCATGATGAACGAACGCGCGCGTCCCGCCCAGGCGCCGCGAAGGCCCGGTCGCCACTGCCACCCGGTCTTGACCACAGCAGAAGGGAGGGCACCGTGGCCACCTTGCGAGACGTCGCGATCGCGGCAGGCGTATCGCCCGCCACGGCTTCCCGAGCGCTCAGCGCACCGGACACCGTCTCGACGGCACGCCGCCACCGGGTGATCGAGGCCGCTGAGCGGCTGGGCTACCAACCCAACCGCTCAGCACAAGCACTCGCCTCGGGCCATAGCGGGCACGTGGGATTGGTCCTGCCCGACCTCGCCAACCCCTCCTTCGCGGCGATCGCCAAAGGCGTGCAGGCCCAGGCACGGGGCACGCGATACTCGGTGCTGGTGGCCGACACTGACGAGGACCCGCGCGCCGAGCTCGCGATCGTCCGCGACCTGCAGGCCAACGTCGACGGCCTGGTGCTGTGCTCCCCACGCATGCCCGAGGAGCAGATCCGCGAGTGCGCGGCGGCCGGCCCGATCGTCCTGGTCAACCGCGAGGTCGAGGGCCTGCCGTCGGTGACGTTCGACTCGGCGAGCGGCGTCACCCAGGCGCTGCAGCACCTGCGCGCGCTGGGGCACCGGCACGTCGCATACATCGGCGGCCCCACCTCCTCATGGTCTGACGCCCATCGGCGACGGGCGCTCGACTCCGTGGACGGCATCCAGGTGGCCGACGTCGGTAGCCACCGGCCTGTGCATCAAGGCGGCGTCGCGGCCGCCGACCTCGCACTCGAGACCGGCGCGACCGCCTTCCTGTGCTACAACGACCTGATCGCCCTGGGCGTCATGTCGCGGCTGCGCGCCCGCGACGTGCGTGTTCCCGAGGACGTCTCCGTGCTGGGGTTCGATGACATCGGCGCGGCGACCTACGTCTCCCCCCAACTGACAACCGTCGCCATTCCCCTGACCCGCGCAGGCCACGAGGCCATCACGCTTCTCGAACGCCTGCGCCTGGACGACGGTGACGCCCACACCATGCGCCTTCCCGTCGCACTCGTGGTGCGCGACTCGACCCACCCCCTGCCAGCCCACGCGTAGCACCCAGAAGGAAGACAATGACGTCTCTACCCCGACTGTCCCCCGCCACCCTCGCGACGCTGAGTGCGGGTGGCCTCGATCCGGCCGTGCGCCCGCTCGCCGCACTCGACCGCGACGCGGCTCCCGGCATCGTCCACTTGGGGATCGGCGCCTTCCACCGCGCGCACCAGGCGGTCTTCACGGAGCAGGCCGCGACGCTCACCGGCGACGACCGCTGGGGCATCGTCGGCGTGACCCAGCGCAGCGCATCGGTGCGCGACCAACTGCTGCCCCAGGCCGGGCTGTACGGGGTACTCGAACTGTCGGATGCGGGCTCGCGGCTCGACCTCATCGGCGCCGTGCGTGATGTCCTGTTCCCCGCCGAGGACACCGCGCGGGTACTGGAGTGCGTCGCGGCAGCCAGCACGCACATCGTCTCTCTGACCGTCACCGAGAAGGGCTATCGCAGGGCCCCCGGGGGTGGCCCCGACCTAGCCGATGCGGCGCTCGCCTTCGACCTCGAGGTACTCGCCAAGGAAATCGATGGCTCGACGGCCGATGCGTCGGTTCCGTCCCGTAGTGCCATCGGCCTTCTCCTGCGCGCACTCACCCGGCGATGGCGCGGCGACGCGCAGCCGATCACCGTCGTCGTGTGCGACAACTTGCTCGACAACGGACCCACCGTGGAGCGCCTGGTCTACGCCATCCTCGAGGTCTCTCCCGCGGCCGGCGCGGTGGAGTTTGCCCAGTGGCTGCGCGCCTCGGTGGCGTTCCCCGCGACCATGGTCGACCGCATCGTGCCGGCGACAACAGACGCTCACCGCGCGACCGCGCAGCAACTGCTGGGCGCAAGCGATGCCGGCTTGGTGGTCGCCGAGCCGTTCACGCAATGGGTCATCGAGGACCGCTTCACCGGGCCTCACCCCGCGTGGGAGGACGCGGGTGCGACGTTCACCGACCACGTCGCGCCATACGAGCACGCCAAGTTGCGCATCCTCAACGGCACCCACTCGATGCTCGCCTACGCGGGCGCGCTGCGCGGCCACGCGCTGATCGCCGACGCTGTCGCTGACCCCGAGCTGCACGCCCTGGCCCGCACCCAGATCGACGACGACGCCATCCCGTCGCTGGGCGAGCGCGGCGAGATCGACCTCGAGGCCTACCGCGAGTCCGTGCTCGAGCGCTTCGCCAACGGCGCCATTGGCCACACCACGGTGCAGATCGCCATGGACGGCTCGCAGAAGGTGCCGATCCGGTTCCTGGCCACCGCGCGCGACCGGCTCGACGCCGGCCACGTGCCGCACGCGATGGCGCGGGCCGTTGCGGCCTGGATGCTCTACGTCCGCGCGTGCGCGCAGGGCGAACTGGTCGTTGCGGGCGCACCCGTCGTGCTCGACGACCCCCTCGCATCCTTGTTGGCCGATGCTGCCGCAGGCCCGGTGGGCGGCCTCGCCGGCCGCATGCTCGCCGTACGAGAGGTGTTCCCCGCCGCCCTCGCCGAGGACGATCGCTGGCGCCACGCGGTGAGCGCCGCGGTACGAGACGTGGCGGCGTTGGTCGCCACCGCATCGGCCGTCAACTCTGCCGCGGTGTCGTCATGAGCCCTGCGACCGCAACCCCGCACACGCTGGACCTGCCCCAGGTGACACTGATCCTTGCCCCCGAGGACGATGTCGCGGTCGCGACGCGCGACCTGGCGGGCGGCACGGTGCTGACCGGTGGGCCCACTGGCGAGCTCACCGTGGGCTCGAACATCGCGCGGGGCCACAAGGTCGCGTTGCGCGCCATCGCCGCGGGAGAACCGGTACGCAAGTACGGCCAGGTCATCGGCCGCGCGAAGGTCGACATCCGGCCCGGCGCGCATGTGCACGCGCACAACCTGGGCATGGATGACAGCACTCGCGAGGTCGAGGTGGGCGTGGACCGCCGCCCCACCGTGCCCGCCACCGAGCAGCGCACCTTCCTGGGCTACCGCCGCTCCGACGGCTCGTGGGGCACACGCAACTACATCGGCATCGTGACGAGCGTCAACTGCTCGGCGTCGACGGCGCGCATGATCGCCGACCAGTTCCGCGGGCCGGTCCTGGACGCCTACCCCCACGTCGACGGCGTGGTCGCGCTCACCCACGACACCGGCTGCGGCCTGGTGCCCACGAGCGAGGGCGCGCAGATCACCCGCCGCACCCTGCAGGGCTACGCCTCGCACCCCAACATGGCGGGCCTGCTCGTGCTCGGCCTCGGCTGCGAGATGCTGCCAGCGGCCACCATCCTCGACGGGCTCGCGCTGCGCGAGGACCTGCCCGTCACCACCCTGACCATCCAGGAGACGGGCGGCATCCGCTCGACGGTGCGCGCGGGAGTCGCCGCGATCGAGGGGATGCTGCCGGGAGTGGAGGCATTGCGGCGGGAGGAAGCCCCCGCATCGGCCCTCGTGCTGGGCACCAACTGCGGTGGCTCCGACGGTTACAGCGGCATCACCGCCAACCCGGCGTTGGGGTTCGCGAGCGACCTGCTGATCGCACAGGGCGGGCGCTCGGCGCTCGCCGAGACCCCCGAGGTCTACGGCGCCGAGCACCTGCTGCTGCGCCGCGCTGTCTCCCAAGACGTGGCCGATGCGCTGCTCGCCCGCCTGCGCTGGTGGGAGGAATACGCCGCGCACGGTGGCGGCACGCTCGACAACAACCCCTCCCCCGGCAACAAGGCAGGCGGCCTCACGACCATCCTCGAGAAGTCGCTCGGGGCCGTCGCGAAGTCGGGGTCTTCCGAGCTGGTCGCGGTGCGCGAGTATGCGCAGAAGATCGATCTGCCAGGCCTGACCTTCATGGACACGCCCGGCTACGACCCCGTCTCCGTGACCGGCCTAGTCGCCGGCGGCGCCACCGTCGTGGTGTTCACCACCGGTCGCGGATCCGTGCTGGGCTGCAAGCCCTCGCCCTCCATCAAGGTCGCGACCAACACCGAGACCTACGAGCGCATGACCGAGGACATGGACCTCAACGCCGGGCGCATCGTGGACGGCACGGCCACCTTGGAGGAGGTCGGGCGGGAGATCTTCGAGAAGATCCTGAGCGTCGCGTCCGGCGAGCAGACCGTGTCGGAGGAGCTCGACCTGGGATCCGATGAGTTCGTGCCGTGGCAGCTGGGGGCCGTGACCTAGGCGCTCGCCGCACATCGGGCTCCCGGTCCCACCCCCCGAGCCCCATCCGCGGCCCCACCCCGAGCCCCATCCGCGGCCCCGCCCTCGGTTCGCGTAGACGTCGCCCAGATCTGGAGCTTCGGTGCGCGGTACGCGTAGGTGAGGGTCAGCGTGGCGGCGGGGCCCCGCGTCGGGGCCACTCACGCGACGACGGCCCCGCGCGTCCCACATCTACGCGCAGCGCGCACAGCGCGGCGGAAAGTGGGCGAGGCCTACGCGAACGAGGAGGGGGCGTGGGAGAGCGGGGCGTGGGAGAGCGGGGCGTGGGAGAGGGCGACGGCGAGCGGGGCGAGGCGCGCCAGCCGCTGCTCCACTACCGCGGGAGCGCGACGAACGCGCCCGTCGCGAGGTCCTTGCGCACAGTCCCGGCGGCGAACAACCGCGCACCCATCGCGACGTAGACGCCCGGCGCCGCTAGTTGCGCGGCCGCGAGCGCGAACCCCACGTTGACATGAGCATCAGATCCCGCGACGGTCTCGGGCCGCAGTGCGCCCGTGAGGACCACCGTCACCCCGTCGGCCACGCGCCCGGACAAGTACTCGGCGGTGTCGGCCATGGTGTCGGTGCCGTGGGTGACGACGACGGCACTGGTCTGGGCAGTCGCGATTTCGCGCGCGAGCACCTCGCGGTCAGCGTCCGCCATGTCGCGACTGTCGAGGGCCAGCACTCCCACCACCCGCACGGTCACCGACGGCACGAGCGTGTGAAGAACGCGCGCTACCGCAGGCTCCCCCACCGCAAGGTCCCCGGACAGCAGGTACTCCTTGTCGATGGTCCCGCCCGTCGCGATGACAGTGATGTCTGTTGCGTGGCTCATGTGGATCCTCCCGAAACGTGCCAACGCATCAGGATACTCGGCGCACTTGACCGAGTGTGGAACGTTGCATAACCTGGAAGCCGGGACCGGACGACGACGGCGCCGGGGCACCCGCAACACAGCTCCAAAGGCCGTCCAGGTACGCCTCATGTCCTCACGTCCCGTCCGCTCCGTCATGACCTCCCCGACACGCAGCACGCTGGTGGTGTTGTGCCTGTTAGCCGCGCTCGGCTCACTGACAGTCGACCTCTATCTCCCCGCACTGCCCCGCATCCAAACCGAACTTGGCGCGACCACCGCCGCGACGCAGCTGTCCTTGACGGCCACAACGTTGGGCTTCGCCCTCGGGCAGCTTCTGGTCGGCAACTGGGCCGATGCGGCCGGTCGACGCACGCCCCTGATCGCCTCGACCGCGCTTCACGTCGTGGCGAGTATTGGCGTCGCGAGCGCAGGGAGCATCGGCACACTGCTGGCGTTCCGCCTGGTCCAGGGCTTCGGGGCGGCCGGAAGCGCGGTGGCGTCCATGGCCATCGTTCGAGACCTGTACAGCGGGTCCCGCTTTGTTGAGGTTCTTGCACGCATCGCGGTGGTCACGGGCCTTGCCCCCGTGCTCGCCCCCTTCCTCGGCGTCCAACTCCTGAGCCTGATGGACTGGCGCGGCATCTTCGTGGTCATCGCGGGGTACGGCGCACTCATGCTCCTCATCGCGTTGGTAGGCCTGCGCGAGACCTTGCCTCCGCAGCGTCGCCTCCCGATGCACCCGCGAGCCATTGCCACCCGCTACGCAGGGCTCGCCCGCACTCCCGACTTCCTGGGCTCGGCCTTGGTCGGCGGCCTGATTGTCTCGGGCGTGTTCACGATGATGACGGCCTCGTCGTTCCTCCTCCAGGAGACCTACGCACTCGATAGCACGAGCTACTCGATCGTTTTCGCATGCAACGCGGTCGCGTTCGTGGTGGGTACGCAGGCCAGCGCTCGCCTGGTGCGTCGTGCAGGCCCCTACCGCGTGCTGCGCGTCAGCCTGCCCCTGGTGGCGCTCGCTGGCTTCGCGATTATCCCCGCCGCCGCGAGCGGGGTACCGGGCATCACCGCCGCGACCGTGGTCTTCATGGCCGGCGCAGGCACGGTGGGCCCCTGCACGTCGGTCATTGCGATGGGCCGCCAGGCACATCAGGCCGGTACCGCGTCAGCATTCTTGGGCGCGGCGAATTTCGGCATGGCAGGACTGACTGCCCCGCTGGTGGGTGTCCTCGGCGTCGAGTCTGTCGCGCCCATGGCCCTACTGATGGGCGGTTGCGTTGCCATTGCTGTCGCCGTCTACTGGCTCATGATCGAGCGCGTGAGGCCCGCGTCCCACGACCTCGCGAGCCTGGTCGCCGACTCCCCGCCTGCCCCCGCTCCCACACCCGCAACGGAATCGAGGTAGCCATGACCCGCCTGCCCACCTCCCACGACGATGTCGCCGTGGACCCGAGTCTGCGCTGGAGCATTGGCTCTATCCCTTGGCTCGCTCCCCACCAGCAGACATCTCGCTATCGCGTCATTATCGACAACGACTTCATCGGCGACCCCGACGACCTTTACCAGGTGGTTCACCACTTGTTGTCACCCGATGCGGAGACCCGCCTGATCGTGTCGTCTCACCTGCCCGCGGGCGACGGCTGGGACCCTAGCGACCAGCAAGCGGCGCATGGCACGGCCGTCGTGCACCACATCCTGGCACGCATGGGCCTCGAAGCAGGTGACCGAGTCATCACCGGCGCCGAGCACGCATTAGCAGACCCCCATACCGCTTATGACACCCCCGCCGCGCGCGCCATCGTCGCCGAGGCGCTGCGGGACGACGACCGGCCGTTGTTCTACGCCGCTGGCGGCGGCCTCACCGACCTCGCCTGTGCGCTTCTGCTCGAGCCCAGCATCGCGGACCGCATGACACTGGTGTGGATCGGCGGCACCACGCACCCTGCCCTGCGCACGGAGACATCAGGTGAGCCCCGCGACGAGTACAACACCATGATCGACCCGCATGCTGTGCGCACTGTTTTTGGTCACTCCACCATCCCCGTGTGGCAGGTGCCAGCAGACACGTATCGCCACGCGATGATGGCGATGTCGGAGGTGCGCACCCTGGTGAGGCCGCTTGGCCTCACCGGCCAGTACCTGCACGACGAACTCGACGCGGCACTCGCGGGACTCGTAGCCGACGGCCATCGCACCGGCGATGTCTACATCATGGGCGACCAGCCGCTCGTGCTCCTGACCGCGCTCCACACCCCTTACGACCCGGACCCGGCCACCTCGACCTACCTCATGCTTCCCACCCCCACGCTTGAGGGCAAGCGCACCTGGGTTGAGGTCGAGGAAGGACGGCCGATGCGCTATTACATCAGCATCGACAACCGGCTCATGATCGCGGACATGGTCGGCAAGCTCGCCGAGCTTGCCGACTGGCAGGCAGGTCGCTGACCCCTGTGAGGTGGGGTGGATACCCACCCCACCTCACAGCTCGAACGCTTCGCTGTGCTCCCCAGCACTCAAGTGCCGTACGTGTGCACGGACGCGACACGTCGCCGTCGAGCCGTGGGGAACGCTGACGTCGAGCCACCACCGCGCCTGGTCCTTGCGCCAAGCGACGGCTACTTGTCCGCGGGGAGTCTCGATGTCCACCCGCGCCGACTCGGCGACACACCATTCGTGTGCCGCCGAGCCGGATCACTTCACGACGACTGCTTATCCCGTGTAGGTCGGGTCGGCAGGCACGGGAACGGCCGGGTCGGCCGTGCCGTCACCGTCAGCATCACCATCGGTGTCGGTGTCGGGGTCCGGGGTCGGGTCGGTCGAGGCGGGCTCGACGATGACCCGTGCACGGTCGAGGTTCTCGACTCGCGCATAGGTGTCCCCCTCGTGACCGTCGCGCTGCGACGTCACCTTGACGGCCACCAAGTACTCGCCTGGCTCGGTAAACGTGCAGGTCTTGCTCACCGAGACCGCCTGCGCCGGGCTGGCGACGTCCGCCGAGGTGTAGGTGCCATCACCCTCGCAGTCCCATGCGAAGGAAACGACCTTGCTCGACGACAGTGGCGTTTGCGCCGATGCGGTCAGCGTCACTGCCTCACCCACCTCGACGGTCACGGACTCTTCGCCTGCGCTCAGCAGATCCACCGTGGGCTGAATACCGTGCCGCTGCGCGGCACTGGTGGCCGGAGTGACCTGCCCCCCGATGATCTCGTACGTCGTGGAAGCCGGCGCACTGACCCCGTCCTCAACCCAAGCAGCGAGGTCGCGCAGTGCCTGCTCGACCGATCCATTCCAGTCGACCAGGTGCTTGGCACGGTCATCGACAGCCGGCGCCTCTTGGTGATCAGCGTGGTCGGTGAGGTACAGACGGAAGTTCTCCTGCGCGCCGTCGCTACCCAGGCTGTTGACGACCTCCTGCGAGTACCACACGGCGTTGTGAGCGAAGGCATCCGTGTCGTACAAGTTCTGGACGATGATCATTTTTCCGTTGATGTCGCCGTCAAACTTCGCGCCTCCTGACACCGAACCGAAGAAGCTCCCCGCCCTGGCTTCGCGCTGGGGGTACAGCGGGTCGCCACTGTCATCAAGGAACTGATCAAAGGTCGGGTACTTCTCATAGTCCAGCGGCAGTGCGTACCGGTGGTAGAAGCCCAAAGCGATGATCCACCGGTTGTCCTCGGTGTCACCGAGGTCGGCCAGGATTTCCCGAACCTTGTCACCGAGAGCGGAGTCCTCCGATCCCACGTACCCGGCGGCGTTCCAGAAGTCGTCGGCGTACGTGGGGTCGACGCCGCGCAAGGAGTCATTGGCGACCAGCAGGCCGTTGCCGTCATACGGCCAGGCCTTGCCGAAGAGGTACTCGGGGTACTCCCACGCAGCCAGCGGGATGCCGTATTCCGTCATCTCCCTCAGGACGGTCGCCTCTGCCTCGTCGAGGGTGGCGTACGGGTCGCCGCTTCCGCCGGGAAGGACCGCGTCACGAATGTCGTCGGCCTTGTCCCCGAGCACCAGTTCCGCGAGTCCGCGAATCTTGTGGTGCTGGGTTGCCACCATCGTCCCCTGAACGAACGGCGCGAAGCCGTCCCAGACCCCCGTGGTGTTCTCGGCGGCACCGGTCGTTTGGAATGAACCGCCACTCGGGCCGTACAGGTAGCCGTAGATCTCCTCGTCCCAGCCGTAGTACTCGGCGGCGTAGGCCTCGGCGAACTTCGCGCCGGCCGCAGCGTGGCGATAGCCCAGGGCGAGGCCGCCGTTGCCCACGGCCACGGAGTAGCCACCGGACTCGAGGGCGAACTCCAGGGCACGCTCGCCGTACTCCACCGGGAAGGGGTAGGTGTACTGGAAGAAGCGGCCCTCGAAGGCGTCCGCCGGAGGCAGAGCGATCGTCACTGTCATGGTGGAGCCCTCAGCTCCCAACCGGCCAGTGACGAGATGGTGCGGGAACTCGCCGTCGACATCCTCTTCCGAGAGCACCGTGAATTCCGTCCATTCGGGATCGACACAGTCGGCGGTGATCTGCCAGGCGCCAGCGGCCTCGACGCAGTCTGCCGGATCGGCTACCGCCATCGTGGCAGGCGTGGCGATCGCGGCCACCGCGAGCGCTGACGTCGACAACGCAATGGTCGCCGCTCGGCCTCGCGAGGTTCTGCGGGTTACTACAGGTTTCATGTGTTCACTCCAGCATCGTTGATGGAACGCGGCGCGGTTGCGACGCGCATGGTGCGCGGCCGTGACCTCAGCTGCGCAAGTCTCGTGATGGTTGATAAGAGAAGGCCCGCACGCGACTCGAGTGCCCCGCGGCGCCGAGCGCGAGCATGCGCCCGGTGAAGCCCGCTGCGACCTCGGTGGACAGATAGCGCCCGTCGATGCGCGCGAGGGAGACCTCCTGCGACTCGCTCGCCACGCTCAGCACGATGTCGTCGGGGCCGGCATCGGATAGCGGCACCGTTGCCCGGCCGGGGTCCACTGCTGCAATCCGCACCGTCACGTCGCCCGGTGCAACGTCTGCCCTCCCCACCTCGGCCTCAATACCGCCGATGCGCACGAAGGCACGCGCGAGGCCGTCCCTGACCGTCACGCCGTAGGCGTGCCGGCGATCCATGCGTACTTCCAGGCCGCCCTCGCCGGCAACCACCGCATCGGCCGTCCACAAGAAGTCTGTGACGCGGGTGCAGAGGTAGCGGTCGGGCTCAAGGCTGACCAGACCACGGCCAGCGGCAGGGAGCACCCCTTCGGGCACCACCCAGTGCGCATCCCAGTCAGGCTCGCTGAAGTGCGTGGCGTGAGCGGTCGATGGTTCCTCCACCTCCCAGGCGTCATCGACAAACACGGGCCAGTCGTCACGCCATTCGATACCGGCAACAAACGTCTCGCGCCCGAGCACGTGGAAGCCTGGAGTCGACCCGCGCGGTCGGGTGCCGAGGTAGACGGCCGCCCACTCGCCCGCCGGAGTGCGCACGAGGTCGGCGTGACCCACGGACTGGACAGGTTCGACGGTTGAGCGCTTGGTGAACACCGGGTTGGCTGGGCAGCCCTCGAACGGGCCGCGAGGCGAAAGCGAGCGCGCGACGGTCACGCAGTGTCCTCGCTCGGTGCCGCCTTCGGCGAGCACCAGATACCACCAGCGGCCGATGCGGTACAGGTGCGGCCCCTCTGCCGCGGCCAATCCGCTGCCCTGCCACACCGGCACTGCGGGCTCAAGGAACATCCCCGTCGCCGTATCGATGGGTGCCTGACGGATGTCCTGCTCGCCCGTCTCGAAGTCGAGGTAGTGCCAGGTCAACAGGCACACGCCGTCGTCATCCCACGCCAGGTCGGGGTCGATACCGAGCGCTTGCGGTACCCACACCGGTGCGCTCCACGGCCCCGCCGGGTCGCTCGCCGTGACAATGAGCTGGCCGGCCCCGTAGTCCGACAGGTTGGTCGTGATGAAGTAGAAGAGGCCGTCGTGGTGGCGAAGGGTCGAGCCGTAGATGCCGTTGGATGGACGCGACGCGCCCTCGACGAATTGTTCGCGGGAGGTGAGGATGTTGCCCACCCGCTCCCACGTCACCAGGTCACGGCTGTGCCACAGTGGCGCACCGGGAAAGTACTCGAAACTCGAGTTCGCGAGGTAGTAGTCGTCCCCGACTCGGCAGATCGTGGGATCGGGATAGAACCCCGGGATGATGGGCTGAACGGCTGACGATGGCATGTCAGCTACCCCTCTCGTATGTCACCGCGGAAGAAAACACCCGCTCGGAAGCGGACAGCATGCGCGCGGGTTCGACGACAAAGTCGCGTGCAAGGTTGGTGTACGCGGTCGGAGTCGCGTCGATCCCCTCATGGCCACGACCATCGGGTGCCACCAGGAACCACGCGGGCGCAGCCGTCACCTGCCATGCCTTCTCCTGCGGCGTCATCTGAGCCAGCAGGAGCTCCACACGTTCGTCAGCGCGCAACCGGTCATTGGCGTCATCAGGCATCATCGCGCGTTCGTCCTCTCATCGTTGTGCTGTCAGGCAGCGCGCTGTTCCGCCGCGCCTTCCACGATCGCCATGACTTCCCGGTAGAGGGGGTGGTCGGGCCCGAACCTGTCATGGGGGTGCAGCTGCTGGACGATCGCCTCCATCACAAAGCTGGCAGGGAAGTCGAGGTAGTCGCGCACCCAGCCCAGGACCTGCTCCTCTCCGTCGGGGCTGATCCCGCCCCTCGTCGTGGCGGCGACCACCCGGAGCCAGGCGGGCTCGAGATCGATGAGGTCGCGGATGGTCTCGGGCGCTGCTGGAGCGCTCGCGGCGACGGTGGACCGCCACGAGTGGTCGCCCGCACCGACAGTGAACAGGGGCCGGTCTGGCAAGGCGATGTCGGCCTCTACCCCCGGAGGCACGTGCACGGACACTGTGATGCCACCGGCCTCGCGCTTCCATGCCACCGAGATCTCGCCGTAGGGGCTGAGGTGGCGCGCCGAGGCGTGATCGAGTGCTTGGGGAGGCACCGGAGCGATGTGCACCCGCCTGTAGCCGGGCGCGGCCGGGGCGAGCCCGGCAATCGAACGCTGCATCCAGTCCGCCACGGCGCCCAGGGCGTAGTGGTTGAAGGAGGTCATCTCACCGGGATTGATCGAGCCGTCGGGAAGCATGGAGTCCCACCGCTCCCACACGGTGGTCGCGCCCATCGAGACGGGGTACAGCCACGACGGGCACGCCGTCTGGAGCAAGAGCCGGTGCGCAAGGTCGACATGCCCGGCCTTGGTCAGCGCATCGCAAATGAGCGGCGTACCGACAAAGCCCGTGGCGATACGGAAGCCACTGGCGCGCACAAGGTCAGCCAACTGCTCGCCCGCGCCGGCACGCTGGATGTCAGTGGACAGCAAGTCCCACGCGATTGCGAGCGCATAGACCGTCTGAGCTTCTGACACGATGCGGCCGGACGGCGTGACATACGCGTTCACCCATGCGCGCCTCACATTTTCAGCGAGGTCGCCATAGCGCGCCGCACCGGCACGATCACCCACGACCGCCAACGCTTGGCTGACGATCCACGCCGACCGGGCAAAGTGTGCGGTCGCCACCACCTCGGCGGCAGCCTTGCCCGCACCGGGGGCCTCGGGCGGCGCGGTCGGGTCAAGCCAGTCGCCAAACTGGAAGCCGCCGGTCCACAGCAAGTCATCGCCCGCGAGGTGGGCCTCGCGGTCGACCCACGCACGCATGCTCGGCAACTGACGGGCAAGAAGGGCCACATCACCCGTCCGCTCGTACACCGTCCACGGGACGATGGTTGCCGCATCACCCCAGGCCGCCGCGTCGGGGTCTCGTGGCCCGTCCAAGAAGCAGTTGGGAATGACGTGGGGCACGGTGCCGTCGGGCAGCTGCTCGGCAGACAGGTCCGCCAGCCAGTTGGTGAGCAACCCAGACAGGTCGAACAAGAACATGGCCGTAGGCCCAAACACCTGAATGTCGCCCGTCCAACCCAGGCGCTCGTCTCGTTGCGGGCAGTCCGTGGGCAGGTCGACAAAGTTGGAGCGTGTGGACCACACGACGTTCTCGTGTAGGCGGTTCAACAACTCGTGCGAGGAATCGAACCAGCCGGTGCGCTCGAGTTGCGTGCCGACCACCACCATCTCGATGTCCTCGGCACGCAGATCGGGGATGCCATCCACCTGTGCATACCTGAAGCCGTGGAGCGTCAGCGTGGGTTCGAGCTCGACGCTGTCACGCCCATCGAGTACCCAACGGTCGGTTGCCGCGGCCGACCTGAGCGGGCGGGTTCCGAGTTCGTCGTTCTCGAGCACCTCGGCGTGGCGCACCACCACTTCGGTGCCCTCCCCCACTCCGCGTGCGGTCAGCCGCACCCACCCCACGGCGTTCTGACCAAAATCGACCAGCGTCGCACCACAGGGGGACGTCCACACTCGCTGGGCAGGCCGGACACCCGTCCGGGCCATGGCGGGGCCGTCGGGAGCGACCAGCACGCTGTGGTCCGTGTCGAGCACCTCGACTGCGCAGTCAGGCATGGCCATGTGCGCACGGCGCAGGTCCGTCGCTTGGCCGTTGTACAGGTCGTCTGCGACGATCACCGTCTCGCGGGCGCTCCACGAGGAGTCCGTGTTGACGATGTGAACCCTGCCGTCAGTGGTGGTCACCTCCAGTTGGCCAAGGAAGGCGAGGCGGTCTCCATAGATCGCGCGTCCGCCCATGTAGCCCAGATAGCCGCGGTACCAGCCGTTGCCCAGCACCGCTGCGATCTCGTTCATCCCCTCCTGCACCAGGGACGTGACGTCGTAGGTGTGGTACCTCAAGCGAGCCTCGTACGCGGTCCATCCTGGCGCGAGGACGGTTTCGTCTACCTCACGTCCGTTGACCGTCGCGGCGAAGATCCCGTGGGCTGTGGCATAGAGCCTGGCGTGCGCCACTTCCCCCGGAATCTCAAACGTGCGGCGTACTTGGGGCGCGGGCTCGTCGAGCCCCGCGATGGACTCGGGGCTCACAAAGGCGGCAGTCCAGTCGGAGTGGCGCAGCAGGCCGGTCTCGACCGTGGCAGCCGGGCTGAAGTCTGACCAGCTGCCTTCCGAAGCCACCCGCACGCGCACGGTCGCGGATTGCCGCGACAACAGCGGCTCGCCTGGCCACGGCACGAGCACCTGCTGATCGCCCTCGACCAGGTACGTCGCGACGCTGCCGTGGGTGGTCACCTCAATCTGCGCCTTGGTCTGGCTGAACTGCGCGTTGTCGGTTTCGATGCGCCAGGACAGCCGTGGGGTGCCGGTGCCTACTCCCAGCACACGGCCAACGGGCTCGCGGTGATCGAATCGAGGGCGCTCGACTCGCGCGACTGACGCGGTCATGACACTCACTTCTGTCCCTCCGTGTCGGCGGCCATCGCGGCGAGCACCCGCTCACGCTCCGCTCTGCGCGCACGCTGGCGCGCGGGGTCAGCGATGGGGGCCGCCATTTGCAGGCGGTGGGTGTACCCGTGGCGGGGTGCAGTCGCGACCTGATGAGCGTCGCCAAGCTCGACGATTCGCCCCTGGTAGAGCACCGCAATGCGGTCGCTGATGGAGTTGACGACACCCAGGTCGTGACTAATGAACAGGTACGCCACGCCCGTGTCCTTCTGAATCTGCTTGAACAGCGCGAGCACTGTCGCCTGCGTCGTGACATCCAACGCGCTAGTGGGCTCGTCGCAGACGATCACCGCCGGTTCGAGGGCGAGCGCACGCGCGATCGCGATGCGCTGTCGCTGTCCGCCCGAGAATTCGCGAGGGTAGCGCCCCGCCGCATCGGCCGGAAGACCCACGGCATCGAGCAACTCACGCACTCGCGCGCTGCCCTCCTCAACACCGGCGGCGCGCAGAGGTTCCACCAGCGAACTGCCGACCGTCAGCGCGGGGTTGAGCGACGAGTACGGGTCCTGAAACACCACTTGGATGTCCTTGGCGACCTCGCGACGCCGCGGGCGGGAGATGTTGCTGATGGCCTCGCCCCGGAATGACACCGAGCCCCCGGACACCGGCGCAAGCCCCAGAATCGCCCTGCCAATGGTGGTCTTGCCCGACCCCGACTCGCCCACGAGCGACAACGTCTCCCCTGCAGCGAGATCAAAGCTGACCCCGTGGATGATCTGCGTCGACTGGCCCCGCGCACCGGGGAAGCGAACCACGAGGTCCCTGACGCTTAGCAACGGCTCAGTCATGTCAAATCTCCATCAGTTCGACGGACCGCGACGACGCGAGGAGTTCTTGCGTGTACGGCTCTTGGGGGGAGGCGAACAAGGTCTCGACATCGGCGCGCTCGACAAAGTTGCCGTCCTTCATGACGGTCACCGTGTGGCACAGGTCGGCGACCACGCCGAGGTTGTGGGTCACGAGGATCATTGCCAGGCCACGTTCCTGCGACAGGTCGCGCAGGATCTGGAGCACCTCCGCCTGAACTGTCACGTCCAGCGCCGTCGTCGGCTCGTCGGCCACGATGATGTCGGGCTCTGGCGCGATCGCACCGCAAATCAGCACGCGCTGCGCCATGCCACCCGAAATTTCGTGCGGGTACAACTTCATCACTCGCTCGGCATCCGCAATGCCCACACGCTTGAGCAGCGCAATCACGATGTCCGTGGCGGCCCGCTTCGACATGGGCTTAGCGGAGCGCAGACCACGCACCAGCTGGACACCAATGGTGAACGACGGATCGAGGTTGGACATGGGCTCTTGTGGCACATAGCCGATGCGCCGGCCGCGTGCCCTCGTCAGGGCACCAGGGTCCGCCATCAGATCCTCGTTGCCCAGAAGGACGGACCCGCTCAGGACCACGGCCTCCTTGGGAAGAATGCCCAGGGTGGAAAAGGCGATCTGAGACTTTCCCGATCCGGACTCCCCCACCAGACCGTGGATCTCACCGCGGCGCAGGTCGAAGTCGACTCCGTGCACCACTTCGTTGAGCCCGCCCCCGTGAATGGGGTAGGCGATACGCAAGTCACGGATGGCCAACAGGACGTCGTCCGAGCTACTGAGCTCACGCGGCTGCCCAGCGTCCGCATCGGCCGTACCGGACTGTTCGAGCCTCGCCAACGCCGCCGCGACCTCGGCGCGCTTGCGCCGAGGCGACAGCACCGTGCTACGCGCCGACGACTGGAGCACGTCGCTCAGCGCGTTTCCCAGCAGCACGAACGAGAGAATCGTCAGGCAGATGACGAGCGAGGGCCACACCACGGCCAGCGGGTTGTTGTAGATGCTGTTGAACGAGCGCTGCAGGGTCATGCCCCACGAGGCACCGGCGGGGTTGCCCAGGCCGATGAACGAGATGCCGGCCTCCATGCTGATACCAGCAGCCATGATGAACGCACCTTGGATAATCGCGGGCGCTCGCACCGCCCACAGCACGTGGCGCAAGATGATGCGGATGTCGGAGATGCCCGTCACTCGCGCGGCGTCAACGTACAACTCGTTGCGCACCGAGACCACCGTCGACTTCACGAGGCGATAGAAGGTCGGGGCGACAATCACGCCGTAGACGGCCATAGCCATCGGGAGGTTGGGGCCGGTGAACGCGTACATCGCGATCAGCAGCACGACGGCGGGCAGCGACATGAGCGAGTCCGCCACGAAGTTGCTGACCGTCTCAAGCTTGCCGCGGTAGAAGCCCGAGAACAGGCCCGCGATCACGCCGATCGAGGCGGAGACCGACACGATGATCACGACCGCGGTCAGGGTCTGACGTGAGCCCCACACCAGTCGCGAGAAGATGTCGTAGCCAGCCGCATCGGCGCCAAGAATGTGCCCCGGCGTACCGGGCGGAGTATTGGCGCTCAGAATGTCCGTCTCCGTGACGCCATAGGGAGCGATCAGGGGCGCAAAGATCGCGACCAGGATCAGCAGCGCAAGGTAGATCAGGCAGATGAGACCCTGCGGGTTCTTGAGCAACGCGACGACCGTCGAGTCGCGGCCACCACGACTGTCGACCTTGGTCGGAGCCTTCTCTGCCTCGGCAGCGAGCTCGCCGCCGTCCAGGGGATTCGTCATCGCTTCCTCGCCTTCGGGTTGAGCATCGCCACCGCCAGGTCACCGAGGAAGTTGACGATCAGCACGATGAGGATGGTGACCAGCACGGTGCCCATCACCATCGGAATGTCGGAAATCTTGGCCGCTTCGTTGGCGAGCTGACCCATGCCGGGGACCGCGAACACCTGCTCGATGAACACGGAGCCTCCCAGGAGGCCGATCATCGTGAGGCTGAGGGCTGTCAGGCCGGGGGCCGCGGCATTGCGCAACACGTTGCGGAACAGGACCTCGCGCTCCGAGATGCCGCGAGCGCGGGCGGTACGCACATAGTCCTTGCCGAGCGTGTCGAGGGTCGCCGTGCGGAACTGCGCGGCGATACCGGCAACGGCGCCAAAGAGCAGCGCCATTACTGGCAGCGTCACGGATTGAAGCCACAGCCCAAAGTCCTCGCCAGGCGGCACGTACCCCGTCGCGGGGAAAATGCGCAACTGGACCGCGAACAAGGACACCAGCACGATCGCGACGATGTAGGGGGGAATCGCGGTGCCCAGCACCGAGAAGAACTGCACGAGCTTGTCTGTCACGCCGCCCCTGACGGCAGCCGTCACGCCCAGAACAACGGCGATCAGGCCCGCCAGGAGCAGCGTGAGCAGAACAAACGTGAGGGTGATGGGCACCCTCGTCGCAAGCGCCGACGAGACGGGCTCGCTGGTGTAGAACGAGTTGCCCAGGTCGCCCGTGAGCGCGCTGGTCAACCAATCCCAGTACTGCACGACCAGTGACCGGTCCAGGCCCATGTCAATGACCTTCTGCTGCACAGCCTCTTCCGTGGCTTGCTTGCCGAGCACCGATCGAGCGATGCCCTCCGCGTTGCCATACATCAAGGCGAACGTCGAGAACGTCACCAGGAGGATGACTCCTATCGAGCGGATGAGGTCTTTGAGGAAAGAAAGTGCCATGGGTCAGGTCCTTCGCCGGTCACTGGTCGGGCTGCGTTACTTGAAGTCGCGCAGCTTGGGGTGCAGGCTCTCCTGGTCGGACTGCGTCGGGATGCTGACCTTGTCCGCGTTGAACGCGTAGGTGTTGCCCGTGTAGACCATCGGAGCGAACCACGCCTCGTCAGTGATGTACTGGTTGATTTCCTTCTGGAGCGTCGCGGATTCTTCCTCGCTCGCGGTGGCGATCTGGTCCCAGCGCGAGTCGACGTACTCGTTGGGCTCGTGCTGAAGGTTCCACCAGCCCTCGGGGGTGTCCTCGATGTAGATCTGCAGGGCAGAGTTACCCAGGTTGCCCAGCTGCCACAGCACGACCGGGTAGGTACCCGAGAGCAGGTCACCGATCGCGTTGGCGCCCGACAGGGGGACCTCTGTCACGGTGATGTTGATCTCAGCGAGCTGCTGCGACACGTAAGGCAGCAGGGTCTCGTGGAACTGACCCTCCATGGTGGGGATCTCGAGCTCGAAACCGTCAGCGTAGCCAGCCTCTTCCATCAGCGCCTTGGCGGCCTCGACGTCGTAGGGGTAGGGATCCTCCGACATCTCGATGTAGGCCGGGGTGCCCTCGCGGAAGGTCTGGTACGCGGGCTTGGCGTTGCCCAGGTAGAGCTGGTCTGCCATGGCCTGCTTGTCGACCACCATGTTCATCGCCTGGCGCACACGGACATCGCCCAGAGCAGGGATGACCTTGCCCGTGCGGTCCGAGATGATCAGGCGGGTCGTGTTGGACTCGTACTGAATCGTCTCGAGCCCGGAGGCCTTGACCTCTTCGATGGAGCCCACCCCCACGAGCGAACCGTCGATCTGGCCGGTCTTGAGCGCGGACACGGCAGCGGTCTCGCTCTCGATCACGCGGATCTCGAGGTTCTCGTAGGGGTACTCGTCAGCGTTCCAGTGGTCCTCGTTCTTGGTGAACTTGTACACCGAACCCGTCGTCGACGTCGCAGCGTCGAACTCGTACGGTCCGGAGCCCACAGGCTGCTCCCAGTTGGCGGCATCGAGGTAGCTCGCCGGCATGATCTTGACTGCGGCAATCTTGTTCGCGAGCACCGGCTGGGGCTCAGGCCAAGTGATCGAGATGGTCAGATCGTCGGGTGAGTCGAACGTGATGTCCGTGTAGTCAGCACCGGAGCCCGACTGGTCACGTACGTAGATGAACGACGCCTCCACTGCGGCGGCGTCGACCGGCGTGCCGTCGGAGAACGTCATGCCCTCGCGAATGTGTGCCGTAAAGGTGGTGTTGTCCTCGTTGATCTCCCACGACTCGGCGATGTCGGGCTCGAGCCCGCCCACCGAGTTGGTCTTGGCCAGGTTGTCCCAGACCGCTTCACCGGCCCAGTTCTGGTAGCCAGGCTGATTCGCGGGGTCCCAGCCGTACATGTCGGCCGTTGACCCCAGAACCAGCAGCTCCTTCGAAGCTTCCTGGGTGGTACCACCGGTCGACGTCGGGTCACCGGAGGGCGACTCGTCGCCCCCGGCGTCACTCGAACAGGCGCCGAGCGTCAGCGCCATCGCGGCGGCGCCCGCAGCGAATGCCGCGGTGCGCCGGCTGTGCATGAGCCTCATGGTTACTCCTTTGTAATCGAGTTGCTTCCCAGCCGCTCCCCGACGGGAGTGACCTCGAACGCCACCGGCAAACTCTGTTGCGTCCTTGCACAGTGTGTAACGTTCTACGCTTGAAACTACGCGGGGTGAATGCGGCTGTCAAACGCCCCCGGTCACGGATGTGTAACGATCCACACCTCTCCATCGTTGCATGCCCCATGGGCTAGTGTGAAGGACATCATGAACGGCAATGCCATCACCGACGACGGCGTCGACGCCCCCACGCGTCCGGCGCCGTCAAGCCGTCGCCGTGTCACCATCGGCGACGTCGCGCGCGAGGCTGGAGTGTCTACGTCTGCAGTGTCGAAGGTGCTGCGCGACGCGTACGGAGTGAGCCCGTCCATGCGGCAGCGCGTCACACACGCGATCGACACCCTTGGCTACCGCCCCCACGCCGGAGCGCGCGCCATGCGCGGGCGCACCTACACGATCGGCGTGGTGCTGACCGAGCTGTCCTCCCCGTTCCAGACCGAGGTGGCACAGCGCATTGGCGCACACCTTGGCGGCACGCCGTACCAAGAGCTCCTTATCGCGGCCGGCACCGCACCGAGCGGCCAACTTCGCGCGGTAGAGGCCCTCGTCGACCGCGGCGTTGACGGCCTCATCCTTGTCGCGCCACACATGGACATCGACGTGGTCGATCGCATCGCCCAGCGCATCCCCACCGTGTGTGTGGCGCTCCACGGACCATCGGACAGCTTCGACACCGTCGCCGACGACGACGAGTTGGGCGCCCGCCTCATGGTCGACCACCTCGTGGCACTGGGTCACCGCCGCATTGCCCACACGAGTCAGACCGCAGGAGAACTGCGCCCGCCGTTCCGGCTGTCCCACACTGCCCGGCGCGAGGGCTACGCCGCCGCTATGAAGGCCCACAGCCTCGAGCCGTGGATCATCGACGCGGACTACTCGGAACAGGGCGGCTACCTCGCCGCGAAGGAACTCTTCGACACAGCCGAGCCCCCCACGGCAATCTTCGCGGGTGCCGATATCGCCGCGCTCGGCGTGTTGCGTGCAGCCCACGAGCAAGGACTGCGCGTGCCTGCCGACGTTTCCGTGACGGGCTACGACGACATCTTTGCCGCAGGCCTGGCCGACGTGGGCCTCACCACGATCGACCAGTCGAGCGAGCACACGGGCGCCACCGCGGCGCAGTACCTCCTCGAGCGGCTTGACGGTCGCGTGGAGCCCATGCGCCACCGCGAGCCGCCCCGGCTCGTCGCCCGCCGCACGAGCGCGACCCTCGCCTCGTAGCACGACCCCCGCCCCGTAGTACGCCCCACAGCGCGGCCGGCTCGTCCCGCGGTCGGCTCGGAAGCGCGCCGCCACGCGTATTCGTGTAACGTTCTACGAAACGGCTGCATGCGCATCGGCCTGCCAGCCCTCACAGGAAGGCGGCGCGATGACGCGCACCCACACCGCTCCCCTCACCCGCGATGGCGACGTCATCATCGCCCTCGATGAGGGCACTACGAACGCCAAGGCGGTGGCGGTCGACGCCACCGGCCTCACCCTAGCCAAGGCATCACGACCGGTCCCCATTACCCACGGCAAGCCGGGCTGGACGGAGCAGGACGCCACCACCATCTGGGAGCTCAGCCGCGCCACGATCGCCGAGTGCATCGACGCCGTCGGCGCTCACCGCGTCGCAGGAATCGCCATCTCCAACCAACGCGAGTCGGTCGCGTGCTGGAACCCCCGCACCCTCGAGCCTCGCGGGCCGGTCCTGTCATGGCAGGACACCCGCACGGCCGATGCGTGTGCACAGTTCTCATCAGACGGTGCCGGCGAGTTGGTCACCTCCCGCACCGGTCTGCCGCTCGACGCGATGTTCAGTGCCCCCAAGGCTGCATGGCTACTCAGCAGGGCCCCCGCAGGCAGCGTGGTCGGCACCATCGATTCGTGGCTCCTCGCACAGCTCACGGCTGGCGCCACACACGCCATCGAAGCGGGCAACGCGTCGCGCACCCTGCTCATGAGCCTGCACACCTTGGAGTGGGACAGCGACCTGCTCGCCCTATTCGGAATCCCGCGAGCGGCACTCCCCGCCATCGCGCGGTCCGACGCCACCTTCGGCACAACGCAGTGCGACGGACTGCCGGCCGGGATCCCCATCCTCACCGCCATGGCGGACTCGCATGCCGCGCTATGGGGGCATGGCGGCGGCCATCCTGGGGTCGTCAAGGCGACCTTCGGCACCGGGTCGTCGATCATGCGTGGCACCGGACCGTCCCTCGCACGCGCGCCTGGCGTGGCCACCACACTTGCATGGCTCACGGACGAGCCCACCTATGCCCTGGAAGGCAATGTGCGCTACTCCGGCGCCGCCCTCGACTGGACGGCACGGCTCCTCGGCGTCGGCTCCGCCCGCGCGCTCGGCGACCTTGCCGCGACCGTACCGGACTCCGGCGAGGCCGCCTTCGTGCCCGCGTTCGGTGGCCTTGGGGCGCCACATTGGGACCCCCGCGCAGTGGGTACCCTCACCGGGCTGGGCGCGGGCACCACAGCGGCCCACATCGCGCGCGCCGCGTTCGAAGCCGTCGCCATGCAAGTGGCCGATGTCGTCGACGCCATGGCGAGCACGACGCCAGTGACGGCACTACGCGCCGATGGCGGAGCAACCGCATCGGACCTCCTCATGCAGGCCCAAGCCGATGCACTCGGGAAGCCCGTTCACGTCGCCGGCAGTGGCGACGTCGCGCTGCGGGGTGTGGCGCGGCTCGCGTGGCGGCGCCTGGGCCACGACCTGGCTGCGGCCGCAGCCGAGCGCTCCTTCGCGCCGCGCGAAGGTGACACGCCGCACGGGCGCGACCGGTGGAGCCTTGCCGTCGCTCGAGCCCGCCTTCTTCACGACCGGACGTAGAACGTTGTACGATGTTTGCAATCTCACTCGGAGGTGAATAGATATGTCCAACTACCCCAAGTTCGGTGCCGGCCTGTGGCACTTCGCGTCGTACGTCGACCGCTACGCCACCGACGGCTACGCCCCGCCCGTGACCACCCTGGAGCAGATCGCCCGCGCCGGACGCGTTGACGACCTGTCCGTGGTTGACGTCCCCTACCCCTTCACCGAGGGCGTGACAATCGACCAGGTCAAGGCCGCACTCGTCGAGCACGGTCTTGAAGCGATCGGCGTGACTCCAGAGATCTACCTGCGCAAGTTCTCCAAGGGCGCCTTCACGCACCCCGACCCCGCCGTACGCGCCGAACTCCTCGAGTTCCTCAACGAAGCGGCCGACGTGGTGCGCGCGCTCGGCGCCCAGTACCTCAAGGTGTGGCCCGGCCAGGACGGCTGGGACTACCCGTTCCAGGTCGACCACCGCCAGCAGTGGCGCCTTGCCGTGGACGGCATGCGTGAACTCGCACAGGCCAATTCCGACATCAAGATCGTGATCGAATACAAGCCCCGCGAGCCCCGCGGCAAGATGTTCTGGGACTCGGCGGCCAAGACGGCGCTCGGCATCAAGGAGATGGGTGTCGACAACGTTGGCGTGCTGCTCGACTTTGGCCACGCGCTGTACGGCGGCGAATCACCCTCCGCCTCGGCACAGTTGCTGATCGACCAGGGCCTGCTGTGGGGCATGGACGTCAACGACAACCTTCGCGGCTGGGACGACGACCTGGTCGTCGGCACGGTTCACCCCGTCGAGGTCTTCGAGTTCTTCTACACGTTGAAGGTCAACGGCTGGGAAGGCGTGTGGCAACTCGACCAGTTCCCCTTCCGCGAGGACACCGTCGAGGCAGCCAACCTGTCCATCCGCTTCCTCAAGGCCCTGCACCGCGCGCTCGACGAGCTTGACGTCGAGGCACTGCGCGCTGCGCAACTGCGCCAAGACGCCATGGGGGCGCAACGCATCGTCCAAGACGTGCTGTTCTCCTGCATGCGGGGTGAGTGACGTGACCCTCGAAGAGGACCTCGTGCCCGCGGTTCATCCCGAGGACCTGCCGCGTGGACAGTTCGCCGTCATCGGACGTGTTCCGACTGGCGCAACAGACGCCGAGGCGGTGGCGCACCTACGCTCCGCCGCGCGCGCCATCCGCATGCGCGACATCCAGATGGTGCGTGCCGCAGGACTCGGCCACATTGGCGGCGAGTTTTCCGTCATCGACATTCTGACGACGCTCTACCTTGACGCGCTCCACATGGGGCCCGAACTGCTCGGCGACCCCGAGCGGGATAGGCTCATCCTGTCCAAGGGCCACGCCGCGGCAGCCCTCTACACCACCCTCGCGGCTGCAGGGTTCATCGACCCTGAAGACCTCGACACGTTCATGGAGCCGCTGTCGATGCTCAATGGCCACCCCGCCCGCACCAAGATCGACGCGGTCGAGGCGAGCACCGGGCCACTGGGACACGGGCTGCCCATCGCCGTGGGGACGGCGATCGCCGCAAAGATCGACGGCTCGCAGCGCCGCACCTTTGTGGTGACCGGTGACGGCGAGATGCAAGAGGGGTCCAACTGGGAAGCCCTCATGACGGCCGGCAATCACCAACTGTCACATCTGTGCGTCATCGTGGACCGCAACCGCCTCCAGCAGGGCGCACGGGTCGCGGACACCAACGACCTCGAGCCCTTGCCCGACAAGCTGCGTGCCTTCGGCATGGACGTGGTAGAACTCGATGGCCACGACCATGGCGCTCTCCGAGCAGCGTTCGCCCAGGTGCCCGCAGTCTCTGGCAAACCCACCGCGATCATCGCCCACACCATGAAGGGGCACCCCGTCTCCTTCATGTCCGACAACGTCGCGTGGCACCACAAGGTGCCCTCGCCTGAGCAAGTCGAGACAGCGCTGAGCGAACTGGAGCAGTCATGACCGACACCGCCCCCCTCTACGACTGCCGCGATGCGTGGGCTGAGACCCTCGTGGAACTTGGCAACGCTGACCCCCGCATTGTCGCCGTCGTCAACGACTCGGTGGGTTCCAGCAAGCTCGCTCCGTTTCAGGAGGCCTTCCCCGAGCGGCTCATCAACGTCGGCATCGCCGAGCAGGACATGGTTGGGGTCGGAGCCGGCCTCGCTAACGGCGGCAAGATCCCGTTCGTCTCTGCGGCTGCCTGCTTCCTGACCGCGCGTGCCATGGAGCAGATCAAGGTCGATGCCGCCTATTCCGGTCACCACATGGTGCTGGTGGGCCAAAGCCCCGGCGTTGCCTACGGAGAGTTGGGACCCACCCACCACTCCATCGAGGACCTCGCCTGGTTGCGCACCATTCCGGGTCTCACCGTGATCGTTCCCTCCGACCCCGAGGAGACCCGCCAGGCAGTGCGATGGGCTGCGCACCATGACGGGCCCGTGTTCCTGAGGGTCTCCCGTATGGGAGTGCCCTCCGTGAACCCCGAGGGCTACGCCTTCGAGCACGGACGTGCCGTCACGCTCCGTGAGGGCACAGACGTCACTCTCATCGCCACCGGCACCGTGGTCACCCGCGCCCTCAGCGCGGCCGACGCGCTCGCCCGCGACGGCGTTTCGGCGCGAGTGTTGTCCATGCCCACCATCTCTCCCATCGACGCCGATGCGATCGTGGCAGCCGCACGCGACACGGGTGCGATCGTCACGATGGAGGAAGCACTGCCCACTGGACTGGGTGGCGCCGTCGCCGAGGTTGTCGTACGCGAGGCCCCGGTTCGCGTACGTTCACTCGGCATCCGTGAGTTCGCCCCGACCGGAAGCGCCGAATGGTTGCTCGACCACTTTGGGATGTCCCCCGAAGGCATCGCAGCAACGGCCCGCGACCTCGTCGGCAAGTGAATCGGCACGGCGGGCGGAGCGTCGTCGCATAAACTATCGGGTCGGAAAGCTCTTGCAAAGGACCCACGTGACTAGCGACACCTCCCCCGCCGCGCCTCGCCTCGACCCCGTGGCAGACCCGCACACGCGCCTGCTGGTGCGCGTGGCGCGGATGTACCACGAGCAGGGCCTACGCCAGGCGCAGATCGCGCAGGCCCTCCACATCAGCCAGCCGCGCGTGTCACGTCTGCTCAAGCGCGCGAGCGACACGGGTGTGGTGCGGGTCACGGTCACAGAGCCTGCGGGGGTCTTCACCGACCTTGAGACGCAACTCGAGCAGGGATTCGGCATCGACGAGGCCGTGGTGGTGGACACGGGCGCCTCCGCAGACGTCACTGCGGCGCTGGGCGCAGCGGCCGCCGCCTACCTGGAGGCCACTCTCATCGGTGGCGACCGCATCGGTATCTCTTCATGGTCCGCCACCCTCGTGGCGATGGCCGGCGCGTTGCGGCCGTTCCCGCAGCCCGTCGCCACATCCGTCACCCAGCTCGTGGGCGGCATCGGCCAATCGCAGGTACAGGTCGAGGCCAACCATTTGCTCACCAGGCTTGCCGCCGCCACAAGCGCCGAACCGATCTTCTTGCCTGCTCCCGGAGTGGTGGGCACCACCGCCGCCCATGACGCGTTCGTGGGTGATGCGACCGTTTCCTCCGTCGCCGCCCGGTGGGACGACCTCACCATTGCCTTGGTCGGGATTGGCGCTCTCGACCCCTCCCCCATGCTCGACTCATCGGGGAACGTGCTGCCCGCGCCGGACCGCCAGACGCTCTCAGCCGCAGGCGCGGTAGGCGACGTATGCCTGCGCTACTTCGACGTCGACGGCGCACCCGTCGCGTCCGATCTGGACACCCGCGTGGTCGGCATCACGGCCGATGCTCTCCGTACAGTCCCCCGGCGAATCGGTGTGGCGGGTGGCACGCGCAAGGCCGAGGCGATCGCGGGAGCGCTTCGAGGAGGGTGGGTCAACGTCATGATCGTCGATGCCGCCACCGCGCGAGTGCTGGTGGGGAGCCTCGCATGAGCGCGGCGTCGGCACTGCTCGAGCAGGCGGTTGACGAGATCCGAGCTGGCCGTGCGATCGTCGTGACGGACCACCCGGACCGCGAGGACGAGGGTGACCTCGTCGTGGCAGCCGTGCACGCGACCACCGAGTGGATCGCGTTCATGATGCGCGAGTGTCGAGGGCTCATCTGCGCCCCCATCACGCTCGAGCGCGCTCAGCACCTTGACCTGCCGCTCATGGTGGAGCGCAACCAAGAAGCACTGCGCACTGCCTTCACCGTGTCGGTCGACGCGACCCACGACATCACTACGGGCATTTCGGCACCCGATCGCGCCCGCGCCGTCGCTGTTCTCACCGACCCGACCGCGACGGCCTCCGACCTGGTGCGCCCCGGGCACCTGTTCCCGTTGATTGCGGCCGCGGGTGGGGTGCGCGCACGACCAGGGCACACCGAAGCGGCGATCGACCTCGCTCAATTGGCCGGGCTCGATCCATCGGGTGTGATCTGTGAGATCGCAGGCGACGACGGACACATGCTGCGCGGCCAGTCGCTGCGGGACTTCTCCGCACGCCACGGCTTGGTGCAGATTTCCATTGACGAAATGGTCGAGGCCCTCACCGAGCGCTGACCGCGGGCCACCCGGTGTAGAACGTTACACGCGTGTCGTGTTAGCCTGGTTTCGACCCCGATGGAGGCCCACACGCCGCAGCCGACGCGGCGACCCACCAACGTCTGGAGCACAACGTTGCGCACCTTCGACAGATTCGACACCTTTGGCGACGCCCTCGCTCAAGCGGACTCGCGAGCGGTGCTCGAAGAACATGCCTCCGACCTCTTGCAGTCATCGATGGCGACCCAGCTCGCAGAGTTCCCGCTCGGCCCTTTCCTGGAGTTTTCCCTCAGCCCCGACGCGGCTCGCGCCGCCCTGGTGCTCGACGAACTGTCGCGGATCGTGCGCACCAAGCCTGACCTCGCCCCCGAGCCACCGATCGTGGTCCGCGACGACTATGAGCCCGTCACCACCCAGGTCGCAAGCGCACGGGTGCTCGCACCCGCATCGGCTCTCACCTACGAGATCACTGAAGTCGTCCTGCAAGGCCCATCGCACGGCAACCCCTTTGTCGACGTTGACCTCACTGCCACCTTTGCCGAGTCCGACAGCACCATCGCGGTGGGCGGCTTCTACGACGGCGACGGAACCTACCGGATCAGGTTCCTCCCCCCGCACGCGGGCAACTGGGAGTTCACGACGTCGAGCAACGCGCGGTCGCTGCGGGAAATCCATGGCACCATCGCCGTGGCCGATGGGCCAGCTCGCGGCCCCGTCGGGGTCGTCGACCAGTTCGGCTTCGCCCACGCGGACGGCACACCCTACGCACCCTTCGGCACCACCGCCTACGCCTGGACTCACCAATCGGACGACCTTCAGGACCAGACCATCGTGTCGCTGGCCAAGGCTCCGTTCAACAAGATCCGCATGTGCCTGTTCCCCAAGTCGTTCATGTATAACAGCAACGAACCCGAGCACTTTGTCTTCCCTCGGGCCGAAGACGGATCCTGGGACACCACTCGGTTTAACCTCGACTACTTCGCCAACCTCGAACGGCGGCTCACGCAACTCGACAGCCTGGGCATTCAGGCGGACCTGATCCTCTTCCACCCGTACGACCGGTGGGGGCTGTCGACACTCGGCCAGACAGTCGACGAGCGGTACCTCACCTACGTGGTGCGCCGCCTGGCTGCCTTCCCACACGTGTGGTGGTCGCTCGCGAACGAATACGAGCTTCTGACGACTAAGCGCCCCAGTTCGTGGCACCGGTTTGCCGAGATCGTGGGGCAGGAGGACCACGCAGGGCACCTGCTGTCGATTCACAACTGGTCAGAGCTGTACGACTACAGCGCTCCATGGGCCACCCACTGCTCGATCCAGCGCGGCGATCGCGACATGGCCAAGAAGGTTGATGCGTGGCGCCTGGCGTGGGGCAAGCCCGTCGTGGTGGACGAGGCCGGGTATGAGGGAGACATCGACCAGGGCTGGGGAAACCACACGCCGCAGGCCGTCCTTGAGATCGCATGGTCCGCTGCTGTGCGCGGCGGCTATGTCTCTCACGGCGAGACCTTTCACGACGCCGACGAGGTGCTGTGGTGGTCCAAGGGCGGTGCGCTCAAGGGTGACGCCGTCGCACGACTGGCCTTCTTGCGTGACGTCGTTGAGGCGTCACCCATCGGCAGACTCGACCCGTTGCCGTCCGACTGGGATGTCCCGTGGGGCGGCGTAACGGGCCAGTATGTGATCCAGTATTTTGGCGCCGTTCAACCGCGATTCCGCCACGTGGCCGTCCCCGCAGGCATGCGCGCGCACATCGACGTCATCGACACCTGGAACATGACCATCGAGACCCTTCCGGGCGTCCATGAGGGCACCACCAAGGTCGACCTGCCTGCGCGACCGTACATGGCGATCCGGTTGCGGGCCGCCCAGGATTAGCGGTCAGGGGGCACGGCGCCCGCGTGCCGGGTGAGACCCCCGCCCCCTGCTAGTCTTGACCCTCGCGGGCTCGCCCGCACGCCCCCGTAGCTCAGCGGATAGAGCGCCGGTTTCCGGTACCGAAGGTCGCAGGTTCGATTCCTGTCGGGGGCACGTCGTATGCTCGCGACACATAAGCCGGAGGGCACGCTGAGAGGCGTGGGTCCCTCCGGCTTTGTCGTTTCTACCAGGAGATCTTTCATGACCACCGTGCTGCTGACCGGGTTCGAGCCTTTTGCCGGCGACGCCGTCAACCCGTCCGGACAGGCAGTGGAGGCGCTCGCTGCGCAGTG
Organism: Demequina sp.; assembly: GCF_047975725.1. Lineage (GTDB taxonomy): Bacteria > Actinomycetota > Actinomycetes > Actinomycetales > Demequinaceae > Demequina. The sequence continues at coordinate 42,154 of NZ_JBKEED010000022.1, forward strand.
GGCAGGCCCCGCCACGCTCGTCACCGAGGTGCTCCCGGTCACGTTCGCGGGCGCCGCCGCCCGTCTACGGGAACTGATCGCCGCGCATTCGCCTGACGTGATCCTCGCGACCGGGCTGGCCGGCGGCCGTCCGGGCATCGCCGTCGAGCGTGTCGCCATCAACCTCGCCGATGCGCGTATCGCCGACAATTCCGGTCACCAACCGCTCGACGAGCCTTGCGTCGACGGCGCTGCCACGGCGCACTTCGCCACGTTGCCCGTCAAAGCCATTCAACGCGACATCGCCGCCACAGGGATCCCTGCCGTGGTGTCGCACACTGCGGGCACGTTCGTGTGCAATCACGTGTTTTTCCACGCGCTCGAGGCGGCCGACGCCAGCACCAGGGCCGGCTTCATCCACGTTCCGTGGGCCTCGGGCCAGGCCCCCGCCGGCCAGCCCGATCTTCCCTTGAGCGACATCGTCACCGCGCTGGAGATCGCGATCCGCACCACGCTCGACGCGGTGCCGGGCGCCGACGCGCCGACCGTGGGCGGCACCCTCCACTAACCCCCGTTCCCAAGTCAAATGGATCCATTTGACGGGAAAATCGCCCCCTTAGACGATGAAAATGGATCCATTTGACTCACGAAGAGGACGAAGAACGAGAAGGCGAGGTGCCGGGCAACGGCCTAGCGCTTGCCACCCTTGGGCAGCGCCCACACCAGGGCGATCCCTGCCACGATTTCCACAGCCGCAAAGGTCCTGGTGTTGCGGGCATTGCCCACGAACGGGCGCAGGCCGCGCTGCCACCACGACGGCCCCGACTCCCACCGCGCGACGTGCTGCTCCGGCTGCAACAGCCCGAGAACTCCGTCCCCAATGAGTCCCATGCCGACGGTCTCGGCGGTGCGTATAGCGAGGTTGCGCCCCATTGTTTTCCTCCTCCTGCGCGACGGCCCCGGGTGGTACGTCGGCATCGAGGCAACGCCACTAGCGTGTGAGGCCTTCCCGGTGGGGTCAGTCCTCTTGCGCGATCCCTACGTCCGCCACGGTCGCACCGCCCGTGGCCACCTCGCCGTCCGTCACCGGAAGCACGCACTGACGGTAGGTGTCGTCCTCAAGTTTCCAGACGATGGCGATGAAACCGTCGCCATCCTCCTCATACGCCCGGGCACCGTCCTCCCATGAGGCAACCGCCGCATCGTCCATCTCCTCGAGCGGCACGGGAACCTCACCGTATGCCTCCGCGATGGCGTAGTAGTCACGCCACTCGGGCGACTCGTACACGTCCCCACCCACGATGGCGGGCGCATCTGCCTTGTCGAGCGCGGCCTCGCACGCAACGATGGCGGCCTGCTCAGCGGGACTCGCCCCGCCCGCCAGCGCACTCCACACGAGCGCACCCACCACGAAGAGCACCGCTATACCTGCCGCGCCCGCAACTGGCAGCCAAGTACGTGGTCGCTCACCCGGGTCTTCAGACATGCGAGAAGCCTACGATGGGTCAATGGAGGCCATCGACGATCTACGCACCACCCCCCGGCTCGGACTCGCGCTCGGCGGAGGTGGCGCTCTCGGCGCAGCCCATGTGGGAGTCCTGCAGGTATTGCGTGAGCGCGGCATTCGCCCCACCGTCGTGACCGGCACCTCGGCAGGCTCGATCGTCGGCGCGGCCTATGCGCTCGGCCTCGACCCCTACGTCCTTGAAGACTGGGCCGCTCGCGCGACCTGGGGCACGTTCGGCACCTTCGCACCACGTCCCGGCAAGGGCATTCTCAGCGCCGATGCGTTACGCGCCCTTGCCGATCGCGTCGCCGGGGAGCGCAACATCGAGGATCTGTCTGTCACCTTTGGCGCGGTCGCCACCGACTGGCGCACGCGCGAGGCCGTCGTCGTGACCCAGGGCGAACTCGCCGAGGCGGTGGCCGCCTCGATCGCCGTGCCCGGCGTGTTCCGGCCCGTCACCATCGAAGGCCGGGAACTCGTCGACGGCGGGATTGTGCAGAACCTGCCCATCGAGGCGTGCTTCGACCTTGGAGCCACGCATGTCATCGGGGTGCGGATCGCTCCTGAATGGGATGCGCTCGGCCACCAGGCACTTCACGTACACGAGTACTTGATCCGCGCCGACGTGACCTACATTCGCCCCCTCACCGACACTCGCTCGCAGTGGATCACCAAAGATCTCCCCGAACTGGTGGACATCGGGCGTGAGGCAGCCGAGCGGGCTCTCGCCGACTACCCCATCGTCAACCCCCGGCCACCACGCAAGGACCTGGCTGCCGAGCCGGACGAGGATCCGTCGGAGCCCGTCCCGGGGGTTCCCTCAGCCGAGTCCGCTAGCGACTCGCAAGTGCCGCCCGCACTGCGGGGTGTGTCACGGTTCCTGCGGCAACATTGACTCCGCGCGCCAATGCCGCGTCCGCGGCGATCGCCTGCTTCACGCCCGCTGCAAGTGCGGCGACATATGGCCCCGTCGCGGCGGTGAGCGCTGCGGTGGCCGTCGCGCCCACCGCGCCCGGCATGTTGGCCACGCAGTAGACGAGCGAGTCCCCCACGCGGAACACCGGGTCATCGTGGCTCGTGGGCCGCGAAAACTCGAAGCACCCTCCTTGGTCGATCGCGATGTCGACGAGCACGCTGCCGGGGCGCATCGCCTCGGCCATGGCGCGGGTGACGACTTTGGGCGCCTGGGCACCCGGGACGAGCACGGCGCCAATCACCAGGTCAGCTCGCGCCACCTCCTGCGCGATCACCTCCGGGCGGGACGGCACCGTTCGCACCCGCCCGGCGTGCGTGGCAGCCAACCGCACCAGTCGGGCATCGCCGATGTCGGCGACCACCGCATCGGCCCCCAGGGCGATTGCCTGCGCGAGTGCACTCGCCCCTGCGACTCCCCCGCCGATGACGACCACCCGCGCTCCGGCCACGCCCGGCGCACCGCCGAGCAGTACCCCGCGCCCGCCGCACGCACTGAGCAGGAAGTGCGCACCCTCGACGATGGAGAGCCTGCCAGCGATCACACTCATCGGAATCAGCAGCGGAAGGGATCCGTCGTCGAGTTGGACCGTGTCATACGAGATGGCCGTGGTGCCCGCGGCGACGAGTGCGTGGGCGAGTTCGGGGTTGGCCGCGAGGTGCAGGAAGGTGAAGAGCGTCTGGTCTCGGAGCAGGCCAAACTCCTGGGGTTCGGGTTCCTTGACCTTCAGCACCAGGTCCGCGTCCCACGCCTGCCGCGCCGTGCCGATGATCGCCCCAGCGTCCACGTACTCGCGGTCGGGAAGGAATGCGCCCGCACCAGCGCCGCGCTCGACGACGACCTCGTGGCCTGCGGCGGCCAGCGCCTTCGCCCCGGCGGGGGTGAGTGCGACGCGAGTCTCGCGGTTCTTGAGCTCCTTGGGCACGCCGATGCGCATTGTGACTCCTCCCGCATAGCCGGCAGACGGGCGGGTTGCCCGCCTGCGGCAGTGGGTTGCGGCGCTCCGGGTCTCGTCGTGCCGCTGTCTTCAGCCTGGTGCATGGGGCAGCGACGCGCCACCGGAGAGCCCTCCCACGCTCCCTCCCGCCCCGCCCCTCCCGCCCCTCTCCGCCCTCCCGCGCTCCCTCCCGGTTGATACCCGTCTCGACGCGACATCACGGGTCAAGGCGCGCTAGATACCCGTGACGGTCCCACACCCACGAGCGGCGTCACCCGGGCGCGGCCCCACGGCTCTCGCCCGAGCTCTGCGCGCGCCAGGCGGCGTGGCGCACACGTGACGCCACCCCACGCGCACAGACGGGTATCAGGTGCGCAGGCGCACTCGAAATCACGCACACACAGGTATCAACGGGGTGGGGCGGGGCGAACCGGGACCTTGAGCCCATCGCGCCATCACCACATCCATGGTTGAATCGTTTCAACAACAGTTCGCAACAGCCTGGCGACACACCGCCACCACTCACCGGCACCGCCGCCACACCCGAGGAGCATCATGTCGACACACCCCGCCACCGAACCCAAGCCCACCCTCGACGAGATCATCGAGCAGATCGGAGAGGCGGGCGCGCGCATCTGCGACATCGACGCCTCCGAGGCGGGTGCCGGCAACATCTCCGTATACATGGGCTGGGACGTCGAGGTCCGTCGCCACTTCCCCCACGCCGAGGAGATCGAACTTCCCGTCCCTGCACCCTCGCTCGCGGGCGGCACCGTCCTGGCGACCGGCTCGGGCCGCCGCCTGCGCCAGATCGTCCTCGAGCCCCTCGCCGCGATCGGCGCTGTCAAGATTCACGAGGACGGCCTCACGGGAACCCTCTACACCTCGAACGTCCGCCGCTTTGCGCGCCTGACCTCGGAGTTCAACTCGCACCTCGCAGTCCACGAAGACCAGGTGAGCCGCCGCGGCATCGACTTCCACGCCGTGGTGCACGCCCAGCCGCCGCACCTGACCTACCTGTCCCACATCCCGGCCTACCGCGACACGGCGCGGATGAACGCCGCCATTCTGCGCTGGGAGCCGGAGAGCATCGTGTCGCTGTCGCAGGGCATCGCCGTGCTGCCGTTCTTTATCCCGGGCTCCGAGGAGATGGGCGCAGCCAACGTCGAGGGCCTGCGCGACTTCGAGATCACGCTGTGGTCCAAGCACGGCACCATGTCGCGCTCGGATGTGTCGGTGTATCGCGCCGTCGACCGCGTCGAGTACGCCGAGACGGGAGCCAAGTACGAGTACATGGACCTGGTTGCAGGCGGCCGCGCCGAGGGACTCACCCGCCAGGAGATCAGGGGCGTCGCTGAAACCTTCGACATCTCCTCCCCTTGGCTGTAGGCGATCAGCCTCAGGGCCAACCCTGAAGGGACTCCCTCATCCGGGTGAGGGAGTCCCCCCTCTTCAGGCACCCAGGAATGCACCCGCACGGCCGATGCGGCGGCTGGGATGGCATCGATAGCGTCAGTGACGTTGGAGTCACCACGCCTGTCGAGGAGCACCCATGTCACACACGTCCCGTTCGCGGTTCAGCCCTGTCCGTTCGTCTCGGACCGCGACGCTGACCGCTGCCTCGCTCGTGCTGGCGCCGGTGTTGGTGTCAGGTTGCTCGTTCGGTGAACCAGAGCTCGACGGCACACCGGGCGCCGCCGAGTTCTTGGTGGGCGACTTCGCCAACATTCGCCACGATGGCGCTGGCGATGTCGAGATTCGGGTGGGGCCAGAGCCTTCCGTCGAGGTCCACGCGGACACGGGCTTGCTCGCCGCGCTGCGGGTCGCCGTCACCGACGGAACACTGTCGCTGAACGGACCCTCGTGGACGTGGGGGTGGCGCGATCAGGACGTGCAGTACACGATCACGGTCCCGTCGCTCGAATCCATCGAGTTGTCCGGGGTGGGCGACGTCTCGATCGAGGGGATCGACTCAGCGAAACTGGCCGCCAAGCTCACCGGAGCGGGGGCGCTGAGCCTCGCAGGCGACTGCGATTCGCTGTCCGTCGAACTCGACGGCGCAGGCTCCGTTGACGCGCAGGCTTTGACCGCCACCCATGCGAGCGTGGACCTGTCGGGTGCGGGCGACGTCGCCGTCACGGCGACGGACACGCTCGACGTGGAGCTGTCGGGGGCTGGGGACGTGCTCTACAGCGGCGGGGCGACCGTGGACCAAGAGGTCAGCGGCGCGGGTTCCGTCCGTGCACGCTAGCGGCCCATGCGCACATGCTGAAGGCCCGGCCATGCGGCCGGACCTTGCGAGAGATCCGCTACGAGTAGTCCTCGCTCGAACGGTAGATATCCCCGACGTTCCAATAGGCGGACTCGTACACGCCAATTTCGTCGGTGCCGGGCTCGTACTCCCAGTGCCAGGGCTCCCACTTGGACGACTTTGCCCAACCGGGGTTGACCCAACCCCACATGCGGCCGTACTCCTCGAGCCACGCTTTGGACGCACCGCGAGAGTCGGCACGGCACAGGTCGATGGCGAGGCCCCAGCCGTGCACGGACGTGCCGGGGGTGGCGGCGAGGTAGCCGCGCGAGGCCTTGGTCTGGACCTGGCCCTGGAGAGTGCGATAGGAGTCAGACAGACAGATCTCGCGACCGAACTCGTCCTCGTAGGCGGCATTCATCTCCGCGAACGCGACCGCAGCATCGTTGCGCAGTTGCGAACCGTTGCCGAGGCTGCACAGCGAGGCATCCGTCAGGCGACCGTTGCGGCCCTCCCATCCCACGGAGGGGTCGCAGTCGGGCAGGTACGTCGAGAACGTGAACTGGGTGGCGGCGGCAATCGTCGCGGAGGCGACGTCAGGGTCAGGCAAGGGCAGCTCGGAGGCGAGCAACTGCGGGCCATCGCCCAGCAGCGCACGTGCCGTGGACGGGCTCTCGCCGGACACCACGCCAGGCAAGTTCTCCATCGCGTCGGCGTAGGGAGCCAAGGTTCCCATCACCGGATATACGACCATCGCGAGCGCGAAGCCAGCGAGCACGCCCGAGCGCGTGAGAATCTTGCGGCGTCGGTGCGTGGACCGGATCTGGATTTCTTGGGTCTCGAGGAGTCGACGTGAGCGGCGCGAGCGGCGTCCCTGAGCGGGCGCGAGCGCGTCAGCGTCAAAGCTCACACGAGCCTCCAAAGACCGGGTACAAGTGCCATCGTGACCGCGGCCGGAGCCATCGGACGTTGCGAGCGAGTGTAACCAAACGGTAACGGTCACACCAGTCCCCTGGTAAAAGTGTGGATTTCCCCACACCTCGAGCACGATGTCGTGAAACTACGATGCTCCCTCGTGCCGCGTCATCTCGTCCCGGACCTCACCCACAAGTTCCTCGATGATGTCCTCCAGGAACACCAGCCCCACCGTCACGCCGTCGTCTTCGACGCCGGCGAGGTGGGCGCCTGAGCTGCGCATGAGGGCAAGGATTGACTCGACCTCGTCTCCAGGTGCCACGGCGGGCAGATCGCGCACGCGCCACTCCTGAATGGGCTCCTCGCGCTCGCCGGGCCGCGCAAACAACGTGTCCTTGATGTGCAGGTAGCCCACGTAGCGGGCGCAGTCGCTCACGGGAAGTCGTGAGAAGCCGGAGCTGACCACCGCTCGCTCGAACTCGTCCACGCTCACGCCCGCCTCCACACCGATCACGGAGTCGACGGGCACCATCACATCAGCGGCGGTGTGGTCGGAGAACTCGATCGCGCCTGTGAGCAGGCCGGTGGGGTCCGACAGCGTTCCCTCTTCGCTCGAACGCTCCACGATCGAGTGCACCTCGTCCGCGGTAAACGCGCTGGTGACTTCATCTCGCGGCTCGATGCCCACGGCGCGCAGCAGCGCGTTGGCGACCCAGTTGAGGGCGAAGATCACCGGCTTGAGCACCCGTGCGAGCCACACCAGCGGAGGGCCAAAGATCAGGGCGGCACGGTCGGGGCTCGACACTGCGGCGTTCTTAGGCACCATCTCGCCCACCACGACGTGCAGGCTCACGACGATGAGCAACGCCACCGCAACGGCCACTCCGTGCGCTGCCGCCTCGGGCACGCCCAGCGAATGGAACGGACCTTCGAGCGCGTGCGCGATCGCGGGCTCGGCCACCACACCCAGCGACACCGAGCACACAGTGATGCCCAACTGGGCGCACGCGAGCATGAGCGAGACGTTTTCCATCGCCCACAACACGGTGCGCGCCGCGCGCGATCCTTCCTCTGCACGCGGCTCAATCGAACTGCGTCGCGCGGAGATGACCGCGAACTCCGCACCCACAAAGAAGGCGTTGGCCAGCAACAGTCCCGCGACCGCGAACACCATGCCCGGGCTCATGACTCACCGTCCCGTCCGGCGGCGTCGCGCGCCATCGGGGTGAGTCGCACCCGGTCGATTCGGCGACCATCCATGCGCTCGACCCGAATACGCGCATCGTCGCTGTCGACCTCGTCGCCCACCTCGGCGACACGGCCAAGGCTGGCCATCACAAAACCCGCGACGGTCTCATACGCGCGCGACTCGGGCACGCCTAATCCCGTGACCTCGTCCACCTCGTCCGGCCGCAGGTCGCCGGGCACCACCCACGCGCCGCCCGGGGTGCGGTGCACCCCCGCGCGCCTGCGGTCGTGCTCGTCGGCCACCTCCCCCACAAGTTCCTCGACCACGTCTTCCAGGGTGACCAGGCCAGCGGTGCCGCCGTACTCGTCGACGACAATCGCGCACTGGGGCCCCAGGTCGCGCAGTTCAATCAACAGCGGCCGCATGCGCATGGTCTCCGGAATCCGGGGCGCGGGGACCATGAAGTCCGCCACGGGCGCCGTGTCGCGTTCGTGCGCTGGCACCGCAACGGCAGCACGCAGGTGCACCAGACCGAGCACGTCGTCCACGCCCTCGCCCAGCACCGGGAAGCGCGAGTGGCCCGAGGCGCGCGCGAGCGACAGCACATCGGCAGCGACCGCATCGCGCTCGAGGGTGTGCATGCGGGTGCGGTCGGTCATCACGTCGATAGCCGTCAGCGCGTCGAGTTCGATCGTGTTCTTCAGCAGCAGCGCGGTCGACGGCGCAAGAGTGCCGGCCTCCGCGCTGCGCCGCACCAACGCAGCGAGCTCCTGAGGAGAACGACCTCCCGACAACTCCTCGCGCGGCTCGAGCCCCATAATCCGCAAGATCCCGTTGGCGCTGCGGTTGAGCGCGGAGATGATCGGCGCCAACGCGGTGGTGAAGGACATGCTGGCCGGGGTGACCAGGCGCGCGGTGCGATCCGGATCCGCGAGCGCGGCGTTCTTGGGCACCAGCTCACCGAAGATCATCGAGAAGGCATTCACCAGCACGAGTGATGCCACACCAGCGACTCCCGCCACGGCGGTGCGCGCGAGCGGGGTGGAGGACAGCGGCACCTCGAGCAGCTCGACTAGCGCGGGCTGAGCGGTGTAGCCCAGCAGGATGGTCGTGAGGGTGATGCCTACCTGAGCGCCGGACAACTGGGTCGACAGCCGCCGCAACGCCCGTCGCACGCGCTTGCCGCCGCGATCCGAGTCGTCGACGTGGGCGGGGTCGAGCGCCACGAGGGAGAATTCGGCGGCAACGAACACGGCCGTTCCGATGGTGAGCAGCACGCCGAGCCCGACCAGCAGCCACTGAGTGATCATGACGTGTGACAGTCGCAGTCCATGGTGTGGTCAGCATACCGACCACCCGATAGGGTCGCCGAGAACCATCCCAGCCACACGGAGGATCATGGAACCGCGCGCCATCGCAGTCGCAGGCCTGAGCAAGCGCTACGGCCCCGTCACTGCCGTCGATGACCTGACGTTTACGGCTCAGCCCGGACGCGTCACGGGGTTTCTTGGACCCAACGGCGCGGGCAAGTCGACGACGCTGCGCATTCTCGTGGGGCTCGTGTCGGCAAGCGCGGGGACCGCGACCATCGGTGGGGTTCCCTACCGCGACCATGAGCGGCCGGGCACGGTCGTGGGCGCCCACTTCGAGGGAGCCTTCCACCCCGGCCGTACGGCACGCCAGCATCTGCGTTCTTATGCGCCGCTGGTGGGGGCCGACGACGCCCAGTGCATGGCCTCCCTCGACGCCGTGGGCATGAGAGAGGCCGCCGACCGTCGGGTGGGTGGCTACTCGCTGGGCATGCGCCAACGCCTGGGCCTCGCGACCGCACTGCTGGGCCGGCCGAGCGTGCTCGCGCTCGACGAGTCGGCCAATGGCCTGGACCCCGCGGGTATCCGCTGGCTGCGCACCTTCCTGCGGAGCTTTGCCGATGCGGGGGGCACCGTCCTGCTCAGTTCTCACCTGCTGTCCGAGGTCGAGCAGACCGTCGACGACATCGTGATCATCGCGGACGGCTCCTTGCGCCATCAGTCGACGCTCGAGGACCTGCGCGCCCTGGCTCAACCCACGGTGCGCCTGCGCAGCCCTCACGCCGACCGGCTTGCGGCCTTCGCCGCAGCACGTTTTCCCCACACTCACACCGCAGTGCGCGCAGGCGAGGTCGCAATCACCGCGACGACGGCGGCACAGGTGGGCGCCGCGGCCTTCGCCGACGGGCTCGAAGTTCACGGCCTTGAGGACGGCGGCGAAAGCCTCGAGAGCGTGTTCCTGAGACTCACCGCGACCGAGACGGGGGTGGGCGCATGAGCGCCGCAATCCGCTCCGAGGTCCGCAAGCTCGCGTCGACCCGCCTGTGGTGGATCCTCCTGCTGTGCATGCTTCTCGGGGTCGCCTTCATGACGGGCTCGATCGGCGCGGCGATGGCGTTCGCCGACCAGTTGGGCGACCCGGATGCCGCCACCGCAGCCATGGATCCGGCCGCGATGGCGGCCATGATCTACGCCCTGCCCGTGTCGTTTGGCTACGTGTTCCCCGTCATTCTTGGCGCCATCACGGTGACCTCCGAGTTCCGCCACCGCACCATCGACACCACGCTGCTGCTCGAACCCAGCCGCGCACGGGTCATCGCCGCGAAGTTCGTCGCCGTCCTCCCGTTTGCTGTCATCTATGCGGTCACGGCGATGGCCGTGGGCGTCGCGATCGGCGCCGGCGCGCTCGCGCTCGCCGACCAGCCCACCCTTCTCGATACGGCCGATGCGTGGGTTGCCATCGGCATGGGCACCGCCGCTTTGGCGGTGTGGGCTCTGGTGGGGGTCGGGTTTGGTGCGGCGATCACCAATCAGGTGGTCGTGATCGTGGCGCTGCTGTGCTGGACACAACTCGTGGAGCCCCTGCTCAGGGTCGCGTTCGCGTTCGTCGAGCCACTCGCCCCGGTGGGCAAGTTCTTGCCGGGAGCCGCGGGAGAGGCCATCGCTGGGGCGAGTTTCTACTCCGCTGCGGGGTCTGCCGACTTGCTCCCCGCGTGGGGCGGGCTGCTGGTGCTGCTGGCCTACGCCGCGATCGCGGCGTTGATCGGGTGGCTCGTGACGTTCCGCCGCGACATCGGATAACGATTGCACCAAATCGACGGTCGAAGCACCGGGTGAATCCGTCTAGGCTGGACAATGCAAGTTGTACACCGACGTCCCCGATGCATGTTTGCCAAGAAAGCGAGCGGCCCCCGACGTGTCCACCGACACCAGCGCGCCTGACACTGAACGCACGACCGTCGCGAGGGGCAATGGAGCCCCCACCGTCGCGTCCCTGATCCTCGGGGGCGAGCCTGCCCCTGCTTCCCCGCCGAGCCCTGCCTCGGCACCCGCGCAGCCCGTGGCATCGGCGCCACCTGCTGCCGCATCGGCCGCCGTGGCGCCTGCCATGACGGCCGCGACCCCTGCGGCACCGACACCGCCCGCCGCGGCGGTGCCCCCCGCATCGGCCACCCCTGGTGAGATGCCTACCGAGACGGAAGCCGCGACTCAGCCGATCGCGACCGCCCAGGCTCCCACCGCCCTGTATTTGCAGCGCCACGAGCACCAGACCGTGGCAGCGAAGGACGTCAAGCACGGCGTCGAGCGCCTGCGCGGCCCGGCCGCGCGCGTGGTCACCAACATGGAGGCGAGCCTCCAGGTGCCCACCGCGACATCGGTGCGCACGATCCCCGCGAAGTTGCTCATGGACAACCGCACGGTGATCAACAACCACCTGGCGCGCACCCGCGGCGGCAAGGTGTCCTTCACTCACCTCATCGGCTACGCAATCGTCGAGTCGCTCACCGAGCAGCCCGCGATGAACGTCGCCTACACGGAGGACGAGGGCAAGCCCGCCGTCGCGACTCCCGAGCACATCAACTTTGGCCTCGCGATCGACCTCGACAAGGGCGACGGCGTGCGCCAGTTGCTCGTGCCGAGCATCAAGAACGCCGATGCGATGGACTTCGCCAAGTTCTGGCAGGCCTACGAGGACGTGGTCCGCAAGGCCCGCACTGGCACGCTCCAGGCGAGCGACTTCCAGGGCACCACGATCACCCTGACCAACCCCGGCACCATCGGTACCGTGCACTCCGTGCCGCGCCTGATGGCCGGCCAGGGCGCGATCATTGGCGTGGGCTCGATGGATTACCCGGCCGAGTACCAGGGAGCCTCGGAAGAGACGGTGTCTCGCCTTGGCATTTCCAAGGTCATGACGCTCACCTCGACCTACGACCACCGCGTCATTCAGGGTGCGCAGTCGGGCGAGTTCCTCGCGCTCGTGCACAAGAAGTTGCTGGGTCTGGACGGATTCTGGGACCGCGTGTTCGTGGCCCTGCGCGTGCCCTACGAGCCCGTGCGCTGGGTGCAGGATTCTGCGACCAACGAGGACGCCGAGGCCGCCAAGCCCGCGCGGATCGCCGAGCTCATCCACTCGTACCGCTCGCGCGGCCACCTGATGGCAGACGTCGACCCTCTGTCGACCCGCTTGCGCAAGCACCCCGACCTCGACGTGCAGACCCACGGCCTCACCCTGTGGGACCTGGACCGCGTGTACTCGACCGCCGGGTTCGGTGGCCAGGACCGCTGGAAGATGCGCGACGTGCTGGGCCGCCTGCGCGACGCCTACTGCCGCACCGTGGGTGTGGAGTACATGCACATCGCGGACCGTGCGCAGCGCGCGTGGCTCCAGGAGCGACTCGAGCACGGCTACACCAAGCCCAGCCGCGAGGAGCACCTGCGGATCCTGCGCCGCCTCAACGCCGCAGAGGCGTTCGAGGCCTTCCTGCAGACCAAGTACGTGGGTCAGAAGCGCTTCTCCCTCGAGGGCGGCGAGTCGCTGATCCCGCTGCTGGACGCCGTGATGTCCTCTGCCGCCCAGTCGGGCATCCACGAGGTCTGCATCGGCATGGCCCACCGTGGCCGCCTCAACGTGCTCGCCAACCTCGCCGGCAAGTCCTACTCGCAGATCTTCTCCGAGTTCGACGGCACTGCGGTGCCCGGCTCCGTCCAGGGCTCCGGTGACGTCAAGTACCACCTGGGCACGGAGGGCACCTTCACCGCCGAGTCGGGCGCGACCACCAAGGTCTACCTCGCGGCCAACCCTTCGCACCTCGAGGCGGTCAACCCCGTCCTCGAGGGCATCGTGCGTGCCAAGCTCGACCAGCTGGGCGCCGACCCTGCCACCGAGGGTTTCCCCGTGCTGCCCGTGCTCATTCACGGCGACGCGGCCTTCGCTGGCCAGGGCGTGGTCATGGAGACGCTCAACCTCGCAGGCCTGCGCGGCTACACCACAGGTGGCACCGTCCACGTGATCATCAACAACCAGGTGGGCTTCACGACCGGGCCTGGTGACTCGCGTTCGACGCGCTACTGCACGGACCTGGCCAAGGGCTATCAGATCCCCATCTTCCACGTGAACGGCGACGACCCGGAGGCCGCCGTGCGCGCCGCGCGCCTGGCCTTCGAGTACCGCGAGGCCTTTGGTCGCGACGTCATCATCGACATGGTCTGCTACCGCCGCCGCGGTCACAACGAGGGCGACGACCCCTCGATGACGCAGCCGCGCATGTACGACCTCATCGAGGCCAAGCGCTCGGTGCGTCACCTGTACACCGAGGCGCTGATCCGTCGCGGCGACATCACGGAGGCAGAGGCCGAGGCGGTGTCGCAGGACTACCTCGCCCAACTCGAGCGGGTGTTCATCGAGACCCGCGAGGGCTTCTCCGGCACCGACACCGAGTCGATCTCCGGCCTTGAGCTGCCCTCGTCGCAGTCCGAGGACGCGGGCGTGATGGTGGGCTGGAAGACGGCCGCAGTTCCCGCACACGTCGAGCGAGTGGGGCGCGCGCACGTGCGCCCGCCCCAGGGCTTCGCCGTGCACCCCAAGCTCGGCAAGCTGCTCGAGCGTCGCGAAGCCATGACCCGCGAGGGCGGCATCGACTGGGGCTACGGTGAGCTCCTGGCCTTCGGCACGCTGTTGCAGGAGGGTGTGCCCATCCGTATGTCGGGTCAGGACGCCCGTCGCGGCACCTTCGTGCAGCGCCACGCAGTGTTCCACGACCGCGCCACCGGCGCCGAGTGGGCTCCCCTGCGCTACCTGAGCGCCGACCAGGGACCGCTGCACATCTACGACTCCTCGCTGTCGGAGTACGCGGTGCTCGGGTTCGAGTACGGCTACTCGGTCGAGCGTCCCGACGCTCTGACGCTGTGGGAGGCGCAGTTCGGCGACTTCGTCAACGGCGCGCAGACCATCATCGACGAGTTCATCTCCTCTGCCGAGCAGAAGTGGGGTCAGTCCTCGTCCGTGGTGCTCCTGCTACCCCACGGCTTCGAGGGTCAGGGTCCCGACCACTCGTCGGCCCGCGTCGAGCGGTTCCTCCAGCTGTGCGCCGAGGACAACATGATCGCCGCGATGCCGTCGACCCCTGCGAGCTACTTCCACCTGCTGCGTCGCCAGGCGTACGACCGTCCGCGCCGTCCGCTCATCGTGTTCACCCCCAAGTCGATGCTGCGCCTGCGGGCCGCTCAGTCGGACGTGGAGGACTTCACGACCGGCACGTTCCGCCCCGTGATCGGCGACACCGTCGACCCGGCGGGTGTCGAGCGGGTGCTGCTGTGCGCCGGAAAGGTCTATTACGACCTCGCCGCGCAGCGAGACAAGGACGGCGACACCACCACCGCAATCGTCCGGCTCGAGCAGCTGTACCCGCTCGACAAGGACGCGCTGCACGAGGCCCTGGCCCCGTACGGCGACGCGCCCCTCACCTGGGTCCAGGAGGAGCCACGCAACCAAGGTGCCTGGACGTACCTCGCTCACGCACTGCCGCGGGTGGCCGAGCGCGAGGTCTCCGGAGTCACGCGTCCCGCGTCCGCCTCCCCCGCCTCCGGGTTGTCGTCGCGACACAAGGATGAGCAGGAGGACCTGGTGACAAGGGCGTTCACGCGATGAGGAATGTGTTCTTCGTGGGCGACGAACTCGTCGCCGGACACGGAGACCCCAAGGCGCTCGGATGGGCAGGGCGCGTGGTCGCACGCACCCTGCCCGTCGGGCCCTTCCTTCGCTTCCACACGCTCGCCGTGCCTGGCGAGACCACGGGAGAGATGGCAAGCCGATGGGACGACGAAGCCCTGCGCCGGCGCGGGGCGGCCGAGGAGTCCACGGGCGCCGATCACGTCGTCTTCGCTATCGGCCGTCACGACGTGGCCCGCCGCGTATCCCCCACCATGACCAGGCTGCACCTGGCAAACGCGCTTGATCGCGCATCGGCCCTCGGGATGCGCGCCATGGTGGTCGGCCCTCCCCCGTTGGCCACCGAGGACCGTCGCGCGCTCGCCGAGTATGCGGCGCTGTGCGAAGAGGCGGCCGCGCGTCGCGAGGTGCCCTACGTCGACATGTTCGGCCCCCTGGTCCGTCACGACCAGTGGGCGACCGACATGGACACCACGGGCGGCGCGACGCCGCTCCAGGCTGGCTACGGCCTCATGGCATGGCTCGTCCTGCACTCACAGTGGCACGAGTGGCTGGGCGTCAACCCCACCGAGAGTGACGTGAACTAGCGCTGTCGCCACTCAAGTAGCGACCTGCGCCGACGCGGCGCCCCCTTACGCGATGATGCCCGCGTTGCGCAGGCTCACCAGCAGGTCGTGCGGACGCGACGCGATGGCCACCGCATCGTCCACCGACACCGTCTCCGCCTGGACCAACTGGAACAGGTGCTGGTCGAAGGTCTGCATCTTGTAGTACTCACCCTCCGCAATGAGGTCGAGGATGGGGGGCTGGCTCGCGGGCTCCACGATGGCCTCGGCAATACGGCCGTGGTTGACCATGATCTCCGCCGCGAGCGTGCGGCCAGAACCGTCTCCGCGGCGCACCAGGCGCTGCGAGACGATGCCACGAAGCGTCTGCGAGAGGGTCGCGCGCACCTGGCTCTGCTCGTGCGGAGTGAAGAAGTCGATGATGCGGTTGATGGTGTCCTGAGCGTCCACGGTGTGCAGCGTCGCGAGCACCAGGTGGCCGGTCTCGGCGGCGGACAGCGCGGCGCGCACCGTCTCGATGTCGCGCATCTCGCCCACCATGATGACGTCAGGGTCCTGACGCATCGCGCCACGCAGCGCGGCGGTGAAGTCGAGCGTGTCGGAGCGTACCTCACGCTGCGAGATGATCGCCTTCTTGTCCGAGTGCAGGACCTCAATGGGGTCCTCGATCGTGATGATGTTGACCTCGCGGTATGTGTTGATGAGGTCGATCATCGAGGCGAGCGTGGTGGTCTTTCCGGAACCCGTAGGTCCGGTCACGAGCACCAGGCCGCGGGGCTCAAGCGCGAGGTCGGCGATGACCGGCGGCAGGCCCAACTCCTCCATGGGGGTCGCGCCGACGGCGACACGACGGAATACCAGGCAGTCGGTGCCACGCGCCACGTAGGCGTTGACGCGGAATCGGCCCACGCCCGACAGCGAGAAGGCGAAGTCGGCCTCGTGCGTGTCGCGGAACTGCGCGACCAGGTCTTCCGGCAGCACCTGCGCGACCATGTTGCGGGTGTCCGCAGGAGTCAGCGGCGGCACCTGAAGCTTGCGCAGCCGTCCGTCCACGCGCACGCGGGGCGCCGATCCCACCTTGATGTGGAGGTCGGAACCTCCGGTGCTCGCCAGTGCGTGCAGGAACGGGATGACGGAAACAGGCTGGTCGCTCACGGAAACTCCATCGGCACTCGGATCATCGAACTTGAGGAGGGTAGCGGGATTGCGGGCATCGGGGGAAGTTCAGTGTGGGAAGATAGGTAGTCGTCTGTTCCCGCACCCGTGTGAGAAAGGGGGATCCCGATGAGCAAGCGAGGCCGCAAGCGCAAGTCGCGCGCGAAGGGCGGAGCCAACCACGGCAAGCGTCCCAACGCCTGAGCGCATCACCTGCGTTTTCATGCCAAGGCCGCATCGGACATGCTCCGATGCGGCCTTCGCTATGTCGAGGCCTAGCTGACCTCGTGCGTGGCGCGGATCGACGCGAGGATCTTCTCGCGTAGCGCCTGGGGCGCCGTCTCGCCGCCGGTGAGCGACGTCAAGTTCTTGATGCGCTCTTTGATCTGGTGCTCCGCCTCACAGGGCGGGCACGTTTTCAGATGGTCGCCGATGCGGCGAAGCTCGTCTTGCGGCAATTCATCGTCGATGTACTCGAACAGTCGGTCGAGGGCTTCCTCACACTCCCTTCCGGGCATGGCACACCTCCCCACTGTCCTTCTGGGCGTTCGGGCGCTTGTCGTGCATTCCACGCTCGGCCGCATACTCTCTGAGCTTCTCTCGAAGCAACTTACGTCCCCGGTGCAGGCGGGACATCACTGTGCCCACCGGGGTGTCCATGATCTCGGCGATCTCCTTGTAGGCGAATCCCTCGACATCGGACAGATAGACGGCCATGCGGAAGTCATCCGGCAACTCCGACAGCGCCTGTTTCACTTCCACATCGCCGATGCGCTCCAGCGCCTCTTGTTCGGCGGAGGCCAGGCCGGAGCTCGTGTGCTCCGCCGCAGCCGCGATCTGCCAGTCCTCGACCTGTTCGGCATCGGACAGCTTCGGTTGGCGCTGCTTCTTGCGGTAGTTGTTGATGAACGCGTTGGTCTGGATGCGGTACAGCCAGGCCTTGAGGTTAGTGCCCGGCTTGAACTTGTCCTGGGCCGCGAACGCCTTCGCGTAGGTCTCTTGGACCAAGTCCTCCGCATCGGGACGGTGACGCGTCATGCGCAGGGCCGCTGCGAACAACTGGTCCATGTAGGACAAGGCTTCGGTCTCGAAGTCCAGCTGCACATCGGTCATGACGATCGAGCCTACTCCAGGCCCAAGTGCCGACGGCGCGGCGTCTCGCCTCGCCTCTTGGGGCTCCATGGTCGCGGTTGCGGTCATGGTCGTCTCAACGCGACGGGCACGTCGATCCATTCCC
>NZ_JBKEED010000023.1:0-66520 GCF_047975725.1 Demequina sp.
CGACTGGGCTGACCCTGGTCAACGACCTGCCGCAGCCATGGCAGGTCCAGGTGCGCACGCGGGTGGTCGACGAGGCCGGCCAGGTGTTCCACGAGCAGCACCAGCACGTCACGGTCGCCGCCGACGGCCACCTGGTCATCGAGCCCGAGTCGGTGCCCGCTGGCGCGGCGGCCGTCGTGGTCGATGCTGACGGTCTGCGCGGCGTGCGGTGGGTGCTGCCCGACCTCGAACTGGCCCATCCCACCGCGATCTTGAGTGTCGACAGCGTGAGTGGTGACGGTGCGACGGCGACGGTAGCCATCACGGCCCACACACTGGTGCGAGACCTGGCACTGCTGGCAGAGACCCACCCCAACCTGCCCGACGCCATCGTCGACCACCAGTTGCTCACCCTGCTGCCTGGCGAAGGTGTCAATATGACCGTCACGGACCCTGCCGTGCCGGCTCTCGATGGTGCGGCATGGGCGGCGCTGCTTGCTGCGGGCACTGCCTTGGAGGTGCGAATCGCGGGGGAGTAGTGCCTCCCACCGCACACTAAGTTGACGCGTCAACTAAATCTTTCTATCGTGGTGGCCTGCCCACGCGCCCCAGGGCGCGCCGCCCCGACGAAAGGTACCTGCCATGCGCTCTGCCACCGTCGCCGTGATCGGGGCGGGCCAGGCGGGCCTGTCGGCGGCACACCACCTGCGCAGGCGCGGCTTCGGCTCGGCCTTGGAACACGCGGAGCAGGGCGCGAGCTTTGTGGTCTTCGACGCGAACGCGCGCCCCGGCGGCGCATGGCAGCACCGCTGGCCGTCGCTCACCATGTCCACGGTCAACGGCATCTTCGGGCTGCCGGGCATGGACGTGCCCACCGCTCACCCCCATGCGCCCTCCCGTGAGGCGGTGCCTGACTACTTTGCTGACTACGAGGCCGACCAGAACCTGCCGATCCTGCGCCCCGTGCGCGTGACCGGGGTGCGCGCAGCCACAAACCGGCCCGGTGGCCCTTTGGAGATCGATACCGACCACGACCAGTGGTCCGTGGACGCGATCATCAACGCGACCGGCACCTGGGACAACCCCGTGCTCCCCACCGTTGCGGGCCAGGAGGTGTTCGCGGGGCGTCAGCTTCACGCCTCCGAGTTCACGCAGGGATCTGACTTCGCGGGGCAGCACGTGGCCATCGTCGGCGGTGGCATTTCCGCGGTGCAGCTGCTCGAGGAGGTCAGCAGGTACGCCACCACCCATTGGTACACGCGCCGCGAGCCGCAGTGGAGGGACGGGGACTTTGTCCACGAGATCGACGGTGTCGACGTGGAGCGACGAGTAGCCGCCGATACGGCGCAGGGCCTCGCCCCCAAGAGCATCGTGTCGTACACGGGCCTGGCCAGGACGGCGTACGCGCGTGAGGCCGAGCGGCGCGGAGTTCTCCACCGCAAGGAGATGTTTCGCGGCGTGGGCGTCGACCACGTGAAGGAGGCGGACGGACGCGAGCGCCACGTGGACACCATCATCTGGGCTACGGGATTCCGGCCTGCCCTGCAGCACCTCCGCGCTTTGGGTCTCGAGGGCCCCCTCGGAGGAGTCCCGGTCGACGGCACGCGCGCCCTCGCTGACTCACGAGTCCACCTGATCGGCTACGGCCCGTCCCAGTCGACCATTGGCGCCAACCGCGCCGGGCGCGCGGCAGCGGCCGCACTGGCACGCAGGTTCGTGTCATGACGCACGGCGCTGATTGGCAGGCCCCTGGTGACGAGGCAGGCCCGGCTAGGCTTTCCCGCATGGGTATCCAGATCGCTCCAAGCATCCTGTCTGCGGACTTCGCCAACCTCGAACGGGACATCGCGGCGGTCGCGAATGCCGACTGGCTGCACGTAGATGTCATGGACGGTCACTTTGTGCCCAATCTCACGCTTGGCCTGCCTGTTCTTGAACGCCTCGCGCAGGTCTCTCCCGTGCCGATCGATGCCCACCTGATGATCGAGGACCCCGACCACTGGGCCCCTCGGTACGCGGAGGCCGGAGCAGCATCCGTCACTTTCCACTTCGAGGCCGCTCGCGACGCCAAGGCCATCGCTCGGGACATTAAGCGGCTCGGGGCGCGCGCATCGGTCGCCCTCAAGCCCGGCACCCCGGTTGAGGCGGTGCTCGACGACCTGCGGGAGTTCGACATGGTCCTCGTCATGACCGTCGAACCCGGTTTTGGTGGGCAGTCGTTTATGCCCGACATGATGAGCAAGGTCCGGACGCTGCGTGACCACGCCCACGCCGAGCAGCACGACCTGTGGATCCAGACCGACGGCGGCATTTCGCGCGACACGATCGAGACCGTCGCGCGCTCCGGTGGCGACGTCTTTGTGGCGGGCTCCGCGGTGTACGGCGCGCCCGACCCGGCGGCGGAGGTGACGGCGTTGCGCGATCTCGCGCGCGCCGCGTGCCATGGCTGACATCGACCAGGCGCTCGAGCGTGCGTCGACGCTCGCCCTGAACGGACCCGGTTACGGGCCCAACCCCCGCGTGGGCTGCGTGCTACTCGCAGCGGACGGTTCCGTGCTCGGCGAGGGCTGGCACCGGGGCGCCGGGACGGCCCACGCCGAGGTCGCTGCCATTGCCGATGCTCGCTCGCGCGGCGCCGACCTCACCGGTGCGACCGCCGTGGTGACCCTTGAGCCTTGCGCCCACACCGGCCGCACCGGCCCGTGCGTGGACGCGCTCACGGACGCGGGCATCGGCGCCGTGCACTACGCCGTTGCCGACCCGGGCGAGGCCTCCGCGGGAGGTGCCGCCGTGCTGCGTGCGCGTGGCATCCCTGCGCTGCTCACGCCGCACGCCCACGCCACCGCGTTGACTCGCCGGTGGCTGGCGGCGATGACCAAGGGTGCGCCTTACGTGATCGCCAAGTGGGCCGCGACGCTCGACGGGCGCATGGCGGCCGCAGATGGCACCAGTTTCTGGATCACGGGCGAACAGGCCCGCGCACACGCGCACGGGGTGCGCGCGAGTGTCGATGCCATCGCCGTGGGTACCGGGACCATCCTGACGGACAACCCTTCACTGTCGGCCCGCCCGCACGGCGAGGAAGCCGGGCATCAACCTCTGCGGGTGGTGGTGGGTCACCGCGCGACCGACGGCGCGAAGGTCTGGCGCGACGGGAATGCGGTCGCGATCTCGACGGATGAGCCGCGCGACGTGCTCGGCGCGCTGTGGCAGCGCGAGGTACGTACGCTCATCGTGGAGGGAGGGCCTAGACTCCTGAGCGCCTTCCTTCGCGCAGGGCTCGTTGATGAAGTCAACGCCTACATTGCCCCGGCTCTGCTGGGCTCTGGCCCCTCGGTCGTCTCCGACCTGGGAATTAGCACCATGGCCGACGCGTTGAGGGGTGGCGCCGTCACCTCTGAGCGCCTGGGCGCCGACACCTTGGTGACGGCACATTTCACTGGAGGAATCTGATGTTCACCGGCATTGTCGAGTCCGTGGGGACGGTCACGCGAGTGACCGAGTCCGGCTCGACGGCACAGCTCACTATTCGTGCCGACCTGGAAGGCGACTACGTCCACGGCGAGTCGATCGCCGTCAATGGCGTGTGTTTGACCGTCGCCTCCTCCGAGGCCGATGAGTGGACCGCAGACGTCATGCGCGTCACCCTCGAGACCACCGCTCTCGCTGGTCTGGCGGTGGGCTCGCGCGTCAACCTCGAGCGGGCGCTCAGGGCCGATGCGCGCTTGGGTGGGCACATGATGCTCGGCCACGTCGACGGCACGGCGCGGCTCGTGTCGGCGGACGTCCAGCCCGAATGGACTGACCTGACCTTCGAGATTCCCCAGGAACTCGAGCGCTACGTGGTGCGCAAGGGCTCGATCGCCCTCAACGGCACGTCGCTCACGGTGGCGGCCTTGGAGGGCACCCTCGCGACCGTCTCCCTCATCCCGACCACCCTCACCGAGACGACGTTCGGTGACTTGGCACCAGGGGACCTCGTCAATGTGGAGGTCGATGTGATCGGCAAGTACGTCGAGAAGATGCTGGGAGAGCGCGCATGACCGCGGAACTGATCGCGCTGGTGGAGCGGGCCCTCGTGGAGCTGCGCGCTGGTAAGCCCGTGCTCGTGGCCGACTCGCACCACCGTGAGAACGAGGCGGATTTCATCATCTCTGCCCAAACCACGACCGTGGACTGGATCGCGTGGGGCATCCGCCACTCGAGCGGCTACCTGTGCGCTCCCATGACGGGCAGCCGCGCCGACGAGCTGAACCTCCCGCTCATGGTCCCCAACAGCCAGGACCCGCGCCGCACCGCCTACACCGTGTCGGTGGACGCCGCTGAAGGAGTCACCACGGGGATCTCGGCCGCCGATCGTCACCGCACGTTGCAGGTGCTCGCCAACCCGCAGGCCACCGCCAACGACGTGATCCGACCCGGCCACGTGCTGCCGCTGCGTGCCGTCGCCGGGGGAGTGCTGCATCGGCCCGGCCACACTGAGGCCGCAGTGGATCTGTGCCGCCTCGCTGGGCTCGAGCCCGTCGCCGTCATCGCGGAACTCGTGAACGACGACGGCACCATGATGCGCACCGGTGACGCGAAGGCGCTGGCCGAGCGCGACGATGTGCTCTTCCTCACCATCGCTGACCTCATTGCCTACCGTCGCGAGGTTGGCGACCTACCCGAGCCGGCCGAGCCTGCGCCCCATCGGGTGGAGGCCTCTGGTGAGGCCCGCCTGCCCACCCGTCATGGCGACGTCACTATTCGTGCCTACCGCGACGCGCGCACCGGGGACGAGCACGTCGCCCTTACCGCACCCACGGCGCCGGGCGTCGTTCCGGTGGTCCGAGTGCACTCGGAGTGCCTCACCGGAGACGCGTTCGGTTCGCTGCGTTGCGACTGCGGTCCGCAACTCGATGCAGCGATCGCACGGGTCGCGGCCGAAGGTGGTGCCGTGGTGTACCTGCGCGGACATGAAGGGCGCGGGATCGGCATCCTCGGCAAGGTGCAGGCGTACGCGCTGCAAGACGCGGGCCGGGACACCGTCGACGCCAACACGGATCTGGGCTTTCCGATTGACCGCCGTGAGTACGGCGCCGCAGCGGCCATCCTGCACGCCCTGGGGATGAACGACGTGCGCCTGATGACCAACAACCCTGCCAAGGTGGAGGCGCTGCGCGCATCGGGGGTCAGCGTGACCGAGCGCATCCCTCACCACTATGGCTCCCACCCAGAAAACGAGCAGTACCTGCGCACCAAGATCGAGCGCATGGGCCACCTGTTGGAGGACAACGAATGAGCGGCGCAGGAGCACCCCAGATTGCAGTCGACGGTCAGGGCCTGACCGTCGAGATCATCGCGAGCCTGTGGCACACGGAGATCATGGATGGCCTGGTGGCCGGCGCGGTGCGCGCCGCCGAGTCCGCCGGGGCCCAGTACCGCGTCACTCGCGTCGCCGGGGCGTTCGAGCTCACTGTCGTCGCCGAGCACCTCGCGCGACAAGGGGCCGATGCGGTGGTCGCCTTGGGCGTGGTCGTCCAGGGGGAGACGCCTCACTTTGAGTACGTCTGCCAGTCGGTGACGCTCGGCCTTACCGAGGTCGCACGCGCCAACGCCGTCCCGGTGGGCTTTGGGGTGCTGACGGTGGACGACGTTCAGCAGGCGCTCGACCGCGCGGGCCTTGAGGGCTCGAAGGAAGACAAGGGAGCGGAGGCCGTGGAGGCCGCACTGTCGACCGCGGTGGCGCTCAAGTCCTTGGCCTGAATCGGTTAAGGTGGCTCGGTGAGCAACGCCGACACCACCCTCATCCACCTGCGCGCGAGTGACGTGTCACTCGTGGTCACCGTTGACGGCGACCGTATGCCGCGCATCGTTCACTGGGGTGGCGATCTTGGTGAGTTGAGTGCGCGCCAGCTGGCAGACCTCGCTCGTAGTGCACGTGCGGGGTTTGCCTTCGGGGGTACCGACGACACCTATGACGTCGCCGTGCTGCCCGCGCAAGCGGACGGCTGGCTGGGTCAACCCGGCATCAGCGGCTCGCGCGGGGGAGCGCACCACTCGCTGAGGCTTGTACCCACCGGGATCGCACAGGAGCGCGGCGAGGCCGGACACGCCCGGGTGGTGGTGACCGGGCAGGACCACGACGCTCAGATGGCCTGCACTGTGGAGATCGAGCTCCTTGCGACGGGGCTCGTCCGCACCAGGGTGACACTCACGAGCACCGGCGGTGAGGCCCCCTTCGAGGTCGGCGCGATCACTCCAGCGCTTCCCGTGCCACACGAGGCCCAAGAAATCTTGGACTTCACCGGTCGCTGGATCCGCGAACGCACCCCACAGCGCACGCCGGTGACCGTGGGCACCCGCCTGCGCGAGTCCCGCGGCGGCAAGCCCGGCCACGACGCCACGTTTCTGTCCGTGGTGGGCACCCCCGCCTTCGGCTTCGACCGCGGAGAGGTGTGGGCCACCCACGTGGCCTGGTCCGGTAACGCCCGCTACCTCACCGACCGACGGCCAGACGGCACCATCGTGGTGGGAGGTGGCGAACTGCTCATGCCCGGGGAAGTCAGGCTCGACTCGGGTGACAGTTACGTCACCCCCTGGCTCTATGGGTCGTACTCGCAGACCGGCCTCAATGCCGCGTCCGACCGCTTCCATCAACACCTGCGCTCGCTGAATGCCCATCCGCGTCGCCCACGGCCGGTCACGGCCAACACCTGGGAAGCGGTCTACTTTGACCACGACGTCCCCCGTCTGATGGCGCTCGCCGACGACGCTGCGGCGGTGGGCGCCGAGCGGTTCGTGCTCGACGATGGCTGGTTCCGCCACCGCCGCGCCGACAACGCGGGGCTCGGCGACTGGTATGTCGATGAGGAGATGTACCCGCACGGGCTCGGCTT
Source organism: Demequina sp. (assembly GCF_047975725.1). GTDB lineage: Bacteria > Actinomycetota > Actinomycetes > Actinomycetales > Demequinaceae > Demequina. The sequence continues at coordinate 6,858 of NZ_JBKEED010000023.1, forward strand.
CCTCGCCGACCACGTGCGTTCGCTTGGCCTCGAGTTTGGCCTGTGGTTCGAGCCCGAGATGATCAACCCCGACTCGGATGTGGCGCGTGCGCACCCCGAGTGGATCGCGCGGCCCGGCACTGCTCAGCGTCTGCCCATCGAGGCACGCCGCCAGCAGGTGCTCGACCTCACTCACCCGGAGGCGTACGCCTACATCGAGGAACGCCTCCACACGCTCGTCGGCGATCTGGGCATCGCCTACATCAAGTGGGATCACAACCGCGATCTGCTCGAGGCCGGGTCGAGCGCGACCGGCCGCCCCATCGTGCACGAGCAGACGTTGGCCTTCTACCGGCTGGTCGACGGCCTCAAGGGCGCCTTCCCAGAGCTCGAAATTGAGTCGTGCTCGGGCGGCGGAGCGCGCATCGACCTCGAGGCGCTGTCCCGCATGGACCGTGTATGGGCCTCTGACTGCAACGACCCCGTCGAGCGCCAACACATCCAGCGCTGGACGTCGCTGATCGTTCCACCAGAGATGATCGGGTCCCACGTGGGGCCCGGCACCGCTCACACCACTCACCGCAGCGCGCGGTTGACGTTCCGCGCCGCCACGGCGCTTCCGTATCACTTTGGCCTGGAATGGGACGTGTCGTCGAGCGAGGCGCGTGAGGCCCACGACGAGATCCGCGCGTGGATCGCCCTGCACAAGCGACTGCGCCCCATGCTGCACGACGCCATCACGGTCCGCTCGGACCTGCCCGAGCACGGCTACGTGATCGGGGCAGCGGTGGCACGGGACCGCCGTGAGGCGGTCATCTCGATCTCTTGTGTCGCTCTGCCCGAGGTCGCGCACCCGGGGCGCGTGCGCATCGGCTGGCTTGATCCTGACACGCTCTACGACGTCAAGCCCCTGGTACCCGCGCTGGGCGGTGACGCGCCGGGGCGGGCATTGCCGCATTGGTGGGCGACCGGGGTGACCCTCACCGGCCGGGCGTTGGCTTCCGTGGGTGTCCAATCACCGGCCCTGTCGCCACAGGATGCGGTGTTGCTCCATGTCACTGCAGCCGCAGGGCCCGACCTGCCCTAGGCTGACAGGCGTGAAAACCTTCGACGCACTGTACGAGGAGCTGTCCGCCCGCGCCGCCGAGCGCCCCGAGGGATCTGGCACGGTCGCCCTGCTAGACAAGGGTGTCCATGCGATCGGCAAGAAGCTCGTCGAAGAGGCGGCGGAGTCGTGGATGGCCGCCGAGTTCCAAAGTGACGAGGAGACGGCCGAGGAGCTCTCGCAGCTGATCTATCACGTGCAGGTGATGATGGTTGCGAAGGGCCTGACCCCCGCCGACATCTACCGCTACCTGTGACCCGCGACTGAGACGAGGCAAATCAGTGCTCCGCATTGCCGTTCCCAACAAGGGCTCGCTGTCCGAGCCCGCCGACCTACTGCTGCGTGAGGCCGGCTACAAGCAACGCCGCGACCCCCGCGAGCTCGTGCTCGTGGACGCTCGCAACGAGGTCGAGTTCTTCTTCCTCCGCCCCCGTGACGTCGCCGTGTACGTGGGCTCCGGCACCGTCCACGCGGGCATCACCGGCCGCGACCTGCTGCTCGACTCGGGCGCGCCGGCCACCGAGCACCTCGAACTGGGCTTTGGCGGCTCGACCTTCCGTTACGCCGCGACCGCAGGCGAGATCACGACCATCGAGGGCATCCAGGGCAAGCGGGTGGCCACGAGCTACCCCCGCCTGGTCAAGCACCACCTCAAGTCCTTTGGCGTCGACGCGACCGTGGTGCGTCTCGACGGCGCCGTGGAATCGTCGGTGCGCCTAGGCGTGGCCGATGTGGTGGCCGACGTAGTCTCGACCGGCACCACGCTGCGTGCCGCAGGTCTCGAGATCTTTGGCGAGCCGATCCTGAAGTCAGAGGCCATCCTCATCAAGGGCCCCGAGGTCAAGGACGACGAACTCGCCGTGCTCACCGGTCGCCTGCGTGGCGTGCTGATGGCCCGGCAGTTTGTGCTGGTTGACTACGACGTACCCAACGAACACCTCAGCGCTGCGATCGCCGTCTCGCCCGGCTTTGAGGCCCCGACCGTGACGCCGCTGCACGGCAAGGACTGGCACGCGGTGCGCGTGATGATCCCCAGGGTCGAGGCCAACAACATCATGGACAGCCTGCACGCTGCAGGCGCCCGCGGCATCCTCACCACCGAGCTGCTGGCGGTCAGGCTCTAGATGTCCGAGCTTTCCGCCGAGCAGCGCCGCTTGAATCTGATGATGGCGCTCAGCCGTACCCGGCACCGCCTCACACGCGAGCAGATTCGCGCCCAGGTCGAGGGCTACGACCCTGCCCCTCGCGGAGTCAGCGACGCGGAGCGCGAGCGCGCCGACATCGCCTTCCAGCGCATGTTCGAACGCGACAAGGACGAACTGCGGCGCATGGGCCTGCCGCTGCGCACCATCGTCGACCCGGTCCACCAGGATGACCTGGGCTACCGGATCGACGGCGACATCTCCATGCCGGCGCTGGATCTCACGGTCCACGACGCCGCCGTGCTCGCGATCGCCGCCGAGTACTGGAGCGGAAAGAGCCTCGCGGCCGATGCGCGTCACGGCTACGCGAAGCTCGTGTCCGGCATCGCTCACGAGGATGTGCCGCACTTGCCCTTCGGTGGAATGTCGACCTCCGCTGCGGCGGAGGTGACGGCGGCGCTGTCGGAGGCGATCAGCCTGCGCCAGCGGGTGCGCTTCGAGTACGCCTCCGCCAGTTCGCCGACACGTGAGCGTCGCGTGCAGCCGTGGGGCATCGTGCTGCGCGCTGGCATCGAGTATCTGGTGGCCTACGACGAGGACGCTGAGGACTCGCGCACCTTCCGGCTCGCGCGCGTGCTCGGTGCGGTCAAGGCGGTGGGGGAGCCCGAGGCCTTCGATCGGCCTGACACCTTGCCGCTGGGCTCGCTCGGCGACGATGCTGCCGAGTTGACGGCGACCATTGCGGTACGCCCCGAGGCCGGGCACGCCTTCCGCCACCGCGGTACCCCTGCGGGAACCGACCACGGTTGGGATGTGTTTGAGGTGACCTACCGGCATGAGGACGTGCTGCGTGCGGAGGTGCTCGCCACCGCGGGCGCCGCGCGCGTCATCGCTCCTGTGGCTCTCGCGGACAGCATCGTCGAGTACGCCGCCGCCGCTCTGGAGGTGGCCCGTGGCTGAGAACTCTCGCGCCCGCATGGTGCGCCTGCTGGGCATGGTGGCGTACCTGGAGGCGCACGGCGCCACGCCGGTGACCGTGCTCGCCGAGCACTTTGGCGTGCGGCCGGACCGGATCACGGCCGACGTGTGGATGCTAGGCACGAGCGGCGTACCACCGTACCTGCCGGACGAGATGCTCGACTTCGACTTCGGTGCGCTCGATGACGAAGGTCTGGTCGTGCTGGTGGACGCGCAGGGGCTCACTCAGGTGAGGCTCAGCGGTCAGGAAGCCGTCGCGCTCACCGGCGCCCTGGCGACCCTGATCGCCGCTGGCACCGCTCCCGAAGGGGCGCAAGAGCTGCTGACCCGGATCAGCGAGGCCTTTGGAGGCGTCGCCCCTGTCACGGTCTTGGACGGCGCCGATGCCGTCGCACCCCAGGTGCGCAGCGTCCTCGAGTCTGCCATCGCGGACCAGGTCGCGGTGCGCCTGGATTATGTCGACGCGCAGGACCGTCGCACGGAGCGCGTCATCGAGCCGCACCAGCTCGTCACCATCGACGGCATCGGCTACATCGAATGCTGGTGCCGCCGCGCCCAGGGCTACCGCACGCTTCGGCTTGGCCGCATCCAGGCGGCCGATGCACTGGCAGAGCCCCACACGCACGGCCCCTCCGCGGAGCACGGCTTCTCGCTCGAGTCCCGCTTCGACGCGGTGGTGAGGCTCGACAGGAGCGCCCGGTGGGCGCTCGAGGACATCGCGGGCGCGCACGTCGAGGACGACGGTGACACGGCGGTCGTGACGCTCCGTGTCACCGACCCCGACTGGACGGCCGCGCGGTTGCTCGCCATCGCACCCTCGTTGCGCTCCGTAGAGCCCGCTGTGCTCAAGGAAGCGTTGGCGCGCCAGGCGAATGCCGTCGCACAGGCCCAAGGCGCATAGACTGAGGCGTTCGCCGCTCTATCTGGAGGAACCATGGGTCCCCGCGAGATCATCATCATCGCCATCATCGTGGTGCTGCTCTTTGGTGCACCCAAGCTGCCCGAGTTGGCTCGGAGCATCGGCAAGTCCATGCGCATTTTGAAGGACGAGACGAAGGCGCTCGCCGACGACGACAAGGCGGAGGACAAGCAGCCGCCTGCGGCTCCCACGTCGCGCGGTACGCAGGTGCCGGACTCCACCATCGATCTTCCCGACGACGAGGCACGTGGCAAGTAAACGCGCGCGCGGCGCGGGCCGCGACGCGCGGATGCCCCTGTCTGCGCACCTGCGGGAGTTCCGCAACAGGCTGATCTTGGCCGCGTTGGGCATCGCCGTAGCCTCGGTGGTCGGCTGGCTTCTGTACAAGCCGGTCTTTGATGCTCTCCAGCAACCCGTGCTCGACGCCGCCAAGGAGGCCGGCGCCGACGCGATGGTGTCGATCAATTTCGCGGGCGTTGTCACTGCGCTTGACATGCAGATCAAGGTTGCGCTGTTCATCGGAGTGGTGCTGTCCGCACCGTGGTGGCTCTACCAGTTGTGGGCGTTCATCGCGCCTGGTCTCGAACGCAGGGAGAAGTTCTACACCGTCGCGTTCCTCGGAACGGCAGTGCCGTTGTTTGCCGGCGGGATTGCGCTGGCCTGGTGGGTCTACCCTCGCGCCATCGCGATCCTGACGGGCTTTACGCCCGAGGGCGGCTCGAACTTCCTCGATGCGCAGATGTTCATGACGTTCACCTTGCGACTGTTCCTCGCCTTTGGCATCGCCTTCGTGTTCCCCGTGTTCATGGTGTTCCTGTCCTGGACAGGCATTGTCAAAGCCCGTACGTGGCTGCGCGGCTGGCGCTGGGCCGTCCTGATCATCTTTGTCGCGGCGGCCATCCTCACGCCCACTCCGGACGTGTTCACGATGCTTGCGATGGCGCTGCCGATGGCCGGGTTGTACTTCGCAGCTGTGGGCGTCGCCTCGCTCAAGGGGATTCGTGCCCGGAGGCGTGCCGCATGAGCACGCTCGGGGTGATCACGAACCCCACCTCCGGGTCAGGGCGGGGCGAGGCGTGGGGAGCGCAGGCGCTCGCGCTGCTCGCCGCACGCGGACACCGCGTTCAGGACCTCTCGCGTGGCTCATGGGCAGCGTCTCTCGAAGAGGCCAGGCGACGCCATCGCGACCTCGACGCGCTGGTCGTCGTGGGCGGCGACGGGATGGCCCACTTGGGTGTCCAGGCGTGTGCGGGCACCAAGATGCCGTTGGGTATCGTCGCGGCAGGTTCGGGCAACGACGTGGCGGCCTCGTTGGGGCTGCCGCAGTACGACATCCCGGCCGCGATTGATGTGATCGAGCGCGGCCTGGAGGGCGACGTCGCGCACATGGACCTTGGCCGGATGGACGGCCCTGGGGTCGCCGACCGCAAGGGGCGGCGCTGGTTCGCCGCGGTGCTGTCGATGGGGATCGATGCGGCCGTGGCCGAATACGGTTCCCGGTTGCGCTATCCCCGCGGCCCGCTCAAGTACAAGGTCGCGACCTTTCGTGTGCTTCCGCAGTTCAAGCCCTACGGGGTGCGTATTGAGGCTGATGGTGAGTCGTGGGAGCAGACGTGCACCCTGGTTGCCGTCGCCAACGGACCTGTCTTTGGTGGCGGCCTGAAGGTGTCGCGCGAGTCTTCCGTCACTGACGGCATGCTCGAGGTGGTCGTCGCCAACGCGATGAGCAAGCGGCGCATCCTGCAACTGTTCCCACAGCTGTATGACGGCTCTGTCATCGACGCGCCCGAGGTGAGGATCGTCCGTGCGCGGCGTATCCGCATCGGCCCTGCCGAGCTGGGCGCGCCGTTGCCCGCAGCGTTTGCTGACGGAGAACTGGTGGGTCCTGCGCCGTTGGACATCCGCGTGCAGCCCGGAGCCTTGCAGGTCCTCGGAGGCAGGCCCGATAGCCTGAGGGCATGAGCTCTCCAGCAGAGCGCTTCGCCGCCGCGAAGGCCCAGGCACGACGCCGAGGGCTCGCGGACTTCGAAGCCGACCTTCCTTTCCCTCTCGACGACTTCCAGCGTGAAGCGTGCGCCGCCGTGGCAGATGGCCACTCGGTGTTGGTCGCCGCACCCACTGGCGCGGGCAAGACGATCGTGGGCGAGTTTGCCGTGCGTCACTGCGTCGACCGCGGTGAGAAGGCGTTCTACACGACGCCCATCAAGGCGCTATCGAACCAGAAGTTCAACGAGCTGCGCCGGGTCTACGGCGAGGATCGCGTGGGGCTACTGACGGGCGACACGTCCATCAACTCCGAGGCGCAGATCGTGGTGATGACCACCGAGGTGCTGCGCAACATGATCTACGCGGCCTCACCCACGCTGGATCGGCTGGGTGCCGTGGTCCTCGATGAGGTGCACTATCTCGCTGACCGCTACCGCGGCTCAGTCTGGGAAGAGGTGATCGTCCACCTCGACGCCAAGACCGCGGTCATCTCGCTGTCCGCGACCGTGTCTAACGCCGAGGAGTTCGGCGCGTGGCTCACCGAGGTCCGCGGTGACACCAAGGTGATCGTCTCCGAGCGTCGGCCAGTGCCGCTGTGGCCCCATGTGCTCGTACGTGAGGGCATCTTCGACCTGTACGCGCCTGGGGTCGACCCGCTTGACCCCGGTCCCACACCACGGCTCAACCCGGAGCTCGAGGCCATCACCAAGCGTCAGCGCCAGGAGACAGAGCGCCGTTTCAGTGGACGCCCGGCCCGGGGAGGCCGTCGGCCGCAGGGCCGCCGTAGCCCACCCCGTTTCGCCGTCGTCGACGTGCTCGACCGCCAGGCCCTGCTGCCCGCGATCGTGTTCGTGTTCTCCCGAGCCGGTTGTGAGGACGCCGTCGATCAAGTGCGCTCGGCAGGGATGCGCCTCACCACCGACGACGAACGCGCACGCATTGCACGCATTATCGAGGAGCGATGCGCCGGTCTGCCCGCCGAGGACCTTGGCGCGCTGGGCTACCTGCACTGGCGTGACCACCTCGAAGCCGGCATCGCAGCGCACCACGCTGGCATGATCCCCCTGTTCAAGGAGGTGGTCGAGGAGCTGTTTGCTGCGGGGCTGATCAAGGTCGTGTACGCAACTGAGACCCTCGCGCTCGGTGTCAATATGCCCGCCCGTTCCGTGGTGCTCGAAAAGCTCGTGAAGTGGGATGGGCAGGCCCACCAGGACCTGACGGCGGGGGAGTACACCCAACTCACGGGGCGTGCCGGACGGCGCGGCATTGACATCGAGGGCCACGCGGTGGTCGTCGAGCACCCTGGCTTTGACGCCGCACAGCTGGGCCGCTTGGCCTCGCGCCGCACCTACCCGCTTATCAGTTCCTTCCAGCCGTCGTACAACATGACCATCAACCTGGTGGGCCGCTCGGGCGTGTCGAAGGCGCGCGAGTTGCTCGAACTGTCGTTCGCGCAATACCAGGCGGATCAGTCGGTCGTGGGCAAGGCCCGCAAGGCGAAGGAACTCGACGCCACGCTCAACGGATTTCGTGAGGCGGCCTCGTGCGATCAGGGCGACTTCATGGAGTACGCCGCCATGCGCGAAAAGCTGGGCCGGTTGCAGAAGAACGCGGCCAAGGCCGCGTCGCGCGAACGCCGCCAGGCCACCTCGGCCGTGCTCGCAGGTCTCGAGCGAGGCGAGGTCGTGCGCATCGGCGGCGGTAAGCGTGCGGGCCTGGCCGTCGTGGTGGCACCGGACCGCGATCCCGTCCAGCCCCGGCCCACCGCGGTGACGGTGGATGGCCGCTCCTTTCGGTTGGCCGTGTCGGAACTGCACCACGGCATCGACTCCGTGGGGCACGTGAAGGTGCCGCGTCGTTTCGAGCCGCGCGACGCGCGGTCCCGCAAGGAGTTGGGCCAGGTGGTCCACGCGGCACGAGCGACGTTCGAACTCGCGGAGAATCGCGCCAAGCGGGCCAAAGTGGGCCCGGAGCGCGAGGTCGAGCAGTTGCGCCAGGCACTGCAGCACCACCCGTGCCATCGGTGCCCCGAGCGCGAACAGCACGCGCGCTGGGCAGAGCGCTACTTCCGAGCGCAGCGCGACCGGGACAGGGTGATGGGTGAGATCTCGCGTGCTACTGGCTCGATCGCCCGCGTGTTCGACAAGCGCTGCGACGTGCTCCGCGAACTGGGCTACCTCGCGGGCGACGGTGAGTCGACCACCATCACCGACGCGGGAGTGAGCCTTCGCACCCTGTACTCCGAGAACGACCTAGTCATGGCCGAGTGCCTGCGCACCGGGATCTGGAGCGAACTGCACCCGCCCGCGCTTGCCGCGACGGTGTCCTCGCTGCTGTATCGCGGCAGGCGAGAGGACGAGGTTCGCACCCCCAAGATCGCAGGCGGCCCGCACGGTGTGCTGGGGCAGGCGCTCACCCAGACGCAGCGCATCTGGTCGGACATTGACGACCTGCAGCGCGCCAAGGGGCTTCCAGAACTGCCGGCCCCGCACTGGGGCATCGTGGGTCCCATCCACGGGTGGGCTCAGGGCAAGGGCCTGGACCAGGTGCTGCGCGACACGGAGATCGCGCCGGGCGACATGGTGCGGTGGTGCAAGCAGGTCATCGACGTGCTCGACCAGATCGCGCAGTCGGCCCCGCAGCCTCAGTTGCGGGCCCGCGCACACACCGCGATCGACGCCATGCGCAGGGGAGTGGTCGCGTACTGACGCGCTGGGCGGCGGCCTGTCGAATGGCGATGGAGGCCGAGGGTCGTGTGGCTGGTGCCCCCTCCACCCACTGAGACTTCCTTCACTCAGGCCCGCGAGTCGGCTGCGTGCACCCGCAGTCCGGCGCGGCCTCGTGTCCACTTGACACGGCATTGGTGAACGTTCACAATGGAATCTCCATCGCGTGATGGAAATTCAATGGAGAGAAGGTACCGGCGATGACCGAGCACGGCTCAAGGCACACGACTCCTGAGCCGTCAAAGTTGCCGAGCTTCCCCATCGCTGCCGGAGCCAAGGGAGCTCCTGCCGAGCGTCGAGGCGCACGCGGCCCCTACAAGCGGTCTGCAGTGACTCGTGCGGCGATCCTGGACGCCGCCATGGCCGTGATCATCGAGCAGGGTTCCCGCTCCGCTTCCATGCGTGAGATCGCAAGGCGCGCGGGCGTGGACCAGTCAACCGTGCTCCATCACTTCCCGCAGAAGGCGACGTTGCTGATCGCGCTCATGCGGGAGCGTGACGCCCGCTCAGACGAGATCTTTGCCGCTGCACGCCCCGCTACTATCGCCGACGTTCCCGAAGCGCTCCTCGCGCTGGCCCGAAGCAATGCGGGGCAGGCCGACATCATCGCCTTGTACACACTCCTCGCCGCAGAGTCAGTCACGGCCGACCACGCCCTCGAGGAGTTCTTCCACGAGCGGCTGGCGCGTGTGCGCGCAGGCTTCCTCGAAGGGCTCACCGCGCTTTCCGACGCGGGCATGCTCCGCGACGGCGTGACGCCCGAGTTCGCGTCCAGCGCTCTGCTCGCACTGTGGGAGGGTGCCCAACTCCACTGGCTGATTGACCGCGATGGAGTCGATGTGGTCGCTCTCCTCGAAGACTTCTTGCACCTGATTCTGCGCTCCCCACAGACGTAGTCCCCGCTACAACCCTCCCCCAAAGAGAAGGCAGGACACGCATGACCTCGCTCGACACCGCCGCCGAGCCCTCAGGGCCCGACGCCACTTCCACTGCCCCCACATTCAAGTGGCGCCTCGCCATTGCCCTCTTCCTAGGCGCCATACTTTGGATCGCCCCCTATATGGGTGCCATCAGTGTGCTGATGCCGGCGCTTGTTGAGGACATCGCTCCGGATCAGAAGGTCGCACTCGTGGGCGTGCTGGGCATCGCTGGCGCCGCGCTCTCGTTGTTCACCAACATCGTCTTTGGTGCCCTGTCCGACATGACGCGCACACGCTGGGGCGCGCGTGCTCCTTGGATGCTCGGTGGTTCCATCGTCGGTGCCCTAGCGATGTACGTGTTCGGAACAGCGGATTCTGTTACCGAGCTCACGGTCTGGTGGTGCATCTACATGGTCGCCCTCAACGCGATCATCGCGCCCATGGTGGCCGAGATCTCTGATCGTGTACCGGTCGAGCGTCGCGGTACGGTTTCGGCCCTCTACGGCGTCGGCATCGTGATTGGTTCGGCCATCTCGCTGACGATGGCGTCCATGTTTGTGCCGAACCCCGGTGCTGGGCTGACTCTTTTCGCCGTCATGACGTTGATGTCTGCGCTGGTCTTTATCGCTGTGGCACCGCGCACCAACAACAAGGACGAAGTCCGCGAAAAGCTCTCCAGACAGCAGTTCCTGCGTTCGTTCCGTCTGCCAACCAAGGGCGCGCGGGACTTCTACCTAGCGCTGTTCGGTAAGTTCTTCCTCGTGGCGGGCACCTACGCCGTCTCGAACTACCAGTTGTACATCTTGACGGACTACATCAAGCTCGAGGAAGACGGTGCGGCCAAGATCATCGCCCTGAACGGCATCATCACCCTCATCACCGCCCTGCTATTCGGCTTCACGTCCGGTCCTTTGTCCGACAGGTTTGGCCGTCGCAAGCCCTTCGTGATCGCCTCCGCAATCGTGATCGCGATCGGCATGCTGTTCCCCCTGCTCATGCCGACCGCGTGGGCGATGGTCGCCCTCTGCATGTTCGTCGGCATCGGTCAAGGCACGTTCAACGCCGTTGATCAGGCACTTAACATCGATGTCCTTCCGGACAAGGAGTCGGCTGCCAAGGACTTGGGCATCCTCAACGTCGCGAACTCCGGCGGCCAGATTCTGGGCCCAGTGATCATGTCGATCGTCGTCACCGTGACCGGTGGTTACGTCATGGGCTTCGTCGCCGCGATCCTGCTGCTCATCGCCTCCGCCGTCACCCTCGGTGCTATCCGCAGCGTGCGCTGACACGCATCGCCCACCAATCGGCCAGAAAGGACTTCTCATGACACCCCTTCGCCTCAAGATGACACCTATTCCTCTCAATGACGCGTGGACCGTCCGCCGACCTGCAGGCCCGTTCGCCTCGGTCACGGGCGGGCCTGAGGTTCTCGGCGTCGTGCGCTTGCCACACGACGCTATGCGCGACGAAGTGCGCCATCCCGATGTCCCTGCCAAAGGCGCCGGAGCTTACTACCCCAACGGCGCTTACACCTACGAGCGAACGCTCGATGTGCCCCAGGAGTGGTGCGGCAAGTCCGTGCGGCTCGAACTGCAGGGTGCGTTCAGGCGCGCGCAGATTTTCCTCAACGACGAGTTCGCGGGCGTGCGCGCTGATGGCTACAGCCGGTTCTTCGTGGACCTCACGCCGTACCTGCGCCACGGCGAGCAGAACGTGCTCCGCATTGAGGTGCGCTCTGGGGAGGACTCGCGCTGGTACTCCGGCGCAGGTCTCCACCGTCCGGTGCTGCTCCACGTGCACGAGCCCGTCCACATCGTCGAGGACGGCATCTGCGTACGCACCGAGCGCCTCGAAGAGGATCAGGCAGTGATCGCGGTGTCCACGACGGTGCGCAACGACGAACGCGTCTCCAAGACTGTCCGAGTGCGGACAGTGATTCGGGACGATGCGGGGGTCATGGTGGAGTCTGACGACACCCCGTTGACCCTCGCCCCGGGGGAACAAGCCGACGCTCGCCAACTCTTCTATGTCGACAACCCCGCGTTGTGGGGACCGGACAGCCCTCGCCTCCACTATGCATCGGTCGCGCTCGATGAGGGCGAGCCCGTGGTCACGACGTTCGGAATCCGGACCGTCACAGTGCACCCGCGCAAGGGCTTGCGCATCAACGGCGTGCCGATCAAACTCCGCGGAGCGTGCATCCATCACGACAACGGACCACTCGGAGCCGCTGCGATCGGTCGCGCTGAGGAGCGCCGCATCGAACTGCTGAAGGAGGCTGGCTTCAACGCGATCCGCTCCGCTCACAACCCCATGTCGCCGGCAATGCTCGAGGCGTGTGACCGACTCGGCGTGCTCGTCATGGACGAGGCATTCGACATGTGGACCCGGTACAAGACTCCGTACGACTATGCGGCCGATTTCCCGGTGTGGTGGGAGGCGGATATCGAGGCGCTCGTCGCGAAGGACCGCAACCACCCGAGCGTCATCATGTACTCGATCGGCAACGAGATCGTCGAGGTTGGCACCCCCCACGGTGCAAGGAGGGCACGTCGCCTCGCCAACAAGGTTCGCGCGCTCGATCCGACCAGGCCAGTCACGAACGGCGTCAACGCGCTCCTCGCGGTACTCGACGAGATGCCCCGATTCGTCGAGGAACTGGGTGGCCTCAACGCGCTTATGGCCGACAAGAACGCGATGAACACGGTGGGCTCTACCGATGCCGCTGGCGCGCGCATCGAAGAGTCTTCGTCCGTGTTGGACGTACTGGGACTCAACTATGCGGAGTCGCGCTATGCCGCAGACTGCGATGAGTATCCGCACCGCGTGATCGTGGGATCGGAGACCTTTGGGCCGGAGATTGGGCGCCTATGGCCGCTCGTGCTCGAAAGCCCCAACGTCATCGGCGACTTCACCTGGACCGGCTGGGACTACCTCGGAGAGGTAGGCATCGGCTCCACCATGTACGCGGACGATAGTGCCGCTTCGGGCCAGCTTGAGCGCGAGTTCCCCTACCTCACCGCCCGGTGTGCGGACCTGGACATCACGGGTGCGCGTCTGCCCCTTTCCTATTACCGCGAGACTGTGTTCGGGTTGCGTACCGAGCCGTTCATCGCGGTGCGCCGCCCAGCCCACCACGGCGTCGCGATCGTCAACCCGTCCTCGTGGGCGTGGAGCGACTCGGTGTCCTCGTGGACATGGCACGGCTACGAGGACAGGCGCGTGACCGTCGAGGTCTATGCCGACGCCGACGAGGTCGTGCTGCAACTTGACGGCGAGGAAGTTGCCCGCGCGACAGTAGGGGAGGAGCGACCGATGCTGGCGGTCCTCGAGACCGCGTACCGACCCGGCACGCTCGTCGCGATGGCCTATCGAAACGGTATCGAGACCGGTCGCACTGCCCTCACGACGGCGAGCGACGCAACACTCACCGCGGCCGCAGACCGGACCGCGCTGGTGGACTCCGATGACGACCTCGCGTACGTCGCGGTGGAGCTGCGCGACACCACAGGCGTCTTGGTGACCGATCAAGACCGAGAGGTCACCGTGACGGTGAGCGGTGCGGCGGTTCTCGCGGGCATGTGTAGCGCAAACCCTCGCACCGAGGAGCGCTTCGATGCATCCACGTGGAGTACCTTCGACGGCCGCGCGCTCGCCGTGGTGCGTCCGGCGGGGGCGGGAGTCGCAGAGGTCACTGTGACCGCTGAAGGGCTCGAGCCCGTGACCATTTCGCTGGACGTAGTAGCGCGTCCGTAGCGTTCAGTCATCGCTTGCCAGGCGCCCCACGGATCATTCACGGGGTGCCTGGCAAGTTGGCCCGCGGGACTCGAATACAGTGGCGGGGTGATCTCCGTGCTGAGGAACCTCGCGATCGCCATCGTCGGCGGCGTGGCCCTCGCTTCGTCGTTCCCTGATCTGGGCTGGTGGCCCATGGCCTACGTGGCGCTGGCGCTCCTGTGGCTCGCACTGGTCAGTGCTAAGGCGTGGGGTGGGTTCTTCTACTGCTGGGTCTTTGGCACCGTCTTTATGCTCCCGCACGTATGGTGGGCGTACACCTCGGTGGGAGCAGTTCCCTGGGTGGCGCTGAGTATCGCGTCGGGGCTGTTCTATGGCCTTTTCGGCGCCGCGTGGGTGCACGTGCGTCGCTCGGGCGTGCTGCGCGGCAGTGCGTGGCTGGGCGCGCCCGCGTTCGCACTCCTGTGGGTTGCGATGGAGCAGCTGCGCTCGATCGTTCCCTTCGGCGGCTTCCCGTGGGGCCGGCTGGCGTTTTCGCAGATGGACTCCGCGGCCGCGCCGCTGGCCTGGGTGGGCGGCGCGGCGCTCGTGTCGTTTGCCGCGGCGCTCATGGGTGCGCTGATCGGTGCGGGTGCAGAGTCGCTGATGCGGCGCAAGTTCGTCACGGGATTTGCGGCGCCGCTGGTCGGCATCGCCGTGATCTGTAGCGGCATGCTTGTTCCGCTGGACACCCAGCCCACCGACGGCGAGAGGCTGCGCGTGGGCGTGGTCCAAGGCAACGTCCCCAACGAGGGACTGGACGCCTTCTCTCAGGCCCGCCAGGTCACCAAGAATCACCGGGATGGCACCCTCGCACTCGTCGAATCCGACCCTGGGCCCATCGACCTGGTGGCATGGCCGGAGAACGCCGCGGACTACGACCCGCGGACAGACTCCGAGTCGGCGGCGATGGTGACCGAGGCGGCCCAAGCCGCGAAGGCTCCCGTACTGCTGGGCACGAACGACTACACGCCAGAGGACGGCCGCTACAACACCTCGCTGGTGTGGACGCCAGAGGGCACGGTGCTCGACACCTACAACAAGCAGCGTCCCGCCCCGTTCGCGGAGTACATTCCGATGCGCGAGATTGCCCGGAAGTTCTCCGCGGAGGTGGACCGGGTCACGACGGAGGTGCTACCGGGTGACGGCCCCGCCACCGTGACTGTTCCCATCGCGGCTCTCTCGCGCGCCGTCACCATTGGCACAGTGATCTGCTTCGAGGTCGCGTATGACCCGATTGTCACCGCCTCGGCTGCGGCGGGCGCGGAGCTCCTGGTCGTGCAAACCAACAACGCCTCTTTTGGTGAGACCGCCGAGTCCACTCAGCAGTTGGAGATGAGTCGCCTGCGGGCCATCGAGACGGGCCGTTCTGTGGTCCACGTGTCCACAGTGGGGGTGAGCGGCATCATTGACGCGACCGGCCGGGTCTTGGACTCCACCGAGCTGTTCACTGCGGACCAGATGTACGCCTCGGTCCCGCTGCGTGACACCCTCACTCCGGCGGTGCGCCTGCGGTGGTTCTGGGAGTGGCTTCCGCTCGCGGGCGCCGTGTTGTTAGTAACCGCCGCGGTGTCCCGCCGCCTGTCCGATAGGTACGACTGGTGAGTCGCATTCTCGTCATCATTCCCACATACAACGAGCGAGAGTCTCTGCCTCGCCAGGTCGACGCGGTGCGCGCGGTGTGTCCGGACGCCGACATTTTGGTGGCTGATGACGCGTCTCCAGACGGCACCGGCGCATGGGCCCAAGAACGCTCGGAGGCCGACCCGCAGGTGCATGTGCTGCACCGGTCGGGAAAGCAAGGCCTAGGCGCGGCCTACCTTGCTGGCTTTTCCTGGGGCCTCGAACGCGGCTACGACGTCCTGGTCGAGATGGATGCTGACGGATCGCACCGGGCCCAGGACCTGCCCCGCGTGCTCGCCGCTCCCGGCGACTGGGACCTTGCCATTGGTTCGCGATGGGTCAGTGGTGGGGCGGTCGAGAACTGGCCCGCGCATCGGCGCTTGCTCTCGACGGGAGCCAACACCTACGTCCGGCTAGCCCTGGGGATCCCCGTCAAGGATGCGACAGCTGGCTTTCGCGCCTACAAGGCCGATGCGCTACGGGCCTTGGCTTTCGACCAGGTCGAGTCGCAGGGGTACTGCTTCCAAGTCGACATGGCGTGGCGAGTGCTGCAGGCTGGCGGCACCGTCGTGGAGGTGCCCATCACGTTTGTGGAGCGGGAACTGGGCGCGTCCAAGATGTCGGGCGCGATCATTCGCGAAGCGCTGATCAAGGTCACCGTGTGGGGCATGAAAGAACGCGCGACGCAGGTGCGTCGCGCGTTCGTCAAGAGTTAAGCGTCAGCCGATTCGTCCGGCCCTGAGGAGCTCGAGCCGCTCGTCGAGGAGGTCCTCAAGTTCGGCGATGGTGCGGCGCTCCAGGAGCATGTCCCAGTGCGTGCGTGCCGTCTTCTCGTCTTTCACCTCGGGCTGTTCGCCGTCGCGCAGCAGCGCGAGCGCGCCGCAGTGGCACTCCCACGACAGCGGCACATCGGCCTCAACTGAGAACGGAAAAGTCAGCACGTGCCCGTTGGGGCAGTCGTAGTGGACGTCGCGGCGTTCGGCCAGTTCGGCGTTCCCCGGTGTCTCCATGCTCTGCGTTCCTAGACGCATTCCGCGCAATGCTCGATCAGCCATGTCAGCCTCCCTCATCCGTGCGGACGGGGTGGTGTCCGCGTGTGGGGAACGTCCCTGGTGGCGCTTATGTTCCCTGTGCGCTTTTCTCAGTCACGGGAATGGGCGAGGCCCAGGAACTCGTCGCAGGTGGAAACAGTCGTGGCCGCGCCCACAGCGCCGCGTGGCCGCCCCGATCGCTGTCACGCGAGCAGATCCGCCAGGAGGCCCTCTACCCTGCGCCGAATCTCATCGCGAATGGGCCGCACTGCCTCAATTCCTTGACCCGCCGGATCCTCCAGAACCCAGTCCTCATACCTCTTGCCAGGGTAGTAGGGGCAAGCGTCGCCGCACCCCATGGTGATCACGGCGTCAGAGGCCATGACAGCGTCGGGGGTGAGAACCTTGGGCTGTTGCTCGCGGATGTCGATGCCCTCTTCGAGCATGGCTGCGACGGCGATCGGATTGATCTCATCCGCGGGCATCGATCCTGCGGAGCGCACCTCGACCCGCCCTGCGGACAAGTGGCGCATGTAGCCCGCTGCCATTTGGGAACGTCCAGCGTTGTGAACACAGACGAAGATCACGGATGCGGTGGGGGAAGCCATAGGTTCAGCCTGGCGCAGTAGATTGATGCCTGTCAATATTGATGAGTGGCGATCTTAGGCCTAGGCTCGGGCCATGGCACACGACGACAACCTGCTGGCCGACAGCAACGTGTGCACGCCCGGAACGCCGCTCGTGGTTCCCGCTCCCGTGACCGCGCAGACCGTGGCGATGTTCAAGGCGTTGAGCGACCCTACTCGCGTGCTTATCATCCAGATCCTGAGTGCAAACGGGTGGGTGTGCGCGTGCGACCTCGAGTCGCCGTTGGGGCTCAGCCAGCCAACGGTGTCGCACCACCTCAAGCAGTTGGTCTCGGCAGGCCTCGTCCTGCGTGAAAAGCGCGGCACCTGGGCGTTCTACAGCGTCAATGCACCGCAACTCGCCACCGTGGCGCCGCTGCTGACGCCAGCGCCGGCGACCTGACGGCAGGCCGCTAGCCTCGCGCGGCAACCCGTGCGATCCACCGCAAGCCCTCGTCCGCGAGGCCTAGCACCGAGATGTGGCCAGCCCCGTCGATCACTCGTAGCTCCACGTCCACCTCTGCCTCGCGAAGCGCACTGTCAAGCCAGTGCGCATGACCTACGGGCACAATGCGATCTGCCTCGCCGTGGATCAGCAGGACCGGGGCCTCAATGGCGGTGGGTTCGACGCCCCATTCGTGGACATACGCCAGGTCGTCGTCCACGGCGCCGTCGAGATCGTCCGGCCCGCAGGCACTTGCGATGCGGCCCAGCCACTCCCACGGTCCGTCGAGCGCGGCGAGATCCGGGAAGAGAAACTCGGGGTCGTAACCCTCGTCTTCGGCGGCACGGCGTTGTTGCTCGCCCTGCTCGGCAGCACCCAGCACCCGCCGGCCCGAGGCGATCATCCCGTCGTACCAGTCCAGGCCGTCGGCGGCTCGCGGCGCCATGCCCGCCACCGACACCACCGCGACGACACGCGGATCCGACGCGGCACACGCGAGCGCATGCGGCCCTCCGCCCGAGTAGCCCAGCACACCGTAGCGGTCGAATCCCAGGGCGTCCGCCGCATCGGCCACATCGTCGGCGATCTCGCCGATGCGCCTGCCGGGCAGGCGCTCGGAGCCTCCATAGCCGGGACGGTCCAGGCCAAGCAGGCGCATGCCGAGTTCGTCGGCAAGTGCCAGCAGGGGAGCAGGCGGCTCGCCGATGCCGGGCGTGCCATGGTGCCAGAACACCGGGAGCGAGGGGCCCTGCCCACGCGTGCCAGCGTCGTGCAGGCGCAGAGTTCTCCCGTCGGAAGCGGTCAGAGTGCGGGTCTCGATGCCCATGAACGGAGCCTAGCGAGCACTGGTGACAATGGCGAGGCTCAGCCGCGACGGGACCCCGCCGCCACCGAAAGGGGAGCGAGGTCACGGGGCTCTCCCGCATCGGCGCTGTCGCTGGGCACGCCTGGGGCGATATCGACTGCCTTGCTCGGGCGAGCGGCCAAGGCACCGACCGCGACCGCGCCAAGAATGACGACCGCGCCGACCATCTGCATGGGCGCGAGGGCCTGGCCGAGCACGATCCAGCCCAGCGCACCCGCCGTCAGCGGCGTGAGGAAGCTGAGCAAACTCACCTGGCTCGCGGGCAGGCGCAGGATTCCCGAGAACCACAGCAGATAGGCGATCGCGGTGCCGGGAATCGCGATCCAGGCGTATCCGAGCAGATTGACCGCCGTCAAAGAGGCGGGCAGGCCCTCCGTCAACAAGAGCGGCACCAGGAGTACGGCGCCGCCTGCGACCAACTGCCAACCAGTGAAGGTCAGCAGCGGCACCGGCCGGCCCCACTTCTTGGTGAGCATCACTCCCGCTGAGGTGCAGGCGGCGGCGCCGAGGCCAGCGACCACGCCCCACGCGTCAAGGCTGACACCAGGGGTGAATACCAGCATGCCCACGCCCACGACGCCGGCGCCCGCTGCCACCCTCGCGACGGGTGCGACCCGTTCGCTGAGCACCACTCCCGCGAGCAGTGCAGTGACGAGCGGGTGGACGGCGGCCAGGGTGGAGGCGATGCCGCCCGGCAAGCGGTAGGCCGAGACAAACATGAGAGCGAAGAAGGCGCCGATGTTCAGGGTGCCCAGTACCGTGGCCTTCCACCACCAATCGCCCTTGGGCAGGGCACGCGTGAACGCGAGAATGGCGAGGCCGGCGGGGAGTGCGCGCAGGGTTGCGGTGAGCAGCGGCCTGTCGTCGGGGAGGAACTCGGTGGTGACGAGGTACGTCGTTCCCCACACGATGGGGGCGATCGCCGTCACAGCGAGGGTGCGGGCAGTGTTCATGTCGGGGAGCCTTCGTCGAGAAATCTTGATATCAAGATATCAGACACTTCTCGACGTCAAGATATTCCCGATGGCAAGATGTGCCCATGACTGATCGCGCACCCGACATGATCGACGTCTTCATGGACTCGTGGCGGCGCGAGCGGCCCGACCTTGACATCGAGGCGTTAGCGATCATCGGCAGGCTGTCGAGGTTCGCAGGATTGGTGCAGGACCGCCTCGACGCAGTCTTCGCTGAGCACGGCATACAGTCGTGGGAGTTTGACGTGCTCGCCGCGCTGAGGCGGGCGGGGGAGCCGTATGAGCTCACGCCGGGAGAGCTCGACCGCGCGCTGCTGATTACCTCAGGCACCACGACGCACCGAGTGCAGCGCCTCGAGGAGCGCGGGTTTGTCACGCGCCGCAAGGATGACCATGATCGCCGCGTGGTGCGCGTGCGCCTGACAGATGCCGGGCGCGAGGCTCAGGCGCTGGCGCACACGGCCCACGCCGAAAACGAGACCCGAATCGTGGCTGACCTCGAGGCGGGGGAGAGGGCTGCACTGCTGGACGGCCTCATCGCCCTAGGCCGGATTTTGGGAGACACCGACCTACCCGCGGATCAGCGCCCGCGATAAGGCTCTGTGCTCACAGACCCAGGTACAGACGGAGCGCATCGTCGACACGCACTCTCACGATGAAAATGGATCCATTTGACGGGTTGCTGTAGTGGCAGGCGAGGCGTGGCCGCGCCATGTGAGGGTTGCTGCGCGCGTGGCCAGGTCGAGGTCGGCGGCGTGCAGAAGAAACGTTATGTTAAGTTGCGCGTACATCTCAAGGAAGGCTGATTCGGGAGTGTGGCCAAAGCGCTCAAGGATCGCCCTGCGCTCGACGGCTTCGAACGAGCGTTCGTGGAGAGCCTCCATGGCATCGACGTTCGCAAACGACGCCAGGTAGTCGGCTATCGCGGCCTCGGGTGCCACGTCAAGCGCTCGAAGCAGGAACGCCGCGAGCAATCCGGTCCGGTCCCAGCCAGCGCTGCAGTGAAACAGGATGGCACCGTCGGGCGCCTGCGCGAGCACCTCGAGCACCGCGCCCAGCCGATGCGGCAGTTCACGCAGGTGCGCGCCGTAGTACAGCGGCGTTCCCCAGCGGCCATCCGCCTCGAACGGGCGCCAGAACTCGGCCTCGTCGCCGTCCAGGTCGACCTGCACGCGCGTGATCCAGCGAGGAACGTCACCTGAGGATTCCCCAGGACGACGCAGGTCAACCACGGTGGCGACGCCGTAGTCACGCAAGGCACGCCAACCGGCCTCGTCGATGCGGTCGAGCCTCTCCGCGCGCACGAACGCGCCCCACGGCGTTGTCGTGCCATCAGCTCGCTCCAGGCCGCCCAGGTCGCGGACGTTGGCCAATCCAGAGACGGTCAGTGGCTCACGCATGTTCAGAGAGTGGCACACACGTGCCCCCATCGACGCCACTGTGCGGCACGCCGATAATGTGCATTATGTCAGATAGGCGCTCTCGCGCCCAAAGACTCTCGCGGCCTCCGTTGCCCCGCTGGCAGGGTCCTCTAGGTAAGAGACGGCCGAACGCGCCGGTCCCACGTGCGCGAAGCCGCCAGGAAGGCCGCAGGGCCAATGACCGGCACTACGAGCATCACCAGGAACCACCCGAGCTGAACCGACTGACTGTCGGCCCTGACCCGTGCCCAGCGCACGATGCCAGCGATGAGCATGCCCAACGCGGCGAGCGTCAGGACCACCCAGAGGACGTCGTAGGAGGAGGGAACCAGCGGAGTCGGCTCCATCGCACTACTCCTGTCCCATTTGCGACAGGCTCTGAAAGGAGTCGAGCGCATCCTGCATGTAGTCCGGGCACAACATGAAGGCGAACATCGCACCAAACATGGCCGATGTAGCGGTCACCTGTGCGGCCGCCATCGCATCCTCGTCGTCGCTGAGACCGGCCTCGAAGCCCAGCCCGAGGGCCTCGCCAAAGGCAGTGCCGAACGCCTCTTCGTACGCCTGTCCCCCGTCGACGGCGTTGCAGACGTTCCAGCCGTACTCGAGCACCACGGCGGCATCCATCTTTACGGCCTCGCCGCCCTCGACAGCACTCTGTTCGGCACCCTGTTCGGCCAGCGACACCAACACGATCTCTTTGCCTACCCGCGGCAATGGTGACACCACCGCGACGAGCGCGTCGCTTTGATCTGCCGAGATCGCGTTGCCGCTGTCGTCGGAAGCCGTCACGGAAGAAAAGTCGAAGCTGCCTGCTACGTCCTCCATGTACTGCGCGCGCTCCTCGGAACTGAGCGCCAGCGCTGGTGAGTCGGCGGCCTCCCAGTCGTCGCCGGGGTTGGCCGCATCCACCTCAGCTGCAAAGGAATCGCCGGCGGGACCCTCGGGCTCCGCCTCGCCAGTGTCCTGGGGCGCCGTGGCACCGTCAGTCGACTGCTCGCCTTGCACGCCATCGGTGGGCGCCACGCTGTCGTCAGCGGGCGTGGAGCACGCGGTGAGCGCAAGGCCAAGCAGGAGGGCAACAGGAAGGGCAAGGCGGTGGGTCATCGAGGCTCCTCAGCGTTAGGATCCTCGACAACCTATCGGACAAATGCCCCTGGCACCAGGGCCCTCACGGCCCTACTGATCAGGCTGCTAGACCGCCGCGACCGCTTGCAGTTCCGTCGCCACGCGCGATGCCCAGTTGCGCACCGCAGACATGTCGCGGAAGTCTCCGCGCGGCGGGTTGAGCGCACGAATAATGGCCTTCTCCCCCACGTTCAGACGGTCGTAGTCGAGCGCACCCGGGAAACGCTGGTGCTTGCGGGCACCGACGTCGCGAGCGAGAGCGTCGGCCTCGTCCAGGCGCTGGCCGGGACGGACCACCGTCTCCATGCCACACGAGAACATGTACACCTCGCGCCGGCGCAACTCGATCATGTGATCGCGCACCAACTCAGAGGCGTCGCGACGCCACAGCCCGCCGTACACAGCGCTGCCGACCACTACCGCGTCGTAGTAGGTCACGCTGAGGACGTCACAGGCGTCCTGCACATCCACTTCGAATCCTGCTTCTTCAAGCGTCGAGGCGACGACACTGCCGACCTCGCGCGTCGAGCCGTACTTGGAGCCAGTAGCGACCAGAACCTTCATGACAACCTCCCAGGTGAGAACATGACCAGTCTCCCCTGGTGCGAAGCGCTTCACAGGGGACCTACGTCCCCACGATCCACTCCCCCGCCCTGGGTGGCGAGCACGCCACGGCCCTCGAGCAATGACGGCAAATAACCTGGTAAAGAGGTCCTAAAGGACAGAAGCGCCGATGCGCCTGTCAGCTCGCGTTGGAGCGTTTGGCCCGCCGCATGGCCAGTTCGTCGACCTGCTCGCCGGGCGTGTTGACGCCATCGACGCGGTCGGCCGGCAACGAGGACAGCGAGCCCTCAAGTTCGCGCCAGACCTTACCCAGCGCGATACCAAAAACTCCCTGTCCACCCTGCACCAAGTCGATGACCTCGTCGTCGGAGGTGCACTCATACACGGAAGCGCCGTCGGACATGAGCGTAATGCGCGACAAGTCCTCGACGCCGCGTTCGCGCAGTGTGCTGACGGCCGTGCGGATCTGCTGGAGAGACACGCCGGAGTCGAGCAGTCGCTTGACCACCCGCAGGACGAGGATGTCGCGGAAGCCATACAGCCGCTGCGTACCCGAACCAGTCGCAGACTTCACCGAGGGCTCCACGAGGCCGGTGCGAGCCCAGTAGTCGAGCTGGCGATAGGTGATGCCGGCTGCCTTGCACGCGGTGGGCCCGCGGTAACCCGCGTTCTCGTCGAGGTGCGCGAGCCCGTCGTCGAAGAGGATGCCCTGGTCCCGCACCGGGGTCACGTCCGGACCGCCCTGCTCAGCCATAGCCTCTCCCTCTTCCATCCTGATCACCACCGTAGAGCGGCGTCCCCTTGCGGTCAACGCGCCCCGCCGATGTCGCTGGGACCTCGGCGTCCTGCCTGTCTATCGGTCGATTCCCACGTGGACACAAGCCGAGAACAGCGCGACGGCCGCATCGGCACGCGCCCGGACAATCGCATCGGCGCTTGCGTCGTCGCCACGGCTACGGCGCGGCCGCGCCGCGTCTTGCGCCAGATCGGCCTCACGAGAGGCCGCACGGGCAAGCGTCGTGAGGGACCGTGGGTCGCCGCCCGCATCGAGATAGGCCGCGCCGGCGGTCGCCAGTGGAATGGCCGTGCCCTCGAACCGGCCGGGGCCTGTGGGTGAGATAAGCCCGGCACCTACCAGGGACTCGAGTCGTTCGCGAGTGACGCCAGCCGCATCGGCCAGCTGCCCGAGCGTAAGCACGGCAGCGCTTTCGCCCACGGCACGAGGACCGACCGCCAGGTGCACGCGACCTGCGTCAAGGTCAGCGAGTTGGCTCGCAATGGCCTGGAGGGGCAGGTATTCATCCCGCTGACGGCGTAGCACGAACCTCAGCCGCTCGACATCGGCGACGGAGTACTGGCGGTAGCCAGAGCCGGTCCGATGCGGGCTCACCAGTCCATTGCTGTCAAGAAAGCGCAACTTGGACGGGGTGAGCGCCGGGAACTCGTGGACGAGTTGCGCGAGCACGTCGCTCACACGCAGCTCCGGGTCATGGGAAAGCTGCTGAGGCCAGGGGGTGCCCGGCGTCGCGGCAACCCTGTCGAACTCGTCTCCGGGTTCGACTGCCCTAAGCGCTGCCATCAGGTCAGCCGGCAGATCCGGGGTAGAAGGTCATGCGGTACTTGCCGATCTGAACCTCGTCGCCCGCGTGGAGCTCGGCTTCGCCGACGCTCTGGCGGTTCACATACGTGCCGTTGAGCGACCCCGCGTCCTGCACGACAAAGCGCTTGCCTTCTCGCACGAACCGAGCGTGCTCGCGGCTCACGGTGACGTCGTCGAGGAAGATGTCCCCCGACACTGAGCGGCCCGCCGTCGTGACATCGACGTCGAGCAGGAACCGGGCACCGAGGTTGGGGCCGTGATGAACGATCAGCAGGGCGCAGTGCTCGTCGAGCGCGTCGACGGCTGCCTGGTCCTGCGGGGAGATACGCGCCGGTGCGTGGTCATCAGGAACGACGTGCGCGTCGAGCGACATGGTCCGCTCTACAGGACTCTCATCGAACGTCATGACTCCTCCTTCCGCTGGTCGAGACTGGTGTAGACCCCATCATCCTAGGCCGCTAGCAGCCCGGTTGGCAGACTCGCCGCGCCCGGCTCCGGGCAGACGCGACCTGACGTCGCGGACGTACCCGAGTCCTGCAGCCCAGTACAGGCCAGCGGCGATGTAGGTAGCGATGACCGCGCCAGCGTGGATGCCGTCCCAGCGTTCGAAGGCCAGGAATGCCACCGGCAGAACGACATAGAGCATCGCCGTGGCCGTCTTGCCGATGAAGCTCACCTCTGGCGGCTTCAGCCCCTTGGCCTGCCCGATCACCAACGCGATGGCGACCATGAGATCGCGGCTGAGCAGGATCGCGACCAGCCACCACGGGATGATGCCGCGAATGGCGAAGCCCACGACGACCACGGCGGTGAGCAGGCGGTCGGCCGCGGGGTCGAGCAAGCGACCCAGTTGCGTCACCTGGTGCCAGCGGCGTGCCAGGAAACCGTCGAGGAAGTCGCTGATCCCCGCCAACGCGAGCACGATGATGGCCCACAGGTCCTCGCCCGCGATCAGCAGCCATCCGAAGACGACGATCAGGCCGATGCGCACGAAAGAGACGATGTTCGGCACCGTCCAGACGTTTGCCAACACCGGTTCGTCTCGCTCCACCGACGCCTTTTCCTCCACCTGTTCACCCACGAGGGGCGAGTCTACTTGTCCTCGCCCTCCTGAGCGATGACCTTGTCGACCGTGGCGGCGGCGATCCGGGTGGCCTCGTCCTCGCTCGCACCGCGGGCGAGCTCCTTCGCCTTGATCTGCTCGAACTTGTAGCGCCGGGTGTCCATGGCGTTGTCCTCGGACATGTGTTGCTCCTTCCGTCGATGGTGTCAGGCAGGGACTTCCCTCAGCCTAGGGGGCGAGGTCAAGCCGTGCTCAGCGCCCGAGTGCCTTGGCAAGGTCCTTCTTGTTCATGCGCGAACGACCCTTGACGCCGCGCCGCTTGGCTTCGGCATACAACTGGTCCTTGGTCGGGCCTTGGGCGCCACTATGCGAGCGAAGCCCGCCTCGTCGGCCACTCGAGATGTCGTCAGTCGAAGACTTGGAGGCGGACTTCGACTCGCCGTGACGGGCTCGCTCCTTGTTGACCGTGCGTGCGGCCAACTCCTCGGCCTCATCCTTGTTCATGCCGCGTTGCTTGGCGCTGTCGCGGACGTGCTTGTACTGACGATCGCGCTTGGCGCTCCACTCTCGGGGTGCCATGGCTGTCACCTTCCTCTTCTCTGGGCCGCGGGCGACCGTGCCCACGTCGGATGCAACCCCGAGCCGCGGCGCGGTGTTCCCCCTCGCTGTCTACGTGGAGGAAACGGACGCGAAGCGCGGCCCCTGAGGCGGCTGAGCCTCGGCAACGACGACTGCGACCGCCTCGCCCACCGGCACGGGCGTCTCGCACGGCCCCACCACCGGCGGCTCGCGTAATTGCACTGTGGTCCGGTCGATCCCGACCGCCTCAAAGACGTGCCCTTTCCAGCCCCGGAGCACCACCGACTCGAGCGCATCGACACAGCGGCGCTCGACGTCGCCCGCGAGAGCAGCGCCGCGTGCGGTGTCTTGCGCGGCCCGCTCAAGTCCTGCGCGCGCCCAGTCCTGGAGCGCGCGGCCGGTGAACGCCGACAGCGCGGCCTCGGTGGCATATCGGTCGACCAAGCGACGTAATGGTGCTGTCACGTGCGCGTACGGAGCGGCCAGCGCGCCATGGGTGGCGGGCGAGGGCACCGGAACTCCCGCAGCGACATCGAAGGCCGCCCAGCGCGCGCCGCGGAACAGGCGCGTGGCCGCAGTGAGAAAAGCCAAGCCCGACGGCGACTGAGGGTCCACGGCGCGCAAGATCTCGGCATAATCCGCACCCGCGGGCCACACGATCCCGAGTGCGAGCGCCTCGCGTCGGAGCGCGTCGAGTGCCTCCTGGCTCGCAGGTGGCATGGTGCGCAGCACGCCTGCGCCGGCACCGACCATCGCCTGTGCGGCGACGGTCCCAGTCGCGAGGGATACTTGGGCGTTGTCATCCTCACACGGCAGCGCGGCTCGCAACGTGAGATAGAAGCGCTCCTTGCGTGAATCCACCTCTTGCTCGGGCTTGGGAAGCGTCACTCCCCCGGCGCGGCTCACGCCCAGGCGTCTGGCATCGCCGACCTCCGCGAACAGGGTTCGCAGTTCACTCGTGAGCTCGTCGGCTCCGGCATGGACCTCGGCGTACGTCAGTTGCCTCCGCGAACGGACCCACACACGTTCGAGACCGACCAACGCAACGGCGCCATTGGGGTCGATGTCGAGCGTCCACAGCACTGCCTTGGTGCGCTGCCCCTCCAAGAGCGAGGCATGCGCCTCGCTCATCTCAGGGGGGTGCAGGCCGATGCGCCGGTCGGGGCAATACAGCGTGACTCCGCGCGCGTGTGCGAGGTCGTCGAGCGCACTTCCAGGTGTGACGTGCGCCCCCACGTCCGCGATCGCGTAGCGCACCCGCCAGCCGCGCGCGTGACGCTCGACGTGGACCGCCTGGTCCAAGTCCCTGGAACCGGGAGGGTCGACCGTCACGAAGGGCACGTCGGTGGCGTCTCCGCGCGCGTCGGGGATGTGGCCGGGATCGGACTCGGTGGCGGATTCGAGCGCCTCTCGCAGCGCTGCGTCAGGCGCGACAATTACCGCACCCGAGGACGTCAGCGCGTGGTCGATGTACGGCGCCACCTCGTGGTGCGCCGCCCCAGCATTGCGCCGAATCCTCATGGCAACCCTGTTTCTAGTTTGCGACCGGCGAGTACGTGTCGTAGCTCGCGATCAGCGTGCGGATCCGCGCGAGCGCGTCAGCGTCGAGCCCGGCGTCGCCCGTGACTTGCTGGAGAGCGTCGACAGCGAGATTGCCGTACTTGTGCCCAGCGTCCTCGGGCACGGCCGTGCTCAGGATCAGGTCGATGACGCCCTGGAAGGCGGTTACCGCGGGGATCCAGCGCATGTCGTCCGCAACTTCCGGTGAGCGCTGGCCCGCCTTGAGCCACTCGGGTTCGCGCCACACGACACTCGGACCAATCCAGACCACCGGGTCGGTGCCGTGTTGGAGGTAGGCAATCTGCTTGCCCTCCCAGGCTGCGCTTGGCGCCCGAAGATCGTCCGCCTGCGCCGCCCAACGCACATGAGCGCCGTCGTCGAGAACCGGAAGGGTGTACGGACTGCCCGCGTCGCGCGCGTTCTGGAACCCTTGCCAGACCGGCGTGAAGCTCGGAGTGCCAGCCAACACCGCCGCATCAACGTGCTCCAACAGGTCGTCGCCGTCGGTATAAGCCGCCTGGACTCCGAACGAACCCAGGCTCAATCCGTAGACCACCAGCTCGGGTCGGGACTCCTCGGGAAGCGCCTCCCACCATGTGGTGACGGCATCGATCAGCGCTGTGGTGCCGTGCTGCGACAGTTCAGGCGTGAGGATCGCCGAGATGGGGCTTCCCGTGGCGCCGTACTGCATCGCCACCAGCGCGGTGTCGCCCGCGTGCAGGTATTCGAGGCCGTCGATCGCTGCAGGATCAAGCCAGCCGGACCCTGTGGTGCCGCCAATCATCAGGACTGAACGCTCCGCAGCACCGGTGCGCTCAAGTTCTTGTACCGCGAGCGCTGCGCGTTCTTCGAAGGATCCGGGTGCATCGATGCCGACGTAGACGCGGATCGGTTCGAGGGCGTCCAGACCCGTCACGGCCTCAATCTGCGCAACCGTGGGGCCGCCGCCCGCAATCTTGGCGCCCGCTTGACCCAGGTGTTCCCACGCCACCAGGCTCTCCTCACTGCCCGAGCGCAGCGGGCTCGTGGGCTGCGGATAGGCAGGGTCGTAGGACCGATTCGCTTGCACCGATGCCGCCGTGAGCAGCCACGACAACGCTGACAGCGCGAGCGAGAAGCACACCAGCATCGCGACCAAGGTCAGGCCCCCCGCAACGGTGCGGTACCGCAGCGTCGCCCGATCGCCCGGCAACCACCGCACCGCAAGCCGATGCAGGGCGCGCCATCCGCGCGCCACTCCCCTGCCAATGGAGAAGGCCAGGGTCGCCGCCAGCCCAAAGAAGATAGCCCCCCATAGCCAGTCAAAGCCCGATACCAGGGACGATCCGACCGCCTCACGCACCGAGTTCTGCCACTTGATCGCGAGAGGCATCATGGCCGCCACGCCCGCGAGACCGATCAGAGTCACGATCCACCACGATGCCTCGGCGCTGCGCGGCAAACGATGGCGCGAGATCACCACGGCGAGCCGCCAGAGGCCCACTCCCACGCCGTAGCCCACGGCAAAGGCAAGCCCCGACACGAGTCCCTGGCCCCAGTTGGGACGCGGCAGCAGTGACGGGGTGAGCGAGGCCAAGACGGCCAGCAGGCCGACGACAGCTCCAGCGATGTCCAGGCTGTGGGGAGAGCGCACGAGTTTCATCGAGACTCCTTCGAGGCGTTGGTCCGGGACCACAGTAGCGGGCGCCGCGATTCCGCGGTGGGTCGTTCACCAGCGGGCGCTCACCGAGGTGCCAGGAGGGATGCCCGCAGGCGGGAAGCGGGCCTCCAGGGAGCGCCGTATCGGTGCGCGGTCACGCTGACGGCCTGCTCACGCACAAAGGGGATCAACTCGCGCTCGGGCGCTGCGGTCACGTCTCCGTCATAAACGTATAGTTGCGCGTTGCCGCGCCACAGTGGCGCTACGGCACCGACCATGCGCACGCGCCCCTCGTGGCGAGTGACGACACGCTCGAGCGCCGCCGAGTCCGGCTCGACTTCCACCACGACCCCTGCCCGCTCGAGCGCTCCGCACACGCTCGTCGCTGGCGCACGATCCGCGGACAGCACTCTTGACGTGCCGGCCCTGACCATCGCCGCACACACGCGCAGCGCATCGTCGACGTCCACGCCATCCCAGCGCACGAGTGTGGGCGCGGGAACGTAACGCAGAACGTTGAGTTCGGCCGCCAGGCCTGAAGGGTCGTGGCCGCGCCGGAAGACGTCCTCCCACGCCTGCGCATCGGCCGCAATAGCCTCGGCCACCCAAGGGCCGCGAGCTTGCTCTCCGAGCGCACGGAGGGCCTGCCCATGCGGAGGCGACGAAATGACGGAAGTGCCGGGCGCATCGGCCCTGACCCAACCGCACAGGGATGCCACATAGTGAGGCCCTCCGGCCTTGACCGTGGCACCCACGGTCGAACGGCGCCATCCCCCGAAAGGCTGCCGCCGGACGATGGCGCCCGTGGTCGCACGGTTCACGTACAGGTTGCCGCACGGCACCCGGTCAAGCCAGGTGTGGATCTCCTCGGTATCGAGACTATGCAGGCCGGCAGTGAGCCCATAGTCGATGCCCTCGACGAGCGTCAGTGCCTGATCAAGGCTGTCGGCGACCATGATCCCGAGCACGGGACCAAAGCACTCGGTGCGGTGGAAGAAGCTGCCCGGTGTGACGCCCGCGCGGATACCGGGCGTCCACAACGCGGCGCCGACGGATTTGGGTTTGAGCCACCACTCTTCGCCGTGGTCAAGCGCGGTCAGCGCTCTGAGGAGTTTGCCCTCGGGCGGGGCGATGACGGGCCCCATCTGGGTCGCCGGGTCGGTGGCGACGCCCACGGTCAGTGCGCGGGCTGCGTCGAGGATTAGACGCTTGAGCCGAGCAGAGGTGCCTGCGGAGCCCACAAGGATGGCGAGCGAAGCCGCCGAGCACTTCTGGCCCGCGTGACCAAAGGCGGACGCCACGAGGTCCCGGGCTGCCAGTTCGTAGTCGGCGCTTGGGGTGATGATCATCGCGTTCTTGCCCGAGGTTTCGGCGAACAGCCGGAGCCCTGGGCGGACGTCCAGGAGGTGCTGGGCCGTCTCGTACGCGCCCGTCAGAATCACCTGGTCGATGCGCTCGTCGGCGATGAGGCGGTCCCCAAGCTGCGCGGGGTCTAGATCCACCAGCGTGACGGTGTCACGGCTCACGCCCGCGTCGTCGCACGCGTGGTGAAGCACCTCAGTAAGCACCGCGCCACAGCGACGGGCCTCTGTCGCTGGCTTGAGGACCACGGCTGAGCCGGCCGCCAGCGCGGCAAGCGTCGACCCTGCCGGGATGGCGACCGGAAAGTTCCATGGCGGCGCCACGAGCGTCAGAGGACGTGGAACCGGTGTCGCGCCACTCACGCTGTCCAGGTCCTCGGCGCGTGCGGCGTAATAGAGGGCGAAGTCGACTGCCTCGGAGACCTCGGGGTCAGCCTGGTCGACGGTCTTGCCCGTCTCGCTTGCCATCACCTCCACGAGCAACTCCCTCGAGCGCTCCAGCCGCGAGGCCATCGCCCTCAGGAGTCTGGCGCGGTCCGCGACGCAAGCGCGCGACCACTGCTCGCCCGCTGCTCTGGCACGTCCCACGACGGCGTCGAGCGCCGTGGCGTCGGTACACGATGCGGAGTCGGCGGTGGCGATCCCCACGTGGGAAGAGGCGGCCCGCGCCAACGCGGCGAGCATCCTGGCGCGTGCCTGGGGGTTGGCCGGGTCGGCGTCGGGGGTGTTGCGGAAGTTCTCAGCGGCCAGTGCGGTCCCGGTGTCCGACGTCCTCGCAGCGCCGATGCGGTGGCTGGCCGTCGCTGGTGGCCTCGTCGCACGCTCCGCAGACTCGCGGAACCGCGCCCACTGTCCGTGGTCGCCGGAGGGCCGGTCGATCAACTCCTGTGCGTGGGCGAGGAAATTGCCGGGATTGGCCACCTCTTCGAGCCGGCGCACGAGGTACGCCAGCGCGACGTCGAAGTCGCGGGGATCGACGGCGGGCGTGTACAACCGGATGCGCCCCACGTCCCGAGCGATGGCCTCTCGCAAGCCTGATGCGAGGCCCAGGAGCATCTCCACCTGGACGGAGTCGGTGACCCCGCGCGCGACGGCCAGTTCCCATGCGTACGCGAGGTCGAAGACGTTGTGCCCGGCCACTCCGACGTGCAAGACGGCGGCGCTGTCGGGTTCGAGCGCGCAAGCGAGCAGACGCTTGTACTGCGCGTCTGTCTCGGCCTTGGAGTGCCACGTCGCGAGCGGCCAACCCCGCAACTCGGACTCGACCCGCTCCATGGGCAGGTTGGCGCCCTTCACGATGCGGACGCGCAGGCCCACGCCCCCGCGCCGCTCACGTTCGCGGGCGAGCTCCTGCATCCTCGTCAGCGCCGCTGCAGAGTCGGGAAGGTAGGCCTGAAGGACGACGCCCCAGGGACGATGGAGCAACTCGGGGTCGCGCACAAGCCTGGCGAACACCTCAAGCGTGACCTCAAGGTCGCGGTACTCCTCCATGTCCAGGTTGATGAACGTGCCATGGCGAGCGGCGATGACGTACAGCGGTCGCAAGCGCGCCACGATGGAGTCCACCGCGCCGTCGACGTCCCAGTGGCTGTGAGGCGCCACGGCTGCGGAGACCTTCACCGAGACGTAGTCGACCTCGGGTGCCTCGATCAGTTCACCCAGAGCAACGAGACGCCGGTCAGCCTCCTCGATGCCGAGCACCGCCTCACCCAAGAGGTTGACGTTGGCGTCGTACCCCTGGCGTGCCAGTCGACGCAGCGCCGCCACACGCGGACCCGGACGCGCGTCCACCACCAGGTGGCCCACGAGCGAGCGCACGGTCCGCCGTGCCGTGGAGACGATGGGGCCAGGCAACGCGGCCCCTACCAGGCCGCCGAGCCGTAGGCCCTGCGCGAGGTGCCAGGGCAAATACTCCCCCGCCTGACCACCCAGGCGACGCATGGCGCGGGCAGCCACCCGCGCATCGTCCGGCCTGACGATGCCATCGACGGCTTGCGTGAGAAATCCCAGCCCGCCGGGGGTGGCGAGCGCCCGCTCGAGCACCCGGTCGCCGCGTGTGGGGCGCGACGCGCCCGCACTCTCGAGCCACCGTCGCGCCCGGTTCAGCACCGCATCCGTGTCGAACATTGACGACGGCATCGCAGGGGTAGCCATCAGGCCAGTGTGGAACGACCGCGCTGATCAGTCCATGGGTGCGAGGGAGTTGGGTGAGTTGTCGGCGGTTGCCCCACGCACCATATGCGTCGCGCCGGCCACAGCGGCAGGCATGAAGAACACCGCTCCCAGCGGAATCAGGAACAGCAGGAACACGCTCGCTCCGAACCCGACCGCCTGGGCGCGGCGCGGCTTCAACACGGCGCGTCGCTGCGACAGCGGCACAATGCCGCGCCTCGCCAGCGGGTAGGCCGTCAGCTCGAGCGTGAGGAACCAGCCGCCGAAAGCCGCGCCCAGGCAAAACGCCGTCAATCCGCCGATCACCGGGATGAGTCCGATCAGGAACAGTCCGATGGCGACGGGGATGCTCAGCGCCGCGATGCGTAAGGCCTCCCCCACCCCGCGCCAGGTGCCCGCCCACACGGACTCCTCCGGATCGCTGCCCTCAAAGCCGTGTGCGCGGTCGACCTCGCGTGAGAGCTTCTCGAAGAACGGCTGACCGATGAGCAGCGTCACGGCCGTGAACGTGTAGATGCCCACGACGGCCGCCGCACCCAGGACCGCGAGCGCTGCGACCACTTGCACAGCGTCGGCCCACCAGCCGTCTCCACTGACAAGGGCTCCCGCGATCGCGCCGCTGATGTCGACGATCCGCGAGATCAGCACGACCGCGCCAGCGCCGAAGATCACCAGCGTGATGACACCCGGAATGAGGCCCCACAGCATCAACCGAGGGTTAGCGCCCCAGGTACGGACACCCTTGAGGGCCATCGCGACTCCGCGCGAGAACTCCTTGGGCAAGGAACGACCGCCCGCAGACTTCTCCATGGACCGCATGCTAGCGGCGCTTGTCCGCACCATGGGAGAGGCGACCTATCCTGGCCGTACCGATGCCACCCGAGGAGCTGCACCGCGCCATGACCTCCGTCCAACTGAGCCACGCCCGTCTGCCCGGACACGACCGCCTGGTCGACCTGGCCATCGCCGACGGAGCGATCGTCGATCCCGCCTCACTCCCGGCCGATGCAGAGCGTGTCGACCTCGACGGGCGCTGGGTCATCCCCGGGCTGTGGGACCACCACGTGCACTTCACCCAATGGGCGATCGTGCGGCGCAGGCTCGACCTCAGCGGCGCGCGCAGTGCACAGGCAGCGGCCCACACTGTCGCGGCACGCCTGCACGCGGAGATGGCGGCGCTCGAGCCGCTCATTGGGTTCGGCTACCGCGACGCGATGTGGGATGACGAGGCGACATTCGAGTTGCTGGACGCCGTCGCACCCACGCGCCCCGTGGTGTTGCTGTCCGGTGATCTGCACGCCTGCTGGGTCAATACGGCGGCACGCGATCGCTACGGCCTCAGTGAGGCGGGCGTGGTCAGGGAAGACGAGGCCTTCGCACTCCAGATGCGCCTCGAGAAGGCCACCGCCGAGGACGAGCTGGCGGCAGTGTCGGAAGCCGCCTTCGCCGCAGCCTCGCGCGGCATCGTCGGGATCGTGGATCTCGAGATGGGCGGCAACCTGGCGAACTGGACCGAGCGGATGACGCGCGGGCTGCGGGCCCTACGCGTCCGGTCGGGCTTCTACCCTGCGGAACTCGACGAACGCATCGGCGCCGGGTGGCGCACCGGCGACATGGTGCCCGGGACTGACGACATGCTGACCATCGGACCCCTCAAGATCATCACGGACGGCTCGCTCAACACGCGCACCGCTTACTGCCACGACACCTACACGGGCCTGGACACGCGCGGCGTACTCACCGTGGCCCCAGAGTTGTGCGAGACCTTGCTCGAGCGCGCACACGCGCACGGGTTCCGCGTCGCAGTACACGCGATCGGTGACGCCGCCGTGACCCATGCCCTCGACGCCTTCGCCGCCACCGGCGCTCGCGGCACCATCGAGCACGCGCAGTTGGTACGAGACATGGACCTTGCGCGGTTCGGTGAGCTGGGCGTGGTCGCCTCCATCCAACCCGAGCACCTGTGGGACGACCGCGACGCGACGGAGCGCATCTGGCCCGACCGTGCGCATCGGGCGTTCCCCTTTGGGGCACTGCGCGATGCGGGCGCAGCGCTGGTGTTGGGCTCAGACGCCCCCGTGGCACGTCTGGACCCGTGGCGAGCGATCGCCGCCGCGGTCACGCGTACGGCCGATGCGCGTGAGGCTTGGCACCCCGAGCACGCCCTGACGCGGCGTCAGGCCCTTGCCGCGAGCAGCCCCCACTCGCACCTCACCCCGGGATCTCCCGGTGACCTGGTGGTGCTCGAGGCGGACCCGCTGACCTGCAGCACCGCCGAGCTCGAACACATGCCCGTGGCGGCCACCCTGGCCGCCGGTGCGTTCACACACCGGCGGCTCTAGGGTCGCCGTCGCTAGGCGCGGCGGCGGATCGCCAAGGCTCCTACGCCGGCAAGCACCAGCACACCGGCGAGAGCGGTCATCGCGGTGACATGCTCCGCTCCCGTCGCCGCAAGGGCGTCCGAGGCGTCGGTGCCGTCAGTGCTGTCGGTGCTGTCGGTGCCGTCAGTACCTTCAGTGCCATCCGTACCGTCCGTACCGTCAGTGCCGCCCTCGTCGCCACCGTCAGTGCCGCCCTCGTCGCCACCGTCAGTGCCGCCCTCGTCGCCACCGTCAGTGCCGCCCTCGTCACCACCATCGGTGCCGCCCTCGTCACCACCATCGGTGCCGCCCTCGTCGCCACCGTCAGTGCCGCCCTCGTCGCCACCGTCAGTGCCGCCCTCGTCGCCACCGTCAGTGCCGCCCTCGTCACCACCATCAGTGCCGCCCTCGTCACCACCATCGCCACCATCGCCACCGTCGTCGGCCAGCACACATGCCAGGCTGCCCTCGAAGGGGTAGGCGTGGAACTCCGAGCCGCTACCGCCGTTGGTGCCCTGGTGCACCAGGTCGCCGGCGGTGTAGATGCGACCGTTGAATCCGGACGCGCCGAGGTTGGCCTGGGAGGCGGAGCTGCCGATCAGGAACGAGCCCGGGTACTGCGAGGCGCCACCGATCGAGATGTCCGTCGCGGTGGGGATGTTCCACAGCACGCGCGTGGTGAAGGAGAGCCAGTCCTGTCCGGGGCCGTCGCCTTCGAAGTTGGTGAAGGTCGTGGAGACCTGGTCCCCGGTGAGGTTGATCAGGACCGTCGCGTCGTCCGCGATGTTGGCAAACCGCACTGTGGTGGCCACATACGCCGCACTGGGCAGCTCGAACACCTGGAGTGCCGCGGAACCGTCTCCTGTGAGGACGAGCTCGCCCCCGGTTTGAGCCACGGCACCCTGGTAGACCTCGACAACGCCGGCCGCGTTGCGCGCTTGCGTGACACCCGCATCGGACAACGGCGCGTAGCACCCCTGCGAGTACTGGGCGATCGACCCCTGCTCCCCAAAGAGCGAACTGAACGCGGCCAGTCCAGCAAACGGGCTCATGTCACGGCTCGACGTGGCGGTCGTCACCGTGTAGCCCGACAGCCCGGCCAGGGACAGCAGCTCGTTGAAGTAGTCGCCGCGCAGATGCGGTGCGCTCGGATCGGTGTTGCCCAGGTTGCCGAACGCTCCCCCGCTCCATGACGGCACCTGGAAGTTCTGTGCACCGGCCATCGCCAGCAAGCCGTACCTGTGTTCGCCGTTCACCAGCAGACCCATCGACACCGACTGGGAGGCCTCGACGGTCACGTCGCCGGCGGCGAGCAGCATCGGGGCACCGTCCTCGGGCGTCACATAGGAGCCTGCACCGACGACGCCAACCGAGTAGCCCTTAGTAAAGAGCACGTCACCGACAACCGCCAGCAGTCCCTCGGTTTCTGACGACCCTGCGCCGGTACGGAAGTCGCCACCCACGACCACATTGGCCGCGTTGTCGACCCCCTGGAACGCCGAGTAGATGTTCGGGGCTCCCCAGGTATTCGCCGAGCAATCCGTCAGGCCATAGGCGGGCTCGCAGTCTCCCCAGTTACCCCCCGAAGGGTTGGGTCCGGGGAGGATACCGGTGGCCCCGGGAAGGGGGGCGTCCGGAGCGAGGCCGATGGCCGGGGCGCCAATCATGGCGGCGCCCGCGAGGGCGAGAGCGCCCGCAGACGCCAGGACTCGTGTGGGCATACTTCGTAAGGACATGTGTGTGCAGCTCCTCAGCTTGGTGGTGCGACCTGAGGGCTGTCCAGCACAGAGAACTTCCGTGCCCACCCCCGGGGACCATGCACTGACTACCAGATCAAATCGCTACGAACCAAATTCCTCACACGCGGCGTGTCCTATTGCAACGATGTACTGGCGAGGGTGATCTCGATGCCCGCGAGGGCCTGCGAGACCGGGCAGTTGTCCTTCGCGTCATTTGCGAAGCCTTCGAACTGCTCCTGGCTGAGCCCGTCGACGGATCCGCTGACCTTGAGTACCGAACCGGTCACACCTATGCCGGCCTCGAAGCCGACCTCCGCCGAGACCTGGAGTTCACTGGGCTCGTGGCCGGCCTGACTCAAGGCGTGCGACAGGGCCATCGCAAAACACGAGGCGTGTGCGGCCGCGAGGAGCTCCTCGGGCGTGGTCGTGTCGCCGGAGCCCTGCGACCGCGCCTTCCAGTGCACGCCGAGCGTCGCCACACCGGTACCGAATGATGTCGTCCCACTTCCCTGCTCGAGCGATCCCCTCCACAGGGTGCTTGCGGTGCTCTTGACGGCCATGGTTGCTCCTCCGCTCGTGGCTCTGCGCGCCTCCTTCGGGCACTGATGCCAGTCAAACACCTGGGCCGTTGAGGGGCGAGAGGGTCCGCCAGGAGCGGAATACTGGTCACATGCCTCTGAGCCATCTCGCGTCGATCGACCCTGCCATCCCGGAAGGGCCCACGGGTCCCGTGATGCTCCTGCTACACGGCTACGGCTCGAACGAGCGCGACTTGCCCGGTCTCACCCCGTACCTTCCCACCTTGCCGTGGGCCTCGGTGCGCGCGCCCCTGCCGATGCCAGGTGGCGGCGCCGCGTGGTTCCCTCTGACGCTTCCCAGCGAGCCGGAGCAGGAGCCCATCGACTCGGCGACCGCCTTGCTGTGGGAGTGGGTGGATACGCACCTGGACCCCCACACGCCGCTCGTGCCTGTCGGGTTCTCCCAGGGCGGACTCATGGCGCTCCAGTTGTTGCGCACCCGCCCCGAGCGCATCGCAGCGACCGTGGTCCTCGCCGGGCTGGTCACCGATGGACCTCAGCCGGCCGATGCGCGACTGTCCGAGCACCCCGCACCGGTGTTCTGGGGGCGGGGGCTTGCCGATCAGGTCATTTGGCCCGCGGCCATTGAGCGCATGAGCGCCTTGTTGCCCACGATCGCCGACCTGAGCTCGCATACGTACCCGGGGCTCGGCCACGGCGTCGATGCACGCATGCTGTCCGATGTCCGCACGTTCCTCGACCAGGCGCTAGCACCGCGCGACTAGTCCGAGGCGATGCGGTCGAGCGTGCGCAACAACCATCCAGCGCCACGCACGGTGGCACCGAGGGCTTCTAGCCGCTCGCGCAGGGCACGATCGGAGGTCACGGCTGTCACCTGTTCGCCGTTGCCTAGTCGTGCCCTGGTGCTGTCCACCACCTGATCGTCTCCCGAGCTGCGGGCCTCGCTCACCTCAATGCAGTCCAGCGCGTCAGCACCGCGGGCCGCTCCTTCGAGAACGACCTCTATCGGTGGATGCCACCGCTCACCCGGCAGGTCAAGTTCCCCTGCAGGCACACCGACCCGGTGCAGGAGGCCCAGGCGCGCCATCAGTCGCTCGGCCGCCCCTCGGCGGTCCTTCCACCACCCATCCGGGCGACTCCCCACCACGTTGGCAGCGTCGACCACGAGGGCAGGCCGCAGGTCGACCATCCTCGCGAGGGTCGGCCACGCTCCCGCGAAGCCCGGATGGAGCGGGTACTCGGAAACCTGTAGCGGCTTCACCCAGCGCAGCTCGAGACTCTCGCCGTCATGGGCGCTGGGCACGTAGTCTCGCGTCAGCCTCGCGAGCACCGTGGTGTAGCGCCATACCCCCTTGTCGGCGACGAGCGTCGCGAACGGTGCGAGCGCATCGGCCGGTGCGCCTGCTTCCTCGTCAGCCTCTCTCAGCGCCGCGGCCAACGGAAGTTCGCCCTCGTGAAGAGCGCCGCCCGGCAGCCCCCACGTGCCGCCGTGGTGGCTCCACAGGGCGCGATGCTGCAGCAGCACTCCCCTGTCCGGATGCACGATCATCACCCCGGCCGCGCCATAGCGACCCCAGTAGCGCTGCCCCGTGGGAGCCACCACCCAGGCGTCCCCGGGGTTTCGCCGCGCATCGAGTGCCGGCGGCGTGGGGTTCGCCGGGTCATGAGGGGACATGACTCCAGCCTCCCATAGCTCGGATCACGCCAGCCAGATATGGATTTCCTCACACTTCGGTCGAGCCTGCGCCGAGTGCGCGCAAAGGTTCGGTAAAGTGATGGACGTGAGCAACGTCGCTATCACCGCCATCCTGCGCCTCCTCGCAGCCGCAGGCATTCTTGCTGCCCTGGGAGTCCAGGCGTGGGCCGACCTCACGTACGGCACCTTCACCTGGAGCGAGCTCCCTGGGTACTTCACGCCTCTGGCGGCCGTGTGCGCCGTCGTCGCGCTCATCGCGGCGGCCCTCGCCGGCGGCAATGAGCCGCGCTGGGTAGCGCTGTTGCGGGTGAACGCGGCGACCTACGGTGTGATCACCGGCGTGGTCTACTGGGCGCTCCTCGCCGGGGTTGCCACTCCGGTGTTCCCCTGGGCGAACCTCATTCTGCACGGCGGGTCGGGCGCGATCTTGGTGGCTGACTGGTTCCTCGTGGGTCACGGCATGCGCCTGCCCGTGCGCACCTGGTGGACTGTGCTGCTGGTGCCCGCTGGCTGGCTGGGTTACCTCCTGTGTCGAGCTTTCGTGGACGGATGGGTGCCCTACCCGTTCCTCGACCCCGCGCGCGGAGCGCTCCCTATCCTGGGCACCCTCGCCATCATCGCCGCAGTGGGCCTCGCCGTCGCCGCCACACTGCATCTCATGGCAGCACCCCGCCCGACGCGCGCGGCTGCTCCCGCGACGGGCACCATCCCGACGCGCTAGGCGTGATCTTTCTCACATGGCGAGCCGGAACTGAGGCAGTCGTCGTGGTCGTTGTCCTGACGTTGCATCGCCGTAGCACCGCACCGTAGCGCTTTCATCTGACGGCCCGCTCCCCAGGGGAGGGGGCCACCCGGCCTGGAAATCCGGACATGTCACGTGAAGGCCGCCACGTCGCACCGCGCAGCACCTCATCCCCGGAACCGGTGTGCGATGCCGCGCGCCCACCTTCGGGTGAGCGCGTGTGCCCACTGTCCCGACCCTCCCCCACTATGGATTTCATCCCCCGCCCGTACCGACACGTGGCCGCCACCGTTGCGCTGACGTGTTTTTCGATTGGCCTGTTTAGCGCCCACGGCTCCCACCTGATCGACCGCCATCACGCCGTTGAAGACGCGCGTGAGGCCGCCGCCGCGCTGGAAGACACCCAGACCCGCCTCGATGTGTCGATCTCCAAGGCGGAACAAGTCGTCAACAGCGCCAAGGGACTCGAGGACGAGTCCGACCTGGCCGCCGCAGCTGATGCTCTGAAGGCCTCGATCGTAGATGCCGCCGCAGCCGCGGAGGAGGCCAACGACGCCGCCACGTCCGTGGAGATTGTGACGGAGGGCGTCACTGCCACCTCGGCAGACCAGTACGTCGACGAGACGGCGCAGGCTGCCCAAGAGATCGAGATTGAGGCGGACATCACGACTGACGACCTCGCTGACGCTCAAGCGGCCGTGACGGACCTCGCGGCCGTTCTCGACGGCGAGGTCGACGACCCCGACGTAGCCCGGGCCGCCACGGAGCAACTTGAGAGCGCCAAACAAGCCATCGATCAGGTCACCGCGGACGTCGAAACGGAAGCACAGTCGCTCCACGCCGCCACGCAGGAGGTGCAGTTGGCCAAGGACTTGGCGACGCTGGACACCAGCGTGCAATCGGCGTTGGCCACGACGGTGTCGTCTACCGAACTCATCTCAGCTGTGGGCCGTCGGGTCGTCACCAGCAGTACCGTCACGGCCGCCCTTGGCGCCGACTCGGCTCTGCGCGCCGCTGCCACGAGGGCCCAGGAGGTCGACCGCTCGAACGCCGATGAGGTGTCCACGGCACTGGCCGACCTTGAATCCGCGACGACGGGGCTGGCCGCCACGATGGAACAACTACAGGTCTCTCACGAAGCCTGGGTCGAGGACGTCAATGCCGAGCGCCAAGCCGCCAACGACACGCTGATGGCCGCCTATCAGGAGAAGGTCGAGGCTGCCCGCGCGGAGTGGAAGGCGGCGAACAAGAAGGCCGTTGGCAACAACCAGGGGGGCTGGACTGGCAAGCCCACCGGCGTGGCGGGCTCCAACGGACGAGTCGCCGCCAGCAGCCTGTGCACCCTCGACTTCGACACCTCACACCAACTCCAGTGCGCTGCCGCAGAGGCGCTCGAAGCCGCAGATGCGGCGTACTACTCCGCGACGGGCCGACACATCTCGATCACGGATTCATACCGGTCCTACGCCTCACAGGTCGCGACCAAGGCCAACAAGCCCTCGACCGCCGCCGTCCCGGGCACCTCGAACCACGGTTGGGGCATGGCGGTCGACCTGGACTACGCCTCTGCGACATGGCTGGCAAAGAACGGCGCGGCGTATGGCTGGGTCCACCCCACCTGGGCACGTGCGGGAGGCTCACGCCCCGAATGGTGGCACCTCGA
This sequence comes from Demequina sp., assembly GCF_047975725.1. Lineage (GTDB taxonomy): Bacteria > Actinomycetota > Actinomycetes > Actinomycetales > Demequinaceae > Demequina. The sequence goes on from NZ_JBKEED010000023.1 coordinate 47,777, forward strand.
GTACGTCGCGACCAGTGTGGGTGGCTTTGAAGCCCCCGCCAAACCCGACCTCGAGGAACTCGCGGTCAGCGCATTTGCTCGCTAAGCCCCAGCGCCGCTACGGACGAGCAACCGCGCATCCCTGCGCAAGCGAGGCGCGCGCGTCGAGAACGCGCTGGTTCGCAGATCCGCGGAAGGCGAGCGTCAGGTCCCGCTGGTCCTGGTCGTACGGGCCGTCGATGAGGACGTCCACCAGTTCGAGCAGCATGCGCTTGTCGCGGACATCGGCCGCGAGTTCCTCGAACCGGAAGCCCGACCACGCCCAAATGTCCTTGGTATCGCCGAACTCGTCACGCATGCGTTGCGCCACTCGCAGGCACACCTGGGTGTTGACGAACGGCTCGCCTCCCAAGAGCGACAGCCCTTGTACCGCGGGGTGCGCGAGGTCCACCATGATCTGGTCTTCCAGGTCCTGAGTGAAGGGTTGCCCGTAGCGGAAGCTCCACGCCGCCTCGTTGTAGCAGCCGTCGCAGGCGAACAGGCAACCGGACACGTACAGGCTGCAACGCACGCCCTCCCCGTCAACGAAGGACTGCGGCTTGTAGTCGGCCACGTAGCCGTGGCTGACCTTGTCCGATCTCCACGTCTTCGGGTTGGGCGTGCGATGCATGACCTAGTTCTCCTGCGGTGCCACCCGGACGGAGCCCGGCAGGTGCTTGACTCGCGCAGCGATCTCGCTGTGACGGCCGTGCACCATGGGCCGCTGCTGGGGGTTGCCCAGATAGCCGCAGGTGCGCTTCACCACGTCACACGTGCGCGGGTCGTCGTTGCCGCACTCGGGGCACGCGAAGCCACGTGCCGTGGGGTCAAAGTCGCCGGCGTATCCGCACGCGAAGCAGCGGTCGATCGGCGTGTTGGTGCCCAGGTATCCCACGCGGTCGTAGGCGTAGTCCCACACCGCCTCGAGTGCCTTGGGGTTCGTCTGGAGTACGGGGTACTCGCAGTAGTGGATGAACCCGCCCGCGGTCAGCGGCGCGTACTCCGCCTCGAAGTCGAGCTTCTCGAACGGCGTGGGGTTCTTGCGCACGTCGTAGTGGAACGAGTTGGTGTAGTAGTCCTTGTCGGTGATGTTCTCGATCGAGCCGAACCGCTCCTTGTCGATCCGGCAGAACCGGTCGGTGAGGCTTTCGGACGGCGTCGAGTACACCGAGAAGTGGTACCCCGTCTCGGCCTTCCAGTCCCGCGCACGATCTTGCAGCGTGGTGAGCACGGCAACAGTGAGCGCCTTCGCGTCGGCGTTGTCCTCCCACTGCCCGCCGTAGAACGCGGCGGCCACCTCGTACAGGCCGATGTAGCCCAGCGACACCGTCGCCCGACCGTTCTTGAACAGGGTGTCGACCTCGTCGTCGGGGCCCAGCCGGTTGCCGAAGGCACCGTGGACGTAGAGGATGGGCGCGTTTCCTGGCACGGCCTCCTTGCACCGGCCGATGCGGTACATCAGGGCGTCCTTCATGGTCGCCAAACGCTCGTCAAGCAGGCGCCAGAAGCGAGCCTGGTCACCGGCCGCCTCAAGGGCAATGCGGGGCAGGTTCAGCGTCACGACGCCCAGGTTCATGCGCCCTTCGACCACGTCATGGCCCTGCTCGTCGGTCCAGCCCTGCAGGAACGAACGGCAGCCCATAGGGGCCTTGAATGAGCCCGTGATCTCGACGATCTTGTCGTAGCTGAGCACGTCGGGGTACATGCGCTTGGTCGCGCATTCGACGGCGAGTTCCTTGATGTCGTAGTTGGGGTCGCTCGGCTCGAGGTTGACGCCGCGCTTGAGGGTAAACAGCAACTTGGGGAAGATTGCGGTGCGGCCTTCCGAACCCAAACCGCGAATCCGGATTGCCAGGATCGCGCGCTGTATCTCGCGCTCGAACCAGCCCTCGCCCAGCCCAAAGCCCACCGAGGTAAACGGCGTCTGCCCATTGGACGTGAACAGCGTGTTGATCTCGTACTCGAGCGACTGCATCGCGTCGTAGATGTCCTTGCGGGTGCGCGCCTCAGCAAAGGCCTGCTGTCGCTCGGCACCCTCGATCCACTGGGCCGCCTCGGCCTCATGCTTGGCGAAATTCAGCGCGGCATAGGGAGCGAGCAGCTCGTCAATACGGTTGACCGTGCAGCCGCCGTACTGGCTCGACGAGACGTTGGCGATGATCTGCGAGATCTGCGCCGTCGCGGTCTGGATCGAGCGCGGCGGCTCCACCTGCGCGTTGCCAATGCGGAACCCCGTCGACAGCATCGACTTGAAGTCGATCAGGCAGCAGTTCGTCATGGGCGAGTACGGGTGGTAGTCGAGGTCGTGGTAGTGAATGTCGCCCTTTTGGTGGGCGTTTGCGACGTGCTCGGGCAGCATCCTGAGCCCGATGGCCTTGCCCACCATGCCGGCGGTGAGGTCGCGCTGGGTGTTGAACACCTTCGCGTCCTTGTTGGCGTTCTCGTGCACCACCGACTGGTCCTGGTCCAGCAGACGGTTGACGGAGTGATTGACGTCGGTGGCCTTGGCACGGGCGAAGTCGCGGTCCACGCGGTAGTCGATATAGGCACGGGCAATGTCGTACAGGCCGGCGTCAAGCAGCTCCTGCTCCACGACGGACTGGATCTCGTAGATCTTGACGGAGCCGTCGTGGCGCGCGTCAAGCTCGCGGTCGATCGAGGCTACGAGCCGGTCGATGGTGGCTTCATGCTCGCCGGTCAGCTCGCCGTAGACGGCGGCGAAGGCCTTCACCAGCGCAATGCGAATGCGAGCGTCGTCAAAGGTCAGGGTGCGACCGTCGCGCTTCACGACGGTCAGGCGGGTGGCGTGCGCGGCGACAAATGCTGTCTCGGGCCGCGCCAGATCTGCGGTGGTCATGGCTTCTCCCCTGGGCGTGAACTTTGCGTGAATATCGCCGCGCAACCACTAGATATGGTGTCGCAAGGCGTGTAGGAACACTAGATCTCGTGTCTGACAGGCGGTAGGACCAAGGTCCCTATCGACGCCCTCGGCCCTGGATCGTAGGGCGGAAACTGCCACCGCCCATCGGCGTGTCGTGGCGCGCCTGTTTAGGCGGCGCGTACCGCCGCACCGAGCGCGGGATCGATCATGGAACCGGTGGCACTCATCACCGCATCGGCCCCGACGGCGAGCATCTCGCTCGCGTCGCCCGCGTCCATGACCCCACCTACGCCGACAATGGCAAACTCCCCGCCGAGCAAGGCCCTGATGCGTACCAGGCGATCGACCATCTCGAACCCGGCCCAACTGATGGCCTCACCGCACACACCCGAGACCTCGCGGCCCTCGCCAGGCAGTGCCGGGTGCCCCTCGGAATCGACCAGTGGCGCGGCGATGGTGTTGATCGCGGCGTAGCCGTCCACGAGCAGGTGGGTGGCCTGGACCAACTGCGTCAGTGCACCCCAGTCCTGAAAGAAGGCGAGCTTGAGGATGAGGGGTAGGTCCCCGATCTCGTCTCGCACCACCCGGACAATCCGGGTGACCATGGGCGTGTCGAAGCACAGCAAGTTGCCCGTGCCCTCGTTGGGGCAACTGAGGTTGAGTTCAAGTGCCCGCACGCCCGTGTCTGCGGCCAGCCGTGCGGTCGTCACGTGATCCGCGATGTAGGCCTCCTCGCCGCCACCACGCGTGCCTTGGAAGGATCCGATGAGGAACTGACCGGGCCCAGCCGCGGCGGCTGCGGCGGCCATGTCGGGCTGCCAGACGGCGGGGTCTTGGGAGGGCACACCGAACGAGTTCGAGATGGACCGCGCGCCCTCGTAGTGCGCCGAAGCCACGAGGGGCTGGCGGGCACGTTCCAAGGTCAGCGGCACGGGCGCGTCCACATTCAGGACGTTGGGGTGTGGATGGCACGGGACAGCACGCGAGCGGACGGTCTTGTAGACGTTGACGTCGAAGCCGTGGGCGAAGGCCGCGGCGCAAAACCGCGCATTGACAAGCGGACCAGCAGGAATTCCGAAGGGCGAGGCGACCTCTACACCGAGGAACTCATGCGAGACTGCCGGCATTCGCAGGGCGGGCGCGGGCCCCGCGAAGGCGCCAAAGGGGCCGTTCGCGTAGTTGTCCTCATACGAGCGCTCAGGGTCATAGAACCAGTCCACGGCCCCACGGTAGGTGCGACAAGCCTGGCGCGCGCGGGACCTTGGTGCCTCAGGCGCTCGCGATGGGGCCCACCTCAGCGAGGTAGCACCGGCCACACAGGGACTCGTAGTCGGCCTGCTGGCCATCGATGGCGACCTGAGCGCCGTGCGACACAAACCTTCCACCTACGATCCGAGCGTTGAACATCGCCTTAGAACCGCATCGACAAATGGTCTTCAGCTCCTCAATCGCGTGGGCAATCTCGAGCAGTCGCAGCGAGCCGGGAAAGGACCGAGTCATGAAGTCGCCGCGCAGTCCATAACACAGCACGGGAACGCCGTGCCGGACGGCCACCACAAAGGCCTCGTCGACCTGGGCAGGCGTCAGGAACTGTGCCTCATCGATGAACACGGCGTCGGTCGCGTCGAGTGGCCTGTGTGCTTCGAGCCTCTCGATCAGGGAGTCCTCCGCCTGCAACAGGACATCGACAGCGCGGGACAGTCCAATGCGAGACGAGACGTCCTCACCAGCCTTGGTGTCGATGCCGGGCTTCACGATGACGGGATGCTGGTCGCGCTCCTCATAGTTGTACGCCGCCGTCAGCAACAGAGCAGTCTTCGAGGAGTTCATCGCCCCGTACCGGAAGTACAGCTTCGCCATCACGCCCTTTCTGGCCCTCGCGCTCCGAGCGCGACGAGAGTGGGATAACACTAACCGGGCCAGGCACCACCTCCCCGCCCCCTCCACGCTCCCCCTCCCCCGGGGTTCGCGTAGACCTGGCCCATCTTCGCGCGTTCCGCGCGTGCTACGCGTAGACCAGGGTCACGCAGGCGCCCCTCGCCGCACCGCCCGCACCCCTGCGTCGCCCGCGTCAGGGCCTTCGACGCGGCCTGCCCCCGAACGCCGCGATCGCCAGCGGCACCAGCGAGCTGAGCATGAACACGTTGCCCAAGAACGCATCGTCGCTGCGCACCATGGCCCCCGCAAGTATGAGCCCCGCGAAGACGATCCCGGCGATCAGCCGCCGCGCCGTGCCCTCGAGGTACGCGATGGTGCGTTCGAGTCGCGGCGCGGTGACGGGCAGGCGCCCAGAATCAAGCTGCGTCAGTACCGAATCGAGTTTGTGCGGCATACGCCACGCGATGCCGACCAGGTCGAGCGCCTCCTTGCCGAAGTCGCCGACCACGTTCGCGCCTTGAGTGCGCAGCAGCCGCTGCGCGTACGGATCGATGGAGTCCCACACGTTATAGCGCGGGTCGAGGGCGGTCGCGACGCCCGAGGTCAACGAGATCGCTCGTATGACCAGCAGGAAGTCCTCTGGCAACTGGAACGGCAAGCTCAGGATCACATCGCTGAACTCGGCGGCGAAGTCGGCGAACTCATGGGGGTCGACGTCGCGCAGTTCCGCCAGGCCCATGCCGCCGAAGCGCGAGAACACCTCTGACATGACCTTCTCGAGCTCCACGGTGTCGGCTTGCGGCAGGAGCACACCGGCCTGGTGCATCGCGGCGACCATGCCCGCCCCGTCACGCCTGGCCGAGGCGATGAAGAGCTGGCGCAGCGCCTCAGAAACTCCAGGCTTGACCTCGCCCATCATCCCGAAGTCCACCACCGCGAGCGTCCACTCGTCCGCTCGCTTGCCCGCAGGCGCGGGGTGGACAAAGAGGTTGCCGGGGTGGGGATCCGCGTGGAAGAACCCGTTCAAGAAGAGCTGGTCGAACATGATGTCCGCGAGCACCTTCGCGACCTCGCGCGTGTCCACGCCGGCCGCTCGCAACGCGGCCCGGTCGTTGATCTTGATCGCGGAGACGTCCTCAAGGGTCAGCACTTGCCGCGACGTGCGCTCCCACACGATCTGCGGCACGCGCACGCGCGGGTTGTCCCCAAAGTCTGCGGCAAAGCGCTCGGCGCTTGCGGCCTCGTGCAAGTAGTCGATCTCATCGAGCGAGACCGCAGCAAACTCCTCAATGAGCGCCTTCACGTCGACACGGTCGGACACGAGCCGGAACCGCCGCACCCACTGCCCCACCCGGCGCAGCGCCGCGAGGTCAACTTCGACGATCGCGCCGATCCCTGGCCGCTGGACTTTGACGACCACGTCGGCGAAGCCCGCCCTGCGCGCGTCGTCCGCTCCCAGCGTGGCGCGGTACGCCTGTCCCAAGGATGCTGCGGCAACGGGCTCCGCATCGATGGAGGCGAACACCCGCTCGAGGGGCACCCCGAGCTGCGCCTCCGCCAGCATGCGCACCTGATCGAACGGCGCCGCCGGCACCTCGTCCTGCAGTCCCTCGAGCTCCTTGGTGATCTCGGGCGGCAACACGTCGAGCCGCGAGGACATGAACTGCCCCATCTTGATCATCAATCCGCCCAGCTCCACGGCCAGCGCGCGGAACTTCCTCGCGAAGTTCTGCATCCGGCTCGCGCGGCGGCGGTCCGCGACGGCCCTGAAGCCGATCAAGGGCAGCACCACCTCGTACCACCATGTCGAGATCAAGTGGCGCGCGGCGAAGCGCAGCAGCCGACGGTAGCGAGCGCGGTCGAGGACCGTCTCGGGCATGGGGACCTCCCTGATCCCCGATGCTCGAGGGGCTTGTCAGTCCTGCGCGAGGATCGAGTAGATCTTACGTCGGGCCTCGCCCAGTACCTCCGCGGCCTGCTCCTGCTGAGAGGTGGTGCCACTGCGATACACCTGGGTCGCCGCCTGCGCGAGGTCGATGGCGGCCTTGGGCACGACCCCGAAGCCGCTCGCGTCGAACGCATTGCCTTCCCATGGGGCCGATGCGGCAGAGGCTTCCGCTTCTTCCGTCGCCTCGGGCGTCAGGGAGTAGACCTTGCGGTCCTGCTCCGTCTCCACCTGGACGAGCCCCTCGTCGGCGAGCATCTGCAGCGTCGGGTACACAGAGCCGGGGCTGGGCTTCCAGCGCCCGTGAGTGCGCTGTTCGATCTGACGAATGATCTCGTAGCCGTGCATGGGCTCTTCCAGCAGCAGGGTCAGCACGGCTGCGCGCACGTCCCCACGCCCCATCCGCTGGCCGACCTGGCGATCGAAGGTGCCGCGCAGCTGGTCGAAGGCTGTGCGCATCGCCTCCGCGGCTTGGTGCCGGTCAAAGTTGCTGTCCGTGCCCACGATGACCACTTCCTGTTCCGAGCGATAGTGAACGATATATCGCTAGCATGCACCCGCATCGGCCATACCGCAAGCCCTACGCCCATGACAGGATGGCCACAGCAGCATCAACGCCGATGCACCAGGAGGTTTCATGCCCGAGCACATTCGCTACGAGGCCCAGGACGGGATCGTGACCATCACCTTCGCGCGGCCCTCGCGACTCAACGCCTTCGATTTCGCCATGGGTGAGCCATATCGCGACGCGTGCCTCGCCGCAGTCGGGGCCCAGGACACCCGCGCGATCCTCATTCACGCCGAGGGCCCGGCGTTCTGCGCGGGCGGCGACGTGCTCGCCATGGCCGCGGCGGGGGTGGCGGGCAGCGACGTGGCCGCGGGCGCGCACGTCATCCACGAGGGCATTGCCTCGCTGGTGGAGTCGGCGATCCCCGTGGTCGTCGCCGCGCACGGCGCGGTCGCCGGGGGCGGGATCGGGCTGATGCTCGCCGCAGATGTGGTGATCGCAGGCGAAGACCTGCGTGTCGCGGGCAAGTACGCGGAAATTGGTCTCACCCCCGACCTGGGCGTCAGCACACTGCTCGCTCAGGCGGTGGGGCACCGCCGGGCGCTGGAAATCCTGTTGACCCCGCGGGCCCTGGACGCGGCCACCGCCCTCGACTGGGGCCTCGTCGCAGAGGTCTCTTCCGAACCCCTCAAGCGCGCCCAGCAGGTGGCCGCGTCCTGGGCTGAGGGCGCGAGCGAGGCCTTCGGGCAGGCCAAGCGGCTCGTCCGAGCGGCTGGCACGCGCAGCTTCTCCGATGCGCTCGCGGACGAGGCAGCGAGCATCGGCCGGGCGTACGACACCGAGGAATCCCGGGGGCGCGTCGCGGCCTTCGCGGCGGCCAGCGCGGCCCGGGCGGGACTGCGATGAGCGACGCCACCCTCGCCGGCCGCACCATCTTCATGTCCGGCGGCAGCCGCGGCATTGGTCTCGCCATTGCCTTACGAGCGGCACGTGACGGCGCCAACGTCGTGATGCTCGCCAAGACGGACACGCCTCACCCACGCCTGGAAGGCACCATTCACATCGCGGCCGAGGCGATCGAGGCCGCGGGCGGGCAAGCGCTCGCGGTCGTGGGCGACGTCCGCAGCGACGAGGACATCGCGCGCGCCGTCGCGGGTGCCGTCGAGCGCTTTGGCGGCATCGACATGGTCGTGAACAACGCGTCGGTGATCGACCTGTCCCCTACCGCGGAGCTCGCGCCCAAGAAGTACGACCTCATGCAGGACGTGAATGTGCGCGGCACGTTCATGCTGTCGCAGGCGGCCATGCCGCACCTACTCGAATCCTCCTCGCCGAGGGTGCTGTCGCTGTCGCCGCCGCTGAACCCGAGCCCTCGTTGGCTGGGTGCCCACACGGGCTACAGCCTCGCCAAGTTCGGCATGACCATGGTGACGCTGGGCCTCGCGGCCGAGTTTGGTGAGCGCGGGCTCGCCGCCGCCACCCTGTGGCCGCGCACCACGATCGCGACGGCGGCGGTGCAGAACGTCATCGGTGGCGAGCGACTCATGCGGGTCAGTCGCACCCCGGAGATCTACGCCGACGCCGCACACCAGGTGCTCACGGCACCGGCCGCCGAGGTCAACGGGCAGACGCTCATCGTCGAGGATGTCCTGGCCGGTGCCGGGGTAACGGACCTCGCCGCTTACGCCGCCGTTCCCGGCACGCCCGACGAGGCACTGTTCCCCGACATCTTCCTGGACTAGCCCCCACCGGTCCCCCATCGGGGTTCGCGTAGACCTCGCCCACTTCTGGGCGTCGCGTGCGCGCTACGCGGTGATGTGGCCCTGGCCCGCCATCTCCTCTTCATAGGTGGGGTAGTCGTTGTAGCCAGCTTCCGCATCGGCCGAGCCGTACGCCCGGCGCATGTCGACGGGAGTGACGGGCCAGCCGTGGCGCATACGTTCCACGAGGTCGGGGTTAGACATGTACGCACGCCCAAACACGAAGAGGTCCGCCTTGTCGTGCGCGAGCGCGTTCTGGGCAAGTTCCTGGGTGAGATCACCCGAGGCGATCACCACCCCGTCGTAGCGTTCGCGGATGAACTCGTAGGGGTAGCGGTGCCAGATCTCGCCGTCGACGATCTCGGGGTTGTCCTTGCCCGCCAGCGAGCGCAGGCTCTCGGGCGTCTGGAACGCCACATACGCCAGGTCAAGTTCGTTCAGGCGGTCCAAGAGCACCGAGTACGTGGCATCCGGGCGGTCCTCAGAGATGCCGTTGAACAGGATGTTCGGCGAGATCTTCACGCCGATGCGCTTGCTGGATCCCCACGCCTCGATGAGTTTGCGCAGCACCCGCACCGTGAACTCGGTGCGCTTGCGCGCGGTGCCGCCAAACTCGTCGTCGCGACCGTTGGCCACGTCGGACAGGAACTGGTGAGGCAGATACCCCGAGGCCGCATGCAGTTCGATGCCGTCGAACCCGGCCGCCTTGGTCCGCACCGCCGCTTGGTAGTAGGACTCGATGACCTCGTGGACCTCGTCGGTCGTGAGTTCGTGCACGTTGTCCGTCATCGGGATCATGCCGTGCTCGTGGGTGTAGATGAAGAAGTCCGCACGCTCCGTGGTCGACGACACCATCTGCAGCCCGCCGTTGTTGATCTCGTGGCCCACGCGGCCGGTGTGCTCCATCTGCAGGAAGATGCGGCCGCCCTTGGCGTGGACGGCGTCCGTCACGGTCCGCCAGGCGTCCTCTTGCTCCTGGGTCGCGATGCCGGGGATATCGCAGTAGCCCTGGCCGCGACGCTCGGGCCACGTGCCTTCAGAAATGATGAGACCCGCACTTGCCCGCTGGGCGTAGTGGGTCGCCATGATGGCGGTGGGGACGCCTCCCGGCGTCGCCTTGGCGCGGGTCATGGGCCCCATGATCACCCTGTTGGGCAGCGTCAGATCCCCGAGCTGGAACTCATCGAACAATGAAGCCATGACAGTGACACCTCTTCCTTGAAGGCCTGGTGTTCTCACTGTCGCACCTGGTGACCGGCCCCCTCCGGGACCTTGGGCAGTCGCAATCGGGACTTGCGTCCGATCCCTCAGACCAGGCGAATACCCCAGGCCAGCGCGTGTTCGGCGCCAGGCTCCAAGGTGATGAGGTCCTTCCCCGTGCGGAAGGCATCCGCGATACACGTCATGGGCTCGATGGCGACGCCTGCGCGGGTCACGCCGGCAACCTGGTCGCCGGTGCAGATCTGCCACGCCTTGGCCTCGGAATCCGCCCAGATCTCGACCGTGCGGCCGTCCGCCCAGCCCAGGCGGGCCCACGAGCGGCCGTCGGCGTCGGGCTTCACGCCTACCCAGGCGTCGTCGAATGCGACTGCCTTGAGCGAACGCGAAGCGAGCAGGTCGAAGTCGCCGTCGACGGGAACCGCACCCGTGGGCAGCAGCCGCTCGTCCACGGTGACGTGCTCGGTGGCGTCGAGCTGCAGCGTGCACTCGTCGAGAGCAGTGCCGCCAGGAGCGAACCACGGGTGGAAGCCCAGGCCGTACGGCAGCGCGGTGGCGCCGTCATTGCGGGCGTGCGTCGAGATCGTCAGGCCCTCGTCGCCCAGCGCGTAGGTGGTCGCCAGGGCCAACTGGAACGGGTATCCCGGGCTCGCGGGCAGGTCGTAGGTCAGCGTCACCGCGCTCTCGCTGTGCGCCGCCACCGTCCAGTGCGCCCAGCACACCAGGCCGTGCAGCGCGGTGCCACGGTCGGGCTCCGAGACCGGCACCTGGAAGTCCGCACCCTCGAACGAGTACTGCCCATCGCGCAGGCGGTTGGGCCACGGCGCGAGCACCATGCCGTGGAAGGCCGCGGGCAGCTCTTCCGCAGGGAACGGGATCACCACCTCGCGGCCGTCGACCACGTATTCGCGCAACGCGGCGCCGAGCGTCGCGATGGTGGCGCGCTGGGCACCGTAGGTGAGGGAGATCTGCTGGCCGGTGATGACGTTCATGCGCAGAACTTACCCCGGCCAGCGCCCGCGCGCGGTCCCGGCACGCTCACCGAGCGTGAAGGTTCACACGCCGGGCCCAGGACGCCACGGAGACCCCACCGTCAGCGTCAGCGCATTGCGCACCGCGCTCGCGAACTGCGCGCCACTGGTGGACGCCTCGTAGGCCGCCACCACGCCGTCGACGTGCCCCAACAGCGCGTCCCGACTCCCCTGCCGCGCCACCTGGCTCACGATCCGCCGCAGTACCCAGTGGTTGTGGCCCATGCGCGCCACGTCGACGGCCTTACGCGCGGGACCCCCTCGGGGCTCCGCGAGCAGCGGGAGGGCCGATGCGAGGGGCGCCACCCCACTCAAGTCACCTGCCGCGATGGCTCGCTGGGGATGGTCCGCGCGCCAGGCGCGGGCGGCGTCGAGGTCGAAGGGCGCCTGGGCCAGAAACCTGCGGCAGAACGGGCACTGACACCTCCAGCGATAACGCGGGTCGTCCATCATCAGTTGGGCCACGCGCCGCGTGCGTACCTTGAGCGGAGCGGGGTCGTCGACGTACAACGTGCCCTCGACGGCGTCCCGGATTGGGCTGGTGGCATCAAACGTCAGTAGCGGGGTCTCGACGGCCGCCACCGCCACGATTCCCACCATGATTGGAGCGCCGAGCCCCAAGAAGTGAAAGGAACGAGGTGCCCCGCCTACCTGTGCCCATCCGTCCCACAACCCCTTGGCCACGAGCGCCGTGCGCAAGTAGCGGGCCGGCACCCGCCGCTCGAGCGCTACCCGCCTGCCCCGCGCCTTATAGGAGCCCACGTAGGAGTCGTCGGCCATGTAGGCGCCAAAGCCCAGCGCTGCATGCTCGACACCCGCGGCGGCGAACTCTCGTCCGGCATCGAAGGCGGTGTCGTAGTCGTGTGCGGAGGCCACCGCGTGGATCCGCACCCCACTGCCGGGCAAGGAGCGCGCCTCGCGCACGGCGGCCCTCGCCACGGCGCGGTTGCGTGCCCGCAGTCGTTCGCGGCCACGGGCCAGGAGGTCCACATGGAAGCCCAGCCTTAACAGGCACGCCGCCAGGATGTCTTCGTGTCCGATCACCGCGGTCGGCTCGAGCTCCAGTTGCGCCTCGCGCGTCATGCCCCCTCCCGAGCCAGCCACCGCATCGGCCACCTGGGATGCCAGCTCAGCGAGCGCATCGGCGCTGCTCGACGACAGGCGCGAGAGGACCGCGTCGACGGCGGTCACCGGACGACCAGTGCGGTCCGTCAGGCCACCCAGGACGGCCTGGGCCTGGCCAGCAAACTGCCCGGAGATGCGCCCCACCTCGTCGAAGCGGCCGTTGTCGACCATCACTTCTCGCGTGGCTGGCAGGGCCGCCACAAAAGTCGCGCCCGCTCGGGTGAGGTAGTCGGGGGCGACCAGATACCCGGGCCACCCGAGCGACCGCTCGAAGGTCCGGTCGTGCGTCGCTGCACGCAGGTTCACCAGGAACTCCGCCCTCACCCTCCAAGTGTTGTCGCTTTTGTCGGTTTTGTGCAACAGTTTTGATGTTCACGTTGCTGTGAGTGCAGGGGGGTTGCCATGCCAGGTCCCACCGCATCCGCCATGCCGGATGCCCCCGATACCGCGACCGCCGTGGCGCTCGCGTGCGAGGCGATTGCGGACGCCGCCAGCGCGACCGTCGCTGCCATGCGCGCCGCGCCCAGCGTGCCGACGGCGACCCCCATTCGCGCGCGGGTGGTCGCTGCGCGAAGTCGGTTGCGGACAGTCACACCGGACACCGTCCTTGACGCGGGTGCGGACTATGACCGCGAGGCCACTGCCCGCCTGCGCCAGTGCCGGACCGCGCTGCGGCTGCTCGCGTCGGCCCGTGCGGACCAGGCGCGCGCGCAGCACTATCTCGACAGTGGCCGGCTCGACAGGAAGCTCCCAGCCGCCCAGCGGCGAGCGCTCCTCGAGGGACACAGCCCCTCCCCCGACGATCTGGCACTCATCAACAAGCTAGCGCTAGGACCCGTGGGACCGGCCCGGACCACCGCCGCCTTGATCGACCACGCGCAGAGTGTGGTCGACGCGGGCATCACGGAGGCGACCCGCCTACGCGTGGTGGGGCTCGCCACCACCTTGACCGCGCGGGGACGCCAGCGCCTGACCGGCGAGGTAGCGATCGCGGACGTCGCGGCCCGTGCGCTCGAGGCCCGAACGGAGACGGCCGATGCGCTGGCTGGCTTGCGCCGTTCCCTACAGTCCACGCGAACCTCGGAGTACGACGTGGCCGCCTTGGCGGCCGCTCAGGATGTTCGGGCGCGCGCGTGGGTGGCCGCCCTAGGGCGTGACGCTGTGGGGGTTCAGGCGTGGACGGGCCGGGGCGCCACGCAGGTGCACTATCGCCCCGACGTGTCCGCCACCGCAGTCGCGATTGGCCAGTCACTGCGGGGAGCACTATTGACCGTGGCCGCCAGCAGCATGCTCGCCGCCCATTTCGCAGGTGGCTCCAGCCCGTTCACGGAGCGGTGGCGGTCGGCTGCCCGAGACGTGCCTCGTGGAAGGGCTGGTGCACTCGATGCCGCGCCCGCTACAGGTCTGTCGCGCCTGCGCGGGCTGGTGGTCGGCATCGAAGACCTCCAGGTCAACCAGTCCAAGCGGGTATCGATCCTGCGCGTGCAGACCCCGACCTCCCAGCGCACCTTGGTGCTGCCCCACTTCAACCCTCGCTACGTGGGCTTGAGGGTAGGGACGAGTATCGACCTTCGTGCCGTGCGCTCGCCGGACGTGCTCGCGGAGTTCACCAACAACAACACGCGCACCCGACTGCAGGTGCTCGAGGCCGCCTGGGGCGGGCCGGGCGGATACCTCGTGGACCGTCGCGACCTCGCGAGCGAAGCGGAGGACTCGTGGCTCGTGTGGCTGGTGCGCGAGGTGCGCCCTGCCTTCGATGCGCTGCCGTCGAGCATCAACGGCTCGTGGTCGCTGGGGTTGTGGGCGTCCCTGGCGGTCAGCGCGAGCACGCTGTCCTAGATCTCTGTACCTGTATTGAGGAGGCGCGAATGCCCAGCAAGGAGTATTGCGACGATTTGTTGAAGGACGAGAACGAGCACCTTGACGACGCTCAAGACGCCCTCGACGACTACAACCAGGCGCTCGACGACATGCTCGAGGCCTACGAGAACACGGTGGGCGCAGGGATGAAGGCCAGCGGTCACGGCCTTGGAGGCGACTGGTCGGACGCCTTTGGCGACGTGATCGACATGTTCTTTGGGGACAGGTCGTTCGACCGGGCCTCGGAGGCGGTCGAGCGGGCCCGCGACAAGTGGGAACGCGAAGAGGGCCAACGGGCCGATGCGATGCGTAAGTGGTGCGAGGAATGCGGCGGCGAGCCCCACCCCGAGCTCAACGAACTCACCGATCCCGACGGCCAACACGAGGTCGTGTTCGAAGATGACGAGGCTGAGGTGATCATCGGCCACCCTGGCGCCGCTCGGTAGGTGGGGCGCCGCTCGGTAGGTGGGGCGGCGCGCAGGAAGGCTACGCGGTGTTGCGGGGCCTGCGTGCGGGCCGCAGTGGCACTTGCTTCGCGGCGACGATGCTCGGGCCGGGGATGCGCACCACTCCACGGATGCCGTCCACCACCACCTCGTGGGCATCGACACTGAGGAGTTCGCCGAGCGCGTCTGTGGCCTCGCCTGAGTCGAGCAGGTATCGCACGACCACGCGCGCGCCCGGAGCCGGAAGGCGGATCCGGCCCTGGTGGTTGCTCGGCTCAGGCATGCGGCCATCCTCTCAGAGCCGCGGGGGCTCGCTGGCGGGAGGTGAGCCAGATGTCCACGGCTAGGCTCGTCCTCGTGGATTTTGACGTGCTGCGACGCTGGCCTGATGTGGAGGCGCCCGGCCTCGTTGCCGTCGACGCTGCCGATCGGCTCATTCTGGACGAGTCCGCCGATCTGCGTGTGGCTGCCGAGGCCGGCGGGGTCGTGGTGATCAACGACGCATACGGGGCGCTCACGCTGGGGGCACTCACGCTGGGGGCACTCACCATGGGGGCGGCCGATGCCGGTGCTCGTGGAGTCCGCACACATATCGATGCCCTCACCGGCGAGCGGGCGCTGGAAGCGAACGCGGCCCGGGTGGGCCTTGCCGGGACCTACCAGGCCCTGCCGCTCTCCCCTGAGCTCGTGAGCGGCGCGCGAGTCGTGTTGTTGCGACTCCCCCGGTCCCTGGACGCCCTCCGCGACATCGCGGGTCTCATCGCCGCGCACGCTGACCCCTCCGTGGTCGTGGTCGCGGGCGGACGGCTCAAGCACATGTCGCTGTCGATGAACGCGGTCCTCAGCGAGCATTTTGGGCAATTGGACATTAGCCATGCTCGACAAAAGTCGCGGGTCCTCATCGCCCGAGCGCCGCGGGAGGGCCGCGACCCTGTGCCGGCGGCCGCGCGCGTCGACGGGCTCAAGGTACGGGCATTCGGTGGCGCCTTCGCGGGAGCTCGGCTCGACATCGGCACGCGGCTCTTGCTCGACAGCCTTCCCCATGAGTTGCCCGGCGGCACGCACGACGATCCCTTCATCGATCTGGCCTGCGGCACCGGCATCGTGGGAGCGTGGCTCGCGAACCGCCATCCCGGCGCGCACGTCTATTCGTGCGACCAGTCGGCGGTGGCGGTCGCGTCTACGCAAGCGACGATCCGCGCCAACGGCCTCGAGGACCGCGTCACGGTGGTGCGCGACGACATGCTGCGTGCGCGGCCTTCCGGCAGTGTGTCCTCGGTCGCGTTGAACCCGCCGTTTCATTCGGCGGCCGCCGTCACCGACCTCATCGCGCCCCGCATGTTCTCCGACGTGGCCAGGGTCTTGCGGCCCGGCGGCCGCCTGTGGTGCGTGTGGAACTCCGGCTTGCGTTACCGCCCGTTGCTCGAGCGCGAGATTGGCCCCACCCAGCAGGTCGCGCGCAACGCCAAGTTCACGGTGACGGTTTCGACCCGTCGCTAGGCTCTGCCCGGCCGATGCGCCCTCAGGCCGTGCTCAGGGTGAACCTGATCGTGTGACACAGTGAGCAGGTGACTGAACCCTCCCTGGTAGCACTGTCCGCAGCGGTGCACACGGCTGCCGAGGCCCGCGCTCGCCGTCAGCAGCTCGCTGCTCGGCTGAAGGTTACCCAAGCCCTCGTCGCTTCCCGGCACGAGGAACTGGCCACGCTGGAGAACACGCTGCACGTGGAGCAAGAGGACGTGCGGCGTCTGGAGCACCTGTCGCCCACCAAGATCTGGGCTGCGCTGCGCGGCAACACCGAGGATCGCCTGAGCGTCGAACGCGCCGAGGCCGACGCCGCCGCGCTCGCGGTCGCCGCGGCTCGCAAGCGTCTCGATAGCGCCATGGCCGACGATGCACGCGTGCGCGAAGAATATGACGCGCTCCGCGACGCGGATGGCGCCTATGCTCGGGCACTTGCCGTGTATGAAGTGGCGCTGCAGGAAGCCGGCAGCCAGCACGCGACGGACCTGGCAGAGATTGCCCGCGAGCTGGGCGTCGCCGAGGAACGTCAGCGCGAGATCACCGAGGCCGTCGACACTCTGCGAGGCGCGATCGCGGCCCTTGACCGCGCGCAGTCCACGCTGAGCAGTGCGGGTGGCTGGTCGACCTACGACACCTTCTTTGGCGGTGGCCTGGTCACCGACATGGTCAAGCATTCGAAGATCAACGACGCCACGGCAGCCTTCGCAGATGCGAATCGGGCGCTCGAGCGGTTGTCGGTAGAGCTAGCCGACCTCGACGTCGCCTCGGTCAACGGTGTCGAGATGTCCACGACGTTGGGCGTGTTTGACGTGGCGTTCGACAACATCATCAGCGACTGGATGGTCAAGGACCGCATCTCCCAAGCCAAAGCGAGCGCGGAGGACATTCGGCGGCGCCTCGATACGCTCGGTCAGGAGCTCGCGGCCCGTGCGCAAGACAACGCCTCGCGCGTCTCGCACCTGCTGGAGCGGCGGGAGTCGATTCTCACCACGGCCTGAGCCGGCCGGAGTGTCCGTAAAATGGAGCGAGTGTCCACACCGCCCGCACCCGCCGAAGGCCAGCATCGCATCTCCCCCGACGATCTCGAGGTCACCCTGCGTGTTCTTGCCTCGCTGAGCGATGTCGATGAGCAAGACCCCGACTTCGTCACGGTGCGCAACGCGACCGCGCACATGATCAAGGCGGTCAAGCAGAGCAGGCGCCGGGAACGGCGAGCCACCATTGCCGCCAACGACACTGCCGTGGTCGCTGCCACGGCGACAGGCGCATCGGACCGTATCGATGACGAGACACGGGGCCTCACGCTCGAGGCGCGCGCTGCGACCCCCACGGCGGGCGAGTACCTCAAGGCGCGGCCCTGCTACATCTGCAAGCAGAAGTACACGCTGGTCGATTCCTTCTATCACCAGCTTTGCCCGTCGTGCGCCCAGACGAGCCACGCCAAGCGGCATGCGAGCACCGACCTGCGTGGGAAGCGCGCTCTGCTGACCGGTGGCCGAGCGAAGATCGGCATGCACATCGCGCTGCGGCTCCTGCGCGACGGCGCCAACCTCACCGTCACCACGCGCTTTCCGCGTGACGCGGTGCGCCGCTTCGCGGCGATGCCCGACGCCGCGCAGTGGCTGAACCGCCTCACCGTAGTGGGCGTCGACCTGCGCGATCCCGCACAGGTGGTCTCGCTGGCCGACTCCGTTGCTGCCGGTGGGCCGCTGGACATTCTGATCAACAACGCCGCGCAGACCGTGCGCCGCTCCCCCGGCGCCTACGCCCCGCTCGTCGAGGCCGAGCACGCTCCCCTTGCGCACGGCCTGTGGGCCGACGGCGAAGGTCCGCACCTACTCACGCTTGGTCGGACCACGGACACACACCCCCTCAGCATCGAGGCCTCCGCCGCGACGCATCCCTTGCTCGCCTCCGCCCACCTGGCGGAGACGGGTGCTCGAGAGGCGCAGCGACTCACCGATCAGGCTCTGGCGCCAGGCTCGTCGTCGCTGGCCAGGCTTGCCGACGGCACTGCCATCGACGCGGGCGGCCTGGTCCCCGACCTCCACGGCACCAACTCGTGGGTACAGTCGGTGGGCGACATCACGCCTCTCGAGCTGCTCGAAGTCCAGCTGTGCAACTCGACCGCACCGTTCATCCTGATCAACCGGCTGCGGCCTTCTCTTGCGGCGGCCGCTAGCGCATCGGCCTCTGGCCGGTCGTATGTGGTGAACGTCTCGGCCATGGAGGGCGTCTTCGAGCGCGGGTACAAGGGACCGGGCCATCCGCACACCAACATGGCTAAGGCCGCGCTGAACATGTTGACGCGCACCAGCGCCCGGGAGATGTTCGAGACCGACCAGGTGCTCATGACCAGCGTTGACACGGGCTGGATCACCGACGAACGGCCCCACCCCACCAAGGTGCGACTCGCCCAGGAGGGTTTCCACGCCCCGCTGGACCTGGTCGACGGCGCTGCTCGGGTGTACGACCCGGTGGTGCGGGGCGAGGCGGGCGAGGACCTGTTCGGGGTCTTCCTTAAGGACTACGCGCCTTCGAAGTGGTGAG